>NZ_DAIUEE010000001.1:0-499948 GCF_036845285.1 Pseudoxanthomonas sp.
TCGAACTGGCCGACAAGTTCGAGAACATGGGCGCGCAGATGGTGAAGGAAGTCGCGTCCAAGACCTCCGACAACGCCGGTGACGGCACCACCACCGCCACCGTGCTGGCGCAGGCGTTCATCCGCGAAGGCTCCAAGGCCGTCGCCGCCGGCATGAACCCGATGGACCTGAAGCGCGGCATCGACCAGGCCGTGAAGGCCGCCGTCGAAGAGCTGAAGAAGCTCTCCAAGCCGACCGCCGACGACAAGGCGATCGCCCAGGTCGGCACCATTTCCGCCAACTCCGACAGCAACATCGGCGACATCATCGCCGAGGCCATGAAGAAGGTCGGCAAGGAAGGCGTGATCACCGTCGAAGAAGGCTCGGGTCTGGAGAACGAACTCGACGTCGTCGAGGGCATGCAGTTCGACCGTGGCTACCTGTCGCCGTACTTCATCAACAACCAGCAGTCGCAGCAGGTCGAATTCGACGACCCCTTCATCCTGATCCACGACAAGAAGGTCTCCAACGTCCGCGAACTGCTGCCGGTGCTGGAAGGCGTCGCCAAGGCCGGCAAGCCGCTGCTGATCGTGGCCGAGGAAGTGGAAGGCGAAGCCCTCGCCACGCTGGTGGTCAACACCATCCGCGGCATCGTCAAGGTCGCCGCCGTCAAGGCGCCGGGCTTCGGTGACCGCCGCAAGGCCATCCTGGAAGACATCGCCACGCTGACCAACGGCACGGTGATCTCCGAGGAAGTCGGCCTGCAGCTCGAGAAGGCCACCATCAACGACCTGGGTCGTGCGAAGAAGGTCGTGATCTCGAAGGAGAACACCACCATCATCGACGGCGCCGGCGATGCCGAGCGCATCCAGTCGCGCATCAAGCAGATCAAGGCGCAGATCGAAGAGACTTCTTCGGACTACGACCGCGAGAAGCTGCAGGAACGCGTGGCCAAGCTGGCCGGCGGCGTGGCCGTGATCAAGGTCGGTGCCTCGACCGAAATCGAAATGAAGGAAAAGAAGGCCCGCGTCGAAGACGCCCTGCACGCCACGCGTGCGGCGGTGGAAGAAGGCGTGGTCCCGGGCGGTGGCGTGGCGCTGATCCGCGCGCTGCAGACCATCGGCAACCTGAAGGGCATCAACGAAGACCAGAACCACGGCATCCAGATCGCCCTGCGCGCGATGGAAGCCCCGCTGCGCGAGATCGTCACCAACGCCGGTGAAGAGCCGTCGGTGATCGTCAACCGCGTCAAGGACGGTTCGGGCAACTTCGGCTACAACGCCGCCAACGGCGAGTTCGGCGACATGATCGAATTCGGCATCCTGGACCCGACCAAGGTCACGCGCTCCGCGCTGCAGAACGCCGCCTCGATCGCGGGCCTGATGATCACCACCGAAGCAATGGTGGCCGAGGCGCCGAAGAAGGACGAACCGGCGATGCCGGCCGGCGGTGGCATGGGCGGCATGGGCGGCATGGACTTCTAAGACCGGCTTCCCGCGTCACCGTTCCACGAAAGCCCCGCAGCGATGCGGGGCTTTTCTTTTCCGAGGTTCGGGGGCAAGCGAGGACTCGCGCGGTCTTGGCCGTAGCTGACATACTTCCCGGTGAGGTGCAGTGGGCGCCTGAAACGGGGTTGGTATGCATATCAAGGAAAGCGCCATCGAGCAGGAGCTCATCGCCAAGCTGGGTGATCTGAACTACACCCTGTGCCCGGATATCCGGGATCGCGTGACGCTTGAGCGCAACTTCCTGGAAAAATTCGAGGCGCTGAACAAGGTCTACCTGACCCAGGGCGAAGCGCAGCGCTTCTTGGATGAAATCGTCACGGCGGATGTCTTCACCGCCGCCCAGCGCCTGCGCGAGACCTCGACGTTCATTCGCGACGACGGCACGCCTCTGCATTACACGCTGGTCAATACACGCGACTGGTGCAAGAACACCTTCGAGGTGGTCAGCCAGCTGCGCATGAATCACGACAGCAGCCACCACCGGTATGACGTGATCCTGTTGGTCAATGGCATGCCGGTGGTGCAGATCGAGCTGAAGACGCTCGGTATCAGTCCGCGCCGGGCCATGCAGCAGATCGTCGACTACAAGGCCGACCCCGGTAATGGTTACACCCGCACATTGTTGTGTTTCATGCAGGTGTTCATCGTCAGCAACAGCACCGATACGTACTATTTCGCCAACAACAATCCGAGGCACTTCAATTTCAGTGCGGACGAGCAGTTCCTGCCCGTCTACCAGTTCGCGGACGAGGCCAACCGCAAGATCGGCCATCTGGACGCTTTCGCCGACGCGTTCCTTGCCAAGTGCACGTTGGGGCAGATGCTTAGCCGTTACATGGTGCTGGTGGCCAACGAACAGAAACTGCTGATGATGCGGCCGTACCAGATCTACGCCGTCAAGGCGATCGTGGACTGCATCGAAAAGAACGGCGGCAACGGCTATGTCTGGCACACCACCGGCAGCGGCAAGACGCTAACCTCGTTCAAGGCGTCTACGCTTCTGAAGGACAATCCGGACATCGAAAAATGTCTGTTCGTGGTGGACCGCAAGGATCTGGATCGCCAGACCCGGGAGGAGTTCAACCGCTTCCAGGAAGGCTGTGTCGAGGAAAACACCAACACCGAAACGCTGGTGCGACGCCTGGTGTCCGACGACCGCGCGGACAAGGTCATCGTGACCACCATCCAGAAGCTCGGCCTGGCGCTGGACGGAGCCAACAAGCGCAACTATGCGCAGCGCCTTGAGGCGCTGCGGGACAAGCGTGTGGTGTTCATCTTCGACGAATGCCATCGCTCGCAGTTCGGCGACAACCATCAGGCCATCAAGGACTTCTTCCCGCGGGCGCAGCTGTTCGGGTTCACCGGTACGCCGATCTTCGACAAGAACGGCGCCAGCATTCAGCGGGAAGGAAAAAGCGCGACATACCGCACCACGGAAGATCTGTTTCAGCGGCAGCTCCACGCCTACACCATCACGCATGCCATCGATGATCGCAACGTGCTGAAGTTCCATGTGGACCACTTCAAGCCAGAAGGTACGAATCCGCCGAAGCCCAGCGAGGCGCCGCCCAAGGCCAAGGTGATCGAAACGATTCTGGACAAGCACAATGCCGCTACCCACCAGCGGCGCTTCAACGCGGTGTTCGCGACAGCCTCGATCAACGACGCCATCGAGTACTACCGCCTGTTCGGAGAGGTTCAGACTCAAATGCAGGCGACCGATCCGGACTTCTGCCCGCTCAGGGTCGCCTGCGTGTTCTCGCCACCGGCACTGGCGGTGGCGGCCGAGGGGGGCGATGCCGCCGCGCGGAACGCGGCTGACGTGCGTCAGCTGCAGGAAGAACTGCCGCAGGAGCAGGCGGACAACAGCCAGGAGCCGGACGTCAAGTACGCCGCGTTGAAGGCGATCATCGCGGACTACAACGCATGCTATGGAGGCAGCTTCCGGATCGGCGAGTTCGATGCGTACTACAAGGACGTGCAGCAGCGCATCAAGCTGCAGCAGATACCGGACGCGGACCTGCCCGGTAAGGGGTCAGAGAAGATCGACATCACCCTGGTGGTGGACATGCTGCTGACCGGCTTCGACTCCAAGTACCTCAACACGCTGTACGTGGACAAGAACCTCAAGTACCACGGCCTGATCCAGGCATTCTCCCGCACCAATCGCGTACTGAACGACACCAAGCCTTACGGCAACATCCTGGATTTCCGCCAGCAGCAGGGTCCAGTGGACGAAGCGATCACGTTGTTCTCGGGCGAGGGCAGCGACGCGCCTGCCCGCATCTGGCTGGTGGATCCGGCACCCAAGGTCATCAAGCAATTGGATGAGGCCATGCAGGCACTGCAGGGTTTCATGCAGTCGCAGGGGCTGGCCGGGCGTCCGGAGGACGTGGCGAATCTGCGCGGTGACCTGGCGCGCGCGCAGTTCGTCGAGCTGTTCAAGCAGGTGCAGCGGTGCAAGACGCAGTTGGACCAGTACACCGACCTCGAGCCGGCGCAGCGGGAGCAAGTGGATGCGCTGATGCCCGCCAATGATCTGCGTGCGTGGCGCGGCACTTATCTGGAAACGGCGCAGCGGCTCAAGTCGCAGCAGCAGGTACGGGGCGAGGGCGCGCCGCCGGAGGTGCAGCAGCTGGACTTCGAGTTCGTGCTGTTCGCGTCCAATCTGATCGACTACGACTACATCATGGCGCTGGTGGCGCGCGACAGTCGCAAGCCGCCGGCGGAACGCAGTATGAGTCGGGAGCAGTTGATCGCGCTGGTGCAGGGCGATGCGAAATTCATGGACGAGCGCGAGGTGATCGCGGACTACATCCGCCGCCTGCCGACGGACCGGGCGCTGGAGGAGGGCGAGATCCGCAAGGGTTACGAGGCCTTCAAGGCGCGTCGGCGTACCGATGAGCTCAATGCCATCGCGCAGGCGCATGGGGTGGAAGCCGAGGCGTTCAAGGCATTCGTGGACGAGATCCTGCGACGGCGGGTGTTCGACGGGGAGGCGTTGAGTGCGTTGATGGAGCCGCTGGGTTTGGGCTGGAAGGACCGGACGCGTCGGGAACTGGCGTTGATGGAGGATCTGACGCCGGTGCTGGAGCGGTTGGCGCAGGGGCGGGAGATTGCGGGGTTGAGTGCGTATGCGCAGTAAAGTCGAGAGCGTGGTGGAGTCAGAAGGCGGCGGAGCTGCGCCGGGCCTGCGATTTCCGGGATTCACGGAAGCGTGGCGCGCAAAAGAACTTGGCAAGGAAGGCTCTTTCCTATCTTCCTTGACAGGAAAGAAGGGAGCTGACTTCGGTGTGGGGAATGCAAAGTTCGTTCCTTATATGAATGTCTTCAGCAATGCATTTGTCGATGACACGGACTTGGGGTTAGTCCATGTCGAGCTTGATGAGTCGCAGACGCAGATTCGAGAAGGCGATGTGCTGTTCACTATTTCATCGGAAACGCCTGACGAAGCAGGTATGTCCAGTGTGGTGCTTTCGGATATTCCGAATTGCTACGTAAACTCTTTCTGTACTGTTTTCAGGTTTGATGAAGGAAAATCGCCGAACCCAATTTTCGTCGGGTATCTGCTTAGGCAGCCTTCAACGCGAGCCTACTTCTCAGCGAAAGCTCAGGGTTCAACTCGCTTTAACCTATCCAAAGATGCATTTCGAGGCTTGTCAATTGGCATTCCTTGTGAAGATGAGCAGCGTAAAGTGGCTGATTGTCTCTTATCCCTGGACTCCAGCATTGCTGCGGAGACCCGCAAGTTCGATGCCCTCAAGGCCCACAAACAGGGCTTAATGCAGCAGCTGTTCCCCGCCGAAGGCGAGCGCCAGCCTGATCTTCGCTTCCCTGAGTTTGACGGCGACTGGGATACTGTGGCCTTGGGTGACGTGTCAGCGGTAGTTCGTGGCGGTTCTCCGCGTCCGATCGACAGCTACATCACTCATGCGGCCGATGGCCTCAATTGGCTTAGGATTGGTGACGTCGACAAGGCGGCAAAGTACATCGAGAGGACGGAACAGAAAGTCATAGAGGTCGCACTTGGAAAGACAAGACAGGTTCGTCCTGGCGACCTCATTCTTTCCAATTCAATGAGCTTCGGTCGGCCCTACATCTCGAATATTACGTGCTGCATCCACGACGGTTGGCTGGCCATCACGCAAATTAGCAAGCAGATCACTTCGGATTTTTTGTACTACGCATTAGGTTCATCTGCCTGCCAAACCTACTTCTTGAACGCGGCGGCAGGCAGCGGAGTGAAGAATCTCAACTCAGACATCATCAAGCAACTTTCCATCGCTGTTCCGGCGCTTGAGGAACAAAAGAAGATTTCGGATTGCCTGTCAGAGATCGATGATGTCATTGCCATTCAGTCCCGCAAGATCGCCTTGTTCCAGCAACACAAGGCGGGATTGATGCAGGGCCTGTTCCCTATGATGGAAGCGCTCGCGCCATGAGTCCGCAGCCGACTTTTGCCGATCTGTCCGCACTCGCAACGTATGTCCGCATAACATTGGACGGTCCGGCAAACGCGCCGGAAAAGGCCAAGCGTTTCGTGCTGCTTTACGGCCACAACGGCGTCGGCAAGACCCAGCTGTCGATGGCGTTCAAGAACCTCGGCCGGCAGGGCGATGCGCGCGACACGTTGTATTTCAACGCCTACACCGAAGACCTGTTCGGCTGGGACAACGATCTGGCAGGCGACAGCGACCGCAAGCTGGTGCTCAACACCAGTTCGCGCTTCTTCGATGGTCTGACCGAGCTGGAGATGGACACCCGCATCCGGCCGCTGCTGCAGCGCTATGCCGGATTCGACTTCCAGATCGATGCGGCGGCGGGCGTCGTGCGCTTCTACGCCAAGGGAGACGCCCAACAGCCCATCAAGATCTCCCGGGGCGAAGAGACCATGTTCATCTGGTGCTTCTTCCTGGCCATCGTGCAACTGGCGATGGACGGTGCCGAGGCCTACCAGTGGGTGAAGTACATCGTCATCGACGACCCCATCTCCTCGTTGGACGAGCATAACGCGATCGTGGTGGCCAACCACCTGGCTTCATTCCTGGCGCGGAAGGATCACACCATCAAGACGGTGATCTCCACCCATCACGCCCTGTTCTTCAACGTGCTCTGGAACGAGATCAAGCAGATAGACCGCAGCAAGTTCCAGCCCTGGCTGCTGTCACGCTCGCGTGCGACAGGCGAGTACACGTTGGCCTGGAGCAACGACACCCCGTTCTTTCATCATCTCTCCTTGCTGGAGGACCTGTGCCGTGCCCGCGAATCCGGGCAGGTTTACACGCACCACTTCAACGCGCTGCGTAGCCTGCTGGAGAAAGCCCAGATCTTCCACGGTCACGAAAAGTTCTCGGTCTGCATCCAGCAGGATGCGCAGAACGACCCGGACGCTACCCTGTACGGCCGCGTCGTGAACATCATGAGCCACGGCAACTACTCGTTCTACGATCCCGTGGAACTCCTGGAAGAGAACCGACAGCACTTCGAGAAGGTGCTCGACGATTTCCTGAATTACTACCCTTTCAACAGGGCCTCGCTGCCCGGCATGGATGCCTGACATGCTGATCCTCTACACCACCGACGACGGCCGCAGCCAGATCCAGCTGCGGGCCGATCAGCAGACCGTCTGGCTCAGTCAGGCCGAGATGGCCGAGCTGTTTGAGACCACCAAGCAGAACATCTCGCTGCACCTGAAAAACATCATTGAAGACAAAGAGTTGCAGGACGGCTCAGTTGTCAAGGAATCCTTGACAACTGCCGCAGACGGCAAGCAGTACCTGACCAAGCTCTACAACCTGGACGCCATCCTGGCGGTCGGCTACCGCGTGCGCTCCCTGCGCGGCGTGCAGTTCCGTCGCTGGGCGACCGGCGTGCTGCGCGAGTATCTGGTCAAGGGCTTCGTCATGGATGACGAGCGTCTGAAGAACCCCGATGGCCGCCCCGACTACTTCGACGAGATGCTCGAACGCATCCGTGACATCCGGGCCTCGGAGAAGCGCTTCTATCAAAAGGTACGCGACCTGTTCGCCCTGAGTGTGGACTACGACAAGACCGACCGCGCCACCGGAGAGTTCTTCGCCACCGTGCAGAACCTGCTGCTGTATGCGGTGACTGGCAAGACCGCAGCGGAAATCGTCATCGCCCGTGCCAATCCCGAACATCCCCATTTCGGTCTCCTCACCTGGAAGGGCGCCAAAGTCCGCAGGCAGGACATCCTGGTCGCAAAGAACTATCTGACCGAAGACGAGATCGATACCCTCAACCGGCTGGTGGTGATCTTCCTGGAAACTGCCGAGTTGCGGACCAAGAGCCGCCAAGCCATTCCGATGGCGTTCTGGAGGCAAAACGTGGGCCAGATCATCGCTTCCAACGGGTTTCCGTTGCTGAGCGGCGCAGGCTCCATCAGCCAAGCGCAGATGGAGCAGACCACGTCTGCCCGCTACACCGAATTCCACCAGCGTCGCCGGCAACAGGAGGCGCTGGAGGCCGACCGCACCGACGACGCCGAGCTCGTTGCGTTGGAAGATCACCTAAAACGCCGACCGAAATCCTGATTCCCATGACCCAAGACGAACGAAACAAGCTCGGCGCCCTGCTCTGGAGCATCGCCGATACCCTGCGCGGCAGCATGGACGCAGATGACTTCCGCGACTACATGTTGGCCTTTCTGTTTCTGCGCTATTTGTCGGACAACTATGAGGCGGCGGCCAAGCGGGAGCTGGGGGCCGACTATCCGACGCCGGACAAGGACGATCGGCGCGCGCCGCTGGCCATCTGGTATGCGGACAACGCACGGGACGTCCCGGCGTTCGAGAAGCAGATGCGTCGCAAGGTGCACTATGTGGTGCGCCCCGAATTCCTGTGGACGGCCATCGCCGAGCTGGCGCGCGTGCAGAGCGACGACCTGCTGCGTACCTTGCAGGATGCTTTCAAGTACATCGAAGAGGAATCTTTCGAGAGCGCCTTCGGAGGCCTGTTCTCCGAGATAAACCTCAGTTCCGAAAAGCTTGGCAAGAGCTACCCTCAGCGGAACAAGCAACTGGTCAAGATCGTCGGAGAGATCGCAAAGGGACTGGCGCAATTCAAGGCCGACAACGACACCCTGGGCGATGCCTACGAGTATCTGATCGGCCAGTTCGCTGCCGGCAGCGGCAAGAAGGCTGGCGAGTTCTACACACCGCAGTTTATCTCGGACATCCTGTCCGCCATCGTCACTCTCGACAGCCAGAATCCGGCCTCTGGTCCGCGTGCCCACCTGGACCAGGTGCTGGATTTTGCCTGCGGCTCGGGCTCGCTGCTGCTCAATGTCCGCCGGCATGCCCAGAAGCGCAGCATCGGCAAGCTGGTGGGCCAGGAAAAGAACATCACTACCTACAACCTAGCGCGCATGAACATGCTGCTGCACGGGGTGAAGGATTCCGAGTTCGAGATCTACCACGGCGATACGCTCGAGAATCAATGGGATTGGCTGCGCGAGTCCAATCCGGCGCGCATGCCCCGTTTCGATGCGGTGGTCGCCAATCCGCCTTTCAGCTACCGCTGGGAGCCGGGTGACGCGCTGCGCGAGGACATGCGGTTCCGCAATTACGACCTGGCCCCCAAGTCGGCGGCGGATTTCGCGTTCCTGCTTCACGGCTTTCACTACCTGAAGGACGATGGCGTGATGGCCATCATCCTGCCGCACGGTGTGCTTTTCCGCGGCGGCGCCGAGGCCCGCATCCGCACCAAGCTGCTCAAGGACGGCCATATCGACACGGTCATCGGCCTTCCGGCCAACCTGTTCTACTCCACCGGCATTCCCGTGTGCATTCTCGTGCTGAAAAAATGCAAGCAGCCGGACGATGTGTTGTTCATCAATGCCAGTGGCGATGAACATTTCCAGAAAGGCAAGCGGCAGAACCGATTGTTGCCGGAGCACATCGACAAGATTGTCGCCACGTATCGCGAGCGTACGGAAGAGCCTCGATACGCGAGGCGTGTAGGGATGGCGGAGATCGAGAAGAACGACTTCAATCTCAATATCTCACGCTATGTCAGCACCGCAGTTGCTGAGGCCCAGGTTGATCTTTTGGCCGTCAACCAGCAATTGGTCGCGATTGAGCAGGACATAGCCGCCGCCAAGAAAAAGCACAATGCCTACCTGAAGGAGTTGGGACTGCCCCCCTTGCCCTGACGCCATGCATACCTCCCTCATTATCGTCGACGACTTCCTCGGCCAGCAGGACGCGCTGTCCCTTCGCGAGGCTGCGCTCAAGCTGACCTATCCCGACCTGCGTGGGCCGTTCCCCGGGCGCAACTCGCTGGAGCGCATCGAGATCGAAGGCTTGTCCGAGATTGCCTCGCACCTCACCGGTGAGCGCCTCAAGCCGATCAATCCGCTCCAGTCGCACGGCAAGTTCCGCATTACCCTGGCGAGCGACATCGGCAGCGCGAAGGTGCATATCGACCAGGCCTACTGGTCGGGCATCCTCTACCTCAGCAAGCCGGAGGATTGCCGCGGCGGCACCGAATTCTTCCGCCATCGCCCGTCGAATCGCGACCGTGCGCCGCTCAACGACGCGGAACTGGCGGAGATGGGATTCGCTTCGCATGCGCAGATGCATCAGGAGATCATCGAGAAGCACAGCAACGACGACAGCGTGTGGGAACCCACCATGCAGGTGCCGATGCGCTTCAACCGGCTGGTGCTGCTGCGTCCCTGGTTGTGGCACACCGCCGGCCCCGCGTTCGGCAGCACGATGGAAGACGGGCGTCTGGTCTATCTGATGTTCTTCACCGCCGCGTGATCCTGCGGCTTCCGTTGCCGATGAAACATTCGACAAGCGCAGGAAGCCATGGCCCAATGCATCGCATGAATCCGCTCCGCGCCCGCTATTGGTTCTGGTACGAAGGCTTTCCGATGCCGACGGCGGAAGCGAGGACGCGTTCATTCTAGGTAAGACCCCAGAAGAATCCCCTTGAAGCCGCCAGCGAAACTGGCGGCTTTTTTGTTGACCCGGAGAAACCCGATGGCCCCCCATACCGACGATCTGCGCATCCGTAAGCTCGATGAGCTGGTCACGCCCGCCGCCGTGATCGGCGAACTGCCCTGCGACGACGTGGTGTCGCAGACCGTATCGGAGTCGCGCGCCGTGCTGCACGACATCCTGCATGGCCGCGACGATCGCCTCGTCGTGGTGATCGGGCCGTGCTCGATCCACGATCCTGCATCGGCGATGGAGTACGCGCGCCGCCTGAAGCCGCTGCGCGATGCGCTGTCCGATGATCTGGAAATCGTGATGCGTGTGTACTTCGAGAAGCCGCGCACCACGGTCGGCTGGAAGGGTCTGATCAACGACCCGGCGCTGGATGGCAGCTTCGACATCAACCGCGGGCTGCGGCTGGCTCGCGGGCTGCTGCGCGACATCAATGCGCTCGGCCTGCCTGCGGGCTGCGAGTACCTCGACACCATCTCGCCGCAGTACGTAAGCGACCTGGTAGCATGGGGCGCGATCGGCGCGCGTACCACGGAAAGCCAGGTGCATCGCGAGATGGCCAGTGGCCTGTCGTGCCCGGTCGGCTTCAAGAACGGCACCGACGGCAACGTCAAGATCGCGGTGGACGCGGTCGGTGCGGCGTCGCATCCGCACCATTTCCTGGCGGTGACAAAGGAAGGCCGTTCGGCCATCGCGGCGACCGCGGGCAATCCCGATTGCCACGTGATCCTGCGTGGCGGCAAGACGCCCAACTACGATGCGGCCAGCATCGACGCCGCGAGCCAGGTGCTGGCGAAGTCGGGACTGCCGGCGCGTTTGATGGTCGATGCCAGCCACGCCAACAGCGGCAAGAATCCGGACAACCAGCCGGCCGTGATCGACGACATCGCTGCGCAGCTGGAAGGCGGCGAGCGGCGCATCGTCGGCGTGATGGTGGAAAGCCATCTGGTCGGTGGACGCCAGGATCTGGTGGACGGCCAGCCGCTGGCCTACGGTCAGAGCATCACCGATGGCTGCCTGGGCTGGGACGCATCGGTGCAGGTGCTCGAACGCCTTGCGGCCGCGGTAAAGGGCCGCCGGCGACGCGCGGAGGCGGCAGCCCGGGCCGCCTGAGCCTGAAGCACGCGCCGGGAAGGTCACGCGAGGCTGGTTCGAGGCGGGCCTCGCCGCACGCTGACCCCTTCGACGACACCGGATGCGGCATCCTGTGCGGATGGAACGGACATCCCTTCGCACGAGAAGCCTGCGATGGTTGCGATGGGGGCTGGCAGCCCTCGTCGCGATCTATGCGCTTTACCTGATCGCCGGCAACGTATTCCTCAATACCGCGCTGGGCGAAAAGACACTCAACCGCAAGCCGGAACGCTTCCAGATGCACTGGGCGTCCGGCCACACGTGGTGGCCGGGTCGCATCAGCCTGCGTGAGGTCGTGCTGCAGGGGCAGTCGCGGCGCATTGCCTGGGAAGCGCGGGCGCAGCACGTGGAAGGGCGCATCGCGCTGTGGCCGTTGCTGTCGCGGCGGCTCCACGTCCCGCAGGTCCGGGCAGACGAGGTGCGCGGTGGCGTCCGTCGTGTGGCGCGGGAACTGGCACCGCCGCCGCCACGCGAGGGCGGCTGGGAACTGCAGTTCGACCGCATCGCCAGCGAATCGATCCAGCGGGCCTCCTTCGATGGATTCGAACTGGCGGGCGCAGGGCGCGGCGAAGTCTCGTTCTACAAGCAGTTGCGTGGAGGGCCGATGGAGCTGATGCCCTCGACCGTCGGCTTTTCATCGGCGCGTCTGGTCCGCGACGGCGACGAAATGCTGCGCGACGCCACATTGGAGGCGCGCTTCGCCATCGACCGGCATCGGCGCGAAGACGCTGCCGGCCTCGACAAGCTGCTGAAGACCCGGCTGGACGTGAAGCTGGGCGGACGGACCGCCGGCTTGAACGTGGCCGTGGGGTCGCGCGGCGATGTGGCGGTGACGCTGGTGCCGGGTGAAGGCCGCGCCGACATCGCCCTGGGATTCGACCGCGGGCTGCTCACGCCCGGCGGACGGGCGCAATGGACGATGGCCGTCGCCGGCAGCGACATCGCCGGTGCGCAGCGCAACGACATCCTCGGCATCGACGTGGCCGTGGACGAGGACATCGTGGTCAAGGCGACCGTGCCGCCGCAGGCCGATGGCAGGCTGGCGCTGGAAGCCGACCTGCGCCTGAGGGGCAGGCAGGTGCCGCTGCGCGATGTCGCTGGCCTCCTGCCGCGCGCGTCCGGCCATGTCGTGGGTGCCTGGCACTTCGATTCGCTGCGTTGGCTGTCGGACCTGTTTCCGCAGGCGCCGTGGTTGAAACTCGATGGGGCCGGGGCCGTCAGCGCGGATGTGCAGGTGGTGGACGGAAGGCTTGCGGCCGGCAGCCGCATCGCCGTGCCCGGGGTGGATGCGGTGGCCGATGTGATGGGCAATCGCATCCGCGGCCGCGCGCGTGCCGATATCCGCCTGGATGCGGGCGCGCAGGGCGAACTGGTACCCCGGCTGCAGGCGGTGATGGAGACGTTCGACGTGGCCGCCATGAGTGCGCCCTCCCGGCCGTATGTGCGTGGTCGCAACCTGCGCCTGTCGGTGAACGCGGCGGGTCCGCTCGCGCAGGCACGGGATACGGCGAAGGCGCGTGTCGTCTTCGATCGCGCCAGCGTGCCCGACCTGCGCGTCTACAACCCGTTCCTGCCGCGACGCCACATGCGTTTCGATGGGGGCGCCGGTGTGCTGAGCGGCGACCTGTCGCTGGATGCCGCCGGCAACGTAGGGCATGGCACCTTGCGCATCGCCGGTCGCGGCACGCGGATGCACCTGGCAGAACTCGAATTGCGTGGCGACATCGATCTCGATCTCAGGCTGCGGCGTGCGGATCTCCGGCACCGGTGGTTCGTCGCCGATGGCAGCACGGTGCAGGTGCGCAACGTGGGGTTCACCGTGCCCGGAGGCGAGTCGCGGCGCGGCTGGTGGGCGCGCGTGAGGCTGGATCGTGCGCGGCTGGACCTGGACAAGCCGGTCAGTGCTGGCGGCGGTGCCGACGTCACCATGAAGGATGTGGGTTTCCTGCTGGCCCTGTTCTCACGCGAGAAAGACTACCCGGCGTGGGTATATCGGTTGGTCGATGCGGGACAGGCGCGGGTGCAGGGGCGCGTGCAGTGGCGCGACGATGTCCTGGTGCTGGATCGCATGCAGGCGCGCAACGACCGCTACGACATGATGGCGCGGCTGCGCCTGCAGGGCGCCCAGCGACAGGGTGATCTGTATGCCCGTTGGCGAGCGTTGAGCGTCGGCATGGAAGTCCAGGGAACGCAACACAAGCTGCATGTGGTGCGCGCCAAGGCCTGGTACGAAGGGCGACCCCATTACCTCGAGTGAGCTGGCGCATGGGTGGAATTTGCGCGCGGCGAACGGGCAAGCCCTGTTCAGGTAAATGCAGTGAAGAACGTAACCCCTGTTCTCGAGCGTGCCGCCGGAATTGGTCTGATATCGGTAACATCGCGCAATGGTGCGGGTTTGGCTGCGATTCATATATGTGACATCACGCCTTCTCGCGGTAAACCGCGCGGTTCTGTTTTGCAGTGCAGCGTGCAAGACCTGTAACCCTCCCTTCACGATGGCCCCGCATCCCGACGTGGGGGAGGGAGCAAGCCCGCAATGGCCCAGCCATTGCGGGCTTTTTTATTGCCCGTCCGTACCCGCGGGCACAGCGGGTGGAATGCAGGATTCCGGAAGAGGTGACGCCGTGCTGGCGGCGGTCCGGAAGGGTGGGGAGTAGAATCGGCACATGACCGATTCCGCCCGCCCGGCCAGCGCCCGGGAAATCCCGCTGCAGATCGTTTCCGCCCCTGCCCCGCTCGAGACGGGCGCCAAGCAGCTGGGCGGCGACAAGATCGCGCGCTCGCCCGTCCAGTTCGCCGACACCCCGGTGCTGCGCAAGCCGTCGTGGATCCGCGTGCGCATCCCGTCCGACGGTTCGGTGGCGAGGCTCAAGGCCAAGCTGCGCGAAAACCGCCTGGTCACGGTGTGTGAAGAAGCCAGCTGCCCGAACATCCATGAGTGCTTCGGCCACGGCACCGCCACCTTCATGATCCTGGGCGAGGTCTGCACACGGCGCTGCTCGTTCTGCGACGTCGCACACGGCCGCCCCAAGCCGCCGGACGCGTCCGAGCCGCTGAGCCTGGCGAACACCGTCGCCGACATGGGCCTGAAGTACGTCGTGGTGACCAGCGTCGACCGCGACGACCTGCGCGACGGTGGCGCCCAGCATTTCGTCGACTGCATCGCCGCCATCCGCGAGCATTCGCCCACCACGCGCATCGAGATCCTCACGCCCGATTTCCGTGGCAAGGGCCGCATGGATCGCGCGCTGGACATCCTCGCGGTGAATCCGCCGGACGTGTTCAACCACAACATCGAGACCGTGCCGGACCTGTACCCCAACGTGCGTCCGGGCGCCGACTACCAGTGGTCGCTGACCCTGCTGCAGCGCTTCAAGCAGCAGCATCCGCACCTGCCCACCAAGTCCGGGATCATGCTGGGCCTGGGCGAAACGATGGAGCAGGTGCAGGGCACGCTGCGCGACCTGCGCGCGCACGATGTCGACATGGTCACCATCGGCCAGTACCTGCAGCCGACCCCGCACCACCACCCGGTGCTGCGCTACTGGACACCGGACGAGTTCAAGGCGCTGGAGGAGTACGGCATGGCACTGGGTTTCAGCCATGTCGCCTCGGGGCCGCTGGTGCGTTCGTCCTACCACGCCGACCAGCAGGCCGCGCAGGCGGCATCCACCGCGCGCCAGGCGGGCTGAACCCACGTCTTCTGCATGGGCGCCGGCGACCGCCAGCGCGGTTGGCTGCGCGCGACTCCGGGCCGTGGCATTGCCAAGGTTCACCTTTTCCTACGCGCCCGCCTTTAGGCTGCCGAAAGGCAGATGACAAGGCGCGCAACTTTGTGCACTGTCATCGTGTCGAACCAGCAATCCGTTCCAGCCTGACGGCCCCAAGGCCATGAGTACGCAATGACACTGAAGAAAGCCCCCCTCCTGTTGCTGGTTCTGGCCCTGTCGGCGCCGTTGGCGCTGCTCGCGCGTGGCGACGGCGACGCGATCACGGTGGCGCCGACCGCCGACCAGGCCAACACGTCGAAGCTGGTGTACGGCCTGCTGTCGGACAGCCGCTATGCGTACCGTCCGCGCGCGCTCGACGACACGTTGTCGCAGGACATCTTCAAGCGCTATTTCGACGCGCTGGATGGCGGCAAGCAGTTCTTCACCGAGGCCGACGTGGCGCGGTTCGCGCCGTACAGGACCCGAATGGACGATGCCATCCGTTCGGGCGACCTCGCGCCGGCCTACGAGATCTTCACCGTCTACAAGCAGCGCGTCGGCCAGCGCGTCGCGTACGCGCGCGCACTGCTGAAGCAGGATTTCGACTTTGCCGGCGACGAGCGCTGGGAATACGACCGCAAGGACGCACCCTGGGCGGCGGATGGCAAGGCGCTGGATGCGATCTGGAAGAAGTCGGTGATGAACGACTGGCTGCGCCTGAAGCTGGCCGGCAAGAAGCCCGACGAGATCCGCAAGACGCTGGACAAGCGTTACGCCAACCTGCAGCGCACCGTCAATGAACTGAAGACCGAGGATGTCTTCCAGACCTTCCTCAATGCCTACACCAGCGCGATCGATCCGCACACGGACTACTTCACGCCGCGCACCGCCGAGAACTTCAACCAGTCGATGTCGCTGTCGCTGGAAGGCATCGGTGCGGTCCTGCAGCGGCAGGACGATCTGGTGGCGATCCGCGAGATCGTGCCCGGCGGCCCGGCCGACCTCAGCGGAAAGCTGAAGATCGGCGACCGCATCGTCGCCGTCGGCCAGGGCAAGTCCGGCCCGTTGACCGACGTGATCGGCTGGCGCATCGATGATGTCGTCGCACAGATCCGCGGCAAGAAGGACACGCAGGTCCGCATCGAATACATCCCGGTCGAGGCCGGCATCGACGGCAAGCACGCGCAGGTCACCATCACCCGGCAGAAGGTGAAGCTGGAAGAGCAGGCCGCCAAGGCCGAGACCATCACGTTGCCGGCCAGTGGCAACGAACCCGCCCGCCGCATCGGTGTGATCAAGCTGCCGGCGTTCTACCAGGATTTCGAAGGCCGTCGCCGCAACCCGAACGACTTCAATTCCGCGACCCGCGACATCGCCAAGCTGCTCGCGCAGTTCAAGACGCAGGGCGTTGATGGCGTGGTGATGGACCTGCGCAACAACGGCGGTGGCTCGCTGGATGAAGCGGTGGAGCTCACCGGCCTGTTCATCGACAAGGGGCCGGTGGTGCAGGTGCGCGAATCCGGTGGCCGGGTGACCGTCAACAGTGACCGCAAGCCTGGCGTGGCCTGGGACGGTCCGCTGGCGGTACTGATCAACCGCGCGTCGGCGTCGGCGTCGGAGATCTTCGCCGGCGCCATCCAGGACTACGGTCGTGGCCTGGTGATCGGCGAGACCAGCTTCGGCAAGGGCACCGTGCAGAACATGGTGGACCTGGACCGCTGGCCGGCCAACGAGGCGCCGCGCTTCGGCTCGGTCAAGCTGACCATCGCGCAGTTCTTCCGCGTGGCGGGCGGCAGCACCCAGCACAAGGGCGTGGTGCCGGACATCGCGTTCCCGGTCAGCGTCGACGCCAGCGAGTATGGCGAGAGCACCTACGACAATGCCTTGCCGTGGACGCGCATCGCCGCCGTTCCGCACATGCAGTACGGCAACTTCGCGCCGCTGCTGCCGAAGCTCGAAGCGCTGCATGCGGCGCGTTCGGCCAAGGACAAGGAATTCCAGTGGTGGTCCGAGGACGTGGCGCAGTTCCGCGCCGAGGCCGCGAAGAAGTACGTGTCGCTCAACGAGGCCGAACGCCGCGCCGAGCGCGATCGCCAGGACACCCAGCGCAAGCAGCGGCAGGCCGAGCGCAAGACGCTGGGACTGGCGCTTGATCCGTTGGCAGAGGATCTGGCCGACGACGGCCTGGGCGCTTCGGAGCGCGACATCGTCAAGGATGCGCAGCGCGAGAAGCTGGCCGACAAGCGTCCCGATCCGCTGTTGCGCGAATCCGCCGCCATCCTTTCCGACGCCATCGGCATCCTGGGACAGGACCGCAAGCTGTCGGCGCAGGTGCTGCCCGATTCGCCCGGTCCGGGCCGCTGGGCGCAGTGATTGCTCCTGTAGAAGGGGCTTCAGTCCCGATGCGCTTCGACCAGCCTCGCATGGTCTTGAAGGTGCGGTCGGGGCTGAAGCCCCTCCTGCAGAATCTGGGCGCAAGATCCGGATAGCCGGACCGCTGCACGCGCCCTAGTCTGGGCGCATGGACACCATGCCGCGCCCCTCGCCTCCCGTTTCTCCCTCCATCGCCAACGATCCCCTGGACGTGGCGCGTCGCCTGCTCGACGACGGCGAACCGTCGCTGTCGGAACTGGCGGCGCAGACCGGCCTCAGTGCCTCGCACCTGCAGCGCCGCTTCCGCGCACGCTTCGGATTGAGTCCCGCCGAGTACCTCGCGCGCAAGAAGCTGGGGACGCTGAAGAGCGCCCTGCGTGAAGGGCGCGATGTCACCACGGCGCTGTACGACGCCGGTTACGGCTCACCATCTCGGCTGTACGAGCAGGGCGCGACGAAGCTCGGGATGACGCCGGCCACGTACCGGACCGGCGGGCGTGGGGTGGAGATCCGCTGGACCCTGGTCGATACCGTGCTCGGCCGCGCACTGGTCGCCGCGACCGAGCGTGGCATCTGCGCCGTCGAACTCGGCGACGACGACGCGGTGCTGGAGCAGCGGCTGCGTGAGGAATTCCCGCTGGCGCAACTCGAGCGCGTCGAGGCGGGCCGCGACGATTTCCTCGCGCCACGCCTGCGTGCCGTCGCCGAACGCTTGGCGGGGCGTGATACGGACGTGCCGGTGGATCTGCTCGGTACCGGCTTCCAGCAGCGCGTCTGGGATGCGCTGATGAAGATCCCCGCAGGCGAGACCGTCAGCTACGCCGGGTTGGCGCAGTCGCTGGGTGCGCCCCGCGCCGCCCGGGCAGTGGCCAGCGCCTGCGCACACAACCGCATTGCGGTGGTCGTGCCTTGCCATCGCGTGATCCGCGGCGACGGGTCGCTCGGCGGCTATCGCTGGGGACTGCCCCGCAAGCAGCAGTTGCTGGCGCGCGAGCGCGGCTGATCCACGCATCCGCCGTGGGAGCGACGTGAGTCGCGACGTGCGCGCAGGATGTCGGCATCGCGTCGGTGGATACGCGTGTGGGAACAACTCCGTGATGTGCCGTCGCGGGCCTGCTGTGCATGGCGCTTCATCGCGACTTACGTCGCTCCCACCTCTGCTACTCGGCGTCCGACGCCGTCTTGAAGGCCATTCAAGCCTGCCCGGAAAGGTTTCAAGCAACCGAGGGCATCGTGGTCATGCCGCGGGTACGCGACTGGCCTAGAATTGCACCACACCGCACTCCCCACGGTTTCCCATGACTTCGTCCGTTTCCGCCGCGCCCGCGCGTGGCGGCCTTGCCGTCGCTGCCGCCCTGGCCATCGTCTACGTGGTCTGGGGCTCGACGTACCTCGGTATCCGCTTCGCACTCGAAGGCGGTTTCCCGCCCTTGCTGATGGTGTCGGGCAGCCGCTTCGTGGTGGCCGGGCTGGTGATGTTCCTGTTCCTGCTGTGGCGTGGGGTCGCGCCGCCGACGCGTGCGCAGTGGAAGAACCTGCTGGTGATGGGTGCGCTGCTGTTGCTGATGGGCAACGGCATGGTGGTGCTGGCGGAGCAGACGGTGTCGTCAGGCCTGGCTGCGGTGGCAGTGGCATCGATGCCGTTGTGGATGGGACTGTTCGGCGCGATGCGCGGCCAGCATCCGACGCGCGGTGAATGGCTCGGCGTCATCGTCGGCTTTGCCGGCGTGGTCTGGCTCAACGCGGGCAGTTCGCTGACCGGCTCGCCGGTGGGTCTGGTCCTGCTGCTGATCGCGCCGATCGCGTGGGCGTACGGTTCGGTGTGGTCGCGCGGACGCGACCTGCCGTCGCCGTTCATGACCGCCGCCGCGCAGATGCTGGCGGCCGGCGTGATGCTGGTGGTCGCCGGCCTGCTGCACGGCGAACGCTTCGATACGGCGGAGTGGACGCTCGACGGCGCGCTGGCCGTGGCGTACCTGGCGGTGTTCGGTTCGATCATCGCATTCACCGCCTACGTCTGGCTGCTGCACCATGCGCGCCCGGTGCTGGTGGGCAGCTATGCCTACGTCAATCCGGTGATCGCGGTCGCGCTCGGTGCCTTCATCGCCGGAGAGACGTTCACCCCGCACGATCTCGGCGCGATGGCGGTGATCCTGGCCGGTGTCGTGGTCATCACGCTGGCGCGCGCGCGGCAATCGAAATGACCACGCCCGCCATCGATCGCAAAGGCCTGGCGATCACCGCCGGCACGTTCCTGATCTGGGGCGTGGTGCCGTTGTACTGGCACCTGCTGAAGGCGGTGCCGTCGTTCCACATCATCGCGCACCGCATCGTCTGGAGTGCGGTGCTGGTGATCGGCTGGCTGCTGCTGAAGAACGGGCGCAGCTGGTGGCGACAGGTACGCGCGCAGCCGCGCGCGGTGCCGCTGCTCGGCGTCAGCAGCCTGCTGATCGCATTCAACTGGGGCCTGTACATCTGGGCGGTGAACGCCGGACACGTGGTGGAAACCAGCCTCGGCTACTTCATCAACCCGCTGATCAACGTCGTGCTCGGCGTGCTGGTGCTGCGCGAGCGCCTGTCGCCTGCGCAGTGGGTCGCGGTAGGTTTCGCACTCGTCGGTGTGGCCTGGCTGACGCTGCAGGCGGGTTCGCCGCCGTGGATCGCGCTGGGGCTGGCGTTCTCGTTCGGCCTGTACGGCCTGGTGCGCAAGCTGGTCGCGGTCGATCCGGTGGCCGGTCTCGGCGTCGAAAGCCTGTACCTGTTCCTGCCCGCGCTGGCTTACGTGGCCTGGGGTGAGTTCGGCCATGGCGGCGGTTTCGTCAGTGGCTACGGTTGGAAGAACGACCTGTTGCTCATCTTCGGCGGCGTGGTCACGGCGGTGCCACTGATCGGTTTCGCCTACGGCGTGCGGCGCATTCCGCTGTCGGTGGTCGGCCTGCTGCAGTACATCGCGCCGAGCATCCAACTGCTGATCGGCGTGCTGGTGTTCCGCGAAGCCTTCGGCATCGAACGCGCGATCGGTTTCGCCGCCATCTGGACCGGCCTGCTGATCTTCGCCAGCGATGGCCTGTGGCGTGCGCGCCGGCGCGATGCGGTCGTCGCGACCGCGCCGGGGCGCTGACTCAGCCGGACGTCTTCGCTGCCGGCGCGGGACAGGGGCCGCCTGCCGCGGTCCACGTCTTGAAGGCGGCGACGAACTGGTCATGCGGTACCGGCACCGGTGCGCGTTCGCCGCCCGGGTTCCAGCCCCACAGCACCAGCTTGTCCTCGGCCACGTGCTTGACCAGCGCGTCGAAGTCGCGGCCGCCGTTGCGTTTCTTGTCCTGGATCATCGCGCACAGCTGGTCGGCGGGCAGGCCGATCCACGCCATCTTGTGGTCGGGTGGCGGCAGCTGCCAGTGCGGTGCGCCGGGCGGCGCGTGCGGGCCATAGCTCGCCGGCGCGTTCTGTTCGGCATGGCAGGTGGAGCAGGGCAGGCCGGGCGCGCCCTTGCCATCGGGACCGCGCGCGACGTTCATCGCGTGCGGCGTCTGCGTATCGAACTGCAGCGGTGCGTCGCCGGGGATGTGGCAGTTGCTGCAACGGGGATGCTGGAACACCTTTTCCACCGTCGCGAACGCGGTCAGTGCCTGCGCCTTCTGTTCCTCGCTGATGCGGGGCTTGCAGGCGACGAGCAGGAGGACGGTCAACGACATCATCAGGATGCGCATGGCAGGCCTCAGGCAGTCGGTGTGGAGGAGGCGGGCGTCGGCAGGCGCAGCGGCAGTTCGCGCAACCGTTGTCCGGTCAGCTTGAACACCGCATTCGCCACGGCCGGGGCGATCGGCGGCGTACCGGGTTCGCCGACGCCGCCCATCTTCTCGGTGCTCGCCACGATATGGACCTCCACCCTGGGCATCTCGTGCAGGCGCAGCACGCGATAGTCGTGGTAGTTCGACTCCTGCACCTGGCCTTCTTTCAGCGTCAGCGCGCCGTGCAGCGCCGCGCCCAGGCCGAACACGATGCCGGACTCCATCTGCGCCTCGACGGCACCCGGGTTCACCGCCACGCCGCAGTCGATCGCGCAGACCACGCGATGCACGCGGATCTGTCCGTCCTCCACCGAGACCTCGGCCACCTGCGCGACGTAGCTGCCGAACGATTCGTGCACGGCGACGCCGCGCGCGCGACCCTGCGGCGCGGGCGTGGTCCAGCCGGACTTTTCTGCTGCGAGGTTCAAGGCCGCGAGGTGGCGCGGATGGTCCTTCAACAGAGTGCGGCGGTACTCCACCGGATCCTTGCCGGCGGCATGCGCCAGTTCGTCCACCAGGCTTTCCATCACGAAGCCATTGACGCTGTGTCCCACCGAGCGCCACCACAGCACCGGGATGCCGGTCTTCGGCGAATGCAGGTCGACGCGATGCGCTGGCGTGCCGAGCACGTAGGGTGAATCGGCGACGCCTTCGGTCGAGGTGGCGTCGATGCCGTTCTTCACCATCATCGCTTCCATGAAGGTACCGGCCATGATCGACTGGCCCACCATCACCTGGTGCCAGGCGACCGGCAGCCCGTCTTCGCCCAGGCCGACTTTCGCCTTTTCGACGAAGGCGGAACGGTAGTAGCCGCCCCGCGTATCGTCCTCGCGCGTCCACACGGTCTTGACCGACGCCTTGGCCGCCCTGGCGACTTCCACGGCTTCGGACACGACATCCGACGTGGGCGTGGCGCGGCGACCGAAGCCGCCGCCGAGGAACGGCGTGTGGATGCGGACCTTTTCCGGTGGAATGCCGAGGATCCCGGCGGTGCTGTTCTGGTCCAACGTGGGGAACTGCGTGCCGCACCAGATGTCGCACTCGCCGTCGCCGATCTTCACCGTGCAGTTCAGCGGTTCCATCGCCGCATGCGCGAGATAGGGGACGGCGTATTCGGCATCGACGGTCTTCGCAGCCTTGCTCAATGCAGCGATGACGTCGCCAGCGCTCGCAGCGGTCGGACCTTCCTCGGTCGCCAGCTGCGAGAACTGCTGCCGCAGCACGACGCTGTCCAGCTTGGCGCCTTCGCCAGCTTCCCAGACGACCTGCAGCGCGTCGCGGCCGAGCTTGGCGGCCCAGAAGTGCTCGGCCACCACGGCGACACCGCTCGGCACCTGCACCACGTCGCGCACGCCGCGCACGGCACGCGCCGCGGTGGCATCGAACGACTTGACCTTGCCGCCGAACACCGGCGAGCGCTGCACGACGGCGGTCAGCAGGCCATCGAACTGCACGTCCATGCCGAACTTCGCCTTGCCGGTGATCTTCTCCGGCGTGTCCAGCCGCTTGGTCGCCTTGCCGATCAGCTTCCAGTCCTTGGGGTCGCGCAGCTTCAACGTATCCAGCGCGGGCGGCGCCTGCTTGCCGGCGTCATCGGCGAGTTCGCCGTAGCGCAGGCGTTGCGTGCCCGACACCACCGCGCCGTTCTCGGTGCGCAACTGGTCCACCGGCACGTTGAGGCGCGCGGCCGCGGCCTGCAGCAGCATGGCGCGGGCGATCGCACCGGCCTGGCGATAGCGGTCGAACTCGGACCACGTGGTGGTCGAGCCGCCGGTGCCCTGCATGCCGAACACAGGGCTGGTATAGGCCTTGTCGGCCGGGCCATGTTCGACGCGGACCTTCGACCAATCGGCGTCGAGTTCTTCGGCGATCAGCATCGGCAGCGTGGTCCAGATACCCTGGCCCATCTCGGCATGCGCAAGCAGCACAGTGATCGAGTCGTCGGCGGCGATGCGCAGGAAGGCGTTCGGCGCGAACGCGGCGGCTGCGGCCGGTTGGGCTTCCTGCGCCCAGGCGAAGCGGCGTGCGCCGGGTACGGCGATCGCGACGACCAGGCCGCCGCCGACCAGGGCGGTGGAGCGCAGGAAGCCGCGGCGCGAGGATTTCAGTTCAAGGTTCACGGACACGACCTCCGTCGAACATCGGATCGGAGCCACGGCAACACGTGCCGCGGCGGCGTGGGATTCAGGCCTTCCCCAGCTCGGCCGCGCGATGCACGGCGGCGCGGATGCGCTGGTAGGTGCCGCACCGGCAGAGGTTGCCGGACAGTGCATGGTCGATGTCGTTGTCGGTCGGCGCAGGCACCACCGCCAACAGCGCGGCGGCCGACATGATCTGGCCGGACTGGCAGTAGCCGCATTGCACGACATCCAGTTCCGCCCATGCCTTCTGCACGGGATGCGAACCGTCGGCGGACAGGCCTTCGATGGTCGTAATCTTCTTGCCGGCGACGGCGGAGGCGGGCGTGACGCAGGCGCGCAACGGTGAACCGTCCACATGCACGGTGCAGGCGCCGCATTGCGCGATGCCGCAGCCGAACTTGGTTCCGGTGAGGCCCATCAGGTCGCGCAGGACCCAGAGCAGCGGCATGTCGTCGGTCGCGTCGACTTCGCGCTCCGACCCATTGACGTTCAACTTCATGGTGTCTCCCTGGCGGCGGCGTGGGACCGGTCGACGATACTCCGTGCTCCCATGGCCCGCCAGTGAAAACGGCGGCTGCCGCTTGCACGATCCTCCGGCATGTTTGCCCGATGTGCCGGACGGTCGGCGGGCCGTTGCCATCAGGCACGCGCTTGCGCCATCGTGATGCGCATGTCGGTCCATCGCCACCCACTGGAAGTCTCCGCGCGCGCCAGCGAGGCTGGCGACGGCAGAGTGCTGGTCGTGGTCGTCGCCACCGAGGGCTCGACGTATGTGCGGCAGGGCGCAATGGCGGTGTTCGCTTCCGACGATGCGCAAACCGGTTGGTTGAGCGGCGGATGCCTGGAGCCGGAGATCGCACGTCGTGCGCGGCACGCGGTGGCCGGCGGAGGCCTGGACGCCATGGACATCGACACGCGCGACGACGAAGACCTGTTGGCCGGCTCGGCAGTCGGTTGCCGCGGACGGCTGCATCTCGCGCTGCTGCCGCTGGACCGCCTGCCGGGCTGGTCGCAGGTGGTGCAGGCGTGGTGGCAGGGCGCGGGTCCGCTGTCGCTGCGGCTGACCGGCGAAGGCACCGTGTCCGCGAGCGCGGGCGACGCCGCACGGACATGGGCGCTGCCCGTCGCGACATCCGCTACGGCCGACATCGCAGGCGAGGTGACGGTGCCGCCACCGCCACGCGTCGCGATCTTCGGTGCCGGTCCCGAGACGCGCATGCTGGTGGCGTGGCTGCGCCAGCTCGGCTGGCACGTCACCGTGGTGGAACGGCGCGCGCGCTGGGTGCCCGCGGATGAGGTCGCGGATGACTGGCGGATGCAGTCGCCCGACGAGGCCCTGCGGACGCTGCATCCTGCGCCGGACGCGGCGCTAGTGATGCACCACCATTTCGAACACGACCGTGAAGCGCTGGTCGCGCTCGCCGATACCGCCATCCCCTTCATCGGCCTGCTCGGCCCGGTGCGCCGACGCGAAGACCTGTTGCGGGTGATCCCGCACGCGCTGCACGCATCGCTGCTGTCGCGACTGCATTCACCCATCGGCCTGAAACTGGGCGGGCAGGGGCCGGAAGCGATCGCGCTGAGCATCGCCGCGCAACTGCAGGCGTGGCATCACGGTGAATCCGCATGAACCTGGTGCATGCCGCCGTCGTGTTGGCCGCCGGTGACAGCACGCGGCTGGGGCGAGCGAAACAACTGCTGACGTGTGACGGTGAAACCCTGGTGCACCGTGCCGCACGACTGGCACTGGAGTCGGGCGCGGCGCGCGTACTGGTTGTCGTCGGCGCGCATGCGGACCAGATGCGAATTGCGCTGGACGATCTGCCGCTCGACTGCGTCGTCAATGTCGCATGGCAAACCGGCATGGCCGGCAGCCTGCGCCTGGCCGCCGACGCACTCGCCACGCACGAAGGCGCGACGCTGCTGCTGACCTGCGATCAGCCGGCATTGGCGTCGCCGCACTTGCTGGCATTGCGGGCTGCCGCGGAACGGTCTTCAACAGGTTCGGCAGGAACACGCTTCGGTGACAAGATCGGCGTGCCGGCATGGGTGTCGGCGAACGTTCTGCGTCGCGCCAGGACACTGCCCGATGGCGACCGTGGCCTACGCGATGTGCTCAATGGCGAAGGTCTGGATGTCGCCGCTTGCGATGCGCCAGAGCTGGCCTACGACATCGATACGCCGGACGACATGGACGCCGCCATCGCGAAGGGATGGCTGGATCTGGTGTCGTGACCCAACGAGGGCGCCGGCCGTGCCGGCACCCTCGCGGATCCGTCAGATCGCGCGCAGCGCCTGCGTGATCGGCAGGCGGGCCGCACGCAGCGCGGGGAACAGGCCGCCGACCAGGCCGATGCCGAGCGCCCACTTCAAGCCACTCCACAGCAGCTCCGGTGTGACCTTGAACTGGAACACCACCTGGCTGAAGTTGCTGCCCAGCGTGGCCACGCTGTAGCCGTTGAACACCACCCAGGCGATCAACCCGCCGAGCAGTCCGCCCAGCAGCGCCAGCAGCATCGTCTCCAGCATCACCGCCATCACCACCGGCAGGCCGCGGAAGCCGATCGCGCGCATCGTGGCGATCTCTCGCGCACGCCCGGCGACGGCCGCATACATGGTGTTGAGCGCACCGAATACCGCGCCGATCGCCATGATGGTGCCGATCACCGTACCGAGCACCTTGATCAGCGTGTTCAGGCCGGTCGATTGCTTGGTGTAGTAGTCGCGCGTGGTCAGCACGTCCAGCTTCAGACGCGGGTCGTTCTCCATCGCCTGCTTGAACTGGTCGAAGCCGGCCTTGCCTTCGGTGCGCACGGTGACCGACTGGTAGGCGCGGCGGTCGTAGGCCGACGACAGCGTGTCGATGTCGGTCCACAGCTCCGAGTCGTGCGCATCGCCGGAGGCGAACACACCGACGACCGTCCACTCCTGGTTGCCCAGCTTCAGCGTCTTGCCGACGTCCAGTCCGCGGTACTGGCCCTTCGCGCCCTGGCCGACGACGATCTCGCGCACGCCGACGTTGAACTTGCGACCCTCGGTCAGCTTCACCTGCGGGCGGATCGCCCACGCGGCATCGCTGACGCCGCGGAACTGCGCGTTGGCGTCCTCGCCGGTACTGGTCGTCGGCAGGTTGACGATCTGCGACAGTTCCGGCGACAGCAGTGCGCGCCCGTCCTTGCCCTTGGCGACGCCCGCCAGTGTCGAGATCAGCGGCACCTGGTCGCGGGTGATGACCGAGTTGGTCTCCGCCTGCGAGCCGCCACGCAGCACGATGGCGGTGTCTTCGCCGCCGGTCTGCTTGAGCGTCGCCGAAAAGCCTTCGCCCATCGCCAGCATCGCCACCAGCACGCCGACCACGCCGGCAATGCCGACCACGATCACCGACGAGGCGCCCCAGCGTTGCGGCAGGCTGGCGACGCCGATCTTCGCGGCCTCCAGCGACAGCCGCCCGCTGCGGGTGAGGAACAGCCACAGTGCCAGCGCCACGGCGATGCCGAGCACCGCGTACCACGGCAACACGATCCACACGCTCAGGCCGACGACCAGCGCCACGATGGAGATGAGGTTGCCCAACCATTGCTTCTTCATGTCATGTCTCCTGTCAGCGGCCGGCCAATGCATCGACGATCTTCAACCGCATCGCACGCGTGGCGGGCAATGCGCCAACGACCAACCCGATCGCGACCATCAATCCCAGGCCCACGCCCCAGGTCTGTGCCGGGATGGACGGCAACGCGATCATGCCGTTGCTGGCGCCGCTCAGCACCGGGATGATGGCCGAGGCGATCGCCATGCCCAGTACACCGCCCAGCACGATCAGCAGCACCGATTCGACCAGGACGAGCACCAGCACGGTGCCGTTGGTGAAGCCCAGCGTCTTCAGCACCGCGAGTTCCGGAACGCGCTCGCGCACCGCCTGCGCCATGGTGTTGCCGGTCAGCAGCAGCAGGGTGAAGAACACCGCCGCCATGATCGCGGTGACGATCAGGCCGATGTCGGCGAACTGCTTGGCGAACGATTGGTTGAAGGCCTGCTCGGTCTGCGTCTTGGTCTCATGCGAGGAGTTGGCCGAGATCGCATCGATGGCGTTGGCCACGCGGGTGGCGTGGTTCACGTTGTCCAGCTTCACCATGTACCAGCCGATCTGGCCGTTGACGTACTGGTTGGCCTCGTCGAAGTACTTCCAGTGGAACAGCAACTGGTTCTCTTCACCCTTGCGCTTGCTGTCGGCCAGCTTGAACGTGCCGCGCAGCGTCAGCGGCCATGCATTGCTGCCGTCCTTCTGCGGGAAGATCGTCGCCTGCAGCGGGATGGTGTCGCCGATCTTCCAGCCGAAGCGCCTGGCCAGGTTCTCGCCGACGATGGCGCCGGTGCGGTCGGCTTCCCAGGCCTTCAGCTGCGCGGGGTCGATGACGTATTCCGGGTACATGTCCATGTAGCCGGGGCCGACAGAGAAGTTCGGGAAGAAATTCTTCGGGTCCTTGTAGATGCCACCGAACCAGGCGGCGTAGGCGCTCTTCTTCACACCCGGCGTTGCGTCGATTCTGGCCGCCAGGCTGTATGGCAGCATCTGCGTGATGGACAACCGCGAGGCAACGACCAGGCGGTCCGCACCGGCCACGCTGCCGCCGGAATTGAACGCCACGCGCACCGAGTCGAGCAGGCCGAACAGCAGGAAGGCCGCGACCACGGACAGCAACGTCAACGACGTCCGCGTCTTGCTGCGGAACAGCGCCGACCATATCAGCGAGAAATATTTCATGTCCGCCTCCGGTCAGTGCGCGCCGACGGGGGCGTCGGCCAGTTCGCCCTTGTCCAGGTGGATGGTGTGGGTGGCGTACTCGGCTGCCTTGGGATCGTGCGTGACCATGATGATGGTCTTGCCGTGTTCCTTGTTGAGCATCTGCAGCAGGTTGAGGATCTCCTCGGCCGAATGACGGTCGAGGTCGCCGGTCGGTTCGTCGCAGATCAGGAACGTCGGGTCGGACACAATGGCGCGCGCGATCGCCACGCGCTGCTGCTGGCCGCCGGACAGTTCGTTGGGGCGGTGCGACTTGCGGTCGGCCAGGCCGACCAGCTGCAACGCGATCTCCGCGTTGCGCTTGCGCTGCGCGCCGCCGAGCTTGGTCAGCAGCAGCGGCAGTTCGACGTTGCGCTGCGCGGTCAGCGTGGGCATCAGGTTGTAGAACTGGAACACGAAGCCGACGTGCGAGCTGCGCCAATGCGCGAGCTGGCCGTCGTTCATGCGGTCGATGCGCTGGCCCTCGATCTCGATCTCGCCGCCGCTGGGCGTGTCGAGGCCGCCGATCAGGTTGAGCAGCGTGGTCTTGCCGGAGCCGGACGGACCCATCAGCGCGACGAAGTCGCCATGCGGGATGTCCAGGTCGATGCCGTGCAGCACCTGCACCTTTTCGGGGCCGCGCTGGTAGGTCTTGGTGAGGTTGCGGATGGAAACCAGGGAAGACATCGGCAAGGTCCTTGTTGGAGGCGGGAAGGCGAACGGCGATGCTGCGGTTCGTACAGGGCGGAACTCGTCCTCGATGGACACGGTCCGCCCGTCAGGACGACGGAGGGCGTCGCCCGGGATCGACACGCGCCGGTGGAGAGGCGCGGATAGTCCGGTGATTCGCCGTGCGAGGGAGATCCTCACGCGATGGACCCTTTACTCGGTGTCTTCGGCCAGCACGACCTTGGCACCGTCCTTCAGTTCGGCGGGTGGGTCCAGCACGACGGTCTCGCCGGCCTGCAGTCCCTCGGTGACGTGGACGTCGTCGCCCAGCTTGCCGGCGACCTTCAGGCCGTGCTGCTGCACGGTATCGTCGTCGCCGACCACGAAAGCCACCTGCGCGCCATTGCGCTCGACCACCGCGGCGCCGGGAACGCGCACGCCCTTGGGCTGATCGGCCTGCTGCGGCTTGGCGGCTTCCAGGAAGCTCACGCGCACGCCCATGTCGGGCACGATGCGCGGGTCCTTGACGTTCAGCGCCACGCGCACCTTGACGGTGGCCTTGCTGCGGTCGGCGGTCGGAATGATGGCGATCACCTCGCCGGGGATCTGCCACTCGGGATAGGCGTTCAGCGTGGCCTGGATCGGCATCTTCGGCTGCACGCGGCCGATGAAGGACTCGTTGACCTCCACTTCCACTTCCAGCGACTCCATGTCGACGATGGTGCCGATGCCGGTGCGGGTGAAGCCGCCGCCGGCCGACAGCGGCGAGACGATTTCGCCCGGTTGCGCGGCCTTGGCGATCACCACGCCGGCGAACGGGGCGCGCACGATGGTGTTGTCCAGGCCGATGTCGGCGATCTTCAGGCGGTCGGCGGCGGTGCGCTCGTTGCGCTGCGCGGTCAGCAACTGCGCGCGCAGCAGGTCGCGCTGGGCGATGGCCTGGTCGTACTGCGCCTTCGACACCAGTTGCTGTGCGACCAGCGACGACAGGCGGCGCGCGTTCGCCTCGGCTTCCACCAACTGCGCCTGCACACCGCCGGTCTGGCTGCGCGCGGCCTGCAGCTGGCTCTGCGACAGCGCGCGGTCGGCATCGGCGTCGATCGGTTCCAGCCGCGCCAGTACCTGGCCGGCCTCGACCCGCATGCCTTCCTCGATCAGCACTTCCTGCACCTTGCCGGTGACCTTGGCCGACACCGTCGCCATGCGGCGCGCGACCACATAGCCGGACGCATCCAGCACCGAGGCGGACGCGCCACCGCCGCCGAGTGCGACGGTCGGCGCGGTCCGCACTTCGATCGGCTTCTCGCGCCCCAGCAGCGCCCAGGCCGCAGCGGCCAGCGCCAGCAGCACGGCCACCACCGCCAGCGTGATCCACAGGCCACGACGCGACGGCGGGGCGGGCGGCGGCGCCTTGCGGTCGATACGGAGTTCCTTCAGCAGGTCGGCAGAGCTGTTCATGCGTATCCAGACGGTGAATGCGGGGAAGTGTGACCAGCAAGGGTAACGGAAGCCTAGTTGCCGGAAGTCACTTCGTGCGGCGATGGCCGGCCACCGCCTGCCACGGGACGCATCCTGGGCCAGCGGGGCGCCGCATCCCAGTGACACCTGTCACCTGATTCGCCTGAGGGCCTGCACTCATCACGCGGCACCTCGATCGGCAACATGGCGGCACCCTCCGACGAGACCGTCGCATGAACGTCGCAAGCCTGACCTCCGCACCGCTGGCCCGCCTGCGCGGCGTGCGCCACCACTATGGCAAGACCCTGGCACTGGATGGCCTGGACCTGGCGCTGCCGGCCGGCCAGGTGCTGGCCCTGCTCGGCCCGAACGGTGCCGGCAAGAGCACCGCGATCGGCCTGCTGCTGGGCCTGCAGCGCGCCGACGCCGGCACCGTCGAGCTGTTCGGCCTGCCGCCGCAGTCGCTGGACGCGCGTCGCCGTGCCGGCGTGATGCTGCAGTCGGCGGCCGTGCCCGACACGTTGAAAGTGCGCGAGCTGATCGACCTGACGCGCGCCTACTACCCGCAGCCGCGCAGCGTGGCGGACCTGGTCGCGCTGGCCGGCCTCGATGGCCTGATGGCGCGCGGCTACGGCCAACTGTCCGGCGGGCAACAGCGGCGCGTGCAGTTCGCGCTCGCCATCTGCGGCCGGCCCGAGCTGCTGTTCCTCGACGAACCCACCACCGGCCTCGACATCGATGCGCGACAGACCCTGTGGAAGGCGATCCGCGAACTGCGCGCACAGGGCTGCGCGGTGCTGCTGACCACTCACTATCTGGAAGAAGCCGAAGCACTCGCCGACCGCGTGGTGGTGGTGAACCATGGACGCGTGGTGGCGGAAGGGACCGTCGCGCAGATCCGCGCGCACGTGGCCCAGCGCCGCATCCGCTGCACCAGCGCGCTGCCGGCCGAACGGATACAGGGCTGGCCGGGCGTGCAACGCGCGCAGCGTGACGGGGCGCGGCTGGAGATCGTCGCCGACGCGGCCGAAACCGTCGTCCGTCGCCTGCTGGCCGAAGACGCCGCCCTGTCCGACCTGGAAGTACAGCGCGCCGGCCTGGCCGACGCCTTCCTTGCCCTCACCCGTGATGCCACCGACCAGGAGGCCGCCTGATGGACACGATCGCCGCTGTTCCGTTTTCCTCCCGCCGCGCCTACCTGCTGGAAGCGCGCTACGAATTCCTGCGCCTGCTGCGCACGCCGTCGTTCTCGCTACCCTGCCTGCTGTTCCCGCCGGTGTTCTACCTGCTGTTCGGCGTGCTGCTGGGCGGCAAGGGTGGACCTGCCGCCGCCACTTACATGCTGGCGGGCTACAGCGTGTTCGGCGTGATGGGTGTGGCACTGTTCGGTTTCGGCGTGACCGTGGCGATGGACCGCGAACAGGGCCTGCTGACCCTGAAGCGCGCGCAACCAATGCCGCCGGGCGCGTATCTCGTCGCCAAGATGGCGATGGCGGTGCTGTTCGCGGCGATCATCCTGCTGCTGCTCGGCACGCTGGCGGTCGGCGTGGCCGGCGTGCGGCTGTCCACGCTGCAGTGGCTGGCGCTGGTGGCGACCTGCCTGGTCGGCGTGCTGCCCTTCAGCGCGCTCGGCCTGTGGCTGGGGACACTGGTGAGCGGGCGCGGTGCGCCGGCGCTGATCAACCTGATCTACCTGCCGATGGCGTTCCTGTCCGGCCTGTGGGTGCCGCTGTCGATGCTGCCCGGCGTCCTGCAGTCCGTCGCACCCGCATGGCCGGCGTATCATCTGGCGCAGATCGCGCAGAAGGTGGTCGGCATGGATGCGGGACGGCCGCTGGCCCTGCATGTCGCCGTGCTGGTCGCGATCACCGTGGTGTTCTTCGTGCTGGCGCGCCGCCGCCTGGCGCGGTGAGCCGGCCGGCACAAGGAGTCGTCGATGAACCTGCTTGCCTCTCCCTTGCTGCGCACGGCCACCCGCGTGCGGGATCGCCTGATTCCCGAGGCGCTCGGCCTGGGCTGGATGCCGATCTTCCTGCTGGGCTACCTCGTATTCCTGTTCGTGCCGCTGCTGGTGCCTTCCAACGCCAACTGGGGCCAGAGCGTGCGCTGGTACCTGTGGCCCACGCTGCTGTCCATCGCCGTGTTCCTGCCGATGTACTTCCTGGCGTACCGCGGCAGCGCGATGACGCGCGTGCTGTGCACGGTGGGGATTGCCGCGCTGGGCTACGGCCTGATGTCGTTCAATGCGTTCTCCAACACGTACGTGATCTATGCGGCGGCCTTCGTGGCCCTGCTTCCCGGCAGGCTGTGGATGCGCGTGGGTGCGCTGCTGGTGCTGCTGGCAGGGTACTGCGGCATGGGGGTCTGGCTCGGTTTTCCCGTCTTCGTGCCGGTGGTGACGGCGATCATCTCGGTGGCGGTGTTCACCGGCAACTACTTCCAGTCGGAAACCGTGCGCAAGCGCGCGGAGCTGAAGCTGTCGCACGAGGAAGTCCGGCGGCTGGCCGCGCTGGCCGAGCGCGAGCGCATCGGCCGCGACCTGCACGACCTGCTCGGCCATACGCTGTCGCTGGTGGCGCTGAAGTCGGATCTCGCCGGTCGGCTGATCGAACGCGATCCGCAGGCGGCGCGCAACGAGATCGTCGAGGTCAGTCGCGTGGCTCGCGATGCGCTGGCGCAGGTGCGACGCGCGGTCACCGGCATCCGTGCCGCCGGCCTGGCGGCCGAACTGGCCTCGGCGAAACTGCTGCTGGAGTCGGACGGCATCACGCTGCGCTACGACGCGCAGGAGGTGGTGGTGCCGCCCGATCTTGAAACCGTGCTTGCACTGGCCCTGCGCGAAGCGGTCACCAACATCCAGCGCCATGCCCGCGCCACGCTCGCCGAGGTATCGCTCGCATCCACGGACGACCAGGTGCAGCTGCGCATCCGCGACAACGGCGTCGGCAGCGCGGCCGTGCCCGGCAACGGCCTGGGCGGCATGCGCGAGCGGGTCGAATCGCGTGGGGGTCGCCTGCGCATCGAGTCGACGCTGCGGCAGGGCACCTGCGTGGAGATCGTGCTGCCGTTGCCGTCGCGGGAGGACGAGCCATCGCGCACCGCGAAGCACAACGAAGGCACTGTAGGAGCGACGTAAGTCGCGACCGCATGGCCTCGGTTCCAATGAAGTCGGGCGAAGCTGTGCGGTCGGGTGTACGCAGACACCCCCCTCTTTTTGGCCGGCATATCAGAGAGTTCATGCGCTGCGATCGCGACTTACGTCGCTCCTACAGTAAAGCGCGCGCCCACTTTGCTAGCGTGATTTGCTAGCGTGTCCTCCGACCCCGTCGCCGTGATGTGCCGATGATCCGCGTACTGCTTGCCGAAGACCAGGCCATGGTGCGGGGTGCGCTCACCGCATTGCTCGGCATGGAAAGCGACATCGAGGTGGTCGGCAGCGCGGCCGACGGCGAGGCAGCGTGGCGCGAGTTGCAGCGGCTGAAGCCGGACCTGCTGGTCACCGACATCGAGATGCCGGGCCTGAGCGGCCTGGAGCTGGCACAGCGCATCCAGCGGCATGACCTGCCCTGCAAGGTCGTCATCGTCACCACGTTCGCGCGCGGCGGCTTCCTGCGGCGCGCGCTCGATGCTGGCGTGTCCGGCTACCTGCTGAAGGATGCGCCCGCCGAGGACCTGGCGGAGGCCTTGCGCAAGGTGCATCGCGGCGGGCGCGCCATCGATCCGCAACTCGCGCTTGAAGCGTGGTCGGAGGCGGATCCGCTCAACGACCGTGAACGCCAGGTGCTTCGGCTGGCCGGTGAAGGCCAGTCGGCCGGCGACATCGCGAAGCAGCTGAACCTCTCGCAGGGCACCGTGCGCAACTACCTGTCCGAGGCGATCGGCAAGCTCGGCGTCGCCAATCGCATCGAGGCGTACCGGCTCGCGCGCCAGCGCGGGTGGCTATAGCGCCGCCAGGATGTGCCGTGGTTGGCACTTCCGGTGTGCGCCGGGTTGTCTCCCGGGGCAGTGCGACCTAGTCTGGCCCGACCATTGCCGCGCCCCCACGGAATGCCACAACGCCGCCGTCTTGCCAATCGCCTCGGCCTGCTCGCCGCCGCGCTGATCTTCGTCGCGGTCGGCGTCGGCGTGGTGCTCGGCGCGCAGCGTTTCATCGTCGACGCCAACCGCGTCTCGCACACCAACGAAGTGATCGCGCTGGTGGTCGCCATCGAAGCGCAGCTGCGCGATGGCGAATCCGCGCAGCGCGGCTACCTGTTGACCGCCGACGTCGACTACCTGGCCGATTACCAGCGCAGTCGTGGCGACCTGCCCGAGATGATGGTGAAGCTGCAGGCTCTGGTGCGCGACAATCCCGACCAGAGCCGGCGGGTGCTGGCGTGGAAACTCGAGATCGAACGCCGGCTCGGGCAGATGGACGCCATCCTCGGCAATTACGCCACCGGTGGCCTCGCCTCGGCGCAACGCTCGATCGGCCAGGAAGCGCGCCGCAGCTCGGCCGCCCTGCGCGCACAGGCACGACAGCTCGTGGCCAGCGAACAGCAGTTGCTGGTGCAGCGCGCCGAGTCCAGCCGCACAAGCGCCAACCTGCTGCGTGCGCTGGCGATCCTCGGTATTCCGCTGGGCCTGGTCATCATCGCCGTGGTGTACGGCTGGCTGGTCGCCGAGATCCGCCACCGCGCCCGTGCCGAGGCCGATGGCGACGACGCGCGCGGCGACCTGGTGCGCAACATCCAGGCGCTGGAACAGCACGGTGCCGACCTCAACGAACTCAGCCGCTATGGCGGCATGCTGCAGAGCTGCGTGCGCGCCGAGGAGGCGATCGGCCTGGCCACCCAGTACTTCTCCCGCCTGCTGCCGGAGACCGGTGGCACGCTCTATCGCGTGCGCGCCTCGCAGGACTATGCCGAGGAAGTCGCGCACTGGGGTGAGCATGCGATCAACGGGCCGGCGATGTTCCCGCTGCCGGATTGCTGGGCGCTGCGCCGTGGCCAACCGCATATCCACCGCGCGCACCACGAACTGCTGCCGTGCAATCACGTGTCCACGCCGTCGCTCGGCGCCACGCCGACCTACGCCTGCGTGCCGCTGATCGCGCAGGGCAGCCAGCTGGGTTTGCTGTACCTGTCCAGCCATGACGACGCCTTCCTCGCGCGCCTGGACCTGGTGAAGACCGCCGCCGAACAGCTGTCGATGGCGCTCTCCAGCCTGGACCTGCAGGCGCGCCTGCGCGTGCAGTCGATCCGCGAGCCGCTGACCGGCCTGTTCAACCGCCGCTACCTGGAAGAATCGCTGGCGCGCGAACTGGCGCGCTGCGAGCGCCGCGGGATGCCGCTCGGCCTGATGATGCTGGACCTGGACCACTTCAAGCGCTTCAACGACCTGCATGGGCATGCCGGCGGCGACGCGCTGCTGTCCGAGTTCGGCCGCCTGCTGCAGGCGCTGTCGCGCGACGAGGACATCGCCTGTCGCTACGGTGGCGAGGAGTTCACCCTGATCCTGCCGGAAGCCGATCCGCTCACCGTGCAGGCGCGCGCGGAAGCGATCCGTGCCGGCGTGGAAGGTATGCGGGTGATGCACCTGGGGCAGGAACTGCCGCCGGTGACGGTGTCGATCGGCGTGGCGATGTTCCCGCAGCACGGCGGGCTGGGCGAAAGCCTGATGCGGCATGCGGACGCCGCGCTCTATCGCGCCAAGCACGCCGGCCGCAACCGCGTCGAAACCGCGACGCTGGACCTGGCCGGCGATCAGTCGGCGGCGTAACGCGCCTTCAGCATCGCGTACGCGCTGCGCAGCGCCAGCGCTTCGCCACCGGCCGGACGCCCGGCGCGGTCGCTGTCGTTCCAGGCGTAGACGTCCAGATGCGCCCACTTCATGCCATCGGGGACGAAGCGTTCGAGATACAGCGCGGCGGTGACCGCACCGGCCATGCGTGAGCCGGCATTGGCCAGGTCGGCGATGCCACTGGTGAGATAACGCAGGTATGGACGCCACAACGGCATGCGCCACACCGGGTCGCGCATGCGCTCGCCTGCCGTTATCCAGTCGTGGGCGAGCGCATCGTCGTTGGCGAACAGCGCCGGCAGGTCCGGCCCCAGCGCGATGCGCGCCGCGCCGGTCAGCGTGGCGAAGTCCAGCAGCAGCTCGGGCGCCTGTTCGCCGGCATAGGCCAGTGCATCGCACAGGATCACGCGGCCTTCGGCATCGGTGTTGTCGATCTCGACGCTGACGCCCTTGCGTGTGGCGATCACTTCGCCGGGGCGGAACGCATTCGGGCCGATGGCGTTCTCGACTGCCGGCACCAGCAGCGTCAGCCGCACCGGCAACGCACGCGCCATCACCAGTCGGGCCAGCGCGATCGCGTGCGCGGCGCCGCCCATGTCCTTCTTCATGTGGCGCATGCCGTCGGCCGGCTTGATGTCCAGGCCGCCGGTGTCGAAGCACACGCCCTTGCCGACCACCGCCACGTGCGGATGCGACGCGTCGCCCCAGCGCAGCGCGATCAGGCGCGGCGCGCGATGCGACGCGCGGCCGACCGCATGGATGGCGGGGAAGTTCTGTTCGAGCAGTGCCTCACCGGCAATGACGTCCACCTCCGCGCCATGCGTGGCGGCAAGCGCGCGCACGGTGGCTTCCAGGTCGTCCGGGCCCATGTGTTCGGTCGGTGTGTTGACCAGGTCACGCACCTGCAGGCTGGCATCAAGCAGGTCGAGCGCTTCGGCATCGGCCTGCGGCAGCACCAGTCGCGCCGGCTTGCGTGCGGGCTGCTTGTAGCGGTCGAACCGGTAGCTGCCGAGGCCCCAGCCCAGTTGCAGTGCGATGCGCGCGTCATCCGCAAGGTCGCCCGCGATCTCCCAGTCGCCGGCCGGCAGGCCGAACGGGGCGTGCGCATAACTGTAGGGATCGAGCGCATCGCCGATGCCGACCACCGCACCCGCAAGACCGTCTTCGCCGGGAAGCAGCAGCAGCGAGCCGGGCGAGGCGGTGAACGCCTGCGCGTCGATCCATGCGTTGATGGCCGGCGACTGCGACGCGCGCCACGTGGCCAGTTGCGTGCGTGCAAGCACGTGCAGCTGACGCGCGTTGGCGGAGGAGTCGATGTAGGCGAGGGCGGCGCTCATGCGGTGGTGTGTTCCGTGGCGAAGTCGGGGTGCGCGTCCAGCCAGTCGGCCAGCGCGGTGAGGGTGGTGAATTCCAGGTCGGGGCGCAGCGCGTCGTGCGGCCATGCACGCGGGTGGCCGCCATGGTCTTCCGGACGGTTGATCCAGCAACTGCGCAGGCCGGCCCGCAGCGCGCCGACCGCATCCATCTCGATGTGGTCGCCGACATGGAGCACTTCGCCTGGCGGTACGCCGAGCAGGTCGCAGGCGGCGTGGAAGATGCTGGCATCGGGTTTCGCCGCGCCGTGCTCACGCGAATGGACCTGGTGCACGAACAGGTGGCCCAGCCCGATCCGCTGCAGGTCGGCGTTGCCGTTGGTCACCGCGGCGACCGGCAGGCGCGCGGCGATGCGCTGCAGCGCTTCCAGCGCGTCCGGGTAGTACTCGACCTGGTTGCGGGCGGCGTAGAAGGTCTCGTACGCCGGTTCCAGCAGCGCCATGTCGGCGCCGCTCTCGCGCAGGGCGTGCTCCAGCGTCAGCCGTCGCAGGCGGCTGAGGTCGTGGAGGTACTGCGGATGGGCGTCGAAGACCTGTTCGCGCACGGCGCGCATGCGCTCGACGGGAAACATGGCGGCGGTGGCGGGGCTGTGTTCGCGCAGCCAGTCGTCGAGGACGCGCTCGATGCGTGCGCCGATGGGGGCGAACGGCCAGAGGGTGTCGTCGAGGTCGAGGGTGATGGCGCGGACGGGGAAGCTCATCGGGGCGATTTTACACCCGGGCGGGCAGGGGTTCTTTCACCGGCGCCATGATGAAGCCCCTCTCCCTGCGGGAGAGGGGTTGGGGTGAGGGGCAACGAAGTCCACCGCCTGTGCGGACATTGGACCTCTCCAGATGTACGCCACCGCTTCGGGTTGCTTGGCCCGGAGGGATGGGTTCTGTTGACCTGCAGGCATGGCGCCGCTCGCCGCGGAGGGCGTCCCTTTCTTTGCTCGTGCAAAGAAAGGAACCAAAGAAACACGCCCCAGGCGGCACGCCCTGCGCTTCGCTCCGGGTCCGCGAGCGGGCCGGGAATTTTCGTAAGGCACATCCATATGCCATACGAAAACGCCGCCATCCCTGGCGGCGCCCTACGGGTTTTACCCGGCCCGCTAGCCGTGCCTCATGGGGCCCGAAAGACGAGAGCAAAACGAAGCTCGCATCGGATGCATCTGGAGTGGCTTCTGGGCCCCCTGAGGTCCGGCAGTCACGGTGGGTAAAACCCGTAGGGCGGCGCACATGGATGTGCGCCGTTTTCGTACGGGGCAGGATGCCCCGCACGAAAATTCCCGCCGGGACTGCGCACCCGCCGCTTGCGGCGGGCGGACCGCCGGGGTGTGCTTTCTTTGCCTACTTTCTTTGCACAAGCAAAGAAAGTAGGGCCTCCGCGGCGAGCGGCGCCATGCATGGAAAACAAAATCTGTCCCGCAAGGCCATCGAACCAATCGGCCCATCGTGCATGTTGTGCCCGTCAAAGCAGATCAAAGGGCCGGACTTCGTTGGCCCTCACCCCAACCCCTCTCCCGGTGGGAGAGGGGCTCAATGCCTCGAAGGTGTCGTGCTCACTCCAGCAGCCGCGCCCACCCTTCCATGCCCTCGATCCGCCCCAGTACCAGCTTCACGCACACCAGCAGCGGCACCGCCAGCAACAAACCGATCATCCCCCACAGCCACCCGAACAGCATCAGCGCCAGGATCAGCACCAGTGGCGACAGCGCCATCCGCCGGCCCAGGATGATCGGCGTGACGATCTGGCCTTCGATCGTGTGCAGCACCAGGTAGGTGATCGCCGGCAGCATCGACTGCAACGGTTGCTCGAAACTGATGAACCCCACCAGCAGCATCGCCACCATCCCGATCAGCGGCCCCACGTAGGGCGCGAAATTCAGCAGCGCCGCCATCGTGCCCCACAGCAGCGCCTCGGCCAGCGGCAGGCCCAGCAGGTACAGCACGCCGGCGAACACGAAGCCCACCACCGTGTTGATGATGCTGATGGTCAGCACGTAGCGCGATACTTCACGTTCGATCGAGTGCAGGATGTCGACGGTGAATTTCTTCTGCTGCCGTCCGGGCAGCAGTGCGATCGCGTTGCGCTGCAGGTTCTCGCCGTACACCATGAAGAAGAACGTCAGCAGCACCACCGCCAGCAGCGACGCCAGCACGCGCGGTGTGGCCAGCAGCTTGCGGTAGGGGTCGTCGGCGGCGGCCTGCACGACCTGCGGCTGCCGGCCGGAGGTCTGGCCGCCGGCGGCGGCGCGGGCGAAGTTCTCGGCCGCCTTGTTGGCGTCCTGCACGGGCTTGGTCAGCTCGCGCAGCTTGGGTGCCAATTGGCGCATCTCGCGCGGCGCCTGCTGCGCCCATTCCATTGCCGACGGCAGCATCTTCTGCGCGAGCAGGCCGGTGAAGGCCATGCCGCCGACCAGCACGATCAGTGCGCCCATGAAGCGCGGCACGTAGATCCGCCGCAGCGCGCGGATGATCGGATTGCCGACCAGCGCGAAGAACATCGCCAGCAGCACCGGCAGCAGCACTTCCTGCGCGGCCCACAGGGTGTAGCCGACGGCCAGCGTCGCCAGGACGAGCAGGGGCGTGGAGGCGCGCGGACGCGATGGAGGAGGGACGATCGGGGCGGGAGCAGGGTCGGGTGGCGCAGGTGTGCTCATGGGCAGGATGCCGCCTGAAAGGATGCGCGATTGTGCAGTGATCCCTGTAGGAGCGACGTGAGTCGCGACCGCGAGCGGTGGCGGCCAGGAAGCTACGGGAAAGCCGCAGTGTTGCCGCACAGGCCGGGTGCAATGGGGCATTCCTTCGTGCGGTCGCGACTCACGTCGCTCCTACAGAAGCCCCGGAGTTCAGCGCTCCGACAGCTCGGTTGCCGCTTCGGCCGGACGCGGCGCGGTGACCACGATGTCGTCCTCATCGAAGGCCTCGTCCACCATCGGCTCTTCGTCGGCCTGCATGCCCTCGGCCTGTTCCTGCATGTCCTGTGCGGTGTCGGCCGCTTCTTCGGCCTGCTCGGCGGCGGCGGCCGCCTGCGCGGTGGCGACGAAACCGGAGACTGCGGTGAACATCTGCATCCAGCGCGCGCCGTTCATCGCGCGCAGCGGTTCTGCGCGGCCCGCCAGGAAGCCACTGACGAGGCCGGCGATGACGATGCGGCCCGGCGTCCAGCCCTCCTTCCAGGACTGCTTGAGGATCGTCCAATGCAGCGAGGCATGCGCGCTGCGCACTTCCACGCGCTTTTCGGCGCGCTCCACGTGCTGCTGCAATTGCTCGAAACGCATCAGGTTCCTCCGTCGGCGGTGGCGGAGGGCGCGGGCGGATCGTCGTCGCCGGTGCCGTCCTCGTCGAACAGGCCGAGTCTGGACAGCTGGCGACGCGTCGCGTGCATGCCGGTGTAATCGAAGTATCGACCGACCTTCCAGATCGCCAGGCCGGTGACCGCCAGGCTGAGCAGGGCGGCGAACGACAGCGACTGCAGCCACGAAAAGCCGAAGCGCTGCATCAAGGCGATCAGGGCGCCGGCGACCAGCAGCCAGGCCGAGGCGCCGAACACGATCGCCACGCCGGCCCACGCCAGCGCGCGGCCGAAGGCGCTGCGGGCCAGCGCGAAGTCTGCCGACACCAGCGCGCGCATTGCGCGGCCGGTGTCCTTGGCCGAGCCGAACGCGGCACGGCCGGCCTCACCGACCTCCTTCAGGCTGTCGATGAGGTCGGGCGGCGGGGGCGTTTCGGTGTCGCGGGGCGCGTCGCTCACGCGGCGGGCTTACTTGTTGCCGCCGCTGCGTGCCAGCTTGGCGATGATCCAGCCGGCGGCGAAGGCGACGCCGAACGAGGCGATCGGGCGTTCGCGGATCAGGTCCGCCGCGCTGTCGATCAGGTCGCGGCCCTTGTCCATCAGCGCATCGACCTGCTCGCGCGCCGCGCCGCCACCGGCTTCGGCGGCGGCCAGGCCCGACAGCGCACCGTCGGCCAGTTCGGATTTGACGTTCGCCTTGCCCAGGCGCAACTCGTCGCCGGCGGCGCTGGCGGCGCCCTTGATCGCTTCGCCCGCAGCCGCCGCGGCCGAGGCCAGGTGCGAGCCGGCTTCGCCGAGGTTGGACTTCAGGGCATCGGTATTGGTGGGCATGCTCATGGGTGTCTCCTGCGGGCGGGGGATGGGGCCACTCTAATGCACGGGAGTGAACGGGCTGTTAGGTAGGGAGGGGCGAGGAGTGAGTGGGGAGGAGTGAGGAGTGAGCGGAGGCAAGGTGCCACTCCTCACTTCTCACTCCTCTCCCCTCACTCCTGCTTCGTCATCACTGCATCAGCAGGCGGCCACTGCCGTTGCCGCGCCGGATGGTGAGGACCAGTTGCTCGGGCTTGCGCTCGAAGCTGGCGCGGAAGCCGGGCAGATCGCCAAACTCGCCGCTGCTGCTGCCCACGATGATGTCGCCGGGACGCAGGCCACTGTTCCAGGCGCGGCTGTCGCGTGCCACGTTGCCGACCTGCACGCCGCCTTGGGCATTGCGGTACATGCTGCGCAGCGCCTGTCGCGCCGATTCGTCCAGTTCCTTCAGCGTCGCACCGGTCAGACGGGGATCGATCGTCGCACCCTCGGCATTGCGCACGCCTTCCTTCAGCGCAGCGGTCAGCTGCAGCGGTTTGCCGTCGCGGCGCACGTCCAGCGCCACGCGCGTGCCGACCGGCTGCAGGCCCTCGAAGTTGTGCAGGGCGGCGCGGTTGTCGATGCGCTGGCCGTTGGCGGCGGTCACCACGTCGCCCGGCTGCAGACCGGCGGTGGCCGCGGCCGAACCCGGATACACGCGCGTGATCAGCGCGCCACGCGCCACGTCCAGCCCCAGTCCGCGCGCGGTGCGCTCGTCCACGTCCTGCGATTCCACGCCGAAGGTGCCGCGCCGGACCACGCCGTTGTTGGCGATCAGCTGGTCCATGATCCCGCGCGCCATGTTGATCGGAATGGCGAAGCCCAGGCCGATGTTGCCGGCCATGCTGCCGCGCGGGTTGAAGCTGGCGGTGTTGATGCCGACCAGCCGGCCCTGCAGGTCGACCAGCGCGCCGCCGGAGTTGCCCGGGTTGATCGACGCATCGGTCTGGATGAAGTTCTGGTAGCCGGCCACCGGAATGCCGCTGCGGCCCACCGCCGACACGATGCCCGACGTCACCGTCTGGCCCAGGCCGTAGGGGTTGCCCATCGCCACCACGAAGTCGCCGACCTGCAGCTGGTCGCTGTTGGCCATCGGCACCGCGGTCAGGCCCTGCGTCGGCAGCCGGATCAGCGCGATGTCGGTGTCGGGATCGGAGCCGATGAACTCGGCTTCCACCTGGCGCCCGTCGCTCAGCGTGACCGACACGCCATCGGCGTTCTCCACCACGTGATGGTTGGTCAGCACGTAACCGCGCGTGGCATCGACGATCACGCCCGAGCCCAGCGCGCGCTCTACCCGCTCGCGCGGCATGTCGGGGATGCCCAGGATGCGGCGGAACACCGGGTCGTCGCCGAACGGCCCCAGCGGGCTGGCCACGCGCACCGTCTGCCGGCTGTACACGCTGACCACCGCCGGGGTGACCCGCTTGAGCATCGGTGCCAGCGATGGCAGCGCCTGTCCGTCCACTGTGGTCGGCAGGGCGGCGGCGGCCGGCACGGCAGCAGCGGCGCTGGGCGCGGCCTGGGCGGGCGTCTGCAGCAGGTCGTTGAGGCCGGTGGCGGCGAATCCGCCGAAGGCGGCAGCGGCGGACAGGGCGAACAAGGTGGGGAGCGGGCGCAGCGCGTTCTTCATGGTCGGTCGGCAGCTCGTGGCGTCAAAGGGAACGGGCGACCAGAAGCGCCCGCGAACCTGAATGAGTCTGCTGACCGACCCCTAAACCTGCAATGAAGTTCACCTCGCGCGGTGGCGCGGACGCGCCTTTCGCGTGATGACGAACGGTGGGGTCCGTGCCATGCAAATGTCATGTCAATCCGGTTGACAGGGGGGACCCCCGGGCGTAGTTTGGCGACTTCGTGCTGACACAAGATGTTGCGGTCCAGCACGGGGCGGACCCAAGCACTGGTGTTTCTGTAGACAAAGCCTGCGGGCATTGCGCTTGGGAAATCGGGCGCCTTTGGGGATTGGCGCATGAGGGCGAGGGAAGCGGTGGGCAGCACGGCAACGGCAAGGCCCATGACCACAATCCGGCAACCGGCGCGGCGCATCCTGTGCGGCCGCTTGCGGTGCCGTCCCCGTCGTCCGCGGCCGCGATGAAACACCGGGGCGGGCCATGGCCCGTCCGCCACCACAGTCATTGAAGTTCCAGTCGTTCAGGAGAACAACACAACCATGAGTACGGTGCGCCTCGAGGCGATCAAGACGGAACAGCCCTCCCTGGTCCCCATGCAGCCCGCGTCCCAGGACATCTGGGACAAGAAGTACCGCCTGAAGACCAAGCAGGGCGAGGCCCTCGACGCCGACATCGACGGCACCTACCAGCGCGTGGCCCGCGCCCTGGCCGACGCGGAAGCGACCCCCGAGAAACGCGCCTACTGGTACGAGCGCTTCGTGTGGGCGCTGCGCCGCGGCGCCATCCCGGCCGGCCGCATCACCTCCAACGCCGGCGCCCAGCAGCACAAGCCGGCCACCAGCACCATCAACTGCACCGTGTCCGGCACCATCGAGGACTCGATGGACGGCATCCTGGACAAGGTCCACGAAGCCGGCCTCACCCTGAAGGCCGGCTGCGGCATCGGCTACGAGTTCAGCACGCTGCGCCCGAAGGGCGCCTTCGTCGCCGGCGCCGGCGCGTACACCTCCGGCCCGATGTCCTTCATGGATATCTACGACAAGATGTGCTTCACCGTGTCCTCCGCCGGCGGCCGCCGCGGCGCGCAGATGGGCACGTTCGAAATCTCCCACCCGGACGTCAAGGACTTCATCCGCGCCAAGCGCGAAGACGGCCGCCTGCGCCAGTTCAACCTGTCGCTGCTGATCACCGACGGCTTCATGGAGGCGGTCGACACCGACGCCGACTGGCCGCTGGTGTTCCCGGTGAACATCAAGGAGAAGGGAGACATCGACGTCGAGGACGCCGCGCAGGTCGTCTGGCGCGAGTGGCCCACCCACAAGAACTACATCGTCCGCGACGACGGCCTGGTGGCCTGCAAGATCTACGGCCACATCCGCGCCCGCCACCTGTGGGACATGATCATGGTCTCGACGTACGACTACGCCGAGCCGGGCTTCATCCTGATCGACCGCGTCAACGAGATGAACAACAACTGGTGGTGCGAGACCATCCGCGCCACCAACCCCTGCGGCGAGCAGCCGCTGCCGCCGTACGGCGCCTGCCTGCTGGGCTCGGTCAACCTGACCACCTTCGTGCGCGACCCCTTCACCGACCAGGCCCGCTTCGACTGGGAGGAATACAAGGAAGTCGTGCGCGTGTTCACCCGCATGCTCGACAACGTGGTCGAAGTGAACGGCCTGCCGCTGGAACAGCAGCGCCAGGAGATCCTGCGCAAGCGCCGCCACGGCATGGGCTTCCTGGGCCTGGGCAGCACGCTGACCATGCTCAAGCACAAGTACGGCAGCGCGGAGTCCTGCGAGTTCACCGAAGCCATCGCCCGCGAGATGGCCGTGGCCGGCTGGGAAATGGGCCTGGCGCTGGCGAAGGAAAAGGGCGCCGCCCCGATCATGGAAGAGCGCTTCGCCGTCACCGCCGCCATGCTGCGCCAGCGCCCCGAGATGGCGACCGACGGCTGGAAGGTCGGCCAGGAGATCCCCGGCAAGGTGCTGCACGCCAAGTACAGCCGCTACATGCAGCGCGTGGCCACCGTGGCGCCGGAACTGGTCGATGAACTGGCGGAAGTCGGCAGCCGCTTCACCCACCACAGCTCCATCGCCCCGACCGGCACCATCAGCCTGTCGCTGGCCAACAACGCCTCCAACGGCATCGAGCCCTCGTTCGCGCACCACTACAGCCGCAACGTGATCCGCGAAGGCAAGAAGTCCAAGGAAAAGGTCGACGTCTATTCCTACGAATTGCTGGCCTACCGCGAACTGGTCAACGCCAAGGCCATGCCGTTCTCCGACGAGCCCGACGCCAGGCTGCCGGAGTACTTCATCGCCGCCGACGACATCTCCCCCAAGGAGCACGTCGACGTCCAGGCCGCCGCGCAGAAGTGGGTGGACAGCTCCATCTCCAAGACCGCCAACGTACCGACGGACTACCCGTACGAGCAGTTCAAGGACATCTACCGCTACGCCCACCAGCAGGGCCTGAAGGGCTGCACCACGTTCCGCTTCAACCCCGCCGCCTTCCAGGGCGTGCTGGTGAAGGAAGCCGACCTGGAAAACACCACCTACCGCTTCGAGCTGGAAGACGGCAACGTCATCGAAGTGAAGGGTAACGAGCAGATCGAGTACGACGGCGAAATGCACACCGCCGCCAACCTGTTCGACGCGTTGAAGGAAGGGTATTACGGCAAGTTCTGAGGAACGGGCTGTGCTCCTCTCCCCGACTGCGGGGAAAGGTAAAGAAGAACGCCTCCCCCGCTTGCGGGGGAGGATGCCCGAAGAGCCTGCCCCGTACTTGATACGGTGGCAGGTGGGGGGAGCGAGCGCAGCGAGTTGCTCTTGCTCTCAGCGCGAACCGCGCCCCCATCCCAACCTTTCCCTGCACGCGTGGGAAGGGGCTGCTCCAGGAAGTTGAACCACCGATTCACCAGCTTCACCGTTCCACCCCGCGCCATCGGGTATAGCATCGGCAGCGTCAACCAACCTCGCCCACAAGGAGGGCAACATGAGCAACGGTAATGGTGTCACCGCGACGCTTTCCGGCGCCGCCGAAAGCGTGAAGGACAAGGCGGTCGAAATCGGCGAGGCCGTCGCGGCCACTGCCAGCGAGACCGTCGCCAAGGCCAAGAAAGCCGCCAAGAAAGCGCGCAAGACCGTGACTGCCGACATCGCCAAGGCGAAGAAGGCCGTGGCCAAGCGCACCGACAAGGCTGCCAAGGCGGTGAAGAAGACCGTCGCCAAGGCCAAGAAGAAGCTGGCCGCCGCCAGCACCGCCGCCAAGGCCGAAGCCGCCAGCCTGCAGAAGAAGGTGACCGGCAAGAAGGCCGCCAAGAAGACGGCGAAGAAGGCAGCGAAGAAGACCACCAAGAAGGCAGCGACCAAGAAGACCGCCGCCAAGAAAGCGGTGAAGAAGGCCGCCCGCAAGGCCGCCGCCAAGAAGGCGCCGGTCAAGAAGGCAGTGAAGAAGGTCGCCCGCAAGGCGCCCGTGAAGAAGGCGGCAAAGAAAGCCGCTCCGAAGAAAGCGGCCAAGAAGGCCGTCCGCAAGGCAGCCCCGAAGAAAGCCGCAAAGAAAGCCACCAAGAAAGCGGCCCGTAAGTAAGTGCTCCGCCCCCTCCCCCGCTCGCGGGGGAGGGTTGGGGTGGGGGCAGGCCATCAGCGCCTGCCCGCCCCGTCACCCATAACAAGACACGAACAGGATCCACCGTCATGGCCGTCAAGATCGACAAGAAAATCAAGGGCTACAGCGTGCTCACCCCCGAGGACAAGGCGCGCGAAGCCGCAGCCGCGATCCCGGTGGCGTCGGTGCCGCGCGAGACGGTGGAAAAGGAAGCCGCGCTGGACAACATCATCCAGATGCACGAGCGCATCGAGCGCCCGGAAGTGCTGATCGGCAGCACCTACAAGATCAAGTCGCCGCTGGTGGAACACGCCATGTACGTGACCCTCAACGACATCGTGTTGAACGCGGGTACGGAGCACGAGCTGCGCCGTCCGTTCGAGATCTTCGTCAACAGCAAGTCCATGGAGCATTTCCAGTGGATCGTGGCGCTGACGCGCATCATGTCGGCGGTGTTCCGCAAGGGCGGCGACGTGACGTTCCTGGTGGACGAGATGAAGGCCGTGTTCGATCCGCGCGGTGGCTACTTCAAGGCCGGCGGCGTGTACATGCCATCGCTGGTGGCCGAGCTGGGCGCCATCGTGGAAGAGCACATGAAGTCGATCGGCCTGATCCACGACCCGGAAATGAGCGCCCACCAGCGCGCCATCCTGGCCGAGAAGCGCAAGCAGTACGAAGACCGCGCAAAAAAAAACTCTGACGTAAGCGTTGTAGCTCCCTCTTCCCCCGCCATCGCGGGGGAAGATGCCCGAAGGGCAGATGGGGGCAGCGCGATGCCAGGCTCCTCCGAAGACATCGCCGTGACCGGCGATGGCGCCAGCTTCCCGCCTTCCGCGACCCTCTGCCACAAGTGCAGCACCAAGGCCCTCGTCATCATGGACGGGTGCGCTACGTGCTTGAACTGTGGGTATTCGAAGTGCGGGTGAGACTGTGAGTTTTTTCTCGTCTCGCGGAGCTCAAATCCAGGACTACGCGGACGTACTTTCTGGGGCATCTTTTGAGAAAGATTTAGACCGCCAGCGCGCTGAGTTGGTAAAAAGAGGCCTGCAGGCAGTTCTGTCCAACTTGGATGAATATGACGAGTTTGCGGTACTTACCGCCTCAAATGTCGGTGAGCGTTTTGACGCAATTGTCAAAGCAAAGAGTGTAACGCCGGAGTCCATAAAGAGGTTGCTTTCGATTATCGCTCGATTTGCGCGCGAGACAACTTTGAAGCGAAAAGGTTGGCTCTCTGAAGAGCGAGATGTTCTGGACTACTTCCTTTCGCCGACGAATGTGCTTGAAGGTGATGAGCTTCTTGAATCGGACTATCTGAAGACCTCTCTCCCCGGCTCACTTCTTGACCTGGCGTTGAATCGGATTGAGTTCGCTGAGAAGAAGGCCAAGACTGCATCAGAGTCGATTGAGCGTCAGGTGGGGGATGTTGAGCAGCGGATATCTGGTCACCGCGCCGAACTTAAGAAGATCGCCGAAAAGTACAATTTTGTTGGGCTGGCAGATGCTTTTCGAGGATTAATAGAATCCAAATCATTGGAGAAATGGGTTAATTTTTCCGGTCTCATTACTCTCGGGCTTCTCGCTCTGGCTCCTCTTTTGCTCTACTTCTTTTCCGCGGATAAGTCCCCTGTGCTGCTGGCCTTTTCTGGGGGGTGGAGTCCCGTAGTTGCGGTGAAGATGGTGGCGGGGCTGGGTTATGAGATTTTGATGCTTTATTTCTTTCGAATTTTTCTGAGGAACTTTGTAGTTACACGCCAGCAACTCACCAATCTCCAGATGAGACTCTCGTTATGCTCATTTATCGAAGGCTATATGGAGTTTGCTAAGAAGATCGGTCAGGTTCGTACATTGGAGTCCTTCGAATCCTTCGTGTTTTCGCCGCTATCGACAGACGCTAGTGGCATGCCGGCCACTATAGAAGGGCTGGAGCAAATCACTGCGCTGGTCAAGGCGGCTCGCGGTTAGCGCGTAGGAAGGGTTGAGCAAAGCGATCCAGAGGGGACGACAAGGCAAGGGGATGCCATGGAGCGTCAGGAGCCCAGGTTCGACAAGGACATGCAGGACGTGGAGTTCCGTCCGCGCACCTATCGTGGCCCATCTTTACCACCGCCCGCTCGTGAAAACGACGGCTTCGCCCGGAAGATCGGCGTGGCCGTCGGCATCGGGGTACTCGCCGCACTGCTGATCTTCAACGCCTACGAGCGCTACCAAGCCCGCCGGGACGCCGAGCAGGTGTTGCAAGCCCTCAAGCAGGAAACCGCCAAGCTGGAGCGCGAGATGCAATCCGCCGTCCGCACGGTGGACGTTTCTCCGCCTCGTCCCGCCGCCGTCATCCATCCTGTTCCGCCAGGTTACCGCTGCGCTGGCGGCGCGCTGCTGTATCGCGACGGCAACAGCTGGATCCAGATCACCGCACGGTCCAACCACATCTACTGTCCGTTGGATGGCAAGTCCGTGGACGACTGCTATCCGGTGACGCCGCGATCAGTTGGCTGTGGATGATTTTATTCACCACTTGGCTTCTAGAGCGTTTTGCAGTCCATGTCAGGATCGATAGAAAAATCGGATCTCCGTGATGCAATGCGCGGATTATTCGTCGAAGCGAGGAAAAGAACTTATGTCTAGGAAAGCCACAATAGTTCAAGTGTTTATAGCCTCTCCGTCAGATGTATGTGACGAGCGCGATCTACTGGCTGCTACGATCCTGGAGTTGAACAGGACGTGGTCAAAAGCACTTGGCATCATCTTTGAGCTAGTGAGATGGGAGGACAATGTACCGCCTGCGCTTGGCGATGATGCGCAGGCTGTCATAAATTCCCAAGTTGGTGACGAATATGACGTTTTTATAGGAATACTTTGGGGGAAATTCGGCACGCCTACGCAGCGGGCGGCTTCAGGAACTATGGAAGAGTTCGAGCGTGCTTACGATAGGTTTCTCGAAAATGGTTCTCTACCTGAGATCATGATCTACTTCAAGGATCAGCCTTTGCCGCCATCGAAGGTTGATCCTGCTCAGTTGGAGAAAGTCCAGCAGTTCAAGAAGAAGATCGAAGGTCTTGGCGTCTACTCTATCTTCGATGACGCAGCGAGCTTCGAGTCCTCTGTGCGTGCACATCTATCTGCCTTGGCCCAGAAATTTTCGATCAGGGCACCCGAAGAGGTGGAAGATGCGGCTAGGTCCGTTGCGCAAGAGGATGGGTTTAGCGAAGACGATCTTGGGTATCTTGATTACGTTGAGATCTATGACTCAAGGATGCACGAAATGTCAGCGATTGTTTCAACTATGACCGCTGCTACAGAGTTGATAGGAGAGCAAATGAATGCAAGATCTCTCGATCTTGAAGGAGTGACGAGTCCTTCCGTAGCGAAGAAGATAATCAAGAAGTCTGCCGATGATATGGAGTCCTACGCGGACATTCTGTCTGCGAATATCCCGCTTATGAGCGCTTCGCGGGAAACAGCGATGTCGGCTCTTAGTGGCGCTTTGGTGGTGCAAGCGGAGTTGGGGGAAAATAGAGATCAACTCATAGAGCTTCGCGATGGAGTCACAGCGTTCCGAGATGCAACGTTCAATACAAGAGGATCGCTTTCTGGCTTTCGAGATGTAATCAACGGAATGCCAAGAATGACGAGTGATCTCAATAGGGCGAAGCGGCGCGTGGTCGCCCAGCTTGATCTGATGGACATGGAGCATGAGAAAACCCTTCAGAACGTCAAGAACATCCTTGAGTCTGTAGACAAATTGCTGGAGTGATAGCGGCCCCTTCAAAGAGCAGCGGTCCAAAGGGCAAGGGGGCAGAGTAAATTTCCGTGCTCTTGAATCTCTGACCAAGTCCGCCGGAAAAGGACGCCAGGCATGACCACCGAGAACACGTTGAGCTTCACCGAACTCGACCGCCGCCTCCGCACAATGCCGGACGGTCCCGCCGCGATCCTCGACACGCCGAAGTCCTACCGGATCGCCAATCTCATCGGTGGCGTGGCCGCCGTCCTGACCTTCGTCCCGTTCGTCCTTATCCAGTTCATGCCGCCCGAACGCTGGATGGTGGTCTGGGCGCAAATAGGCTTCTCCGTGTTCCTGCTGGCGCTGCTGCCCGGCATCGTCCGCTCCTACGGCGTGTTGGGCTGGACGCTGTGGACGTGGCGCGCGGACCAGGTCAGTCAGCTCGACCACGACATGCCGCAGTTCCGGACCATCCTCGCGTGGCTCAGCGCACAACCGCAGCACGCCCTGACGGAGCATCACCGGGTGGCGCGGCTGACGCTGGCGCAGATGAGCGTGAGGATCGGGATGTTCGCCGGCGGGCTGGAACGTCTCGGTGTGTTGCCGGTCCTGGTCTCGGTCTGGCTGTTCATGCGCAACTGGAAAGACCTGTTGGACATGCCCGCATGGCAGCTGCTTCTCGGCTTTGGCCTGATGCTGTTCTATGTCGTCATGACGGTAGGCAACCTCAAACGCATCCGCCTGCAGCTCTATGAGTCGCTGCTAGGCGAAGCCCTTGCGATGAAGTCCGCACCGGCGTCGCGGCGCCATGAGTGAAACGCCGAATCCGTATGACGCGCCAAGCGCGATGCTGGCAGAAACGGATACCCGCCCGATGCGCATGCCATCGATCATGATGGCGACCCTGGCGATCTATCTGATCGTCTACCTGTTGGAGGTCGTCCCGTTGCTCGGCACGCCCATGTCCAGGTTCGAACTGTTCTTACCGACGATGGCGGCGCTCGGCGTCTACACGCTGGTCATGATGTTCGCGTTGTGGCGGCGCTGGCAGTGGGCCAGGGTATGGCTGGTGTTCACCAGCGTCCTCGCTGTCTTCTTCCTGGTGCGGATGCTCTGGCGCGGCATCTCGCCGGAGCAGTGGCATGCCTGCCTGGCCGCCGTACTGCGCATCGCCGTGGGGGTGATGCTGTTGCTGCCCGCCAGCCGTCGCTGGTTCGTGGTGAGGTCCGATAGCGCGCCGAAGTCGCCCGGATAAACGCAGCGCCCCGGGGCGAAGGACACCCATGGATCCGATCCTCGGGTGCGGACTTCGGTCCTGCCCGGGCAACGGGTCGTCCGTTGCCCGAATAGGACAGCGCTCTAGCGTGTAAAGAGTGACACGTAACCAGAATGTGAGACCCACCGTAGCCAGCCTTGATGTCTGGCAGACTGCCGATCGTCAGGAAGAGGTCAGGAGGACCCATGGCAGTCATACGATCCATCCTCGAAGCAGGTGCGATTTTTCTGATCGCTTCCTGCGTGGGATTGGCGGGTTGTGCATCCACCCAGTCAGCGCGAGCCGCTAAGGCCGACTTCACGGGTGGATGGTCGGTGAAGTGGTGCGACAGAACCAATCCGGTGCTCGAATGCGGCGGCTTCAACGTTTATCTCGTGCAGGCCGGCAACCGCATCTGCGGCGACTTCGGCGGTGCACTCGTCAACTTGCGGCAGATCGACGACGGAAGCATCGTCGGCACGGCGGTAGGCAACATCGCGGTCCTGGCGGTGGAAAGCTTCCGGAACGGATCCATTGCGCTGGTGCGCGCTACGCTGAAGGGAAGCGATCTGCATTGGAAGCAGGTGGACGACATTCTGCGTGGGGAAACGGACATCGCGATCATCGCCACGAACGACGTGCTGGTGAAATCCCATTCTGATCCGACGCAGGAGAAGAAGCGCAGGGAAGAAACATATGGGTGTAATGCCGTCTTCGTAGGGAAGGAGGATTGAAGATGGAGTATCGGGCGTCGAACGAGTCAGAGCACGGCCGCAAGCCATGCGCGGAAACTCCGCATGCGATGCCGCTCTTGTCGAGACGCATCGATGTGATGCTGAGGGTGCTGGCGCCGAGGATCCTGAAGGCGAGTGCAGTACTGCTTGGTGTTGCACTGACTGCGTGCCAACAGGCCGTCTCGACCAAGTCCGCGCGCGCTCCGGGGGAGGTGGCGATACAGCCTGCCTCCGCGTCCCGGACCTTCCAGCCTGATCATGCGCGTGTTCTTGAAGAACTTTCCGTCCGTAGCCGAATCCCGACCCCGGATCTGCGGGTTTATCTGGGCGACTGCGCAGCCACGCAGCTCAGCATGAATATCTGTGCATTGCGGAACCTTGTCGCAGCAGATCTCGAGCTGGAGGCCAGGCGGGAAGCGGCGCCAGCGGAATGTCGAGCCGAGCTTGATCGTGCACACGCCGTCTGGGAGGCGGAGCGCGACAAGGCATGCCGTGAAGAGACGGAAGTGGACAGAGGGGGCTCCATGTATCCGATGCTTCTCAGTTCATGCAAGGCAGAGGCCACCAAGGCAAGGATCCTGTCGATGAGAGAGATGGATTCATGTCACGGAGAACGCTAGAGCCGAATTTCTAGCAAGTCGAGAGCTCATATCAAGCCAAGGAGAAGGTGCATGCCGATCGATTACCAGGAGCGCACGGAAGAAGAGTATGGCCGCCGAGCGAGCGTGATGATTCAGAACTTCGAAGGCTATAGGGCCGAACCGTATGACGCGGACGATGGGAAGGCCACGATCGGGTTCGGCTATACATTCAACCGCAACGACAATCTGGAACTGTGGGATAGAGCCGGCGTACAGTTGTCCCAGACAGAGCGTCAGCAGTTGATCGCCATCGATAGGGCGCCGGGCGAACGGAAGACGGCACTCGGACTCGCCTTCGATGTTCATATCACGCGCGAGGAAGCCAGGAGCTTGCTCGAGAACGCCAGTCTTCCGGAATATGAACGCCCCGCTACGAACCTGCGCATGCCGTTCTCTGACGAACGTGCGGTGGTGGTGTCGCTTACCTACAATCGTGGCGATGGGCGCATGAGAACCCGCATGCAAGGCTTCAACGACGCCATCGCGGATGGCGATCGCGCGGAAGCGTGGTATCAACTCCGCTACAACAGCAAAGGAACGAACGACAATCCTGATGCGCAGCTCGGTTTGCGCGCCCGACGAAACATGGAGTCCGAGATCTTCGGCCTCTACAACGATCCGCTGAACGTATCCCCTGACGAGGCACGCAGCGTCTACCGGATGTTCCAGCTCCACCAAGACGACATTCTCAAGAGCGAGCGCGATTGGGGAGTCGATCTGGCGGGCAATCAGGCACGACGAAGCGCCATTGTGCAAGCGAACCACAATTATCCGGAACTGGTACGGGAATACGGGCCAGTTCAGACATTGGCCGCCGCTCTTGAACCCGCCAGGAACAGGCTTCTGGAGGATCTGAGGCACGAGAACCCTGATCTTGCGGATCGCCTGCAGAATGAAGACTTCGCAACGACTGCAATCCATCTCGATCCTGGAAGGGATCTTCGCACCGGCAACAACCTTCGCCAGGAACAGCGCAACAACACCGCTCAGGACGTCGACGACAATCATGCCGCCAGCCTCGACTCCCGCAGGATGCGAGGCAATGCTGAAATCGCAAGCAACGACCTGCTGATCGGCGACGGCGGCAACGACACGCTACGGTCCCATCGTGGCGATGACATCCTGATTGGTGGACGGGGCCGCGACCGGATGGAAGGCGGTGAAGGCCACGACACTTACGTGGTCGATGCCGGCGACACCGTAAGGGACAGCGACGGCTTAGGCGAGGTGCGCTGGGGCGGACAGCCGCTGACGGGCGGGGTCCGCACCGCGTCCGATCCTGCCAATACCTATCGCAGCGATGATGGTCGCTTCAGCTACGCGCTGCTTGTTGGTTGGATCGTACTGGGTCACTACCGTCGCGAGCTTTCCATCGTCAGGGAAGAGCTGCATCGCTACGAGAACGCGATCCCCGTCCTCGAAGCCTATTACGCATCCGATGCGGTCATCTGCGGCAACCGCGTGTGCGCCAACATCGATCCCCAGGGGCAGCGGGCCGGCGACAAGCGCCAGTATCTGCAAGCCAAGGCGCGATCCCCGCAGTAAGGAGCCAGAGGCCCGTGGGGTGCGCGTCAGTCCACCTTCGCGTCGGCAACTCGCGGTCTCGGACGGTGGGCCAAGGCCCACCCTGCGTAAGCGCACGTACAGTCCAAGTAACCGCAACGCACGTGGTGCGTTGCATGGCTTTTCCGATCCGCGGATGCGGCTTTTGCCCTCACCCGGGCTACGTAGCTGCATGGGCTGGGCTCCAGTCCACCAGGCACAGCATCCGTATGCATCGAGCGGTGGGCCGGGGACCGCCCTACGCCGCCTTTTCTCGCGGGCGCCTCGCGGACGATAAACTTCGCACCACGAATCCCCCCCACCCGAGGAACCCCCCATGCCCTTCACCACCACCGCCTCCGGCCTGCAGTTCGAAGACACCGTCGTCGGCAGCGGCATCGAGGCCAAGCCCGGCAGCAACGTCACCGTGCACTACACCGGCTGGCTGTACGAGAACGACGCGCAGGGCGCCAAGTTCGATTCCAGCAAAGACCGTGGCGAGCCCTTCATCTTTCCGCTCGGCGGCGGCATGGTCATCAAGGGCTGGGACGAAGGTGTGCAGGGCATGAAGGTGGGCGGCCAGCGCACCCTCATCATCCCCGCCACCCTCGGCTACGGCGCCCGCGGTGCCGGCGGCGTCATCCCGCCCAACGCCACGCTGAAGTTCGACGTCGAACTGCTGGGTACCTGAGCCTGGCGGTCACGCAGGGCGGGCCTGGGCCCGCCCTGCGTACCCATCGAGTGGCGGGCCAAGGCCCGCCCTACGGCATCACCAACACCTGTGCCGGCCCGCCGGTGACCTTGCCGCGCGTCTTCGCGGTTTCGCCCAGGTACGCCAGCGCGAACTGCGTGAACTTGACGCTGTGCTGCGCGGATTCGCCCATCGTCGCCAGGGTGTCGTAGGGCGTGTGGATGTACGGGAAGCTTCCGTTCGGGCTGCCGGCTTCGAACATCATCGCGGCGGGATAGCCGGCGTTGGTCCATGACGCATGGTCCGAACACGCGTATCCGCACGCCACGCTGCTGCGCGTGAGGCCCGTCGGCGCCAGGTAGGTGTCGAACAGGGTGATGAAGAAGTTCTTCAGGTCGGTGTTAGAGTAGTCGCTGATCAGCTTCATGTCGCTGGTCGCGCCCGCCTTGTAGTTGGTCATGTCCACCTGCAGCACGCTGACCACGTTGACGCCGCCGGCGCGGAACGACTGCGCGATGGCATTGGAGCCGCGCAGGCCGACTTCTTCCGCGGCATAGCCCATGAACTTCACCGTGCGCCGCGGCTGCCAGCCGTCGGCCAGCGCGATGCGCAGCGTCTCGGTGAGCGTGGCGATGCCGGAGGCGTCGTCGTCGGCACCCGGCGCGTGCTGGTTGGGATCGTTGGGCGTGCTGCCGTTGATCGAATCCAGGTGCGCGCCCAGCACCACCACCTCGTCCGGCAGGTCCCAGCCCTGGATGGTCAGGATGACCGAAGGCTGCGTGCTGCAGGTCGCGCACGCGGTGAACAACTCCGTGGTGACATCGCTGCGGCCGGCAGCCAGCGATTGCCAGTGCGCACGGATCCATTCGGCCGAACTCCTGCCGTGGCTGCTGGCGAAGTAGCGGTTGCGATAGCCGGAGAGGTGGTTGATGGTGTCGTAGAGGCGCCGCTCCTGCACCTGCGGCAGCCAGCGATTGACGGTGGCCTGGTTGTCGAGCGTGTAGGCGGCGAGCAGCGTCTTCGTCATCGCCTGCTTCGCCCGGTCCGTCTGCACGAAGGCCTCCGCCTGTGCGCGGCTGGGGAACGCGAAGTACCCGCCACAGCGGCGCTCGCTGACATGCACGTAGTCGCTGATCCCGCCCAGGCGATCGGCCCGCGTTTCAGCGATCACCAACGGCATGCCCGCACTGTCGCGCCGCGCCACCGCCTCGCGCGCCAGGCTGCGGATGCCCTGATACGTATCATGCGACGTCACGATGTACACCGGCGCGAACGGATCGGTCCGTGGTGCGGCAGCGACGGCGGCGGGCATCGCATCCGTCGGCACGCGGCGCGGGGAGGGCGTTGCGGGGGGCGACGCATTCGAGCGGACCACATGGAACGCGGCGGGCGCGCGCATGCCGGACATCTGCACCACCGGTATCGCGTCCGACCGCACCAGCAGCACGCCGGTCAGCACGAAGAACAACAGCGTCATCGAACCCAGCAAGAACCCTTTCATCGTGGCATCCCTCCGGATGACGGACTGCAGCGGTGCGGCGGCCACGCTACCACTTTCACGGCAGGCCGATGGTGGCGATGTACGCAGTCCTGCAGTCCGGGCAAGCGCAGCGCACCCGGGGCGCTTTACGTGGGAATGATCCGATTCCCGGGTGCGGCCGTTGGCCTTGTCCGGGCGACGCAACTGACCCGATGAAGGGGCATGGGTATCCGGTATCGTGGTCGTCCCGTGACACGGTGACGGCCATGAAGCGCATCCTCGCCCTGCTGCTTGTCGTTCTCTCGCCACCGGCAGCCCTTGCGTGTTCCTGCATGCCGCCCGGCACGCCCGCCGAGCAGAAAGCGGAGAGCGCGCGGGTGTTCCTGGGGCGCGTACAGCAAGTCGAGTTGATCGACGTGTCCGAACCTGGCGGTAAGCCGGTGGTCGTGTCGAACGCCGGGGAACGGTTCGGCAGGCTGCCGCCGATGGACGTACCGATCCTTCGCTACAAGCGCGTGCGTCTCCTGGTGCAGGAGACGTTCAAGGGAACGCCGGTGCCGCAGCTGACCGTGGAGACCGGCCTGTGGGACGGTGACTGCGGCGTTCCTTTCCAGCCGGGACAGGCGTACGTGGTCTACGCACGGGATGAAGCAGGTGCGCTGACCACGAACACCTGTTCGTCGACGGGATTGGCGTCGAATCCAGCAAGCGGGTTGGACGCCTTGCGTGCCGACAAGTAGATAACGAGGTGATGCCGTTGCCGCGGCTCGTCTTGAACAAACCCCTGCACCTGCACTCCGGACGGCCTGGTCGATGTCGACAAGGATGGCGGCGGACGGCTGCACGCCGACGAGACCGAGCGCCTGTGGCAGGCACTGACGCAAGCGGTCGAGGGGGTTCCCGTGCAGGCGCCGTAAGCCGCACGCAGGGTCCATGCGCGTCCATGCGCAGGGAACCGGGGAGGGCGGACAGCGGCTACCCGTCGGCTTAACGCATGCGCGGCTACGGTGGCGCTTTCCCCCACGAGGCAGCGCCATGGAATTGTCCGTGCATCCGTTTTCCGAGTTGTTCGCCCAGCTGGGCCTGGCCAACGACGACACCAGCATCCAGCAGTTCATCGCCACGCACTTCCCACTGCCCGATGGCGTGCGGCTGGAAGACGCGCCGTTCTGGTCGACCGCGCAGGCGCAGCTGTTGCGCGAAGAGCGCCGCGACGATGCGGACTGGGCGATGGTGGTGGACCGCTTGAACGTGGCGCTGCACGCCACGCCGGCGTAAGCGGCGGCGTCATCCGCGCGCCACCGTTCGCCGCGGCGGATGCATCAGGGGTCGCTGATCCAGCCGTTTTCCCGCGCCAGTGCGATGGCGGCGCTCTCTGCGGATTCGCGCGTGAGGTGGCGCGTGCGCGTCACCACGTCGGCGCGTGCGCGGCCATCGGCGATGCGGAACATCGCCCGGCCCTGCCAGTAGGTGGTTCCGGACGGGCCTGCCCGCTCCAGCGTCTGGACCGTCAGCTGGCGGCCGCCCTCGGTGATCGTCTTCACGCTCATGCATGGACTCTACCTGCAACCGCCGCGGCCGGCATGCCGGCCGGCGGCACGCGTGGACAGGGCCGCTGGTACGGTGGCGCGGGTCCGGCATTGGTGTTACACAAGGGCCGGCGGGGACGCGGCGCGGTCGCGGTTCCTTCCGCCCGCCGCGTGTCGAACGCCCCGTGCTGCGGAGGCGGGCGCGGTGCCGACAACGAGGGGACTTATGGCGTCGATCATGCGTGGCGTGGTGCTGCTGGGGCTGGCGTGCATGGCGCAGGTGGCGCAGGCACAGGCGCGCGATGCGGATGCCTGGACGTTCCGCCTTACGCCGTATGTCTGGGGTTCGTCGACCGACGGCAGCTTCGCGCACGCGCGGCTGCCGGTGGACCTGCACACCTCGAAGAGCTTCAGCGAATCGCTGGAGGATCTGGATGCCGGTGCCATGGGCGCGTTCGAAGCCCGCAAGGGTCGCCATGGCGTGCTGCTCGACGGCCAGTTCGCCAAGCTCTCCACCACCGTGCAGGTACCGGTCGCCGGTGCATCGCTGCCGGTACGGTTGAAGACGCGCAGCACCAGCGGCCTGCTGGCCTGGCGCTACGGCCTGCTGGAGCGCGAGGCCACCCAGCTGGACCTGGTGGCCGGCGTGCGGGTGTGGTCGGCGCGCGTGCGGCTGGCGTATGCGGTGCCCGTGCCGACGCCGCCACCCATCCCGCAGCAGTACGCCGGCGAGCAGTCGCATCGCTGGGTCGATGCGCAGGTCGGCGTGAAGGGACGGCATGGCTTCGGCAACGGGTTCTTCGTCGGCGGCTGGGTGCTGGCCGGGGCGGGCGAATCCGACCTGTCCACCGACCTGATGCTGCTGGCGGGCTACGACATCGACGAGCGCTTCTCGGTGATCGCCGGCTATCGCCGGCTGTCCACCGACTTCGAAACCTCGGCCGGGTTCCGCTACGACACCACGATGCAAGGCCCCGGCCTTGGCATCGAATACCGGTTCTGACCTTGCAACCGGCCGCCGCTGCGGCCACACAGGAGTGACGCCATGGGTATCGCACGAGCCGCGCTGTACACAGCCGTGGTGGTGATGGGAACCGTCGGTGCAGGCGCGCAGGCGCAGGCGGCCGCGGCCGATGCAGCGCTGCGGCAGGCGGCCACGGCGGAGCAGCCGGCGGTGATCGCCACGCTGCGCGACCTGGTGACGGTGGAATCGGGTTCGACCGACCACGAAGGCGTCGCGACGTTGATGGGCTACCTCGACACGCGGCTGCAGGCGCTCGGCGCCAAGGTGGAACGTGTCGCCTCGGCCACCGGCGGTCCGGACCTGGTGCGCGGCACGTTCACCGGCACCGGCGCGGCGAAGGTCATGCTGATCGCGCACGCCGACACGGTGTACGACCGCGGCATCCTCGCCACCGAGCCGTACAAGCAGGACGGCAACCTGCTGTACGGCCCCGGCATCGCCGACGACAAGGGCGGCATCGCGGTGATCCTGCATGCGCTGGCGCTGCTGAAGGCGCGCGGCTGGAACGACTACGCCACGGTCACCGTGCTGTTCAACCCGGACGAGGAGATCGGTTCGCCCGGCTCCGGCGAGACCATCGCCACGCTGGCCGCGCAGCACGACGTGGTGCTGTCGTTCGAACCGTCGCCGGCCAAGGCGGTGATCGAACACGAGGGCGTGCTGCTGAGTGCGGCGGGCACCTCGCAGGTGACGATGGTGGTCGATGGCGTGTCCTCGCACGCGGGCGCCGCGCCGGAGCAGGGCCGCAACGCGCTGGTGGAACTGGCCCATCGCATCGTCCAGACGAAGGACGTCGCGGCCGGCGTGCCGGGCGCGCAGCTCAACTGGACCACCGCCAGCGCGGGCAGCGTGCGCAACCAGATCCCTGCGCGTGCCGAGGCCGGCGGCGATGTGCGCGTGATGCAGGCCGACGCCAACGACAACCTGCGCGCGGCGCTGGAGGCGAAGGTGCAGGAAGCCGGGCTGGTTCCGGATACCACCACGCGGGTGACGCTGGAGCCGCTGCGCCCGATCTACGTGGCGGGCGAGCGCGGCCAGGCACTCGCCGACCTGGCGCGCGACATCTACGCCGAACTCGATGGCCGCCGGCTGTTGATGCATCCGACCACCAACGGCGGCACCGATGCCGGCTTCGCCGGACGGTCCGGCCATGCCGCGGTGCTGGAAGGGTTGGGCCTGGCCGGCTGGGGCTACCACGCACACCGCGAGTACATCGAAATCGACTCGATTCCGCCGCGTCTCTACCTGGCCTCGCGGATGCTGATCGAACTCGGCAAGCGCGCGCACGCGCCGCGCTGAGTCGTCGCCCGTCGGGGCTGAAGCGCGCGCCGGCGACGGTCGCGGCACGGGGTGAGCGGTGGCCGGCACGCGCGGGCGCCTGCGTGTCAGCAGATGACGGGCCGCATCCCGCGACCACACCCGGAGGTCCCTGATGACGTCCCGACCGTCCCTCGGTGCGCGCGTCGTGCTGCTGGTGCTGAGCGTGGCGGTGGCCGGGTGTGCGACGCGGGGCGCGGTGCGGTCGGTATCCAATGCCGACGCCGAGGTGCGGCAGGTGCAGAACCGGGTATCGCGCGATGCGCCGTCGCGCCCGCACTTCCCCGATGCCACCGCCCCCGGGATGGCCGGCGACGCGTCGGAGACGGCGGCGATGACGGGCGACGCATCGCCACCGCCCCCGCCCCCGGACAGCGCCCGCGTGGCGATGGCCGCGCCGGCCGGCGCGACCGCATCGCAGTGCCCGTTCGGCGAACCGGTGCCGCGTCGCGGCCTGGCGTTCGGCGCCACCGAGCGCGTGGTGCGCGCCGGCTACGCGTTGCTGCACAGCGCCGACCTGAAGACGCCGTACTGGGTGTGCGAGGCCTATACGACGGCATCGCTGCGCAACACCGTCGAGCGCGGGTCGCTGTCGTTCAAGGCCGATCCCGCGCTGCGGCTGGCGCGCGCGGTGCCGGCCGACTACGCCGGCTCATCGCAGCACCGCACGCGCGCTGGCCTGTTCCCCATCGACATCGGCCACATGGCGCCCGCCGAAGCGCATTCCAGCAGCGAGTCGCGCATGGTCGACACGTTCTATCTCTCCAATGCGGTGCCGCAACACCGTGCGATGAACCGTGGCCAGTGGGCGCGGCTGGAAGCATGCGCACGCACCACCGGTCCGGTGCGCGGCACGAAGTGGGTGATCAGCGGGCCGATGATCTATACCGAGCGCGATGTCGCCTACGTGACGGTCGATACCATCGGCAACGGCGTGGTGATCCCGACGCATACATGGAAGATCCTGGTCTACCGCACACCGGCCGACGAACTGCGTGCCTGGGCGGCGGTGATGCCGAACGGGGTGTTGCCGGAGAATGCGCAGCTCGACGATTTCGCCGCCAGCATCGATGCGATCGAGGACGCGACCGGCTTCGACTTCCTGCCGCAGCTGAGTGCGGCGGAACAGCGGCGGCTGGAAGCGCCGGTGCATCCGATCGCCTGCCAGTGAGCGTGCGCCGGATCGCCGCCGGCGCGCCTTACTTCACCAGCCGCAGCGCGCGTGCGGCAGCGGCCGCCTGGGTACGGTTCTCGACCTGCAGCTTGCTGAGGATGTTGGCCACGTGCCAGCGCACGGTGTTGACCGAAATGAAGAGCGTGGCGCCGATCTGCGTGTTGGGCGCGCCCCGCGCGAGCAGGCGCAGCACGTTGAGCTCGCGGTCGGTCAGGCTTTCCGCGATGCCGTTGACGACGATGGGCGTGGCCGCGCTGGCGCTGAAGGGCGTGGCGGCATCGACCGAATGCTGCGCCGCCACGGCGCCGCAGATGCGCGCCAGGTAGTCGGCTTCCAGCGCCGCCAGCGACGCGACGCGCGCGCGGTCGTGCGCGAATGCCACGAACGCTTCGCCGGCGGCGTCGCCCTGGTCGAGGATGCTGCGGAGGAAGCCTTCGTCGGCGCCGAGTTGCAGGATCCGCCGCACGGTGGCGGACACGGCCTCGTGCTGGTGGGTCCGCACGAACGCCACCAGCAGCAGCGAGAGGATCTGGATCTGGCGCGCGCGCCGGTCCGCGGCGTCGGCCAACCCCGCGAGGGCCTGCAGCGGCGCGATCGCCTGGTCGGCGCGGCCCTCCGCGATCAGCAGGCGGCACTGGCTGACCACGCGCAGACCGGCGGGGCGCGACCACGCGGCCGGCAACACGATGTCGTCGTCGATGCCCGTGTGCCGGGCGAACCGCCGCGCACCGGCCACGTCGCCCGCGGCCAGGCGCAGGCGGATGCTCTCGCTGTTCGCCAGCGCGCAGGTGCGCTCGAACGCGGCTTCGACGTTGATCGTGATGGCCTGGTCCAGGTAGGCGAGGGCAGTGCGCGTCTGTCCGCGGGCGCCGAGGATGCCGGCCATCGCCAGGAAGCCACCGGTGCGGATGTCCACGTAAGCGCATTCGTCCACCAGCGGCAGGTCGTCCTCCAGGATGGCGCAGGCCGTTTCCAGCGCATTGCGCTCGTAGTGCAGGACGGCCATCAGCACGCGCGGCATGGCGGCGTTGAAGGAGCGTTCGCCACTGGTGGCGACGGCATCGTCGATGGCGCGCGCCAGGCACTCGCCCGCCGCCGACAGCCTGCCCTGGGCCAGGTGGGTGAGGCCGCTGACGCAGCGGCTGTAGCAGACGCCGTAGGAAGAACCCGCCTTGCCGTGGATCCGCCTCGCCTCGGCGCCGAACGCCAGCGCCTGGGCGAATTCCCCGCGCGCCAGGGCCGCCAGTCCGGCCGCGTTGTTCATGCAGCCGGACATGAAGTGGTACTCCGGGGCATCGGGGAACTGCACCGTCGCCATCGCGTAGGCGCGATCGATGTCGTCGGCGAACAGCACGACGATGGTGCGCAGGGTGTGGATCTCGGCCTGTAGCAGGCGGCGTGCCTCGTGCGAGTCGCCGCACAGCGCCTCGGTGGCGTTCTCCACCTGCTGCAGCAGCAGGTCGGCGTGGTGTACCTGCGTCATGTGCGCCGCGGCCCAGCACTGGTACAGCGGCAGGCGCGGGCTGCGTTCGACCACGCGGGCGGGGAACCGCTGGATCCAGCGCGCGACCTGCGGCACATGGCCCTGCATGATCATGCCGATGGCGAACTGTTCGACCAGCGTGGCGGCGTAGTCGAAGTCGTCGGTATCCAGCGCCATGTTGACGGCCTCTTCCTGCAGGCCGGCCTGGGCGAACCAGGCACTCGCGCGGTGGTACAGGCCCGTGACCGCCCCGGGGTGCTCGTGCTTGAGCCGCATGCGCAGGAAATCGCGGAACAGGTGGTGGTAACGGTACCAGCGGCGCCTGGCGTCCAGCGGAAGCAGGAACAGGCCCAGCGCCTCGATCCGCTCGATCATCGCCTGCGTGTCGTCGCGACCCAGCATCGTGTTGCAGAGCTCCGCATTCAGGCGGTCCAGGATCGAGGAGTGCAGCAGGAACTGCTGGATCTCCGGTGGCTGTCGCCGCACGACTTCCGCGGCCAGGTAGTCCGCGATGCCGCACAGATCGCCGGACAGGCCGTGGATCGCATCCTTCGTGTTGTGGCTGTCCTTGAGGTACAGGCTGGCCAGCTGCAGGCCGGCGCCCCAGCCCTCGGTATGACGGAGCAGCAGGCCCAGTTCGCGCGGCGGGAGTTGCAGGCCATGGGTCTGTTCGAGGAACGTGCCGGCCTCGGTGCGATTGAAGGTCAGGTCGCGCATGCCCAGTTCGCGCAACGCGTTGCCGGCGCGGTAGCGGGCGACGGGCAGGCCGGGCATCACCCGGCTGGTGATCACCACGTGCAGGCGCGTGGACGTGCGTTCGATCAACTGGTGGAACAGGTCGTTGATGCCCGGGGTCTCGGCCAGGTAGTAGTCGTCGAGGAACAGCACGCGGTCGGCGTCCAGCTTGTCCAGGTCGTTGGCGATCCGGATGGTCACCTCGTCCACGTCGAGCGTGGCCACGCGCCCTTCGACGAACGCTTCGGTCGACTGCGAAATCACCGGCCGCTCGCGATTGAAGCCGGCGATCAAGTGGCGGACCAGCATGAACGGGTCCTGGTCGTTGCGATCGAGCGACAGCCACACGGCGTGCGTGTGCAGCCTGGCGTGGCACTGCGCAAGGAGGGTGGTCTTGCCGAAGCCGGCGGCGGCGACCACGAGCGTGACCTTCGGCAGGCGCTTCACCAGCGGAAGGACCAGGCGCGGGCGGTCGATGGCGTCCTCGAGCCGCGTGGGCGGACAGAGCTTGGTGGACAGGATGTGCGATGTGGGCGCCATGGAGTCCTCCCTTCGCAACGTGTGCCGGCGGTGCGCCGCCACGGAGGTCGTGCCGCGTCCCGGGCGGAAGACCGCGACGGCGACTGAGGAACTTTACGCCGGCTGCGTCTGCCGCTCGTCTGGTGTGAGTTCACATTCGCAGGGGGCAGGACGGGCGCGATGGCATGCATCACCGTCCATCCGGACGGTGATCTTTCGCCAACCTCGTCGCAGATTCGCGCTCACGCACCCATACCCGCCCAAGGCGGAAAGAGGACACCATGGAACGCCTCGAGACGACGACATACCGTGCCGGCGCAGAGCGCCCGGCCGTGATGCGGGACGACCACGCGTTCGCGCGCACACCATCCGATGCAAGTGAGGACGCACGCCTGCCGGCGGACGACGCGGTGCACGCGCACGCGGGCATCGATGTGCATCCGCAGCCCGCCGACCTGCTTGCCGACGTGGCCATCGCGGTGGTCGGCCTGGGCCATGTCGGCCTGCGTGTCGCGGTGGCGATGGCCGGCAAGTTCCCCACGGTGGGTTTCGACGTGGATGAAACGCGCGTCTCGACGCTGCGCAACGGCATCGACTGCATGGACGAAGTCGCCGTCCCCGTGCTGGCGAAGAGCCGGCTGGTGCTGCATGCCGATCCGGCCGCGCTGTCCGACAGCAACTTCTTCATCGTCGCGGTACCCACACCGCTGACGCCGGGCGGCAAGCCCGACGTCGGCATGCTGGAAAGCGCATGCGCGACGATCGGCGGGGTGATGTCGCCGGGCGCGACGGTGGTGTTCGAGTCCACCGTGTATCCGGGCGCGACGGAAGAGGTCTGCGGTCCGGCGCTGGAGCGCGCCAGCGGCATGCGCTGCGGCATCGACTTCCACCTGGGCTACAGCCCGGAACGGCTCAACCCCGGCGATGCGGCGCACGGCTTCGAATCCATCGTCAAGCTGGTGTCCGCGCAGGACGAGAGGACGCTGGACCGGATCGCCGCCGTGTACGGAACGGTCGTCCGTGCCGGTGTGTTCCGCGCCCGTTCCATCAAGGTGGCCGAGGCGGCGAAGGCGCTCGAGAACACGCAGCGCGACGTCAACATCGCCCTGGTCAACGAGATGGCGAAGATCTGCGGGCTGCTGGGGATCCGCACGCACGACGTCCTGCATGCAGCGGGCAGCAAGTGGAATTTCCTGCCATTCACGCCGGGCCTGGCCGGCGGGCATTGCATCGGCGTGGACCCGTGCTACCTGGCCGACAAGGCGCAGCACCTGGGTTACAGCCCGCAGCTGATCCTGGCCGCGCGCAGGATCAACGACAGCATGCCGGCCTACATCGCCAGCCAGATCGTGCTGAGGATGGCGGTGCAGGAGAAACGCATCCGCGGCGCGCGCGTCGGCATCCTCGGCATCACGTTCAAGGAGGGCGTGCCGGACGTCCGCGATTCCAGGACGGTCGAACTGGCGCAGGCGCTGGCGATCTACGGCATCACCGCGTGCATCGCCGATCCGCGCGCCGACGTGTACGAGAGCCGCAGCGAATACGGCATCGAACTGGAGGACGAGACCCGCTGGGAGGGCCTGGACGTGCTGGTGCTGGCGGTGCCGCATCCCGAGTTCATGGACCGGCTGCACGAGCAGATCGACGGGTCGCTGCGGCGCCGGGGCCTGCTGGTGGACCTGCGGTCGATGGTGGACCCGGCGACGTTGCGCGAAGACCTGTTCTACATGTCGTTGTAGCGGCGTCGCCGTCGCACGCGATGCTCACGCCTGGGAGAGGAGCGCCGCCAGGGCGGTGCGCAGGTCGCTGGCGCCTTCGGTGCCGTTGTCCGGCTGCGCGTGCACGGCGGCTTGCAGGGCACGCAGGCGGTCTTCATCCAGGTCGTTGCGCAGCACCAGGGCCAGCACGGCGCCGCTGCGGAGGTGGCCGAGCAGGCCGATGATGACGCCGATGCCATGGTGGCCGGCGAGGGCCTGCACGGCACGCCGCTGTAGCCACAGGTCGACCGCGCTGAAGGGCGAGGCGGCGCCGGGCGAGGACAGGGCCAGTGCGGTGATGCGTTCGTCGTCCGGCGCGGCGCGTATCACCAGGTCCAGCGCGGCCGATACGCGCGGCAGCCGTTCGTGCAGCATCGCGTCGTGCCACGCGGGACTGCTCGGCTCGCGCACGCCGAGCCAGCCGGCGAGATAGGCGTCCAGTTCCTCGCAGGCGGCCTGCAGCGGCAGGGGATCGGGCAGCGTGGGGGCGTCGTCGTCGGCGAGCCATGCCCAGGCATCGGGCATGGCCTGTGCCGCGCGCCACGCGTCGCGGTGCGCATCTAGCCCGGGCGGGAACGCATCGTGCCGCGACGCGCCGGGTGCGTCCGTCAGGTGGTCCGTCCACGCGCGGCACATCGCGACCAGGGCGGCGACCGGGTCGTGCCCGGCCGCCGTCAGCCAGTGCGGCTGGCGCCAGTCCGGCGCTTCCTGCAGGTGGATCGGCAGCAGCAGCGGATCGGGGGCGTGCGTCACGCGCGTCTTCAGCGACAGCACGCGGTCGGCAAGCGCGGCGCGCTCGGCGCAATGACCACACATGGAGGCAGGCTCGGAGATCGGATGCCTTCCTTTCGCGCTGGCGCGTGGAAGCCGGACGCTGGCGGCCGTTCATGTGAATTGACCTGCCGCGCTGTCGCCAGGCGGGTCAGTCGTCGGATGCGAGGGTGCCGGTGCGGTCGAGCGTCGCCAGCGTGGCACGCAACGCCCGGGTCTCCGGATGCGTGGGGCCGAGCGCGGCCCGTGCCTGCGCAAGCGCCCGTTCCAGGCCGGCGCGTGCCTGCGGGCGGTCGCCGCGCTGCAGGGTGAGCCGGGCGCGCATCACCGCGACCTGCCGCAGCCATGCCGGCCGCTGGTTCGATGCCGACTGTTGCGGCAACGTGGCTTCGAGGAGGGACAACTGCGCGTCCGCGCGGTCGAGGTCGCCGACGCGCAGGGCCAGGCGGGCATCGAGTATCTGGTTGGCGAACCGCCAGATGAAGTCCGGTGCGTAGGCGTGCAGCAACTGCGCGTTCTCGTCCAGCAGCCGGCGTGCACGCGCGATATCGCCAGGCTGGTCGCGTTCCGCCAGCGCCTCGGCCAGGGTTATCCGGTGCAGCGGCGACAACGGCAGCTGGTTGCGGCGGCTTTGCGAAAGGGTGGTGTCGAGCATGCGGATCGCTTCGTCCACGTGTTGCCGGCGCGTCCCGGGGTCCGGCGCCCGCACAATGAGCAGGCGACGCGCCAGCATCGATTCCACCCGCTGCACGTCGTCGTGGTCCGGTGGGTAGACCGCGCGCAGGATCGCATCGGCCTGGCGCAGCAGCGCCGTGCCATCGACGCGGCTGTCGGGATCGAACAGCGACGCCAGCGCCCGCACGCGCAGCAGGTCGGCGTACTCCGGGTGCCGCTCGCCGTAGTCGCGGCGCACGATGGCCTCGGCGTGGTCCAGGCTCTCCTGGCAGGCCTCCCGCGCACCGAGCGCGCAGTCGGCATGCGCCAGCAGGCGCCACGCGCGTCCGACCAGCGGATGCGCATCGCCCAGTTGGCGGCGGTAGTCGGCCAGCACCTGCGTGATCAGGGCGCGGCCCTCCTGCATGTGGCCGAGCGCCATCCGGTTCTGGGCGACGACGAAGCGCGCGCCGTCGGCCACCAGCGGTGCGCGATCGCGGGACAGCGCGATCGCCGCCTGCAGGTCGGCATCCGCCTCGGCGAAGTGCGCTTGCCGCATGGACCATTGCCCGCGCAGCGTCCGGAGTTCCGCTTGCGCGGTCGCGTCGCCGGCGCGCTCGGCCAGGGCAAGCGCCTGCCCCAGCGTGCGCTGCGCGTCCACGCGCTGCACCTGGTCCCACTCGCTGCGTGCCCGCTCGGTCAGCAGTTGCAGGTGTACGTGGATGGACATGTCATCGTCTGCGGCGGCCAGTGCCGCGCCCGCGACCTGTCCGGCGTCGGCCGGCCGGCCTTGCAGGTTCAGCAGTGCCGCCAGCGTGGCCGCCGTGCGGGCGGGATCGTTGCGTTGCAGCGAAGCGGCTTCGCGCGCCAGCGTCGTGGCCCGGGCGTAGTCGCCGATGGCCATGTAGTTGCGTGCCAGCACGGCCAGCCCGCGTCCGGCGACGTCGGGATGGTCCTTTTCCAGCGCCATCGCCCGCATGCGGCGCTCGGCGTCCTGCAGCAACTGGTGCGACGACGGTGGCATGGCGCCGAGTCCCGACAGCGTGGCGACACCCAGGGTCTGTTCGAACAGGGCCGACAGTGCCTGGGCTTCGTTGGCGTCGTGTGCGATGCGCTGGCCGTGCCAGGCCGCAAGACCGCCGGTTGCGACCAGGACCGCGAGGCAGACCGCCGCCACCACGACCAGCGGACGGTGCCGTGCCGCGGCACGGCGCAGGCGGTAGAGGACGCCGGCGCCGCGCGCCCGTACCGGCTCCGACTGCAGCCAGGCCTGCAGGTCGGCACGCAGGTCGGCCACCGAGGCATAGCGGTCCGCAGGCAGCGTGGCGGTTGCGCGCAATGCGATGGCATCGAGATCGCCGGACAACCGCCGCGCCAGTTGCGCCGGCGTGCGGACACCGCGCGCGCGCGCCGCGTCCATCGGCAGGGTCGAGGCCAGGCCCGACATCGGCATCGCCGGCGCATCGGGATCCGGATTGAAGGCGAGCAGCAGCGACGAAGGCGTCCGCGGCAGCATGCCGGCCAGCAGGCAGTACATCAGACGCCCGAGCGACCAGACATCGGCGGTCGCCTGGGGTCGTTCGCCCGACAGCGCCTCGGGTGCGGTGTAGCCGTGCGACATCGCCAACCGCGGCGCGCCGCCGGGCGAGGTGAGCGAGGCGGTCAGGCCGAAGTCGAGCAGTTTTGCCTGGCCGTCATCGGTGACCATCACGTTCGACGGCTTGATGTCCTGGTGCAGCACGTCATGGTCGTGCGCATACGCCAGCGCGTCGCAGACCTGCACGAGCAGCGCGACGCGCTGCCGCAGGTCCGCGCGGCGCTCGTCGCACCAGGTGTCGATCTGCGCCCCCTGCACGTAGCGCATCGCGAACCAGGGCGTGCCGTCGTTGTCCACGCCACCATCGAGCAGCGCGGCGATGCCGGGATGGTCGAGCGCGGCCAGCGCGTCGCGCTCGCGCAGGAACCCCTCCACCAGCCGCGGCGATGCCATTTCATGGCGGATGCATTTCAGGGCGATGCGCTGCAGATACTGGCCGTCGTCGCGTTGCGCTTCGTGCACGGTGCCCATGCGCCGGCCCAGCAACCGGTCTTCCGTGGCCGCATGGTTGCCGCCGAACAGCCGTGCATCCGGAAAGCGCGGCAGGTCCGGTGGTGCGCCACTCTCGAATGTCGCATCCGAGGCGAGCAGGCGGGACAGGGTGTCGTGCGTCCCCGGATCGTCCCGTGCGAGCACGGCCAATGCCGCCGTGCGCGCATCGGGCGTCAGCGTGACGAACTCGTCGAACAGGTGCAGCGCGCGCGCCGCCGGGGTGCTCATGTCGGCGTCCCGCTGCGCAGGGTCAGCGGAATGCACGTGCTGCCGCTTCCAGCCGAGGGTGGACAGGACGGGCAGGGATGGTTCACGGGGCGGCTCCTGGGACGAACCAGCAGCGCGGTGCTGGAATGTCATATGACGTCGGCCAATCGGGTTCGCGCAGGACACGCGCGCCTGTCGGGTGGGTCCGCCGCCCGTCGCAAGGGACGAGGGGACTCAGGGCAGGGTGCTTGCCGGGTGCCTGCCGGGATCAACGCCACGGGCGTGCCTGCCATTGCCGGTGGCACGGTGGCGGGACGGCAGGCGGCCACGCTCGCGCTGACCTGCGCGGCCATCGCATCCGGCCCACCGTGACGCGGCGATGACGCGCGGCAACCTAGGCTGCAGCTTTCTCATCGGGAGCATCACCATGGCCGACACGACCCGCGACGAGGTCATCCTGCAGCTGAATCGCGTGGACACCGCGATGGAAGCGCCTGAAGCCGACAAGGCGGCGTTGCTGCAGCAGGCACTGGACTGGCTGGCCGACAACCCGCCGAAGGTCGCCGCCGACGCGCTGTACTACCGCGAGCGGCTGCAGGTGATCCGCGAGCGCCACGGCGCCGCGTAAACGCGTTCGAGTCCGCCCCGTTCCGTACCGATCGCCGCGCGTGCGTGTTCGCCCATGTGCGCCGCAGCCCTGCACGGGCTGCCCGGATGACCGGGTGGCGTGGCCTCAGGCCTGGTACTGCTTTTCTTCGATGAAGCGCGAGCCGGCCAGGCGGTTGATGGTGTTCTTCACCGCGATGCGTTCGCCGTTGCGCTGTGCGACCGCGCGGGCGAGGGTGATGAATTCGGCATCGAACGCCTGCGCCGCTTCTTTCGCACGCAGCGCGTCCTGTACGTCCCACATGCGTTCGTTGATCGCACGCAACTCGTGCTTCAGCCTCGCCAGTTCGTCCTGCCCGGTGGCCAGCGGATCCCACAGCGTGCGCAGGCCATCCAGTTCGACCTGCACATGCGCGCGCTTGCCGGCATCGTCGATGCGCTCGGCCTTGATCTCGAGGATGGAGAGCTTGTCGGCCAGTTCGCCGATGGAAACGGGGATCAGGATGGTGTTCATGCGGGCATTCTAGCGCCGGGGCGGCGACCGGCGGTGCGCATGGCATGATGCGCCGTCCTTGATGACCGGAGAACGTCCGCATGCTGCAGCGCCTGTTCGTGCTGTTCCTCGTCTTCGCGATGCCGCTGTCGGCCGCGGCCGCGCCATCGCAGGTCCGCATCGTGCAACAGGATGGGGCGTACGTGATGCTGGTCGACGGCCAGCCCTTCCACGTGAAGGGCGCGGGCATGGGCGGCGATGGGCAGGAGGCACTGGCTGCCCGCGGCGGCAACTCCTTCCGCACGTGGAGCACGGGCACCGACCGCGCGGTGATCCGCACGATGCTGGATCGCGCGCAGCGCAACGGACTGAAGGTCGCGATGGGCATCGAGGTGGGCAACGAGCGCCACGGTTTCGACTACGACGATCGCGCCGCAGTGAAGCGGCAACGGGAGCGCATCCGCCGGGAAGTCGGTCTCTACAAGGATCATCCCGCCGTGCTGATGTGGGTGGTCGGCAACGAACTGAACCTGCACTACAGCAATCCGAAGGTATGGAATGCGGTCGGCGACATCGTCGACATGATCCACGCGGAAGATCCGGCCCACCCGGTGATGACCACGCTCGCCGGTTTCGACAAAAAACTGATCGACCTGTTGAATGCGCGCGCGCCGTCGCTCGACCTGATCGGCATCCAGCTGTACGGCGACATCGGTGCGTTGCCGGAGAAACTGGCGGCCAGCGGCTGGACCGGGCCGTATGTCGTCACCGAATGGGGTCCCACCGGCCACTGGGAAAGCCCGCTGACCTCCTGGAAGGCGCCGATCGAGGATGACGCCTCGCGCAAGGCGGCGTTGCTGCAGCAACGCTACGAACAGGTCATTGCCGCGGACACGAAGCAAGGACTGGGCTCGTACGTGTTCCTGTGGGGCAACAAGCAGGAGCGTACGCCGACCTGGTATGGCCTGTTCCTGCCCGGCGGCGAAAGCACGCCGGCCGTCGATGCGATGCAATACGTGTGGACGGGCGCGTGGCCCGCCAATCGCGCACCGTCGATCCAGCCGTTGCGGCTGGATGGCAGGCTGGCGATCGACAGCATCGCGTTGGCGGCGGGCAAGCCGTACACGGCGAACGTGGAGGCGCGCGATCCCGATGGCGATCCGCTTCGCTATCGCTGGACCGTCCTGCACGAGAGCACCGCCACCAGCATCGGCGGTGATCGCGAAGACGTGCCGCCCGACGTCGCGCTGGTCATGGAGGACGACGGCAAGGGAGGCCTGGCGTTCACCGCGCCGGTCGAGCCGGGCGCGTACCGGTTGTTCGTGGAAGTCCACGACGGCAAGGGCCATGCCGCATACGCGAACCTGCCGTTCCGGGTGGAGGCGCGCTGATCCACCCACTGCGTTCCGCCGGCAGCGTCGACGCTGCTGTTGCGCTGCAGCATAATGGCGCATGGATGTCGTGCCGCCCCCCGTTTCCTTTCCTTCCGTCGCCCGGCAGCTCAGCGGGCGCCAGGCCGGCCTGATCCTGTTCGCCCTGACGCTGGGTGGCTTCGCCATCGGTACCAGCGAATTCGCCAGCATGGGCCTGATGCCGAACATGGTCGCGTCGCTGGGCGTGACCGAGCCGCAGGTCGGGCACCTGATCAGTGCGTATGCGCTGGGCGTGGTGGTCGGCGCGCCGTTGCTGGCGATCCTCGGCGCCGGCTGGAAGCGCAAGACGCTGCTGCTGGCGCTGATGGGGTTCTACGCGCTCGGCAACCTGGCCAGCGCACTCGGCCCGACCTACGAGAGCCTGCTGGTGTTCCGCTTCATCGCCGGGCTGCCGCACGGCGCGTACTTCGGCGTGGCTGCGCTGACGGCGGTGGCGATCAGTCCGCCGAACAAACGTGGGCGCGCGATCAGCCTGGTGATGCTGGGCCTGACGCTGGCGATCCTGATCGGCAATCCGCTGGCGACCTGGCTGGGTCAGATGATCGACTGGCGCTGGGTGTTCGCGGTGGTCGCGCTGGTCGCGTTGAGCACCGCCGTGCTGCTGGCGATCTGGTTGCCCACCGGCATCGATGGTCCCAAGCCGAAGCCGCTGGACGAACTGCGCGCCTTCAACCGCCTGCCGGTGTGGCAGGCGTTGGGTATCGGCGCGATCGGCTTCGCCGGCATGTTCTCGGTCTTCAGCTACCTGGCACCGACCATGCTGGACGTGACGCGCGTGTCGCCGGCCTGGATTCCGCTGGGGCTGGCCGGCTTCGGCGTGGGCGGCGTGATCGGCAACTTCATCGGCGGCTGGCTGTCCGACCGTTTCCAGTTGCGCGGTGCATGGATGGTGCTGGCGTGGGCGACGGTGGCGCTGCTGCTGTTCCCGCTGCTGGCGGACGCCTTGCCGACGATCCTGCTCGCCACCGTGGCGATCGGCCTGATGGGCGCACTCGGCCCGATCCTGCAGTCGCACCTGATGGATGTGGCCGGCGATGCGCAGACGCTCGCCGCCGCCTCCCACCATGCGGCCTTCAATACCGCCAATGCGCTCGGCCCGTGGTTCGGCGGCATGGCGATCACGGCCGGCTACGGCTGGACGTCGACCGGCTATGTCGGTGCCGCGATGGCGGTGGCAGGCCTGCTGATCTACGCGTGGGCGCGACGGACGCTGCACGCCGCGGCGCCATCGGCTGCCGTTGCCTGCGATACCGCGGGCTGACCCGCACGGCTATGCCTCATTCCGGCGCGGATGCCGCCGGCGGCCAACCCGAGCGCCAGCGCCGCGTCGTGCGCTGGAAGAACTGGCTGTTGGGGATCTGCAGCACGGTGTCGCCACGCAGCGCATCGTCTTCCAGCAGCGTGGTGTAAAGCAGGTTGATGTCCACCACGCGACCACGCAGTCCCGGCTTGTCGCCGTTCTCCAGTACCTCGATGTGGTCGTGCACGCGGAACGGGCGCGTGGTCAGGATCAGCACGCTGCAGAAGATGTTGGACAGCACGCTCCATGCGGCGAAGAACGCGACGGCGGCCACCGCGGTGAAGCCCGTCAGCGCAGTCCACAGCACGCTGCCGGACACGCCCAGCCGGCCCAGCGCCAGCATGAAGGCCGACAGGTAGACCAGCACGCCCAGCAACCGGCGCGCGCTGACCGCCACCTGCGCCGGCAACCGGTAGTGATCGCAGATGCGCCGCACCACGATGCGCAGCAGCCGCAACACCAGCCACGCACCCAGCAGGATGGCAAGCGCCTGAGCCACCGGAATGGCCATGTCGGCCCACTCCTGCAGCCAGTGAGGAAGATGCGGCCAGGCCATCAGTGGCCTGGCCGCGCGACGTGGTGCGCGGCAGCGGAGGACAGGTTCATGCGGAAAGGGTGGCGATGTTGGCGCGGATGGTCAACCGCGGCAGCGGCGCATCTGGTGACCGGGCCACTGCCGTCCGCCTCCCTGATGCAGCTTCTGGCGGTCGCGTCGTCGCGACGTACGCATGCGCCGTCCTGCGGCGAGGACACGAGCGCCATGGCGGCGCAGGTGTTCCATGAAGAAGTCCAGCGGCGAACAAGCGCTTCGATGCGCGGCGCTCCTGCCTATTCGATCGCCAGGAATGCACGCAGCGCCTGCGCAACGGCTGACGCTGCGCGGGAATGCGCCGGCGGTCCGCGTTGTCAGCTGTCCCGTCGGCGGAACACGCCCACATTGGTGTAGCTGCGCCCGTCGCTGAGGTGGCCGCGCATGCGGATCACCAACGTATCGGCATCGACCAGTTCGCGCTCCGACCATTGCACTTCGCGCCCGTCTTGCCAGGTGGTCGAGTGCAGCAACGTGGGCGACACCGATTCAAAGCTCAATGCGTCCGCGTGAGGAGTGCTGTGGTACGGGTATGGCGTGCCGTCGGCCCGCCCGGCGAACGCAGCCTGGTGGCGCTTCCCGTTCTTGCCGAACCATTCGGACGCGATCGACAGTGCGCCATCCTCGGCGCAGTCGAGCCGGTAGTGTCCACTCCGCGGCGGACGCCCGAGCTGGTAGTCGCATTGCTCGGGCAGCAGGTGCCAGGTGCCCGCGAAGGCGGCGGCGTCATGGATCGTCATCTGCACTCCTTGTGCGGGGGAGGACCGAGGTTGGCATCGCGCCTCCATGCTAGCGAGCGACCCCCGTGTCGCGGTTGCCAACGCGGTCCCAAATCCGCACCTGCGCATCGCTTTGTGCGCGGGACAGTGACCGCGTGCCGTGATGAATGTGATACGGACTGCGACTGTGGCCACAGCAGCGGCGGCCAGGCGCCGACAGGGTGTTCAGCAGGTCAAGGTTGGGCTGTGGTGGTCGGAACACGGCCGGACCGGTCCCCGGCGCCGCGCTTCAGCGGAGTGCTCCGTCCGTCGGACCCGGGTCTTCACGGCCCAGTTCGTCCATGGACAAGGTCGGCGTTGCCAGCCCGTGCCAGGGCGGCGAATCGAGGACATGGGCGAGGGCATCGGTGACCAGCAACTGGACCAGCGCGTCATGGACGCTCGGGTCGACCGTCTTCAGGGATGCGAGGGCCACGGCCTGGTCCTCGTCCGCCATCTCGGAGTAGATATCGAACAGCGACATCGCGACGGCCCTGGCGTGCTGCATCACCCGACCGCCCTGACGGGAAGGGACCGGGCGAACCCGCCTCCCTGCGTGGCGACGCAGGCAGAGCGTGGGCGCGAGGAAGAGGAGGGGGCGGGGCGGCATTGCACAACAGGAGGATTCGCCAAGGGAAGGCGCATCCGGACGTTCCGCCGGCGTGCGGTGCCGGTAGCTCAGAGCGGATCGGGCAGTTCGCCTTCACCAAGGTGGCTGAACAGGAATGCGCGTGCCTTCCGCCAGTCGCGGCGCACGGTGCGTTCGGTCACCTTCAGCACCCCGGCGATCTCCAGTTCGCTGAGGCCGCCGAAGTAACGCATCTCCACGACCTGTGCCAACCGCGCATCCAGGTTGGCCAGGTCGTTCAGCGCCTGGTCGAGGATCAGCAACTGCTCCAGCCGCGAGCTTTGCCCGGGTTCGTTGGTCTCGTCCAGCGGCAGCAGGTCCATGCCGTCGCCGCGCTTTTCCGCAAGAGCGCGCCGGACCTCGTCCAGCAGCACGAACCGCATCGCCCGCGCGACCAGTGCCACCAGGTGGGCGCGGTTCTCGACACTGAAGTCGGCGCTGGCCAACTTCAGCCAGGTTTCGCTGATCAGCGACGTCGGCGAGCGGACGTGCCCGCGTCGCTGCTGGCGGATCTGCGAGCGGGCGATCTGGTGGAGATCCCGGTACAGCAGCGCGTAGATCCGGTTCCATGCGTCGGTATGCCCCTTCTCCACTTCCCCCAGCAACTGGGTGACGGAGTCCGGGTCCGGCGGCGCAATCGTGTCGATGTCGAGCGAACCCGGCAGGTCGGTCGCCGCGGGTCTCGTCTCATCGCTGTCTCGCTGACTTGTCATGTCCGGAGTGTGCCTTCCATCACGATCTCGTCCCTACATATATGAACCGCCGGGGACCGTTAGGCAAGCCGTAACTCGCGCTTCGCCCATCCGGTGCCCGCGAAAAGGGAGTCGCGGGCGCAGGGAATGCACGACGACGGTGTACCCAGGAAAGTGATCCACAAGAGGAAGTCATGCGTAGTTCGAGGAAAGTCGGTGTGGCGGGGACGTCGCTGCGGAACAACCGGGTGGCAGGAGGGGCAGCGCATGGCGCATGAGGATACGGCAGACGTTTCGCGGAAGGACGGCGAAGAGGCCACCGAAGGCCAGCCGCAGGCGGCCGTCGCTCTGCCGGCGCACTGGACCTTGCCAAAGGGCGTGGGACCGCGCGCGATCAGCCAGTGGCCGATCACGCAACGGCTCAGCGCCGAAGAATGGAAGCTGCTGATGCATGCGCTGCCTGGCCGTGTCGGTGCCCGTGCGCGTCACGGCGGCAACGCGCGACGCTTCATCGAGGCCGTGCTGTGGGTGGCGCAGACCGGTGCCTACTGGTCGGATCTCCCCCGCGATTTCGGTTCATGGCACGGCATCTACGTGCGTTTCATCCGCTGGGCGCAGGACGGCAACTGGAACCAGGTGCTCGCCCGTTTCGATCCGCAGGACCAGCGCGCCCAGGACCTGCATGCGCTGATCGAGCGCTACCTGCATCGCAACAACACCAAGCACCTCAGTCGGGCAATGCGCGCTTCGTGATCCGTGTCCTGTCGCATGCATGCCAGTGCGATAGGGGAGAAGCAGGTTTTCGAAGAACGTGCGACGACGATCCACACCGGCGTGCCACATCGGCCGACGGATATCGTTCGCCTTGTTCTATCCGCGGGCGTACCCCCGTCTGCGGCTAGGTGGGCCGCTCCTATCCCCATGGAGCGAACCCTTTGCCGTCCATGCCCGACACATGGGCGGCATCGCGCTCAGGCGCCCGAGGGGGAGGTGCAATGCCTCCCCCTCTTCTTTTCTCCTTCGATGCTCGCGGTTCTCCAGTGGACCACTGCCGGGGGCTTAACGCGCCCTGGTCTATCTTCGAACCCCGGTTCCTGATGCAGGAGTTCACATGTCCACGCATGTCTTCACTGCCGAGGATGCCTCCGGCCGCCGCTGCCGCATCCAGGTGAACCGCGATGCTGCGGATTCCACGCACGGCGAAGCCACATCCGCAACGGCCTATGTACTGGAAGACGGTAGTCGCGTGCGCCGCATCGACAACGACACGTTCCAGATCGTCGGTACGGGCGCCTACGTCACCCGCGTTGCCGAGTGACGCGGCGCGCGTATCAGTAACGTGCCGAGGCGTGCAGCGGTGCGGCGTGGCGCCACGCCGCACGCGCACCGAGGAAACCGAGTTCCACCAGTACGCCTGTACCGATGACAATGGCGCCCTGGCGTTCGACCAGTTCGATGGCGGCCTTCAAGGTGCCGCCGGTGGCCAGCACGTCGTCCACCACCAGGACGCGCGCGCCGGCCGGCACCGCATCGACATGGATCTCGAGCCGGTCGCGACCGTATTCCAGCCCGTAGTCGAGCGACAGCGTGTGCGCCGGCAGCTTGCCGGGCTTGCGCACCGGCACGAAGCCCACCTCCAGTTCGCGCGCCAGCGCCGCGCCGAGGATGAAGCCGCGCGCTTCCACGCCCACCACGGCGTCGATGGCCTCGTCGCGCCACGGCATCGCCATGGCCTCGACGGCAGCGGCGAACGCGGCAGCGTCGGCGAGCACCGGCGTGATGTCCTTGAACAGGATGCCGGGCTGCGGGAAATCGGGCACGTCGCGGATCAGGTCGGTCCAGGCGGGCATGACCGGCTCGGAAGCGGAAGGGGTGACGATGCTAGCGCATGTGGTCGAAGCCAGGCCGGGGTCGTGCGCGCGGGACGCAGTCTCCCGCGACGGGCAGCTAATCATCCCTGCCGCGCAGGACTATCCTCGCCATTCCATTTTCCCGGTCGAGTCCTGTCCATGTCCGCTGCCCTGTCGATGTACGAAGCATCCGTCCCCGTGTTCCTGCGCGCGCTGCGCAATCTCCGCCATGCGCTGGAGAAGGGCGAAGCGCATGCGCAGGCGCAGGGCTACGAACCCACCGTACTGCTGCAGTCGCGGCTGTACCCGGACATGCTGCCGCTGGTGCGGCAGGTGCAGATCGCCACCGATACCGCCAAGTTCGGCGCCGCGCGCCTGGCCGGCGTGGAGTCGCCGCGTTTCGAGGACGTGGAAACCAGTTTCGCCGAGCTGTACGCGAGGCTGCAGGCGGTGTCGGACTACCTGCGGACGTTCGACGAAGCGGCGCTGCAGGGGAGCGAATCGCGTGCGGTCACCCTGTCCACGCGCACGCGTGGCGACCTGGCGTTCGATGGCCGCGGTTACCTGCTCGGTTTCGCCTTGCCGAACCTCTTCTTCCACGTCACCACGGCGCACGCGATCCTGCGCCACAACGGCGTGCCGCTCGGCAAGCAGGACTATCTAGGCCCTGCGGCGTGAACGGATGCGCGCCGCGTCATTGCGGCGCGCAGTCGCGTGCGCGTGCCAGCAGCAGCGCCTGCTCGCGCGCGTTGCGGGTCAGCGTCGCCGCACGCTCGAACTCCGCGCGGGCTTCGTCGCGGCGGTCCAGCTTGAACAGCAGGTCGCCGCGCACGCTGGGTAGCAGGTGGTAGTGCTTCATCGCCGGCTCGTCGCGTAGGCGGTCCACCAATGGCAGCGCGCTGGCGGGACCGGAGGCCATCGAGACCGCGACGGCACGGTTGAGTTCGACCACCGGTGACGGCGCTACCTGCGCCAGCGCGGCGTACAGCGTCGCGATCCGCGTCCAGTCGGTGGCATCGGCCGTGACCGCGCGCGCATGGCAGGCCGCGATCGCCGCCTGCAGGGCGTAAGGCCCGAATGCGCCGCCCAGTTGTTCCGCACGTTCGAGCGCCGCCAGTCCGCGGCGGATCAGCAGAGGGTCCCAGCGCCCGCGATCCTGTTCCAGCAACAGCACCGGCGCGCCGTCCCGGCCGATGCGGGCCGGCAGTCGCGACGCCTGGATTTCCATCAGCGCGACCAGTCCATGCACCTCCGGTTCGCGCGGTGCCAGTGCCGCCAGCATGCGACCGAGCCGCAGTGCTTCCTCGCACAGGGCCGGACGCGCCCAGTGTTCGCCGCTGGTCGCGGCATAGCCTTCGTTGAAGACCAGGTAGACCACGCCCAGCACGGAGGCCAGGCGCTCCTGCAGTGCGGCGCCGCGCGGCACGTCGAACGCCACGCCCGCTTCGGCCAGCGTGCGCTTGGCGCGCACGATGCGCTGCGCCACCGTCGGCTCGGAGGTCAGGAATGCGCGGGCGATCTCGTCCGTCGTCAGGCCGCACAACAGGCGCAGCGTCAACGCGACGCGCGCGTCCATCGACAGCACCGGATGGCACGACACGAACACCAGCCGCAGCAGGTCGTCGTCGATGTCGTGGTCCAGCGCGTCCTCGTCGCGCGCGCGCCGCTCCTCGTGAGCATCGTCCAGTTCGCGCGCCAGTTCCTCGTGCTTACGGTCCAGCAGCTGCATCCGGCGCAAGCGGTCGATCGCGCGGCGCTTGGCGGTGGTCATCAGCCACGCCCCCGGGTTGTCCGGCACACCGTCACGGGGCCAGGTCTCCAGGGCGGCGACCAGGGCGTCCTGCGCCAGCTCTTCGGCCAGGTCCAGGTCGCGCAGCATCCGTGCCAGGCCGGCGATCACGCGCGCCGATTCGATGCGCCAGACGGCATCGATCGCGCGATGGGTGGAGGACTCCGACATGCCGCGCATCACACCATGGTGCCGCGGCCGGTGAAAGCCGCAGCGCAGCGAGCCCGCGCATCACGAGGCGCACGACACCCCCGTGCGGGCATCACGCATCCTTCTCGCAGTTGATCATCCACGGCACGCCGAACCTGTCGACCAGCATGCCGAAGCGCACCGCCCAGAAGGTCTGCCCCAGCGGCATGGTCACCTGGCCACCGGCCGACAGCGCACCGAAGATGCGCTCCGCTTCGGCGATGCTGTCCACCGACAGCGACACCGAGCAGCCCTTCACGCCTTCATGGGGATACGCCGGATGGTTGTCCGACCCCATCAGCACGGTCTGCCCGAAGCTGATGTTCGTATGCATGATCTTCTGCTTGTGCTCGGGCGGGAAATCCTCGCAGCCCTCGGCGCCGTCGAAGCGCATCATCGGTCCCAGTTCGCCGCCGGTGACCTGGGCATAGAAGGTGAAGGCGGCCTCGCAGTCGCCGTTGAGGATGAGGTAGGGATTGACGTTCATGGTGGACTCTCCTGGGTGATGGGCGGCCTGTCCGGGCCGTGTGCTTTGTTGCGACGAAGCGGCGGTGCCGGAATCGACAGGCAGGTCCGGAGAAATTTCATCGCGTCCGCCGGGCATCAGCAGGCGTCATCGCGGCCGGACAGCGCGGGCCGCCGCCGCTTGGGCGCGCGCTCCCACGCATACCGGTACGACCACGCCACCAGGGCCATCAGGTAGTCCGCCGGCATCGCCGATACGTCCACCACCGTGACCCAGCGTTGGTGTCCCAGCCAGCGCGCCGGCTTGATGCCGGGCTGGTCGGTCAGCTCGAGGAAGCGGTCCGGGGACACCTTGATGCTGAAGCGCCAGCGCTCCGGTTCACTGGTCTTGAAGTGGGCGAAGCGCCTGCCGCCCACGGCATACACCAGGATGTTGGCGGGTGCGGCATGCAACTGCTCCTCCGCGCCGGGCAGCGAACGGAGATGGCGTTTGAGGGCGGCGATATCCATGCGCGGATGCTAGCGCCGCCGCCCGACCGCGGGGGCGCACGGACGCGAGGCCGAGGGCAGCGTCTGTCCGCATGCCGCCCTGTTCACGCGTCCCTCCGCTCGCTGGCTTACCGTGCCTGCCATCGCCACGCACAGGAGCGCCCTTATGCCGTCCCATTCCCGGTTCACGCGCGTGGCGAAAGCCGCGTCCACGTTCACCGGCCGTCCCGCGTGCTTCATGCTCGCGCTTGCGGTCCTGCTGGTCTGGGCGATCAGCGGTCCGCTGTTCGACTTCAGCGATACCTGGCAGCTCATCATCAATACCGGTACCACCATCGTGACGTTCCTGATGGTGTTCCTGATCCAGAACACCCAGAACCGCGACACCGAGGCCATGCAGATCAAGCTGGACGAACTGATCCGTGCCTCGCGCAGCGCCGACGACGCGCTGCTGGACCTGGAGGAACTGGAAGAGAAGGAACTCGACGTCCTGCGTGCGCGTTACGAGGACATGGCGCGGCAGGCGCGGGAGGCAAGGGAAACGCGAAGAATGCGATGATCCGCCGACAGGACTCATGGATGACGGAGGCGGGAATGAGATTGGCTTTGGCATTGTTCGCGACAGTTCTGCTGCCTTGTGTGGCAAAGGCGCAATCAGGTCCGCAGGCAGGCGTGTTTAGTTTCCTGGATGGGGGATTGGCCGGCGTGCACGACGTCGTGGTGGGCGAGGCGGCGATGGTGGATACGCTGGTGTTCACCTACGGCGGTTCCGGCTGCACCGACCTGGGGCGGCATTGGCTCCCCCGACTGGCCGCGGGCATGGGCATCAACGCGCGCTATGTCGCGCTCAACAAGCGCCATGTGGCCGAGGGCACGGTCGGAGATGGGGGTGGCACAGCGTGCTCGCCCGCATTCAATGCGCAAAACACCCCACGGCAATGGATGGCGGACTACATGGAATTCATCTCGCGGACGTTGGAGGAGCATCCCGGGCGCTGGAAAAAGATCGTGCTCGTGGGAGGGTCCGAGGGTGGCGCACTGGCGGCGCGCATTGCGCGTTCACGGTCCGACGTCACGCACCTGGTGGTCGTGGGTGACGGGGGATGGAGCATGCGCGAGAACCTGTCCTCGCTGATGGGTGCCGAGGCTGTGGAAGCGGCGTGGAAGGACATCGCGCGACATCCTGGCAGCACGGACAGGATCTGGCTCGGGCATCCCTACCGCTACTGGTTTGATACTTTCGATCACGCGCCGCTTGCCGACTATCTGGCGCTCGACATCCCGGTATTGATCGGGTTCGGCGAGCGTGACCGAAGTGTCCCTGTCGCTTCTGCGCATGAGGTGCTTCGTGCTGCGCAGGTTGCCGGCAAGAAGAACATCGGCCTGGTCGTGTATCCGGGTGCAGACCACGGCCTGAATGCGGAAGGGCACGATTTTCTTGCCGATTTCCTGCGAGGTGCGGGTCAGGGTGTTGCCAGCGGCCAGTTGGACTGAGCGTTTCCGTCTCAGCCGGTGTGCTGACGCCACGCCGTCAGAGCCTCTTTTCCATCCGGTAGTTGTGGATGGCCACGCCCGCGAGGACGAGGTCGTTGCGGGCGATCAGGGTGAAGCCGCGGCGTTCGAACAGGGGGCGGGCGAGTTCGCTCGCTTCGACATGGAGGCGCGCGATCCCTTGCTGGTGCGCGTGCGCTTCGAGGGCGGCGTACAGCAGTGAGCCGATGCGCAGGCCTTCGGCTTCGGGGGCGACGTACAGGTAGTCGAGGTGGCCGTCGGCTTCCAGATCGCCGAAGCCCAGCACCCGCCCGGCGTCGTCCTGGGCTACCCGTACATGGCGTCCGTCGCTGCAGCGGGCGGCGGTGCGCTCCACACGCGCTGTCGCCGCCCACGCGGCGATCTGCGCCGGGGTATACGCGCGTGGGCCGTAGTGGCGGACCGAACGGGCGTAGAGGTCGCTCAGCGCAGCGGCATCATCGGGGCGATAGGGGCGGAGGGAAACCATGATCGACCGGCAGCGGGACCGGCGCCGAGCATACGCTGGCCGTGCCGTCGAAGGGTGCGCCCGTCACCGCGCGTGGCCCCGCGACATTGCGTCGTCAGCGATGCAGCAGGTCTTGCAGCGCGCTTTCCAGTGTCGGGCATCCGAACGTGAACCCTTCCGCCAGCGCATGCGCCGGCAGCACGCGCTGGCCGGTCAGCAGCACCTGCGCCATTTCGCCCAATCCCGCCTTCAGCGCGAAGGCCGGGGTCGGGAGCACTGCCGGCCGGTGCAGCGCCTTCCCCAGCGTGCGGGCGAAGTCCCGGTTGGTTACGGGCACCGGCGCGGTGCCGTTGTAGGCGCCGCCGGCGTGATCGTGGTCGAGCAGCCACGCGATCATCCGCACCAGGTCGTCGCGATGGATCCAGCTCATCCACTGGCGGCCGTCACCCATCGGGCCGCCCGCACCCAGCCGGAACGGCGGCAGCATCTTCGCGAGCGCACCGCCATCCGCCGCCAGCACGATGCCGGTGCGCAACCGGCAGGTGCGGACGTCCAGGCCTTCGGCCTGCATCGCCTCGGTTTCCCAGTCGCGGCACAACCGGGCGGCGAAGTCGTCGCCGGGCGCGGCGGACTCGTCCAGCGCTTCATCATCGCGCGGGCCGTAGTAGCCGATCGCCGACCCCGAGACCAGCACGCGCGGGCGCACCGACTGCCGCGCCATCCAGGCGATCAACGCCTGCGTGGTATCCAGCCGGGAGCGTCGGAACCCGTCCTTGCGCACCGCGTTCCAGCGCCCGGCCATCAGGGGTTCGCCGGCCAGATTCACCACCGCCTCCACGTCGCGCGCTTCGTCGAGCGACGCCAGCACGCGCACACCAGCGGGCACTTGCGTGCGTGCGCGCGCAGGATCGCGGCTCAGCACGCTCAGCGCGTGCCCGTGGTGCAGCAGGTGGAGGCAGAGGGCACGACCGATGAAGCCGGTGCCGCCGGTGAGCAGGACATGCATGCGCGGGGGTTGGCGGTGGCGGAATCGCAGCTTAGGGGCGCATGCGTGTTGCGGGCGTGGAACGGACCGTCGGAGCAGATCGGCGGTCAGCCGCCGTTGTGGCCACTACACTGGCGCCATGTCGTCGCTTCCCCTCCTGCTGTTGCCCGGCCTGCTGTGCGACGAACGCCTGTGGCGCGATCCCGCCGCCGCGCTCGCCGAGGTAACGGATGTCCACCACGCCGACCTGACCCGCGACGACAGCGTCGCCGGCATGGCCGCGCGCGTGCTGGCTGCGGCGCCACCGGTGTTCGCGCTGGCGGCGCTGTCGATGGGTGGCTACGTGGCGTTCGAAATCCTGCGCCAGGCGCCGCAGCGCGTGGCGAAGCTGGCGTTGCTGGATACCAGTGCGCGGCTCGATCCGCCCAAGCGGCTGGCCGTGCGACGGGCCGGCCTGGCGATGGCGGAGGCCGGCCGTTTCGCCGGTGTCACCCGCAAGCTGTTGCCGCAGTTGGTGCACGAAAGCCGCGTGGACGAAGCGGTCGGCGCGGACGTGATGGCGATGGCGCAACGCGTCGGCCTTGCCGCGTTCCTGCGGCAGCAGCGCGCGATCATCGATCGCCCGGATTCGGAACCGCTGCTGCCGGCCATCACCGTGCCGACCCTGCTCGGCGTGGGCGAAGACGACCGCATGACGCTGCCGGAGGAAACGCAGCTGATGCACGCGCGCATCCCCGGTGCGCGGTTGCACGTATTCGCGCGCTGCGGCCACCTGCCGCCGATGGAAGTGCCGCAGGAAACCGCCGCCGTGCTGCACGACTGGCTGGCGGTGGCATGAAGGGCCGGCCGCGCCCGCACCTGCATGCGGATGCGCGCGCAACCGCGGACAATCGCAGCCACGCATCCTTTTCATTTTCGTTGAACCCACAGGAGTACACATGGAACTGGCGATGATCGGACTCGGGCGCATGGGCGCCAACATGGCCGAACGCCTGGTGCGCGGCGGCCACGCGGTGCGCGGCTACGATCCGGGCGAGGCGGCGCGCCACCAGGCCGAAGCGCGCGGTATCGTGCCGCACGCCAGCCTGCAGAACGCCGTCTCGGCGCTGCCGGTGCCGCGCGTGGTGTGGCTGATGGTGCCGGCCGGGCAGGTGGTCGACGACACGCTGGCGCAGCTGCGTCCGCTGCTCGCCGCCGGCGACATCGTCATCGATGGCGGCAACTCCAACTACAAGGACAGCCAGCGGCGCGCCGGCGAGCTGGCCGACGCCGGCATCCGCTACGTGGACTGCGGCACCAGCGGCGGCGTGTGGGGCCTGGATGAGGGCTACAGCCTGATGATCGGCGGCGATGCGGATGCGGTGGACACGCTGCGGCCGGTGTTCGCCACGCTGGCGCCGTCGATCGACACCGGCTGGGGCCGCGTGGGTCCGAGCGGCGCGGGCCACTTCGCCAAGATGATCCACAACGGCATCGAATACGGAATGATGCAGGCCTACGCCGAAGGCTTCGCGATCCTGCAGAAGAAGACGGCGATGGACTTCGATCTCGGCGCACTGGCGGAGATCTGGCGGCACGGCAGCGTGGTGCGGTCGTGGTTGCTGGACCTGACCGCCGATGCGCTGAAGAAGAACCCGCAGATGGCCGGCATCGCGCCATTCGTATCCGATTCGGGCGAAGGGCGCTGGACCGTGGCCGAGGCGATCGACCTGGACGTATCCGCACCGGTGATCACCATGTCGCTGCTGGAACGCCTGCGCTCGCGCGAGCACGATTCCTACGCCGACAAGCTGCTGTCGGCCATGCGCAATGAATTCGGCGGCCACGCGGTCAAGAAGCAGGACTGATCACCCGGTCTTATCGCCCGCGCCGCTAGAGTGGCGGCTCCCCTGGAGGAGCCGCCGATGAAGATCCTGATGGTGCTGACCTCGCACGACCGCCTCGGCGACACCGGGCACAAGACCGGGTTCTGGCTGGAGGAACTGGCGGCGCCGTACTACGTGTTCAAGGATGCGGGCGCGGACCTCGTGCTGGCCTCGCCGAAAGGCGGGTCGCCGCCGCTGGACCCGAAGAGCGATGCGCCCGATGCGCAGACCGCGGCCACGGTGCGTTTCAACGAGGATGCCGATGCCCTGTCCGCCCTCGCCGCGACGCACCGGCTGAAGGACGTGGTGGAGGGCGACTTCGACGCGGTCTTCTATCCCGGCGGCCATGGCCCGATGTGGGACCTGGCCGAGGATGCCGATTCGATCCGCCTGGTCGAGCAGGCCTTCTCCGCCGGCAAGCCGGTGGCGGCCGTCTGCCACGGACCGGCGGTGTTCCGCCATGCGCGCGGCGCGCTCGGCGAACCGCTGGTGAAGGATAAGCGCGTGACCGGCTTTTCCAACGAGGAGGAAACGGCGGTCGGCCTGGCCGACGTGGTGCCGTTCTCGCTGGAAGACGAGCTGAAGAAGCATGGCGCGCGTTACGAGCGCGGCGTGGCATGGCAGTCGTACGTGGTGGCCGACGGCCGGCTGGTGACGGGACAGAATCCCGCGTCGTCCGCGGCCGCCGCCGAGGACGTGCTGCGGTTGCTGCGCTGATGCATTCACGGGGAATTACCGCCGCGCGGCTAGGGTGGGCCTCGAATCGCGCGGGGAGTGGACCATGACGCAGGCACCTGGGCATCTGTATACGCAGCAGGCCGACATCGCCCGCATGGAGGCACTGGTCCTGCAACTGCCCGACGAGGCGCGCGTGGAGGTGCGTCTTGTCGATGGCGGCAGCATCACCGGGACGGTACCGGTGCGGCCCAGCGTGCAGGTGTTCCGCGATGCGGCGGGCAACGAGGGATTCAATGCCGTGGTGCGGATCGACGACACCACCCGCCCGAACGTCGTGCATTACCTGTGGCTGGACCGCATCGCATCGGTGACGGTGCTGGGTTCGGCCTGATGGCGCACCTGCCGTCCGCGGACATCGCCTGCCCCTACTGCGGTGAAACCATCACGCTGGTCGTGGACGATTCGGCGGGCGACCAGCAGTACGTCGAAGACTGCCATGTCTGCTGCAAGCCGATCGAAGTGCGCGTGCGCGTGGACGATGACGGCACGCTCGACGTGGTCGCGTGGGGCCAGGACGAAGCCTGACATACGCATGCGCAGGCCGCGTCTGGCGTAGTGTCCGTGCCGGCCGTTGGACCGTAACGGTCGTATCGCGGCACACGGCTGGTTGTCCTGGGATTTGTTCGACCAGCAGAAAGCCGCCGGGAAACCGGCGGCTTTTTTGTTCCCTTCTCCCAGCGTGGCGGGGAGAAGGTGGCCGGAGGCCGGATGAGGGGCGAGCGTGATGACGACTTCATCGCGTGGCTTTGCATGGGTGGCGTCGGCGACACTTCGTCGACGTCGTGTGCGCCGGCTTCGTCGCCCCTCGCCCGCCTTCGGCACCCTCTCCCCGTTGCACGGGGAGAGGGGCTGTTGGCTCCTTCCCGTCGCGCGGGAAGAAGGGAACATCACGCCTCGGCGTCCTCCAGGTCCACGCCGATGAAGCCGCCGGACTGCCGACGCCACAGCGCGGCGTACAGGCCATCCTGTTGCAGCAGCTCCTCGTGGCTGCCGCTTTCGATCACCCGGCCGCCATCCATCACGATCAGGCGGTCGAGCACGGCGATGGTGGACAGGCGGTGCGCGATCGCGATGACCGTCTTGCCTTCCATCAGCGTGTACAGCTGTTCCTGGATGGCGGCCTCGACCTCCGAATCCAGCGCCGACGTCGCTTCGTCCAGCACCAGGATCGGCGCGTCCTTCAGCAGCACGCGGGCGATGGCCACGCGCTGCCGCTGCCCGCCGGACAGCTTGACGCCGCGCTCGCCCACCTGGGTGTCGTAGCCGCTGCGGCCCTTGGCGTCGGTCAGGCCCTGGATGAAGTCGTCCGCATGCGCGCGTCGAGAGGCTTCCAGCAGCTCCGCTTCGGTGGCATCGGGCCGACCATAGCGGATGTTGTCGCGGATCGACCGGTGCAGCAGCGAGGTGTCCTGGGTGACCATGCCGATGTTCCGGCGCAGCGATTCCTGGGTGACCTGCGAGACTTCCTGGCCGTCGATCAGGATGCGGCCGCCTTCCACGTCGTAGAAGCGCAGCAGCAGGTTGACCAGCGTCGACTTGCCCGCGCCGGAGCGACCGACGATGCCGACCTTCTCGCCCGGCTTGATGACCAGCGACAGGTCATCGATCACCTTGGCCTCGCGACCGTAGTGGAACATGACGTGGTCGAAGCGGATCTCGCCCCGGGTGACCTCCAGGTCCTTCGCCTCCTTCGCATCGGCGATGGCCAGCGGCTGCGCCAGCGTACCCATGCCGTCCTCGACGGTGCCGATGTTCTCGAACAGGCCGGCCACTTCCCACAGGATCCAGTCCGACATCGAGCGGATGCGCATCACCAGTGCGATCGCGACGGCGATCGCGCCCATCGAGATCGACGATTGCAGCCACGCCCAGATCGCCACGCCGGCCACGCTGGCCAGCAGGAAGGCGTTGAGCGTGTGCAGGGCGACGGTCAGCTGGGTGACCAGCCGCATCTGCGCGTGCACGGTCACCATGAACTCGTCCATGGCGTTGCGCGCGTAATCCTGCTCGCGCATGGTGTGGGCGAACAGCTTGATGGTCTGGATGTTGGTGTAGCTGTCGACGATGCGGCCGGTCATCTGCGCGCGCGCGTCCGACTGCGCCATCGATACCTTCTGCAGGCGCGGCACGAAGTGGAACACCAGCAACAGGTAGCTGACCAGCCAGATCACCAGTGGCAGCACCAGCCAGATGTCGGCCTGCGCCACCAGCACTACGGTGCCGACGAAGTAGACGACGACGTAGACGAACACGTCCATCAGCTTCATCACCGTCTCGCGGATCGACAGCGCGGTCTGCATGACCTTCTGCGAAATGCGGCCGGCGAATTCGTCCTGGAAGAAGCCCACGCTTTGCCGCAGCAGGTAACGGTGCGACAGCCAGCGGGCGATCATCGGGTAGTTGCCGAAGATGGTCTGGTGGATGACCAGCGACTGCACCAGCACCAGCAGCGGATACGCGACCACCACCAGCAGGCCCATCCACAGCAGCTTGTCGCCATGCACCTGCATGAAGCTGTCGCGGCCGGTGCTGCCCATCCAGTCGACCAGCTGGCCCATGTAGTCGAAGAAGGTGATCTCCAGCGCGGAGATCACGCCGGTCAGCACCGACATCACCACCAGCCAGGGCAGCAACGGGCGCGAGTAGTGCAGCAGGAACCGCAGCAGCGTCCGCGGCGGCGTGGTCGGCTCGCCCTTCGGATACGGGTTGATGCGGGTTTCGAAGAATCGGAACATCGGTCGGTCCATCGTGGGCGCGCACCTGGCGCGCCGGGGAAAACGTACCGGCTCAGCCGGCGGGATAGGGCCAGGCCGCGCGCGCCTGGCGGAGCGCATGGCCGTACCAGGCGAGCTGGTCCAGCATGCGGCGTGCGGCCCGTGCACTGGCGTCCGGATCGCGGGGCAGGCCGGTACCGTCGAATCGGTCCCAGGCCTGCGTGAAGTACACCCCGTCGCGCACCGGCGTGGCATGCAGCCCGCTGAAGACCTGCCGCAACTGCTCGACGGCGCGCGCGCCACCACTGAGCCCGCCATACGCGACGAAGCCGACCGGTTTCGCCTGCCAGTGCGAGGCCACCAGGTCGATCATGTGCTTGAGCGCGGCGGGGTAGCCGTGATTGTACTCCGGCACCACCACCACGAATGCGTCGGCGCGCCAGATGCGTTGCTGCAGATTCACCAGGTCCGCGCTCGGTGCGCCGCCGTGGCGATGCGGCAGATCGAGCAGGAGGGGGTCGACGACATCGACGGTGTAGTCGCGCCGTAACGCGAGCTGCGCACGCAGCCAGTCCGCGACGGTGCCGCAGAAGCGGCCTTCGCGCGTGCTGCCGTACAGCAGCGCCAGGTGCAGGGGATCGGACATCGGGAACGGCTTGCAGGAAGGGGGAGGGCAGGGTAGAACCTCAACCATTCTTGAGGTCAATGCGCCATGCCGGGAAAACAGCATCCCCCCATCGAAACGGAACTCACCGTCGGCCAGGTGGCAGCGCGCGCCGGCGTGGCCGTGTCCACGCTGCATTTCTACGAAGCCAAGGGCCTGATCCACAGCTGGCGCAATCATGGCAACCAGCGCCGCTATCCACGCGAGGTGCTGCGGCGCGTGGCGGTGATCAAGGTCGCGCAGCGCACCGGCATTCCGCTGGCGGAGATCCAGGCGGCGCTTTCGTCATTGCCCGAGAACCGGACACCGACGGCGGCCGACTGGAAGAAGCTGTCCGCCCGCTGGCGCGAAGCGCTCGATGCGCGCATCGCCAGCCTCTCCCGCCTGCGCGACCAGCTCGACGGCTGCATCGGCTGCGGTTGCCTGTCGCTGAAAGCCTGCCCGCTGCGCAATCCATGGGACGAGCTGGGCGAAGACGGGCCCGGTGCGAGGCTGCTCGAGGAGGCATGACGGTGGATCTCGCCCTGTTCGACTTCGACGGCACGCTGACCACGCGCGAGACGTTTCCGGATTTCATGCGCTATGCGGTGGCGCGGCCACGGTTGCTGGTGGGCGGAGCGCTGCTGGTGCCGGTGGTGTTCGGTTACCGGCGGGGCTGGATCGCGGGCAACCCGACGCGCGCCTGCATCGTGCAGGTGGGCCTGCGTGACGTGGATGCGGCGCGGTTGCGTTCGCAGGGTGAAGCCTTCGCACGCGACATGCTGCCTGGCGTCCTGCGGCCAGATGCGATGGCGCGGTTGGCCTGGCATCGCGAGCGAGGGGATCGCATCGTCGTCGTATCGGGTGGGCTGGACGTGTACCTGACGCCATGGTGTTCGGCCCAGGGCGTCGAACTTGCATGTTCGGTACTGGCCGAACGCAACGGACGCATCACCGGCTACGCAGGCGCGCAGTGCGTCGGCGAGGAAAAGGTGCGCCGCATCCGCGCGCTGTGCGATCCGCAGGCCTATGCCGCGATCCACGCCTACGGCGATACGCGCGAGGACGACGCCATGCTGGCGATGGCGCATCACCGGACGTATCGTGGACGGGCGGTGGCCTAGTGCAACGAGATAGTCGGTGTGGGAGCGATGTAAGTCGCGATGGAAGACCCGTCGGCCTGGATGCCTGCATGCTTCAGCGTCCTCTGCCAACCAACAAAGAGCATCGCGACTTACATCGCTCCCACATCGGGCGTTCCGGGCGAGCCTGCGTCAGTTCAGCGGAATCTCCCGCCGCTCCTGGCTGCTCTGCACGCCCAGTTCGATCAGGCGCATGACATCGATGGCCTGCTGTGGCGTCACCGGCACCGGGTGCCCGAGCAGGATCGCGTCGCGCATGCCGGCGTAGTAGCGGCGGTAGTCGCCGACCTCGGCGTGTGCGATGTCGGCGACCAGGCGTCCGTCGTATTCCTGTACGAGTTCGCCGGCGCGCGTATCCATTCCCCAGCCCGGCGCACCCGGCGCCACGCCGGCCCGCAGCTGGTCTTCCTGCACGTCCAGGCCATGCTTGAGGTAGCTGCCTCGCGTGCCATGCACGGCGAAGCGCAGACCGTTGCCGGCAACCAGCGTGCCGGCGTGGAGGAGGGCACGATGGTGCGGGTAGTGCAGCGTGGCATCGAAATAATCCGCCGCCCGCGCGCCGTCGCGCAGGTGGGCGATATCGCACGTGATCGCCCGTGGCAGACCGAACAGCTGCACGGCCTGGTCGAGCAGGTGCGGGCCGAGGTCGTACCAGAGGCCGCCGCCCGGTTCATCGCGCTCGCGCCAGCGGTCCTGCACGGTGGGGCGGAAGCGGTCGAAGTGCGAGTGGAACTCCGCCACGCGCCCTAGCGTTCCGTCGGCCATCAATCGCTGCAACGTCAGGAAATCCGCATCCCAGCGACGGTTCTGGAACACGCTGACCAGGCGGTCGGCGTGTCGTGCGGCTTCGACAACGGCACGCGCTTCCCGCAGTGTGACCGTGAAAGGCTTGTCCACCACCACATGCCTGCCTTCCGCCAGCGCGGCGATCGCCAGCGGCGCATGCGAGGCATTCGGCGAGGCGATGACGACGAGATCGAGGGCCGGATCGGCGAAGGCCTGCGACGCGTCCGCCACGACGCGTGCGTCGGGCCAGTCGGCATGGACCTTGCCGGCATCGCGCGAGACCACGGTGTGCAGCACGAGGCCAGGTGTCCCCTGGATCAGCGGTGCATGGAAGACTTTGCCGACGAAGCCGTAGCCGACCAGTGCGACGTTGAGTGGAGCAGGCATGGTGTTCGATTCCCGGTGTCCGCGGCCATCTTACGTGCCCGACGTGCGTTGATCACGCGTGCACATGCGTGAATGCCGCGCAACACCCACCTGAACGATGGCGCGGCCTTTCACGCGTGTTGTACGGCCACGCGCCGACACTCGGCCCCACTACATCGAAACGAAAGGAGAACTGCCATGCATCATGTACGCACCCGTTCGCTGCTGGCCGCCGCCATGACGACGGCCCTGCTCTTTTCCTCCGCCCACGTGATGGCCGCCAACCCGCCGAACGAGCCGGAAGAGAACGCACAGAACGATTCCAGCCAGCCGGTGACCGACACCTGGATCACCACCAAGGTGAAGGCCGACCTGCTGGCCACCGAGAACGTGTCGGGTCTGGACATCAAGGTGGAAACCGTCGATGGCGTGGTGACCCTGTCGGGCGCGGTCGCCAACACGTCGCAGAAGGACAAGGCGATCGCCGTGGCCAAGCAGATCAAGGGCGTGAAGTCCGTCGAGGCCAGTGGCCTGACGCTCGCCTCGAAGTAAACCCGTCCAGGGTGTGGCACGAAGCGGATGCACGCCGATGCAGGGTGCATCCGTTTCTCTGTCCGGGGCGTAAGCGCCCTCCCATTCCATCGCCAGGGAGCGACCGATGAGCCGATGCCTGATCCGGATGACCGTTGCCGCCGTGCTCGCCGTGGCCGCGTGGTCCACGCATGCCGCCACGCCGGTGACGTCGGTACCGCAGCTCGAGATATCCCGCTATGCGGGACAGTGGCACGAGATCGCGCACCTGCCGATGTTCTTCCAGCGCCAGTGCGTGGGCGACATCACGGCGCGCTACTCGCTGGACGCGCCCGGCAAGATCGGCGTGTTGAATGCGTGCCGCACGAAGGACGGCAGCATGGACCAGTCCCAGGGCGTGGCGCGTCCGGTCGAAGGTCATCCCGGCAGGCTGGAGGTGCGGTTCGCACCCGATTGGCTGTCCTGGCTGCCGATGGTGTGGGCCGACTACTGGGTGATCGCGCTGGATCCCGACTACCAGTGGGCGATGGTCGGTGAGCCGGATCGCGACTACCTGTGGATCCTGTCGCGCGAGCCGACCATGGATCGCGCGCTGTTCGACCAGTTGAAGGCGAAGGCCGAGACGATGGGCTACGACCTGAAGCCGCTGGTCATGGCGGCGCCGCTGCGATAGGAATCGAGGTAGCGTCGTTGTAGGAGCGACGTAAGTCGCGACCGCACGGCGTGAGTACCAAGGTGTTGTCGGAAGCCGCGCCCGGACAGGTGCCGGAGTGTTTTTGGTTTCCGGTCGCGACTTACGTCGCTCCTACAAAAGGCACTGCCCCGCTTACAGCCTGCGCGTATACCGAAACTGCAGGAAGTTCTCGCCCGGGTTCGGGTTCTCGATGCGCGCATTGGAGAAGTGCTGGAAGCGCAGCGACCATTCGTGCTGCCGGTCTGCACCGAACCGCTTGCCGATGGCGATGTGGTCGCCGAAGTTGAAGGTGGTGCTGAACTCCTTCACCCGGGTGTCGTACTTGGGGAAGATGACGTTGACGCCGATGCCGCCTTCGACGAACCAGCCTTCGCGCCAGCCGTTCGGGCGCCATCGCAGCGCGGGGGTGAAACCGACCTGCGTGCTGTTCTCGCTGTCGCTGTGCCAGCGGGCGACCTCGCCCTGCCACTGGCCGCTGACATGGCCATAGCGGTACTGCTTTTCCCAGCGCCAGTCGCGGCTCGCGCCGACGGTCAACGACTGCGCGTCTTCGGCTACGCCGCCCTGCACATACCAGGCGGTGCGGGGTTCGGTGGCGAACGCCTGCGTGCAGGCGACGGCCAGCACGGCGCCAAGGGCGAGCCGGGGCGCGATGCGCGGAAACAGGGAGGGAATGGACGGGATGAGCGGGGCAAGAGGATGTGCAGCGGACACGGATGACACTCGATCAGGGGTGGGCTGCGCCCGTGGGCGCAGCATGCGATGCAATAACGAAAAGACGGCGTGACGGCGACGGATCAGGGCAGCGCCGCGAGCGCGGGGGCCACGTCCTGCTCGCCCCAGCCGCCCAGCGACTTGTAGATCGTCACCACGCCGACGTTGACACCGGCCTCGGCCTGCGCCAGCGCATCGTCCGCCGCGAGTTGCGTGCGTTGTGCGTCCAGCAGGGTGAGGAAGTCCGACGAGCCGGCACGATACCGGACTTCGGCCAGTTCTGCTGCGCGGCGGGCGGCAACGGATTGTTCCAGCCTGAGTTTCAGCTGGGCCTGTTGCTTGGCATACGACAGCAGTGCGTTTTCCGTTTCCTCCAGAGCGCCGAGCACGGCTTTTTCATACTGCGCCGCGACGCCATCGGCCTGCGCCTCGCTCGCGCGCAGGCGGGCGCGGACGCTGCCCATGTCGAACGCCGCCCAGCTGATCGAGGGCGTCACCTGCCACGCGCGGTTGTCGCCATTGACCAGGTTGCCCCAACCGCCCGACAGGAAGCCGATGAAGCCGCGCAGGCTGACCCGCGGGAACAGGTCCGCCGTCGCCACGCCGACACGCGCCGTGGCCGCCGCCAGGCGACGCTCGGCGGCGCGCACGTCCGGGCGCTGGCGCAACAGTTCGGTGGTGTCGCCTATCGGCAACGCCTTGGCGAAGGCCGGTGCTTCGCGCGGCGCGAGAAGCAGCGTGTCCAGTTCGCCAGGACGCTGGCCGACCAGCACGGCGAGCCGATGGCGCGACTGGCCTTCGATCGCCTCCAGCATCGGCACCTCGGCTTCGACCGCGCGCACGCGGGCCAGGCTGCTCTGCACTTCCAACTGGCTGCCCGCGCCCAGGTCGAAGCGCGACTCGGTCAGGCGCTGCGTTTCACCCAGCGTCTGCAGGATGCGCCGCGATACGTCCAGCCGCTTCTGCGTGCCGCGCAACTCGAAGTAGTTGCGCGCCACTTCCGCCGCCACGGTGACCTGCATCGCCTGCAGGTCGTTACGCTGCGCCTGCAGGTCCGCATGCGCGGCCTCGGCATTGCGGCGCACGCGCCCGAACAGGTCCAGTTCCCATGCGGCATCGAAGCCGGCCGAGTAGCTGTCCGTTTCCACGCGTCCCCGGCCTTCGACCGGCTGCTTGCTGTGCGTGCCCTCCACGCCCATCGTGACGTGCGGCGCCAGGTCCAGGCGACGTTCGGAGAACACCGCGCGGGCTTCGTTGACGCGCGACACCGCGATGCGCACGTCCAGGTTGGCCAGCAGGGCTTCACGCACCAGTTGGTCGAGCACCGGATCGTCGAACTGGCTCCACCACGTGGCGACCGGATGGTCGGCCACGTAGTCGACGGCACCGGCCTGCTGCAACGTGGCCGGTGCGGTCTGCGGGGCCGCGTAGTCGGGGCCGACGGTCACGCAGCCGGCCAGCAGCGCGGCCGCGACGCCGATGACGAGCGGACGGATCACCATGGCAACACCTGGTCGAAGTAGTAGTAACCGCCGGTGGGGCCGTCGTCGGCGATCAGCGCCAGTTGCACGCTGGTGCGCGCGCCCTCCGGCACGGACAACTCGCCGTTCTGCTGGTCGCCCGACTTGTTCATGTCGGTCTGCACGTAGCCCGGGTGGATGGTGTTGACCTTGATGCCGGTGTCCTGGAGCTCGTGCGCCAGGTGGATGGTCCACGCGTTGACCGCGCTCTTGGACACGTTGTACGCCGGCACGCCCTTGAACCCGTAGATGAAGGACGCGGGATTCTGGTGCTCGGACAGCGAGCCGAGCAGGCTCGACACGTTGACGATGCGGCCGGCGTTCGACTTGCGCAGCAGCGGCAGGAAGGCCTGGGTGGTTTCGATCAGGCCGAACACGTTGGTGTCGAACGTGGTGCGCCAGGTGTCGAGCGACTGGCCGGACACGCCCTTCGTCGCATCGTCGACCATGATGCCGGCGTTGTTGACCAGGATATCGAGCCGGCCGTGGCGCTGTTCGACCTCTTTGACGGCGGCGGCGATGCTGGCGGAATCGGTGACGTCCAGCGCGATGGCTTCGACGGGCAGGCCCTGCGACTGCAGGTCGAGCGCGGCTTCGACCGCCTTGTCGCGGCTTCGGCCGGCCAGCAGGGTGTGCACGCCGGCGTCGGCCAGCTGGCGCACGGTTTCGCGGCCGATGCCGCGGGTGGCGCCGGTGACGAGTGCGATCTTGGAAGAAGTGTTCATGGCATGACCTCGGTTGGGTAAGGGGAGTGGATCAGGCGTGCGTCGTCGCTGTGCCGGCGACGGGGGCGTGGGACACCAGCGGACGGTTGGCCAGCTTGCGCAGGGCCACGTAGAACACCGGCGTCAGGAACAGGCCGAACAGGGTGACGCCCAGCATGCCGGCGAACACCGTGATGCCGGTGACCGAGCGCACCTCGGCGCCGGCACCGCTGGACAGCACCAGCGGCACGGTGCCGGCGATGAATGCCACCGACGTCATGATGATCGGGCGCAGGCGCAGGCGACAGGACTCGAGCGCCGATTCCACGATGCCCTTGCCCTGCAGTTCCAACTCGCGGGCGAACTCGACGATCAGGATGGCGTTCTTGCATGCCAGGCCCATCAGCACCACCAGGCCCACCTGCACGAACACGTTGTTGTCGCCGCCGACCAGCCACACGCCGGCCAGTGCCGACAGCAGCGTCATCGGCACGATCAGGATCACCGCCAGCGGCAGCGTCCAGCTTTCATAGAGCGCAGCCAGCACCAGGAACGCGAGCAGCACCGCCAGCGGGAACACCACCAGCGCCGCCTTGCCCTGGGTGGCCTGCTGGTAGCTCAGGTCGCTCCAGTCGATGCCCATGCCGGTCGGCAGCACCTGCTGCGCCAGCTCGGTGACCTTGGCCATCGCTTCACCCGAGGACAGCACGCGCGGGTCGGCTTCGCCCAGCAGGTCGGCGGCCGGGTAGCCATTGAAGCGGATCACCGGGTCCGGACCATAGGTCTGCTTGACGCTGACCATGCTGCCGATCGGCACCATCTCGCCGTTGGCGTTGCGGGTGCGCAGGTTGGCGATGTCCTCGACGTCGTCGCGGAACTGCCCGTCCGCCTGCGCGATGACCTGCCAGGTACGCCCGAACATATTGAAGTCGTTGACGTAGGCCGAACCCAGGTAGGTCTGCAGCGTGTCGAACAGTTCGGTCAGCGGCACGCCCTGCGCCTTCGCCTTCACGCGATCGACTTCGGCATCCAACTGCGGCACGTTGGCCTGGTAGCTGCTGATCGGGAAGCCCAGGCCCGGCGTCTGCGAGGCCGCCCCCTGGAACGCCTGCACCGCGCTCTGCAACTCGCCGTAGCCCAGGCGCGTGCGGTCCTCGACGAAGAGCGACCAGCCGGAACCGTTGCCCAGGCCCTGGATCGGCGGCGGCATGAAAGCGAAGGTGAAGCCTTCCTCGATGCCGGCGAACTTCTGGTTGAGTTCGGCGGTGATCTGCTCGGCGCTGTTCTTGCGCTCGCCGAACGGCTTGAGGTTGAAGAACACCACGCCGTTGTTGGGCGTGTTGGTGAACTGCAGCGGGTTCAGGCCGGGGAAGGCGATCTCGTCCTGCACGCCTTCCACTTCCATCGCCAGTGCGGTCATCTTCTTCAGCACGGCGTCGGTGCGTTCGATCGATGCGCCTTCCGGCATCTTCACGCCGGCGATCAGGTACAGCTTGTCCTGCACCGGGATGAAGCCGGCCGGCACCGCCTTGAACATGACGCCTGCGCCGATCAACAGCACGATGTAGACCGCGAACACGGCGCCGCGCTTGCCGAGCGCACGCGAGACCGCGCCTTCATAGCGCTGCGAGCTGCGGTTGAAGAAACGGTTGAACGGACGGAACAGCCAGCCGAACAGGCGGTCGATCAGGCGCGACGGGCCGTCCTTCGGCGCGTCGTGCGATTTCAGCAGCTTGGCGGCCAGCGCCGGCGACAGGGTCAGCGAGTTGATCGCCGAGATCACCGTGGAGATGGCGATGGTGACCGCGAACTGCTTGTAGAACTGGCCGGTGACGCCGGTCAGGAACGCCATCGGCACGAACACCGCGCACAGCACCAGCGCGATGGCGATGATCGGTCCGGAGACCTCCTTCATCGCTAGGTGCGCGGCTTCCAGCGGGGTGGCGCCATGTTCGATGTGGCGCTCTACGTTCTCCACCACCACGATGGCATCGTCCACCACGATGCCGATGGCCAGCACCAGGCCGAACAGCGTCAGCGTGTTGATCGAATAGCCCAGCAGGTACAGCACCGCGAAGGTGCCGACCACCGAAACGGGCACGGCCAGCAGCGGGATGATCGAGGCACGCCAGGTCTGCAGGAACAGGATCACCACCAGCACCACCAGCAGCGTGGCTTCCAGCAGCGTGGTCACCACCGAGGTGATCGAATCGCGCACGAACACCGTGGTGTCGTACACCGAGGTGATCTCCACGCCCGGCGGCAGCGTCTTGCGCACGTCGTCCATCTTGGCGACGACGGCGTCGCGGATCTGCAGCGCGTTCGCGCCCGGTGCCTGGAAGATGCCGACGGCCGCGGCGTTCTGGCCGTTGAGGCGCGCCCGCAGCGTGTAGTCGCCGGCGGCCAGCTCGATGCGGGCCACGTCGGCCAGGCGCACGATCTCGCCGTCGTTGCCGGCCTTCAGCACGATGTCGCCGAATTCCTCGACGGTCTCCAGGCGGCCCTTGGCGTTGATCGGCAGCAGGAAGTCGCTGCCGTTCGGCATCGGCTCGGCGCCCAGCTGGCCGGCCGAGACCTGCACGTTCTGCTCGCGCACGGCGCGCAGCACGTCGCTGGCGGTCATGCCGCGCGCGGCGACCTTGTCCGGGTCCAGCCACAGGCGCATGGCGTAGTCGCCGCCGCCGAACAGCTGCGCGTCGCCGACGCCGGCGATCTTCGCCAGTTCGTCCTTGACGTGCAGGCGCATGTAGTTGCGCAGGTACAGCGAGTCGTACTTGCCGTCCTTGGAGATCAGGTGCACCACCATCAGGAAGACCGGCGACTGCTTTTGCGTGGTCACGCCCTGCCGGCGCACGTCCTCGGGCAGGCGCGCCTGCGCCTGGGCCACGCGGTTCTGCACGCGTACCGCAGCCTCGTCGGCATCGGTGCCGGGCTTGAAGGTCACGGTCAGCTGCAGCACGCCGTCGGAGCCGGCGACGGACTTGACGTACATCATGTCCTCGACGCCGTTGATGGCTTCCTCCAGCGGCGTGGCGACGGTTTCCGCGATCACCTTCGGGTTGGCGCCGGGATACACGGTGCGGACGACCACCGACGGCGGCACCACTTCGGGGTATTCGCCGATCGGCAGCAGCGGGATCGAGATCAGGCCGGCGGCGAAGATCACGATCGACAACACGGCGGCGAAGATCGGCCGGTCGATGAAGAAACGGGAGAAGTCCATGGGTGGATTTCCTGGATGGGAGATGCAGAGGGCTGACCACCGTCCGGCTGGACCGTGGTGGGAATCGGGATTCGCGTCGTATGCCACTACCGTCACCCCCGCCTGCGCGGGAATGACGTACCGGTTACTTCATGGCGACTGCCGCGACGGGCGTGTCGGCCGCGCCCATCGCCACGGCCTTCGCCTGCACCGGCATGCCGGGGAAGAACACCTTCTGCACGCCGCTCACGATGACCTTGTCGCCGGCCGCCAGGCCCTGTTCGACGATGCGCAGTCCATCGGACATGCGGCCCACCTGCACGTCGCGGCGCTGCGCCTTGCCTTCGTTGTCGACCACATAGACGTACTTGCGGTCCTGGTCGGTCAATACGGCCTTGTCATCGACCAGCGCGGCCTTGAACTCGCCGCTGCCGAGCAGGCGCACGCGGGCGTACAGGCCGGGCGTGAACACACGGTCCGCGTTGTCCAGCACGGCGCGGGCGCGGATGGTGCCGGTGCTGCGGTCGACCTGGTTGTCGAGGAAATCGACGACGCCCGCATGCGGGAAGCCGCTTTCGTCGGCCAGTGCGATCTGCACCGGGACCTTGCCGCCGCGTTCGCTGGGGCGTTCGCCCTTGCGGGCCATCTGGGCGTAGCGCAGGAAGGCGCGCTCGTCGGCATCGAAGTGCACGTGCACCTTGTCCAGCGACACCACCGTGGTCAGTACGCTGGCGGCATCGCCGGCGCTGACCAGGTTGCCGGCGGTGACCAGCGCGCGACCGGCGCGGCCATCGATGGGCGCGCGTACCTGGGTCCATTCCAGGTTGAGGCGCGCGCTTTCGACGGCGGCCTGCGCGGCGGCGACATTCGCCTGCCCCTGGTCGGCGTTGGCGCGGCGCTGTTCGTACTCTTCGGTCGACAACGCCTGCAGGTCGGCCAGGCGCTTGGCGCGCGCGGCTTCGCTGCGGCCCAGTTCGGATTGGGTGCGCGCACGGGCCAGTTCGGCCTGCGCACGCGCCAGTTCGGCGCGGTAGCTGCGCGCGTCGATGGTGAAGAGCACGTCGCCCTTCCTGACTTCCTGGCCTTCGGTGAAGACGACGCGGTCGATGTAGCCGGACACGCGCGGACGCAGGTCGACGTGTTCGATGGCTTCGATGCGGCCACTGAACTCGTCCCACTGGCTGATCGACTTGACCGGCACCGCGGCGACGCTGACCTGCGGCGGCGGGGGCGCGCCGTGTTCGGCGGCCTGGCCGCTGCAGCCCGCCAGCACGGCGAGGGCGAGGACACTGAAGGCGCCCAGCGCCAGCAGGCGAGGCGCACGCGGGGGGACGAAGGACTGGATGTTCATGGGTGGTGGTCTCTTGGGGGAGAGGAAAAAGCGGGTGGACACGGTGCGGCCTGAAGCGTGGTTGAGGTCAAGCCGGGGTCGGAGCATTCGGGGCAAGGACGGGGCGATGGCCGGCGGCGTGACAGTCAGGCGGAAGCGCGGCCGTCGCGGCGCGCACCGGCAACCGCCCACAGCGCCCCTTCGAAATCGCAGGCCACGGTCTGTTGCGGCGGCTTCGCGTCGCGCGCGGACCAGGGGACGATCGATTGCGACGCGCGGTCGTTGCGCGACAGCAGCGACACCGCGCTGCGCCCGACCGCCAGCGCGTTCGGCCATTCGGCGCAGGCATTGATCGCGTTCTCCGGCGTGCAGACCGGCTTGTCGACCGACAGCAGCTGCACGCGCACGCCGAGTGTCTGCGCTTCTTCGTGCAGCACCTGGGTCAGCATGCGCACCGCCGCGCCGGTGACCGAGGCGTGGCCGTAACCGGACCAGCCGCGCTCGGCATACGGGCCACCGATCAGGACGTAGTTCGCTGCGGTCTGGCTTTCCGACAGCAGCGGCAGCAGGTGCCGCGCCGCGGCGAGGTGCGGGATCAGGTCCGCTTCCAGCTTCTCCAGCAGGAACGAGGCCGGACGGTCCAGCAGGCGACCCGCTTGCAGCGGCGTGCCGATGCTGGCGAACACCGCGCGCAGCGGGCGGCCGCGTTCGCGTACCTCGTCGGCCAGGCGCGCGGCGCCGCGGTCGTCGTGGATGCACGGCGAATACAACAGTTGCAGGCCGGGTTCGTCCTCGAAGTGCTCGGCCAGCGCGCTCATGCGCGGTCCTTCGCGACCGACGGCAAGCACGGGACTGCCGGCTTCAAGCAGCGCGCCGACCACGCCGAAGCCGACGTTGCCACTCGCGCCCAGGACCAGTGCGCCCGGCGTCAGCGTGTCCTTCATCGTGTTCACGGAGCGGTCCGCTCCGGCAGCGATGCGCGGCGCGTGTCGGCATGGGCCACGGAGCGCGGCAGCGTGAACTCGCGGAAGCTGGCGCGCGTGCCGGCGAAGGGCGCGCGCACCGCCGAACGACCCGTCGCGGGGGAGGACGACGACGGGTCGCTCGGCTTGCGGAAGCGTTCGGCCAGCGTGCTGGCAACGGCACGCAGCCAGCGCAGGACGGCAGTCGGAAGGGAAACGGGCATGGACGCCAGTCTGTCGACCGGCACGGTCACCGCGATATCCGGATCCTGTTGCGCGGTTGCCTGATCCTGCGTGCCATCCGGGACCGGGGCCACGAACGCCTGGCAGGTGCCGAGGCGCAGCGGCGGGGCACGATGGGCGTCTGCGGTGGCCGCCGCGCCGTTCGTCGGAAGGCAGCGGGCGAGTGTCCCGCTCATGGGATGAATCCTCCCGTGGTCGGGATAATCCCGAATGCCGGCATCAGCTTACCGAGACGGCGTCCGCCACCTACCACGCCGCCACGCTGCGAGCGCGGTGCGGCGACATGGCTTGAAATGTCATGTGCCAGCAGGCTTTTGCCGCGGCTGAAAGCCCGTGGATACGGGGATCCTGCAGTGTCTTCGGGATGCTCCAGCGACTGGAGGAAGCGGGCGAACAGCATGGTGGCGAGACCCGGTGGAGGACCATGGACGCCACGTTACGCCCCCAATGAGGACTTGATTAGTCCTGATTTAGGGGAATAATCATCCCGTCAGCGGGCCAATGTGTCCGTCGCCTACTGGAGACTCAGATGAGCCACGATCTCAACGACACCCTGATTTTCGTCAAGGTGGTGGAGCAGGGCAGCTTCATCGCCGCCGCCAATGTGCTGCGCCTGCCGAAGACCACGGTAAGCCGCAAGGTGCAGGAACTGGAGACGCGCCTGGGTGCGCAGTTGCTGCACCGGACCACCCGCAAGCTGGGCCTCACCGAAGCCGGCAACATCTATTACGAGCACTGCCAGCGCATCGCGCGCGAATTGAACGAAGCCGCGAGCGCGGTCAGCCAGTTGCATGCCGGTCCGCGCGGCTGGTTGCGCTTCACCGCGCCGTATTCCATCGGCATCGACAAGATCTCGCCGCTGCTGGGCGAATTCCACGCGCAGTACCCGGAGATTCGCGTGGAGATGCTGCTCGCCAACGACACGCTCGACCTGATCTCCGGCGAGATCGATGTCGCGCTGCGCATCGGCAACCTGCCCGATTCCAATCTGGTCGCGCGTCGCCTCAGCACGCTGCGCACGCAGGTGTACGCCAGCCCGAAATACCTGGCGCGCTACGGCGAACCGCTGCACCCGGACGACCTGCAGCACCATCGGGTGCTGGCCATGCCGAAGAACCGCCGCGGCAACGCGTGGGCCATGGAACTGCGCGATGCCAACGGCGAGCACGACTACCCGATCAACCCGATCCTGGTCGCCAACGATCCCGCCGCGCTCAAGGGCGCGCTGCTGTGCGGTGAAGGTTTGATGCTCGGCGCCGACGTGATGGTAAAGCCCTACCTGGAACAGGGGCACCTGCAGCGCGTGCTTGCCGGCTGGACCGGTCCGGAGTACGAGTTCAACGCCGTGTTCCCGCGCGGGCACGTGCAGTCGCCGAAGGTGCGCGCCTTCGTCGACTTCCTGGTCGAGCGGATGAAGTTCGACGTCGACTACATGATGGAACACTGCCCGGTGTACCTGCAGCAGCAGGCCGAGGCGCGTGCGGCGGCGGAAGCCACGCCGGAAGCGGAAGCCGCGGCGGCGGTGGGACGCAAGGTGTTGGCCGATGTGCTGAGTTGAGAGAAGCGCGTGTGGCTGTCCTTCGTCATCCCAGCGAACGCTGGGATCCATTGGCTTTTCGTCGTTCGAACACAGCGGAGCAAGATGGTCCCGGCGTTCGCGGGGACGACTGTGCTGCGATTGAATAGGGCACGCCGAGCGTCGGTGAGTGTTTGGAAATCTGGATCACACAGAGCGGCCTCCGGGATGTCATTCCGGCGCAAGCTGAGCTCCAGGGTCGCTTGCATGTGCTGCGGCTGCTTACGAGCATAGGTAAAGGCGAAATGGGTCCCAGCGTTCGCTGGGACGACGGCGCTGATGCTGCGTAGCGCAAGCCGCGCGGCGAGCGAAGTCCGGAAGCCTCGCGCTAACGATTCCCGAACGCAAGCCGACGCGGGGCTGGCTAGGATGGGTCCGCATCGCCCGGAGTTGGGTTGTCGCCATGGACGGACTGCCGCACCGCGTCTCCACCTGACCAGGAATCCGCACGATGAAGACACCGATGGCCGCCTTCGCGGCACTGTGGCTGGCCGCCTGCACGCCCGCCGATCCCGATCCCGCGTCGACGCCCGCACAGGCGACCATGCCGGTGGCAGAGACGCCGTCCGGCGCTGCAGCGCCGGCGCCGCCCGTGGCCGAGGTCGTCGATGATCCGCTGGCGGTGAACCAGACCATCGACGACGTACTGGGCGACCACGCCCGCTACGAAGCCGTGATCCGCCAGCTGCAGCAGGCTGTCGCAGCGAACGACGCTGCCGCCGTGGCCGCGCTGGTGAACTATCCGTTCGCCACCGTGCGCGATGGGCAGCCACTGAAGATCGCCGACGCGGACGCCTTCGTGCGCGAGTACGACCGGATCATGACGCCGGCCATCGCCGACGCGATCAAGCGGCAGAAGTATTCGCAGCTGATGGTCAACTACAAGGGCGTGATGTTCGGCAACGGCGAGGCATGGGTAAACGGCATCTGCAAGGACGATGCCTGCAAGGATGTGGACGTGCGCGTGGTGGCATTGCAGCCGACGTCCTGATCCGGGGCGTCTGTTGCGGGAGACCACTGTTGTGGGAGCGACGTAAGTCGCGAACGCACGGCCGGCGCGCTCGGAAGGGTTGCGCAGGCGGCGACAGATCGGATCAGGTCATTCGCCTTGCGTATCTGGAAATCCAGCTTGCGTGCACGGATGGCATCCGCTCGCGACTTACGTCGCTCCCACAGCGAACAATTACGTCGCTCCGATAAAGAAAAAAAGGGCGGCCAATGGCCGCCCTTCTTCGTACGTCACGCCGCTACGGCTATTCCACCACCACATCCACACGTCGCGCCTCGTCGGCATTCCCGCTGCCGGTGGTTTGCGCCGGTTTGTCCAGCGTGATGCGCTCGACCGACACGCCGTTCACCACCAGCCACTGCTGGATGGCTTCGGCGCGCTGCTTGGCCAGGGCCTCGTTGGCGGCGGCATCGCCGCTGGCATCGTGGAAGCCGGAGACGCGCACGTGCGTGCCAGGTTCGGCGCCCAGCGTGCCGAGTACGCCGGACATCCGTACGCTGGTGTCCGAGGGAACGACTGCCGAGCCACTGTCGAACAGGATGCGTGCGCTGCGGCCCTCCACGACGTCGCCGGTCGTCATCGGTGCCGTATGAGCGGCCACCTCCGACGACGTGACGCTGCCGAGCCAGCCGTTGACCGGCAGCACGGGTACCAGCAGCAGCGCGACGATGTTGATGATCTTGATCAGCGGGTTGATCGCCGGGCCGGCCGTGTCCTTGTAGGGATCGCCGACGGTGTCGCCGGTGACCGCGGCCTTGTGCGCTTCGCTGCCCTTGCCGCCGTGGTGGCCATCCTCGATGTACTTCTTGGCGTTGTCCCACGCGCCGCCGCCGGTGGTCATCGAGATGGCGACGAACAGACCCGTCACGATCGTGCCGATCAGCAGGCCGCCCAGCGCCTGCGGACCCAGCAGCAGGCCGACGATGATCGGTACGACCACGGGCAGCAGCGAGGGCACGATCATTTCCTTGATCGCCGACCTGGTCAGCATGTCGACCGCGCGGCTGTAGTCCGGCTTGGCGGTGCCCGCCATGATCCCGGGGATCTCGCGGAACTGCCGGCGCACTTCCTCCACCACGCTGCCCGCCGCACGACCCACGGCTTCCATCGCCATCGCGCCGAACAGGTAGGGGATCAGGCCACCGATCAGCAGGCCGACGATCACCAGGTGGTTGGACAGGTCGAAGGTGAACACCGTGCCCGGATGTGCGGTCTGCAGGTTATGCGTGTAGTCGGCGAACAGCACCAGCGCCGCGAGCGCAGCCGAACCGATCGCATAGCCCTTGGTCACCGCCTTGGTGGTGTTGCCGACCGCGTCCAGCGGGTCGGTGATGTTGCGGATCTCCGGCGGCAGTTCCGCCATTTCCGCGATACCGCCGGCGTTGTCGGTGATCGGTCCGTACGCATCCAGCGCCACGATCATGCCGGCCATCGACAGCATGGCCGTGGCGGCGATGGCGATGCCGTACAGGCCGCCCAGCGCGTAGGCGCCGAGGATCGCGATGCACACCGCCACGACGGGCCACGCGGTCGACCGCATCGATACGCCGAGGCCGGCGATGATGTTGGTGCCATGGCCGGTGGTCGATGCCGCGGCGACGTGCTTGACCGGCGCGTACTGCGTGCCGGTGTAGTACTCGGTGATCCACACGATCACGCCCGTCAGCACCAGGCCGACCAGGGCGCAGAAGTACAGGTTCAGCGCGCCGTACGATGAGTCGGCCATCAGTTGCGTGGTGATGGGATAGAACGCGATCGCCGCCAGCACCGCCGAGACGATCACGCCCTTGTACAGCGCGCCCATGATTGAGCCGCCGGCTTTTACTTTCACGAACATCGCACCGATGATCGAGGCGATGATCGATACGCCGCCGAGCACCAGCGGGTACAGCACCGCGTGCTCGCCCGCCTGCGCGATCATCAGGCTGCCGAGCAGCATGGTCGCGATGATGGTGACCGCGTAGGTTTCGAACAGGTCAGCCGCCATGCCGGCGCAGTCGCCGACGTTGTCGCCGACGTTGTCGGCGATCACCGCCGGGTTGCGCGGGTCGTCCTCGGGGATGCCGGCCTCGACCTTGCCCACCAGGTCCGCGCCGACGTCGGCGCCCTTGGTGAAGATGCCGCCGCCCAGCCGCGCGAAGATCGAGATCAGCGAGGAGCCGAAGGCCAGGCCGACCAGCGCGTGCAGCGCGTCCGCTTGGGTGTAGCCCATGTGGAGATGCAGCACCGCGTAGTAGCCGGCCACGCCCAGCAGGCCCAGGCCGACGACCAGCATGCCGGTGATGGCGCCGCCCTTGAAGGCGACGTCCATCGCCGCGCTCATGCCCTTGCTGGCGGCCTCGGCGGTGCGCACGTTGGCGCGGACCGACACGTTCATGCCGATGTAGCCGGCGGCGCCCGACAGCACCGCACCGATCAGGAAGCCGATGGCGCTGGCCCAGGACACGAAGAAGCCGATCAGCACGAGCAGCACGATGCCTGCGATGCCGATGGTGGTGTACTGGCGGTTGAGGTAGGCGCTGGCGCCTTCCTGCACGGCCGCCGCGATTTCCTGCATGCGGGCGTTGCCCGCGGGTTGTTTCAGGATCCAGCGCGCAGCCACCACGCCGTAGATGATCGCCACGCCGGCGCAGATCAGCGCCAGCGTCAAACCGTGTTGTTCCAGCATGACCCCTCCCAAGGTAGATGGATGTCGTCCAGCAGAAAGCATGAACACGCAACCCAATCCTGGTGGAGCCTGTTGAACGATTGAGCGCACTCGACCGCCGCGATGGACTGCAGCACGAAACCCTTGTTCAGACATCCCTGGAGCTGGCCCGAGTATGACCGGATGCGCTGCAGGCCGCCAGCGGTGACGGACCGGTTCAGGCATTTCGTGCCAGCCTTGCGACCCTGCTCGTGTTTCCGTATCCGTTTCAAGGAGTTGCCATGCGTCAGCCCGTCGCACGTTGTTTGTTCGCCGCATGCCTGGTGATGGCGTCGGCGGCCCATGCGGCCGATCCCGCACCGGAAATCCAGCGCCCGGCCGCCACGCCGCAGGCCGTCGGCGCGGTGCACAGCCTGCGGCAGATCCCGGAGGCGTGCGCGCGGCTGGAAGGCGCGTTCACCGGCGACGCCGCACAGCCGTATCGCTATGCACCCGTGCGCACCAGCCCGCAATGCCAGCCGCGCGCGCGCTTCGTCGATTTCGACAAGGCGAAGCCATCGATCGCGGCGGGCTGGAAACTCAACGACGTGATCCGCGTACCGAATGCCGCCTGCCCATCACAACAGGCGGTCGTGCGCGTCTGGCGCAAGCCGGGCAGTGCCGCGCCGCCGCCGCTCGACGGCCAGGGCCAGTCGCGCATCTACCTGCAGGACGCGAAGCAGCAGGCCGGCACCGCCGCGCAGGCGCCGTCGCTGACCCTGTTCGCGGCGAAGCTCGAGGTCGAAGGCAAGGCCTGCCGCTAACCGGCTGCTGGCGTGCCCTGGTGATACGACAGTTGCCAACCCATCGTGGTACGCCGCCACACAGAGACGCGCAGTGCACCGTTGACGGGAACGCCAGCGGGGCCTGTCTCGTGCGAGCGGAAGTGCAGCAGGGCGATATCCGGCGTCAGTGATTCGACGCGGTGGTCGCCAGCGATCACCTCTGGAAGCTGTGTTCGCGCGGCGAGGAAATCGATGACCGTCTGCCGCACGTAGCGATTGCCCGAGCGGCCGACTTCGTGGAAGTCGGGATGCAGCAGGCGTTCCAGCCTTTCACGCGTGCAACGCGCGCCGGGATGGTGGAGTTCGGTTTCCAGGGCCGTGAGTTCGGCGAGCAGGCTGTCCATCGTGCAAGCCTAGCCTGCCCCCGGTGCCGCTTGAAGCGTCAGGTGCTGGCCGGTGCGCGCGCCTGGCCTGCATGGTCCTTCTGGGCCAGGTATTGGCCGAAACGGTAGCCAGCGCCGGCGATGGCGAGGCCGATGGCGACGGCGAGCATGCCGATGAGCACCTTGCGGAACATGGAGGACTCCGGTGGCGGGGCGATGGCGTCACGCTAGCACCGGTGCGGAAGCCGCGACGGTGCCTGAAGTCATCCCGCCCGGATGGCGGCGCCGCGTTCCGCGAGCAACTCGCGCAGCGCCGAGCGATGGCAATGCGCTTCGTCTTCGCAGTAGCAGCCGACCGAGAAGTGGCTGGCATGCGACAGCGCCGCCAGCAGGTCCAGCGTGCGCGCGTTGTCGGGCGTGGCCATCTCGGCGCGGTACTTCTTCATGAAGGCAGTCCACGCCTTGGGCGTATCCGCGTCCTGCGCCTCCTTCACCAGTGCCGCGCTGGGTGCGAGGTTGGGGTACCAGACGTCGTACCAGTCCTGCGAGGCGAACTCGGCCTTCGGCACGCCACGTGGCGGCCTGCGCACCGTCCCGATGCGCAGGCCTTCGTCCTTCGTGCGTGGGCTGCCTAGGCGGACGATGCGGACGGTCACTGCCCGGTCAACCTTCCCAGGCGGGCAGCTTCTTCTTCACCGCCACGTTCTTCAGTGCGACGTACTTCGGCAGGCCGTCGGTGCCGTAGGGCGGATAGGCCTCGCCGCGGATCAGGGGCTGCAGGTAGGTGCGCGCCTTGTCGGTGATGCCGTAGCCGTCCTTGCGGATGAAGTTCGGCGGGAATTTCTTCTCGTGGTTGGCGACCTTCGACAGCGGCGCGGCCTCGATCTTCCAGCGGAACGGGGCGTCTGAGGTGCGCACGATCACCGGCATCACCGCGTTCTGTCCCTTCAGGGCGAACTGCACCGCCGCCTTGCCGACGGCCTGCGCCTGCTCCCAGTCGGTCTTCGAGGCGATGTGGCGCGCCGAGCGCTGCAGGTAATCGGGCAGGGTCCAGTGGACCTTCAGGCCCAGCTGGTCCTTCACGCGGCCGGCGAGATACGAGGCCACGCCACCAAGCTGCGTATGGCCGAACGAATCCTTGCCGCCGCCGGCATCGGCGACGAAGCGGCCGTCCGCGTACTGGATGCCTTCGCTGGCCACCACCACGCACCAGCCCACGCGCTCCGCCGTCTTCTTCACCTGGGCGAGGAAATCGACTTCGTCGTACGGCCGTTCGGGGAACAGGATCAGGTGCGGCGCCTCGTCGCGGGTCTGCCCGGCCAGGCCGGCGGCCGCAGCCAGCCAGCCCGCGTGGCGTCCCATGGCCTCGTAGACGAACACCTTGGTCGAGGTTTCCGCCATCGCGGCCACGTCGAGCGCAGCCTCGCGCAAGGAGACGGCCGTGTACTTGGCGGCCGAACCGAAGCCTGGGCAGGTATCGGTGACGGCCAGGTCGTTGTCGACGGTCTTCGGCACGCCGATGCAGGTGAGCGGGTAATCGAAGGCCTGCGCCAGCTGCGAGACCTTCCACGCCGTGTCGGCCGAATCGTTGCCGCCGTTGTAGAGGAAGTACCGCACGTCGTGCGCCTTCAACACGGCCAGCAGGCGCTCGTACCTGGCGCGGTCGGCCTCCAGCGACTTCAGCTTGACCCGGCAGCTGCCGAAGGCGCCGCCCGGGGTATGGGCCAGGGCGCGGATGGCGGCCGCCGACTCCTTGCTGGTGTCGATCAGTTCCTCGCGCAATGCGCCGAGAATGCCGTTGCGCGCGGCCAAAACCTTGATTTTCCGGGCGCGCGCCTCGGTGATGACCGCCGAAGCGGAGGCATTGATGACGGCGGTGACACCGCCGGACTGCGCATAAAGTAGGGTGCCAGACGCCATGTGGGGTTCGTTCCGGGGTGCGGGGATGCGGTAAGCTTCACATAGATGACGCGGTGCAGCGCGGCGCGAAGCGCATGGCGCGATCCACCGCTCGCAGGATTCCAGTTTCGGGAGTTACAGCATGCGATTGGTTCTACTGGGCCCACCCGGGTCGGGCAAGGGCACTCAGGCAGCGCGCCTGAAGGACTACCTGCAGGTACCGCATATCTCCACCGGCGACCTGCTGCGTGCCGAAGTCGCCGCCGGCAGCCCGCTCGGCCTGCAGGCCAAGGAAGTGATGGCGCGCGGCGAGCTGGTCAGCGACGACATCCTGCTCGGCATGCTGGAAGCCCGCTTCTCCCGTGACGACACGAAGGCGGGCTTCATCCTCGACGGCTACCCGCGCAACCTGGTGCAGGCTGCGGCGCTGGGTCAGTTGCTGGCCAAGCTGGGCCAGAAGTTCGACTTCGCCGTGCAGCTGGAGGTGCCTACCGAACTGCTGGTGGAGCGCATCGCCGGCCGCGCCCAGGCCGAAGGCCGTGCCGACGACAATCCGGAATCGGTACGCAAGCGCCTGCAGGTCTACACCGACCAGACCGCGCCGGTCATCGACTTCTATCGCCAGCAGGGTGAACTGACCGTCGTCGACGGCGTCGGCTCGCTGGACGAGGTATTCACCCGTGTCACCGAGGCGCTGACGCCGGCCAAGGAAGTGGGCTGACGTCCGTTCCGCACCTCGCATGATCCTCAGAAGCCCCGCCCACGCGGGGCTTCTGCTTTTTGCGGGAGCGGTGACCGCATGCATCGCGATGCCCGGGGCGGCGCTGCTATGGTCCGGTTGCCGAGGGACCATCCGGAGTCGTCGATGAAGCGCATCGCCTGCCTGCTGTTCGCCTGCCTGTTGCTGTCGCCGATGGCGCAGGCCAAGGACTTCCTGCGCACGCAGGGCGCGCGGATCGTCGATGCCGGCGGCAAGCCGGTGATCCTGCGCGGCATGGGCCTGGGCGGCTGGATGTTGCAGGAAGGCTACATGCTCGACATCGATGGCATAGGCACGCAGCGCAGCATCCATGCGCGCATCGCCGACCTGATCGGCCCGGAGAAGGCGGACGCGTTCTACCAGGCGTGGCGCGACAACCACACCACCAAGGCCGACATCGACGCCATGGGGCGCTGGGGCTTCAACGCCGTGCGCCTGCCCATGCACTACGCGCTGTACACGCTGCCGGTGGAACAGGAGCCGGTGGCCGGCCGGCAGACGTGGCTGGAGGAAGGTTTCCGCCGCACCGACGACCTGCTGGCCTGGGCCAAGGCCAACGACCTGTACCTGATCCTCGACCTGCACGCCGCGCCGGGCGGGCAGGGCAACGACCACAACATCGCCGACCGCGATCCCGCGACGCCCTCGCTGTGGGAGGACCGACGCCACCAGGACAAGATGGTCGCGCTGTGGAAGCGACTGGCGCAGCGCTACAAGGACGAGCCGTACATCGCCGCCTACGACCTCATCAACGAGCCGAACTGGGGCTTCGCCGACAAGGCCGACACGAACGGGTGCAAGGAGGACGGCAACGCGCCGCTGAAGGACCTGCTGGTGCGCACCACGCGAGCGATCCGCGAAGTCGACAAGCGCCACGTCATCGTCATCGAGGGCAACTGCTGGGGCAACAACTACCGCGGCGTGCTCGACGACGGGCCGTGGGACGACAACCTGGTGATCAGCTTTCACAAGTACTGGAACGTCACCACCCGCGAGAGCATCGCCGACTCGCTGGCGTTGCGCGACAAGCACGACATGCCCCTGTGGCTGGGCGAGACCGGCGAGAACTCCAACGACTGGTTCGCGCGCACCGTCGCGCTGGTGGAAGGCGAGGGCATCGGCTGGGCGTGGTGGCCGCTGAAGAAGATCCGCTACAACAACCCGTTGCAGGTAATGCCGAACGAGGGCTACCGGCAGGTGCTGGCCTACTGGAAGGGCGAGGGGCCGCGGCCGTCAGCGCAGGCCGCCGAAGCCGCGCTGATGCGCTTCGCCACCGAGGATGTGCGCTACGACAACAACGTGCAGCATCCGGACGTGATCGATGCGCTGTTCCGCGCACCGCATTCGGACCAGTCGGTGCCGTTCAAGGCGCACAGGATCGATGTGCAAGGGGGCACGATCGCTGCGGTGGACTTCGACATGGGCCGCAACGGTGTGGCCTACCACGACCTGACGCCGGCCAATCACCACATCTCCGATGGCGGCGAACGGGTGGTGTGGAATCCGGCGATGACGTACCGCAACGATGGCGTCGACCTCGGCAAGGGCGCCGATGGGCAGCTGTACGTCGCTGGCCTGCAGCGCGGTGAATGGTTGAAGTACACCTTCGACGCGGGCGCAGGCGGGTCCTACCGGCTGGCGTTGGACGGGCAGGGCAAGGGGCGCGTGTCGCTGGTGCTCAACGGCACGCTGGTGAACGCCGTGGACAGGGCGCGCGGGTTCCGTGGCCTGGTGCTGGCGCCGGGCCGCAACACGCTGGTGGTGAAGGGTGAGAGCGGCACCGTCGATCTGCGGACGCTGCGCTTCTCGCGCTGACCGGGCGCGCTCGGCTAAAGTCTGCGCAGTTTCCCCGGAAGTCCCGTCTTGAAGATCCACATCCTAGGCATCGCCGGCACCTTCATGGGCGGCGTGGCCGCCCTGGCCCGCGAACTTGGCCACACCGTCGAAGGCAGCGACCAGGCCATCTACCCGCCCATGTCGACCCAGCTGGAAACGCTCGGCATCGCGCTGGCGCAGGGCTATCAGCCACAGAACATCGCGCCCGACTGCGACGAGATCGTCATCGGCAACGCGCTGTCGCGCGGCAACCCGGCGGTGGAAGCGGTGCTGGACCAGGGCCGCCGCTATATCTCGGGCGCGCAGTGGTTGTCCGAACGCGTGCTGCCGGGCCGCGACACGCTGGCCGTCGCCGGTACGCACGGCAAGACCACCACCACCACCATCCTGACCTACCTGCTGGATGCGGCGGGCCGTTCGCCCGGCTTCCTGATCGGCGGCGTGGCCGAGGATTTCGGCGCATCGGCGCGCATCGGCGGCGGACGCGAGTTCGTGGTGGAAGCGGACGAATACGACACCGCGTTCTTCGACAAGCGCAGCAAGTTCGTCCACTACCGCCCGCTGGTCGCCATCCTCAACAACCTGGAGTACGACCACGCCGACATCTTCCCGGACGTGGCCGCGATCCAGCGCCAGTTCCACCACCTGGTCCGCACGGTGCCGCGTCGCGGCCGCCTGATCGTCAACGGCGAGGACGCGCGCCTAGCGGAGGTGCTGGCGATGGGCTGCTGGACGCCCGTGGAGCGCTTCGGGCTCTACGACTGCGCGTCCGATGCCTCCCTGGAATGGAGCGCGCGCCTGATCCGCGACGACGGCAGCGCCTTCGCCGTGCGCCACCACGGCATCGAGATCGGTGAGGTGCACTGGCCGATGCTGGGCCGGCATAACGTGCTCAACGGCCTGGCGGCGCTGGCCGCCTGCCACGCGGTCGGTGTCGACGTCAGTACCGTGCTGCCTGCGCTGGCGTCGTTCCGCAGCGTGAAACGGCGGCTGGAAGTGATCGGCCAGCACGACGGCATCACCATCTACGACGACTTCGCCCACCATCCCACCGCCATCCACACCACGCTGGAAGGCCTGCGTGCGCGTGTCGGTGATGCGCGCATCGTGGTGGCGATGGAACCGCGCAGCAATTCGATGCGCTCGGGTGCGCATGCCGACGCGCTGGCACCGTCGCTCGATATCGCCGATGCGGTCGTCTTCCTGCATCGCAAAGAGTTGGCATGGGATGCGGCGAAAGTCGTCGGCGCCATCCGTGGCGATGCCCGTAGCGTGCCCGATGCCGACGCGCTGATCGCAGCGCTGAAGGCGCAGGCGCGTCCCGGCGACCACGTGGTGTTCATGTCCAACGGTGGATTCGACGACGCACCGCGACGCTTCCTGGCGGCACTGCAGGGTTGATACGGTCGGCATGGCGCACGAATCGTTGCCGCTGTTCCCGTTGCACAAGGTGCTGCTGCCCGGCGCCGCGATGGACCTGCGCATCTTCGAGCGCCGCTACCTGGACCTGGTGCGCGACTGCGGCCGTGCGGAGCGCGGATTCGGCGTCTGCCTGATCCTGGACGGCAGCGAAGCCGGTGCGCCGGCCACGCCGGCCGCCTACGGCGTCGAAGCGCGGATCGAGAATTTCGACATGGGCGACGATGGCCTGCTGTCGTTGCGCGTGCGCGGCCATCGCCGCTTCCATGCGGTGCGCACGCGGGTGCGCGATAACGGCCTGGTGATGGCGGACGTGGAGTGGCTGCGCGCCGACCAGGACGGCGAGATCCGCCCCGAGCACGCCCTGCTCGGCACCCTGCTGCAGACCATGATGGAGAAGGCGGGCACCGACCTGGGCAAGCTGCCGCCGCGGGTCTTCGAGCGCGCGGCCTGGGTAGGGTGGCGGTTGGCCGACGTGCTGCCGATCACCCCCGAGCAGCGCGTGTCGATCCTGCAGGAAGACGACGTGCATGCCCGCCTGCAGCGCCTGCTGGAGTGGATCGACTGACGCCCCTCCTACAACCACGTCATTGACGCGCTTGTGGCAGGGTCGGCTCGCCATCGGTACGCAGGCGCAACACCGGCAATCCCGAATCCGGATGCGGCGCGATCGCGTGATCGAGGTCCGACGTCGCCTGCGTCACCGCATCCAGCGCCGTGCGTGCCTCGCGCAGCGGTCGCCACAGGCGCACCAGGTTGAACGCGCGCTGTTGCTGCAGCACCTGCGCGCTGCCGATCCACAACGGCACCTCGCCGGGTTGCAGGCGCGTATCGGCGGGCCACAGGCGCAGCACGTACACCTCGCCGGGCTGGTCGCCCTTGCGCAGCATCAACAGGCTTTCCGCGCGGGTGTCCAGCGTCGCCGGCAACACGGGCTGTTGGTCGTCGGGCAGATCGCTGTCGAGCAGGTTCAACGTTTCCTGCCAGCCCGCCTGCGGCTGCTCGCGCCAACCGGCGGCCGCCAGCGTCGTCTTGAGCGGCGCCAACGGACCGGCGACCTGCACGTCCAGCGGCCAGCGCTGTTCGTCATCGAACTCGTTGCGGCGCGCGGGCAGCGACTGCCAGCCCTCGCTCCACCAGTCCTGCAGGGCGACGGTGCGCTCGATCACCGGGGCCTGGAACTGCGCCAGCATGCGTTCGACGTTGCGCGGCGCATGCCACAGCCCGGCCAGCACGAAACTGCCGTAGAACAGCCAGGCGATCGGCTTGATCCAGAACGAACGCACCATGCGCCGGCGGTAGGCGATGCCAAGCACCAGCAGCCAGACCAGGCCGAAGAGCATGCCGCCGATGATGTCGCTGAGCCAGTGCGCGCCCAGGTAGATGCGCGCGAAGCCGATCAGCGCCACCACAACGCCCGAGACCAGGTAGGGCCAGACGCGCGTGCGCCCCGGCAACTCGCGCGCGATCAGCACCGCGAAGAAGCCGAAGGTGATCGTCGACATCGTCACCGCGATGGACGGGAAACCGAAGCCGCTGCTGACACTGGGGGGTTTGGGGATGTCGACCGATGCGCCGAGCCACGCCGTCAGCGCGAGACCGAACGCCAGCGCCGCCAGCCAGTGCCCGGCCGCCATCCAGCGCTTGCGCCAGCACAGGTAGCCCAGCACCAGCAGCGAGGCCGGCGCGAGCACCTGTTCGTCGCCGAGCGAGGCGATCGCCGCCAGCGGATAGTCCGCCAGTGGATTGCGCAGGGCGCGCATCAGTTCGTAGACCCACAGGTCCATCGCCAGCGGTTCGCCGTGGCCGATCACGATGATGAGGAACGCGAACCAGACCCAGACGATGCCCAGCAGCAGGATGGCGAGCAGCGCCAGCGGCACCGACTCGCGCCGCGCCGGCTCGAACACGGCCGCCGTGTAGCGGCCCAGCACCGGATGCGCGTGCGACCACGCCAGTGCGCGGGCCAGCAGCGCGTCCGCATGCGCGGCGAACCACCGATACGTGTACAGCACCACCGCCCAGGCCAGCGCGATCACCAGCACCAGCAGCCCCAGCACCAGCGCCAGCCGGCCGGCCACGGCAGCGACCGCGTCGTAGGCATGGCCCAGTACCCAGCCCGGCAGCAGGAAGGCCGCGGCCCACGCAATGCAGGCCGCGCCGCTCGCCACCAGGTAACGGCGCATGGGCATGCGCGAGATGCCGGCGACCGCGGGCACGAAGGGGCGGATGGGACCGACGAAGCGCGCGATGAAGATGCTTTTCCACGCATTGCGGCGGAACAGGATCTCGCCACGGTCCAGCAACTGCGGGTACTTGCGGAACGGCCACACCGTGCGCAGCTGCTGGCCCCAGCGGTGGCCGACCCAGTAACTGGTCGCATCGCCGATCAGCGCGCCCAGCGTGGCGCAGATGACCGCATAGGGGCCGGAAATCTCCCCCAGCCCGATCAGCACGCCCACCGCGAACAGCAGCGGCAGCGCCGGCACGATGGCGCCGAGGATGATCACCGCATCGCAGAACGCGATCGCGAAGATCACCAGCCCCGCGGCCACGGGATGTGCGCTGATCCAGGCCAGCAGGTTGTCGAACCAGGAGGCTTCCATCGCCGGATTATAGGCGGCGGTACATGACCCGCGTCTGCGACCTATGGACGTAGAATGACCGGGTGGACTTGCGCTCGCCTTCCGAAATTGCTGCACTCAAGGCCGACAGCTTCGGCCGTATCTCGTTGATGCAGGGACCGGAGGGTCCGTTCGTGCGGCGCGACCTTGCGCACGTTCCGTTGTGGCTGCGGCTGCCGGCCTGGTGGCTGGCGCGGCGCGAGGCACTGGCCCTGCGCCAGGTCGCCGGCATGGCCGACGTCCCGCAACTGCTCGACTGGACCGGTCGCCGCCTCGACCGCAGCTACATGGAAGGCGCGGCGATGTACCAGCGGCCGCCGCACGGCGACCTGGCCTACTTCCGTGCGGCCCGCCGCTTGCTGCAGCAACTGCATCGCCGCGGCATCGCCCACAACGACCTGGCCAAGGAAGCGAACTGGCTGGTGCTGGCTGATGGCCGCCCGGCCATCATCGATTTCCAGCTCGCCACCCGCGGCGATCCGCGCTCGCGCTGGATGCGGCTGCTGGCGCGGCAGGATCTGCGCCACCTGCTCAAGCACAAGCGCATGTATTGCGCCACGTCGATCACGCCCGTCGAAAGACGCGTGCTGAAACGCACCTCATGGCTGCGCGACCTCTGGTTCCGCACCGGCAAGCCGGTCTATCGCTTCATCACCCGTCGCCTGCTGAAGTGGGAAGACAACGAAGGGCAGGGGCCGAAACCGTGAACCCGTCATTCTCGCGCCAACCCTCCACGTGGAGCACCCCATGACATCGCTCGCCGGCAAGACCCTCTTCATCACCGGTGCCTCGCGCGGCATCGGCCTGGCCATCGCGCTGCGTGCGGCGCGCGACGGCGCCAACGTGGCGATCGCCGCCAAATCCTCGGTGCCGAATCCGAAACTGCCGGGCACCATCCATACCGCTGCGCAGGCGGTCAATGAGGCAGGTGGCCGCGGACTGGCGCTGAAGTGCGACATCCGCGAAGAGGACGAGGTGAAGGCCGCGATGGCGGCGACCGCCGACGCCTTCGGCGGCATCGACATCCTGGTCAACAACGCCAGCGCCATCTGGCTGGCCAGTGCGCTGGACACGCCGATGAAGCGTTTCGACCTGATGCAGCAGGTCAACGCGCGCGGCAGTTTCCTGTGCGCACAGGCCTGCCTGCCGTACCTGAAGCAGGCCGCGAACCCGCACATCCTGACGCTGGCGCCGCCGCCCTCGCTCGATCCGAAGTGGTGGGCGCCGCACACCGGCTATACGCTGGCGAAGATGGGCATGAGCTTCGTGACGCTGGGCCTGGCCGGCGAGTTCGGCCCACAGGGCATCGCCGTCAATGCGCTGTGGCCGCGCACCATCATCGCCACCGACGCGTTGAACATGATTCCCGGCGTGGAGATCCCGCGCTGTCGCACGCCGGAAATCGTCGCCGATGCCGCGCATGCGGTGCTGGTGCGCGATGCCCGCGGCTTCCACGGCCGGTTCCTGATCGACGAGGAGGTGCTGCGCGAGGCCGGTGTCACCGACTTTGCGCCGTATGCCGTCGACGCCTCGCAGACGTTGCTGCCGGATCTCTTCCTCGACCCATGAGCGACGATTGTCCCTTCTGCGCGATTGTCCGAGGCCAGGCATCCGCGAGTTGTGTGGCGGAAGGCACCCACGTGGTCGCCTTCATGGACCTGCGACAGGCGGTGCCCGGCCACGTCCTGGTCGTGCCGCGTGCCCATGTCGAGATGCTCTATGACCTACCGCCCGATACCGCTGCGGAGATGATGCAACTTGCGGTGCGCATCGCGCGGGCGCTGCGCGCAGTGGATGATCCGCCCGGATTGAACCTCTGGCAGTCCAATGGCGACGCTGGCGGGCAGGAGGTGCCGCACGTTCACCTGCATGTGCAGCCACGGCAACACGGGGATGGCCTGCTTGGGCTGTATCCGCACGGTCCGCCTGCACCGTCGCCGCGCGACCTGCTGGACAGGATGGCGGACAATGTGTGCCGTCAACTGGCCGAAGCCACTTCTTCCCTCACGACGAGCCTGCCATGAAATACCTGCACGCCATGATCCGCGTCCACGACCTGGAGGCCACGGGCCGTTTCCTCACCGAAGGCCTGGGCCTGACGGAAACACGGCGCATGGAAAGTCCGCAGGGCCGCTTCACGCTGGTGTATTTCGGTGCGCCGGCCAACCCCGAGGCCGAAGTCGAACTGACGTACAACTGGCCGTCGGAAGACGGCAGGGCCGCCGAGAACTACGGCAGTGCGCGCAACTTCGGGCACCTCGCCTTCGAAGTCGACGACATCTACGCGCTCTGCGCGCACCTGCAGTCGCAGGGCATCGCCATCAACCGTCCGCCACGCGATGGGCGCATGGCGTTCGTGCGCACGCCGGACCTGATTTCGATCGAACTGCTGCAGAAAGGCGCGGCGCTGCCGCCGCAGGAACCTTGGCTTTCGATGCCGAATACGGGAAGCTGGTAGGGCACAGGCACAAGGAGTCCGACAGATGAATCTCGCCTTGATCGTGATCGACGTGCAGCGCGGGCTGTTCGAGCCGCCGCCGGCCGATGCGGACGCGGTGATCGCGCGCATCAACGCCCTGTCGGCGAAGGCGCGCGACGCCGGCATGCCGGTGGTGCTGGTGCAGCACGAGCGCGCGGACGACCTGCAACCGCAGTCGGATGGCTGGGCGCTGCACCCGGCGCTGCAGGTCGCCGAGGGCGACCACCGCATCCGCAAGACCACGCCGGATTCCTTCCTGCGCACCGGACTGGATGAAGTGCTGTCGTTCTGCGGCGTGGAAGGCGTGGTGCTGTGCGGCTACGCCACCGAATTCTGCGTGGACACCACCACGCGCAGTGCCGCGGCGCACGGCTACCACGTGGTGCTTGCCGCCGACGCGCACACCACGCACGACAAGGCGCATGCCGACGCGCAGCAGATCCGCGCCCACCACAACGCCACCCTGCCGGCGATCCGCAGCTTCGGCGTGGGCATCCGCGCATTGCCTGCGGCCGAGATCGCGTTCACCGGCTGACGCATCGGCCGCGCCGCCTGCTGGCGCGGGCGGCGCGATCAGCGACAATGGCGGCCCTTCCCGTCGCCGAGCCGCCGCCATGAGCGCCACGACCACCGACCTGCTGGCCAACGGACAGCGCTATTACCTGCCGGTCTACCGTCCGCGCGAGGTGATCCTGGAGCGCGGCCAGGGCGCGCGCGTCTGGGACAGCGAAGGCCGCGAATACCTGGACCTGTCGGCCGGCATCGCCGTCTGCGGCCTGGGCCACAACGATCCGGACCTGGTCGCCGCGCTCACCGAGCAGGCGGGCAAGCTGTGGCACACCAGCAACGTCTTCTACAGCGAGCCGCCCTTGCGCCTGGCCGAGGAACTGGTCAACGCGTCGCGCTTCGCCGAGCGCGTGTTCCTGTGCAATTCCGGTGCCGAAGCCAACGAGGCGGCGATCAAGCTGGTGCGCAAGTGGGCGAGTTCGCAGGGCCGCACGCCCGACCAGCGCGTGATCGTGACGTTCCGCGGGAGTTTCCACGGACGCACCCTGGCGACCGTTACCGCGACCGCGCAGCCGAAGTACCAGGAAGGCTACGAGCCGCTGCCGGCCGGCTTCCGCTATGTCGATTTCAACGACCTGACCCAGCTGGAAATCGCCATGTCCTGCGGCGATGTGGCTGCGGTGATGGTGGAGCCGGTGCAGGGCGAAGGCGGCGTGATGCCGGCGGCGCCCGGATTCCTGAGTGCGGTGCGCGCGCTGTGCGACCACCACGGCGCCTTGCTGGTGCTGGACGAGATCCAGGCCGGCATGGGCCGTACCGGCACGCTGTTCGCGCACTGGCAGGATGGTGTGGTGCCGGACATCGTGACGCTGGCGAAGGCGCTGGGCGGCGGCTTCCCGATCGGCGCGATGCTGGCCGGCCCCAAGGTGGCCGAGGCGATGCAGTTCGGCGCGCATGGCACCACCTTCGGCGGCAATCCGCTGGCGGCCGCCGTCGCGCGCGTGGCACTGCGCAAGCTGGCGTCGTCGCAGATCGCCAACAATGTGGCGCGCCAGTCGGCCGCGCTGCGCAAGGGACTGGATGCGATCAATGCAGAACTCGGCGTGTTCTCGCAGCTGCGGGGCCGTGGCCTGATGCTGGGTGCGGTGCTCACCCCGAAGTACGCCGGGCGTGCAGGCGAGGTGCTGGATCTCGCGGCGGCGCAGGGCCTGTTGATGCTGCAGGCCGGTCCCGATGTGTTGCGCTTCGTGCCGTCGCTCACCATCACCGATGCCGAAGTGGCCGACGGTCTCGCCCGCCTGCACGCGGCATTGCGCGCGTTCGTCGCCTGAGCATCCCGCGTCCGTCGCTCACGACGGGCGTGGGGTGTTCGGCAGCCGCAGGCGGGCGACCGTCTGGCCAGGCGTGCCGTCGATCCGCAGGTCGATGCCATGCCGCTCGCACAGGCGGCGCACGATCGACAGGCCCAGGCCGGTGCCCTGGCTGGCCTCGCCCTTGGCGAACGCAGCGTAGTCCTCGTCGCGGACGCCGCTGCCCGGATTGGAAATACGCAGCGTGTCGCCGTCCATGCCGATGACAACGCGGCCTTCGCGGGTATGCGCGAACGCGTTGCCGACCAGGTTGGACAGCAGGACATTCAGTACCGCGGGCGGCAACGTGGTGAAAACACCGGGCGCGAGGTCGACCTGCACCTCGACCGACTTGCGGTCCAGCAGCGGCGACTGCTCGACGACGACCCGCTCCAGCATCGGCAGCACGGGCGTGGCCAGTTCCGATTCCAGCGATCCCTGTTCGCGCGCCAGCGACAGCAGCAGGACGACCGTCTGTTCCAGTTGGCGCGCCGACTGCGCGATGTGGTCGAGGCTGCGCCGCGCGGCGTCCGAGAGCCCGGTTTCAGCGCCCAGGCGTTCGGTGGCGGTGCGGATCACCGTCAGCGGCGTGCGCAGTTCGTGGCTGGCATCACGGGTGAATTCGCGCTCGCGCTCGACGAAGGCGCGGACACGGGCGATCAGGTCGTCCAGCCGGCGTGCGAGCAGTCCCACTTCGTCGTCGGGGAAGCTGGCGGCGAACTGCGGTGGCAACTGCTCCGGCGTTGCGCCGCCGACCGCATCCGCGAGCCGCGACAGTGGCGCAGTGGTGCGATGCGCCAGCCAGCCGCCGAGCGCCAGGGCGAGCGCGACCATGACGACGCCCGACCCTGCGAGCAACTGGAAGAGCTGTGTGCGCATCGGCCGCACGACGAGCAGGGTGCTGACTTCCGCCACCAGCCATGCGGCCGGTCTGCCTGCTTCGCCCGGCTGCAGCGCCCGCAGGTGGTAGTGGCGCCCGGCCGCTCCGGAGAATTCCCGTCGTGCGGGTTCTTCGGCAAGCACGTCGGCGATGCCGTCCGGGAGCGCCCGTGTCTGGTCGACGATGGACATGAAGCCGTCGCGCGGCGTGGTCCACGTGCCATGGTCGTGATGGTGGCGCTGCTGCACGGCGACTTCCCGGTCCAGCATCGTTTCGAACAACTGGTCCTCGACCGTGTAGACGAACAGCACGACGTACAGGGCGAACAGGGCGGCGACCAGCAGGGTGAAGGCGGAGAACGCCAGCATCAGGCGATTGCGCAGGCGTCGGTGTGGCACGGCGGTGCGGCTCATGCATCGGCCTCCAGCCGGAAGCCCACGCCGTGCACGGTCTTCAGCATCGGCGTGGCGGATGGTTTGTCCAGCACCTGCCGTAACAGGTACAGGTGGGTGCGCAGCGGATCGGAGTCGGGGGGCGCATCGCCCCATAGCAGCTGGATCAGTTCGCTGCGCGTCAGCGTACGGGGCCAGGCCTCGGCCAGCGCCAGCAGGATCTGGTAACTGGTGGCATGCAGATCCAGGTCGCGGCCGTCCCGCTGCGCGCGGCCATGGCGCCGGTCAATATGCAGCGTGCCGATCCGCAGCACGTGCGCCTGTCCGGCACGGTGTCGTTGCGACAGCGCCAGGCAACGCGCCAGCAGTTCGGCGCCGGCGAAAGGCTTGACCAGGTAGTCGTCCGCACCGGCACGGAAACCCTGCAGCTTGTCTTCCAGCGCATCGCGCGCGGTCAGCATCAGCACCGGGATGTGCCGGTCGGCTTCTGCGCGCAACCGCTCGCACAGGCGCAGTCCATCCAGGCCCGGCAAGCCCAGGTCGAGCACCAGCACGTCCGGCGGCGAGGACAACGCCATCTGCAGTCCGCTCAATCCATCGCCGGCGAAGTCGACCTCGATACCGTCGGCCGACAGCAACCCCTCCAGCTGCGTGCGCAACAGCGGGCTGTCTTCGACCACCAGGACGCGCAGCGGGGAAGCCCTCATCGTTCAGCCATCGATGCGTTGCAGGAGGGCCTTAGCTTCCGCCATGTCGGGCGTGGCGGCCAGCACGCGGTGCACCAGCGCCTTCGCCTCCGCGCGCTGGCCCAGGCGCAGGTGCGCCTCGGCGGCGCCGAGCTTCAGCTGCGGCTGCGCCATGTAGGGCATGGCCAGCTGCATCAGCTGCAGCGCGTGGCGCACGCCGCCCTCCTCGGTGGCTGCCTGTGCCTGGTAGTAGCCGAGCAGGCCAAGCAGGTCGACGTGGTAGCGGGATGCATCGGCCGCCAGCGCACCCGCTGCTCCCGTGAGATCGCCATCCCGCGCCTGCGCGGCCAGCGCCATCGTCAGCTCGTCACGCCACGGCGTGCGCGCGACGGGCGTCCGGCCGGTGGCACGCACGATGGCCTCGGCGACGCCGGCGGTGGAGTAGGGATTCTGCCCGGTGACGAGGCGACCATCGACGACAACCTTCGCCATCATCAGCGGCGCTTCCTGCCACTGCGCGCCTTGCGCGACCAGACGGTCTTCCAGTAGCCATGGGAATTCCTTCGCCCAGCGCTTGCCGAACAGCGCTTCTTCTTCATTGGTGAAGCCGGTGATCGTCTTGCCATGCACCAGCGGCGTACCGTCGCGCAGGCGTACATCGACCAGCGCGGCCGGACCGTGGCAGACCGCACCGACGACCGCGCCACGTTCGTAGGCATCGGCCAGCAATGACGTCAATGCGGTGTCGCGCGGCAGGTCGAACATCGCCCCCTTGCCGCCGACCACGTAGACGGCGGCGTAGTCCGCTGCCTTCACGTCGCGCGTCGTGCGCGTATCCGCCAGCGCGCGCATGGCGTCCGCATCGGCGAGCAGGGCCGCGTTGAACGGTTCCTGCGGGTTGTACTTGTCGGCCTCGACGGCGCCGCCCTGCGGGCTGGCGACATCGATGGCGAAGCCGTTGGCCTTGAAGATCAGCCACGCCTGCGAGAGTTCGTCGAACTCATAGCCGGGACGGGTCTTGCCCTGGTCGCGGCCCTCGCCGCTGACGACGATCAGGATCTTGCCGGCATCGCCGGCATGCAACGGTCCGGCGAACGCGGCGAGCAGCAGGCAGGCCATTGCACGGGAAAGGAAGGACATGGCGAGGGATCTCCGGTGGGTGGCCACCAGTGTCCCGCCAGGGCGTCAATCAAGTTTCAAATGGTGGGACTCACCAGCCGGTCTGCGGCCCGACGGCATAGCGCTTCAGCGCCTTGTTGAAGCTGCGCGCATCGATGACGGTTTCCGCATGCAGGCCGGCCTCGCGTGCGCCCTGCACGTTGGTGAACAGGTCGTCGACGAACAGCGTGGTGGCCGCATCCCAGCCGAGCAGGTCGAGTGCATGCGTGAACGTCGATGGCGCCGGCTTGCGTCGCTGCAGGCCACCACTGGTCAGCACGCGGCCTTCGATGCGTGCCGCCAGCGGCGCGACGATGCGCGGGATGGCCTGCGTCATCAGCGCGCCGTTGTTGGTCAGTACGCCTAGCGCCACGTCGGCATGCAGTGCGACGGCCCGTGCGAGTACGTCGTCGATGGCCGTGCTGCCGGCCATCCGCGACGCGATCCAGGCGGCTTCGTCGATTGTCGCGCCGATCCCTTCGCCGAGCCGGCGCAGATAGGTCGCGGTGTCGATGGCGCCGGTGTCGTACTCGGTTTCCAGCCCGGAGACGAACAGCGTCGTACGCACCTGCTCGTGTTCGCATTGCGCATGCGTCGCGAGATGCGCGATGCGCACCTCGTGCCGGTAGTGCGCCAGGACGCCGTCGAAATCGAACAGCACCTGGTGGATGCGGGGTTTCATCCCGCGGCGACCACCTTGAACGCCTCGCGTGCGGCGGCCAGCGTGGCCTCGATCACATCCGGCGTATGCGCGCTGGACATGAAGCCGGCTTCGAACGCCGACGGCGCCAGGTACACGCCGCGCTCCAGCATGGCGTGGAAGAAGCGGTTGAACGCCGCCGTATCGCAAGCGATCGCCTGTGCATAGGTATCGACCTGCTGGTCGGTGAAGAACAGGCCGAACATCGCGCCGACGCGCGTGGTGGTCAGCGGCACGCCGGCCTCGCGCGCGGCCGCTTCCATGCCGTCGCACAGCGTGGCCGTGGCGGCGACAAGGCCATCGTGGAAGCCGGGTGCCTGGATCAGGTCCAGCATCGCCAGGCCCGCGGCCATCGCCACCGGATTGCCGCTCAGCGTGCCGGCCTGGTAGATCGGGCCGGCCGGTGCGATCTGCTGCATCAGGTCGCGGCGGCCACCGTAGGCGCCCACCGGCATGCCGCCGCCGATGATCTTGCCGAACGTGGTGAGGTCCGGCGTGATGCCGTAGTACGCCTGCGCGCCGCCCAGGGCGACGCGGAAGCCGGTCATCACTTCGTCGAAGATCAGCAGCGCGCCGTGCTGCGTGCACAGTGCGCGCAGGTGCTGCAGGTAGCCTTCGCGCGGCGGCAGGCAGTTGGCGTTGCCGACCACGGGTTCGATGATCAGGCAGGCGATCTCGCCGCCGTACTGCTCGAACAGTTCCGTTGCACCATCGAAATCGTTGTAGCTCAGCGTCAGCGTCAGTTCGCTGAGGCCTGCCGGCACGCCCGGCGAGGTCGGCACGCCCAGCGTCAGCATGCCGCTGCCGGCCTTCACCAGGAACGAATCGCCATGACCGTGGTAGCAGCCCTCGAACTTGACGATGCGGTTGCGGCCGGTCGCACCGCGCGCCAGGCGGATCGCCGACAGCGTGGCTTCCGTGCCGGAGTTGACCATGCGCACCATGTCGCACGACGGCACCAGTCGCGTGATCGTTTCCGCCATCGTCACTTCGGCCGGGCAGGGCGCGCCATACGACAGGCCATCCTGGATGGCCGCCTGTACCGCCTCGCGCACCGCCGGGTGGTTGTGGCCGACGATCATCGGACCCCACGAGCCGACGTAGTCGATGTAGCGGTTCCCATCCACGTCATGCAGGTACGCGCCGTCGGCGCGCTGCACGAAGAACGGTTCGCCACCCACCGACTTGAACGCGCGCACCGGCGAATTGACGCCGCCGGGCAGCAGCTGCTGGGCGCGGGCGAAGAGGGCGTGGGACTGGTCGTGGTTCATGGGAATTCCAAAAAAGGGGGAGATTTGCACTGTGGGAGCGACGTAAGTCGCGATGAACCACCATCGGCCCGTCATCGCGACTTACGTCGCTCCCACAACGCTTCAGGCGCCCGCGAAGGCTTGCCGGTATGCCTTCGCAGCAGCCACCGGGTCAGGTACCTCGAATACGCCGCCGATCACGGCGACCAGGTCGGCGCCGGCGGCCACGAGCGGACCCATATTGTCGGGCGTTATGCCGCCTATCGCCACCCGCGGGACCCCCAATGCCGCTGCTGCGGCCAGCAGCGCCGGCGTCGCGCGTCGCGTGGTGACCTTGCTGGTGGTCGGGAAGAAGGCGCCGAAGGCCACGTAGCTGGCGCCCGCCGCCACCGCGCGTTCGGCCAGCGCGACGTCGTCGTAGCAGGAGGCACCGACAATGGCCTGAGGTCCCAGCAAGGCGCGCGCGACGGCGATGTCGCCATCGTCTTCCCCCAAGTGCACGCCCGCTGCCCCCACGGCGTCCGCCAGCGCGACATCGTCGTTGACGATCAGCGGTACGCCGGCGTCCGCGCAAAGCGCCTTCAGGGCCAGCGCCTGGACATGGCGAAGATCGGCATCCGCGCCCTTCTGCCGGTACTGCAGCCACGTCGCCTGCGGCAGCACGGCGGCCACGCGCGCCAACAGGCGCGCGGTATCCGGCTCTTCCGGGGTGATCAGGTACAGCCCGCGTGCGTGGCGGACGGACGGCGGCAGCGTGGTCATCGGCGAACTTCCGGTGCGTGGGCGGCGATGGGACAATGGCCGCTCCTTCCAGCCGGCATTATCCGATGACCGACGCCACCACCACCATCTACCGCACCTGGATGTGCGTGGTCTGCGGCTTCATCTACGACGAAGCCGAGGGGCTGCCGGAAGAAGGCATCGCCCCGGGCACGCGCTGGGAGGACGTCCCGGACGACTGGACCTGCCCCGATTGCGGCGTGGGCAAGGACGATTTCGAGATGGTGGAGCTGTACTGAGCGGCATCCGGTGGTCCCTGTAGGAGCGACGTGAGTCGCGACCGGGGCAGTCGGAAGTCCACTCCTCAACGCAGGTGCAGGATCGGCGTGTTTCTTCGGACGTCGGCGATGGAATGCGTCTGCGGCCGGATGGAAGGTTGCGACGCCTTGCGGTCGCGACTTACGTCGCTCCTACAACAGCGCCAGTGACTGCCCTGGATCAATGCATCCGCGACGTGCGCACCGCGCTGAGCTCCACCAGCTGCTCGCGCATCGCGGGCGCATCGTTCGCTTCCGGCGACAGGTGCAGGTAGCGCGCCAGGTCGCGTTGCGCGCCGGCCTTGTAGTCCATCTTCAGGTAGGCCAGTCCGCGGTCGCGCAGCGCGTCGGGCTGGTCGGGCGTGAGCTTCAGCACGCGATCGGCGCTGCGCGCTGCGCGGTCCCATTCCTCGCGCTCGGCGTACACGCCATGCAGGTTGCGCAGCGTGCGCACCAGGATGGCGCGCGGCGAGGCAGGGTTGAGGATGTGCAGCAGCGCGTTGTCGTCGGGCACGTCGCCGCCGAGGTGCGGCTTGGCACGTTCGCGCAGTTCGTCCACGCCCAGCGGCCGGCCGCCATTGAACGGATCCATCACCAGCAGGCCGTCGTCGACCGGCAGCCGCACCAGGAAGTGGCCGGGGAAGGACACCCCGTCCAGTGGCACGCCAAGCCGGCGCGCCACTTCGATCTGCACCATGGCCAGCGACACCGGGTTGCCGAGCCGGCGCTCGAAGACCTGGTTGAGGTAGCTGTTGCGCGGGTCGTAGTACTCGTCGTGGTTGCCGGTGTAGCCCAGTTCGTCGAACAGGTGGCGGTTGATCGCGGCCATCTTCAGCGGCCACGGCTCGATGGTGGCGATCTCGTGGCGCAGGTGTTCGGCGTGGCTCTGTGCCAGCGTGTCGTACAGGTCGGCATCGAGGTCGGGATACTCGTCGCGCGCGATCAGCAGCGCGGTTTCCAGCAGCGGCACGGAATCGTCGGCCTGGCCGGCCAACGCATTCCATTCCGGCAATGTCAGTCGATCCCCCATGGCCACAGACTGCGGCCATTCGCCGGCACAATCAAGCCTCAGCGGACAGGCGGAATGCCCTTGCCGAAGCCCATCTCCGCGCCGTCCTGCAGCTTCAGCCGCTCGGCCTCGCCGGCATTCAGTTCCAGCACGTAGCGGGCCGGCTTGTCGCTCGGATAGGACGGGCAACTGTTGCCGCCGGAGCATGGCGGCACGTTGCGCTGCTGCGTCACCAGCTTGCGGGTATTGTCGAAGTACAGGATGTCCAGCGGAATGCGCGTGTTCTTCATCCAGTACGCCTGCGGCTCCTCCGCGTCGTGGATGAAGAGCATGCCCGTGCCGGCCGCCAGCTCGTCGCGGAACATCAGGCCGCGCGCGCGCTCGGCATCGTTGTCGGCGATCTCGACCTTGAACCGCTCGCCGCCCACTTCGACCCAGGGGCCGCCGTTGGCGCAGGCGCTGAGGAGGAGGGCGGCAATCGCGCCGACAGTCTGCAGAGGACGCATGCGATGTTTCCGGAAGAGGGCTGCCGCGAAGTCTACCTGCACGACGGGTCGCCGGCAGCCCTCCGGACCACTACAACGCCAGCGTCCCCTGGGCCGAGGCTGCATTCACTGCTCTGACGCGGCAGAAGTCCAGCAACTCTGACATCCGCGCGTTCTTGCCGCGCCAGTCGTCGAACAGGCTCTCGCCCACCAGCGCGTAATGCCATTCCCGGCCTCCCCGATCGTACGGCGGCAGTTCGTTGATACGCGCGCACCAGGTCGCGGCGGCCTTGCGTTTGCGTTGTACGTTGGGATGGTTCGTCTGCTGCTGGGCCTTGGTTTCCACCAGATAGACTGCGCTGCCGGTACGCACCATGAAATCCGGGAAGTAGAAGGCCGGAAGCCCGTCATCGCGCACATAGCGCAGGCGTGCGAAGTCGTGCCGGTTTTCGCTGAGCTTGCAGAAGGCCTCCACGCCGCTGTCCGCTTGACACCATTCGATGAAGGCGCGTTCCAGCCCGCCGTTGCGCGACGGCCAGCCCTGCCGCGCGTAGATGCATTTGGTCACGTCCATTGACGTGCTTTCGCGCATCGTCAACCTGTCCACTTCGGAAAGCCTGCGGTGACGCACATCCGTCGGGCCACCGGTTTGCCGTTCCTCCGCCTTTACCAGGGCCAGGCCAAAGACCTTGACGACATGGTCGATCACTGGCTGCAGCAGCAACAGGCGCCAGTTCTCGTCCTCGAACGGTTCAAAAGGCTCACGGAACAGCTGGTCGCGGACGTAATCGTCCAGCGCCTGCGCCAGCACCCGGTTGTCGACCTGCATGTAGGGTGTAGCCAAGTGCTCGGCGACGCGATTGCCGCGGGGAAGCGGGCTGCTCAGGGCCTGGCCGATCCGCCGCGTGAGCCGCGATAGGTACTCGTTGTAGCCGCTGACGTTCATCACGCTACCCTCGACGCGGTAGTCGCCGAACAGCGTGCTGCTTTGCAGGTCCTGCGACACGAAGGTGTCGCCCTTGCCGAGAAGGCCGGACAGCGCGGTCCGGGACATCTGGGTGAAAGGCGACAGGGCGGCCACGTCGATGGGCAGGTGTTCGACGGTCTCGTCTTCTTCCCGCAGGATGAACGGAATGGCGAAATCGTAGGCCTCCCAGTCATCGCAAAGCGCCACTGTCACCAGATCGCCTACCGTGGACCCGCCATCGTCATCATCCCCTGTCGTGCCGACCAGTCCATCCCGCATCAGCTCGTCATAGAAGTCCTCGAAGCGCGGGTGCTCGACGATAGACAGGATGTCGATCAGGCTGCCGGGTTCCTCGCCGCGGTTGATGCGTTCGCGGTTCTCCCGCTTGATGTCGTCGAATTCGGTATCGCGCCACATCAGGCGCAGGCCGCGTCCGATGGTCTGCTCCAGCAGGATCTGGGCACCACTCGCACGCAGCGGCACGATCACGCAGATGTTGTTGACGTCGAAGCCTTCGCGCAGCATCAGTACGCTGACGATCACGCGGGGCTGCGCATGGCGATCCACATCGAACAGGCGCTGGCGCAACGGCGCCCAGTCCTTTTCGCCCAGCTCCGCCTTCTTGCCGGAGTCCACGGTCAGCACGTCTTCTTCATGCAGGCCCTCGTCCTGGAGGAGCTGCGCAACGAGCGGACTGACGGCGGTGTCCTCGCAGACCACCAGCATCTTCGGCCTGCGCGACGGGTCGATGGTGGCGAAATCCTGTTCCAGCCGTTTCAGTTTCTGCAGGCCCGCGCGCAGCATCACGCGTTGCCCTTCAGAGAGCCGCAACGTGCCGTCGTCCTCGCGTTCGGCCTTGAAGTCCAAGGCTTCCAGCGGCATCGCCCCGATCTCGCGGCGCTTGTCCAGCACCAGTGACTTGACCAGCCCTGCCCCCATCGCCTGCTTGAGGTCGAAATCCACCACGATATGCGGGAACCAGACCTTGGTGCTGGCCGCATTGCGTCCGCGACCGGCGCGCTCGTTGTACGGCGTGGCCGAGAAGTCGATCTGCACGAAGCGCCGGCCCTTGCCTTCGGCGATGCGGCTGAGGCTCTTCTGCCACTCCACCTCGTCGGCTTCGCCGTCCCGGCGCAGCTCGTGGATGTGGTGGGCTTCATCGTTGAACACGACCAGATCGGGTAACGCCTGCAGGAACGCGATCACGCGGCCGCGCGCCCATCGGTTGTCCAGTACGTCCAGGCTGTTGCCGGTGGCCCGGCCTGGCACTACCGGGAGGACGTGCCGAACGACGTCATGGGCTTCGGGCACGATGCCAGCCGCTTCCAGTTGCTCTTCTTCAGCCTCCGCATCGGTCAGTTCGTCGCCGGTCTCTTGCAGCAGGTGCCAGTTGGTCACTGCCACCATGCCGTTGCCCGTCGCCTTCAGGCCGATGTCCTGCTTGGCGCAGACGTTGCCCTGCACGAACTGGCGCACGCGGTCGCGGTACGCAGGCGGCACGAACAGATCCGCGTAGCGCTCGGTATCGGACGTGGAGAAATCGCGTCCGCCACCGCCTTCGCGCTCTTTTCCGACGAAGGCGTCCAACAGGCGTTCGTACACGATCAGGCCCGGTGCCACGATCAGGAAGCGGCGGCTGAAGCGCGGATCGTCTATGCCTTCGTCCAGTCCAGCGGTCTTGTTGAGCATCTGCCAGACCATCAGCGCTTGCAGCACCCAGGTCTTGCCGGTGCCGGTGGCCATCTTCAAGGCGTACTTCGGGTGCGCGTGCTTGGGTTGCGAGACCTCCGCCAGCCGATCCCCTGCAAGCAGCGCTTCGGCACAGACCTGTGCGTAGAGATTCTGAAGGCCGTGGCTGTCCAGTACCTCATGCGCCACGATTGTGTTGAGGATGGCCTGTCGCTGACCGGGATGGAAATTGAACCTGCGGGTCTGACGCGCTTCACTGCCGAACCACCAGCGCAGGAGTTCGGACGTGGTGGGGGTGACCAGGTCGTACAGGTCGGCCGTGCCGTCGTCGAGGCCAGCGCAGAGTTGCTCCGTGCGCCTGGTCAGCGATTTGGCAAGGATCAGCGGGTCGTCCGGCTTCACGCTCATGGCGAGGGCTCCGCCACCACCTTCACGGTTTCGGCCTCGAAGCCGAACACATCGACCACGCGCACGCAGATGCGGCGCTCTCCCTGCTTGCGGGGGACGGAGAAGCTGGCGCGATCCACGACCCGCAGGGCATCGCCGTCGTTGGCGGTGTTGCCCCGGTAGTCCTGCCAGACGGAACGGAACACCTCGCCGTCGAAGTCGGGGTCGATGGCCCAGTACTCGATCAGTGCCAAGGGTTCGGCATTCATGACCTTGAGCAGCTTCTTGCGGTTGTCTTCGTCCAGGTTGATGGCTTCGGGCGAAAGCAGGACGTAGTTGTCCAGCACCACATCGATGCGCTCGTCGCCATCGGCGATGGCTTGGCGCGCTGCCGATTTCAGCGTCACGTACTGGAGGCTGGCGAAACGCACCTGGCCCCGCAGCTTCTCCACGCCCCCCTTCTTGCGCAGGCGGTCCAGCAGATCAGGTGGAATCACCAGGACCTGCAGTCGGTCATCGTTGAGCGCGGCGATGCTCTGGCCGATGCTGGGTTCGAAATTCCATCCCAGCACCACGACCCGGTCCCAGCCACCCAGCAGGTTGTCGCGCTGGGCGATGGCCTTCTTCAGCGTGGCATCGCCGGTCAGCTTGCTCGGGGAATCCACCAGCACCAGCGTCTTGGTGCCGTTGAAGTGCGTACTGCCGAGATTCCGCAGGGGGTTGTCCTCGGCTTGCAGGGGCAGGGCGCCGTACAACGACAGGACGATGGCCGACAGGTCGCCGACACGGTAGTTGCGTCCAAAGTGCGTCTTGGCGGTCTCGACGTGGTAGTCGCCGATGGCCTGGTACAGGAACGGCTTCGCATTCTGATCGATCAGGCGCTTGCGCATGATCATGCAGGCGGGCTTGCCGATATCGCTGGTGATCCAGCGGCGCCCGAGCTTCTCGGCGACGGTGGCGGTAGTACCGGAGCCGCCGAAGACGTCCAGCACGATTGAGCCTTCGTCAGTGGATGCAGTAATGATTCTTGCCAGAAGATTCTCGTTCTTCTGCGTGTCGTATCCGACTTTCTCGCGGGAAAAGCTCATGATCTGTATGGAATCGAGACGATCCATATCAGAGCAGTTCCAAGTGTCCTCTATCGGATATCCGGCCCCTTCAGGCTTCTTTCCGTCCCGGCGAACATAGTCATCCGCATACGGGATGTACTGCTTGTTAAAAACGAATTTCGGGCTTTTCGAGTAGTAGAAGATGTTGTCGTGGTTTCTGATCCAGTTCGATGCAGCCGATTTGTAGCCGGATATCCAGCCGATTCGCCAAACGATCTCGCGCTCGAAGAATTCCTTTCCGAATATCTCATCGAGCACGATCTTGACGTAGTGTCCGACGGTCGGATCCACATGAACATAGATTGAGCCGGTCTCTGCTAGAAGTTCTCGCATCAGAATCAATCGCGGAACAATCATCCGCAGATACGATGCCGTGCCGTCCGACCAGGTATCCGAGTACGCGAACTGTTCGATGACCGTCGGGCGCTGCTCGATTTCCACGTCTGGCAACGTCACCTTGGTGCGATAGTCGGCCTTGGAATCAAATGGAGGGTCGATGTAGATCAGATCGACCTTGCCGCGCAGGCTGGCGTTATCTTCGTCGCCCGCTAGCAGGGCTGCCATCGCGTGCAGGTTGTCGCCGTAGATCAGGCGGTTGCGCCAGCGCTCGTCGCTGGCCTCACCCATGCGCGCCGCGCGCTCTGCCTGCGCGATCCAGTCGACGGCCGACACGTCCTTCGAGGGCAGCACCCATTCCCGCGTCTGCAGCCGCACTCGATGCCGGCTTTCGAGGCTCTCAAGAATGCGTTCGGCCTGCTGCCGACCCTCCCTTACGATCGCGGGCAGTTCTTCCAGCAGCGACTTGGCCATTGTAGCGCCGATTCCATGACTGATTGAATTGTCAATTCAATAGCAAAGTGAAGTGGACTTCAACAAACGAAACAAGTAGCGCTTCACCGTGGCTGCATGGACGAGAAGCAACTGTTTTCCACAAGGTTGAAGGCCGCTCTGGCTGCGGCCGGGGTGTCCGAGCGTCCCGGAGAGCTTGAGAAGCTTTTCAACCTGAAGTACGCAGGCAGACCCGTCACGTTCCAGGCGGTCCGGTATTGGCTGACCGGAAAGACGATCCCCACGCAGGACAAAGTCGATGTCCTGGCGGACCTCTTGGGTGTCGACCCCTACGAACTCCGGTTCGGCCGCAAGGGCGCTCGTCATCTCGCGGAGCCGAGGCTGGCTTGGTCCGCAAACCCGATAGATGCCCGTGACCGGATCGCCATGGAGCTTTATCAGAAGCTGTCGGACCCGCACCGCAAGGCCGTACGCGACCTCATCCGGGCGCTCGCCGCTGACTCCAGCCAAGCGTGATGGGGCCGCGACGGCTTGCCCGGCGCCACGCGAGCGCGCATGATGCATCGCAATTGCAATGCATCGAGCCGGCGATGAAGACATCCACCTTCCCCTCGCTTCGTGTGGATCCCGCCCTTCGTAAGGCGGCCGAAGATGTGCTGCGCGAGGGCGAATCCCTGTCCGGCTTCGTCGAGCAGTCGATCCGCGCCCAGATCGATCTTCGCCAGCAACAAGAGGCGTTCATTGCGCGCGGGATCGCATCGCGCGACAGCGCACGGCAATCGGGTACCTACCACGCGGCGAATGAGGTCCTGGATGAGCTGCGAGCCGCCTTGCATGAGGCGAAAGCGGACGGCAAAGGGAGGCGTTGATGTTCCATGTCCGCTTCACGGAAGAAGCGCGTTCGGATCTGGTGCGGCTGTACACCTTCGTCCTGCAGCGCGAGCACGATGGGCTTGACGCCGCCGAGGCTTCACTCCGGGCGATCGAACACGGACTCATGCTGCTGGAAACCTCGCCGTTCGCCTGCCGGCCGGCAGCTGGCAACCCTTTTCTGCGCGAGTTGGTGATCGGCTTCGGCGCGACAGGCTACGTGGCGTTGTTCGAAGTGGAAGACGCCGCGACGGTGACCGTACTGGCCGTGCGGCACCAACGTGAGCAGGACTACCGCTGACAGATGGCTTGCGGCCCGTCGTGTCAACCCTGAGGCATCGTGGTCAGTCGTGCAGCAGCCTGGCGGCGATGCGCTCCGCGACCTGCCGGTTGTCGCGATAGAACGCGGCGTTGTCCGCCAGGGACTGCCAGCGATGCTGGTCTTCCACGTGATGGCGCAGTTGGCGGACAACAGTGGGCATCAGCTGGCCTTGGTTGCCGGCGTCCGTGCGCTGGGCGACATGCAGCAGCTCGAGCAGCAGCAGGATGCCTTCATGGTTGCGATCCGCCTGCTGACGTGCGGCGACGGACAGGCGATCAAGCCCCGCGGGCGTCAATCGCGCGAGGCCGGGGTCCGCCAGGCTGTGGCCCGGGTCCGTCTGCAGCAGGTGCAGGGCATCGTCCAGGGGCGTGACGAAGGTCGCGATGGTGCCGTCGGCGACGGCACCGGTGGCAGGCAGCGCATCATGCGCGTGGTTCTCGGCGAGAGGCATCGACATCTCCTTGTGTCGGCGGGAGGGCATCGTGGTTGCTGGATCGCATGACCCGGGACGCGAGGCCCACGATACGGACCGACTTTATGAACTCAAAAAGTGCGCGTCAATTCACTTGGGTAGTGAATATGTGTGACTTCACGCCGCTAACGTGGCCGCCATGGGCAACGAGCGCGAAAAATTCTCGCAACGGCTGGCAAATGCCATGCAGCAGGCGGGGTACGACGTGCGGCCGAAGGTGTTGTTCAACCTGTTCAACAGCCACTATCGCGGGCGCTCGGTCACATTCCAGACGACATCGCGCTGGTTGGCGGGCAAGGCGATCCCCGCACAGGACAAGTTGCAGGTGATCGCGGACGTCCTGGGCGTTGAGCCACAGGTCTTGCGTTTCGGCACGCCGGCGCGATCGCGTGTCGCGGAAACGCGGCAGACATGGCCTGCCGGCGTCGGAAGCCGCGAGCGTCACGTGATCGACGCGTACCTGCAACTGCCTCAGAAGAAGCGCGAGCTGGTCGGCGACCTGGTCAAGGCGCTGGCGGACGGCTGAGGGCCGGACCGACAGCGCCCACGCTCAGCGCAGCACGACAGGCGGTTCACCGCCCACGATGACGATATCGGCAGGCCGCCGCGCGAACAGGCCCACGGCGACCACGCCGGGAATCTGGTTGATCTCACGCTCCATCGCCACCGGATCGGTGATCGACAGGTTGTGGATGTCCAGCACCACGTTGCCGTTGTCGGTGGTCACGCCGTCGCGCCACACCGGCTGGCCGCCGGTCAGCGCGAGGATCTCGCGCGCAACCAGGCTGCGTGCCATGGGGATGACTTCCACCGGCAGCGGGAACTTGCCCAGCACGGGCACCTGCTTGCTTGGATCGACGATGCAGACGAACTGCTTGCTGGCCTCGGCGATGATCTTCTCGCGCGTCAGCGCCGCGCCGCCGCCCTTGATCAGGCGCTTGTGCGGATCGCACTCGTCGGCGCCGTCCACGTACAGCGACAGCGTGCCGGTGTGGTTGAGGTCGAGTACCTCGATGCCATGCTGCTTCAGGCGTGCCGTGCTCTGCTCCGAACTGGAGACCGCGCCCTTGATGCGGTCCTTGATGCCGCCCAGTGCATCGATGAAGTACGCCACGGTGGAGCCGGTCCCGACGCCGACGATCATGCCGTCCTCGACGAACTCGATGGCCTTTTCGCCGGCCAGGCGCTTTGCTTCGCTCATGGGGTCAACACTCGTGTAAGGGAAGGGGGTTGTAGGAGCGACGCACGTCGCGACCGGAAAGGTGAAGCGTCCCGCCCGCCGTCGAGGGAGGTCGTGATGCCCCGGCGCCTGACGGCGCACGGTCGCGACATGCGTCGCTCCTGCAGGAAAAAGAAGCTCATTCGAGCGCCAGCAGGAACTTCCATTGCGCGGCGGTAACCGGCAACACGGACAGGCGGGTGCCGCGCTGGATCAGCGCGAAGCCTTCGCCCAGGTCGTCGGCGTGCTGCTTGATCTCGTCCAGCGTGATGGTGCGTTTCAGCTTGCGCTCGAACTTCACGTCCACCAGCGACCAGCGCGGTTCTTCGCGCGTACTCTTGGGGTCGTGGTAGTCGGACTTCGGGTTGAACTGCGTCTCGTCCGGATAGGGCGCGCTCGCCACGGTGGCGGTGCCGACGATGCCGGGTTCCTTGCAGTTGGAGTGATAGAACAGCACGCCGTCGCCGACCTGCATGTTGCGCATGAAGTTGCGCGCCTGGTAGTTGCGCACGCCGTTCCACGGCTCCGTTCCGACCTTCTTCAGGTCGTCGATCGAGAAGGCATCCGGTTCGGACTTCATCAGCCAGTAGTGCTTGCGGGAGGTCATGGCGTGGCGTTCGATAGGGAAGGGGAAAGCAGCGTGTCGCGCTCGGTACAGACCGCATCCAGCGGTACGTCCCAGGGCTGCGCGCCCAACGCGTCGATGCGCTGCGCTTCAAAGCCGACCCCGACCAGCCACGGCGTAGCGGGGCGCTGCAGGCGCGGCGCCAGCGTGCGGTCGTACCAGCCGCCACCCATGCCGAGCCGATGCCCGGCGGCGTCGAAGCCCACCAACGGCACGATGATCAGCGCCATCTCAATGGCCGACAAACCGGAACTCGGTTCGATATCCGGCTCCGGAATGCCATAGCGGTTGGTCACCAGCGCATCGCCGGGGCGCCAGGGTGCGAAACGCAGCGTGTTGTCGTCCGACAGCAGCGGCAGGCAGTACACCAGGCCGGCCGGCAGCCGCAGCTGCCAGCTGTGCAGGCCGATTTCGCCATCCATCGCCCAATAGCCGGCCACGTAGCCGGTGGCCGGGAAGAACGGCAGCGAGAACAGGCGCGTAGCCAGCGCATCCGCGCCTGCGATGCGCTCGGCAGCGGGCAAGGCTCGTCGACGCGCACGCAGTTCGCGTCGCAGCGCATCACGCTCGGCGGTCATGGCAGACAAGGAGAAGGACAGGGCATGCGCGAATTTTACGGCATGCGCACCGGCGTTGCCGGTGGGACCGCAGGAGCGGCGTCAGTCACGGCCCTGTGCGTCGGATCCCTAGTGCAGTCGGCTTCGTTTCGAAGTCATCCCGCTCAAGGGCGGGTGCAACAGGACCGGCCGGGTCGCGGCTGATGCCGCTGCCGCGGGAAAAAATACGTCCTCCGCCATGCACGATGTTCGCGAAACGACCTTGAACCCGGGGTTCAAGTGGGAAGGTTGGGTAACCATCGGGCTTTCCGCTGCGAGGCAGACCTGCACTCCCGGTAACCGTCACCATCCCGTGGTCGTAATTAAGGGACAAGGCGAATGTTTGCGCTCACTGTCGAGTACAGCAGAGGACGCGGGGCCAGTATAGCGATCGAGGACTTTTTGCCTAGCCCGTTCGTCGGCGGATTCAGTGCGCAGTCGGCGACGTGCGCATGCCGTCACGATGCGCCGAGCGCGCCATCCAGCTTGCGGTGCAGGTCCTGCAGGGTGCGCTCGACCTCGCGGTTGCGCGCGTGCTGCTCATCGCGCAGCTGCTGCAATTCGTGTGCCAGGTTGAGGGCGGCCAGCACGGCGATGCGATCCACCGCGGCCATGCGGTTGCTGCCGCGCACTTCGCGCATGCGGCTGTCGAGCAGCTTGGCGGCGGCCATCAGGCTGGAGCGCTCGTCGGGCGCGACACCGACCGTGTATTCGCGGTCCAGCAGGTGGACGCTGACCGGCTCGTTGGTGCTCACGTGTGCTGCTCCAGGGACTTGAGGCGGCTGATCATCGCTTCCACGCGCGAGCGCGCCTGTTCGTTCTTCGCCAGCAGTTGCGAGCGTTCGCCGACCAGGTGTTCCTGCTGCTGGCGCAGGCTGCGGTTCTCGTCCGTGAGTCGCTGGCAGCGGTCCGCCAGGTCCTGGATGCGCGTGCTGAGTGCGCGGAGCTGGTCGAGGAGGTCGGCGGTGTCCATGGCGGCCACGATAGGCATGCGGTCGGCGGGCGGTCAAGCGCGGGCGGGACCGCGGAGCGGCAGCGGTCGCGATACCGGGACCCTGATCGCGACTGGCGTCGCTCCCGCAGGGCGTCAGGAAGCGACGCGCATGCCGGAGCCGGGATAGTAATCGCGGATGAAGCGCAGGCACTGGTCGGCGCCCAGCGCCTGCGACACCCAGTGGCCCTGGACCTCGTCGCACCCGTGGTTGCGCAGGAATTCGTACTGGTCCCAGGTCTCGACGCCTTCGGCCACCACCTTCAGCGCCAGCGACTGGCCCATGGTGATGATGGTGCTGGTGATCGCTTCATCGTCGGTGTCATGGGTCAGGTCGCTGATGAACTCGCGGTCGATCTTCAGCGTGGTCAGCGGCAGCCGCTTCAGGTAGGCCAGCGACGAATAGCCGGTCCCGAAATCGTCGATCGCCAGCGAGATGCCAAGCCGGCGGCAGGCGCGCAGGGTATCGGCATTCTGTTCGGGGCTGGCCATCACCACGCTTTCGGTCAGCTCCAGTTCCAGCCGGCTGGCCGGTACGCCGGTTTCTTCCAGTGCGCGGGCCACCACGGTCTGCAGGTCGCCGCGTTGCAACTGGGTAGCCGAGACGTTCACTGCCACGCTGAGTTCCTCCAGGCCTGCATCGTGCCATTCGCGCAAGGTCATGCAGGCGTTGCGCAGGGCCCAGGCGCCGAGTTCCAGGATCATTCCCGACTCTTCCGCCAGCGGGATGAACTGCGCCGGCGAGACCATCCCGAATTCCCGGCTGTCCCAGCGCAGCAGCGCTTCGACACCGGTGATCCGCTGGCGCGAGATCGACAGGCGCGGCTGGAACACGAGCGACAGTTCGTTGCGGTCGATCGCCCGGCGCAGCGCGCTGGCGAGGATCGCGCGATGGCGGTTCTTCTCGTCCATCGATTCCGAATACACCTGGTAGGTGTGCCGGCCCATCGCCTTGGCCTGGTACATGGCGGTGTCGGCGTGCTTCAGCAGTTCGGTCGGCACCTGCGCGTGCTCGGGGTACAGGCTGATGCCGATCGAGGGCGACACCGCCAGTTCCAGCCGCTCGCCGAAGTTGAGCGGAACGCGGAAGGCGTCGATGATGCGCTGCGCGACCTCTTCGGCATCGGGCATGCCGTTGATGTCTTCCAGCACGACGGTGAACTCGTCGCCGCTCAGGCGGGCCACGGTGTGCTGGGTACCCACGGTCTGTTGCACGCGCGCGGCGGCCGAGCGCAGGATGCGGTCGCCCGTGGCATGGCCGAGCGAATCGTTGATGTCCTTGAAGCGGTCCAGGTCGATGAACAGCACCGCCACGTGCCCGTGCTCGCGGCGCGCCCGCACGATGGCGCGCGACAGGCGCTCGGACAGCAGCGAGCGGTTCGGCAGGCTGGTCAGGGTGTCGTAGTTGGCCAGGTAGCGCAGTTCCTGCTCGGCGCGCTTCTGCTCGGTGATGTCGGTGAGCACCTGCACGTACAGCGGGCGTTCTCCGCTGGCGTCGGGTACCACGTTGGTCTCGATGCGGCAGAGGATTTCCTCGCCGTCCTTGCGCACCTTCCAGATCTCGCCGGACCAGCGCCCGGTCAGGCGCAGTTCGCGGTTCATCCGCTCGAAGAAGGCGTCTTCGTGCTGGTCGCTGTCCAGCATCGTCATCGGCTGGCCGATGATCTCCTGTTCCGCATAGCCGGTGATGCGGGTGAAGGCCGGGTTGATGGTGATGAACTGGTGCGCCCAGTCCAGCACCGCCACCGCCTCGTTCATGCTGCGCATCACTTCGCCGGCGATGCGATGCTCGTACTCGGCGTTGCGGCTGGCGGTGATGTCGCGCGCGGTGCCGGCGATGCGGATCGGCTGGCCGTCGGCGTCGCGCTCGACCACGCGCCCGCGCGCGCGGACCCACACCCACGTGCCGTTGCCGGCCATGTCCATGCGGTGTTCGGACATGAAGAGCGGCGTCTTGCCCTGCAGGTGCAGGCGCAGGCGTTCCTGCACCAGCGGCAGGTCTTCGTCATGGATGGTCGGCACCTCACCCTGGCGCGTCAGCACGGTGATGTCGGCCGTCTGCACGGCGCTTTCGTCCGCACGCATCCGGTAGAGCCGGCGCTGCACCAGGTCGTAATCCCAGAACTGTTCGCCCGAGGCCCACAGCGCCAGCTTCAGGCGTTCGTCGCGGTTGCGCAGGGATTCGCTGCGCAGCGGTTCCTGCGGCGCCTGCCGGCTGGCCAGCCATGCCTGCCACCAGCGTCGCGTGCCAATCACGATCACGCCCACCAACACCGCGCCGGCAAGCCCCATGGCCAGCCGGGACGACAGCGGGGAAGCCGTTGCCAGGAGTGCAGCGACAGAAGAGGCGTGCATGGAGGGGACGGTCGGCCAGCGTGTAGGCGATGCGCGAGTGTAGGCATGCGTACACACGCACAACAAGGAGGGAGGCGGGTTTTCGTTGGTACACTTGCGCGGTTGTCCGAAACCCCTGACGGATTGCGTTCTTCTATGCCCGACCTTCCCGATATCGCCGACGTGGCGGCCGCCGCCCGCCAACTCGGCCTGGCCATGGACGCCCCGGAACTGCACGGAGTGCTGTGCGGCTGGCTGGCTGGCGGTGGCACGGCCGACGACACCTGGCTGGCCCGTGCGCTGGCCGACGACCAGGTGCCTGCCCCGGTGGCGGGCAGTCCGCTCGACCAGTTGCGCCAGTGCGCGGTCGCCCAGCTGGAAGACCGCAGCTTCGCCTTCGACCTGCTGTTGCCCGCTGCCGACCGGCCGCTGGACGAGCGCGCCGAGGCGCTGTTCTCGTGGTGCCAGGGGTTTCTCGGTTCCTTCGGTCTGGCGGCCGGCGCATCGCCGCCGTTGTCGGAAGAAGGACAGGAAGCGCTGCAGGACCTGGCCCGGCTGGCGCAGGCCTCGGCCGAGAGCAGCGACGACGAGGAAGACGAAGATGCGCTGGCCGAACTGGAAGAGTTCGTCCGCGTCGCCGTCCTGTTGTTGCATGGCGATTGCGTGCTCGGGCCCCGGCACCGCCGGAGCCTGAACTGATGAAGGCCGTCGCCGGCATCGGCGCGGCGGAATTCGCCCGCCGGCGCAAGCAGCTGATGCGGCTGGCCGGCAACGACGCGATCCTGGTGCTGCCCGCCGCCGCCGAGCGCGTTCGCAGCCATGACACGCATTATCCGTACCGGCAGGATTCGGACTTCTGGTACCTCAGCGGCTTTCCCGAGCCTGACGCGGTGCTGGTGCTGGTGCCGGGCCGCAAGCACGGCGAGACCATCCTGTTCTGCCGCGAACGCGATCCGGAGCGCGAGGGCTGGGACGGCCCGCGTGCGGGCCAGGACGGTGCGGTCAACGACTACGGGATGGACGATGCCTACCCGATCGACGATCTGGACGAAATCCTGCCCGGCCTGCTGGAAGGGCGTTCACGCGTCTACTACCACTTCGGCCGCGATGCCGACTTCGACCTCAAGCTGATCGGCTGGGTGCGGCACGTGCGCGCGCACGTGAAGCAGGGCGCGCAGCCGCCGCACGAATTCCTCGAACTCGGCCACCTGCTGCACGACCTGCGGCTGTTCAAGTCGAAGGCCGAGATCACGCTGATGCAGCGTGCCGCCGACATCAGTGTCGAAGCGCACCGTGCGGCGATGCGCGTGGCGCGCCCCGGCATCCGCGAATACGAACTGCAGGCCGACGTCGAGCGCGTGTTCCGCGCCCATGACGCGTGGCCTGCGTACAACAGCATCGTCGGCGCCGGCCGCAATGCCTGCGTGCTGCATTACCGCGCCAATACGGCACAGGCGCGCGACGGCGAGCTGGTGCTGATCGACGCCGGCGCCGAGTACCGCGGCTATGCCGCCGACATCACCCGCACGTTTCCGGTCAACGGCCGCTTCACGCCGGCGCAGCGCGCGCTGCACGACCTGGTCGGCGACGCCCAGCGCGCCGCGCTGGACTGCGCGCGCGTCGGCGTGCCGTACGAAGCCGGCCATGTCGCCGCAGTCGAAACGCTGACCGAAGGCCTGCTCAAACTCGGCCTGCTGAAAGGCACGCTGGAAAAGCACCTGGCCGAAGGCACCTACCGTCGCTTCTACCGCCACAAGACCGGCCACTGGCTGGGCCTGGACGTGCACGACGTCGGCGACTACCGGATCGACGGCGAATCGCGCCTGCTGGAAGCCGGCATGGTGTTCACCATCGAACCCGGTCTCTACGTCGGCCACGACGACGAGAGCGTCGACGCCAAGTGGCGCGGCATCGGCATCCGCACGGAGGACGACGTGCTGGTCACCGACGGCGAGCCGCGCGTGCTGACCGACGCGCTGGCGCGCAGTGCGGACGAAATCGAAGCGGCGATGGCCGCTGGCTGACGACGGCCCAGGCGATCTAGGCAGTCACCACGCGCACGTCGTCAATCCACAGCTGCCGCCATCGGGCGGTCTTTTCGTCGGGTGCCAGCGCCTGCGGTGAGGCCGGCACGGCCGGCGCGAAGGCATCGCGCGCGTCCATGCATCCGGCATTGACGGCCGCATAACGCCGGTCGCCTTCCTCGAACACGACAGCCACCAGCACGCCGCAATTGCCGCACAGCAGGAACTGTGCCGCTTCCGATCCCTGCCGGTAGCGGTGCAGGCGCTCCGGAGGGTGGATCCGGATGACCAGGCGCGCCTTCGCATCGGATATCCATGCGGCCCCGTGCGCGCGGCAGAAGCTGCAGTCGCAGGCGCGGGGCGCCGTTCCCGCGGGGACGAGGGACATTGCGAGCGTCAGGGTGAGCGCACCGCAGTGGCAGCCACCGTGCAGGCGCGATGGAGGCGACGCCATCGCCGGATCACTCGGCGGCGGAACGCCAGGTCGCCGGCGTTTCATTGGTGACGGTGTCCGCGCCCGCCCGTTCGGCTTCCAGTGGCCGGATCTCCAGCGTCAGGCCGAAAGCGAGGCAAGGATTGCCGGCCGCGATCTGCGCGGCGTGCTCCAGCGAGTCGGCGACGATGAACCGGTAGCCGCCGACCAGTTCCTTCGCCTCGGCGAACGGGCCGTCGGTGATGCCGCTGCGCGACACCTGCTTGCCGCGGTGCTCCAGCCGGCTGCCGGGCTTGAGCACGCCGTCGGCGAGGCCCTGCTCGTACCAGGTGTAGAAACGGTCGATGGCGTCCTGCACGTCTTCTTTCGATGCGCTTTCGTCCCACTGCCCGCGGGAGATGAGGAGGTAGTCGGAGGTCGTCATGGAGATTTGCCGGCCGGAGGGTCGGATTATGCGTGCGCCAGCGCCGCCAGCAGCAGCAGGCCCCACAGGCCGAGCACGGCGAGGAAGTTCACGGTGAACACCAGGCCACGCAGGCGCACGTTCGGCGTCATCACCTGCACCGCGCTGTGCAGCACGCGACCGGCAACGAAGATCCACGCCAGCGTGATCGCGGCGTGGCAGGTACCGAGCAGCATCAGCGCGAGGCAGGCGACGTGGAAGAACAGCGGCCACTCGAACTGGTTGGACAGGTTGGCGCTGATGCGGGGTTCGAGCTTCGCCCACGGGTTGCTGCCATCCGCGCGACGGCCGATGCCCCAGATGGCGGGCGCCCGCGCGACGGTCAGCAGGACGTAGAGCAGCGCCGCGAGCGCGACATGCGTCGTTATCGGCAGCAACAGGGCGGTATCCGGGGACACGAGCGATGTCATGGCAGCGGCGGATTCGCCAGATAGGCCGCACCGAGGGCGGCGAACAGGCAAAGCAGGATGAAGAAGCCGTAGCGCACGCGGAACGGGATATCCGGCTTGCCGTAGCGCTGTTCGGCCTGTCGCCTGTCCAGACGCCAGCCGTGGTTGCATTCCGGACAGGCCAGTTGGTAGCGCCGGCCATAGACGAAGCCGAACAGCAGGTCGAACTCGCCGTACTTGTAGGTGAGTTGCGGCTGGAAGTCGCGCTCCTCGTCGCAATGCGGGCAATGCTGCGGTTCCGGCTCACCCACCGGTACGACGCGCTCGCCCTGGCCGATCATGAACATCATGCGTGCCGTCCCCTTGCGTGCATGCCGATTTCCCTCAGAGTCGACGGGATTCTGTGGGGGCGTCGGGATGGCGTCAAATCATGGTGGCGCTGCGTGTACGCCAACATTCGCGGGTGATGAATCCGTCTTCGCCGTTGCCAAGTACGCCGATGTCGTCTCCAGCAAGTTGCATAGTCAGTGCCCGTCGTGATCGAAGGCGGGACTCGAGGGCGTGTCGATGGCAAGCGCCTCAGCGATCGAAGACCAACGCCTGTGCAACTTGAGCGTGACGACGACGGCAGCGATGACGCTCGCAGCAAGCAGAATGGTCGAGACGAAATCCCGTTGACGAGCGCCTCATAACGACGCCCGTGCCGATCGGTAGTGACGAATACCTTGGGCGCTGGTCCACTGATTCTCAGCACCCCTGGGAATCTAGAACTGCCTGCGCTACTTGCCTTGCCCGAGTAGGCAGCCTGGACAAGTAGTCATGATTGACACACCCCCTCTTTATCCACACTCCCGCCAAAGCTTCGCTGCAGTCCTCGACGAGGTCTTCGTCCTCCGCCGCATCGCAGGCGACAACGAGAAGAGCACTCTCTGAATCCTCTTCCACATAGTCACCGAGATATTTAGCGCAATCGAGTCGATCGCCATACTCGGACGATTTGTCGAGCAGGATGCCTATCATCGCAACCCTGTCTCCGGTCCTTCTAAATGCCCTCACAACCATCTCCCCAATTCAACTCAAGCTTCTGAAAAAGCGGCTGACGCGGTTGATGCAATCGGAGCAAGCGTTAGCCTAGGGAAGCGATGCGCATCCGGGGCGCTTAGTACGGAACCAGTCCGATTCCCGGGTGCGGCCTGCGGCCTTACCCAGGCTACGACAGTCGATTCCTCAGTGTTGTTCGGCAAACGCCGGCCGCGTCAGGTTGTCGGCATCACCCTCGGTGCACAGCACCTCATCCTCGATGCGGATGCCGCCGTACGGGCGGAACGCGTCGACGCGCGACCAGTCGACGCTGCTGGCATGGCCGTTCTTCTTCACCTCGTCCAGCAGCAGGTCGATGAAGTACAGGCCGGGTTCTATGGTCACCACCATGCCGGGTTCCAGTACGCGGGTCATGCGCAGGTAGGGATGGCCGGCGGGGCGTTCGATGCGGCCGCCGCGGTCGCTGGCGGCGAAGCCGGCGACGTCGTGCACCTGCAGGCCGATCGGATGGCCCAGGCCATGCGGGAAGAAGGCCGCGCTGACGCCGGTGGCGACTGCCGCTTCCGGCGAGACGGTGATGACGCCGAAGTCCTTCAGGATGCCCATCAGGGTGTGATGCGCATCCACGTGCAGCTGCTTGTAGTCGACGTTCGCGCGCACGCCGGCGCACATGCGCTGCTGCGCGGTGTCGACCGCATCGATCAGCGCCTGGAACTCGCTGCCGGTGTCGTAGGCGTAGGTGCGGGTGATGTCGCTGGCATAGCCGTGGAAGCTGGCGCCGGCATCGATCAGAAAGCTGCGCAGCGTTGCCGGTGCGACGCGCTGCAGTTCCATGTAGTGCAGGATCGATGCGTGCTCGTTGAGGCCGATGATGTTGCCGTAGGGCAGGTCGTTGGCGTCCTGGCCGACGGCGGTGCAATAGGCCATGTGGATGCCGAACTCGCTCTGGCCCGCGCGGAACGCGGCTTCGGCGGCGCGATGGCCGCGCACGGCCAGGCGCTGCGCCTGCCGCATCAGCGCGATCTCGTACGGCGTCTTGTACGAGCGCTGGTATTCCAGGTACTGGATGACCGGCTCGGGATTGTTCGGGGCGTAACGCTGGTCAGGAGCCGCGCCCAGCGAACTCTGCGGCTCGCCGAGGATCGCGCTGCGTGCGGCAGGCGGCAGCAGTGCCGCGGCGTCGTCGGGCTTGCGGATGATATGGACGTCGACGTAGTCCACCCACCAGCCGCTCGGTGCGTCCGGCACCACATGCCAGTAGTCGAACGGCTGGTAGAAGATCACCTTCGGCCGCTGCCCGGGCGTGTACACCAGCCAGCTGTACGGCAACCGCGTGAGCGGCAGCCACGCCTTGAATTGCGGGTTCACCGCGTACGGGTAATCGCGGTCGTCGAATACCTGCCAGTGCTGCGTGCCGCTGGGGACCACCAGGTGGTCGAAGCCGCCACGCGCCAGCGCTTCGTCCGCGCGCCGCTTCATCGTCGCCAAATGGTCGGCGTACAGCGGGACGAGGTCGGTATCGAAGGAAGCGGGTGCGTTCATGGCGGCGGCTCGTGCAAGAGAACCGCCATTTTGCCGCAATCGTCCAGGGCGGGCGTTGCGCGGCCGGTCGCCTGGCGCGTTATTCCGCCTCGGGGCCGGCGTTCACCCAGTTCCGCAGACGTTCCAGCGGTTCGCGGTCGATGGTCAGGAAGCGCAGGCCGGCAAAGGCCTGTCCGGGGGTGTTCGCCGCCGCCGACCAGACCAGGTGTGCGCCGACGTCGATCGGCAGGTCCTGGCCGCGCGCATCCTGCAGGTGGAAGCGCAACTGGTACAGCGCGTCGTCGACCACCGGTTCGGTGGCCACCAGCAACATGCCCGATTCGGACAGATTGCCCAGCCGGCCGATCACCTGTTCGGTCATCAGGTCGAATACAGGCACCGGCTTAGGCACGGCGCGCCGGCGGGCGCGGCGGAACTCGCGCATCATGCGGCGTCTCCTGCGGGTTCGCCGCTGCGGCCGGTCAGGCTGCGCAGCGCGCTGAGGGTGGCGTTCCAGGCGCGGTCGATCAGGCGGCCGCGGTCTTCGGTGACCACCTGGGCCTGGCCCTTGGCCATCAGGTGCGCCAGCGTGTCCAGCGAATGCTCGCCGACGCGCTGGCCGCGCTGGTTGACGAACAGCGCGTTGCCGGTCACCGGGCTGAACCACGACAGGCGCTGGCGTTGCACGTCGCCCTGCTGGTTGCGGGTGAACTCGAACCAGGTGCCGAACGGCAGCGTGCGCAGGTAGTCGAAGCACTCCTGTTCCTGCGGCGTCCGCGGCTGCGTGGGCTTTTTCTTGGCCTCGCCCTGGCCGCCCAGGCGCGCGCGCCTTCAGGCGGGCGGTCAGCTCGGTGCGCGAGGTGGTTTCGTCTTCCTCGGCGCTGGACAGCCGGCGCGAGATCGCGGCGGCTTCGTCCTCGTGGTAACCCACCTGCACCAGCGACTTCTCGATCTTGCCGGCCAGCTCATGGTTGGCCGGCTGCGACGAAGTGGTGGCGGCGACGATTTCCAGCGTGGTCTGCAGCTGGTCGGCCCATTCGGTCGACGACTCGCCGTTGCGCAACTGGGTAAGCGTCAGTACGTCGGCCCAGGCCTGGCTGAGCAGCGCCTGCACGAATTTCTGCGGCTTGGCTTCGGCCATGGCCGATTCGATGGTGTCGACCGCTTTCTGCTTGGCGATTTCCAGCCGGTCCTTGCCGCGCGCGGCTTCGATCTGCCGGCGTTCGGCCAGTTCGGCCTTGCGTGCCGCAGCCTGCAGGTGCTGCTGCACGTCGCGGTTGGCATCCTCGAAGACCGCCTCGTCGCCTTCGTACGTCTCGACGACGGTTTCGACGGCCTTGTGCAGCCGCTGCACCAGGTGCGGATCGACGTCGTCGTCGCCCAGCCAGGTCGCGCCGGATTCGGCGACCGTGTTGAGCAAGTCGCGCGCAGGATGCTGCGCACGCAGGAAGAAGTTGCGGTCGCGCAACGCGGCCTGCACGACGGGCACCTGCAGTCGCACCAGCATGTCGGCGGCCGGTGCATCGTGCTGCACTTCTCGCTCGATCTCGTTGTAGAGCAGGTCGAGCAGTTCGAACGTATCGGAATCGGCACTCGCCAGCGTCGCACCGGGGCCATGCTTGGCGCGGACCTCCGCCAGCATCACCTGCTGCAGGTCGGCCACGGTACGGCGCGGCTGGTCCGGCATGCGTGCCGGCAACGGTGCCGTCTGCAGGGCCTGCAAGGTGTTCAGCACATCGGGTGTCGGCAGCAGGCGACGGGCATGGCCGCCGCCCGTGTGTCCCTGCGCGCCGCCACCGCCGGTACCACCGCCACCGCCACCGCTGGCAGTACCACCACCACCACCGATCTGTCCGCCTGGCCCGTGTGTGTTCCCCGCCAAGCCGTCACCGCCCGGGCCGCCACCGGCATCGCCCGCGATCGAGTCGATCTCGCCCGCCTGCGCGAGCGCATCGGCCTGCAAGCCACCGCGGCGGATGGAAAGCAGTTTCTGCAGGACTTCGAACGAACCCGCCGTGCCCTGTGGCGCTTGCCCGTCTGCAGGTGCGCCTTCCGGAGTGGTGCCGCCCGCCGGGGCCGATGTCGCCGGTCCGGTGAATGTGGTGTTCCCGGTCAGTGCTCCGGCGACCGCATGCAGCTGCTCCGGTGTCAGCGTGGCCCAGTGCGATGCGCTCGCCTGGCTCTGCCAGCTGGTCATGGGGCGTGCGCCGCCGTCCGCTTCGTCGCGCGGGGGGCGCACGATGTCGAGGCTGCGTGCGCGTCGCGGCATGTAGGCCAGCCCCGGCAGGATGCCTTCGCGCGCGAGGAACTGGTTCACCGTGTTCGCCCACTCGGTGTAATTCAGCATCACCTTGTGGTCGAAGCTGCGATACAGCACCAGTTGCGCATCGATGGACAATTCGAGGCAGGCGGCCGCGTCCTTCAGCAGGTGCGACAGGCGATGCGGCCCCAGCGGCAGCGTCTCGGCCTCGTAGGCGGGACGGCAGGCGAGCACGCCGAACCGCTGGCCCAGCATCAGGATCTGCGCGTTGCCGCGCTGCTCGTGCCGGCGCGCGACTTCGCGCAGCACGATCTCCTGGTCCATCGCCGCATCCTCGACCAGGGTCAGCGTCTGGTAGTCCAGCCGCAGCTGCGGCGCTTCGCCGGCGGGTCGCACGCTGCGAAGCGCCGCCAGTTCCGCTTCCAGCGCGAACATGTACTGCGGCACCAGTTCGACGCGGTTCTTCTGCAGCGAACGCAGGTCGACGAAGATCTGCGTCTGCGCGTGGTTGCTGCGGGCCTGCTCGGCCTGCTTGAACAGTTGCTGCTCGAATTCCACCAGCATGCCGTTCAATGCGGCGACGAAATCGGTGGCGATATGGTCGAACAGGTTCTGCAGCACGCGCCGCACGCGCGGCGGCAGCGCCGACGATGCGATCGTGGTCGGCGCGGCAGCGGACGTCGGCGGTCGTGTCGCGGTCATCGGTACGTTCTGCTCCCCTCTTGCAGCATCATTATCACACCCGGCATTGCCTGCGCACCCATCCGTCGCCTCGCCGCAGGGCATCCGGGCATCAGGTGTCCAGGAACAGCTCGATCACATCATTGGTGAACCGGCGGCCCAGTGCCGTGGGGCGCACGTGCGTGTCGGAGATCGCCAGCCATCCCCGTTGCAAGGCCTGTTCCAGTGCGGACGCGATGCTCGACGGCGGCAATCCGGTGGTGGCGGTGAAGTCCGCCAGCGCAAAGCCTTCCTGCAATCGCAGTGCATTGAGCATGAATTCGAACGGTCGCCGCTCTGGCGTGATGTCGTCGTCGCCACCGATCGCCAGCGGGGTGCCGGCGGCAGCGAGATACGCGGTGGGATGCTTCACTTTCCAGCGGCGCAGCACCTGCTGCGTGGCACCGACGGTGATCTTGCCGTGCGCGCCGGCGCCGATGCCGACGTAATCGCCATAACGCCAGTAGTTGAGGTTGTGCGCGCAGCGACGCCCCGGGCGCGCGTAGGCACTGACCTCGTAATGCTGATAGCCCGCATCGGCCAGCAGGGCCTGGCCATGTTCCTGCATGTCCCAGGCGTGATCGTCGTCGGGAATGCCCCGCGGCGGCCGGGCGAAGAAGACGGTGTTCGGTTCCAGTGTCAGCTGGTAGTGCGAGATGTGCGCCGGCTGCAATGCGAACGCGCGTTGCAGGTCGTGTTCGGCCATCGCCAGGGTCTGCCCGGGCAGGGCGTACATCAGGTCGAGGTTGATATTGTCGAAGCCGGCATCCTGCGCAAGTTTCACCGCGTGCTCGGCCTCGCGGCTGTCGTGGATGCGGCCGAGCTTCTGCAGGCTGTCATCGTCGAAGCTCTGGATGCCGAAGCTGATGCGGTTCACTCCGGCGGCACGGTAGCGGTCGAAGCGGCCGTGTTCGGCGGTACCGGGATTGGTCTCCAGCGTGATCTCCAGCCCGGGCGCGAAGCGCAACCGGCTGCTGGCGCCCTGCAGGAAGCGGTCGATCGCCTCTGGCGGGAACAGGCTGGGCGTGCCGCCGCCGAAGAACACGCTGTGCACGGCGCGGCCCCAGACCAGCGGCAGGTCCTGGTCAAGATCGCGCAGCAGAGCGTCGACGTAGTCGTCGAACGGCAGCTCGCCCTTGCCCTGGTGCGAGTTGAAGTCGCAGTACGGGCATTTGCGCACGCACCACGGCATGTGCACGTAGAGCGAGAGGGGTGGCGGGATCAGCATCGGTCAGGCCAGGTCGAGCAGCCGCTGCTTGAGGCCGGCCAGGGCCTTGCCGCGATGGCTGATGCGGTTCTTCCCGGTGAGCGGCATTTCCGCCGCGGTCTGCCCCCGCTGCGGATCGAAGAACACCGGATCGTACCCGTGCCCGCCGTCGCCACGGCGTTCGTGCAGGATGCGGCCGCGCCATTCGCCTTCCACGATCAGCGGCTGCGGGTCGTGCGCGTGGCGCAGCAGCACCAGCACGCAGTAGAAATGCGCGCCGCGCTGTTCGCCGGCGACATCCTTCAGGGCGTCCAGCAGCTTGTCGATGTTGCGGTCCGCGTTGCCGTGATCGCCGGCGTAGCGCGCGGAGTACAGGCCGGGCGCACCGTTGAGCGCATCCACGCAGATGCCGGAGTCGTCGGCCAGCGCGGGCAGGCCGGTCTGCAGGCTGGCATGGCGCGCCTTGATCAGTGCGTTCTCGACGAAGGTGGCGCCGGTCTCGTCGGCATCCTCGACGCCCAGGTCGGACTGCGCGACCAGTTCGATGCCGGTATCCGCGAGCAGGCCGCGGAGTTCTTCCAGCTTGCCCTGGTTGGAGGAGGCGAGGACGAGTTTCATGTGGATCAGCCCTTGGGTTGCAGCAGGTCCCAGCGATTGCCGTAGGCATCGCGGAACACGGCGACGGTGGCGTAGCTTTCCTCGCGCGGTGCTTCCAGGAATTCGATGCCGGCGGCGGTCATGCACGCATGGTCGCGCCAGAAATCGTCGGTCTGCAGGAAGAAGCCGACGCGACCGCCGGTCTGGTCGCCGATGCGCGCGCGCTGTTCGTCGGTACTGGCAACCGCCAGCAGCAGGTCGGTGCCGCCGTCGCCCTTCGGCGCCACGCGCACCCAGCGCTTGCCGCCGCCGAGGTCGGTGTCTTCCCGCAGCTCGAAGCCGAGCGCATCGCGATAGTGCGCGATGGCGCGGTCGTAATCGTCGACGAGCAGGGTAACCAGGCTGAGGGTCTGGGACATGCGGGGAATCCGTCGGATGAGGTAGTGGTCGTGGGAGCGACGTAAGTCGCGATGGTGGGTCGGTAAAGCCTCATCGCGACTTACGTCGCTCCCACGAGTGAAGAGGGTGAAGGAGTTATCCCGCCAGCGCTGCGCGCTGGGCGGCGAACAGTTCGCCGATGCCCTTCTCGCCCAGTGCGAGCAAGGCATCCAGTTCATCGCGACGGAAGGCGTGGCCTTCGGCCGTGCCCTGCAGTTCGATGAAGCCGCCGCCGTCGTTCATGACGAGGTTCATGTCGGTGTCGCAGTCGCTGTCCTCGGGGTAGTCCAGGTCCAGCACCGGCACGCCGCGGTAGATGCCGACCGAGACCGCCGCGACCGCGCCATGCACCACATCGCGCTTGATATCGTTGCGGCCCTTCAGCCAGTTCACCGCATCCACCAGCGCCACGTAGGCGCCGGTGATGGCGGCCGTGCGGGTGCCGCCGTCCGCCTGCAGCACGTCGCAGTCCAGGGTGATGGTGCGTTCGCCCAGGGCGCCGCGATCCACGCAGGCGCGTAGCGTGCGGCCGATCAGGCGCTGGATTTCCAGCGTTCGGCCGCCCTGCTTGCCGCGCGAGGCTTCGCGGTCGCTGCGCGTATGCGTGGAGCGCGGCAGCATGCCGTACTCGGCGGTCACCCAGCCTTCGCCCTTGCCGCGCAGGAAGCCGGGCACCTTGTTCTCCACCGTCGCCGTGCACAGCACGCGGGTGTGGCCGAAGCTGACCAGCACCGAACCTTCCGCGTGGCGGGTGTAATTGCGCAGGATGCTGACGTCGCGCATCTGGTCGGGCTGGCGGCCGCTGGGGCGGGAGAAGGACATGGGGGCATCCACAATGAGGGGGGCGAAGTCTACCAGCCCGCCCCGCCGGACCCGGCTGCCGCCACGCGGGCTGCTAAGATGCGCCGCTCACTGGTCCGATGGGCACCTGCATGATCCGCAGCATGACGGCGTTCGCTACCGCCGAACGCGCCACCGAGGGCGGCACGCTGGCGGCCGAACTGCGTGCGGTCAACCACCGCTTCCTGGAACTGGGCGTACGCCTGCCGGACGAACTGCGCGTGCTGGAGCCGGCGCTGCGCGAGCGCGTCGCTTCGCGGGTATCGCGTGGCAAGCTGGACCTGACCCTGCGCCTGCGGGCTCCCGAAGGCGAAGGCGCACTGCAGCTCAACGCCCGCGTCGTGGCACAGCTGTCCGAACTGGCGCAGGACCTGTCCGCGCGGTTGCCGAACCTGCGCACCGAACTGACCGACCTGCTGCAGTTCCCCGGCGTGTTGCAGAGCAAGGGGGTGGACATGGACGCGCTGCAGGTCGAGGCGCTGGCACTGCTGGATACGGTGCTGGACCAGTTCGTCGCGGCGCGCGAACGCGAGGGCGGCAAGCTGGTGGCGGCGATCCTGGAGCGCGTGGACGGCATCGCCGCGCTGGCGGCCGAGGTGCGCACGCTGATCCCGCAGATCCGCGCAGGCCAACGGCAGAAGCTGGAAGCGCGCCTGGCCGACGTGGCCCAGAACATGGAGCAGGGCCGGCTGGAGCAGGAACTGGTGCTGTGGCTGCAGAAGCTGGACGTGGACGAGGAACTCGACCGCCTGGACAGCCACGTCAAGGAGATCCGCCGCGTCTTCACCCAGAAGGAGCCGCAGGGCCGCCGGCTGGACTTCCTGCTGCAGGAGTTCAACCGCGAAGCCAATACGCTGGGCTCCAAGTCCGTCGACATCCGCACCACCAACATCGCGGTGGAGTTCAAGGTGCTGATCGACCAGATCCGCGAACAGGTCCAGAACATCGAGTGAGTCGGTGATTTGTGATTGGTGATTCGCAGGAGCAGCGGTTGTACGGTTGCAATGAAACGACACGCGGGAAACGCCCTTTGAGCGCAACGATGAACCAGCAGACCTTGAGCGAGCGTGATTCGGCTCCAGCGAATCACCAATCACGAATCACGAATCACGGCTCCAACCGCGGGACGCTCTACATCGTCGCGGCGCCCTCCGGCGCGGGCAAGAGCAGCATCGTCAACGCGGTGCTGGCGTGCGACGCCGACATCGCGCTGTCCATCTCGTTCACCTCGCGCGCGGCGCGCCCGGGCGAACGGCATGCGCAGCACTACCACTTCATCAGCGCGGACGAGTTCAAGGCGATGATCCGTGCCGGCGACTTCTTCGAGTACGCCGAAGTGCACGGCGACTGGAAGGGCACGGCCCGCCAGTCGGTGGAGCCGCAGCTGGACGCCGGCAAGGACGTGCTGCTGGAGATCGACTGGCAGGGCGCGCGCCAGGTGCGCGACAAGGTGCCGGACGCGGTCAGCGTGTTCATCCTGCCGCCGTCGCGCGATGCGCTGGAGCAGCGTATGCGTGCCCGCGGGCAGGACAGCGAAGAGGTCATCCAGCGCCGCCTGGCCGCGGCCCGCGAGGAGATGTCGCACTACGCCGAGTTCGACTACGTCATCGTCAACGACGTGTTCGACGAGGCGGTGGCGCAGATGCACGCCATCTTCACCGCCAGCCGCCTGCGCCGTGAGGCACAGGACGTGCGCCACGCCGACCTGATCGCGGCGTTGCTGGCGGAGTAACGTGTAAGAGGGGCTTCAGCCCGCGCCCCGGTGGTCGTTCCGTGTGCAGCCATGGTGAACGCGCCGCAGCGCGCCCGGCTGGAGAACGACCTGGCGTCGAGTGGACGTCCAGAGGTGGCCTGGCCCTCATGTTTGAGGGTGGGATCCAGGCTAACCACTTGATTTTCAAGGAAAGGCTTGCATTGCGGGCCTTGGCTGCCTACAATCCCGGCCCCTTTCCGTATTCACTGCGCGGCCTGCCTGGCCGCCGGGAGCCCGCATGGCCCGCATTACCGTCGAAGATTGCCTGGAAGTCGTAGATAACCGTTTCGATCTGGTCACGATGGCCGCCAAGCGCGCCCGCCAGCTGGCGAACGGCGTGGAACCGCAGATCGACAACAACGAAGCGCAGGACAAGCCCACCGTGCTGGCATTGCGCGAAATCGCCGCGCGCAAGATCGACAACGAGCTGATCGACCGCGTCGAGAAGGCCGAGCGCGAACGCGCCGAGCGTGAGGCGCTGGAGTGGGCCGCGGCCGAAGTGGTGGCCGACGACGACCTGTCGAAGGGCGACGACTGATCCAGTTCGTCTAACGTTCCGGTCGGAACGGACGATCGCCGGAAGGCCCGCGCAAGCGGGCTTTTCGCGTTTCAGGGCCGCCGATCCGCGTTGCCGTGGCGACGTGACTGGCATAGTCTGGCGACATGAATTCAGGTCGCATCGCCAAGGCACTCCGCAGCCCTGCTTCGTCGCGTGACGATGGCCTGCCGGAGTACGTCGTCCAGTTCGAGAAGACGGCGGCGTACCTGCCAAGGGAGCAGCTGCCGCTGCTGCGTCGGGCCTGGGAAGTCGGCGCCGCCGCTCATGCGGGGCAGACCCGCAAGTCCGGCGAACCCTACATCACCCATCCCGTGGCCGTGGCCGGCGTACTGGCCGAACTGGGCATGGACGCGGAAACGCTGATCGCGGCGATCCTGCACGACACCATCGAAGACACGCCACTGACCGGTGCAGACATCGCAGCCGAGTTCGGCGAATCGGTCGCGGAGCTGGTGGAAGGCGTCACCAAGCTGGACAAACTGAAGTTCCGCGACCGCCAGGAAGCGGCGGCGGAAAGCTTCCGCAAGATGCTGCTGGCCATGTCGCGCGACCTGCGCGTGATCATGATCAAGCTGGCCGACCGCCTGCACAACATGCGCACGCTGGGCGCGCAGGGTGCCGAGGCGCGTGGACGCATCGCCCGCGAGACGCTGGAGATCTATGCGCCCATCGCGCAGCGGCTCGGCATGAACCTGGTCAAGTCGGAGCTGCAGGACCTGGGCTTCCGCGCGCTGCATCCGTGGCGGCATGCGGTGATCGACAAGCACATCCGCAGCCAGCCGGTGATGCGCCGCGAATCGATGGCGCAGATCGAGGCGCACCTGTCGCAGCGGTTGGCGAAGGAAGGCATCGAGCATCGCCTCGTCAGCCGGGTGAAGACGCCCTGGAGCATCTACAACAAGATGCGCGCCGAAGGCAAAAGCTTCGACCGGGTGATGGACGTGTTCGGGTTCCGCGTCGTGGTCGATTCGGTGCCGTCCTGCTACCACGCGCTGGGTGCGGTGCACGCGCAGTACAAGCCGCTGGACGGGCGCTTCCGCGACTTCATCGCCATTCCCAAGGCCAACGGCTACCAGTCGCTGCACACCGTGCTGTTCGGGCCGTACGGGTCGCCCATCGAAGTGCAGATCCGCACCATCGAGATGGACCTGGTGGCCGAACGCGGCATCGCCGCGCACTGGACCTACAAGTACGGCACCGATTCGCCGAACAGCGCGCAGAACCGCGCGCATGCCTGGATCGTGGAGCTGATCGACAACCAGCGTGCGGCCGGCTCGTCGCTGGAGTTCCTCGACAACGTCAAGGTCGACCTGTTCCCCGACGAGGTCTACCTGTTCACGCCGAAGGGCAAGATCCTGTCGCTGCCGCGCAACGCCACCGCGCTGGACTTCGCGTACGCGGTCCACACCGACGTCGGCAACCAGGCGGTGGCCTCGCGCGTGGACAAGAAGCTGGTGCCGTTGCGCACCAAGCTGGCCAGTGGCCAGAGCGTGGAGATCATCACCGCCAAATCGGCCGCGCCGAAGCCGCAGTGGCTGGAGTTCGTCGTCACCAGCAAGGCGCGCACCGCCATCCGCCACCAGCTGAAGCAACTGGAGCACGAGGACGCCGTGCAGCTCGGCCACCGCATGCTGGACCGCGCGCTGGAAGACCTGGACAGCTCGCTCGAGCGCCTGCCGCAACAGCGCCTCGAAGCCTTCCTCACCGAACACAAGTATCCGCGCCTGGAGGCCTTCCTTGCCGACGTCGCGCTCGGCAACTGGATGCCGGCGCAGGCGGCGCAGGCGTTGACCGCCTTCGCCGAGTTGCGCGGTGGCGGGCATTCCAAGCATTCGCAGGAAAAGATCCTGATCACCGGCGGCGAACGCGGCGTGGTCAGCTTCGCCCAGTGCTGCCAGCCGATCCCCGGCGACGAGATCATGGGCTACCACACCGCCGGCAAGGGCATCGTGGTGCACCGGCTGGATTGCCCCAACGTCACCGAGTTCCGCAAGTCGCCGGAGCGCTGGGTACCGATCGCATGGGACGCCAAGGTCACCGGCGACTACGACGCCGCGCTGCTGATCGACGTGGAGAACCGCCCTGGCGTGCTGGCGCAGGTCGCTGCCGCCGTCGCGAAGAGCCAGTCGAACATCGAACGCGTCGAATACCTGGAGCGTGACATCAACGTCGCCGTGCTGCGCTTCTCGATCCAGGTGCGCGACCGCAACCACCTGGCGGAAGTGATGCGCCGGTTGCGACGCCTCAACGTCGTGCACGGCGTGCGCCGGCAGTGACGTAGGGCGGGTCCAGGCCCGCCGTGTTGATGCTTGTTCTTGCGGCGATGTGGTTCGGCTGCGTCGTCTTTTCGCTCAATACCATCGCGATCCGACCGGCCGCGATGGCGGGCCGGGGCCCGCCCTACGTAGAATCACGGGTTCTTACAGGAGTCGCCCATGACCAAGCAGATCATCCACACCGAGCAGGCTCCCGCCGCCATCGGCCCCTATTCGCAGGCCGTGCGTGTTGGCAACACGGTCTACTTCTCCGGGCAGATTCCGCTGGATCCGGCCACCGGCCACCTGGTCGACGGCGACATCACCGCCCAGGCACGCCGCGCCTTCGACAATCTGAAGGCGGTGGCGGAAGCGGCAGGCGGCTCGCTCGACCGCATCGTGCGGCTCGGCCTGTACCTGACCGACCTGTCGCAGTTCGCGGCCGTCAATGCGGTGATGCAGGACTATTTCGCTGCGCCGTATCCCGCGCGTTCGACCATCGAAGTCTCTGGCCTGCCGAAGGGCGCCGCGTTCGAAGTCGACGCGGTGATGGTGCTGGAGTAAGGGCGGAGGGTGCCGTGGCGCCGGGCTTGCCCGGCGCCCGGTGGTGTCCGACAGCCAGGCGCGTGGGCGACCGGCAGCGGAGCAAGCTCTGCGCTACGCGGGGCTACGCCTGGTGTCGCTGGGCGTATGCCCGGTCCAGCGCTTGAACGCCCGACGGAATTCGCGCACGTCGTTGAAGCCGATCTGGCTGCCGACGCTGGCGATGGTCATTTCCGCGTCCTGCAGCAGTTCCAGCGCACGCTCGGTGCGCACGCGGTCGTGCACGGCGCTGAAGGTGGTGCCTTCCTCGGCGAGTTGGCGCCGCAACGTGCGCTCGCTCAGGTGCAGTGCCGTGGCCACGTCCGTCATCTGCGGGTTCTCGCGCAGGCGCGGGCGCAGCTGGCGTTCGACCGCCGCGGTGCTTTCGCCGCGCAGCGACATCGCCGTGAGCTGCGCACGGCACAGCGCCAGCGCCTGCCGGGAGGTCACCGGGTTGTAGCTGGCGAACGGCAGTTCAAGCCAGCGCCGGTCCACCACCATCGCGTGCCGCGATTGGCCAAAGCGCACCTCGCAGCCGAACAGGTCGTCGTAGCGCGCGGCATAGCGCGGCGCCGGGTAGCCCAGGTCGAGCCGCAGCGGGCGGAACTCGGCACCCGCCAGCTCCCGGGCCAGCATCAGGGTGCTGGCGAACATTTCCTCGCACAGGAAAGGCAGCAGGTCGGAGGCTTCCTCGGGCGCGGTCGCGACCACGGCCAGCGCGCCGTTGTCGCCGTCCTGCATGTCCAGGTCCATCAGCGGCCCGAGGTTGCGCTGGTACTCCAGGCCGATCTGGACGGCATCGCCGAACGTGGGCGCGGTCTTCATCGCCAGGCCCAGCAGGCCGAAATTGCCGCCGTTCTGCTTCTCGCCCATCGCCAGGCCCACGCCGTCGATCGGCAGGGTCGGCAGGGCGCGGCGGATGATCTCGCTGGCCTGGCGGTAGGACACGCGCGCCTGCGGGTCGTGGATCTCCTGCACGTTCAGCCGCATGCCGGCGAACCAGCCCTCGGCGTTCACGCCGAATTCGCCGGCCAGCAGCACCAGGCCGCACAGCATGTTGGTGGGCAGGTTGGCGATCGACAGGCGATTGCCCAGTCCGGTTTTCCAGCGCATCGAAGCCCCTCCAGCTTGTCCGCTTCGCCCCCCGTAGTATGCCGCTCCCGCCCTCCGTGTCGCACCTGTCGCCGCACCAGACTGCGGGGCACTACGCAGGCGTATGGGAGGGGACTCATGCAGCGCATCATTTCCGTGGCACTGGCAGGCGCTCTGGCGCTCATGATGGGCGCGTGCCAGCCCAAGGCGCCTGAAACCGCCAGCGCCCCGGCGGCCGAGGCAGGGTTTGCCGCCACCCTGCAGGAGCGCCTGCTGGACGCCAAGCCGGGCGACGTCATCGAGATCCCCGCCGGCCGCCACAGCTTCGACCGCAGCCTGACCCTGCGCGCGGATGGCGTGACCATCCGCGGTGCCGGCATGGACAAGAGCGTGCTGAGCTTCAAGGGACAGAAGGCCGGCGCCGAGGGCCTGCTGGTCAATGGCGACGACTTCGCCATCGAGAACCTCACCATCGAGGATTCCAGGGGCGACGGCCTGAAGATCAGCGAGTCGTCGAACATCACCATCCGTGGCGTCAAGGTGCAATGGACCGGTGGGCCAAGCACGAAGAACGGCGCCTACGGCATCTACCCCGTGCTGACCAAGAACGTGCTGATCGAGGACACCGTCTCCATCGGCGCGTCCGATGCCGGCATCTACGTGGGCCAGTCCGATGGCGTCATCGTCCGCCGCAGCCGCGCCGAGCAGAACGTGGCCGGCATCGAGATCGAGAACACCCTCAATGCCGACGTCTATGAGAACGTCGCCACCGGCAACACCGGCGGCATCCTGATCTTCAACATGCCGGGCCTGTCGCAGCAGGGCGGCAACATCCGCGTGTACGCCAACCAGGTGATCGCCAACAACCACGAGAATTTCGGTGCCAAGGGCACGCCCGTGGCCAGCGTGCCGGCGGGGTCGGGCATCGTGATCAACTCCAACGACGACATCGAAGTGTTCGGCAACGAGATCCGCGACAACGCGACCGCCAACATCATCGTGTCCAGCGTGTACTCCACCGGGTACAAGGACAGCAGCGCGTCGCCGAACTTCGATCCGTACCCGGAGCGCATCCACATCCACGGCAACACCCTGTCGGGCGGCGGCGACTCGCCGGACGGCTTCGACCTGAAGGCATTGAAGGTGGCCACCTACGGGCTGCGCGGCAACTTCCCCGACGTGCTGTGGGACGGATACTTCAACAAGGATCGCGTGGTGGACGGCAAGAAGATCGGTCCGCAGATCTGCCTGCGCGACGTCAACGGCGTGATCAACGCGGACGGCCCGGGTGGCTACAAGCATCCGAACAAGGACGCGAAGGTCCATGACTGCGAGCTGCCGCGCCTGCCGGCGGTCGACCTGAAACGCGGTTGAGGCCCCCACGCATGCCGTACCGCGCGGTACTGGGTCTGGCCATGCTTGTCGCCTGCGCAGCGCTGCCCGCCTGCCGGCCAGCGCCGCAGGTGCATTTCTTCGCCGACGGCCAGCCGGCGACGCTGGACGAGTGGGGGGTACTGCGGATCGAAGGCGGGCATCTGCATCTCAACGATGGCGTGGTGCCGTACGATCTCAACACGCCGTTGTTCAGCGACTACGCACACAAGCTGCGCACGGTGTGGATGCCGGCAGGGACATCGGCGACATACCAGGCGGAACAGAGTTTCGACTTTCCCGTCGGCACCATCCTCAGCAAGACGTTCTACTACCCGCTGCCGGAAGGGCAGGCCCGGGATGGAAAGACCGTCGCGCGCACGCCACCTTCGCAGTCGTCGCTGGAAGGCGAGGCGCTGGACCTGGCCAAGGTGCGCCTGATCGAGACGCGCCTGCTCGTGCATCGGGTCGAGGGGTGGGTGGCGCTGCCTTATGTGTGGAACGACGCGCAGACGGCGGCGACGCTGAAGCGCACCGGTGAACTGATCCCGCTCGAACTCGTCGATGCGCAGGGCAAGCGCGAGCCGGCCGACTACCAGGTGCCGGACCAGAACCAGTGCGGCGGCTGCCACATCACCGACAACAAGTCGCGCAAGCTGCTGCCGATCGGCCCTAAGGCGCGGCATCTGAATCGCGACTTCGACTACACCGGTGGCAAGGAGAACCAGCTCGCGCACCTGGTGCGCGTCGGTTATCTGTCCGGCGTGCCCGCAACGCCGCCGCAGTTGGCGGATGCGATGGATGCCAGAGCACCGCTCGACGCGCGCGCGCGCGCCTACCTGGACGTCAACTGTGGCCACTGCCACAGCGCCACCGGCCCGGCGATCACGTCCGGGCTGTGGCTGGATGCGCACACGCAGGACCGGCTGAAGCTGGGTTTCTGCAAGCAGCCGATCGCCGCGGGCAAGGGCACGGGCAACCGGCGCTACGACATCGTGCCGGGCCATGCGGCCGATTCCATCTTCGACTACCGGTTGGACAGCGACGACCCCGCGATCATGATGCCGGAGCTGGGGCGCTCGGTCGTCCATCGGGAAGGGGTCGCGCTGATCCGCGCGTGGATCGATGCGCAGTCAGGCAGTTGCGATACCGCAGGCACAGGCAGTGAACCACCGCCGGCCACCTGAGGCCGGTTTCCGCACAACGCTTCCGGGAGGGCGTGATGAGAGTGATGCAACGGGATCTGGTCGTGGGGCTTCGGCGGGCGTTGTTCGGCGGTTGCGTGGTGTTGGGTGCGAGCGGCACGGCCTGGGCGCAGGCGACGCCTGAAGGCGAGCAGCAGGCCACCAACCTCGACACCATCACCGTCACTGCACAGAGCCGCCAGCAGGAATTGCAGGACGTGCCGATCGCGCTGCAGGTCGTCGACCAGCAACTGCTCGACGACGTCGCGGCGGAGAACCTGGGCGACATCGACGCTTTCGTGCCGGGCCTGGTGGTGGATGCCGCGCAGCCGACGCAGCCTTCGTTCCGCCTGCGCGGCGTGGAGACCAACGATTTCGGCATCGGTACCGATCCGGCCGTCGGCATCTTCGTCGACGGCGTGTACGGCGGCCGCGGCGGCGGCGTGCTGCTGCCGTTTCTCGACGTGGAGCGCATCGAGGTGCTGAAGGGGCCGCAGGGCACGCTATTCGGTCGCAACACCGCCGCCGGCGCGATCTCGCTGGTGACGCGGCGGCCGCAGGACGAGACCGAAGCACGCCTGCGCCTGCGGCTGGGCAACTACGGCAAGCAGTACGTCGATGCGATGTGGAACATCCCGGTCAGCGACGTCTCGGCGTTCCGGATCAACGCGCTGTTCAACCACAGCGACGGCTGGTTCCAGGACGGCGCCACCGGCAAGGACCTCGGTGGCGAGAACGTCTGGGCCGCGCGCGCGGCGTGGCAGTTGCGCATCGGCGACAACACCACCGCGCTGCTGAGCTGGGACCATGAAAGCCTGGACCAGAACGGCCGCGTCACCACCGGCATCGTGCCCTTGCCGGCCTATCCGCAACGACCGCCGGTGCCGGCGGATCCGGACGACTACCTGGATCCGCGCAAGGTACCGACCTACAGCGACGCGGAGAACGCCGAGTGGCGCACCTTCGATGGGGTCACCCTGATCCTCGAGCACGCCTTCACCTGGGGCAACCTGACCTCGACGTCGTCGTGGCGCGAGTACGACTCGAAGAACCAGACCGAGGAAGACGGCACCAACCGCGCCGACCTCTACATCGACTCGGTCAACACCGAGAGCAACGAGACCTTCTACCAGGAGTTCAAGTTCGCCGGCAGCAATGCACGGCTGGACTGGGTGGCCGGCGCGAGTTTCTTCAAGGAGGACGCACGCCAGACCAGCGAGGTGAACACCAATACCGAAGCGGTCGACAACATCGTGCGCAACCTCGGTATCGCGTACGAAATGGGTGTGCCGGACGGCAGCCTCTTCAACTTCACGTCGTTGCTGGCACAGATGAACGGCATCCCGGTGTCGCTGGTGGGCGACCGCTGGAACGAGCGTTTCAACAACACGCTGTCGACCACCGCCTACGCGGCGTTCGGCGACGTGATCTGGCGCGCGACCGACAAGCTCAACCTGACCTTCGGCCTGCGCTATACCCGCGACGAGAAGGACTTCACCTGGCTCAACACGCCGCGCAACGCGCCGGAGCTGGAAGCCAAGCTGGCGTTGCTGGAATCGCTGGGCTTCTTCGCCGCGCTGGGACAGATGGGCATCCCGATCACCCGCGAACTGCTGACCTTCGACATGGCCTTCATCGATCCGCCGGCGATGGTCAACAAGGGCGTGCTGGTGCGCGACAAGCGCAGCTGGAGCGATGTCAGTCCGCGCTTCGTGGTCGACTACCACCTGGACGACCGGACCATGGTGTTCGGCTCGCTGGCCAAGGGCTACAAGGCCGGCGGCTTCAACGCGCTGCAGATCGGTCCGGCGTTCGAGAACGAGGACGTCTGGAACCTGGAGGCCGGCATCAAGCAGTCGTTCGGCCGCTTCGCCTGGAACGCCTCGCTGTTCCACTACCGCTACGACAACCGGCAATCGGTGCGCCTGATCGACCCCGATCCGAACAACCCGGTCGACATCCCGCGTTTCGTGTTCGACACCGGCGACCTGGAAGCGACCGGCATCGACGTCGACCTGCGCTGGAAGGTGACCGACGGCTTCACGCTGGACGCGCAGGCCGAGTGGATCGATTCCAGGTACAAGGACTACGTGACGCCGGAAGGCGTGGACCTGGATGGCGAGCCGACCGGTGAGCCGCGCTTCAGTGCATCGGTCGGTGCCGCCTACCAGGTCGACCTGGCGGACCACGGCGCGTTGCGCTTCTCGGCGCGGCACGCCTACCGCGGCCGCAGCCGTTGCAACGAAGGCTCGGACCTGCAGGGCGATTGCGGTGTCAACGCACTGCTCGACATCGGCGAAGCGCGCGATCGCACCGACGTCCGCATCGGCTGGACCGCGCCGCGGGGGCACTGGAGCTGGGCGGTGTACGGCAACAACGTGTTCGACAACCAGTACGTGAAAGGCCTGAATACCTACGGCCGTAGCCCGCTGGGCGTGGTGGGCGCCACCATCACCGAGCCGCGCACGTACGGCATGGAAGTGGCCGTGAAGTTCTGATCCATGCGGTGATGCATCTGGCGCAGGCCCCGGCATCGTGAGGTGCCGGGGTTTTTGTTTCGCGCGGTTCCCGGCATCCTTGTGCGATGCCTGCACGTCGCGACTCGCCGTCCATCGATCTTTCCGCCGAACCCCTGAGCCGCCTGCCCGGCGTGGGGCCGCGCGCGGCGGAGAAGCTCGCGGCGCGAGGCCTGGTGACGATGCAGGACCTGTGGCTGCACCTGCCGCTGCGTTACGAGGACCGCACGGCGATCACCCCCATCCGCCTGCTACAACCGGGTGTGCCGGCGCAGGTGGAAGGGCGCGTGGAGGCGGTGGAGCGCGGCTTCCGCTATCGCCCGGTGCTGCGGGTCGCGGTGGGCGACGATTCCCGCGGGTCGCTGGTGCTGCGCTTTTTCCATTTCCGCGCCGCGCAGGTCGCGCAGTTCTCGGTCGGCGCGCGAATCCGCTGCTACGGCACGCCCAAGCCCGGCCAGCACGGCCTGGAGATCGTGCATCCCAGTTATCGCGTGCTGGGGGACGACGATGACGCGGCGCTGGGCGATGCGCTGGATCCCGTCTACCCGGCCGTGGAGGGCCTCGGACCGGCGAGCATCCGCAAGCTGATCGGCCAGGCGCTTGAGCGGCTGCCCGACGACGATCGCCTGGAACTGCTGCCGCCCGCATTGCTGGACGGACTGCAGCTGCCGTCGCTGCGGCAGGCGCTGCTGACCATGCATCGACCGCCGCGCGACGCGGATGTCGCGGCACTCGCCCTCGGCGCGCATCCCGCGCAGCGAAGGCTGGCGATCGAGGAATTGCTGGCCCACCACCTGAGCCTGCGTCGCCAGCGGCTTGCGCTGCAACGCCATGGCGCACCGGTGCTGAAGGGCCGGGGCGCACTGGTGAAAGCGCTGGTGAAGGCGCTGCCGTTCACGCTGACGGGCGCGCAGCAGCGCGTGTTCGCACAGATCCGCGAGGACATCGCCAGGCCGTCGCCGATGCTGCGGCTGGTGCAGGGCGACGTCGGCAGCGGCAAGACCGTCGTGGCCGCATTGGCGGGCATGCTGGCGGTGGAAGCCGGCAAGCAAGTGGCATTGGCCGCACCGACCGAACTGCTGGCGGAGCAGCACCTGGCCAACCTGCGCGCCTGGCTGGAACCGCTCGGCGTGCGCGTCGCCTGGCTGGCCGGCAAGGTCACCGGAAAAGCACGCGCCAGCGTGCTGGCGCAGGTGGCCTCGGGTGAAGCGCAGGTGGTGGTGGGTACCCATGCGCTGATGCAGGAGGCGGTGACCTTCCACGATCTCGGCCTGGCCATCGTCGATGAGCAGCACCGGTTCGGCGTGCACCAGCGGCTGGCGTTGCGCGACAAGGGGGCGGGCACGGATCGCGTGCCCCACCAGCTGGTGATGACGGCAACGCCGATCCCGCGCACGCTGGCGATGGCCGCCTATGCCGACCTGGATGTGTCCGCCATCGACGAGCTGCCGCCCGGACGCACCCCGGTGCAGACCGTCGCGTTGAGCGCGGAGCGGCGGCCGGAACTGGTCGAGCGCATCCGCACCGCCTGCGCGGAAGGGCGGCAGGCATACTGGGTCTGCACCCTGATCGACGACAGCGATGAAGTCGTCGCCCAGGCGGCGCAGACCACGTTCGAAACGTTGTCCGCGTCGTTGCCGGAGGCGCGCATCGCGCTGGTGCATGGCCGCATGAAGGCCGCCGACAAGCAGGCCACGATGCGCCGCTTCAAGGAGGGGGACGTCGACCTGCTGGTGGCGACGACGGTGATCGAAGTCGGCGTCGACGTGCCCAATGCCTCGCTGATGATCATCGAGAACGCGGAACGGCTGGGCCTCGCGCAGTTGCACCAGTTGCGTGGCCGCGTGGGACGCGGCGCGACGGCGTCGACCTGCGTGCTGATGTACCAGCCGCCGCTGTCGATGATGGCCAAGCATCGGCTGGCGACGATGCGGGAAACCAACGACGGCTTCGTCATCGCCGAGAAGGATCTGGAACTGCGCGGCCCGGGCGAACTGCTCGGCACGCGGCAGACCGGACTGGCCGCGTTCCGCGTCGCCGACCTGGCGCGCGACGCGGGCCTGCTGCCGCAGGTGCACGCGTTGGCAGAGCGCCTGCTCGCCGACGATCCTGCCTCGGCGGACCGTGTGATCCAGCGCTGGGTGGGCGGTGCGGCGAGATACGCATCGGCCTGATCTGTCTGTATGAGGGGCTTAAGCCCCGACGCTCTTCGGTCAGCCATCTGCGACCCGATCGAAAGGCATCGGGGCTGAAGCCCCTCCTACAGCGCCCTTACGCTTCCATGGTGCCGCCAGCGGTGCGAGACTCGGCGGCCAGAAAAGACGAAGAGAGAAAGATGACTGACAGGATTCCCCTGTTGATCGACACCGATCCCGGTGTCGACGACGCGCTGGCCTTGTTGATGGCGTTCAACGATACGCGCCACGACATCGTCGGCCTGACCATCGCGGCCGGTAACGTGGGCCTGCAGCACACCGTGCGCAACGCCCTGAAGCTGTGTGAGGTCGCGGGTCGCGACGACATCCCCGTGTTCGCTGGCGCGCCCGCGCCGCTGCTGCACCCGTCCCCGGATGCGGGCTACGTCCACGGTCAGGACGGTTTCGGCGATGTCGGTTTCCCGCCTGCCGCTCGCCCGGTGGAGGCCGAGCATGCCGCGCTGGCGATCCTGCGCCTGTCGCACGAGTACGCGGGCCGGCTGGTGCTGGTCGCGCTCGGACCGCTGACCAACGTGGCGCTGGCGCTCAAACTGGACCCGACGCTGCCGCAGCGCATCGCGCGCCTGGTCGTGATGGGCGGGGCGGCGACCTGCCACGGCAACATCACGCCCGCGGCGGAATTCAATTTCTACTTCGACCCCGAAGCCGCCCACCTGGTGCTGGAGGCGTTCGAGCGCTACGACCTGGCCGACTGGGAAGCCACCATCGCCCACGGCCTGCACCATGAGCGCGTGGCGGACTGGCTGCGGGCGGATTCCGACCGCGCCAGGTTTTACGACCGCATCTCCGAAAAGACCCGGTCATGGTCCGCCGACCGTCGTGGCGACCACTGGTTCGCCGCCGATGCGTTGGCCATGGCCTTCGTGCTGGCGCCGGAAGGCGCGCTGGAACTGGCCGAACGGCCGCTGGCGGTCGAATTGCAGGGCATCCACGCCCGCGGCGCCTCGATCGTGGACTGGCGCAGGGAAGGGGGGCTGCCGGACAAGGCCAATATCCTGCTGCGCTACGACCAGGCGCGGTTCGAGGCCCTGATCGAGGCGGCGCTGGCGGCCGGCTGACGCCGGGTTGCACGGGACGGGCAGGGCGGTCTACAATGCCGCTCTTCCATTCCCTGCTACACGGTGTTCCCGCCATGAAGGCCGACATCCATCCGAATTACCGCGAAGTCGTCTTCCACGACGTGACCTCCGATTTCAAGTTCCTGACGCGCTCCACGCTGGGCAGCAAGGAAACGACGAAGTGGGAAGACGGCAACGACTACCCGCTGATCAAGGTCGAAATCTCTTCGGCTTCGCACCCGTTCTACACGGGCAAGCACAAGGTCATCGACACCAGCGGCCGTATCGACAAGTTCCAGAAGCGCTACGCGCGCTGATCGAACCGTCGTTCGCCTGATCTGCCAGCGGCCGCGCCTTGTGCGCGGCCGTTCGCGTTTGCGCGTGCGCCTCGTGCGCCATGCCGGAACGCAGGGTTGCGGTGGCGACCTTATTCTTTGGTCTGACGTTGGTACGGTATCGAGCGACGGCTCCAAACCCGCTATGCGATAATTCGGCTCATCCAAGGTTCACTCCCTGGACTCCCGTCACACGTCGGCAGGGCCTCTGTCGGCGTTACCCCACGAAGGAGCGCACACTGTGTCCGAACTTGACCAGGTCACGCTGAATGCCGGCGACAAATCGGTCGTCCTGCCAGTCCTGAAGCCCACGCTTGGCAACGACTGCGTCGATATTTCCAAGCTGACCAAGGAAACGGGTCTTTTCACCTACGACTCCGGTTTCACCGCCACCGCCAGCTGCAAGTCGGCCATCACCTACATCGACGGCGACAATGGCGTGCTGCTGTACCGCGGCTACCCGATCGAGCAGTTGGCGAAGCACTCCAACTTCCTCGAAGTCTCGTACCTGTTGATGAATGGCGAACTGCCGACGCCGGCGGATTTCGCCGCGTTCGAGCACGAAGTCACGCATCACACGATGATGCACGAGTCGCTGAAGAACTTCCTGCACGGTTTCCACTACGACGCGCACCCGATGGCCATGCTGGCCGGCACCGTCGCGTCGCTGTCGGCGTTCTACCACGACACGCTGGACCTGGAAGATCCCGAGCAGCGCCGCTTGGCCGCCATCCGGCTGCTGGCGAAGATGCCGACCCTGGCCGCCGCCGCGTACCGCTATTCGATCGGCTGGCCGATCCGCTATCCGCGCAACAACCTCGATTACGTCGACCGGTTCCTGCACATGATGTTCGAAGTGCCGAGCGAGCCGCTGGAGATGAATCCGGTGGTCGCCAAGGCGCTCGACCTGCTGTTCATCCTGCACGCGGACCACGAGCAGAACGCATCGACCTCGACGGTCCGCCTGGTCGGTTCGACGGGTGCCAATCCGTACGCGTCGGTCGCCGCCGGCATCACCGCCCTGTGGGGTCCCGCGCATGGCGGCGCCAACGAGGCCGTGCTGAAGATGCTGGAAGAGATCGGCACGCCGGACAAGGTCGAGACCGCCATCGCCAAGGCCAAGGACAAGGAATCGGGCTTCCGCCTGATGGGCTTCGGCCACCGCGTCTACAAGAACTTCGATCCGCGCGCCAAGATCATCCGCGAGATGACCCACAAGGTACTGGGCGAACTGGGTGTCGACGATCCGCTGCTGGAAGTGGCCCTGAAGCTGGAAGAGGCGGCGCTGAAGGACGAATACTTCATCCAGCGCAAGCTTTACCCGAACGTCGATTTCTACAGCGGCATCATCTACAAGGCGCTGAAGATCCCGACCGAGATGTTCACCGTCATGTTCGCCATCGGCCGTACCGCCGGCTGGGTGTCGCACTGGCTGGAGCAGCAGGTCGATCCGGAAGCGAAGATCGGCCGTCCGCGCCAGATCTACACCGGCTATGCGCCGCGCGACTACGTGCCGACCGACAAGCGCTGATATCGCCTGCAGTAAGACGAGAAAGGCCCCGCGAGGGGCCTTTTTCCGTTGCAGCGTCAGGCATCGGGCCGCACGTCGACGCGTGTCGCCATGGCATGCAGGGCGAAGCCGTGGATCGCGCTGTCGGTGGTGGTCGTGCAGTTCGACAGTACGCTCACCTGGTAGCGGTCCGCGGCCGGCGAGAGCGCGGTGAAGACCACACAGTTCTGCGTCATCATGCCGGCGACCCGCAGGCGGGTGACGCCGAGACCGGCCAGCGCATCGGCGAGTCCGGTCTGGTGGAAGCTGTCGGCGTACTGCTTCACGATGACGGGCGCGTCGGGTGCGGCCGCACGCAGGCGGTCATGGAGGTCGATACCGCGCGTGCCCGATCGGAACAGAGGGCTGTCCTCGCTGGCGGCGACGTGCTGGACCAGCACGACGGGTTCGCCGCGCGATCGGGCGCGGTCGATCGCGGTGACGATGGCATCGAGCGTGGCGTCCGCATTCCAGAGCGGGAATGCGCCACCCGGGAAGTAGTCGTTCTGTACGTCGATGACGAGCAGGGCGGTGGTCATGCGTTACCTTGTCGAGGAGGGAGCCGCCATCGTAGGCAGGCGTCCTGCCTGCGGACATTGCAGCCTGCAAGAAGCCGTGCCTGTTTCCTTGAGGATTGAAAGACATGTCCCTGGACAAGATGGACCGGACCATCCTGGCTGCGTTGGCGCGCGATGCGCGCATGACATGGCAGTCGGTGGGGCGGCAGGTGCATCTGACGGGGCAGGCGGTCGCCACGCGCGTGCAGCAGATGGTCGAAGGCGGCACGATCCGCGGCTTCACGGTGGTGCGCGGCGACCTGCGGCGTTACTTCATCACGGTGTTCATGGATACGCCGCAGTTCGACGCCTTCGAGGCGTTCCTGCAGTCGCACGTGGACGTCGAGAGCGCCAGCAAGGTCGCGGGCGAAGGCTGCTACCAGGTGGTGCTGGCCTGCGAGGGCGATGCCGGACTGGACGCCTTCACGCAGGCGCTGCTGCGTTATGGCCGCTACAAGGTCGCCAGCGAGTTGCGGCGCGTGAAGCCGTAAGCTGCCGCCTCAGCGGAGCGCGACATCCTGCTCGTAACCGGCGATGTCTTCTTCTGCGAGCAGCTGGCGCAGCTGCGCGGCTGAGGCCCGCTTCATCGGCTTTTCGTCCACGCTCGAGAGTGGTGCCTGGCGCAACGCGTCGTGCGGCAACACGGTCAGGTCGAAGCTCAGTTCCTCGGCACTGAACACCCACACGGGCAGGTCGGCCACGCGTTCGCGGTCCATGCGCAACCGGCGCTCGCGGGATTCGGCGGGGACGCGATGGTCTTCCAGGAGGCGGGTCACCGCATCCGGGTCGTCGCTGTGGACGTGCAGATGGACGGGCGTGTTGGCGTCGGCCGTTCCCTCGAGCACGGGACCCACCAGGCGCGGCGAGAAGCCGGACAGGAATTCCATGGCGCGTAGCGCGGCCTCGCGCCGCTGCCTCAGGCCGGCTGTGTGCGCCTCGCCGGCGAACAGGCGCTGGTATTCGCGCAGTGCGTCCTCGATCTCGCGGTTGCGGGGCAGGGAAGCATCGTCGTGGATGCCGAGGCGGCTGGCCGCCTTCAGCTTGGCCTGGTGGAAGTCGCGGATGCCGCCTTCGGCCATCAACCGTGCGGCTTCATGCGCCAGCCGCTGGCGGCGCTCGCGCGTGCGGGTTTCGGCGTGCTGACGGGCATGGTGCATGACAGGCCTCCGCGTCGAAACTGACCGCGAATGTACACCATCCCCTCGACGTGTCGATGACGGCGCGATGCGCCGTCATGCCTGCTTCATTGGATCCCTCGCCATCAGAAGATGTCGAAGGCTTCCTCGTCGGGCACCGCATCCTCGGGGCCATACAGGTCGTAGTCCTGGATGCGGTCCATGTCTTCGACCTTGACCCATTCGGTGACGCCATTGAGCGTGGCCTGCACCATGCCTTCGGGCGGATCGTTGGCCGCGACCGGCGTGTCCTTGAGCGCCACGCGCATGTAGTCGATCCAGATCGGCAGGGCCGCCTTGCCGCCGTATTCGCGATAGCCCAGCGACTGGAAGTTGTCGCGCCCGACCCAGACCACGGTGGCGTAGGTGCCGCCGAAGCCGCCGAACCAGGCATCGCGGTGGTCGTTGGTCGAGCCGGTCTTGCCGCCGACGTCTGCACGGCCGAGCACCTTCGCGGCGGTGCCGGTGCCGCGCTGGACCACGTCCCGCATCATCGACACCAACTGGTACGCGGTGCGCTCGTCGATCGCGCGGGGCGCGGTCAAGGCATTGGGATCGGCCGGCTTCTCTTCCGGCTTGGGCGCCGGCGCGGCGGCAGTCGCCGGCTTGGGCGCGCTGGCAGGACCGAAGTTGAAGCCGTCCACGACCTGTGACGCCGGCGTGCCCATGCCATGCTGGCCGCTGCCACAGCCGCGGCAGGCGACCGCCGGATTCTCCTTGAACACCACGTTGCCTTCGCGATCCTTCACTTCGTCGATGAACCATGGCGTCACGCGCGAGCCGCCATTGGCGAACACGGCATAGGCGCGCGCCACCGACAGCGGCGTCAGCGAGGCCGTGCCAAGCGACATCGACAGGTTCGGCGGCAACTCGGCTTCGTCGAAGCCGAACTGGCTGATGTAGGTGCGCGCGAACGGCACGCCGATGCCATCGAGCAGGCGTACCGATACCAGGTTGCGCGACTGCACCAGCGCCTCGCGCAGGCGCATCGGGCCGCGGAAGCCGCCACCATCGTTCTGCGGACGCCACATGTGGCCGCGGCGGTCGCGGAACACGACGGGCGCATCGAGCACGATGGAGGCGGGGTTGAAGCCCTTCTCGAACGAAGCCGCGTACAGGAACGGCTTGAAGCTCGAGCCGGGCTGGCGGCGCGCCTGGGTGGCGCGGTTGAACTTGTTGCCGGCGAAGCTGTAGCCGCCCACGAGCGCGCGTACCGCACCAGTGTTCGCGTCGAGCGATACCAGTGCGGCCTGCGCGCGCGGAATCTGGTCGATGACGAAACTGCCTTCGTCCTTGCCTGCCTTGATGCGGGTCAGGTCGCCGCGCTTGAGCAGTTTGGCCGGCGTGCGTCCGGTCCACTTGCTGGCGGACACGGGCAAGGTGAGCTCCTGGCCGTCGGCCCGGACCACCGTGGCGCTGCCGTCCTCGCCGACCCGCGCCACCACCACGGGGACGAGCCCGTTCTGTGCGGGGATCCCGCGCAGGTGGACGGCCAGTGCCCTGGCGTCCGCATCGGCAGCCACGTCGAAGTGCTGCTCGACGCCGTTCCAGCCATGACGGTGGTCGTACAGGCCCAGGCCGTCGCGGACCGCCTCGTTGGCGGCGGCCTGCGCGGTGGCATCGAGCGTGGTCGTGACGTGGTAACCCTTGGTCAGCGCTTCCGGTCCGAAACGCGCGATCATCTCCTGGCGCACCATTTCCGCCACGTACGGGGCATGGACCTCGATCGGACGCTCGTGCGGCTTGGCATGCATCGGCTCGGCCTTGGCCTGCGCGGCGTCGGCGGCGGTGATGTAGCCGTCTTCGCGCATCCGCTCCACCACGTACGCACTGCGCTGCTGGTTGCGGCCCGGGTTGCTGATCGGATTGCCGCTGGACGGGAATTTCAGCGCACTGACCAGGGTGGCGGTCTCCGCCAGCGTCAGCTGGTCCAGCGTCTTGCCGTAGTAATACTCGGCCGCGGCAGCCACGCCATAGGAGCGGTTACCGAAGAAGCTCTTGTTGAGGTACAGCTCCAGGATCTCGTCCTTGGTCAGCATCTTCTCGATGCGGACTGCCAGCATCATTTCCACCAGCTTGCGGGTGTAGCTGTATTCCGAGCTGAGGAACCACTGACGGGCGACCTGCTGGGTGATGGTGCTGCCACCGGCCACGCGGCCTTCCTTGCGGCTGGCGATCTGCCAGACGGCGCGGGCGATACCCGTGGGGTCGATGCCGTTGTGCTCGTAGAACTTGCTGTCCTCGGCCGCCACGAACGCCTGCTTGACCCGGGCGGGGACCTGACCGATCTGCACCGGATAGCGGCGGATCTCGCCGTACAGTCCCATCAGTCGGCCATCGCTGGCATAGATGTAGAGGGGTTCCTGCAGCTCGACGTTCCGCAGGGCCTGGACGTCCGGGACCTTGGACGAGACCGTGTAATAGAGAACCCCCAGCCCGACTGCGCCGGCCAGGGCAAATATCAGGAACGTGATGAGGGTCCAACGGAGAAGACGACGGAAACGGGACATCCAGTGCTTTCCGATTGCAGAATTCGTAGCGGCAGAGTATAGATGACCGCCGGGATCGCCATGGGCGATTCCAAGGGGAACAGGGACTTGGGGCACAACCCTCGTGAAACGTGACAAGCCGCACAGCCACGTCACCGGCGGTTGCCAAGCGTAAAAAGTTGGTTATTAATGTCGGCGCACGTCGTGCGCCCAGTGCCCGTCGGAAGGGGAAAGACCGTGGGGCTAATCCCAAAAAGCCAGTCGCCGCTGATCGGCGTCGACATCAGTTCGACTGCGGTAAAGCTGCTGCAGCTGTCGCGCGTGGGCAACCGTTACCGGGTTGAACACTACGCCGTCGAGCCGTTGCCGCCGAATGCCGTGGTCGAGAAGAACATCGTCGAGGTCGAGGCGGTCGGCGAAGCCATCCGTCGCGCCGTCAACCGTGCGGGCAGCAAGGCGAAATACGCCGCGGCCGCCGTGGCCGGGTCGGCGGTGATCACCAAGATCATCCCGATGCCTGCCGACCTCGACGAAAGCGATCTGGAAGCCCAGGTCGAACTCGAGGCCGTCAACTACATCCCGTATCCGATCGAGGAAGTGAACATTGACTACGAGGTGTTGGGTCCGATGCCCAACAACCCGGAGATGGTGCAGGTGCTCCTCGCTGCGTCGCGTTCGGAGAACGTCGAGCTGCGGCAGTCCGCGCTCGAACTCGGCGGGCTGACCGCCAAGGTCATGGACGTCGAGGCCTTCGCGGTCGAGAACGCCTTCGCCCTGATGGCCACCGACCTGCCGATTCCGCAGGATGGCGTGGTGGCGCTGGTGGACATCGGTGCCACGATGACCACGCTCAACGTGCTGCGTCGCGGCCGCAGCCTCTACAGCCGCGAGCAGGTGTTCGGCGGCAAGCAGCTCACCGACGAAGTGATGCGCCGTTACGGCCTGACGTATGAAGAGGCAGGCCTGGCCAAGCGCCAGGGCGGCCTGCCGGAAAGCTACGAAGTCGAAGTGCTGGAACCCTTCAAGGAAGCCACCGTCCAGCAGATCAGTCGCCTGCTGCAGTTCTTCTATGCCGGCAGCGAATTCAACCGCGTCGACCAGATCGTGCTGGCTGGCGGCTGCGCCGCGCTGCCGGGCCTGCCGGAGATGGTCGAAGAACAGCTTGGCGTGCCGACCGTGGTCGCCAACCCGCTGGCGCAGATGACCCTCGGACCGCGCGTGCAGGCGCATGCGCTGGCGCAGGACGCTCCCGCGCTGATGATCGCCACCGGCCTGGCTTTGAGGAGCTTCGACTGATGGCAAGAATCAACCTACTCCCATGGCGCGCCGAACGCCGTGTGCAGCGCCAGCGCGAGTTCTACGTCATGCTGGGTGCCGCCGCGATCGCCGGCCTGCTGCTGTCCTTCCTGCTGTGGTTCCATTACGACCGCCAGGTGTCCGGCCAGACCGCGCGCAATGATTTCCTGAAGGACGAGATCGCCAAGGTCCAGGCGCAGAACAAGGAAATCGAGAAGCTCGACGAGCAGAAGCGTCGCCTGCTGGCCCGCAAGGATGTCATCGAGAAGCTGCAGGCCAACCGCTCGCAGATGGTCCACCTGTTCGACTCGCTGGTCCGCACCATCCCCGATGGCGTGATGCTGGCGAACATCAAGCAGGAGGGTGAAGTGCTGACGTTGCAGGGTCGCGCGCAGTCCAACGCACGCGTCAGTGCCTACATGCGCAACCTCGAGACCTCCGGCTGGATGACCAAGCCAGAGTTGTCGATCATCGAAGCCAAGCCGGAAGAGGTCAAAACGCTGACCAACACCGGCGCCGGCAGCGCGCTGCCCTACGTGTTCACGCTGCAGGTCAGGTTGGCAAATCCGACCGCCGAACAGGAGGCCGAATCCGCAGCCGCCGCCGGTGCAGCACCTTCGGATCCCGGTCCGCCCGCAGCCACGCCTGCGCCAGCGCCACTCGAGGGCCAGCCGGCCGCTCCGGCGCCCGCACCGGCGACACCGCCCAGTAGTGACGCACCGGCGCCCGGGAGCAACTCATGAGCCAGAAGACATCGCTCAAGAACCTGGATATCAACAACATCGGCGCCTGGCCGAAGAACGCCAAGGCGGGCTTCTGCGTGGTGCTGGCGATCTTCATCCTCGCCATGTCCTACTTCCTCTTCGTGAGGGGCAAGACGCAGACGCTGGAGTCGCTGGAACAGGAAGAAGTGCGCCTGCGCCAGGATTTCGAGAAGGAACAGGCCAAGGCCGCCAACCTGGAGCCGCTGAAGCAGCAGCTGGCGCAGATGGAACAGGTGCTGCAGCAGATGCTGCGCCAGCTGCCCAGCAAGACGGAGATGCCGGACCTGATCATCGACATCTCGCAGACGGCGCTGTCCAGCGGCCTGACCAACGAGCTGTTCCAGCCGCAACCCGAGACGCTGAAGGAGTTCTACGCCGAGAAGCCGATCCAGCTGCGCATGGTGGGCAACTACCACCAGTTCGGCGCCTTCGTCAGCGGTGTCGCGTCGTTGCCGCGTGTGGTCATCCTGACCATGCACGACATCTCGCTGCAGCCCAAGGAAGGCAAGGGTGGCGTCAACCGTGGCGCGCTCGAACTCTCGGGAACGGTCAAGACCTACCGCTACCTGGATGAAACCGAGGTGGCGGAGCAGGAGGCCGCTGCGGCCGAGGCGTCCAAGGCGGCCCGCAAGAAGAGTGCCCCCGCATCGGGAGGAGCCCCATGATGCGCCGCAAGTGGCATTGGATGGTGCTCGCCGTCGTCGTGACGTCGGGCTGTGCACGCGGTATCACCAGCACGCCAGGTGACGCGCCCAATCTGGAGAAGTGGGTGGAGGACGTGCGCGCGCGTCCTGCGCCGCCGCTTGAGCCGCTGCCGGTGATGCAGCAGTTCGAGACCTTCGAGTACGCCGCGCAGACGTTGCGCGACCCGTTCAGCAACGCGTGGAGCAATGCCGATGCGGGCGGCCTGCGGCCCGACCCGAACCGGCGCAAGGAAACACTGGAGCAGTACCCGCTGGACAGCCTGGACATGGTCGGTACGATCGGCAAGGGGGCAGGTCTGGTGGCACTGGTGATGGGACCCGACAAGGTCACCTACCGGGTACGTCCGGGGAACTACCTGGGCCAGAGCGACGGCCGGGTGACCTCGGTCCGCGAAGATGGCGTCGAACTTGTCGAACTAGTGCCGGATGGCGCGGGCGGCTGGCTGGAACGGCCGGCATCGCTTGCGCTTGAAGATCAATGATTGGGGGATACACGATGACCGCTACGAATGCCTACCGCCTGCGGCCGTCCCGGCGCCTGGCTACCTTCCGGCTCTGCTCGCTGGGGCTGGCCATCGGCCTGCTTGCCATGGCAAGCGCCGCTGGCGCTGCTTCACCGACGTCTAAATCGACGTCCCCCGCCGCCATCGTCCAGCCGGCGTCGGCCGTCTCGGTATCGAACATCGACTTCCGCCGCGGGGAAGACGGCGCCGGTCGCCTGGTCATCAAGTTCGATGGCCAGGGTGCGACGCCCGACCTGCGCAACCAGGGTGACAGCGTGGTGGTAAGCGTCGGCAACGCCACCCTGCCGGCTTCGCTGCAGCGGCCGCTGAACGTGGTCGATTTTGCGACGCCGGTGCAGCGCGTCGATGCACAGAGCAAGGGCGGGGGCACGCAGCTCGTGCTCAGCACGCGTGGCGACTTCGAATCGCTGGCCTACCAGTCCGGCAACGAATATGTCGTCGAGATCGTGCCGCGCGCCGGCCAGAAGGCCATGGGCGATGCGACGGCTGCGTCGGGCACCAGTGCCTCGGCCGTTGTTGCGGCAGCCCAGCGGGTCGCCGCCGAGGCGCGCCGTTACAGCGGCCGTCCGGTGACGTTCAACTTCCAGGACGTGCCGGTGCGCACGGTCCTGCAGCTGATCGCGGAAGAGTCCAACCTCAATATCGTCGCCTCCGACACCGTGCAGGGAAATGTCACCTTGCGCCTGGTCAACGTGCCCTGGGACCAGGCGCTGGACATCGTCCTGCGTGCCAAGGGTTTGGACAAGCGCCGTGACGGCGCGGTCGTCTGGGTCGCGCCGCAGCCCGAACTGGCCAAGTTCGAGCAGGACAAGGAAGACGCACGCATCGCGATCGAGAATCGCGAGGACATGGTCACCGATTACGTCCAGATCAACTACCACAGTGCCGCTGCGATCTTCAAGGCGCTGACCGAAGCCAAGGGGATCGGCAACCAGGGTGGCGGAGGCGGAGGCGGAGGCGGTGGTGGCGGTGGCCGCGACCAGGAGAACGGCTTCCTGTCGCCGCGTGGCCGCATCGTTGCGGACGAACGCACCAACATGCTGATGATCAGCGACATCCCGAAGAAGGTCGCGCAGATGCGCGAACTGATTTCGAAGATCGATCGTCCCGTCGACCAGGTGCTGATCGAAGGTCGCATCGTGATCGCGACGGACACGTTCGCGCGTGATCTAGGCGCACGTTTCGGTATCCAGGGTCGCCGCTCCGGTGACCGCGACCAAGCTATTGGAGGCTCGCTCGGCGGAAATGCCGGCAATATCGCCAACCCCAGTGCACCGATCGTTCCGGGTCGTCTTAACGTGAATCTGCCGGCAGGCAACTTCACCGAAGCGGCGGCGGGAGCGCTGGCTTATACCTTGCTTGGCAACAACTTCGCGCTCGACCTCGAGCTGTCGGCCATGCAGGAAGAGGGGCGTGGTGAAGTGATCTCCAACCCGCGCATCGTGACCGCGAACCAGCGCGAGGGCGTGATCCGCCAGGGTCGGGAAGTCGGTTACGTCACCATCACCGCCGGCCAGGGTGGTGTGGCAACACCGAACGTGCAGTTCAAGGAAGCGTTGCTCGAGCTGAAGGTGATGCCGACCATTACCAACGACAATCGCGTCTTCCTGAATCTCAACGTCAAGAAGGATGAGGTGCGCCGTTTCATCACGCTGGAAGGCTATGGCAGCGTGCCGGAACTGGACAAGCGCGAGATCAACACGGCGGTGCTGGTGGAGGATGGCCAGACGGTGGTGATCGGTGGCGTGTACGAGTTCAGCGACCGCTCCAGCGTGGCCAAGGTGCCGTTCCTGGGCGACATTCCGTTCCTGGGCAACCTGTTCAAGAAGAAGGGTCGCAGCAAGACGAAGGCCGAGTTGCTGATCTTCATCACCCCGAAGGTGATGTCGGTCAACAAGCGCTGATCCCGGCTGCTTGAGCAGACTGAAGACGGGCCGCTTCTGCGGCCCGTCTTCATTTGCGGGAATGCCGCGCGAAACTTTCGCTGAACCCCTGCCATTGCGCACGGGGTGGCCGGGAACCTGCGTGGCACACTGGCGGTCCCACGCGCACCCCGCATGCCCCGGACGCCCATGGATCCCATGCCGACAGATGCCCGCCTGTTCGACCGCTTCGCTTCCCTGCGCGACGACCTGTCGCAGACCATCGTTGGCCAGGCGGCGCTGGTCGAGCGGCTGCTGATCGCACTGCTGGCCGATGGCCACCTGCTCGTCGAGGGCGCTCCGGGCCTGGCGAAGACCATGGCCATCCGCACCCTGGCGTCGCGGCTGCAGGCCGACTTCGCACGGGTGCAGTTCACTCCGGACCTGCTGCCGGCGGATCTGACCGGTACCGAGGTATGGCGGCCGCAGGAAGGCAGGTTCGAATTTCAGGCCGGACCGATCTTCCACCCCTTGCTGCTGGCCGACGAGATCAACCGGGCGCCGGCCAAGGTGCAGTCGGCCCTGCTGGAAGCGATGGGCGAGCGGCAGGTGACCGTGGGCAGGCATACCTATCCGTTACCGGCGCTGTTCCTGGTGATGGCGACGCAGAACCCGATCGAGCAGGAAGGCACCTTCCCGTTGCCGGAAGCGCAGCTCGACCGGTTCCTGATGCACGTCAAGATCGGTTATCCCGAGGCCGCAGCGGAGGCCGACATCCTGCGGCTGGCGCGCGAGCGTGCGCGCGAACAGATGCAGTCCGCTCCCGCTGTCCTCGCGCGCATGCCGCTGGAGGATGTCTTCGACGCACGGACGCAGGTCCTGGACCTGCATCTGGCGCCGGCGCTGGAGCGCTACCTGATCGAACTGGTGCTCGCCTCGCGCGAGGCGTCCCGCTACGACGCATCGCTGGCACGCCGCATCGCGTGGGGCGCCAGCCCGCGCGGCTCCATCGCGCTCGAGCGGTGTGCGCGTGCACGCGCCTGGCTGGCGGGACGCGACTACGTCACCCCCGACGACGTCCGAGCCATCGCGCCCGATGTGCTGCGCCACCGTGTCCTGCCGAGTTACGAGGCGACGGCCGAAGGCTGGGATGGCGATCGCCTGGTCAAGGCATTGCTCGACGTGGTCCCGCTGCCCTGATCCCGGGTGGGGCTGGTCCATGAGCGAAGGCATCTCACCCACCCTGGCCGAACTGATCGCGCTGCGCGCCAGTGCGATGCGACGGCCCCCCGCACGCCGTGGCCGGCATTCGATCACCGGTCCCGCTGCGTCGCCGCTGCGTGGGCGCGGGATGGAATATGCGGAATCGCGCGAGTACGTGGCGGGCGACGACGTCCGCCACATCGACTGGCGATTGACGGCACGCAGCGGTCGCACGCATACCAAGCTGTTCCAGGCCGAACGCGAACGGCTGACGCTGATCGTCGCAGATACCTCGCCCTTGCTCTATTTCGGCACGCGAACGCGCTTCAAGTCGGTGCAGGCCGCGCGTGCCGGTGCCGTCGCCGCCTGGCAGGCGGTGCGTGAAGGCGATCGCCTCGCCATTCTGCGCGGCAGCACGACAGAGGCGCCGGTTCCGCCCGCGTCGGGCACGCGCGGCGCATTGCGGGTGCTGGATGCGCTGGTGCGCTGGTATGCGAAGCCGCCAGCGGACGACGTCGGCCTGGCGTTCGCACTCGACCACGCGGCGCGTCTGCTGCGCCCTGGGTCGCGGCTGCTGGTGCTGGCGGATCCGCACAGCCTGGCGTCGATTCCAGAGTCGCGCTGGCCTGCGCTCGCCGCACACCATGATGTCGTCGTGCTGCTGCTGACCGATCCGCTGGAGACCACGCCGCCGGCGCAGCGGCTGCCGTTCGTCGTGGGTGGCCAGCGCGTCGAACTCGACCTGGACAGCGATGCGCAACGCGAGGCCTGGCGCGCCGAGTTCCAGCAGCCACTGGATCGTGCGCTCGATCGGCTGCCCGCGCGCGGCGTGCAGGTCCGCACGCTGTCCACCGATGCGCCCAGCGACGGGTGGCTCGTCGCGCTGGGTCGCGCGCAGCCCCAGGTGGCATGACCATGCGCATCATCGCCGCGCTGGTATTGCGCGATGTCCATGTGCCGGCATCGCCCTCCTGGTGGCCCCCCGCACCGGGCTGGTGGCTGGTGCTTGCGGCCGTCCTGTTGCTGGTCGTGGGCGTGGCGGCATGGCGTCTTGTCGTGCGCCGGAGGCGACGCGTGTGGCAGCGCTGGTTCGATGAGGCGAGTGGAGCGCACGGTGCGTCCGAACACGTGGCCGCGATGTCCGAACGGCTGCGTCGGGCGGCACGCCGACTGGATCCCTCCGCCGACCGGCTGGAGGGCGACGCGTGGCTGCGTTTCCTCGACGGCACGCGCGGCGGCCATGCGTTCTCGCAGGGGCCTGGGCGCCTGCTGCTGGATGGCGGCTATCGCCGTGAGGTGTCCCCGGCGGATCTCGCCGCAGCCACCGCCGTTGCGCGTGCACGCTTCCTGGAATTGATGGCGGGCGTGCGATGAGCGTGTCGCTTCCTGCATTGCAATGGCTGCAGGACGGCTACGCCGGGTTTGCGTGGCCCTGGTTCTGGCTGGCGTTCCCGTTGCCGTGGCTGGTGCGCTGGTTGCTGCCTGCGCGGCGCTCCCGGGCCGATGCGCTCAAGGTGCCTTACGGGCACGCCGTGCAGGCCATCGCGCAGCGGGGTGGACGCGCGCTGCCGCGCCGCGCCGCCGCACTTGCGTGGCTGGCGTGGTTCCTGCTGTGCGCCGCGGCGGCGCGGCCGCAACAGTTCGGCGACGCCGTGACGCCGCCGGTGAGCGGCCGGGACCTGATGCTGGCCATCGACCTGTCCGGCAGCATGACCGAGCCGGACATGGAACTGGGCGGCGCCGTCGTCGACCGGCTGACCGCGGCCAAGGCGGTGCTGGCGGACTTCCTCGATCGCCGCGACGGCGATCGCGTCGGGTTGCTCGTGTTCGGCCAGCGCGCGTATGCGATGACGCCGTTGACGCGCGACCTGCGGACCGTGCGCGAACAGTTGCGCGATGCGGTGGCCGGGCTGGCCGGACGCGAAACCGCCATCGGCGATGCCATCGCGCTGGCCGTTCGCCGCCTGCGCATGCAGCAGGACGGCCAGCGTGTCCTGATCCTGTTGACCGACGGCGTCAATTCCGCAGGCGTGCTGACGCCGCAGAAAGCGGCGGAACTGGCGAAGGAGGAGCGCGTGCGCATCCACACCATCGCCTTCGGAGGCGATGGCGGGATCAGCGTGTTCGGCATCCCGTTGCCGATGCCGTCCAGTTCGCCCGAGGCCATCGACGAAGCCACCCTGCGCGATGTCGCCGCACAGACGGGAGGGCGCTTCTACCGTGCGCGCGACACGCGTGAACTGGCGGGCATCTATGCGGAGCTCGACCGGCTGGAGCCGGTGGAGCAGCCGGGCAAGGCGGTGCGTCCGCGCATCGAACGGTATGCATGGCCGCTCGGCGCTGCGCTGGCGGTGTCGCTGCTCGCCTTCGTGCTGCCGCGGAGGCGCGCATGAGCTTCGACTGGACTGCATTGCACTTCCTTCGCCCGCACTGGTTGTGGGCGCTGGCCGCATTGCCCGTGCTGGCGTGGCTGTGGCGCATCCAGCGGCAACGCCGCAGCGCCTGGCAGGGGCATGTCGACGCGCACCTGCTGCCGCATCTGCTGGTCCGCGGAGGTGCCCGTGCGCGGACCGGCATGATCGCGGCCATCGTGGCGTATACGTTCGCCGTCCTGGCATTGGCTGGACCCAGCTGGCGCCAGGCCGAGCAACCGCTCTGGCAGGTGAAACGGCCCCTCGTGGTCGTGCTCGACCTGTCCAGTCGCATCACCGCCAGCGATCTGCCGCCGTCGCGGTTGTTGCAGACGCGGGCGAAGCTGGCCCAGGTGCTGGAAGCGCGCGCCGGCACGCCGGTCGCGCTGGTCGCCTATGCCGACGATGCCTTCACCGTCACGCCGCTCACCGACGACACCGCCAACATCCGCCTGTTCCTGGATGAGTTGGCACCGGACATCATGCCGATGGATGGGCAGCGTGCGGATCGCGGCGTCGCGTGGGCGTCGCGGCTGCTTGCGCAGGCGGAAGCAGGCCGCGGCGACATCCTGCTGCTCACCGATCACGCGGACAGCGCGGCGGTGGCGGCCGCCTCGGCCGCACGCGCGCAGGGCCATGTCGTATCGGTGCTGGGCCTGGGTACGGCAGCGGGTGCCGCGTATCGCGGCAGCGACGGCGTGATCGGGCATGCATCGCTGGATGCTTCGTCGTTGCGCGGACTGGCATCGGCCGGTGGCGGTCACTACCACGCATTGACCGCCGATGACGCCGACCTCGCCGCGCTGGGCGTGCGGTCGCCTGCGCTGATGGGCGAAAGCGTCAGCACGGCGGGCGGCGGCAAGGTGTGGCGCGACGAAGGCTACTGGCTGCTGATCCCGGTGATGGCGCTTGCGCTGTTGTGGTTCCGACGGGGCGCGGCGCTCATGCTGGTCGGTGCGCTCTGGCTGCCGATCGCACGGCCCGCAACGGCGGGCGGCATCGACTGGTGGCAACGCGCGGACCAGGCCGCGCATGCGCGCGTCGTGCAGGGGGCCGATGCCTACCGCCAAGGCGACTTCGCCGCGGCCGAGCAGGCCTTCACCGGCATCGACACCGCAGAGGGCTGGTACAACCTGGGCAACGCACTGGCGAAACAGCAACGCTACGACGATGCGATCGCCGCCTACGACCGAGCGCTGCGCGCAGCACCTGGCATGCCCGATGCCGTAGCGAACCGCGCCGCGGTCGATGCCGCGCGCAAGCGACCGCCGTCGTCGGGCGAGGGGCAGGGCAAGTCCGGCCAGCAGGGCGACGGCCAGCAGGATTCGAAGGGATCGCAGGGCGACGCGAAGCCCGGGGCGGACAGCAGGAAGAACGCGTCGCCTTCGCCGGCGGGCGATGCGTCCGCGTCGCGGGATTCCGCGAAGACACCGCCGGCGACGAATGCTCCATCCCGCACGCCGCCCTCCTCGCCGCTGGATGCCGCCTCCCAGTCCGCCGCCGATGCGGCGCAGCGCGAGCGCATGCGCGCGGCCATGGCGCGCGATGCAGCGCAGCGCGCCGACCAGGCCAGGCAGGGCATGCCGGCCGCGCAGGCGGAAACCGCCGAACAGCGCGAGCGCCGCCAGGCGGTCGACGCATGGTTGAAACGCGTGCCCGACGAGCCGGGCTCGCTGCTGAAGGCCAAGTTCCGGCTCGAACAGGAACGCCGGCAGAGGGAAGGGCGATGAAGCACCGGGTGTGGCTGTTGGCGTGTCTGCTGGTGGCGTGGCCGCTGTCGTCGATGGCGGCCACACGTGCATGGCTGGAACAGACGCAGGTGACGCTCGGCCAAGGCGTGACGCTGAACGTCGAGACCGACGCGGTGTCCGCTGCGCCGGATCTGACGCCGTTGATGCGCGATTTCGAAGTGGAAGGCCAGTCCGACAACCGCAGCGTGCAGCTGGTGAACGGACGCATGAGCAGCCGCATGACGTTCTCGCTGACACTGCGCCCGCGACGTGCCGGCACGCTCGCGATTCCCGCCCTGCAGGTCGGTGGCGAGCGCACGGCGCCCCTGGTGCTGGAGGTCGCCGCGACCGCGACGGCGCGCGCGGCCTCCAACGGTCTGGTGTTCGTGGAAACCGAGGTCGACGATGCCAGCCCCTATGTGCAGCAATCGGTGGGCGTCACCGTGCGGTTGTTCTACGCCACGCCGCTGGTCTCCGGCCAACTGGACCTGGATCCGCCCGACGGCGCCCTGCTGCAGCGGGTCGGCGAGATCGTGCAATCGAGCCGCGAGATCGACGGACGCCGCTACAACACGGCCGAGCGCCGTTTCCTGCTGGTGCCCGAGCGCAGTGGCGCGCTGATCCTGCCGGGTGCGCGCTTCAGCGGGCGCGGCGCGGGCGGCTGGATGGACGACCTGCTCGGGGGCAACAGCCGCGAGGTCGACATCACCGGCACGCCACGGACGTTGCAGGTCCGCCCGCAACCGGCGAACGCACCGCAACCCTGGCTGCCCGCGCGCGACCTGCGCCTGCGCTACACGGCCGTGCCCGAGCAACTGCGTGCGGGCGAAGCGGCCACGTTCGCGATCGAAACCACCGTCGTCGGCGCGACGCAGGCGCAATTGCCGGAACTCCCGGCGCCGACCGTGCCGGGCGCACAGGTGTTCGCGGAACCTCCGCAGTACGACGAGACGTTCGTCGGCGGCACGCCGCAGGTGAAGCTCACGCGTCGCTACTCCATCGTGCCGTCCCAGCCGGGCACGCTCGCCGTGCCCGGCATGGCGATGGCCTGGTGGGACGTACGCAGCGGCACGGCGAAGCGCGCGACGCTGCCTGACCTGACGATCCCGGTCGTCGCGGGCAGCGGGCAGGCGGCGCGTCCGCCATCGCCGGACGGCACGGCGACGCCATCGCAGGACGCGACCGGCGACGGCGTCATCGCCCTGACCGGCGAGCGGCGCGTCCCCGCGCAGGTGTGGCCGTGGCTGGCCGGCGGATTCGCCCTGCTCTGGCTGGCCACGCTGCTATGGGGATTGTCGCGGCGCCAGGCCGGCGCAAGCGCGGTCCGTCCGCGCGGACATGCCGCAGGCAGCCCTCCCGGAAGGGAGGCGGCCGCGACGCATTCGGCGGCCGACCTCAAGCGGGTCCTCGATGCAGGCGATCTCGACGACATCGAACTCGTGCTCTGTGGCATGGCGCGCCCGGTCGCGGTCGATCTCGACGATCTGCAGCGCCGGCTCGCCGTGCCGGCGCAGCGTGCGGCGGTCGATCTCCTGCGCCGTGCGCGCTGGGCCGGTGGCGATCCCGCGCAGGCCCGTCTTGCCCTGCGCGAAGCCTTCCGCGGCGGTCCGCAATGGCAGGCGACCGGCGTGGGTGGGGCGGACGAACCACTGCCGCCGCTGTACCCCCGATAGGGGAAATCCGGCCGATGTTCGTCCTTTCCCTGCAGCAGGCCATGCCGTGCAGGTGGAACCGATGCGCGTCGCCATGCGTGGACAGGCCGCCGTGCCGGGTTTGCTAAGCTCCCGAACTTGTCTCCGCAGGACCCGCCGATGACCGACGCCACGCCCGCCACCCGCACCAAACTGCCGCTGCACTGGAAGATGGCCATCGGCTTCGGCATCGGCCTGCTCGTCGGCCTGGTGGTGCATGCCACGGGGCAGGGCGATGCGGCATGGGTGGGCCAGGTGACGAAGTACGTCACTACACCCTTCAGCAAGATCTTCCTCAACCTGATCTTCATGCTGATCGTGCCGCTGCTCTTCTCGGCCCTGATCTGCGGCATCGCCGAGATGGGCGACATCCGCGCGCTGGGCCGGATCGGCTGGAAGACGCTGGCCTACACCGTCGTGCTGTCGGCCGTCGCCGTGCTGATCGGCCTGGTGCTGGTGAACCTGCTGAAGCCGGGCGTCGGTGTCGATCCGGCGATGGCGCAGCAGCTGATCGCGGAAAACGCGGAGCGCACCAAGGAGATCGTCGCCAGCGTCGGCACGCAGCCGACCGGCATGGACATGCTGCTGTCGATCGTGCCGGACAACGTCATCGGCGCGGCGTCCAGCAACGCGGCCATCCTGTCGCTGATGTTCTTCGCGGTGATGTTCGGCATCGGCCTGGTGCTGACGCCGTCGGAGAACACCGGCATCCTCAAGCGCGGCATCGAAGGCGTGTTCGAGATCTCGATGACGCTGATCGGCCTGGTCATCCGCCTGGCGCCGTACGCGGTGGCCTGCTTCATGTTCAACCTCGCGGCGATCTTCGGCTTCGATCTGCTGCTGCGGCTGGGCGCGTACGTCGGCGTGGTCGTGCTGGCGCTGGCGCTGCACCAGTTCGTCAGTTACTCGGTGGCGCTGAAGCTGGCCGGCTACTCGCCGCTGGCGTTCTTCCGCGGCGCGCAGGAAGCGATGGTGATGGCATTCTCCACCGCCTCCAGCAACGCCACCCTGCCGACCGCGCTGCGCGTGGCCGACGAGAAGCTGGGCCTGCCGCGCACCGTGTCGCGCTTCGTACTGACCGTGGGCGCCACCGCCAACCAGAACGGCACCGCGCTGTTCGAGGGCGTCACCGTGATCTTCCTCGCCCAGTTCTTCGGCGTGGACCTGTCGCTTGGCCAGCAGTTCATGGTGATGCTGGTGTGCATCCTGGGCGGTATCGGCACGGCCGGCGTGCCGTCCGGCTCGCTGCCGGTGGTGGCGCTGATCTGCGCGATGGTGGGGGTGAACCCCATCGGCATCGGCCTGATCCTGGGCGTGAATCATTTCCTCGACATGTGCCGCACCACGCTCAACGTCACTGGCGACCTGACGCTGGCCTCGCTGGTGGCCAAGGGCGAAACCGGCGACGTGAAGCTGCCGGGCCGGCCGGGGTAACACCCCGGCGAGGGCCTCGCAACCGCGACAGGGCGGGCGGGGGGTGGGACAATGGGTGGCCCGCAGCCCGCCGGGCGCCGCCCCCTACGCTTTGACTCCCATGACGACGCCTGCCTCCAACAAGCCTGGCCGCCGCCAGCTCGCCAACGCCATCCGCTTCCTCGCCGCCGACGCGGTGCAGGCCGCCAACTCCGGCCATCCCGGCATGCCCATGGGCATGGCCGACATCGCCGAAGTGCTGTGGAACGACTACTACCGCCACAGCCCGTCGAACCCGCACTGGTTCAACCGCGACCGCTTCATCCTGTCCAACGGCCACGGCTCGATGCTGCAGTACGCGCTGCTGCACCTGGCCGGCTACGACCTGCCGCTGCAGGAGCTGAAGAACTTCCGCCAGCTGCACAGCAAGACCGCTGGCCATCCGGAGCGCCACGAGACGCCAGGTGTCGAGACCACCACCGGTCCGCTCGGCCAGGGCTTCGCCAACGCCGTCGGCTTCGCGCTGGCCGAGAAGCTGCTGGCGCAGCGCTTCAACCGCGAAGGCCACGACATCGTCGATCACCGCACCTTCGTCTTCATGGGCGACGGCTGCCTGATGGAAGGCGTCTCGCACGAGGCCGCGTCGCTGGCCGGTACATGGGGCCTGGGCAAGCTGGTGTGCTTCTGGGACGACAACAAGATCTCCATCGACGGCAATACCGACGGCTGGTTCACCGACGACACGCCGGCCCGCTTCGAGGCCTACGGCTGGCAGGTGGTGCGCAACGTCAACGGCCACGACCCGATCGAGATCAAGACCGCCATCGATACCGCGCTGAAGACCGCCGACAAGCCCACGCTGATCTGCTGCCGCACCACGATCGGCTTCGGTTCGCCGAACAAGGCCGGCAAGGAATCCAGCCACGGCGCACCGCTGGGCAAGGACGAGCTGGAGGCCACGCGCGCTGCGCTGGAATGGCCGTACGGTCCGTTCGAAGTGCCCGCCGACATCTACGCCGGCTGGAACAAGGTCGACGCCGGCAAGGCGCTGGAATCCGAGTGGAACGCGCTGTTCGACGCCTACGCCGCGCAGTTCCCCGAACAGGCCGCCGAACTGAAGCGTCGTTCTTCCGGCGAATTGCCGGCCGACTTCGTCGCGCAGGCCGATGCGTACATCGCCAAGGTGCAGGCCGAAGGCCCGGTCATCGCCTCGCGCAAGGCCTCGCAGAACGCCATCGAAGCCTTCGCGCCGCTGCTGCCGGAACTGGTCGGCGGCTCGGCCGACCTGGCGCATTCCAACCTCACGCTGTGGAAGGCCAGCAAGTCGGTCTCGACCACCGATCCGAACGCCAACTACGTGTACTACGGCGTGCGCGAGTTCGGCATGACCGCGATCGCGAACGGGCTGGCGCTGCACGGTGGCTTCGTGCCGTTCGATGCGACGTTCCTGGTGTTCAGCGACTACGCGCGCAACGCCGTGCGCATGAGCGCGCTGATCCCGGCGCACGCCATCCACGTGTACACGCACGACTCCATCGGCCTGGGCGAAGACGGTCCGACCCACCAGCCGGTCGAGCACCTCGCCTCGCTGCGCTACATCCCGAACAACGACGTGTGGCGCCCGTGCGATGCGGTCGAATCGGCGGTGGCGTGGAAGCAGGCCATCGTGCGCCAGGACGGCCCCAGCTGCCTGGTGTTCTCGCGCCAGAACCTGGCGCACCAGCCGCGTACCGATGCGCAGGTCGGCGAGATCGCGCGCGGCGGCTACGTGCTGGCCGACGCCGACGGCACGCCGGACGTGATCCTGATCGCCACCGGGTCCGAAGTCGGCCTGGCCACGCAGGCGAAGGCCACGCTGGACGCGCAGGGCATCAAGACGCGCGTCGTGTCGATGCCGTCGACCGACGTGTTCGATCGCCAGGACGCCGCCTACCGCGAAGCCGTGCTGCCGAAGGCCGTGCGCAAGCGCGTCGCCGTGGAAGCCGCCATCGCCGATTTCTGGGGCAAGTACGTGGGCCTGGATGGTGCGGTGATCGGCATGACCACGTTCGGCGCATCCGCGCCGGCCGACGCGCTGTACAAGCACTTCGGCATCACCGCCGACGCGGTGGTCGAGGCGGCGAAGTCGCTCTGAGGCGACGATTGGCCGGATGACGACGGGCGCGCTACGGCGCGCCCGTTTGTTTTTGGTCCGGTACCCCCGCAATCGTCATCCCGGCGAAAGCCGGGACCCAGTGTCTTTTTCAGATTCCATGAACGTCATCCCGGCGAAAGCCGGGACCCATTTGCTTTTAGTTCCGTAGCGAAGTCGCTGGGTCCCGGCTTTCGCCGGGATGACGGCTTTGTGGATCGCTCGCGGTGACCTGGATGGTTACCGCGTCTCCCGCAATCCCAGCGCCAGCAACTTCGCTTCGATGCGCTCGCCCAAGCTCCCGGGCGCAGCAAGACCCATGCGCGCCATCGCCTCGGCATCGTCCGGTTTCGCCCCGAGCGCACGCAGCACGGTGCCGATCTTCTGCCACGGCGTGGCCGTGTTCGCCTTCAGCCAGCCCAGTGCCTTGATGATGCGTTGTTCAACGTGGGTGAAGTCGCTGCCCAGCGGATAGTCGGGCAACGTGCCGTCGCGCCGGAAGGCGCGCAGGCGCGCCGAGAGATGCACGGGCGTGTTGTCTATCCAGTGGCCGGGCGCGTGGAAGCCGGTACGCAGCTTGCTGAACTGCTGCGCGTGATCGATCAGCGCCTGCTGGAAGCGTACGTCGGTGATGCCGCCCATGGCAATGATGCAGTCCTCGTCGTTCTTCCCGCGCAGGTCGGCGATGCCGTACTCGTTGACGTACAGGTCGCGCAGGTGGCGGGGGATGGTCGTGTGGCCGTAGTTCCAGCGGACGTTCGATTCCGCGGCGCCGGCATCCTCGCGCACTGCGCGGAACATCAGCACGCTGCGCGCGCCGTCCAGTGCATTCGACATGTCCACGAAGTTGTACTGCCCGCCCACGCCGGACACCACGCGGCCGTCCTCCAGTCCGTCGGAGACGGCGGCGCCCAGCGCGGTCGCCATCATGCAGGAGTTGAAGAAGCGGGCGTCGGGCCGCTGCAGGCGGGCCAGCGATTCGCGCCCGCGCTCCAGTTCGTTGATCAGGCTGATGCGTCGCATGCCGATCGCGCGGCGCTGGTCGTCCGGCAGCATGCGCAGCCAGTCGTAGAACGCGGGGGAGCCGAGGTAGAAGGCGCCGTGCAGGTATTCGCCGTCGCGCTCCAGCCGCGCCTGGTCGCCCAGGTTGGCGGTGCCGTCGGCGAGGCGTTGCATCAGCGCTTCGTCGTCCACCACCTTGCGGCGGATCACGCCCGTTTCGACCAGCCGTTTGAAGCCTTCGTTGATCATCTCGCTGCAGCCGTACAGGCCGACGGCGAACGGATCGAGGCCGCCGCTGGCGAGTACGGCAGGATGCCGCTCCAGTTCCGGATCCAGTGCGGCCAGCACGTGCCGGTAGGTCGCATTGTCGGTGTGCCGCAACACCAGCGCGTGGCACAGCGCATCGGCCAGCGCGCCAATGCCGATCTGCAGCGTGCCGCCGTCGCGCACCAGCGCGCTGGCGTACAGGCCGATGGCGTAGTCGACGTCCGACACCGGCTGGCGCGGCAGGCCGAACAGCGCCGGATAGGGGCCGGGCGGCAAGACGACCAGGTCGAAGTAGTCCTCGTCCACTGCGGCGGTACCGCCGATCCATGGCAGTGCGGGATCGATCTCGGCCACCAGCATCGGTCGGGGAAGCCCACGCGCGACGATGGCATCCACCGTGTCCTGGGTCAGGTCGTTGTTGCACGAAAACGACAGCCGCGTGCCATCCGGCTCACGCGCGACTTTCTGCACGATGACATCGAGCTCGCGGTCCGCCAGTGCCCGCGCGACGTGCGTGTAGTTGAGGCTGGCGTAGTGGCGTTGCGCGGTGGTCGAGCGCAGCAACGCGCCGCCCTGCATGTAGAACTCTTCCACCTCGATGTTCGGTGGCAGGGCGTCGCGCTTGATCGCCTGCACGTACGCCAGTCGCGGGAAATCCCCGCCGAAGTGGCGCGCCGCGAACGGCTTCACGAAGCGCGCTTCCAGGCCCTTGCCGCCGCCGGGCGGATCCAGCGACAGTGCCGTGTACAGCCTCCACGTGCGCGACGGATCCGACGCAAGGCGCGCGTACAGCGCATTCAACAGCCGGTGCGGCTTGCCGATGCCGAGCGGCGCGCCCATGCGGATCGGCCCGCTGGTGTGGGACAGGATCAGGTCGACGGCGTCGTCGAGATGGGTGAGGTGGGTGGTCATCGGCAAAGCGTACCTGCGCAGCCAGGCTCAGGCCATGAAGGCTGTGTTAACGTCCGGGGCACAGGCGATGCAATGGAGCTGGACATGAAAGGACGCCCGGAGTGGATCCTGTTGCTGATCGTGCTTGGGGGTTGCGCTACCCGGACAGGGGATGTCAGTCAGCGCATGCTGCTTCCGGAAGGTGTCGCACGGTACGACATGGAACCGCACCAGGCATTCGTGTTCCCGGTGCCCCTCGGCAATGTGGCGCCTGCCGTGCCCGCGCAATTCGAAGCACGGGAATTGCGGCCGACCACCGTATGCGTCGCGTTCGTCGTGGACGAGCACGGCGATACCTCCGGAGTGGCGCCGTTGGAGCAGCCAGGATGCGAGATGCATGCCGCAATCGCCCCCTTGCTCGCGGAAGCGGTCGCCGCGGTGCAAACCTGGCATTTCTCTCCCGCGACGTTCTGCAAGTATCCGGATGCTGGCGCACGTGATCGCGACTGGAATGGCCAGGGCTGTGCAGGCCAGCATGTGGAGGCGCGGATCGTTCCCGTCTCGCTGGCCTATTCCTTTACGTTCGAAGTGCGCAACGGTAAAGGTCGTGTCGTCTCGCGGAAACGCTGACGCTCACTCCAATGCGTGTATGGAATCGGCGACGCGGCGCACTTCGTCGGGATGATGGCTGACGTAGACGATGGGCAGGCGGATCTCGTCGCGCACGCGCTGCAGGTAGGGGATCAGTTCTTCGCGGCGGGCCTGGTCCAGCGCCGACAGCGGTTCGTCGAACAGCAGCAGCGAGGGCTGCGACAGCAGCGCACGTCCGATCGCCACGCGCTGCGCTTCGCCGCCCGACAGATTGCGCGTGCGGCGCGCCAGCAGCGGCGCGACGCCCAGCAGGTCGACGATCGCATCGAAGCCGAACTGCGGTGTCCCGCGACCACCATGGCGCCCATAGGTCAGGTTGCGCCGTACGTCGAGGTGCGGGAACAGGCGCGCGTCCTGGAACACGTAGCCCACGCGGCGGCGGTGAACGGGTTCGTCGATGCGCCGGGTGCTGTCGAACAGGCAGCGGCCATCCACTTCGATGCGGCCCGCCACCGGCGTCACCAGGCCGGCGATGGCATTGAGCACGGAGGTCTTGCCCGCTCCCGAGGGACCCACCAGGGCGATGACGCGGGCGTCGTCGTCGATGCGCACGCGCCGATGGAAATGCCCGCGCCGGAGTTCGATGTCCACGCGCAGCATCAGCCTTCGTCCTCGCGTGCATGGTGCCGGCGCACCAGCCATTCCGACAGCAACAGGGCGGCCAACGAAATGGCCATCGCCACCGCTGCCAGCCGCCAGATGCCGGCTTCGCCGCCGGGCACCTGCATCAGCCCGTAGATCGCGGAGGACAGCGTCTGCGTTTCGCCGGGGATGTTGGAGACGAAGGCGATGGTGGCGCCGAACTCGCCCAGCGCCTTCGCGAATGCCAGCACGCTGCCGGCGACGAGGCCGGGCCACGCGAGCGGCAGGGTCACGGTGAAGAACACGCGCCATGGACCGGCACCGAGGGTGGAGGCGGCCTGTTCCAGCCGACGATCCGTGGCTTCGAGCGACAGGCGGATCGCGCGCACCATCAGCGGGAAGCCCATCACCGCACACGCGAGCGCGGCGCCGGTCCAGCGGAACGCGAACACGATGCCCAGGTGGTCTTTCAGGAACGCGCCCACCGTGCCCTGCGTGCCCAGCGTCACCAGCAGCGCGTAGCCCATGACCACCGGCGGCAAGACGAGCGGCAGGTGCACGACGGCGTCCAGCAGTGCTTTCCCGGGGAAGCGCGCCCGGGCCAGCAGCCAGCCGACCAGCACGCCCAGCGGCAGGCTGGCCAGCGCCGCCACCAGCGCCACCTTCAGGCTGAGCTGGATGGCGGTGAGTTCTTCCGGTGAGAAGGCGTCGAGCACGCCGCGATCAATCCTTCACGGCGAAACCACGACGCAGGAAGATCGCGTCCGCCGCCGGCGACGCCAGCCATTGCACGAACTGCGTCGCCTGGGCGGAGTGCGCGCCGCGCAGCACGGCGACCGGATAGACGATCGGCGGATGCGAATCCTCGGGGAAGGTCGCGAGCACGCGCACGGCGGGCTCGGCCTTCGCGTCGGAGGCGTACACGATGCCGAGCGGCGTTTCGCCGCGCGCCACCAGCATCAGCGCCGCACGCACGCTTTCGGATTCGGCCAGTCGCGCCTTGACGCCGTTCCACAGCGACAGCGACTCCAGCGACGCCCTGGCGTACTTGCCGGCCGGCACGGTCTGCGTCTGCCCCAAGGCCAGGCGATCGTTGCCGAGGGCGGCGAGGAAGGTGGCAGGCCGCTTCAGATCTACGCGTGCCTTGCTGGCCTTCGGTGCCACCAGTACCAGCTGGTTGCCCAGCAGGCTGCGGCGCGTGGCGGGCTCGAGTTTGTCGCGTTGCTGCAGGTAGTCCATCCATTCGAGGTCGGCGGAAAAGAACACGTCGGCCGGTGCGCCCTGTTCGATCTGCCGTGCGAGCGCGGAACTGGCGGCGTACGAGACACGCACCGGCACGCCGGTCTGCTTCCGGTAAGTGGCGGCGGCCTCGTCCAGCGACTCCTTGAGGCTGGCGGCAGCGAAGACGGTGAGACCCGCATCGTCCTGCGCGCGCACGCCGCAAGGCGCGAGCGAGGTGGCGAGCAGGAGCGCGGCAGTGAAGACGGGGCGGAGCAACGCGGACAGGTTCATGCGAACGACTCCAGTGGGGAGGGGGAACTACTCGATGATGAAGGTCTGGATCTGCCGTGTGCTGCGTGCCGGACGCGAATCGGCGGGAATCAGCAGGCGCGCGGGTCCGGCATCGGCGGGCAGCGGCTTCCCATCGCACTGGTCGGTCACGTAGACGCGCTGCTTGCCGAGGGTCGGGTCCAGTTCGCCCAGCGAGAACACCACCGCATACCCATCGCGCGCGCGCACTTCCACGTGCCGGGCAAGGTGGGCGCCACGCAACGGTTCGGCCGGCATCGCACCGGCGCGCCGAAGCACGTCGACCAGGTCCACGCCACTGCATCGCAGCGGTGTGCCATGCACGTCCATGCTGACCGCGTGCCGCGACAGGCCTTGCAGCAGGTCCGCATGCCAGGGCAGCTCCATGCGGCCGGGCGGTGGCGCGGACGGCGCGTGTGCGGCATGCGATTGGGCGCTGGCGGATAGCGCCGGCGAAGCGAAGCAGATCGCGATCAGGAACGGGAGACAGGAGCGAAGCGTCATGTGCGATCTCGCGATGTCCAGGGGAAGGTCAGTGCCGGTCCAGCGCCTTGTTCAACACGGCGGCCAACGCCACGCCGCCGGCGCGCAGCTGGCGTTCGGCGATGGGAAGGTGCTTGTCGACATACGCCTGTTCGAGTTTCGCGCGGCGCGGGTAGAAGTCCGGCTGCTTCACGGCGCGGCACGACTGCTCGGCCCAGTCGGCGGCGGGCGGCGGCAGCGTCATCGTGCCGATGACCGGACGGGGCAACGTGCGCAGATGATCCAGGTACGCCTGCTCGCTGCGACCGGTGGAAACCAGCATGCGGCTGTCCCACAGCGTGTGCATGTTGGTGCCACGCCCGTTCCAGTTCACCTGGAAATCGTTGCCGCCCTTGTCGTGGCCGTAACCGGCATGGAGCGGCTGGTGGGCGTCGCCGACGAAATGCACGACGAACTTCAGCGCCTGCAGCCGCTCGGCGTTCGGGCGCCGCGTATCGGCCAGGATCGCAGTCTGTTTCCGGATCGCCTCCACCACGCAGTTGCCGCCCGGACAGTCGCGGCGCTGCAGGTAGGCGCAGTCGTGTTCACCGATGTTGACGAAGTGCCAGTTCGCGGTCTCGCGTCCGAGCGCGGCATCGTGCTTGCGCAGGTCGTCGGCCCAGCCGGCGATGCCGGCCAGCGTGGGATCAGGCTCGCCCTCCAGCAATACGTCGATCTGGTGGCGCGTATCGGGCGTCAGGTCGTCCCATGCCAGCAGGGCGACCAGGCGATGGCCGAGCAAGCCCCACGCCTGCGCGGGGACTGGCAGCAGCGCGAGGGCGACGACGAACGCAAGGGAAAGCAGAAGGGGACGGACCATGCCGGTACTTTAACCGACACGGGCCGTCCCCAAATTGCCGCGAGCGGCGAATCCGTCGCCTGCTCAGAACTTCAGGACATATGCCACGCCGTACACCAGCGGGTCGATGTTGGCGGTGCCCAGCTTCACGCCTTCCACCTGGACCTTGGTGTCGATGTCGGCCCAGCGTACGTCCACGCGCACCGCGCTGCGTTCGCTGACCTTGAAGTCCAGGCCGGCGTGCGCCGCCAGGCCCCACGAGTCATCCAGTTTCAGCTTGGCGCCTTCAAGCGCGCCGGTGGTGTCCTCGCTGAAGAACGTCGTGTAGTTCAGGCCCACGCCGAGCAGCGGCGACACCTTGCCCTTGCTGTTGAAGTGGTACTGCAGCGAGACGGTCGGCGGCAGGTGCTTGGTTTCGCCCACCTTGCCGACGCCCTTCACCGAGATGTCGTGCTTGAACGGCAGCGCGGCCAGCACTTCCAGGCCCAGGTTGTCGCGCAGGAAGTATTCGAAGGTCACGGTCGGCTTGACGTCGCTGTCGATTTCCAGTGGCAGGGTGCCGGCGGCGATGGTGCCATTGTCGGATTTCGGATTGACCTGGTGCACGCCCACGCCCAGCGTCCAGTCGCCTTTGGACTGGGCGAAAGCGGGCGCGGCGGCGCCCAGGGCAAGGGCGATGGCAATCGGGATCAGGGTCTTCTTCATGGTGGTGACGCTCGTTGGAATGTGGCGCCAGTCTCCGCCCCCGTTCCCACCCATGCCTTGATCCTGATCAATGTCCGCAGGGCATCGTCGCCCGACCCGCCTGTTAGAATGACGGCCCCCGTCAACCCCGCCGCGCCGCGCGCGTGGCCGCAGGAGTCCTGAGCAATGTCGATCAAGGTGGGTATCAACGGCTTCGGCCGCATCGGACGCAACGTGCTGCGTTCCGCCGTGCAGAACTTCGGCAACGACATCGAGATCGTCGCCATCAACGATCTGCTGGAGCCGGACTACCTGGCGTACATGCTGCAGTACGACTCCGTGCATGGTCGCTTCGATGGCGACGTGAAGGTCGAAGGCGGCGCGCTGTTCGTCAACGGCAAGAAGATCCGCCTGACCCAGGAGCGCGACCCCGCCAACCTGAAGTGGGATGAAGTCGGCGCCGACGTCGTCATCGAATCCACCGGCCTGTTCCTCGACAAGGCCACCGCGCAGAAGCATCTCGATGCAGGCGCGAAGAAGGTCGTCCTGTCGGCGCCGTCGAAGGACGACACGCCGATGTTCGTCTACGGCGTCAACCACGAGACCTACAACGGCGAAGCGATCATCTCCAACGCCTCGTGCACGACCAACTGCCTGGCGCCGATCGCCAAGGTGCTGCACGACAAGTGGGGCATCAAGCGCGGCCTGATGACCACCGTGCACGCCGCTACCGCCACGCAGAAGACCGTCGACGGCCCGAGCAACAAGGACTGGCGCGGTGGCCGCGGCATCCTGGAGAACATCATTCCGTCCAGCACCGGTGCCGCGAAGGCCGTGGGCGTGGTGATCCCGTCGCTCAACAAGAAGCTGACCGGCATGTCGTTCCGCGTGCCGACCAGCGACGTGTCGGTGGTCGACCTGACCGCCGAGCTCGAGAATCCGGCGACGTACGACGAGATCAAGGCCGAGATGAAGGCGCAGAGCCAGGGCGCGCTGAAGGGCATCCTCGGCTACACCGAGGACAAGGTGGTGGCCACCGACTTCCGCGGCGACACCCGCACCTCGATTTTCGACGCCGAAGCCGGCATCGCGCTGGACCCGACGTTCGTCAAGATCGTCAGCTGGTACGACAACGAGTGGGGCTACTCCAACAAGTGCCTGGAAATGGTCCGCGTGGTCGCCGGCAAGTAAGCCGCGCCTCTTCCGCCTTGCCGAACGCACGGGCGCCCCATGGGCGCCCGTGTCGTTTGCGGGTATCGCGATGTGATACGGCGCGGACGGAATCGCGCCACCGGCGCATTGGATTCTTGCAAATCCGGCCGGCTTGCCCGAGGCTGCCGCGAGGCTGAACGGCCTTGGGGGGCGGGCCGACCGTCCTTGCACCGAACACGCAACGGCGGGGTAGGCGATGGATGATCTGGCGGGAATTCTGGTGTTGCTCGGGCTGGCCGTGCTGGCGGTGCCGGTACTGCTGATCGCGGCACTGGTGGCGATCAGCGGATTGAAGCGCCGCGTCGCGGTGCTGGAGCAGCAAGTCGCCCAGTTGCGCACGTCGCCCGCCGCGCCTGCGCCGCGCGCCGGAACCGTGACCGCTCCGCCGGTGGCCGCAGAACCCGCCCCGGAGCCTGTTCGGCCGGCAACGCCGCCGCCTGTGCAGGCCGCCGCGCCGCCGCCGATTCCTCCACAACGTCCCGTGCCGGCGTCGGTGCCGCCGCCTGCCGAGCGGGTGGAGCCGGTTCCTCCCGCGCCGCGCGCATCACGTGCAGAAGCGCCCCCGGTCCCGGCCAGGCCCGATGTGTTCACCCTCGCGCTCCGCGCAGTGCAACGCTGGTTCACCGTCGGCAACGTGCCGGTGAAGATCGGCGTGCTGGTACTGTTCGCCGGCGTGGCGGCGCTGCTGAAGTACGGCGCCGACCAGGGCTGGTTCACGGTGCCGCCGGAACTGCGCCTGGCAGGTATCGCGGCGGCCGCGCTGGGTGCGCTGGTGTTCGCGTGGCGCAAGCGCGACAGCAAGCGTACGTTCGCGCTGAGCCTGCAGGGCGGTGCCATCGGCGTACTGCTGCTGGTGGTGTTCGCGGCGTTCAAGCTCTTCGGCCTGATGCCGGCCGGCGCCGCGTTCGCGCTGAGCATCGTGCTGGTAGCCGGCGCCGGCATGCTGGCCGTGCTGCAGGACGCGAAGGCGCTCGCGGTGTTCGCGCTGCTCGCGGGCTTCCTCGCGCCGATCTGGCTGTCGACCGGCAGCGGCAACCATGTCGCGCTGTTCTCGTACTACGCCGTGTTGAACGCGGCCATCGTCGGCATCGCCTGGTACAAGTCCTGGCGTGTGCTCAACCTGCTCGGCTTCGTCTTCACCTTCGGCATCGGCACGGCATGGGGCCTGTTCGACTACGCGCCGGCGAAGTACGCCAGCACGCAGCCGTTCCTGGCCCTGTTCTTCGTGTTCTACCTGCTCATCCCGCTGCTGTTCGCGCGCCGGCAGCCTGCCGGTCGTCGCGATTTCATCGACGGCTGCCTGGTGTTCGGCATGCCCCTGGTGGCGTTCTCGCTGCAGGCGGGACTGATGCAGGGCGCGTTCGAAGACGTACGCCTGCCCCTGGCGCTCTGCGCGCTGGGCCTGGGCGTGCTGTACGCCGCGCTGTCATGGTGGTTGCGCCGTCGTGAAGGCTACGACGTGCTGGTGCAGTCGTATGCATTGCTGGCGGTCGGCTTCGCCACGCTGTCCGTGCCGCTGGCGCTGTCGGCACAGGCCACGGCGTGCGTGTTCGCGCTGGAGGGCGCGGCGCTGGCGTGGCTGGGCCTGCGGCAATCGCGTCTGTTGCCGCAGTTGACTGGCGCGGGCCTGCAGATCGCGGCGGCCGTGGCGTTCTTCATCGCACAGGCCGATGTGGTGTCGTGGCATGCGACGGCGATGGATGTGCCGATGTTCGCCAACGCCTCGTTCATGAGCGCGCTGCTGATCGCGGTCGCCGGTTTCGCCGGCGCATGGGCCTATCGCGGTCGCGCCGCCGGCGTGGCGCTGCTGTACTACCTGTGGGCGCTCGCGTGGTGGCTGGGCAACGGCATGGTCGAGGTCAATACCCACCTCGGCTATCGCGATGAACCCGATGCGCTGCTGGCGTTCGCCGCCCTGACCGGTTGGCTGGCGGCCGAAGTGCATCGTCGTCGCCCATCCGCCGCATTGGCGTGGACCACCTTGGTCGCGCTGGCGTCGGCGGTGCCGTTCGCCCTGTGGCAATCCGGCGTGCACCAGCAGCCGTTCGCCGGCCACGGCGCATGGGCGTGGCTGGCCTACGCCGTGCTGGGCGTGCGCAGCCTGATGTGCCTGCGCGACAGCACCCATCGCCTCGCCGGTGCCGCGCAGTTCGTGTGGTGGCTCGTGTGGCCGCTGGTGGCCAGCCTGCTGCTGGCCTGGTTGCCCGGCCATGTGCAGGGCATGGGGGGCGGTTGGCAGGCGGGCCTCATCGCGCTGCCCTGGCTGGTGGTCGTCGCGCTGGCGCTGTTCCGCTGGGATTGGCTGGCCGCGCCGCTGGGCGAGCGTTTCGACGTGTGGCGTACGCCGTTGTTCGGCGTGCTGTTCGTCGCGCTGGGGCTGTGGTGGCTGGTGTCGCTGTTCCTGTCGGGCGGTGCGCGGCCGTTGCCGTGGCTGCCCGTGCTCAATCCGATGGAACTGGCGCAGCTTGCGACGCTGGTCCTGCTGTTGCGCTGGTGGATGCCGGAATCGCGCGTGCTGCCGCCGGCGCGCATCGTGCTGCTGTCGTCGCTGGCCTTCGTCTGGATCACCTCGGTCGTGCTGCATGCCGTCCACCACTGGGGTGGCATGCCGTGGAACGAAAGCCTGCTGTCCGGCAGCCTGGCGCAGACCAGCCTCACCGTGACGTGGAGTGTGCTGGGGGTGCTGGGCTGGGTGATCGGTTCGCGCCGGGGGCAGCGCATGCTGTGGCTGGGGGGTGCGGTACTGATGGGCGTGGTGCTGGCGAAGCTGGTGTTCGTGGATCGTCAGCACCTGGGCAACCTGCTGGGCATCGGCTCCTTCATCGCCTATGGCCTGCTGTGCACGGTGGTGGGTTACCTGGCGCCGGCACCGCCGCGTCGCGTGGAGAACGAGGAGGCTGCGGCATGAAGCGATTCCTGATGGGCCTGTTGCTGGTGCCGGTGCTCGCATCGGCGCAGGCGCCCGCGCCGTATGCGAAGCGCTGGCCGCTGGTGCTGTCCGGCGAGCAGGCGGGCGCCTACCGCGTCGTGCTGGATGCCGAGGTCTATGCCACCACTGCTTGGCCGGACCTGCGCGACGTGGACGTGCTGGACGCGCACGGCAAACCGGTGGCCGCGGCGCTGTTCGGACCCGAACAGCCCTCGGCGTTGCCGGCGCGGCGCATCGTGGTGCCGTGGTTTCCGCTGCCCGCGTCAGCCGGGGAGGGAAGTGTCCCGTCGCGCGTGTCCGCGCAGTTCGGCGAAAACGGACGCATCGTCCGCATCGAGGCGGATGGAGGTACTGCGAGCGCAGCCGCTCCGCCGCGTACGTTCCTCGTCGACCTCAGCGGCATTCGCGACAATGTGGAAGCGCTGGAATTCACGTGGGACGCGGGTACGCCGCGTGAAGCCCGCTATCGCGTCGAAGGCAGCCGCGACCTGCAGGACTGGGACGTGGTGCAGGATCGCGTGACGCTGGTCGAACTGCAGCGTGGTTCGCAGCGGCTGTTGCGCGACGAGGTACCGATCCGTAGTGGATTTCGCTATGTACGCTTCGTGCCGCTCGATGCGTCGCCCGCGCTGCCGATCCGCGAAGTCCGCGTGCGTCTTGATGCCGTGCACCTGCAGCAGGCCGTGCAGTGGTCGGAACTGCGTGGACGCCGCGTCTCCGAACAGGGCGTGGACGGCTTCATCTACGAGAACACCGGACGCTATCCGATCGCACTCGCCGACCTCGCGATGGACGACTACGCGGTCGGCGAGTGGACGCTGGAAAGCCGCGACGCCGCCGATGCGCCATGGCGGCTTCGTGCCGGTCCGTGGGTGGCGTACCGCGTCGGTGGCGACCGGCCCAGCGCGTCGCCCGCGCAGCCGCTGGCAAGCGATCCGGCGCGCGATCGCTACTGGCGCCTGCGCAACCGCAGCGCATTGCCCGACCAGGTACCCACGCTGCGCCTGGGCTATCGCCCCGAAGTGATGGTCTTTCTCGCGCAGGGCACGCCGCCCTATGCGCTGGTGGCGGGCAGCGCCTCCGCCCGCCGAGCCGCCGTCCCGATGCCCGCGCTCATCGACGCCTTGCGTCGCGAGCGTGGCGAGGACTGGCAGCCTGCGCCTGCCTATCTGTCGCCGTCCGCGACGTTGGCCGGCGATGCCGCGCTGGTGGCGCCACCGACGCCGCGCGACTGGAAGGCGTGGTTGCTGTGGGGGCTGCTGGTGCTGGGTGCGGCGCTGGTCGCGGCGTTCGCCTTCAGCTTGCTGCGCAGCCGCCCCCCGGCCTAGCAGGCCTCGCGCTCGTTTGCGGCAGGGAGGGGCAGGCGGGACAATGGCGGTCTTTCCCGCTGCCCAGGACCTCCCATGCCCATCGTCCGCATGACCGACCTCGACCTCGCCGGCAAGCGCGTGCTGATCCGCCAGGATCTGAACGTGCCGATCGACGATGGCCGCATCACCTCCGAGCAGCGCATCACGGCGTCGTTGCCGACGTTGAAGCTGGCGCTGCAGAAGGGCGCGGCGGTCATGGTGACCTCGCACCTGGGACGTCCGAAGGAAGGCGTGTGGAGCGAGGCCGATTCGCTGGCCCCCGTCGCTGCGCGGCTGTCCGAACTGCTCGGCGTGGACGTGCCGCTGGTGAAGGACTGGGTGGATGGCGTCGACGTGCAGCCGGGCCAGATCGTGCTGCTCGAGAATTGCCGCATGAACGTCGGCGAGGGCAAGGACGACGAAGCGCTCTCGAAGAAATACGCCGCGTTGTGCGACGTGTTCGTCATGGACGCCTTCGGTACCGCGCACCGCGCACAGGCCTCCACGCATGGCGTGATCCGCTTCGCGCCGGTCGCCGCGGGCGGCCCGCTGCTGATGGCCGAGCTGGATGCGCTGGACAAGGCGCTGGCCAATCCCGCACGCCCGCTGCTCGCCATCGTCGCCGGAAGCAAGGTGTCCACCAAGCTGGAACTGCTGACCAGCCTGGTCGGCAAGGTCGACCAGTTGATCGTCGGTGGCGGCATCGCCAACACCTTCATCGCGGCGGAAGGCCATGCCGTTGGCAAGTCGCTGTACGAGGCCGATCTGATCGAGACCGCGAAGAAGATCGACGCCGATGCCAAGGCGCGCGGTGCCGAAATCCCGCTGCCGACCGACGTGGTGGTCGCCACCGCGTTCGCGGCCGATGCGCCGGCCACAGTGAAGGCCGTCGACGCCGTGGCTGTGGATGAGCTGGTCCTCGACATCGGTCCGCAGACCGCGCAGCGCTACGCCGACCTGATCTCGTCGGCCGGCACGGTCGTCTGGAACGGGCCGGTGGGCGTGTTCGAGTTCGATGCGTTCGGCAAGGGCACCGAAACGCTGGCGCGTGCGATCGCGCACTCGAAGGCGTTCTCCATCGCCGGCGGCGGCGACACGCTGGCCGCGGTGGACAAGTACGGCATCGCAGGCGACGTCAGCTACATCTCCACCGGTGGCGGCGCGTTCCTGGAGTTCCTGGAGGGCAAGACATTGCCGGCCGTCGCTGCGCTGGAAGCACGCGCGAAGTGAACCGCGACACGCTGTTCTTCGACCTCGACGGCACGCTGATCGATTCGGCCGTCGGCATCACCCGCTGTATCGCGCATGCGCTGACGCAGCTCGAGCACCCGGTCCCGTCGGAGGCCGAGCTGCGCGGCTGGATCGGTCCGTCGCTGCGGACCAGCTTCCTGCCGCTGCTGGGCGATCCGGCGAAGGTCGAAGCCGCAGTCGAACACTATCTCGAACGCTTCGAGTCGCACGGCTGGCTCGAGCACCAGGTCTACGCGGGCATCGGCGACGCCGTGGAAGCGCTGCACGCGGATGGCCATCGGCTCGCCGTGGTCACCGCGAAGAACGAACCGCATGCGCGCAGGATCCTCGCGCATCTGCCGTTCGGGCACCGTTTCGAGGACATCATCGGCGCTACCGCCGATGGGCGCCTCAGCCACAAGAAGGACCTGGTCGGCGAAGCACTGCGGCGTTTGTCATTGACGCCGGAGGCTTGCTGGATGATCGGCGACCGCCACATGGACATCGACGGCGCGCGCCACCACGGCATGCGCAGCATCGGCGTGCTGTGGGGATTCGGCGGTGAGGAAGAACTGCGCGATGCCGGCGCAACCAGGCTCGCGGGCGAACCCGACCAATTGCGGCCACTGCTCGCCTGAGCGGAAACGCGCGCGATCAAACGCGCGTTCCATCGCCGCATTTTTCGCGCAGTCGGGTGTGCGCGCGCAGCATCCAGCATGCGCGCAGAGACCAAAAAAATACCAGTCGGCCCGCAGCGTACGTTGCCATGAAAGCACTTGAAAACAGCGCTTTCGGGGCAGTGCGGCAGGTACGCGCAGTGCTGTCCCGGGACAGCGCCATCGCATGAAGAATGTCGGTCGTAACGGCTCCGGTGCGCTGTGGTAGCGTTTGCGCGATCACAGGGAACCCGCACCATGACCGAACGCCAGCGCCGCACCAAGATCCTCGCCACCCTCGGACCGGCGACGGACCCGCCGGGTGTGCTGGAAGAGTTGTTCCGCGCCGGCGTCAACGTGGTGCGCCTGAACTTCTCGCATGGCGATCCTTCGGGCCAGGCCAAGCGTGCGGCGGCGGTGCGCCTCGCCGCGCAGCGCGTCGGCGCCGAGGTCGGCATCCTCGCCGACCTGCCGGGGCCGAAGATCCGCGTCGAGCGGTTCGCCGAGGGCAAGGTGGTGCTGAAGATGGGCGACCGTTTCGATCTGGTGGCCAGCGTCGATGCGCCCCCGGGCGACGTTTCGCAGGTCGGCGTCAGTTACCTCGGCCTGCCCGGTGACGTGGAAGCCGGCGACGTGCTGCTGCTGGACGATGGCCTGATGCAGTTGCAGGTCATGAAGGTCGATGGCGAGCGCATCATCTGCACCGTGCTCAACGACGGCGTGCTGTCCGACCGCAAGGGCCTGAACAAGCAGGGCGGCGGCCTGTCGCTGGGCGCGCTGACCGAGCGCGACCGCGAACTGATCGCCTATGTGGCGGAGAACATCGGCGTGGACTTCATCGCCGTGTCGTTCTGCCGCAACGCCGACGACATGAACGAAGCGCGCCGCATTGCCCGCGAACACGGCTGCGACGCCGCGCTGGTGTCGAAGATCGAGCGTACCGAAGCGATCGAGAACCTGGCCGAGATCGTCGATGCCAGCGACGTGGTGATGGTGGCGCGCGGCGACCTGGGCGTGGAGATCGGCGACGCCGAACTGCCTGGCCTGCAGAAGAAGATCATTCGCGAGTCGCTGGCACGCAACAAGGTGGTCATCACCGCCACCCAGATGCTGCAGTCGATGGTCGACAGCCCCATTCCGACGCGCGCGGAAGTGCTGGACGTGGCCAATGCCGTCATCGACGGCACCGATGCCGTCATGCTGTCGGCGGAAACCGCAGCCGGCAGTTATCCGGTGCGTGCGGTCGAGGCGATGGCGCGCATCTGCCTGGGCGCCGAGAAGCAGTTCGAGATGGACACCGATTTCGAGAAGGCGCCGCGCAACCTGGAGTTCGTCGACCAGGCCATCGCGATGGCCACCATGTTCCTGTCCGAGCACATCGGCGTGCGCGCGATCGTCGCGATGACCGAGTCCGGCGGTACCGCGCGCTTCCTGTCGCGCTTCCGTTCCAATGCGCCCATCTACGCGTTCTCGCGCCACGACGGGGCACGCCGCAAGATGGCGATGATCCGCGACGTGTTTCCCATCGCGTTCGACAGCCGCGGCCTGGCACCGCGCGAGGCCGCGCGCGACGCGATGCGCGTGCTGCACGACCGCGAGCTGCTGGCCGAGGGCGACCGCGTGATCTTCACCAGCGGTGACCACATGGAGAAGCACGGCGCCACCAACACGCTGCGCCTGCTGCAGATGGGCGAGCGCGGCAAGGCCGAGGGACTGGGCGAACTCTAGGTCCGGTCGTATGGGGGGTAAAGTTCCCCCGTCGATGGTCGATACCTCCATGAAGGGGAGCCTGGACAGGCGGTGTCGGCATGGATTGGGAACTCGATGAGGGATCGATCGACGTCGTCGCCGGCGTAGGTCTGCCCACGCGTCCCAACGTGCATTGCGTGGACCACCTGCTGCAGGCCGCCGGTCCCGGCGACCTGGTGGCCAGCCGTGACATCCGCGACCGCAACGGCCTGTTGTTGTGGGCGAAGAACCGCCCCATCACACCGGACATCCGCGAGCGCCTGCTCGCCAAGCGGTTGCTGGAGCCGCTGGAAGTGTCGCTGACCTACCGTCACTCGCTCGCGCCGGCCGATCTGGGTCGCGTCGCCCGCGAACTGATGGACGACGAACGTGCGCTGGCCACGCTGCTGGGTGAAGACAGCGGGCGGGTCCTGGCCGCGCTCCAGCATCTGCGCCTGCATGGAGGGCCTGGCGTGCTGATGACCGCCACGGCGCGCAACCGCCCAGCGTCGTTGAGGCACTCGGTCGGGGTGGCAATGATCGCGGTATGGCTTGCGTTGCGGCTGGGTTGCAGCGACAGCATCGTCGCCGATGCGGCGGAAGCGGGTCTGATGCACGACATCGGCGAGAACTATCTGGACCCGGTCCTGCTGTCGCAGCCGCACCAGTTGGATTCCACCCAATGGCGGGCCATCTGCGTGCATCCGATCATCGGCAGCGCGCTGCTGCGGGAGGCCGGCACCTATCCCGAGCGCGTGGCCAGGGCCGTGCAGGAGCACCACGAACGCATCGACGGTTCTGGTTATCCCGCGGCCACGCGGGACATCTCCCCGCTGGGCCGAATCCTGCTATCGGCGGAAGTGGTGGCCGCGCTGCTTTCTTCGGCAGAGAACCCGTTGGCAAGGGTGGCGATCGCGCTGCGGATGATTCCGGGCCAGTTTCCCAAGGAGGTGATCGACGCCGTCAGTACGGGTGTTCGTGACCGCATGGTGGCGCCGTTGCTGCTGCCGGATGCCGCCCCACTGCAGGATCAGATTACGCAGGTCCTGACGGCACTGGGGCAGGCACGGCAGGCGCTGACGGCACTGCGCGAGCGTGAGGCCGCCACCGCCGGGGAACGGGACCTCGCGACCCACCTCTCGGGGCTGGTCGCCCGGTTCACGATGGCGATGAGTGCGTCAGGCGCGCCGGAATCGGTGGACTCCCGACTCCTGCTGGAGGACCCTGCCATCGCGCTCGAACTGTGCCAAGTGATGCGGGAGATGTCGTGGCAGCTGCCCGGGCTGCATCGCCACGCCGAACTGCTGGTGCACCAGCGTGCCGGGGACGTGGCCGCCTGGGAGCCGCTGCTGCATGCATTGGATCTGCGCATCTCGGTCAACTGCACGGCCTGCCTGGCGGCCTGAACGTGCCGCGCCATGGCCGGCGCGGGCGCAGGCCTGATCGGCCGGGCCGGCGAGGTGGGATATGATTGGTATCTTTCCCGCCGCTTCCCCAGGAACCCCATGAGCATCGAACAGCTTGCCGAAACCGCCCAGGCCATGGTGGCCGCAGGCAAGGGCATCATCGCGATCGACGAGTCCACCACCACCATCGCCAAGCGGTTCCAGGGCGTGGGCATCGAGAACACGGAAGAGAACCGTCGCGCCTACCGCGAGTTGCTGCTCACCACGCCGAAGCTGTCCGATTACATCTCCGGCGCCATCCTGTTCGACGAAACCCTGCGCCAGTCCACCAGGGACGGCGTGCCGTTCGCCAAGTACATGGCCGACCACGGCATCATCCCCGGCATCAAGGTCGACAAGGGCACGCATGCACTGGCCGGCTGCCCGGGCGAGGTGGTCACCGAGGGCCTCGATGGCCTGCGCGACCGCCTGAAGGAGTACTACAAGCTGGGTGCGCGCTTCGCCAAGTGGCGTGCGGTCATCACCATCGGCGAGGACATCCCCTCCGGTACCTGCATCGAGGCGAATGCGCACGCGCTGGCCCGCTATGCCGCGCTGTGCCAGGAATGCGGCCTGGTGCCGATGGTCGAGCCGGAAGTGCTGATGGATGGCGACCACAACATCGAGGTCTGCTACGAAGTCACCGAAGCCGTGCTGCGCTCGCTGTTCGGTGCGCTGTACGAGCAGAACGTGCTGCTGGAAGGCACCATCCTGAAGGCCTCGATGGTCATCGCCGGCAAGGACTGCGACGAGCAGGCCGACGTCGACGAAGTGGCCGAGTCCACCGTGATGTGCCTGAAGAGCACGGTGCCGGCGATCCTGCCGGGCGTGGTGTTCCTGTCCGGCGGCCAGACCGACGAGCAGTCCACCGCGCACCTCAATGCGATGAACCAGCTCGGCAGCCTGCCGTGGCCGCTGAGCTTCTCCTACGGCCGCGCCATGCAGTCCGCCGCGCTGAAGCTGTGGTCGCAGGACCTGACGGGCAACTTCGCCAAGGCGCAGGCCGTGGTGTACGAGCGCGCCAAGGAAAACGGCCTGGCCGCGCAGGGCAAGTGGGAAGGCTGAGCATCCGCCCGATGGCGGCCTGATCGGCCGCCGTCTCCGTCAGGAGAACGCCGGCGCATGCCGGCGTTTTCTGTTTCAGGCACTGCCGCGCACCCGTGCGGCGGCATCCTCCGCCATGCGCCGGTCGGCGTAGTCCATCGTCAGGTCGGACGCGGTCTTCAGTGCGGTGAAGCACAGCGTCATCAGCATGCCGCTGCCCAGTGCCGCGCTGGCCAGGATGATCAGGTGCATGGGAATGACGCGCAGGTAGGGCAGGAACATCAGCGCGCCCAGGCTGGGCTTGCCGGCCAGGTCGGCGGCGTGCTGCACGGCGTAGGTCTGTCGCTGCGAGTAGACGAAGGACAGCCCGCAGAACGTCAGCAGGGCGATGTCGCGCGGGTTCGCCACCGTGTGGTGCACGCACAGGACCATGAAGTAGATGGCGTGGAAGAAGCCGTAGTGGAGCGAGAAGAAGGTCGCCGTCGAACGCTTGCCGGCTTCGTCCTCGCTCACCCGCTTGCCGCCGGACGTGAACCCTTCGGTGGTGAAGTCGCGCAGCGCCAGCATCCGTTTGCGGGCGTACCAGCCGATCACCACGCTCTGGATCCAGTAGGGCCAGACCAGCCAGCCCGTCTCCCAGTCGAAGACCAGCGCCAGCAGCAGCGTAAGTGCATTCGAGGCCAGCAGGGCGAGGACGGCGGGGCGCATCGGTTCAGGATACGGCAGCCGCTTTCCTTCCAGAACAGCAGGTTGCCCGGACTGGAAGCTGAACAGAAATTTCAATCCTTGAATATTACTGCCTAGGCATCTATATCATAGGCATCCATGAAGACACCTGCCGGCCAAAGCACCATCGGTTACCTGATCGCCGACCTCAGCCGGTTGTTCGGCCGTGTGTTCGACCGTCGCGCCGCGCACCTGGGCCTGACTCGCGTGCAGTGGCGCGCGCTGAAGCGCATCCATCAGAGCGAGGGCATCACCCAGTCCGAACTGGCCGATCTGCTCGACATGGAGCCGATCGCCGTCGGGCGCGTGATCGACCGCCTGCAGAAGGCGGGCTTCGTCGAACGCCGCAGCGACCCGGACGACCGCCGCGTGTGGCGCCTGCACCTGCTGCCGCAATCCGATGCGGTGATGCACGACATCGAGGCGGTGGCCACGTCGGTCCGCGAGGACTGCCTGGCCGGCATCGATGCGGAGGACCTGGCGACGGCGCTGAAGGTGCTTGGCCAGATCCGCGAAAACCTCTCCCTGCTCGACCGCGCCAGCCGCGGCGAGTCCTCTCTCCGCAAGAGCTGACTCCCACCATGACCAGCAAGATCAACGAGGCCGGCGAGAACGCGGCCAAGCCCTCCGCTCCCAAGCGTCGCCGTGTGCCCGTGTGGCTGTGGATCGCCGGCCCGCTCGCCGTCGCCGGCTTCTTCGGCTGGGAGTACGTCACCTCCAGCCGCGAAGTCAGCACCGACAATGCGTACATCAAGGCCGAGCGCATCCTGATCGCGCCGCAGGTCGGCGGGCGCGTGGTCGAGGTCGCCGTGCAGCAGAACCAGCCGGTGAAGCAGGGCGACCTGCTGTTCCGCATCGACGCGGATCCGCTGACGATCGCGGTGACGCAGAACGAAGCGCTGGTCGCGCGCATGGCGAACTCCGCCAGCGCCAGCCGCGCCAAGGTGATCGGCACCGGTACCTCGATCCAGGCCGCGCGCGAAACGCTGGCGTGGGCGCAGCGCGATTTCCAGCGCATGCAGCAGCTCGCCGGCCAGCAGCTGGTCTCGCGCAAGATGCTGGACGACGCGCGCCATGCCGTCGCCGAGGCGCGCACCGACCTGGCCGACGCCATCGCCACGCAGTCCGAAGCCACCGCCTCGCTGAGCGGCAGCCCGGGTACGCCGACCCAGGACCTGCCGGAGTACCGCGCTGCGATGGCGATGCTGGCCAAGGCGAAGCTGGACCTGGCGCATGCCGAAGTGCGTGCGCCGGTCGACGGCATCGTCGGCCTGCACGACCTGCAGGTGGGCGAATACATCAACGTCGGCCAGACCGCGATGCCGCTGGTCGCCACGTCGCCGATCTGGGTGGAAGCGAACTTCAAGGAAACCGAGCTGACGAAGATGCAGGTCGGCCAGGCCGCGACGATCGAGGTCGACTCGTATCCCGGCGTGAAGTGGAAGGCGCACGTCGCCTCCATCGCGCCGGCTTCGGGCGCCGAGTTCAGCGTGCTGCCGCCGCAGAACGCCACCGGCAACTGGGTGAAGATCGTGCAGCGCATCCCCGTGCGTCTCGAAATCGACGACGTTGCCGCGGACGCGCCGCAACTGCGCGCCGGCATGAGCGCCGACGTGCATGTCGACCTGCGCGACGGCGGCACCGCCTCCAGCCGCGCCACCGCCGCGCGCTGAGGTCCCTTTCCATGTCATCCCGGGCGTGCGCGGAAGCGGGCGAGGGCACTGTGGTGGGGCCCGGCCCCGCTGACGCCGCGCCCCGGGTGACCTCTGGATCGCCGCACGCCACGTGCGCCGGTCCATTCCGGAATTTCCCATGAGCACACCCGCCGTATCCGCCGCTCCCGCACAGGAAGACACCGGCAAGCGCACGCTGCTGGTCGGCTCGGTGATGCTGGCCACGCTGATGCAGGCGCTGGACACCACCATCGCCAACGTCGCGCTGCCCGACATGCAGGGCTCGCTGTCGGCCACCCAGGACCAGGTGTCGTGGGTGCTCACCAGCTACATCGTCGCCGCCGCGATCCTGACGCCGGTCACCGGCTGGCTGGCCGGACGCCTCGGGCGCCGCCGCCTGCTCATCATCGCGGTCAGCGGCTTCACCGTGGCCTCGCTGCTGTGCGGCATCGCCACCGGCATCGGCGAGATGGTGATGTTCCGCATCCTGCAGGGCGTATTCGGTGCCTCGCTGGTGCCGATCTCGCAGTCGCTGCTGCTCGATGCGTTCCCGAAAGAGAAGCATGGCGCGGCGATGGCGATGTGGGGCATGGGCATCATGGTCGGCCCCATCCTCGGCCCGCCGCTCGGCGGCTTCCTTACCCAGAACTACAGCTGGCACTGGGTGTTCCTGATCAACCTGCCGATCGGCATCCTGGCGCTGCTCGGCATCATGGCGAGCGTCAAGAAGGACGTGCCGCACCAGCGCCCGCTCGACGGCGTCGGCCTCGCGCTGCTGGCGCTCGGCATCGGCGCGCTGCAGCTGTTCCTCGACCGCGGGCAGAGCGAGGACTGGTTCGGCAGCGTCGAGATCCAGATCGAAGCCGCGCTCGCCTTCCTCGCGCTGTACATGTACGGCCTGTGGTGGTGGCGCCGGCGCGACCACGCGCTGCTCGACCTGGGACTGCTGAAGAACGCGAACTTCGCCGTCGGTTGCGCGCTGATCTTCGTCGTCGGCATCGTGCTGTTCGCCACGCTGGCGCTGCTGCCGCCGTACCTCAGCACGCTGATGAACTACCCGGTGCTGACCATCGGCCTGGTGCTCGCGCCGCGCGGCGTCGGCACGATGTTCAGCATGATGATCGTCGGCCGCCTGCTGGGCCGCATCGACGCGCGCTGGCCGATCCTGGTCGGCATGGGGCTGATGGTGTTCTCGCTGCATGGCATGACCCAGTTCGGCCCGAATGCGTCGATGGAATCCATCGTCTGGCTGGGCGTCGTGCAGGGCATGGGCCTGGGTCTGGTGTTCGTGCCCATTTCCACCGTCGCCTACGCCACGCTGGAACCGCATCAGCGCACCGAAGCTGCAGGCCTCTTCAGCCTGGTGCGCAACATCGGTTCGTCGGTCGGCATCTCGGTGGTGATGACGATGCTGTCGCGCGCGCTGCAGGTGAACCACGCCGAGATCGGTGCGCGCATCCCGGCCTTCGGTGCGGAAACGACACTGCTGCCCGCCGCGATGGATCCGTCCACCGCCACCGGACTGGCCCTGCTCAACGCTGAGGTCAACCGGCAGGCGGCGGCCATCGGCTACCTCAACGACTTCAAGCTGATGATGCTGCTCACCCTGGCCTCGATGCCGCTGGTGCTGCTGATGCGCGGCGGCAAGGCGCCTTCCGGTGGCAACGCCGGTGCGGACGCGGCGGCGGCGCACTGACATGCGCATCGCCGGCCTGCATCACGTCGCGATCATCGCGTCGGACCATGCGCGATCGAAGCGCTTCTACACCGAGGTGCTGGGTCTGCGCGTGGTCGCCGAGCATTACCGCGCCGAACGCGACTCCTGGAAGCTCGATCTCGCGCTGCCGGACGGCACGCAGGTCGAGTTGTTCTCGTTCCCGTCTCCGCCTCCACGCGTGTCGCGGCCCGAGGCGTGCGGCCTGCGCCACCTGGCGCTGCGTGTCGCGGATCTCGACGAGGCCGTGGCCCATCTGGACGCCCACGGCGTCCCCACCCAGCCGGTCCGCGTGGACGAGTACACCGGTCGCCGCTTCACCTTCTTCGCCGACCCGGACGATCTGCCACTCGAACTCTACGAAGGGTAGGGCGGTCCCGTGCTGACGCGGCCTGGCGTGGAGGTCGACGTCACGGCATGACGGCACTTCCGTGCCGGGCGTCTTCGATCACGTCGCGCGGTCGAACGCCCGCCAGGGCAACCAGTTCGCGCGTCAGGTGGGCCTGGTCTGCATAGCCCAGGGCGTGCGCGACATCGGCGGCGGATGCATGCTGTCGCGATAGCTGCTGCAGACTCTGCTGCATGCGACGTATCCGCAGGTAGGCCTTCACCCCCAGGCCGGTGCCGTGGAGAAAGCGGCGTTCCAGCGTGCGTGGGGAGACGAGAAGCTGTCGCGATAGTCCGGACACGCGTTGGCTGGGCGCGGACTCGACACAGTGCATCGCCTCCTGCACCAGAGGATCGACGCTACGGGCATTGCGGGCCAGCCTGCGCAGCAACGCGAGCATGGCGGCACAGGCGGCATCCACCGACTCGTGCGCATCGCCTGCCGTGAAGCGACGCAGGCGATGGTCGAGCTGCGCGAGTTCCAGTGGCTGCGCCAGCAACGCCGAGCCGCCCACGCGCAGCAGGGGCGCGACGGCGTGCGGATGGAAGCGCACGGCCAGCAGCGCCATCCCCCGGTCTGCATGAAGCTGCAATGGCGCGCTCAACTGGCCGAACAGGAATTCCCGGGGCTGCCGGACCCAGTCTTCGCCAGCGGCCATCGAAGGTGGCTGGCCGACGTGCACGATCCATTCGCAGCAGCCATCCGGGGCGATGGGTGGGCCGGGCTGTGCGTCCGCGTCGCCGTGCAGGGTCCAGATGCAGCGCACCCAGGGTCGCAGGTCGGCCGGCGTTTCGAGCAAGGCGAACATGGCGCGGAACTCTGCGCCGGTTGTCGCAAATCTTCAAGACGTCGCCCTCGTGCCGCGCCATCCTGTACAAGACGGTCGACCGGCCGTCGAATCCACACGTCGAGGATGCATCACATGGCACGAGGATGGAAAACGGGCGGTATCGCACTGGCGGTGCTGTGCCTGGCGGCACCGGTGCAGGCAGCGGAGCTCGACTGGCTGGCCGGCCATTGGTGCGGCCAGAGCGGCAAGACCTTCAGTGAGGAAACCTGGATGGCGCCGCGCGGCGGACTGCTGGTCGGCATGCATCGCGACACGCGCGACGGCAAGGCGGCGGGGTTCGAGTTCATGCGCATCGCGCACCAGGACGGGCGCTGGGTGCTGTCGGCACAGCCCGGTGGCGGCGCGGCCACCGCGTTTGCGGCCGATCTCGTGGAAGACGGGCGCGTCGTGTTCGCGAACCCCGCGCATGACTTCCCCAGGCGCGTGATCTATTCGCGCGCCGACGCCGACACGCTGAAGGCGCGCATCGACGACGGCCGCGACGACGGCCGCGACGACGGCCAGGCGATGGAATGGACGTGGCGGCGCGATTGCGTCGCGCCGCCGTCCTGAGTCCCGTTACGGCAGCGCGGCGTCGCCCAGCGACGACAGCCACTCGTCGTCCGAACCTTCGTTGACGCCTTCGAACAACGGCGTCGAGAAGTAACGCTCGCCGGTATCCGGCAGCATGGCCAGCAGGACGTCGCCGGGCTTGGCCTTCTGCGCGACCTGCAATGCGGCCGCGACGGTGGCGCCGGCGGAGATGCCGACGAAGATGCCTTCCTCTGCCGCGAGCCGGCGTGCCGTGGCGATGGCATCGACGTCGGTCACCGGCAGGATCTCGTCGGCCACGTCGCGGTTCAGCACGTCCGGCACGAAGTCCGGCGTCCAGCCCTGGATCTTGTGCGGTTGCCAATCCTTGCCCTGCAGCAGCGATGCGCCGGCGGGTTCGGAGGCGGTGATGCGTACTTCCGGGCGCGCGACCTTCAGCACTTCGCCCACGCCGGTGAGCGTGCCGCCGGTGCCCCAGCCGGTGACGAAATGGTCGAGGCGGTGGCCGGCGAAGTCGCGCAGGATTTCCGCCGCCGTCGTCTGCCGGTGGTAGGCCGGATTGGCGGGATTGGCGAACTGGCGGGCAAGGAACCAGCCGTGTTGCTTGGCCAGTTCCTCGGCCCTGCGCACCATGCCGCTGCCGCGTTCGGCGGCGGGCGTCAGGATGACCTTGGCGCCGTACGCGCGCATCAGCTTGCGGCGTTCGATCGAGAAGGTTTCTACCATCGTGGCGACGAACTTGTAGCCGCGTGCGGCGGCGACCATCGCCAGCGCCACGCCGGTGTTGCCGGAGGTCGCTTCGACGATGGTATCGCCCGGCTTCAGCAGGCCCTTCGCTTCAGCGTCGAGGATGATCGCCAGCGCCAGGCGATCCTTCACCGAACCGCCCGGGTTGAACGATTCGACCTTGGCGTAGAGCGTGACGTGTTCGGGTGCGATGCGGTGCAGTTTCACCACCGGGGTACGGCCGATGGTGTCGAGGATGCTGTCGTAGAGGGCCATGGGGTGTCCTTGTGGCGTCGGAAGGTCAGGCAGCCTGCAGTGTGGGCGCGGGCAGGTTGCGGGAATGTGTGTGGGCGGGTGCGCCAACCGGCGGTGCGCCGAACCAGTGCAGCGTGTCCGCGAGTGCGGCGACCTCGCCCAGGATCAGCAGGGCGGGCGAGCGTACCTGGTGGAAACGCGCGGTTTCGGGGAGATCGGCCAGGGTGCCGTTCACCACCCGCTGGTCGCGACGCGAGCCGTTTTCGATCAACGCGAAGGGCGTGGACGGCGCACGGCCATGGGCGACCAGTCGGTCGCGCAGGCCCTCCAGTCCGGCCACGCCCATGTACATGGCGAGCGTCTGCCGTTCCTGCGCCAGCGATGGCCAGTCGAGCGTGTCGAACGAATCCTTGCAGTGCGCCGTCACCAGTTTCACCGACTGCGCATGGTCGCGATGCGTCAGCGGAATGCCCGCATACGCGGCGCAGGCGACCGCAGCGGTGATGCCGGGCACCACCTCATAGGAAATGCCGTGGGCGCGCAGGATTTCCAGTTCTTCGCCGCCGCGGCCGAACACGAACGGATCGCCGCCCTTCAACCGCACCACGCGCTTGCCGGCACGCGCGTGCTCCAGCATCAGCGCATGGATGTCGTCCTGGCGCGTGCTGTGGCCCGTGGCCGACTTGCCGACTTCGATATAGGTCGCGTCGCGCCGGCCGAGGCGCAGCACGTCCTCGCTGACCAGGCGGTCGTGCAGGATCACGTCGGCCTCGTTCATCGCGCGCAACGCGTTGAGCGTCAGCAGGCCGGCGTCGCCCGGGCCGGCACCGACGATGGCGACCGAGCCATGCGCGGACGGTGCATGTCCATCCAGCATCGCCTGGAAATGCTGTTCGGCCTGCGTGTGCTGCTGTTGGCGGAACAGGCGCGGCAACGGACCCGACAGCAGTCTCTCGAAGAAGCGGCGTCGCTCGGCCGGCTGCGGAAACCGCTGGCGGATGTGCTGGCGCTTGCGGGTGAACAGTTCGGCCAGCGAGGCCCATGCATCGTCCAGCAGCGTTTCCAGCTGGCGGCGCAGGTGGCGCGCCAGCATCGGTGCGCCGCCGCCACTTGAAATCGCGATCTGCAGCGGGCCGCGTTCGACGATCGCGGGCACCTGGAACGTGGACAGCTCGGCGTCGTCAACGACATTGGCCAGCACATGGCGTGCTTCGGCAGCAGCGGCGACCGCGCGGTTGACCGCAGTATCGTCGGTGGCGGCGACCACCAGCCACGCGCCCGACAGCCACTGCGCATCGAAACGGCCGGGAATCCAGTCGATGCGGCCTTCTTCCCGCCAGCCTTGCAGGCGCGGGGTCAGCTCGGGGGCGCCGACCCGCGGCCGGGCGCCGGCACGCAGCAGGGCGTCGGTCTTGCGCTCCGCCACCGCGCCGCCGCCCACGATCAGTACCCGGCGGTCCCGCAGGTCGGCGAACAAGGGAAACAGCGGAGCGCTCACGGGCGTTGGCACAGGTCGGCTGGGCTGTTGACCGTACCGGCCGCTCATGGTGGTCGGAAATGACATCCCACGAAAACCATATGCCTTGCGGTTATAAGCGGGGCGGGCTACGGTCCGGGCAAATCCTCTACAGTCCAAGGCCCCCTCCCGGTGGGCCGCTGCGCCCTCCCCGCCGATGACGCTGACCCAACTCCGCTATCTGGTGGCGATCGCCGACGCCGACCTCAACATCACGCTGGCGGCGGCGCGGGTGCATGCCACCCAGCCCGGCCTGTCCAAGCAGCTGAAGCAACTGGAAGACGAACTGGGCTTCCTGCTGTTCGTGCGCAAGGGACGCAGCCTGGAGCAGGTGACGCCGGCCGGGCAGGAAGTGATCGACCGCGCCCGGCTGGTGCTGGCCGAAGCCAACAACATCCGCACCTACGCCGCCAACCAGCGCCGCGAGAGCCAGGGCCAACTGGTGCTGGTCACCACCCACACGCAGGCGCGCTTCGTGCTGCCACCGGCCATCGCGCAGATCAAGCGGGACTTCCCCCAGGTCAGCGTCCACCTGCAGCAGGCGCCGGAAAGCCAGGCGCTGGACCTGCTGACGCAGGGCGACGCCGACATGGCGGTGGTCAGCACGGCGGGCGACCAGCCGCAGGCGGGCATCGCCGTGCCGCTGTACCGCTGGCGGCGGCTGGTGCTGGTGCCGCGCGGCCACGCGCTGGAGCAGCTCGGGCGCGTGCCCGGCATGGCCGATCTGGCCGACCAGCCGCTGATCAGTTACGAATCCTCGACGCGCCCCGGTTCATCCCTGCAACGCGCCTTCGCCAAGGTCGGGCTGGAACCGAACATCGCGCTGACCGCGCTCGATGCCGACCTCATCAAGACCTATGTGCGTGCGGGACTCGGCGTGGGCCTGCTGGCGGAAATGGCGGTGAACGCATCCGACACCGACCTGCGTGGGTGGCCGGCGCCGGCGGAAGTGAAGGAATGCATCACCTGGGCCGTATTGCCGCGCGAGCGCGTGCTGCGGGACTACGCACTGGACCTGGTGCGTGCGCTGGCACCGCAGATCGACCGCCGCGACCTGCGCCGGGTGATCGACGGCAACCAGGATCCGGACTGGCCGGAACCGCCGACGTGGCAGTCGCTGACCCAGACGATCACCAGCTGAGGGCTTGCACGGCCGTGTGATTGACGCCGCATGCCTGTGCGGGCGAGTCTGCAGCCATCGCCTCCGCACGACGCCCGATGAACCGCATTTCCCGCATGGTCGCCCGCATGTATGCCCCGGCCGTCGTGCTCGCGGTGGGCGGTTTCGCCACGGCGGAAGTGGTGACCCGCACCGAGCGCGCGTTCGGCGACCTCACGCCGCAGCGGCTGGCCTCGCTGTCGTTCCTGCTGGCGATCCTGCTCGGCATGGCGTGGGCGCTGCATTCCAGTTGGCGGCTTTACCGCTGGGCGCGTGGGCGCGAACTGCGCTGTGCCTGCGGCGGCATGATGTCGCGCGTGCGCTACAACCGGCAGCGGCAGAAGTACCGCAAATGCCTGGCCTGCGGCAGCAAGCGCCTGGAGGGCGCGCATTGCGGCAGCGCATGAGGTGGCGGTTCGACCCCGCGGCGGCGGGGTGGGTGCTGGGCCTGTTCGCATCGCTCGTGCTGTTGGCGACGGTCGGCGCGGGTCTCGGCTGGATACGCAGTTTTGTCGGTGACGTGCTCGCCGTCGTCTGGGTGCATTGCCTGCTGGCCAGCGTCGTGTGGCTGCGTCCACCGATGCGGCCGCTGCTGGCGCTGCTCGTCGGACTGGTCGTCGAGGCGGCGCAGTACGTCAGCCAGCAGACGGGCTGGCAAGTGGCGTCGCCGGTGCTGCGCATCGTGCTGGGCAGCACGCCGGACTGGCTAGACGTGGTCGCCTACCTGATCGGCTTCGGGCTGGCCTGCGTGGTGGAACGTCGTTCCTTGGTCAACGCCGCACGTTGATGGGGGGAATGTAGTGGCGGTACCGCTCTTCAACTGCACTACGAAAGACGTCGAGTCCGCATCCGATGTTACTGCTTGCCGAACCCGCGAGTGATACTGTAGTGTCACTTCATGCGCACCGAACTCGTCACCACCCTCAAGCGGCAGGCCACTGATCTGTTGGCCGATATCGAGCGCGATCGGCAGCCCATCCTGATCACCCAGCATGGGTTGCCCAGCGCGTATCTCGTCGATGTGGAAACCTATGAGACGCTGCTGTCGCGCATGGCGATGCTGGAAGGCATTGCGCGTGGCGAGCAGGCTGTTGCCGAAGGCCGCACGGTCACCCACGATCAAGCCAAGGATCGGCTTGCCAGATGGTTGAGATAGTCTGGTCCGAGCCGGCGCTGGCCGATCTGGATGCTATTGCCGACTACATTGCGCTGGACAATCCGAATGCGGCCGCAGAGTTGGTGCGCCGTGTATTCGCGCATGTAGAGCATCTCGCTGCGCATCCGGACAGTGGCAGCCGGCCCGCCGAACTCAGGCGCGGGCGCTACCGGCAGGTGGTCGAGCCGCCGTGCCGCGTGCTTTACCGACACGAGCCGGGGCGGGTGCTGATCCTCCACGTCATGCGCAGCGAGCGCCTGCTGCGCCCTGGCATGTTGCAGCCACGCAAGCCTGCGAAGGGACGCTGAGCGGCGTCAGCCTCCACACGCCTGATCCGTATTGGCGTCCTTCGACACGCATTGCTGGAAGTCCCTCGGCAGGCCATGAATCTCGTGCGCCTTGCCTGGGGCCAGCACGAAGTCTTCCAGTGTCGTGCGTGCGCATGCGGCGGGATTCTCGCCCGGCGCGGGCGTCGGGCACTGTTCCGTGTAGACGCGGTAGTGGCACTGGCCGCTCTCGCTCGCGTAGCACTCGAACCGCGCCACGCCCTCCTTCAGCGTGCTCTTGCTGAAGAGCGTGTCCACGCCGTTCGCGCTGCTGTGGTGGATGGTGGTGACGCTGGGCTTTTCATCGCATCCTGCCAGGGCCAGCAGGCAGGACACCAGGGACGTGATGATGCGCATGGCGTTTCCTTGTCGGTGTTTTTCGAAGGGCAATGGCACGCCTGTCGCGGCGCGCTGGCGCCACGTCGGAGATGCCGGATTGGATGCCGCGCGGGGCGGCCTGGTTTAAGCGGGGCTACATGTTGCGGAACAACGTCATGAAGGGCTGGCTGACCGTCAGCACTTCCGGCCGCGTCTTCAGCTTCAGCCGGCCGCGGCCTGCGTCGTCGCGACTGACCGACGCGACCTGCTTCATGTTGACGATGGTGGAGCGGTGGATCTGCTTGAACGTGTTGGTGTCCAGCGCATCGAGCAGTTCGCGCAGCGGCGTGCGCAGCAGCGATTCGCCATCCGCCGTCATCACGGTGGTGTACTTGTTGTCGGCCTGGAAGTAGGCCACGTCGTCCACCATGATCAGTTTCGTGTCCTTGCCGGCGCTGGCGGTGATCCATGCCAGCGGCGGCTTGTCCGGCGCGCCCTGGCGCGCCGACAGGTGGCGCAACAGCGCATCGAGCGTGGCGCCGTCCGGGTGTCCGGCGGCGACGCGCGCCTGGATGCGCTGCACCGTGGCCAGCAACCGTTCGCGCGTGATCGGCTTCAGCAGGTAGTCGATCGCGCCGTGTTCGAAGGCGTCGATGGCGTACTGGTCGTAGGCGGTGACGAACACCACCTGCGTGCGCGGGCTGGCCTCGGCCAGGCCGCGCGCGACTTCGATGCCGGTCAGGCCGGGCATGCGGATGTCGAGGAAGGCCACGTCCGGCTGCAGTTCGGCGATGGATTCCAGCGCACTGGCGCCGTCCTCGCATTCGGCCACGATCTCCATCTGCGGCCAGGTCTCTTTCAGCAACGAAGAGAGCGCGGTACGCAGCAGCTCCTCGTCTTCGGCGATCACGCCACGGAAGTTCATGGGCGGACTCCCTGGACAGTCAGCGGAAGCGTCAGCGTGGCCGCCACGCCGCTGGGGAAGTTGGAGACGATGGCGAACGAGGCGTCGCCGCCGAAGGTCAGGCGCAGGCGTTCGCGCAGGTTCTTCAGGCCGATGCCGGTGCCGCTGCTCTGGCCGCCGAAGCCCTGACCATCGTCGGCGACGGTCAGTGTCGCGTGGTCGTCATGCCGGCGCGCCAGGATCCAGATGGTGCCGCCGCCGGTCTTCGGCTCAAGACCGTGCTTGATCGCGTTCTCGACCAGGGTCTGCAGCATCATCGACGGCATCGGTACCGACTTCAGCGTGTCGGGCACTTCGATCTGCAGCGACAGCCGGCTGCCCATGCGGATCTTCAGGATTTCCAGGTAGGCCAGCGTGCGGTCGAGTTCCTCGCCCAGCGTGGACAGGGCGTCGTCCGTGCGCGGCAGCGAGCTGCGCAGGTATTGGATCAGGTGGCCCAGCATCACGTCGGCGCGCGGCGGATCGGTGCGCGTCAGCACCTGCGCGCTGGCCAGCGTGTTGTAGAGGAAGTGCGGTTCGACCTGCGCGTTGAGCAGGTTCAGGCGCGCCACCGTCAGTTCCTTCTCGTTGACGGTCTGCACGACGTCGGCCTGTTCCTGCCGGCGCTGGTCGGCGACACGGCGGGTGATGGCGCGGGTCACCGCCTCGGCGTTCTCGACGTTGACGCCGTCGTCCAGTACGAACAGGTCCAGCCACGCGCTCGCATCCGGACCGACCATCAGGGTGATGCTGCTGGTGCCGTTGCCGGGCGTGACGGTGGCCTGCACCAGGTCACGCTTCACCGCGAAGCGCGCCATGATATTGAAGCGCGAGGGCTGGCTGGGGCCGTCGAAGCTGTCGACGCGGCGCACCTTGACGCGCACCTGCAGGCTGTCGGGCGCGCTTTCCGCCTCCTCGGCGCGAGGCAGTTCGCGCAGCGCGCCTTCGATCAGGGCGAAGGCGGCGGCGGTGTCCAGCGGCACTTCGATCTGCCGGCGCTGCCGGCTCGACAGCGCGGCGCTGTCCAGGCGCCCGGTGATCAGCCAGATGCGGCGCAGGTGGCTGATGGTGCCGATCAGCACCGAGGCCATCACCAGTGTCATCGCCAGGTTGAACAGCCAACTGGCGCCGCCGGCAACGATGGTCCGCTCGAAGAGGCCGTTCCACACCAGGCCCGCGATGAGCACCGCGCCGAACCAGGCGGCGAGGATGCGGATGATCAGGAGCAGGCTGGGGAACACGTCGGACACCACGGCTTGGGAGTGCCGTGGAGGATAGCCCGCTGGTCCGGAGAGGGAAGGGGGAGGGCGACGGAGCCAGCGATGCCGCGACGAAACCGGGGTGCGCGGGTGCGAACGGATCAGCCGGGCGCTCGCACCCGGTGGCTCAGACGTCGATGTGGATGCCGCACTCGCGCTTGAGGCCGTTGAAGCGCGTGTCTTCCTCGCGCATGCCGGGTTCCCAGCGGCGGGTGGTGTGGAAATCGCCGATCGACACGTAGCCCTGCTCCCACAGCGGGTGGTAGGGCAGGTCGTGCTGCTTCATGTACTGCCAGACGTCGCGGTCGGTCCAGTCGACGATCGGGTTGATCTTCCAGCGCTCCTCACGCTGCTGCAGCACCGGCGCATGGGCGCGGCTGGTGGCCTGCACGCGGCGCAGGCCGGTGAACCAGGTGCCGACGCCCAGTTCCCTGAGCGCGCGCTTCATCGGTTCCACCTTGCGCAGGCTGTTGTACTGCTCGATGCCGACCAGGCCCTGCTCCCACAGGCGGCCGTGGCGCGCTTCCATCCAGGCGCGACTGACCAGCGGGCGGAACACCTGCAGGTTGAGGCTCAGACGCTCGGTCAGCTCATCGGCGAAGCGGTAGGTTTCGGGAAACAGGTAGCCCGTGTCGATCAGCACCACCGGCACGTCCGGCTTCTGCTGCGTGACCATGTGCAGCAGCACCGCCGCCTGCGCGCCGAAGCTGGACGACATCGCCGCTTCGGCCGGGCCGTGCTTGAGCGCCCATGCGACGCGTTGTTCGGCCGTCTGTCGTTCCAGCGCCGTGTTGTGCTCCACGATCTGGTCCGTGTCGAGGGAGAGGGCGAGGGCGCTCATGCGTGCAGTTCCAGTGCGATCTGGCGATGGGTGGGGTAGGCAGGCAGGGCGACCACGCCGCTGCGGTGCAGGAAGTCGCCGAAGCCTTCGTCGTCGCTGCGTTCGGTGGCGTAGCGTGCGAACAGGCCGTCGAGCGCGGCGAGGATGGCGGCCTCGTCGATGTTCTCGCGGTACAGCGTGTTGAGCCGCTGGCCGCGGGCATCGCCGCCGAGCATCAGGTTGTAGCGGCCGGGCGCCTTGCCGACGAGCGCGATTTCGGCGAGGTACGGCCGCGAGCAGCCGTTCGGGCAGCCGGAGATGCGCAGCAGGATCGGCGCGTCGCGCAGGCCGTGCTTTTCCAGCAGCGGTTGCAGCCTGTCGGTGAAGTCGGGCAGGTAGCGTTCCGCTTCCGCCATCGCCAGGCCGCAGGTCGGCAGCGATACGCAGGCCACCGCCGCGCGCTGCAGGGCCGTACCCAGGCGCTGGCCATCGTCCAGTCCGTGTGCTTTCGCCAGTGCGTCGATGCGCTCGCGCTCGCCGGCCGGGACGCCGGCGATGACCAGGTTCTGGTTCGCCGTCATCCGGAACTCGCCCCGGTGCACGTTGGCGATCTCGCGAAGTCCCGTCAAATGCGTGGCCTGCGCGGTGTCGGCGATGCGGCCGGCGAACAGGTGCAGCGTCAGGTGCCAGCGGCCGTCCTCGCCCTCCACCCAGCCGTAGCGGTCGCCATTGTGCTCGAAGCGGAACGGGCGCACCGGCTGCAGCGTCACACCGCTGCGCTGCTGGATCTCCGCGACGACGGTGTCCAGGCCGTGGTCGTCGATCGTGTACTTGAAGCGCGCACGCTTGCGCTGCACGCGGTTGCCCAGGTCGCGCTGGGTGGTGACGACCGCCGTGGCCACGTCCAGCAACTGCCCGGGCGTGATGAAGCCGACCACGTTGCCGACGCGCGGATAGGTTTCCGCATCGCCATGGGTCGCGCCCATGCCACCGCCGATGACCAGGTTGAAGCCGGCCAGCGCGCCGTCTTCGAGCACGGCGATGAAGCCCAGGTCGTTGGCGAACACGTCCACGTCGTTCACCGGCGGCACGGCGAAGCCGATCTTGAACTTGCGCGGCAGGTAGGTGGCGCCGTAGATCGGCTCCACTTCCTCGCCGCTGCCGGCGACGCGCTCCTCGTCCAGCCAGATCTCGTAGTAGGCGCGCGTGTTCGGCAGCAGGTGTTCGGACAACTTCGCCGCCCACGCCTGCACCTCGGCATGCGCGCGCGATTCCAGCGGGTTGGCCGCGACCAGCACGTTGCGGTTGACGTCGCCGCAGGCGGCCAGCGTGTCGATCAGCGCGGCATTGATTGCCTGCATCGTCGCCTTCAGCTCGCGCTTGATGACGCCGTGGAACTGGAACGCCTGCCGCGTGGTGATGCGCAGCGAATGGTTGGCGTACTGCGTGGCGATGGCGTCCAGCTTCAGCCACTGTTCCGGCGTGACCACGCCGCCCGGCGTGCGCGTGCGGATCATGAACTGATAGGCCGGCTCCAGCTTCTGCCGGCGGCGCTCGTCGCGCAGGTCGCGGTCGTCCTGCTGGTAGCTGCCGTGGTACTTGATCAGCGTCTGGTCCGACTCGCGCAGCGCGCCGGTGACCGGATCGGCCAGGCTGTCGAGCAGGCCGCCGCGCAGGCGGTTGCTCTCGGATTTGATGTCTTCGACGGAATGGTTGGACATGGTGATGTGATGGCTTCGGGGTGTGCTCCCTCCTCCGCTTGCGGGGGAGGGTTGGGGTGGGGGCCAGGCCGAGGGGCTGTGTCTTCGTTCGGCTTCTGCGCTGCCCCCATCCGCCCTTCGGGCGCCCCGTATCGAGTACGGGGCAGGCTCTTCCCCCGCAGGCGGGGGAAGGGAGGAGGACGGGTCGTCAGTACACGTCGCGGCCGTAGCGCCCCTCCGTCTGCAGGTGCACCAGGTAGTCGCGCGCCGCCTCCTCATCCAGACCGCCGTGCTCGACGACGATGGCCTGGAGCGCCGCATGCACGTCCTTGCCCATCGCGATGGCGCCGCAGACGTACAGGTGCGCGCCGTTCTGCAGCCAGTCGTAGACGTCGCGGCCGCGCTCGCGCAGGCGGTCCTGCACGTAGATCTTGCGGGCCTGGTCGCGAGAGAACGCCAGGTCCAGGCGGTGCAGTTCGCCGTTGCGCAGCGCGTCCTGCCACTCGCTCTGGTAGAAGAAGCCGTGATTGAAGTGCGGCGCGCCGAAGAACAGCCAGTTGCGGCCGCGCGCGCCGGTTTCCGCGCGTTCCTGCACGAAGCCGCGGAACGGCGCAACGCCGGTGCCGGGACCGATCATCAGGATGTCGCGGCTGCCGTCGGCCGGCACGCGGAAGCGCTCGTTGGCCTCGATGTACACCGGCACCTGGTCGCCTTCCTCGCGTGCGGCGAGGAAGCCGCTGGCCGCGCCGCCATGCGCATGGCCGAAGGCGTCGTAGCCGAGGACGTCGACGGTCAGGTGGGCTTCCTCGCCCACGCGCTTGCGGCTGGAGGCGATCGAGTACAGGCGCGGCGCCAGCGGACGCAGCGCGGCGACCAGTTCCTGCGCATTCCAGCCCGCCGGCCAGCGACGCAGTACGTCGACCAGCTGGTGCGTGTTGAACAGCTGGGCCAGTGCGGTGTTCTGCGCGGGAGCGAGCAGTGCATTGAGATCGTCGGCCTGCGCATGCGCGGCATGCGTGGCCAGGAACGGGCGCGACAGCCGGGTCAGTTCACGGCGTGCAGCCAGCCATTCGCGCAAGGGCAGGGTGTCGCCACCCTCATTGACGGCGGCCTCGCCGTCCAGGCGCGCGGCCTCGAGCACGGCGTCGACCAGGGCGGCCGGATTGCGGTGGCGGATACCCAGCGCGTCACCGGGTTCGTAGTGCAGGCCGCTGCCCTCCAGCGACAGTTCGATGTGGCGCACGTCCTTGTCGGCGCTGCCGTGCTGGCCGAAGCGCGGACCCTTGAAGTCGCGGCCGCTGATGCGCTGGTTGAGCAGCAGCTCGGCGGGGAAGGGGTGTTCGTGCGACCACACGGCTGCCTGTCCGGGACGCAGCGGCGTGACGGTCGCCAGTGCCGTGGCGGTGGCTGGCGCCTTCAGCAGCTCGCGGGCCTGTGTCAGGGCCTGCTCGCGCCAGGGAGCGGCGACGGTGTCGATATCGAGGTCCGCCGCACCGGGCGGGATCAGGCGGGTCGCTCCCAGGTCGGTCAGGCGGGCATCCAGACGCTGGGAGATGCCGCAGAAATCCGCGTAGCTGGAATCGCCCAGCCCAAGCACCGCGTACTTCAGTTCCGGCAGCTTCGGCGCGCGCTTGCCGCTGATGAACTCGACCAGGCCGATGCTGTCGTCCGGCGGATCGCCTTCGCCCTGCGTGCTGATCACGACATAGAGCAGGCGCTCGCTGGCCAGTTCGCGCTGCGGGTAGGCATCGGCGCGCAGCAGGCGGACCGACAGGCCCGCCGCTTCGGCCTGCTGTGCCAGCGCCTCGGCGGCGCGGCGGGCGTTGCCGGTCTGGCTGCCGTAGACGATGGTCAGGCGTTGCGTGGCCTGGGCGCCGGTAGCAGGGGCGATCGCCTTCGGCGGTGCGGCGGCGGATGCCAGCTGCGGGGCGGACTGGGCCTGCGCCAGGCCGGCCGCATAACCCGACACCCACCACAGGCTGGCGCCGTCCAGGCCGGTCACTGCCTGGGCCAGCAGCGCCCGCCGTTCCTCCGCGAGGGGGATGGGGGCGAGGACAGGCTGGGTGGCGGACATTGGCGTGGCCCGTGGGCGCGATTGGGACGGCCGATGTTAGGAACCCGTTGCGCCGGGCTGAAAGGACGCATGGTTATGGGCTTATGTCGCCCGCTTATTTCGCCGGCATGAGCCGCCGGCCGAATACTGCGCGGCCTTCCGGACGCTCCGGCCACGCCTGCTAGGCTAGCCCGTCCCGAGCCACCGCCTCCCTTGCCTGCCCTGATGACTGCCGTGCCCCGCCTGTCCCACCTCGACCGCCTGGAAGCGGAAAGCATCCACATCCTGCGCGAGGTCGCGGCCGAGTTCCGCAATCCGGTGCTGCTGTACTCGGTGGGCAAGGACAGCTCGGTGCTGCTGCACCTGCTGCTGAAGGCGTTTGCGCCGGCGCGCCCGCCCATCCCGCTGCTGCACGTGGACACGCGCTGGAAGTTCCGCGAGATGATCGCCTTCCGCGACCAGCGTGCCGCCGAGACCGGCGTGGACCTGCGCGTACACATCAACCCGGACGGCATCGCCCGCGACATCGGCCCCATCACGCACGGCGCCACCGTCCATACCGACGTGATGAAGACCCAGGGCCTGAAGCAGGCGCTGGACCACTACACGTTCGACGCCGCCATCGGTGGCGCCCGCCGCGACGAGGAGAAGTCGCGTGCCAAGGAGCGCGTGTTCTCCTTCCGCAACGACAAGCACCGCTGGGACCCGAAGAACCAGCGGCCCGAACTGTGGAATCTCTACAACGCGCGCATCCACACCGGCGAGAGTGTGCGCGTGTTCCCGCTGTCGAACTGGACCGAGCTGGACATCTGGCTTTACATCTACCGCGAGCACATCCCGGTCGTGCCGTTGTACTTCGCCGCCGAGCGTCCGGTGGTCGAGCGCGATGGCGCGCTGCTGATGGTCGACGACGACCGCCTGCCGCTGCGCGAGGGCGAAGTGCCGCAGCAGCGCCGCGTGCGCTTCCGCACGCTGGGCTGCTATCCGCTCACCGGCGCCATCGAGTCCGAAGCGGATTCGCTGGAGAAGATCATCGCCGAGATGCTGGTGACCACCAGTTCCGAACGCCAGGGCCGCGTGATCGACCACGACCCCGGCGCGTCGATGGAGAAGAAGAAGCTGGAGGGGTACTTCTGATGGGTACTCCTACGCCGTCGTCCCAGCGAACGCTGGGACCCATGTGGACGTTCGCGCGATCAATGGCGATTGCCGGGGTTCCCTGCAAGATCAAGATGGATCCCAGCGTTCGCTGGGATGACGAACCAAGATCCCATGCATTTCTTGTAGCGAAGCTCCAGGTGGCGGCAGCATGAGCACGACCAGCGATATCGCCAGCTACCTCAAGCAGCACGAATCCAAGCCGCTGCTGCGCTTCATCACCTGCGGCAGCGTGGACGACGGCAAGAGCACGCTGATCGGCCGCCTGCTGCACGACAGCAAGCGCCTGTTCGACGACCAGCTGGCCGCGCTGGAGAAGGACAGCCGCAAGCACGGCACGCAGGGCGAACGCATCGACTACGCGCTGCTGCTCGACGGTCTGGCTGCGGAACGCGAGCAGGGCATCACCATCGACGTGGCCTACCGCTACTTCGATACCGACCAGCGCAAGTTCATCGTCGCCGATTGCCCCGGGCACGAGCAGTACACGCGCAACATGGCCACCGGCGCATCCACCGCGGACCTGGCCGTGGTGCTGGTGGATGCGCGCAAGGGCCTGCTGACGCAGACGCACCGGCACAGCTACATCGTCTCGCTGCTCGGCATCCGCCACGTGGTGTTGGCGGTCAACAAGATGGATCTGGTCGACTTCGATGCCGCGGTGTTCGAGCGCATCGCCGCCGACTACCGCGCGTTGGCGCAGCGCCTCGGGATCGCCGAGGTCACCTGCATCCCGCTGTCGGCGCTGGACGGCGACAACCTGTCGTCGCGTTCCGCGCGCACGCCGTGGTACGCCGGTCCTGCGTTGCTGGAGCATCTGGAACAGGTGCAAATCGAAGCGCACGACAGCAGCAGCGGCCTGCGCCTGCCGGTGCAATGGGTGAACCGCCCGCACCAGAATTTCCGCGGCTATGCCGGCACGATCGCGGCCGGCGAGGTGAAACCCGGCGACGAGATCGTCGTATTGCCGTCCGCGCGCCGTTCGCGCGTGGCGCAGGTGCTCGGCGCCGATGGCGAGGTGGCGTCGGCGTCCGCCGGCCAGGCGGTGACGCTGACGCTCACCGACGAGATCGACATCAGTCGTGGCGACGTGATCGCCGCCGGTGGCGATCCGCCGGAAGTGGCCGATCAGTTCGCCGCGCACGTGCTGTGGATGTCGGACGCGCCGCTGCTGCCGGGCAGGCCGTACTGGCTGAAGATCGGTGCGCGTACCGTGGCCGCCACGGTCACCGACATCAAGCACCGCATCGACGTGAACACGCAGGAGCACCTGGCCGCCAAGCGGCTGGAGCTCAACGAAGTGGGTTACTGCAATCTCAGCCTCGATGAGCCCATCGCGTTCGAATCCTATGCGCGCAACCGCGCGCTGGGCGGTTTCGTCCTGATCGACCGCTACGACAACACCACGGCGGGCGCCGGCACGCTGGACTTCGCCCTGCGGCGTGCGGGCAACGTGCACTGGCAGCACGTCGATGTCGATCGCGCGGCACGTGCGCGGCAGAAAGGCCAGGCGCCGAAGGTGCTGTGGTTCACCGGCCTGTCCGGCGCGGGCAAGTCGACGATCGCCAACCTGGTGGACAAGCGGCTGCACGCGCTGGGGTACCACAGCTTCCTGCTGGACGGTGACAACGTGCGCCATGGGTTGAACCGCGACCTCGGCTTCACCGATGAGGACCGCGTGGAGAACATCCGTCGCGTGTCGGAAGTCGCGAAGCTGATGACCGACGCGGGCCTGATCGTGCTGGTCAGCTTCATCTCGCCGTTCCGTGCCGAGCGCCGGATGGCGCGCGAACGGTTCGCCGACGGCGAATTCGTCGAGGTCTTCGTCGACGTGCCGCTGGCGCTGGCCGAGGCGCGCGACGTGAAAGGCCTGTACAGGAAGGCGCGTGCCGGCCTGATCCCCAATTTCACCGGCATCGATTCGCCGTACGAAGTCCCCGAGCACCCGGACGTGCACCTGCATGCGGGCGAGCAGAACCCCGAAGCCCTCGCGCTGCAGGTGCTGGCGACGCTCGGCCTGGAGTAGGCGCGCCGCCGGCCTGCGTGGGCAGGCAAGGGTCATAGGTCATGGTCGGGCGTGTGCACCACATGCCCTTTGGCGCGTTTCGGACACGAACCGCCGCATCCACTGCAGCCTGCGTCACGCGCGGCCGGTAAACTGGCTGAATAACGACGATTACGGGATGTTCCATGCTGAACCGATTCGCCCCCCGCGCGCTGCTGGTCGCGCTGCCTCTCGTTCTGCTCGCCGCCTGCGGCGATGGCAAGGGAGCGCAGGCGAAACCCAACGGCAACGCGGCCGAGCGCCCGATCCCGGTGACCACCCGGGTCGTCCAGCCGAGCGCCTGGAACGACACCCTGCAGGCGCTGGGTACCGCGAAGGCCCGCGAATCCGTCACCCTGACCGCGAAGGTCAGCGAGATCGTGCAGGACGTGCATTTCGAAAGCGGCCAGCAGGTCGGTGCAGGCCAGAAGCTCATCACGCTGAAGGGCGACGCCGCGCAGGCGTCGCTGGTGCAGGCCGAAGCGACGTATGCCGAGGCCGAGCGCCTCTACCGCCGGCAGAAGGAACTGGCCGACCAGCAACTGATCGCACGCTCGCAGCTCGATACGCAACTCGCGTTGCGCGATGCCGCCGCCGCCCGCGTGCGCCAGGCGCGTGCCGACATCGGCGACCGCAGCGTGCGTGCGCCGTTCGCCGGTGTGCTCGGCATCCGCCAGGTCAGCCCTGGCGCGCTGATCACCGCCAACAGCACCATCGCCACGCTCGACGACATCTCGCGCATGTACGTGGATTTCCAGGTGGCGGAAGCGGCGCTCGCTTCCGTCGAGTCCGGCCACACGGTGACCGCGACCGCGGCCGCATACCCCGGCGTGTCGTTCGAAGGCCGGGTGGAAACGGTCGATGCGCGCATCGATCCCGCCACGCGCGCGGTGACGGTGCGGGCGGTGTTCCCGAACCCCGACCGCAAGCTGCGCCCCGGCATGCTGCTGGACGTGCGCCTGTTCCGCCCCGAGCGGCAGGCGCTGGTGATCCCCGAGATCGCGGTGGTGCAGGTGGGCCGCGATTCCTTCGTCTACCGCGTGAAGGGCGATGGCAGCGTCGAGCAGGCGCCGGTCACCGCCGGCGTACGCCGCGACGGCAAGGTCGAGATCGTCAAGGGCATCGCGGCCGGTGAGCGCATCGTCATCGATGGCACCGGCAAGCTGCGTCCCGGCGTGAAGGTCGCCGACGCGGCGCCGGCCGCCCCGGTGAAGCAGGACGCGCCCGCCGCCGACGGCCAGGGCTGAGCGCCATGAAGCTCTCCGATCTGTCGATCAAGCGCCCCGTGTTCGCGGTGGTGGTCAGCCTGCTGCTGGTCGTGCTGGGCGTGATGTCGTTCCTGCGCCTGACCCTGCGCGAACTGCCGAACATCGACCCGCCCATCGTCTCCGTGGAAGTGAACTATCCGGGCGCGTCGGCGGCGGTGGTGGAAACACGCATCACCCAGATCCTCGAGGACGGCCTGTCCGGCATCGAGGGCATCAAGACCATCCAGTCGAGCAGTCGCAACGGGCGTGCCGACGTCACCATCGAATTCAATCTCAGCCGCGACATCGAGGCCGCGGCCAACGACGTGCGCGACCGTGTCAGCCGCGTGATGAACCGGCTGCCGGACGAAGCCGATCCGCCGCAGATCTCCAAGGTCGAGGCCGACGCCGACGTCATCATCTGGTTGAACATGCGCTCCACCGTGATGGACACGATGGAGCTGACCGACTACGCCGACCGCTACGTGCTGGACCGCCTGTCCGCGCTGGACGGCGTCGCGCGCGTGCAACTGGGCGGCGGCCAGCGCTACGCGATGCGCATCTGGCTGGACCGCGAAGCGATGGCGGCGCGCGGCGTCACCACCGGCGACGTCGAGACCGCGCTGCGGGCGCAGAACATCGAACTGCCGGCGGGCCGCATCGAATCGCAGACGCGCGACTTTACCCTGCGCGTCGAGCGCGGCTACCAGCGGCCCGAGCAGTTCGCACAGCTGCCGCTGCGCAAGGGCGCCGACGGCTACGTGGTGAGGCTGGGCGACGTGGCGCAGGTGGAGCTGGGTGCGGAGGAGCGCCGCTCCTACCTGCGCAGCAATGCCGTGCCGAACGTCGGCCTGGGGATCGTGCGCACCTCGACGGCCAATGCGCTGGACGTGGCCCGCGCCGCGCGCGCCGAGGCCGCGGTGATCCAGCAGACCCTGCCCGAAGGCACGGAAATCTTCATCGCCTTCGACAGCACCACCTTCATCGAAGCCTCGATCGAGCGCGTGTACTGGACGCTGGCCGAAGCGATGGTGCTGGTGTTCCTGGTGATCTGGCTGTTCCTCGGCAGCCTGCGTGCCGCGCTGATCCCGGCGGTGACGGTGCCGGTCTGCCTGATCTCCGCGTTCATCGCGCTGTATGCGTTCGGCTTCTCGATCAACCTGCTGACCCTGCTCGCCCTGGTGCTCTGCATCGGCCTGGTGGTGGACGACGCCATCGTGGTGCTGGAGAACGTGCAGCGCCGCGCCGACCTGGGCGAACCGGCGTTGGTCGCCGCGCGTCGCGGGACGGCGCAGGTGGCGTTCGCGGTCATCGCAACCACCGCGGTGCTGGTCGCGGTGTTCCTGCCGGTGGGGTTCATGGAGGGCAACACCGGTCGCCTGTTCCGTGAATTGTCCGTCGCGCTGGCGGCGGCGGTGGCGATCTCCGCGTTCGTCGCCCTGTCGCTGACGCCGATGATGTCGTCCAAGCTGGTGCGCCCGCATTCGGCGCCGCGCGGGCTCAACGCCTGGACGCAACGCGCGCTCACGCGCATCAGCGGCGGCTATGGCCGCCACGTGGAGCGGCTGGTCGGCATGACCGGCAAGCGCATCCTCGGCCTGGTGCTGGCGGCGATGGCGCTGTGCGGCATCGCGATCGTCGTGCTCGGGCTGCGCGTGCCCAGCGAACTGGCGCCGGCGGAGGACCGCGGCCGCTTCTTCGTGATGGTCGACGGTCCGGAAGGCGCCGGCTTCGACTACATGGTCGGGCAGATGCAGCAGGTCGAGCGCATCGTCATGGGCCAGGTCGGCGGCGACAAGCCGATCCAGCGCGCCAACTCGCGCGTGCCGCGCGGCTTCGGCGGCAGCGAGGACATGCACACCGGCCAGGTGATCGTGTTCCTGCAGGACTGGCACGAGCGCGGCGTCAGTACCGACGAGGTCGTCAACGGCCTGCGCGGCGAACTGTCGAAACTGCCCGGCGTGCAGGCGCGCGCCAACGTGCCAGGCGGCCTGGTCGGCAGTCGCGGCCAGCGCTACCAGCTGGTGCTGGGCGGACCCGACTACGCCGAGTTGGCGCAGTGGCGCGACCGCATCCTGCAGCGCATGGAAGGCAATCCCGGCATCCAGGATCCGGATTCGGACTACAAGGAAACGCGCCCGCAGATGCGCGTGAACATCGACCGCGACCGCGCCGCCGACCTCGGCGTGTCGGTGCAGGAGATCGGCCGCACGCTGGAAACGATGATGGGCTCGCGCCAGGTGACCACGTACGTGGACAACGGCGAGGAATACGACGTCATGCTGCAGGCCGGCCGCGACAAGCGCGCCAACACCGAAGACCTGGCGCAGACCTACGTGCGCGGCAGGGATGGCGCATTGATCCCGCTGTCCAACCTGGTGACGCTGAGCGAGATCGCCGAACCCGGTACCTTCAACCGCTTCAACCGCCTGCGCGCGATCACCATCAGCGCGGGCCTCGCGCCCGGCTACACGATGGGCGAAGCGCTGGAATGGACGCGGCAGACGGTGGCGGAGGAGTTGCCGGACTACGCGCAGATCGACTGGAAAGGCGAGTCGCGCGAGTACCAGGAAGCCGGCGGCGCCATCCTGCTGACGTTCACGCTGGCGCTGCTGATCGTCTATCTCGTGCTCGCCGCGCAGTTCGAGAGCTTCATCCATCCGCTGATCATCATGCTGACGGTGCCGCTGGCGGTGCTGGGCGCGTTGATCGGCCTGTGGGTCACCGGCGGCACGCTGAACCTCTTCAGCCAGATCGGCATCGTGATGCTGATCGGCCTGGCGGCGAAGAACGGCATCCTCATCGTCGAATTCGCCAACCAGCTGCGCGACGACGGCGCCAGCGTGGCGCAGGCCATCGCCGAATCCGCACGCGTGCGCCTGCGCCCGATCCTGATGACGTCGGTGGCCACCGTGGTCGGTGCGGTGCCGCTGGTGCTCGCCGGCGGACCGGGTTCGGCCAGCCGCGCGACCATCGGCATCGTGGTGATCTTCGGCGTGACGTTCTCCACGCTGCTGTCGTTGTACGTGGTGCCGGCGTTCTACGCGCTGCTCGCACCGTTCACGCGTTCGCCGGAAGCAGTGGCGCACGAGCTGAGCAAGCTGGAGGCGGAAACGCCTTCCGTCGGCGGCCATGGCTGATCCGGATGCGCGCCCGCATGCCGGCGTGCGCATCGGCGGCGACGGATTCCTGCTGCGCGCGTGGCGGCAGGACGACCTCGAATCCCTGCTGCACCATGCGGACGATCCGCGGGTGCCGCGTGGCCTGAGCGACCGCTTTCCGCATCCCTATACGCGTGCGGATGGCGAAGCCTTCCTGTCCGGTCGGGTGGTGGATCTCGCCCATCCCGCATTCGCCATCGAGATCGGCGGTGAAGCCTGCGGCGGCATCGCGGCGCGTCCGCACGCGGGCGAGAAGGCGCACGGCGCCGAACTGGGCTACTGGCTCGGCAGTGCGCACTGGGGGCAAGGCCACATGAGCCGCGTGGTCGCGGCCTACCTCGCCTGGGTGGTGCCTGCATACGGGCTGCGGCGTGTCGAAGCGAACGTGCTGGACCTCAATCCCGCCTCCGCGCGCGTGCTGGAGAAGAATGGATTCACCGAGGAAGGCTGCCGGCGCGCGGCCATCCGCAAGCCGGATGGCCTGCACGACCTGAGGCTGTTCGGACGGCTCTGGCCGGGCTGATCCGGTCGACGGGACTGCGCAGCGATGCGCGTTGCGGTTATCTTGCACGGGTCCCGTGGCGCCCATGCGCCGCCCTGCCTGCTTCACTCAATTGGAGACCCGTACCTTGGAAGCCTTCTTTTCCTGGTTGAACGGCATCATCTGGAGCAACGCGCTGATCGCGCTGTGCCTGGGCGCCGGCCTGTGGTTCACCCTGCGTACCCGCGTCATGCAGGTCCGCGGTTTCGCCGAGATGTGCCGCCTGACTGTGACCGGACAGAAGTCGGAGGCGGGCGTGTCGTCGTTCCAGGCGCTGGCAATCTCGATGGCGGGCCGCATGGGTATCGGCAACATCGCGGGCGTCGCGACCGCGATCGCCTATGGTGGCCCGGGCGCGGTGTTCTGGATGTGGGTGATGGGCTTCCTCGGCGCGTCGACCTCGTACATCGAGTGCACGCTGGCGCAGATCTACAAGGAAAAGGACGCCGAAGGCCGTTACCGCGGCGGTCCGGCCTACTACATCGAGAAGGCGATGGGACTGAAGTGGTACGCGGTGACGTTCGCCGTGGCCACCGTCATCGCCACCGGCCTGCTGCTGCCGGGCGTGCAGGCCAATGCCATCGCCGACAGCGCCAGCAACGTGCTGTGCGGTGCCGGCGCCTGCGAGGCCGTGGGCGGTGCAGGCGCGCTGAAGCTGTGGCTGGGCCTGGGCGTGGCCGCGCTGCTCGCGGTGATCATCTTCGGTGGCATCAAGCGCATCGCCACCTTTGCCGAAGTCGTGGTGCCCTTCATGGCGCTGGCCTTCATCCTGATGGCGGTGATCGTGATGATCGCCAACGTCGGCAAGGTGCCGGCGATGTTCGCCGACATTTTCTCCAGCGCGTTCGGCGCGCATGCGGCGTTCGGCGCGATCATCGGCCAGGCGATCGCCTGGGGCGTGAAGCGCGGCATCTACGCCAACGAGGCCGGCCAGGGCACCGGGCCGCACGCCGCCGCCGCCGCCGAAGTCTCGCACCCGGCCAAGCAGGGCTACGTGCAGGCGTTCGCCATCTACTTCGACACCATGCTGGTGTGCACGTCGACGGCGTTCCTGCTGCTGTCCACCGGCATGTACAACACGTTCAAGACGGTCACCGAGAACGGCAAGGACACGCTGGTCGAGATCTTCTCCGGCGTGCCGGGCGTGCAGCCGTCGGAAGGCGCACAGTTCACCCAGGCCGCGGTGGAATCGGTGCTGCCCGGCTGGGGTGCGGGCTTCGTGGCGCTGGCGCTGTTCTTCTTCGCCTTCACCACCATTATGGCCTACTACTACATGGCCGAAACCAACCTGACCTACCTGGCCGGCACCAAGAAGACCCACCCGCTGGCCACGCTGCTGCTGCGGCTTGGCATCGTCGGCATGGTGGTGTTCGGCGCATACCACAACGCCGCGATGGCGTGGACGCTGGGCGACATCGGCGTGGGCCTGATGGCCTGGCTCAACGTGGTGGCCATCCTGATCCTGCAGAAGCCGGCGCTGATCGCGTTGCGCGACTACGAGCGGCAGAAGAAGTTGGGCCTGGACCCGACCTTCGATCCGGTCGCGCTGGGTATCCGCAACGCCGATTTCTGGAAGAAGCAGGCCTGACGTGAGCAATCCCTGGAACAACCGCCCGCCGCGTCCCCCTGGGACGCCGACGGGTCGGCGGCATCCGCCACGCGCGCAGGATGAGCGTCCGGCGCGGGACCCGGCGCCACGCGACGAGCGACCGGGGGGCGCATCGCGCAGCGAGCTGCGGCTGTACGGACTCAACGCGCTGCACGCGGTGTTCGCGCGCCGGCCCGAGGCCATCCGCAAGGTCTACCTGACCGAGTCGCGCATCCCCGCGCTGAAGCCCTTGCTGGCGTGGTGCGTGAAGCAGCGCGTCGGCTATCGCGTGGTGGAGGAGGGCGACCTCGACCGCCTGGCGGCCAGCACGCATCACGAAGGCGTCGTCGCCGACGTGCTGAAAGTGGAGCCGATGCCGATGGGCGACTGGTTGCGCGCGCTGCCCGACGGCAAGCCGGTGTCCGCGCTGTGGCTGGACGGCGTCGGCAATCCCCACAACTTCGGTGCCATCCTGCGTTCGGCCGCGCATTTCGGCGTGGCCGGCATCCTGCTGCCGCGCGACTCCACGCTGGCGCTGTCCGGCGCGGCCGCGCGCGTGGCCGAAGGCGGCGCGGAACAGGTCCCGCTGGTGCGCATGGGCAATCCCGAAAATGCGATCGGCCAACTGCGCGGTGCCGGCTTCTCGCTGGCCGCGACGGTGGTGCGTGGTGGCGATGATCTGTTCGCCGCGACGCTGCCAAAGCGGCTGGTCTACGTGATGGGCGCCGAGGGCGAGGGCATGGATGCGCGCCTCGCCGATGCCTGCGACGTGCGGCTGTCGATTCCCGGCAGCGGTGCCGTCGAAAGCCTCAACGTCGCCGCCGCAACCGCGGTGTTTCTTGCGCAGTGGCGGCAGCGCGCCTGATCGGATGTAGGAGGGGCTTCAGCCCCGACGTTCCTTGATCCGGTTTCGGCCAAGCGAGGGTCGGGGCTGAAGCCCCTCCTACAGGCTCAATCCTTCAACTGACTGCCAAAATCGCCCTCGGCCTCTGCCGCCAGATACGCGAACACGGTGTACGCCGCGACGTTCTGCGCCAGGGCGGCGGGATCGATCTTGTCCAGCGTGTCGTCGGCATTGTGGTGCAGGTGGAAGTAGTCGTTGCCGTCCTGCGCCAGCCATCCCCACGCCATGCCCTTGGCGGCGAACGGGCTGATGTCCGGCCCCGCGCTGCCCTTGCCTGGCGCGTACTCGATGCCGAGCGGCGCCAGCGCCTGCGCGATCTGCTCGGTCGCCTTGCGCGCATGCTCGGGAGCACCGGTGTTGAAGGCGTAGATGCGGCCGGCGCCGAAGTCGCTCTCGGCGGCAAGCTGGTGGCGGGTGATGTCGGCCAGGTGCTTCTCGGCATACGCCTTGCCGCCGTAGAGGCCTTGTTCCTCGTTGGCGAAGGCGATCACGCGGATCGTGCGCTTGGGCGCCTGCTTCAGTTGGCCGATCAGATGGCCGGCGGCCATCGTGATGCCGATGCCGGCACCGTCGTCGATCGCGCCGGTGCCCAGGTCCCAGGAATCCAGGTGGCCGCCGATCACCACGACCTCCTTCGGCAGGCTGCGCCCGGTGATCTCGCCGATGACGTTGTGCGAGGTGTATTCGCCGTCCCAGCCGCAGTCCAGCGCCAGCGACACGCGCACCGGTCCGCGTTGCAGCAGGCGCGCCAGCTGGTCGGCATCGGGAATGGTCAGCGACGCCGCCGGCACCGGCGTCAGGCCATCGTCGAAACGGGTGATGCCGGTGTGCGCGACGCGGTGGTTGTCCGTGCCGGCCGAGCGCATCAGGAAGGCGACCGCGCCCTTGCGGACCGCGGCCGAAGGGCCTTTCGAGCGGATCGCGCCGCCGTTGCGGTAGTCGCTGCCGTCACGCGCGGCCTTCATCTGGTAATCGATGAAGGCGATCTTGCCGGCCAGCGAGCCTTCCGGCGCCGCTTCCAGCGCGGCCAGGTCGGCGAAGCGGACGATCTCCGCATCCACCTTGCCGGCCGGACTGCCGCCCAGTGCGGTGACGGTGAGCGGCTGCGCGTGTTCGCCCAGCACGACGGCGTGTTCGCTGCGGCGCACCCACTTCGGGAACGTCACCGGTTCGAGCCACACCTTGTCGAAACCGAGTGCCTTGAACTTCGCTTCCGCCCACGCCACCGCCTTCGCATCGGCCTCGCTGCCGGCCAGGCGCGGGCCGATCTCCGTCGTCAGTGATTCGACGACCTTCCAGCCGGTGCCGTCCGCAAGGGCCTGCTCGCGCAGCGTCGCGGCCGTGGCGAGTGCGGCATCGGGAATGCGGGTCTCGCGCTGCGCGGCGAGGGCGGGAACGGCGAGGGTCAGGGCGAGCAGCAGCGGAGCAAGGCGCATGGCATATCCCGGAAAAACGAAGGCCACGAGCTTAGCAGCCCGTGGCCTCGCGGTTCCTTTGCCGGTGTTGCCGGTTCGGAATGCAGCGTCCGCCTACTTCTTCAGCGAATCACGGATCTCGCGCAGCAACAGGATGTCCTCGGGCGTGGCGGCGACGGGTGCGGGCGCGCGGACGCGGTTGTAGGCCTTGAGGAACACGAAAATGGCGAACGCGATGATCAGGAAATCGATCAGGGTCTGCAGGAACGCACCGTAGTTCAGCAGCAGGGCCGGCGTGATTTCCGCTCCGGCGGCGTCGACCTGCGCCTCGCGCAGGGTCACTGCCAGGTCGCCGAACTTGACGCCCCCGGTCGCCAGGCCCACCAGCGGCATGACGATGCCGTCCACCAGGCTGCTGACGATCTTGCCGAAGGCCGCGCCGATGACCACACCGACGGCCAGGTCGACCACGTTGCCGCGCGAAATGAATTCCTTGAACTCGCTGATCATGCCCATGCTGTTTTTCCTCGCTGTCGTCAGCGCCGTCGCGCCATCGGCGGGGACTATAGCGCGCATGGCGAAGGTTGTTGCAGGACTCAGCCCGTGATGCGGCCGCTCAGTTCCACCACGCCATCCAGCGAGGCAGTGAAGCTGTCGCCCGGTACCAGGGCCGCCACGCCGGCCGGGGTACCCATGAAGACCAGATCGCCCGCCTTCAGCGCATAGAGCAGCGACAGTTCATGCAGGATGTCCGGCACGTCCCAGATCAGGTCGTGCAGCGCCCCATGCTGCCGGACCTGACCGTTCACGCGCAGGGTCAGCGTGCGGTCTTCCAGCGTGCCGATACCGGAGGCCGGAACGAGTTCGCTGATCGGCGCCGAATGGTCGAAGCCCTTGCCGGTATCCCACGGCAGGCCCTTGGCCTTCGCCGCCGCCTGGAGGTCGCGACGCGTGAGGTCCAGGCCGACGCCGTACGCAATCACGAGTGCCTGCGCATCCTCGCGTGCGAGCGGGCCGGCGGGCGCGTCGGTGCCAAGCGCGGCGACCAGTTCCACTTCATGGTGCAGGTCCTGCGTGCCCGGCGGGTAGGGGACATCCGCATTGCCGGTGACGAGGGCATCGGCAGGCTTGTGGAAGAACACCGGCGTGCCGCGATCCGCCTTGGAGGCCGGCGCCGTGGCGCCCATCTCGCGCGCATGGTCGGCGAAGTTGCGGCCCACGCAGAAGATGCGACGCACAGGGAACGTGCTGCCGTCGCGCACGGGCACGCGCGGGACGGGCGGGGCGGGAATGAGATCGGTCATGGGCGGCCGTGCAGAAGGAGAACGGCCGCAGAGTGTAGGCGGGAACCGGGTCCCGGACGCAGGCTCAGCGTGGCAGCGGCAGCACCGGTTTGTCGCGGACCACGCGGTACTCCGCATCCACCACGCGTGCGTCGCGGGCCTGCGGCTTGCCGCGCTGGCGCACCAGCTTGTAGATCAGGCCGCCGGCGATCATCGCGGCGCCCACGAACACACTGAAGAACACCAGCACGCCCAGCAACGCGACGCCCAGCAGGCCCAGGCCGACCCGCAGCAGCGGATGGCGCGGCTTGCGCGGAGCGAAGGCATGGCGGAAAGCATTGAACTGGAAGTGGCGTGCGTACATGGCAGTGCGTCGTGACAGAATGCGGCCGAAGCCGGTACGCGCAGTATCGGATGACCGTTATGTGACCGTGTGAGGACTTCGTTAAGCGCCATGCGACTGACCGCACTGAATGACATCCTCGATGGTGGTTTCGCTGAAGTTGAAGCCGTGATCAACGACGATGCCGAATCGTTGATCCTCTTCCGCGACGGCGACGACGTGCGCGCGTGGCTGAATGTCTGCCCGCATGCGGGCCGTCGCCTCGACTGGGCGCCGCGCCAGTTCCTCAAGAGCAAGGAAGGGCATCTCGTCTGCGCCGCGCACGGCGCGTCGTTCGAACTGGTCGGTGGCGACTGCGTCGCAGGCCCGTGCCGCGGCGACTCGCTGCGTGCCGTTGCCGTGCAGGTACGCGACGGCGAGGTATGGCTGGACTGACGCGGAAGGGCATCAGTCGATGCTCTGGACGATCACGCAATGCCAGCCGGTGCGATAGGTCTCGTAACCCGGCGATGCGGCCTGCGCGACGCAGTGTGCACGGCCATCCATGACGAGGTCGGCCGCCGCGCGCGGCTGCGCGAACAGGGCGGCACGTCCGGGAAAGTCCAATCGCGATGACGCCGCATCGCCGCCTGCGGTGTCGGCCAGCACCTGCCCGTGACCATCGACGATGCAGACCCGGCTGCGACGCCACTCGGCTTCCGACAACGGCGTGCGCTCGACGATGGTCTGCGCCAGGGCGTCCCAGCGGAACACGATGCCGAGCACGCCGAGCGGCCGTCCCGTCACGCGACCGCCCTCGCGCACCGTGCAGGCGTAGACCAGCACGCGCTCGCCCCCGGCCAGCGGGCTGGCGTGCATCGACTGGAAGCCGAACGCCTCGCCGCTGGTGGTCGCCATGGCCGACTGGAACCAGGCCTGCTGCGCCACCGACTGCCCGGCCGAGCGGTACTGGCGCGGCCGCCCATTGGCGATGACGTTGCCCTGCAGGTCGGCGAGCACCAGGTCGAAGTAGACGGTGTACGAATCCAGGATCTGGCCGAGCCGCTGGCCGGCATGGGCCAGGGCCGCCGCATGCGGCTCCTGCACGGCCGCCACCATCGCGGCATCGGTGGCCCACCAGCGCACATCGCAGCTGCGTTCGTACAGATTGCGGTCGATCAGGTCGATGTTGGCGAGCGCCAGATCGGTCAAGCGGGTGCGGCGCACATTGGTCTGCAATTCGTCCAGCCGTCCGCGCAGGTCGGTGCTGGTGCGGCCGGCCATCTGGTCGATCTCGCGCGCGGTATCGCTGACCCGCCGCGACAGCGTATCCATCTCTTCCGCGATCACCCCGAAGCTGCGGCCGGCCGTGCCGATGCGGACGGCCTCGATGCGGGCGTTCATCGAGATGATGCGGGTGACGCGGTTGATCTCGTCGATCTTCTGCAACGACTGGCGCAGCTGTTTCAGCAGCGAATCCGACAGCCCAGACACGGACTGGATATGGTCGTCGATGCCGGCGTCGGATACGGAGGCGGCAGTGCGTGCGTTCATGGAGCTCCTGGCAAGAAGAGGCAGGGCGGCAGCACGCCTGGTTCCGATGACGGCCTGTCGATCCCGTTGTCGAAGCGCTATCGGCGTGCGGACAGGGCGCTTTAATCGGCACCGTCGCGGTGCGGGGTTTCCCCGCGATGGGGCGTTGTCGGGCAACCGATGCGATGTCGTCCGCCGAGCGTGCGACCATGGCGTCCCTGCTCTGCCTGCGTGACCGGCATGATGATTCCCTCGCTGCTCGACACCGACCTCTACAAGCTCACGATGATGCAGGCGGTGCTGCATCAGCATCCCGCTGCGCAGGTCCTGTACCGGTTCAAGTGCCGCACGCCGGGCGTGGACCTGGTGCAGCACCTTGACGCGATCTCGGCCGGGATCGACCAGCTTTGCACGCTGCGTTTCAGTGGCGACGAACTGCGTTTCCTGTCCACGTTGCGCTACATCAAGCCCGACTTCGTCGATTTCCTGGAACAGTTCCAGCTGCGCCGGCGCCACGTGCACATCGCGCCGTCCACGCAGGTGCCCGGCGAACTGGACCTGACCATCGACGGCCCGTGGCTGCAGACGATCCTGTTCGAAGTGCCGGTACTGGCCATCATCAGCGAGACCTGGATGCGGGCGCAGCCCGATGGCGACGTGCAGGAAGGCGAGCGCCGCCTGCGCGCCAAGCTGGGGCGGCTCCGCGACGCAGCGCCGGACTGCACCATCACCGATTTCGGCACGCGGCGCCGTTACTCGCACGACTGGCATGCACGATTGCTGCCGATCTGCCAGCAGGTGCTGGGCGGGCAGTTCGTCGGCACCAGCAATGTCCACTTCGCGCGCCAGTACGGCATGACGCCGCACGGCACGATGGCGCACGAGTGGCTGCAGGCCTTCCAGCAGCTCGGGCCGCGCCTGCGCGATTCGCAGCGCGCCGCCTTCGAGGCGTGGGCGCAGGAGTACCGGGGCGACCTGGGCATTGCGCTGTCGGACGTAGTGGGGCTGGACGCCTTCCTGCGCGACTTCGACCTGTACTTCAGCAAGCTGTTCGACGGCATGCGCCACGACTCGGGCGATCCGCTGGCGTGGGGCGATCGCGTCATCGCGCACCTGGAGGCGCAGCGGATCGATCCGCAGGGCAAGACGCTGGTCTTCAGCGACGGGCTGGATATCGACGCGGTACTGCGCATCCATGCGCACTTCCGTGGACGCTGCAAGGTGGGCTTCGGCATCGGCACCAACCTGACCAACGATGTCGGCCCCAAGCCGTTGCAACTGGTGCTCAAGATGGTGCGCTGCCAGGGCCAGCCGGTCGCCAAGGTCAGCGACACGCCGGGAAAGGGCATGAGCGACGATCCGGATTTCGTGGCCTATCTGCGCAAGGTGTTCGGACTGCCGATGGAGTGAGTGGTTTCGCATGGGCCGGTTCCACAACAGGCGGACCGCCCTCTAGAATGCGACGCTTTCATGCCATGGGGATGGCGATGTCGGATATGGGGAAGTGCGCCAATTGCGCGCGCGTGACGGATGGTCCCGAACAGAAGTTTTGCCCCGCCTGCGGCCAGCCGACGCCGGTGCACCGCATCGACTGGCATTTCCTCGGTCATGAGCTGGAGCACAGCGTGCTGCACATGGACCGCGGTGTCCTCTATACCTTGAAGCAGCTGATGCTGCGCCCGGGGCATCTCATCCGCGACTACATCGAGGGACGGCGGGTGGGCGTCGTCAAGCCGTTGTTGCTCGTCATGCTGACAGGCGCTGCTGCGACGCTGATGGCGCACTACGCATTGGATGGTGATGCGTTGGGTTCATCTTTTACCCAAGGTGTCGAAGCTGGAATGCATCAAGGAAACGCCAATGCCAAGCAGGCCCAAGCCGCGGCCACAATGATGAAGGTGTTCGGTTTCGTGAAGGATTGGATGAATAGTCACCTGACCTTGATCACCTTGCTGGTGCTCCCGGTGCAGGCGGCGGCCTTCAAGCTGACGTTCCGACGGTTCAAGCAGATCAATTATCCGGAGTGGCTGGTGATCACGTCCTTTCTGACGGCGCAGTTGTTCGTCGTGTGGGCGGTCTTCATGCCGGTGCAGCGCTGGTGGTCGGACGCGCAGATGGCCATGATATTGCTCGCGGTCATCTTGAACCTCCTCTCGCTGACGCAGGTTTTCCAGGGGTATCCGCGTTGGAAAGCTTTCCTGCGCGGAGCGGCAGGCTTCGCCATGGTCCAAGTGATAACCGCGATCGCGGCATTCGTCGGTGCGATGATTCTTGGCGTTCTTGTTGGCAGCGGCCGGATTCAGTTGCCGGCCTGAGCGTGCCAGGGCGTGGCTGGATGGTTCAAGGGAATGATCCGGCCGATGGTTCTGCATGACGAAAGAAAAAAGTCCGCCGTTCGGCGGGCTTTTTTCTTGGATATCAGCGTGCAGGCTTACTTCAGCGCCTTGAACCGCAGGCGGTGAGGCCGCGCGCCTTCCTCGCCCAGGCGACGCTTCTTGTCTTCCTCGTACTCGCGGTAGTTGCCCTGGAAGAACTCCACGTGCGAGTCGCCCTCGAAGGCGAGGATGTGGGTGGCGATGCGGTCCAGGAACCAGCGGTCATGCGAAATGACGAACGTGTTGCCGGGGAACTCCAGCAGTGCGTCTTCCAGCGCACGCAGCGTTTCGATGTCCAGGTCGTTCGACGGTTCGTCGAGCAGCAGTACGTTGCCGCCCTGCAGCAGCGTCTTGGCCATGTGCAGGCGGCCGCGCTCACCGCCGGACAGCGAGCCGACCATCTTCTGCTGGTCCTGGCCCTTGAAGTTGAAGCGGCCGATGTACGCGCGCGACTGGATCTCGATGCCGTTGATATTGAGGATGTCCAGGCCGCCGGAGATTTCCTGGAACACGTTGTGGTTGCCTTCCAGCTTGTCGCGGCTCTGGTCCACGTAGGCCAGCTGCACGGTCGAGCCGGTGGTGATGGAGCCGGAGTCCGGCTTCTCCTGGCCCGTGATCATCTTGAACAGCGTCGACTTGCCGGCGCCGTTCGGACCGATGATGCCGACGATGGCGCCGCCGGGGACGAGGAAGCTCAGGTTGTCGATCAGCAGTCGGTCGCCGAAGGTCTTGGAGACGTTCTTGAATTCGATGACGTTGTTGCCCAGGCGCTCGCCCGGTGGGATGAAGATCTCGTTGGTCTCGTTGCGGCGCTGGTAATCCACCGACTGCAGTTCTTCCAGGCGGGCCAGACGTGCCTTGCCCTTGGAGCGGCCACCCTTGGCGTTCTGGCGTGACCACTCCAGTTCCTTCTGGATGGCCTTCTGGCGCGACTTCTCCTGGTTCTCTTCCTGCTTCAGGCGTTCGTCCTTCTGCATCAGCCAGTCGGTGTAGTTGCCCTTCCACGGAATGCCGCGGCCGCGGTCGAGTTCGAGGATCCACTCGGCGGCGTTGTCGAGGAAGTAGCGATCGTGGGTGACCGCGACCACGGTGCCCGGGAAGCGGGCGAGGAACTGCTCCAGCCACTCCACCGACTCGGCGTCGAGGTGGTTGGTCGGTTCGTCGAGCAGCAGCATGTCCGGCTTCTGCAGCAGCAGGCGGCACAGCGCCACGCGGCGCTTCTCGCCGCCGGACAGCTTGCCGACGATGGCGTCCCACGGTGGCAGTCGCAGCGCGTCGGCGGCCACGTCTAGCTGGTTTTCCAAGGTGTGCGCGTCACCGGCGGCGAGGATGGCTTCCAGGCGTTCCTGTTCCTTGGCCAGCGCGTCGAAGTCGGCGCCTTCTTCGGCGTAGGCCGCATACACCGCTTCCAGTGCGGCCTGTGCCTGCAGCACGTCGCCCACGCCTTCCTCGACGGCCTGGCGGACGGTGTGTTCGGGATTCAGTTCCGGCTCCTGCGCCAGGTAGCCGACCTTGATGCCGGGCTGCGGACGGGCCTCGCCTTCGAAATCGGTGTCCACGCCGGCCATGATCTTCAGCACCGTGGACTTGCCCGCGCCGTTCAGGCCCAGCAGGCCGATCTTCGCGCCGGGATAGAAGGACAGCGAGATGTCCTTGATGATCTGCCGCTTGGGCGGGACCACCTTGCTGACCCGGTTCATGGTGTAGATGTATTGCGAGGACATGCTGGCTCCGGTACGCAGGCCCCGGCGCCCGGCCGGGACGGCAGGCGGGGAGGCACATGGGAAGGCGGCGATTATAGCCGCTCCGGCCGGGCCGACCGCCGGCTGAATACGTTTCGACGGCATGCCTTTGACGCGGCCGTAACCGTTTTCCAGCGGGAATCGGTTCAGATGTGATCGGCATGATGGTCCCACGTGCCACACAGAGGGGTTTCCATGAATACCAAGCGTCTTTTCCAGAGCATGGCTTGCGCTGTCCTGGCCTTCGCCGTCACCGCCCCCGTGCTGGCGCGCGACGACCGCGGGCATGATCGCAGCCGTTCCCACCACCATGACCGCCGCGATGATCGTCGCGACTGGCGTGAAGATCGCCGCGACGATCGCCGTGACCACCGCGACCAGCGCCAGGCGTACCGCCATGGCTACCACGACGGACGCCGGGACGACCGCCGCTACGATGATCGTCGTTACGATGACCGCCGCTATTACGCCCCGCCGCGGGTCGCGTATCGCCCGGCCCCGCCGAGCTACCACCGCTGGGCCAAGGGCCAGCGCTACCGCGACTACTACCGCGGCCCGGTGTACGTGGTGAACGATTACAACCGTTACCACGTGCGTCATCCCCCCCGCGGTTATCACTGGGTGCGCGACGATCGCGGCAACCTGCTGATGGTCGCCATCGCCACCGGCATCATCGCCGACCTGCTGCTGCACCACTGAGCCGGCGGTCCCGATGCACCGAAAAGCGCGCTCCGGCGCGCTTTTCCTTTTTTCGGCGGGGTCGGCGGGGGCAGGGCGGGCTACAATCGGCATCCCCGCCCTGCCATGCCCCGGAGACCCGATGTTCCCGCGCGACGCCCGCATCGAAACCTACGATCCCGAACTGGCCCAGGCCATCGCCCACGAGGCGCGCCGGCAGGAGGATCACGTCGAGCTGATCGCCAGCGAGAACTACGCCAGTCCGCGCGTGCTGGAAGCCCAGGGCAGCGTGCTGACCAACAAGTACGCCGAAGGCTATCCGCACAAGCGCTATTACGGCGGCTGCGAGTACGTCGACGTGGCCGAGCAGCTGGCCATCGACCGCGTGAAGCAGCTGTTCGGCGCCGACTATGCCAACGTGCAGCCGCATTCCGGCTCGCAGGCCAACCAGGCCGTCTACTTCGCGCTGCTGCAGCCGGGCGACACCATCCTCGGCATGTCGCTGGCCCATGGCGGCCACCTGACCCACGGCGCCAAGGTCAACGCCTCGGGCAAGCTCTTCAACGCCGTCCAGTACGGGGTGAACGACCAGGGCCTGATCGACTACGACGACGTCGAGAAGCTGGCGCTGGAGCACAAGCCGAAGATGGTCGTGGCCGGCTTCTCCGCCTATTCGCAGGTCGTCGACTGGGCGCGCTTCCGTGCCATCGCCGACAAGATCGGCGCCTACCTGTTCGTCGACATGGCGCATGTGGCCGGCCTGGTCGCGGCTGGCGTCTACCTGAACCCGCTGCCGCATGCGCACGTGGTCACCTCGACCACGCACAAGACGCTGCGTGGCCCGCGCGGGGGCATCATCCTCGCCAGTCGTGCTGGTTTGGGGCCGGCCGGCGAGGACATCGAGAAGAAGCTGCAGAGCATCGTCTTCCCTGGCATCCAGGGCGGTCCGCTGATGCACGTCATCGCCGCCAAGGCCGTGGCGTTCAAGGAGGCGCTGGAGCCGGAGTTCAAGACCTACCAGGCGCAGGTGGTGAAGAACGCGCAGGCGATGGCGAAGACGATCATCGCGCGCGGCTACAAGATCGTGTCCGGCGGTACCGAGAACCACCTGATGCTGGTCGACATGATCGGCAAGGACGTCAGCGGAAAGGATGCGGAAGAAGCGCTGGGCAAGGCGCACATCACCGTCAACAAGAATTCCGTGCCGAACGATCCGCGCAAACCCTTCGTGACCTCCGGCCTGCGCATCGGTACGCCCGCCGTCACCACGCGCGGCTACGGCGAGCAGGACTGTGTTGATCTGGCCAACTGGATCTGCGACGTGCTGGATGCGCCGACCGACGAGGCCGTGCTGGCCAAGGTGCGCGATGCGGTCACCGCGCAGTGCCGCAAGTATCCGGTCTACGGCTGACCTGCGACGTGCACTGCCCCTTCTGCCAGCACACCGACACCCGCGTGATCGATTCGCGCGTGTCCGAAGACGGCGCGACGATCCGTCGTCGCCGTGAGTGCGAGGCGTGCGGGGAGCGGTTCTCCACGCTGGAGAACATCGAGATCAAGCTGCCGGCGGTCATCAAGGGCGATGGCCGCCGCGACACCTTCGATGCGCGCAAGCTGCGCGCCGGATTCGACCGGGCGCTGCAGAAGCGGCCGGTGTCGGAAGAACAGATCGAGGCCGCCGTGCGTGCGGTGATCCATGCCATTCGCATGAGCGGCGAGCGCGAGATCGCATCGCGCAAGATCGGCGAGTTCGTGATGAACGAACTGCGCAAGCTCGACCACGTGGGTTACGTGCGCTTCGCATCGGTCTACCGCAGCTTCGAGGACGTGGCCGATTTCCGCGAGGAGATCGAGAAGCTGGAGCGGGACCTGCCCGCCGGCGCCGGCCAGCTGTCCCTGCTGGGCGGCGACGTGGTCCCGTTCGACAAGCACGCGGACAAGAACAAGAAGCGCTGAACCGTGCGCATCGACGGGATCGGTCGATACCTGCAGCATGTGCCGACGCTGGCGGCGCTGCACCACGCAGAGTGGGGTGCCCTCTACGACGGCTGGACCTTGCAGGCGGCGGCCGATGAACTGCATGACCACGCGACGCGTACCTCGTTGCCGACCACCCTGCTGTTGCTGGATGGTGAAACGTTGCTGGGTTCGGTCAGCCTGCTGCTGGAGGACGCGCCCGCGCTGCAGGATCGTGGCTCCCCGTGGCTGGGAAGCCTGTTCGTGCTGCCCGATGCGCGTGGTCGCGGTGGCGCGCGCGCTGGTCGAGGCGGCCGTGGCGCATGCCGCACATCACGGGGTGTCCTTGCTGCGGCTGTTCACGCTGTGGCACGAGGATTTCTATGCGTCGCTCGGCTGGCATGTCGAAGAGCGCACCTCGCTGCACGGGACGCCCGTGGTGATCATGTCGATCCGGCCCGCGCAGCGCGTGGCGCATACTGGCGCTCCTCCCGAGACCGCGTGGACGACGCATGACTGATACCGCCTTTTCCGCGTTCGACCACCAGCGCATGGCACGCGCGCTGCGGTTGGCCGAGCGCGGCGCCTACACGACGCGTCCGAACCCGATGGTCGGCTGCGTGATCGCGCATGGCGAGCAGATCGTCGGTGAAGGCTGGCACCAGCAGGCCGGTGGCCCGCATGCGGAGGTGTTCGCACTGCAGGTGGCCGGCGAGCACGCGAAAGGCGCGACCGCCTACGTCACGCTGGAGCCGTGTGCGCATATGGGCCGCACCGGGCCGTGCGCGGACGCGCTGGTGGCCGCCGGCGTCGCCCGCGTGGTCGCGGCGATGCGCGATCCGTTCCCGCAGGTCGATGGCGCCGGTTTCGACCGGCTGCGCGCGGCGGGTATCGCCGTGCAGTCCGGGTTGATGGAAGTACAGGCGCGCCGGTTGAATCGTGGATTCCTGTCGCGCATCGAACGCGGGCGACCATGGATGCGGGTGAAGCTGGCGACCAGCCTGGACGGCCGCACGGCGATGGCGAACGGCGACTCCAAGTGGATCAGCGGTGAAGCGTCGCGCCGCGACGTGATGCGCTGGCGTGCCCGCGCCGGCGCCATCCTCACGGGTGCCGGCACGGTGCTGGCCGACGATCCGTCGCTGACCGTGCGCTTTGGCGACGACACGGCGTTCGAACCGCCGCTGCGCGTGGTCCTGGATCCCGGCCTGGCCACGGTGGCGCGCGGCAACGTGCGGCAGGGCGAAGCGCCGACCCTCTATATCCACGCCGCCGATGCGAAGCCGCCGCGCGACGTCGACGTGCAGCGTGCGGTCGCGCCCGCGACGGGCAGCAACTTCGACCTGAAGGCGGTGCTGGAACTGCTGGGTACGCGCGGCATCAACGAGGTGCACGCCGAAGCCGGCGCGACGCTGGCAGGTGCGTTCCTGGCGGCAGGGCTGGCCGACGAGGTGCTGCTCTACGTCGCGCCGGTGCTGCTGGGCGACCAGGCGCGGCCATTGTTCGGCGGACTGGGCATCCAGGCGATGGCCGACCGCCTGAAACTGGCGATTGTAGACAGCCGCATGATTGGCGAAGATCACCGCCTCCTGCTGCAACCTGCCCGTTGACGCTCGCCATGGTGGCCTTCAAGGATCATTTTTCCGGCGTCGCCGACGTCTACCTCGCATCGCGCCCGACCTATCCGGATGCGCTCTACTACGTGATCGCGTCGGCGGTGCCGGCCAGTGCGCAGGTCTGGGAGCCCGGCTGCGGCAGTGGCCAGGCCACGCACGGACTGGCCGCGCGTTTCGCCCATGTGTACGCCACCGATCCCAGCGCCGCGCAGATCGAGCGGCACTGGGCGAACGGGCAACCGGACGTCAACGTCAGCCTGGCCGTCGAACCCGCCGAGACGACCGCGCTGGCGGACCGCAGCGTGGACCTCATCGCCGTCGCGCAGGCGTTGCACTGGTTCGACCGTCACCGCTTCTTCGATACCTGCGAACGCGTGTTGCGCCCCGGCGGCGTGCTGGCGGCCTGGACCTACCAGGACATCATCTTCGAGGACGATCTGGCCGAGGTCGCCGAGAAGGTGCGCGACGATATCGATCCGTACTGGCCGCCGGAGCGTGCCGACGTCGACATGGGTTACGGCGACTACGTGTGGCCGTTCGAGACCGTTGCCACGCCGCGGCTGTGGCTGACCGCCGACTGGAACCTGCCGACGCTGCTGGGGTATTTCGGCAGCCTGTCGGCGACCGGCAGCTATCGTGCCGCGACCGGGGAGGACCCGGTCTACGCCCACACGCCGGCACTGGGCGAGGTCTGGGGCGATCCGCAGCGGGTGCGCACGCTGCGCTGGCCGCTGATCCTGCACCTGCGCCGGAAACCGCTGTAGGAGGGGCTGGCCAGCCAGTCGGCTGTTGAAGGCCAGCCGCGACGCTCCTGGCGCGACGCCGACGAAGCACCGAGGGTCGGGGCGGAAGCCCCTCCGGCAGTGGCGCGGAACGCTGCGTTCAGAGCCGCCGCCGCAACCGGCGTGTAGAATGCGCCGGCCGGTCCGCCGGCACACCACCAACGACGTCTTCAGGGCGGGGTGCGATTCCCCACCGGCGGTAGGTGGCGCGTTCTTCTGAACGCCCACGAGCCCGCGAGCGCCTGGGTGACATGCGAGTCCCTCGCAAGAGTTCGCACATCCTTGTGCGGACTGTGCAATGTCACCCAAGGGTCAGCAGATCCGGTCCGATGCCGGAGCCGACGGTCATAGTCCGGATGAAAGAAGACGGCATCGCCGAACCGCGCGACAGCGCGGCGTCGTGCGCCTGCCTTCGCGCCCCGGAGGCGTCTCCGCTTTGCTTTCGCGAGAGACGCCGCATGCCTTCCACCAGTCCCTGTGCTGTCCCCGTCCTCCATCCGGAGGCCTGCTGATGTTCACCGGCATCATCGAAGGCGTCGGCCGCATCGTGGCGCTTGAACCTGTAGGCGGCGACGTCCGCCTGACCGTCGCCGTGGGCACGCTGCCGTTCGACGCCGTGCAGTTGGGCGAGAGCATCGCGGTCAATGGCGTGTGCCTGACCGTGATCGCGTTCGATGCCGCCAGTTTCCAGGCCGATGCGTCCACCGAGACGCTGTCGCTGACCACGCTGGGCGGGTTCACCCAGGGCGCGATCGTGAACCTGGAGCGCGCGATGCGTCCGACCGATCGCCTGGGTGGTCATCTGGTCAGCGGCCACGTCGATGGCGTGGGCCGCGTGCTGTCCGTGCACGACGACGCGCGTGCGCAGCGCTGGCGCTTCGCCGCACCCGCGCCGCTGCTGAAGTACATCGCGAAGAAGGGTTCGATCTGCGTGGACGGCGTCAGCCTGACGGTCAACGAGGTGGACGGCGAAGGCTTCGAGGTCGCGCTGATCCCGCATACCGTCTCGCACACCGCGTTCGTCGCCACCGCCGTCGGCGACGCGGTGAACCTGGAGATCGATCTGGTCGCGCGCTACGTCGAGCGCCTGCTGGGCGCGCGCTGAGTGGCGTCAGACCCGTCAATCGACACCGTCTCCCCCGCCGTCATCCCAGCGAACGCTGGGATCCACTTTGACGTTGTTGCTTCGCTGCCAAGACAGACAAAGCATAAAGATCAAGATGGATCCCAGCGTTCGCTGGGATGACGACTCCTCTTCCGTTATCCGAGCACTGAAAGATGGCTTTTTCCCCGATCCCCGAACTGCTGGAAGAGATCCGCCAGGGCCGCATGGTCGTCATCGTCGACGACGAGGACCGCGAGAACGAAGGCGACCTGATCATGGCGGCCGAGCTGGTCAAGCCGTCGGACATCAACTTCATGGTCACCCATGCGCGTGGCCTGGTGTGCCTGTCGCTGACCCGCGAACGCTGCACGCAACTGGGCCTGGCGCCGATGGTGCAGAACAACACCGCGCAGTTCCACACCAACTTCACCGTCAGCATCGAGGCGGCCGAAGGCGTCACCACCGGTATTTCCGCCTACGACCGCGCGCATACCGTGCGCACGGCGGTGCGGCCGGATGCGAAGCCCAGCGACCTCAGCCAGCCGGGCCACATCTTTCCTCTGATCGCCCAGCCCGGCGGCGTGCTGACGCGCGCCGGCCATACCGAGGCGGCGGGCGACCTGCCGCTGCTGGCGGGCCTTGAGCCGGCCGGCGTGCTGGTGGAGGTGTTGAACCCGGACGGCAGCATGGCGCGGCGTCCGCAGCTGGAAGTGTTCGCGCGCGAGCACGGACTGAAGATGGGATCCATCGCCGACCTGATCGCCCATCGGCTGGCCACCGAGCACACCGTCGAGCGCATCGACGCGCGCGACATCGAGACCGAGTTCGGTCCCTTCCAACTGGTCACCTACCGCGACCGCATCGCTCACGACCTGCACTTCGCGCTGGTCCGCGGCACGCCTGGCAAGGCCACGCCGACGCTGGTGCGCGTGCAGGTGGAGAACCCGTTGAGCGACCTGCTGCACTGGCGGCGCGACGATTTCGGCGTACACGCGACCGACGCACTGCGCGCGATCGCGGCCGAAGGGCAGGGCGTGATGGTCGTACTGTCGGAACCGCGCAGTGCCGACGCATTGCTGGCGAAGCTGCGCAAGCAGCCGGAGGTGAAAGGCAATGCGAAGGATGTCGGGCAGTGGCGCCGGAACGGCGCGGGCGCGCAGATCCTCGCCGACCTCGGCCTGGGCCAGCTGCGCGTGCTGGGTACGCCACGGCGGCAGGTCGGCCTGGCCGGCTTTGGCCTGGACGTGGTCGAGTACGTCCAGCCCTGACCCTCGCAGGCAGACCGGCCGGTCGCCCCGGCTGGTAGACTTCCCCACCCCAAGGAACCCGCCATGTCCCACTACGAAGGCGACCTGCGCGCGCCCGCTGGCGCCCGCTTCGCGATCATCGCCAGCCGCTGGAACCCGCGCATCACCGATGTGCTGGTGGCCGGTGCGCGCCAGAGCCTGGCCGGCAACGGCGTGGGCGAGGATGCGATCGACGTGGTGCGCGTGCCGGGTGCCTGGGAAATCCCGCTGGTCGCCGCGCGCCTGGCGGCGGCAGGCGATCACGCGGCGCTGATCACCCTGGGCTGCGTGATCCGTGGCGATACCCGCCACTACGAACACGTCGCCGACCGCTGCGCCGAAGGCCTGATGCGCGTGCAGCTCGATACCGGCGTGCCGGTACTGAACGGCGTGCTGGCGGTGGAACGCATCGAGGATGCCGAGGCCCGCGCCGGCGGCAGCCATGGCAACAAGGGCGAGGAAGCCGCGCTGGCCGCCATCGAGATGGCGCAGCTGCTGGAACAGTTGCCGTAACCCAAGAATCGCAGGAGCCGACGTGAGCCGACAACATCATCCCCACCGCAAGGACGGCATCGATCCGGTCACGCGCGCGCGCGCGCGGCGCCGCGCGCTGCAGGCTGTCTACGCGTGGCAGATGTCGGGCGGCGAAGTGGGCCAGGTGATCGCGCAGTTCGCGCACGAGCAGGCGCACGAGATCGCCGACCTGGAATATTTCGAGGACCTGGTGCGCGGCGTCGTCAGGCATCGCGCTTCGCTGGACGAGGCGTTGCTGCCGTTCCTCGACCGCACGGTGGAGGAGGTCGATCCCATCGAGCGCGCGGTGCTGCGCATCGCGGCATACGAACTGATCCATCGCCTCGACGTGCCGTACCGCGTGGTGCTGAACGAGGCCATCGAAACCGCCAAGCGTTTCGGCTCCGAACACGGCCACACCTACATCAACGGTGTGCTCGACCACGCCGCCGTGGAATGGCGGCCCGCCGAGGCCCAGGCGCGGCGCTGACGTGTCCGGCGACGACGCACGGTTTTCGGCGGGCGAACGCGACGCTCTGCTCGCAGTGAAGGGCGTCGGCCCGACCGTCGTGCAGCGGCTGGAGCAGATGGGCATCGCTTCCTTGCGGCAACTGGCCGTGGCCGAGCCGTCCGAGATCGTCGCCAGCGCGGCCGGCCTGACCGGTTCCACGTGCTGGAAGAACAGTCCGCAGGCACGCGCGGCCATCCAGTCGGCCGTGGATTTCGCGCGCTCGCGGTCCTGACGCCATCGTGGGCATCGGCGAATTCGACCTGATCGCCCGCATCCGCGCCCGCGCGGGCAGCCGCGACGACATCGTGCTCGGCATCGGCGATGACGCAGCGCTGCTGGCGCCACCGCCCGGCCGGCAGCTCGTCGTCACCGCCGACACGTTGAACGAGGGCGTCCATTTCCCGCACGGAACGTCGCCGGCCGATATCGGCTGGAAGGCGCTGGCGGTGAACCTGTCCGATCTCGCTGCGATGGGCGCCGAGCCGGCGTGGTGCACGCTGTCGCTGTCGTTGCCGCAGTCCGGGACGGCGTGGATCGATGGCTTCCTCGACGGGTTCCTCACGCTGGCCGGCGAGCACGGCATCGCGCTGGTGGGCGGTGATACGACGCGCGGCCCGTTGTCGGTGTCGGTGACCGCGATGGGATTCGTGGATGCCGGTCGTGCACTGCGTCGTGATGGCGCGCGGATCGGTGACGACGTCTGGGTGACCGGCACGCTGGGCGATGCGGCCGGCGCGCTGGCGTTGCTGGAAACTGATCCGGCGCATGCGCTGCGTGCGCGCCTGGACCGGCCCACGCCGCGTGTACGCGCAGGGCTGGAACTGGGCGGCCTGGCGAACGCCTGCGTCGATGTGTCCGACGGCCTGCTGGCCGATCTGGGCCACATCGCATCGCGGAGTGGCGTGGCGGCGCAGGTCGATGTCGGCGCCCTGCCAATGTCGGATGCGCTGCGCGGGGCACTCGATGACACGACGCGCACCGCGTTGCAGGCCGGCGGCGGCGACGACTACGAACTCTGCTTTACCGCGCCTGCCGACGCGCATGCCCGCATCGATGCCGTGTCGTCGCAGCTCGGCCTGCGGATCACGCGTATCGGCTGGATCACGGCAGGCGAGGGTGTGCATCCCGTGGATGCCGATGGCCAGCCTTGGTCGCCACCGCGCCGTGGCTACGATCACTTCGCGACGTCCTGAGCTTGATGATTGGTGTGGGAGCGACGTAAGTCGCGACCGCATGTCGTCAGCGCACATCGACCGTCAGTAGTCCGGCGAGGGAAAGACCGAATGGTGTCGACAGCATCCCGTTTGCGCATGGGGCACGGTCGCGACTTACGTCGCTCCTACAGGGATCAGGGTGGCGGCAGCACCTTGCCCGGATTGAGGATGCCGTCGGGATCGAGGGCTGCCTTGACCGCGCGCATTGCCGACAGCGTAGCCGGCGAGAACGCATCGGCCATGTAGTCGCGCTTGCTCAGGCCGATGCCGTGTTCGCCGGACAGCGTGCCGCCGAGTGCGAGCACCTGTGCGAACACCTTCGGCAGTGCGGCGTACGCACGCGCGGTTTCGTCAGCGTCGCCATCGTCGTACATGAGGTTCACGTGCAGGTTGCCGTTGCCGGCGTGGCCGAACACCACGATCGGCAGCGCGGATTCAACGGACAGCGCTTCCATCGCGGCGACGAGGTCCGGGATGCGCGAAACCGGCACCACCACGTCTTCGTTGATCTTGCCGGGCCTGATCGTGCGCAGTGCCGGCGACAGCGCGCGCCGTGCCGCCCACAACCGGTCGCGCGCGGCGCCGTCCTGGGCGACGTCCAGCGCAAGCATGCCGTCGCCTTCCGCGGCGTCGGCCAGCGCCTGCAGCGCGTAGGGCAGGGTGTCGTCCTCGCCGTCGGCTTCCACCAGCAGCATGGCGCCCGCCTCGGGCACGTCGCTGCCGTTGTGGCGGATCAGCGCGATCGCGCTGCCATCCATGAATTCCAGCATCGCCGGCGTCGCCGGCCGCGCCATGATGCGCGACACCGCTGCCGCCGCAGTCGCCGCATCGCGGTACAGCACGCGCAGGCCGGCCTGCGCTCCCGGACGCGGCGCGAGTTTCAGCGTCGCTTCCACGATCAGCGCCAGCGTGCCTTCGCTGCCGACGATCAGGTGCGTCAGGTCGTAGCCGGTCGCGTCCTTGGTGTACGCGCCGCCGCAGCGGATCAGCTCGCCCGCACCGGTCACCGCGACCAGGCCGAGCACGTTGTCGCGCGCGGTGCCGTACTTCACTGCACGCGGGCCACCGGCGTTGGTGGCGAGATTGCCGCCAACGCTGCAGGCATCGGCACTCGACGGGTCCGGGGGCCAGAACAGGCAGTGCGGCGCGAGTGCCTGCTGCAGTTCGCCGTTCAGCACGCCCGGTTGCACGACCACGCAACGGTCCGCGGTGCGGATGTCGACAATCCGGTCCATGCGCGCGAACGACACCACCACGCCGCCCTGCGTCGGCACAGCCGCGCCGGTGGTGCCGGTGCCTGCGCCGCGCGCGACGATCGGCATCTTGTGCTCGCGGCATGCGCGCACCAGCGCGACGACGTCGTCCTGCGTGCGCGGCAACGCGACCGCCGCCGGCATCGCCCACCGCCGCGAATCGTCGCCACCGAACGGACGACAGGCCTCGCCGGTCAGCCAGCCACCGCCGAGACGGATCGACATCGCATCGTGCAGCGCAGGGGGCAGCGTTCCATCCATGCGGGCATTGTACGGATCGGGCGCGCGCTGTCCCGTGCTGATACTGCGCCGGCATGTGCACATGCCGGATCGCCATGTCCGTCGGCGATGTCGTGTCAGCGCCGGTAAATCAACGTCTTGGCGTGCAGCGTGATCGCTCGATGGCGAATGCACGCATCGCGCTAACCGATTCCTTACATCCGCGCGAACCGTGGCTGCTAGAAATCGCCCGGCCCAATCGACCGGAGACATACATGCGCATCACCATCGTGGGAGCGGGTTTCAGCGGCAGTGCGCTGGCGACGCAGTTGGCCTCGACAGAGGAAGGCGCGCCGGAGGTGTGCCTGGTCGGCGTGGGCGATACCTTCGCGCGCGGCGTGGCGTACGGACAAGCGCGTCCGGAACACCTGCTCAACGTGCGTGCCGGCCTGCTGGGGACACATCCAGACAGGCCGGACGATTTCGCGACATGGCTGAGTCTGGGATTGCGCGGTCGCGACGAGTTCCTGCCGCGCGTCGCGTACGGCGACTATCTCGCCGAACGCCTGCGTGAGGCGCACGAAGCTGCCGGCAATCTGTCGCTGGTGCGGCAGGAAGCCATCGCGATCAGCCGCGTCGGCGAGGGTTATCGCGTGCACCTGGACGATGGCGGCTACTTCGCCAGCGATCGCGTGGTGTTGGCGCTGGGCGCGTTGCCGCCACAGCGGCTGGCGGGCATCGGGCCGCGGCTGGCGCAGAGTCCGCGCTATATCGGTTGGCCGTGGCAGGACAATGCGCTGGAGCGCATCGAAGCCGATGCGCGCGTGCTGATCGTTGGTACCGGGCTGACCATGGCCGACGTGGTGGCGACGCTGGCCGCGCGCGGACATCGTGGCGGACTGACGGCGATCTCGCGCCACGGACTGCCGCCGCGCGCGCATGCCGCCGTGCCCGGGCCAGCGATCGAATTGCCGCCGAGCATTCGCCACGCACTCGGCGGGCGCGACCTGCGCGCGTTGCTTGCCGCAGTGCGCTCGCTGGTCCACGTCGCGCCGGACTGGCGCAGCGTGGTGGACGGCCTGCGACCGCATACGCAGGCGTTCTGGCGCAGCCTGCCCGACGCGCAGCGCGCGCGCTTCCTGCGCCATCTGCGGTCGCACTGGGAGGCGGCGCGGCATCGCATCGCACCGCGCGTCGCCGAGGTGTTGGCGAGCCTGCAGGCGAGCGGGCAGCTGCAGGTGCGTGCCGCCCGGCTGCTGCGCGCCGGCCTGCGTGCGCGGGCCGCAGAGGTGCTGCTGCGGGGACGCGGCCAGGTGCAGGCCGACGTGGTGCAATACGACTACGTGATCCGTGCCACCGGTCTGGATACCGACATCGTGCGCACCACCCATCCGCTGGTGTCGCACCTGCTCGACGCGGGCCTGGTCGTGGCCGATCCACATGGCCTGGGCGTGGAGGTTGGCGACGACCTGCAGGTACGGGACCGCCACGGCGCACCGGTGCGAGGACTCTACTGCCTGGGTCCGCTGTTGCGTGGGCGGTTATGGGAAATCACCGCAGTGCCGGAGCTGCGTGTCGCGGCCGCCGCGCTGGCGGCCACGTTGCGTGCGGACACGAGGTCGTCGGTCAGAAGGACGGGCGACGGCCTGGCGCGCGAGCTGCTGCTCTCGGCCGGGCTGTAACGGTCAAACCTCGTCTGCGCGGAAGGCGTCGCGGATCCATTCCAGTTGCGGCGCGTCGGGATCGCCCCGTGCGTCGACCACATCGAAACGGCACGGGGCATCGGCGAGCGAAGGATGGTCCTGCAGGAAGCGTTGCGCCGCATGCACCAGCCGGCGGCGCTTGCCGATGTCGACGGACGCCGTGCCGCCGCCGAACGCCTGCGACTGGCGATAGCGCACTTCGACGAACACCACCACCGGAGCACCCGGGCGGGTGGCATCGCGCATCACCAGATCGAGTTCGCCGCCACGGTAGTTCGCATTGGCGGCGAGTTCGGTCAGTCCTGCGCGTCGCAGCAGTTCGCGCGCGGCGACTTCGACGGCATGCCCGCGGGCGCGCCGGTCAACCGCCATCCGCGATCGGCACCGCACGGCCACCGGCGAAGGTGGACCACGATGGCGTGCGCACGACGTTGCCGAAGCCATCCAGCTGCAGGCGGCCGGTGGCGCCACGCAGTTCGGCGTTCGCACCCGTTGCCAGCTTTTCCAGGTAGGCCGTCAGCAGCCAGGCGTCGTAGCCGAAGGCGAACAGGCGCGCAGCCGGACCGCGTGCAGTCGGCACGCGCTCGCCGGTGACGCTGGCGGCAGGGAGGGCGGGCACACCACGCGAGGTCCAGGCCTCGGTCGGGAACGCGATGCCGTCCAGTGCCATGTCTTCTTCCGGCTTGCCGGTACCCGAACTCAGCTGGGAGGTGCCGACGCGCGTCTTGCCGCCCAGGCCGGCCAGCGCCAGTTGCGGCGTCAGCGCGCGCGCCGTGCCGCCGCGTACCGCCAGGAACACCGCATCGGCGCCTTCCTGTGCGGCGGCGGCGAGCGCGGCCGACAGTTCGCCCGGCGCATCCTGCACGCGGATCACGCGCGTGATCTTGCCGCCGCGCTCGGCGAAGCGTTCGGCGAACGCCTTCGACGCGCGCCGGCCGTTGTCGTCGTTGCCTTCGATGACCAGCGCCGCGCGACGCTCGCGCGCGAACAGGTATTCCGCCGCCGCCAGGCCATCGTCTTCCGGCGCCAGTGAAAAGCCTGCGTTGCCTTCCGGCACCGCCACCGCGCCCCGGTTCAACACCAGCAACGGCGTGGCGAGCTGCGGCTGCTGGAACAGTGCGCTGACTTCGTCGCGGCCCAGCGGGCCGACCACGAAATCGGCGCCCTCGGCGGCGGCGCGCGCGTAGGCCGCCGTCGCGCCGGCGGCGGTGCCGGCGGTGTCGTAGAACTGGAGGTCGGGACGGCGTCGGCGTTCGCCGTAGTAGCCCGCCAGCAGACCGTCGCGTACCGGCGCGGCGGCGGTGGCCAGGTTGCCCGACAGCGGCAGCAGCACGGCCAGCTTCATCGGCGGCCGGTAGCCGTCGGAGTCGGCGGGCGGGCGGTTGCCGGCGTCGAAGCGCCATTGCGTGCCGCGGTCGAACGGGCGCGGCAGCGGCAGGCCGCGGCGCTGCAGCGCGCGACCGGCGAAGTTGTACAGCGGATCGCCCGACGGCAGGGCGGCGGCGTCGCGGGCGAGGGTGGCGTCGTCGAGCGTCGCCAGCAGGCGGTCGATCTCGCGCGCGTTGTCGCTGCGCGCCTGGCCGCTGAGCGCACCGTCCTGGCGGGCCAGGGTGGCGGCATTGGCGAAGGCCGGCGCGAAGCGCGCCGTGGACGTGGCGGGGCCACCGCCCGGCGTGGTCGCGCAGCTGGCCAGCAGGGCCACCAGCAGCAGGGCCACCAGGGTCCGCGCGGGACGGATGCGTGCAGAAAGCGTGCGGGCGACAGGCAGGTCCAAGAGCATCGTCGGTGTTCAGGCAGGGGAACCGGCTACGATTCTACCCCCAGCCACCGAGCCCCACCGGAATGCCCGCAGGAACCCTGTTCATCGTCGCCACCCCGATCGGCAACCTGGGCGACCTGACGCCGCGTGCGCTGGAGACCCTGCGTGGCGTGGCGGCTATCTGCGCCGAGGACACGCGCCGCAGCGGGCAGTTGATGTCGCACTTCGGCATTTCCACGCCGTTGGTGGCTTTGCACGAGCACAACGAGGACGCCCTGGCGCAGCGCGTGGTCGAACGCCTGCTGGCCGGCGACTCGCTGGCCCTGGTCAGCGACGCGGGCACGCCGCTGGTCAGCGACCCCGGCTTCCGCCTGGTCCGCGCCGCGCGCGCGGCCGGCATCCAGGTCAGTCCGCTGCCGGGCGCCTGCGCGGCCATCGCGGCGCTCAGCGTGGCCGGTCTGCCGAGCGACCGCTTCACCTTCGAGGGTTTCCTGCCGGCCAAGGCCGCCGCGCGGCGCGAGCAGCTGCGCGGCCTGGCTGGCGAGACGCGCACGCTGGTGTTCTACGAATCCTCGCACCGCATCGCCGAATCGCTGGCCGACATGCGTATGGCGTTCGGCGACGACCGTCCGGCAGTGCTGGCGCGTGAATTGACCAAACTGTTCGAAACCGTCTTGGACGGCACGCTGGCGGACCTGCATGCGCAGGTCGAAGCCGACGACAACCAGCGCAAGGGCGAGTTCGTGGTGATGGTGCAGGGCGCCGGCGACGACCTGGACGCAAGGCTGGTCGAAGGCCGCCGCGTCTACGCGCTGCTCAACGAACACCTGCCGCCCTCGGCCGCCGCCAAGCTGGCCGCCGAGATCACCGGCGCGCCGCGCAAGGCGTTGTATGGAAGCGGGTCGGCCCCCTGAGTCAGGGGGCGATTCGCGCCGCAGGCGCGAATGGGGGTATGGAAGTGCGCAGCGGACGTTGGGGTATTCGACGGCGAAGCCGTAGAATGCGCACGGCGGAGTCGGCCAGACAGTCGCGTCATTGGAAACAATGCCGAGGAAAGTCCGGGCTCCACAGGGCACGGTGCCAGGTAACGCCTGGGCGGCGCGAGCCGACGGAAAGTGCAACAGAAAGATACCGCCTAAGACTGCTTCGGCAGGACGGCAAGGGTGAAATGGTGCGGTAAGAGCGCACCGCGAGTCCGGCAACGGACCGGCACGGCAAACCCCACCGGGAGCAAGACCAAATAGGGAGACTATGCTGCGGCCCGCAGTGTCTCCGGGTAGGTTGCTTGAGCGTAACGGTGACGTTGCGCCTAGAGGAATGACTGTCCACGACAGAACCCGGCTTACCGGCCGGCTCCGCCGCTTTCCAAAGCGCCACCGGCGCTTTGGAAAGCCCCAAGGTTTGCGTTGCAAACCTCGGGCCCCAGGCCCTTGGCCTCCATACCCCCGCTCGCGCTTCGCGCTCGCCGCCCCCTGACTCAGGGGGGGCGGGTAAAGCGCTCCCGGGGATGCTTTGCTTGTGGGAGCGACGTGAGTCGCGATCGCGGATTTCCAGTCGCCGAGAAGCCGGCTACGCACCGGACCCGATCCGCACCGTCGTCTCCCCCTCGAACACCCCCCGTGGCCCGAACCGCCGCTCGCTGATCCAGCCATGCCCGGCATGGTCGATCGCGATCAGCGTGCTCGCGCGGGTGCCGTAGCGATCGCCGCGTATGAAGGCCGGAGACAGCATCCGCTCCAGTTCGATGCCCACGCCGGTGTCGGGGAGGCGATCGTCGGGCGCCTGTGCCTCGTCGGCCAGCGCCTGCCAGAGGGGCGAGACATCGTTTTCCTCCGAGGCCAGCCACGCGGCCAGTCGTTCCTTCAGCGCCATCGTCTTCGGCCACGGCTCGTCCAGGTCGCCGTTGGACAGGCCGTGCAGCCCGGGGGTGAGCGTGATCCGACGGGGTGTGGGGTAGTTGCTGACGTACTCGCAGTCTTTCCCGTCCGCCAGCAGCAGGTTGAAGGGGGCGAAGACCTCCGCCGCCACCAGCAGGCCGGCGGCTCGGTGGTCGGCGCTGTCCGGCGACTGCAGGAAGCCGGCCGCCAGCTGGCCGCGGGACGGGGCGCCCGGCACCTGGATGGCCGGGTCGCGCACGTTGGTGACCACGGCCACCCGGCCGCTGGTGTCCGCCCCGGCCCACGTACCGCCGGACTGAAGGTCCTGGCCCGCCATCAGGTCGGGTGAAGCCGCCCAATGGGCCAGGGGTGCGGTGGGGCGATCGTGGAATTCGTCGCGGTTGCCGGCCAGCAGCAGCCGCCAGCGCGGGTGGATCTTCCAGGCGAGGGCAACCAGGCACATGGGCCGATTGTGGGCCGTGCGTTTGCGCAGTTCCACTCGTTCGCCATGCCTTGCCCCGGGCTTGATGTGAAGCGACGGTCACCTCACTGAATCGTTGCTCAATCTCAAAATTTGAGACGAAACAGCAACTTGTGGATAAGGCTTGAACAAGTCTCTGAAGTTCGTCGCAAGCCATTGATCCGCCAAGTGATTTCCGGCCTGTTTTCCTGTTGACAACCTTGTGCGCAGTGCTAAGGTGGGTAGCAGAGGGAAAACCGGGTTTTACGTGGTTTTTCGTGGTTCAATTGATCGCTCATTCGCGCATCGGGAAGGCAGGGGCTGTGTTTCAGGGTGAGACCGCCATCACAGTGGACGACAAGGGACGGCTCGCGGTGCCCACCGCGTACCGTGACCTGGTCGCGCGCGAGTGCGGCAACCGCCTGGTGATCACCTACAACCCCTTCGAGGGCGGCAGTCTGTACCTGTACCCCGAGAAGGTCTGGCAGCGCGTCCGCGACGATGTCAGCAAGCTCCCCAGCACCCAGAAGGCGCACCGCAGCCTGCAGCTGAAGCTGATCGGCGCCGCATCGCCGGTCGAACTGGATGGCAATGGCCGCATCAGCATCCCGGCCAGCCACCGCAGCGCGGTCGGCATCGAAAAGAAGGCCGTGCTGCTCGGCATGGGCGAGAAGTTCGAACTCTGGAGCGAACAGGCACACCACGCGCAGATCCGTCAGACCCTCACGGACGACGATCTGAGCGCCCACATGCTCGAGCTGCGCTTGTGAGCAAGGGTGACGGCACGCGGCAGTCCGCGCCGGCCGGTCACCTCCCAGCGCTGCACTTGCCGGTGTTGTACGCGCAGGTCATGGAAGGGCTGCAGGTGAAAGAGGACGGTGCCTATCTGGACGGCACCTTCGGGCGCGGAGGCCACGCGCGCGGCGTGCTGGAACAACTCGGCCCGGGAGGCCGGCTGCTGGTGATGGACAAGGATCCCGAAGCGATCGCGCATGCCGAACAGACGTTCGCGGGCGATGCGCGCGTGTCGATCTTCCGCGGCAGCTTCGCGTCGATGGCGCAATGGGACGAAACCGCCGCCGGACTGGATGGCGTGCTGCTGGACCTGGGCGTGTCGTCGCCGCAGCTGGACGTGGCCGAGCGCGGTTTCAGCTTCGGCAAGGACGGTCCGCTCGACATGCGCATGGATCCGGAATCTGGCGAGAGTGCCGCGCAGTGGATCGCCCGTGCGGACGAGCGCGAGATCGCCGACGTGCTGTGGACGTACGGCGAGGAGAAGCAGAGCCGCCGCATCGCGCGCGCCATCGTCGCCCGTCGCGCCACCCAGCCGTTCAGCCGCACCGCCGATCTGGCGGCGGCGATCGCGTCGGTGATGCCGCGCGGCGAGAAGATCCATCCGGCCACGCGCAGCTTCCAGGCCATCCGCATCCATATCAACCGCGAACTGGCCGACCTGGAAGCCGGACTCGATGCTGCACTGGCGCGCCTGAAGGTCGGTGGCCGGCTGGCGGTGATCAGCTTCCACTCGCTGGAAGACCGCATCGTCAAGCAGTTCATCAACCGGCACGCCAAGGCGCCGCCGGCCAACCGCCGCCTGCCGGTGGCGACGGTCTTCACGCCTACGCTGCGCGCCATCGGCAGCGGGCAGAAAGGCGAGGCCGGGGAAGTGTCCTCCAACCCGCGGGCGCGCAGCGCCGTGTTGCGTGTCGCGGAAAAGCTGGAGGTGGCCGCATGACCCGCTTCCTGATGGCCGTGCTGGTGCTGGCCAACATCGCTTCCGCGATCGGCGTGGTCTACGCGCGCCACCGCCATCGCGTGCTGTTCGACGAGGTGACGCGGCTGGAGCGCGCGCGCGACGAACTGAACGTCGAGTTCGGCCGCCTGCAGCTCGAGCAGGCCACGGTCGCCGAAGCCACCCGCATCGACCAGGTCGCACGCGTGCGCCTGGGCATGAAGTTTCCGGAAGCGACCGACATCGTGGTGATCCGGCCATGACCACCACGCCCACCAAGAACCGCAACCGCGCCCGCTTCAACCTGCGTGGTCGCCTGGCGCTGGTGCTCGGCGCGATGGGCCTGTGCTCGGTCAGCCTGGTCGGGCGCGCGGCCTACGTGCAGCTGATCAACCACGATTTCTACCAGCGTCAGGGCGATGCGCGCTTCCTGCGCGAGATCCCCATTCCCACCTCGCGCGGCATGATCACCGACCGCAACGGCGAACCGGTGGCGGTGTCGTCGCCGGTGGAATCGGTGTGGGGCAATCCGCAGGAGCTGCTGAAGACGCCAGACCGCCTGCCCGAGCTGGCGCAGGTGCTGGGCGTGCCGCTGGACCACCTGACCAACCGCCTGTCGCAGAAGGCTGACAAGGAATTCCTGTACCTCAAGCGCCGGATCAATCCGGACGAGGCGCAGAGGATCCTCGCGCACAAGATTCCCGGCGTGTTCTCGCAGCGCGAGTTCCGTCGTTTCTATCCGCAGGGGCCGGCGATGGCCCATGTGCTGGGTTTCACCAATATCGATGACCGCGGCCAGGAAGGGCTGGAGCTGGCGTTCGACGAATGGCTCAGCGGTACGCCGGGTTCGCAGAAGGTGATCCGCGACAACCGCGGCCGCATCGTCGAGAACGTCGACCTGATCCGCTCCGCGCAGCCGGGCAAGGACCTGACGCTCAGCATCGACCGCCGCATCCAGTACCTCGCGCACCGTGAGCTGCGCAATGCGCTGATCGAGCACCAGGCCAGCAGCGGTTCGATCGTGATCATGGACGTGACCACCGGCGAAGTGCTGGCGATGGTCAACCTGCCGACCTACAACCCCAACGCGATCGACCGGGTGAAGCCGGATGCGCGCCGCAACCGCGCGCTGACCGACATGATCGAGCCGGGTTCGACCATGAAGCCCCTGACCGTATCGACCGCGCTGAAGGCGGGCGTGGTCACGCCGTCGACGCTGATCAACACCAACCCGGGCTACCTGGCGTTGAACAGCCGTTACACCATCAAGGACGTTCCGCGGAACAACGGCGTGCTGACCGTCACGGGCGTCATCACCAAGAGTTCCAACATCGGCTCGATCAAGATCGCCGAGAAGCTGCCGAACGCCTACTTCTACGAGAGCATCCACAGTTTCGGTTACGGCCAGAAGCCGGGCAGCGGCTTCCCGGGCGAATCCGCCGGCATGCTGGCGCCGCCGGATCGCTGGAACGGGCTGCAGAAGGCGACGATGTCGTACGGCTACGGCCTGGCGGTGACGCCGTTGCAGATCGCGCGCGCCTACGCCGCGCTCGGCAATGGCGGCAAGCTGGTGACGCCCACGTTCGTGAAGGGCCAGCGGGGAGAAGCGCCGCAGGTGCTCGATCCGGCCATCGCGCATGAAGTCGTCGGCATGATGGAAACCGTGGTGACGCAAGGCGGTGCCAAGCGTGCCGGCGTGCTGGGCTACCGCGTGGCGGGCAAGACCGGTACGGCGCGTATCGCCTCGGGCGGCGGCTACGCGAAAGGCCGGTACGCCTCGTTCTTCGCCGGCCTGGTGCCGGCCAGCAATCCGCGGTTCGCCGCCGTCGTGGTGATCAACGACTCGCAGGAAGGCGGCTACTACGGTGGCCTGGTCGCGGCGCCCGTGTTCCATGACGTGATGGACGGAACGCTGCGGCTGATGGACGTGCCGCCAGACGACATCGAAGCGTGGCTCGCCGCGCAGGCCAAGAACACGCACAAGCCCGGCAGCAGCGCGGCGGCTCCCGCCCCGGCGCCGATCGCCGACGACGCGGTCGACACCACCGATCCATCCGCATTCGACGTGCCGCAGGCCGCGTTGCCGGCGACGGGAGCGACGCGATGAGGCGGATGATGGCCCTTGCCGAACTGCTGCCCGACGTGGAGGTGCCGCGCGACATCGTCGTGCGCGGCCTCACCCTGGACAGCCGCAGCGTGCAGTCCGGCGACGCCTTCGTTGCCATCGCCGGCTTCGGCGCGCACGGGCTGAATTTCGCCGCGCAAGCGAAGGAAAACGGTGCCAGCGCGATCCTGTTCGAGCCGCCGGTGCCCGAGGGCCTGGAAGCGCCGCGCGATGCGATCGCCGTGCCGGGCCTGCGCGCGCGAATGGGCGCGATGGCGGACCGCTTCCATGCCGCGCCGTCGCACGACATGAAGATGGTCGGTGTCACCGGCACCAACGGCAAGACGTCGACCGTGCAACTGCTGGCGCAGGCCTGGCACCTGCGCGGCGTGCGTTGCGCGACGGTGGGTACGTTGGGCGCGGGCATGTACGGCGAGGTCGTGCCGACCGGCTTCACCACGCCGCTGGTGCTGCAGATGCATGCGCTGCTGGCGCAGTTCCGCGATGCCGGCGCCAAGGCGGTGGCGATGGAAGTCAGCTCGCACGCGCTGGACCAGGGGCGCGTCGACGCCGTGCACTTCGATGTCGGCGTGTTCACCAACCTCACCCGCGACCACCTGGATTACCACGGCGACATGGAGCGCTACGGCGCCGCCAAGTCGCTGCTGTTCGCGCGCGAAGGCCTGAAGGCGGGCGTCGTCAATGTCGATGATGCCTACGGGCGCGACCTGTTCGCGCGGCTGCCGCATGGCGTACAGCGCATCGGCGTGAGTTCGCGCGGACAGGCCGAGGTCGTCGTCCGTGCCGACGGACTGCGGCTCGATGGCGGTGGCATCGCCTTCGACCTGGTCATCGGCGACGAGGCGCAGCCGGTGCAGTCGCGCCTGCTGGGCCGCTTCAATGTCGACAATCTGCTGGCCGTCGCCGGGGTGCTGCACGCACTCGGCGACACGACGGCCGAGATCGCGCGCACGCTGTCGCGGCTGGCGCCGATCCATGGCCGCATGAACCGGCTCGGCGGCGACAGCGATGCCGCCGGCAGCCGGCGGCCGCTGGTCGTGATCGACTACGCGCACACGCCGGATGCGCTGGAACAGGCACTGGCCAGCCTGCGCGACCACGTGCAGGGGCGGCTGTTCTGCGTGTTCGGCTGCGGCGGCGACCGCGATACCGGCAAGCGGCCCTTGATGGCGGCCATTGCCGAACGCCTGGCGGACGTGGTGCTGGTCACCGACGACAACCCGCGCACCGAAGATGGCGACCGCATCGTGGCCGACATCATGGCCGGCTTCGCGAAACCCGATGCGGTCGCCGTGCAGCGCGACCGCGCGCAGGCGATCGCCCAGGCGGTCGCGCAGGCCGGGCCGGACGACATCGTGCTGGTGGCGGGCAAGGGCCACGAGCCGTACCAGGAAATCCACGGCGTGAAGCATCCGTTCGACGACACGGCCGTCGCCCGGCAGGCACTGGAGGACCGTCGATGAAACGGCTTCCCCTGTCACTGTTGGCGCACTGGGCGGGCGGCGAACTGATCGGCGACGATCTGGTGATCGGCTCGCTGACCCACGATACGCGCGCGCTGGTGCCGGGCAGCCTGTACGTGGCGCTGCGCGGCGAGCGTTTTGATGGCCATGATTTCGCCTACGACGCCTCCATGCGTGGCGCCGCCGCGGTGCTGGTCGACCACGAAGTGAAGGTCGACGTGCCGCAGGTGGTGGTGCCGGACACGCTGCTGGCGCTGGCGCGGATCGCCGCCGGCCTGCAGCGCGACCGCGTGGAGAAGGCGGTCGCCATCACCGGCAGCAACGGCAAGACCACGGTGAAGACGCTGGTGGTGTCCATTCTGCAGCGTGCCGGCGTCACCTATTTCAATCCGGGCAACCGCAACAACGAGATCGGCTTGCCGATGGCCGTCATCGACGGGCCGGACGATGCCGATTTCTCGGTCTACGAGATGGGTGCGGGCAAGCCCGGCGACATCGCCTACCTGACCGATATCGTCACGCCGGAAGTGGCGCTGGTGAACAACATCGCGGCCGCGCACCTGGAGCGCATGGGTTCGCTGATGGGCGTGGCCGAGACCAAGGGCGCGATCTACGACGCGCTGCCGGCCGACGGCACGGCGGTGATCAACGCCGATGATGCCTTTGCCGAATACTTCGCCGGCCGCGTGCCCGACCGCCGCATCCTGCGCTTCGGCCTGGAGGCGACGGCCGACCTGACCGCGCGCGACATCCGCGCGACGGCGGACGGCTCGGACTTCGTGCTGGTCGCGCCGCATGGCGAGGTCGAAGTTCAGTTGCACCTGCCGGGCCGCCACAACGTGCTCAACGCACTGGCTGCCGCCGGCATCACGATGGCCTGCGGCGTATCGCTGGCGGTCATCGCCGATGGCCTGTCGGCAGCGCAGCCGGTCGCCGGCCGCCAGGTCGCGCACACGCTGCCGAACGGCGCGGTGGTGATCGACGACAGCTACAACGCCAATCCTGGTTCGCTGGTCGCCGCGATCGACACGCTAGCGGCAGCAAGCGCGCAGGCGGGCAGCGAAGGCTGGCTGGTACTGGGCGACATGCGCGAACTGGGCGACGACGCCGAAGCGCTGCATGCCGACGCCGGCCGCCGCGCCAAGGCTGCGGAACTGCGCCGCCTGTACACGCTGGGTCCGCTCAGTGCCGCCGCCGCTGCCACGTTCGGCGAAGGCGCGCATTCATTCCAAGACCACGCCTCGCTGACCGCCGCACTGCGCGCCGAGTTGCGGGCCGGCGTGCGCTGTCTGGTCAAGGGATCGCGTGGCAGCGCGATGGACCGGATCGTCGCCGCCCTGATGTCCACCGGGGAGGACGCATCGCATGTTGCTTGAACTGGCTCGCTGGCTGCAGAGCCTGGAAAACTTCTTCGGCCTGTTCGGCTACCTGACGTTCCGCGGCATCCTCGCCGCGCTGACGTCGTTGGCGCTGTCGCTGTGGCTGGGTCCGGCGGTGATCCGCAAGCTCGGCCAGCTGAAGGGCGGCCAGCCGATCCGCAAGGACGGTCCGCAATCCCACTTCTCCAAGGCGGGCACGCCGACGATGGGCGGCGCGCTGATCCTGATGACCGTGCTGCTGTCGGTACTGCTGTGGGGCGACCTGCGCAACAAGTATGTGTGGGTGGTACTGCTGGTGATGCTGACGTTCGGCGCCATCGGCTGGTACGACGACTGGATCAAGATCGTCAAGCGCGACCCCAACGGCCTGAAGTCGCGCTGGAAGTACCTGCTGCAGTCGATCTTCGGCCTGGCCGCCGGCCTCTATCTGTATCTGTACGCCGACGTGCCGGCCGCGACGACCTTCTACGTGCCGTTCTTCAAGTCGATCGCGCTGCCGCTGGCGGGCATCGGCTTCGTCGCCATCGCCTACTTCTGGATCGTCGGTTTCTCCAACGCGGTCAACCTGACCGACGGCCTGGATGGTCTGGCGATCATGCCGACCGTGCTGGTGGCCTGCGCGCTGGGCGTGTTCGCCTACGCCTCGGGTAACGCAGTGTTCTCGAACTACCTGCAGATCCCGCCGGTGCCGGGCGCGGGCGAACTGACCATCATCTGCGCGGCCATCGCCGGCGCGGGACTCGGGTTCCTGTGGTTCAACACCTATCCGGCGATGGTGTTCATGGGCGACATCGGTGCGCTGGCGCTGGGCGCCGTGCTCGGCACCATCGCGGTGATCGTGCGCCAGGAACTGGTGCTGGTGATCATGGGCGGCATCTTCGTCATCGAAACCCTGTCGGTGATGATCCAGGTGGCGTCGTTCAAGCTGACCGGCAAGCGCGTGTTCCGGATGGCACCGATCCATCACCACTTCGAACTGAAGGGCTGGCCGGAGCCGCGCGTGATCGTGCGCTTCTGGATCATCTCCGTCGTGCTGGTCCTCGTCGGCCTGGCCACGTTGAAGGTGCGCTGATGAACGACACGCCGCGCCAGGCCACGCGACTGGATGCCATCGGGGGCCGCTTCGACCCCTGGTTGCTCGGCGCCATGCTGGCGCTGGCCTCGCTCGGCGTGGTGATGGTGGCGTCGGCGTCGATCTACCAGCACGGCAATCCGTTCTATTACCTGATCCGCCACGGCATGTTCCTGGTGGCCGGCGCCGGCCTCGCGTGGTGGGTGACGCGCACCGAGCTGAAGAGCATCGAGGCGCGCAATCACCTGTTGCTGCTTGGTTGCGTGGTGTTGCTGCTGATGGTGTTCGTCCCCGGCCTGGGCGTGAGCGTCAAGGGCGCGCACCGCTGGATCAACCTGGGCGTGTCGAACTTCCAGGTGGTCGAGGCGGTGAAGGTGTTCTTCATCGTCTGGCTGGCCAGCTACCTGGTGCGCTTCCGCGACGAGGTCAACGCCACCTGGATGGCGATGCTGAAGCCGCTGGGCGTGGTGGTGCTGCTGGTGGCGTTGCTGCTGATGCAGCCCGACTTCGGTTCGTCCTCGCTGCTGCTGGCGATCACCGCCGGCATGCTGGTGCTGGGTGGCGTGAACATGCCGCGCATGTTCGGCCCGGTGCTGGTCGGCCTGCCGATCATGGCGGTGATCGCCATCGCCGAGCCGTACCGCTGGCGTCGCATCACCTCGTTCTCGGATCCGTGGGCCGATCCGTTCGGCAGCGGCTACCAGCTGACCAATGCGTTGATGGCGATCGGCCGCGGCGAGTGGGGCGGCATCGGCCTGGGCGGCTCCGTGCTGAAGCTCAACTACCTGCCGGAAGTGCACACCGACTTCATCTTTTCGGTGATCGGCGAGGAACTCGGCTTCGCCGGCATCTGCCTGGTGGTCGCGCTGTACGCGCTGCTGGTCGGCCGCGCCTTCGTCGTCGGCCTGCGTTGCGTGGAGATGCGTCGCCACTTCGCCGGCTATGTCGCCTTCGGCGTGGCGCTGTGGATCGGCATGCAGAGCTTCGTGTCGATGGGCGTGAACCTGGGCCTGCTGCCGACCAAGGGCCTGACCCTGCCACTGATCTCTTCCGGCGGCTCCAGCATCCTGATGACCTGCGTGGCGATGGGGCTGCTGCTGCGCGTGTCGTACGAACTCGAGCGCACGCAGCGCCAGGTCGCGCTGCGCGGCGAAGCGGCACAGGGCAGTGGCGAACCGCCGCGTGCGCCGGTCGAGCCGCGTCCGGGGTCGACCGCGCCTGCGGCCACCACCTTGCCGACGCTCTCTCAGACGCTGCGCGGCACCAGCCGGCTGCAGCAGCGCGTCGAGCCGACGTTCGAGAGGATCGCGTGATGGCGACCTCTGCGTCCCCCGTGATGATCATGGCCGGCGGCACCGGTGGCCACATCTTCCCTGCGCTCGCCGTGGCCAAGGTGTTGCGCGCGCGCGGCGTGCCGGTGGTGTGGCTGGGTGCCGACGGCGCGATGGAAACGCGCCTGGTGCCGCAGCACGGCATCCCGCTGGACACGCTGGCCATCACCGGCCTGCGCGGCAAGGGCACGCTGGCGCTGCTCGGTGCGCCCGTACGCGTGCTGCGCGCGATCCGTGCCGCCGGCTTCGCGCTGCGTCGCCGTGCGCCGCGGGCGGTGGTCAGCTTCGGCGGCTTCGCATCGGGCCCGGGCGGTGTGGCGGCGAAGCTGATGGGCCTGCCGCTGCTGGTGCACGAACAGAACCGCGCGGCCGGCTTCACCAACCGCGTGCTGGTGAAGGTCGCGCGTCGCGTGATGAGCGGGTTTCCCGGCGCATTCCCGTCGCGGGAAGAGGTCGTCGGCAATCCGGTGCGCGACGAGATCGCCGCGCTGCCGCCACCAGCCGAACGCTTCGCCGGTCGCAGCGGTCCACTGCGCGTCCTCGTGCTCGGCGGCAGCCAGGGCGCGCGTGCGCTGAACCTGGCGGTGCCGAAGGCCATCGCGACCTTGCCCGCGGGCAGCATCAACCTGCGCCACCAGTGCGGCGAGAAGCTGCGCGACGAAGCCGCCAAGGCCTATGCCGATGCCGGCGTCTCCGCCAGCGTCGAGGCCTTCATCACCGACATGGCCGCCGCCTATGCCTGGGCGGACCTGGTGGTCTGCCGTTCCGGCGCCTCGACGCTGGCGGAACTGTGCGCGGTCGGCGTGGGCAGCGTGCTGGTGCCGTTCGCGCAGGCGGTGGATGACCATCAGACCCGCAATGCCGAATACCTGGTCGAGCGCAATGCCGCCGTGCTGTTGAAGCAGGACGATGCGCTCGCCGACCGTCTCGCCGCCACGCTGCGCCGCCTGATCGACGACGCCGGTGCGCGCCTGTCGATGGCGAACGCGGCGCGCGCGCTGGCGAAACCCGATGCGGCCGACCGCATCGCCGACACGATTCTCGAGGAAGCAATCAAGATGAGGACGCAGGCATGATGATCGCCGCCGCCCGCGAGCGCCGCCTGCAACACACCGGCAACCTGGCCCAGGCATTCCGCCGGGTGCACTTCGTCGGCATCGGCGGCTCCGGCATGAGCGGCATCGCCGAGGTGCTGTGCACGCTGGGTTATGAAGTCTCCGGGTCGGACAATGCCGACAATGCGGCGACCCGCCGCCTGGCGTCGCTGGGCGCGCGCGTGATGCGCGGCCACAACGCGTCCAACGTGCTCGGCACCGACTGCGTGGTGGTGTCCAGTGCGATCAAGCATGACAACCCCGAGCTGATGGAAGCACGCAGCCAGCGCATCCCGATCGTGCCGCGCGCCGCGATGCTGGCCGAACTGATGCGCTTCCGCCGCGGCATCGCCGTGGCCGGCACGCACGGCAAGACCACCACCACCAGCCTCGCCGCCGCCGTGCTGAGCGAAGGCGGGCTGGACCCGACCTTCGTCATCGGCGGCCAGCTGCTTGCCGCCGGCGCCAACGCCAAGCTCGGCGATGGCCAGTGGCTGGTGGCCGAGGCCGACGAGAGCGACGGCAGCTTCCTGCGCCTGAACCCGCTGATCTCCATCGTCACCAACATCGATGCCGATCACCTGGAGAACTACGGCAACGACTTCGAGCGGGTGAAGGCCGCGTTCGCCGAGTTCCTGCAGCGCCTGCCGTTCTACGGCCTGGCGGTGCTGTGCATCGACGATCCGGAGGTCGCCGCCATCGCCGCCGACACGCCGCGCCACGTGATGAGCTACGGCTTCGCTGAGAATGCCGACGTGCGTGCCGAAGACGTCGAGCAGGAGGGCGGTCGCATGCACTTCACGCTGCGCCTGCCGGAAGACGCCAGCATCCGCGTCAGCCTGGCGTTGCCGGGTCGCCACAACGTGCAGAACGCGCTGGCCGCCGCCGCGATCGGCTGGCAGCTCGGCGTGTCGCCGGAGAACATCGCCGCCGCGCTGGAGAAGTTCGCCGGCATCGGTCGCCGTTTCAACGACCTCGGTGAGATCGCCACGCCGCAGGGCGCGCGCGTGCAACTGGTCGACGACTACGGTCACCATCCGAAGGAGCTGGCCGCCGTGTTCGCGGCGGCGCGTGGCGGCTGGCCACACAAGCGGCTCGTCGTCGCGTTCCAGCCGCACCGCTACAGCCGCACACGCGACCAGTTCGATGCGTTCGCCGCCGTGCTGTCCGAGGTCGATGCGCTGGTGCTGAGCGAGGTGTACCCGGCCGGCGAACAGCCGATCGCGGGTGCGGATGCGAAATCGCTGGCGCGCGCGATCCGTGCGCGCGGCCGCAACGAGCCGGTGGTGGTCAGCCAGGTCACCGACCTGGTCGACGTGCTGCCCGATGTCCTGCAGGACGGTGACCTGTTGCTGTTGATGGGCGCCGGCGACATCGGCCACCTGTCGCAGCACCTGGCGGCGCACGGCTTCACCGCCAAGGACCCCGCATGAGCGCCATCGCCGTGCCGCCGCTGCGCATCACCGACGCCTCGCGCTTCGGTCGCGTCGCCGTGCTGCTGGGCGGCGTTTCCAGCGAGCGCGAGGTGTCGCTGAACTCCGGGCAGAACGTGCTGGATGCGCTGCTTGCGCGCGGCGTGCAGGCGTTCGCCGTGGATGGCGTGCCGGCGCTGGTCGAGGCGATCCGCGCGGGCAAGGTCGATCGCGTGTTCAACATCCTGCATGGCGGCGATGGCGAGAACGGCGTGCTGCAGGGCCTGCTGCAGTCGCTCGGTGTGCCGTACACCGGCCCCGGCGTGCTGGGTTCCGCGCTGACGATGGACAAGATCCGCACCAAGCAGGTGTGGCAGGCCGCGGGTCTTCCTACCGCGAGCTTCGTGCGCATTCCCGCCGGCGGCGACTTGGCGGCGGCGGTGCGCACGCTGGGTTTCCCGGTGTTCGTGAAGCCGTCGGCCGAAGGTTCCAGCGTCGGCGTGTTCCAGATCCAGGATGAAAGCGGCCTGGCGCCGGCAGTCGCGTTCGCCTCGTCCTATCCGGGTGAACTGCTGGCCGAGCAGATGCTGACCGGTGGCGAATTCACCGTCGCCATCCTCGGCGACCTGGCCCTGCCGTCGGTGCGCATCGTGCCGGCGCAGGGCTGGTACGACTACCACGCCAAATACATCGCCGACGACACGCAGTACCTGTGCCCGGGCCTGGACGATGTTGGCGATGAAGCGCAGATCCGCGCGTTGGCGCTGGACGGGTTTTGCGCGGCCGGTTGCAGCGGCTGGGGCCGCGTTGACGTGATGCGTCACGCCGACGGCCGTTTCCTGCTGATGGAAGTCAACACCGCGCCCGGCATGACCAGCCATTCGCTGGTGCCGAAGGCAGCGGCGCAGGTCGGCATCGGCTTCGAAGACCTGTGCTGGCGCATCCTCGAGCAGACGGTACCGGAGGTGGCGGGCCGATGAACGCCGCCCTGCGCATCCTGACCTGGCTGATCGCGCTGGCGCTGGTGGCGCTGCCGGTCGTGGCCGTGGTCAACGGCTGGATCGGTGCCGACCGCTGGCCGCTGAGCAAGCTGCGCGTGCAGGGCGAACTGGCGCGCGTGGAGCCGGCGCAGTTGCAGGCAGCCGTGCTGCCCTATGCGCGTCGCGGCTTCTTCGCGGTGCGGCTGGACGATGCCAAGCATGCAGTCGAGCAGCTGCCGTGGGTGGAGCGTGCGGACGTGCGCAAGCGCTGGCCCGACGTGCTGGAAGTGCGCATCACCGAGCACAAGCCGTTCGCGCGCTGGGGCAAGGACAAGTTGCTGTCGGAGCACGGCCGCCTGTTCCCGATGCCGAAGGAACTCGCCGGCCTGGACCTGCCGCAGCTCGGCGGACCGGATTCGCAGGTGCAGGAAGTGACCGCGCTCTACAACGAATCCCGCCAGCTGTTCGCGCCCCTCGGCCTGGATGTCACCACGCTGGTGATGGATGCCCGTGGCAGCTGGTCGCTGCTGCTCGGCAACGGCACGCAGGTGGTGGTCGGCCGCACCGATGCGCGTCCGCGGCTTGGCCGCTTCGCGCGGATGCTGCCGCAATTGCTGGCCGCGCAGACCCAGCCGCTGGTGCGCGCGGACCTACGCTACACCAACGGGTTCGCGCTCAGCTGGGGCGAGGCGCCCAAGTCGCCGCCGCCGGCTTCCACACCGACTCCATTGCCTGCGCCGATTGCGGTCGCGGGTCGTCTTCTGCAGGGCATTACATGAATCGCAAGGGTGACAAATCGCTGATCGTCGGGCTGGACATCGGCACCTCCAAGGTGACGGCGCTGGTCGGCGAGTACGCGCCGGGCAATCCGATCGAAGTGATCGGCATCGGCTCGCACGAATCGCGCGGCCTCAAGCGCGGCGTCGTCGTGGACATCGAATCCACGGTGCAGTCGATCCAGCGCGCGATCGAGGAAGCCGAGCTGATGGCGGGCTGCGAGATCCGCTCAGTCTACGCCTCGATCTCCGGCAACCACGTGCAGTGCCGCAACTCGCCCGGCATCGTGCCGATCCGCGACGGCGAAGTGACCTGGGGCGACCTGGACCGCGTACTGGAAGCGGCGAAGGCGGTCGCGATCCCGGCCGACCAGAAGATCCTCCACGCCATCCCGCGCGAGTACAAGCTGGACAACTCGCAGGAAGGCATCCGCAATCCCGTCGGCATGACCGGCGTGCGCCTGGAAGTGGACGCCCACCTGGTGTTCTGCGCACAGTCGGCCGCCGCCAACATCAGCAAGTGCGTGCAGCGCTGCGGCCTGCAGATCGACGACCTGATCTTCTCCTCGCTGGCGTCCAGCGTGGCCGTGCTGACCAGCGACGAGCGCGAACTCGGCGTGGTGCTGGTCGACATGGGCGCGGGCACCACCGACCTGGCGGTGTTCGTGCAGGGCGCGATCTGCCACACGGCATCGCTGCCGATCGCTGGCGACCAGGTGACCAACGACATCGCGCACATGCTGCGCACGCCCACGCCGGAAGCCGAACAGATCAAGGTGCGCTACGCGTGCGCGCTGGCGCAGTTGGCTACGGCGGAAGAAAGCATCCAGGTGCCGAGCGTCGGCGACCGTCCGCCGCGCCGCCTGCCGCGCCATGCGCTGGCGCAGGCCGTGCAGCAGCGCTACGAGGAGATCTTCGAGATGGTGCAGGCCGAACTGCGCCGCTCCGGTTTCGAGGAGCGCGTGCGCGCCGGCATGGTGCTGACCGGCGGCGCCGCGAAGATGGAAGGCGTGGTCGAGCTGGCGGAAGAGATGTTGCAGATGCCCGTGCGCGTCGGCATCCCGCAGCACGTCACCGGCCTGGGCGAAGTGGTCGGCAATCCGGTGCATGCCACCGGCGTCGGCCTGCTGCTGATGGGCAGCCAGATCGAACACCCCCGGCGTCCGTCGTTGCCCACGGGCAAGGCGGGCAGCTGGTTCAAGAAACTGCAGAACTGGTATCGCGGCGAGTTCTGAGTGAGGCGACACCTACCGCGAAGTTGAAGGCATCACGACGTTCGTTCCACACAGCACTACATAACTAAATAAACGAGGACAAGGACATGGCACATTTCGAACTGGTTGAAAAGATGGCCCCGAATGCGGTGATCAAGGTCGTGGGCGTGGGCGGCGGCGGCGGCAACGCCGTGGCGCACATGGTCAACGGCAGCGTGGACGGCGTGGAATTCATCACCGCCAACACCGATTCGCAGGCGATCAAGAACTGCGGCGCCAAGTTGCAGCTGCAGCTCGGCAGCAACGTCACCAAGGGCCTGGGTGCGGGCGCGAATCCGGAGGTTGGCCGTCAAGCAGCCCTGGAAGACCGCGAGCGCATCATCGACGCGCTGGACGGCGCCGACATGGTGTTCATCACCGCCGGCATGGGTGGCGGCACCGGCACCGGCGCCGCACCGGTCGTGGCGCAGCTGGCCAAGGAGATGGGCATCCTCACCGTCGCCGTGGTCACCAAGCCGTTCCCGTTCGAAGGCCGTCGCCGCATGCAGGTCGCGCTGAAGGGCATCGAGGAACTGAGCCAGCACTGCGATTCGCTGATCACCATCCCGAATGAAAAGCTGATCACCGTGCTGGGCCGCAACGCCACCATGATCCAGGCCTTCCGCGCCGCCAACGACGTGCTGCTCGGCGCCGTGCAGGGCATCGCCGACCTGATCGTGCGTCCGGGCCTGATCAACGTCGACTTCGCCGACGTGCGCACCGTGATGAGCGAAATGGGCCTGGCCATGATGGGTACCGGTTCGGCCCGCGGCGACGACCGCGCGCAGGCCGCTGCCGAGGCCGCCATCCAGAACCCGCTGCTGGACGACGTCAACCTCAACGGCGCCAACGGCATCCTGGTCAACATCACCGCCGGCCCGGACTTCACCATGGCCGAGTTCGACGAAGTGGGCCGCACCATCGAAGGCTTCGCTTCGGAGGACGCGACCGTCGTGGTCGGCACCGTGCTGGACCCGGACATGCAGGACGAGGTGCGCGTGACCGTGGTCGCCACCGGTTTGAACCGCAATGCCGGCCGTCAGCCGGTCGGTCGCGGCAACGACCTGCGCGAGCCGATGCGTGCGCCGATCAAGCTGGTCCGCGACGCCACCACCGGCATGCCGATCGACGACGGTTTCTCGATGGATCCGATCAGCGCTGCCACCAGCGGCCTGGGCCTGCGCCGCGGTTCGGCCTCGCCCGCGCCGTCGGCCCCTGCCTCCGCGCCGGTCTCGGCGGAACTGCCGTCGGACTACCTGGACATCCCGGCGTTCCTGCGCCGCCAGGCGGACTGATGTGATGTGCCCCTTCCCCCGCTTGCGGGGGAAGGCTGGGATGGGGGCGAGCGGAGCCGACGATCTTCGGCAACGCATCGAAGGGCCGGAAGCAAGGTCTTCGGCCTGCCCCCACCCCAACCCTCCCCCGTAAACGGGGGAGGGAGCAGATGATGTGCCGTTTCATCGCCATGTCCCTTCGCTGCCGGACCTTCGCCGGTCCGGCAGCCCTTTCACGACGGCCTTGGCAGACCGTTGTTGCAGGGGTGGGACAGACCGGTGCTTCCGTTAAGATTCAGTGGTCTGCGTGATATTCTCGCTGCCCGCTCAGGTTCCCCCCACCTGCGATCCCCATCCGATGGCCCAGCAACGCACCCTCAAGAACGTGATCCGCGCGACGGGCGTGGGGCTGCACAGTGGCGAAAAGGTCTACATGACCCTGCGCCCGGCCCCCGTGGATACCGGCATCGTGTTCCGGCGCGTCGACCTGACCCCGGTGGTGGAGATTCCCGCCAGTGCGGAACTGGTCACCGAGACCACGCTGTGTACCGGCCTGACCTGCGAAGGCGCCAAGGTGCAGACCGTCGAACACCTGATGTCGGCGATGGCCGGCCTCGGCGTCGACAATGCCTACGTCGAACTGTCCTCGGCCGAGCTGCCGATCATGGACGGCTCTGCGGGTCCGTTCGTGTTCCTGATCCAGTCCGCCGGCATCGCCGAGCAGGGCGCGCCCAAGCGTTTCATCCGCATCACCCGCACGGTCGAAGTGACCGAGGGCGACAAGGTGGCGCGCTTCGAGCCGTACGACGGTTTCAAGCTGGGCTTCACCGTCAAGTTCGACCATCCGATGATCCCGGCCTCGCAGTCGCGGGCGGAAGTGGATTTCTCCACCGGCGCCTACGTCAAGGAAGTCGCGCGTGCGCGCACGTTCGGCTTCATGCGCGACCTGGAATACATGCGTGAGCGCAACCTCGGCCTCGGCGGCTCCATGGACAATGCCATCGTGCTGGACGAGTTCCGTGTGTTGAACGAGGACGGCCTGCGCTACACGGACGAATTCGTCCGCCACAAGATCCTGGACGCCATCGGCGACCTCTATCTCGCCGGCCGCCCCATCCTGGGCGCCTACGAGGGCTTCAAGTCGGGCCACGCGTTGAATAACAAACTGGTCCGCGCGCTGCTGGCCGAGACTTCGGCCTGGGAAGAAGTGACCTTCGAGGACCGTGCCACGCCGTCCCCGGTCACCTACGCAACCCCGGCCCTGGCCATCTGAGACATCCGTTCCGCCGGAACGGTGAACCCGCTGTCGCCCGGTTTCCCACCTTCGTCACGCGAGGGCGTGGGATTGGTTACGCCTTGACGAAAGTGTGAACCGCGTCAGGAAATGGGCCGGGAAATAACGCGGTCTTAACTTTCGGCTAACGCCCCGACCGACGGTGGCCGGTACCATGCCCCGTCCCTCGTGATGGCCGAGTCAAATTTTCCGGCGTCCACGATGACGGCCCTGCGGGGCAGGTGCGCTGGCGGAGTCCGGCGCGGACAGGAGGTCGAGGGCCGCTTGCAGCCCTTTGCGGGACGCTTCCGACACGGGTACGACCGGGTTCTGCGCGGGCTTCACGAGCGGCGCGAGGTTCGTCTTGGCGGTGACTTCGGTGACCGCCAGTCCGATGGATTGGGCCACGTCGATCAATTCGGGTGCCGCCAGGCGAAGCCGGGCGTTCCACACGGGGGAGTCGACGATAAAAACGAGCCGTTTGCCCGCCACGTTCGCCAATCGGCAATGCGGCGCCAGGGCGGGCGGAAGGCAGGGGCGAAGCTGCTGTTCCAAGGCGTCGAGCCACATGGCACGACGTACCGGGTCGGTGGCGGCATCGGTCAGGGCGGCCTGCAGGGCAGGTTGCGCGATGCCGGTACGGCGCGGCTTGGACTTCGAATCAGACATCGGAATTTATGAGCTTTAAGACCATCGTAAACAATTCGCGCACCTGGTGGGCCCATGCGTCCGCCCACGGTGCCTACCGTATCCGCCTCGCATTCCACGCGCGTCCGCTGGCCAGTGCCGCAGTGCTGGTCGCCGCCGGCCTGCTGGTTGGCGTGGGTGGCCGCAGTGCCGCCGGCATGGCGCAGGTGTCGCTGCTGCAGGCCAAGGCCGAGCAGCGTGATGCCGAACTGGACCAGGTCCGTCGTGGCGCCCAGCAGGAAATCAACGCCATGGCCGCGCGCCTGGGCGAACTGCAGGCGCAGGCGAATCGCCTGAACGCCCTGGGCGAGCGCCTGACCCGCGTGGGCCAGCTGCAGGATGGCGAGTTCGACTTCAACGAACCGGTCGGCGTCGGCGGCAACGACGCGTCCTTCGACATGAAGCCTGCCGACCTCAAGGACGGCGTGGACAACCTGGAACGGCAGTTCGCCGCCTCGGGTCGCCAGCTGTCGGTGCTGGAAGCCCTGCTGTTCAATCGCGAACTGGACAAGAATGCGACCCCGGGCCGCATGCCGATCGCCAACAGCTACATCACCTCCGGTTTCGGCGGTCGCGCCGACCCGTTCGGCGGCGGTGGCCAAAATCACAAGGGCATCGACTTCAAGGCCCGCGTCGGTGATCCGGTGCTGGCCGTCGCCGACGGCGTGGTGAGCTTCGCCGGCGTGAAGGGCGGCTACGGCAACGTCATCGATGTCGACCACGGCAACGGCTACGTGACCCGTTATGCGCACAACTCGCGCCTCAGCGTGCGGGCCGGCGATCTGGTCCGCGTGGGCCAGGAAGTCGCCAAGGCCGGTTCGACCGGTCGTTCGACGGGCGCGCACGTGCATTTCGAAGTGTGGGAGAACGAGCGCGTGGTCAATCCGCGCAAGTTCCTGGGCGAAGGCCCGACGCCGGTGGGCCAGGTCAAGCGCGGCTGAGGCCTGCGGAACCAAACGGGAAGGTGGCGGTCCTACCGCGAGCCTTGATTCCCCGGGCAGCGCCCCAAGCTACAATACGGTGTTGCCAGACAGGGCGCCTTGCGCCCTGTTTCGTTTTGGGGCCGCGCACGCTGCGCCGCCCCGGCGTCCTTTATCCCTTCCGGTTCCCTACATGATCAACAACCTGCTTACCCGTGTCTTCGGCAGCCGCAACGAGCGCCTGCTCAAGCAGCTGCACCGCTCCGTCGACAAGATCAACGCGCTGGAAGCGGAGCTGCAGAAGCTCACCGACGAGCAGTTGAAGGCCAAGACACCGGAGTTCCAGCAGCGCATCGCCGGCGGGGAAGCACTGGACAAGATCCTGCCGGAGGCCTTCGCGGTCTGCCGCGAGGCCAGCCGCCGCGTACTCGGCATGCGCCACTACGACGTGCAGCTGATCGGTGGCATGGTGCTGCACCTGGGCAAGATCGCCGAAATGCGCACCGGCGAGGGCAAGACCCTGGTCGCCACGTTGCCGACCTACCTCAATGCGCTGGAAGGCAAGGGCGTGCACGTCGTCACCGTGAACGACTACCTGGCCCGTCGCGACTCGGCCTGGATGGGCCGCCTGTACAACTGGCTGGGCCTGTCGGTGGGCGTCGTGTACCCGGGCATGCCGCACGGCGACAAGAGCGCCGCCTACGCCGCCGACATCACCTACGGCACCAACAACGAATTCGGCTTCGACTACCTGCGTGACAACATGGCGATGTCGCGCGCCGACCGCTTCCAGCGCGGCCTGCACTACGCCATCGTCGACGAAGTCGACTCGATCCTGATCGACGAAGCGCGTACCCCGCTGATCATCTCCGGCCCGGCCGACGAATCGCCGGAGCTGTACATCCGCGTCAACCGCATCGTGCCGCAGCTGATCAAGCAGGAGAGCGAGGAAGGCGAAGGCGACTACTGGGTCGACGAGAAGGGCAAGCAGGTGCACCTGTCCGAAGCGGGCATGGAGCACGCCGAGGAACTGCTGCTGCAGGCCGGCATCATCAGCGAGGAAGAGCCGCTGTACGGCGCCAACAACCTGTCGGTCGTGCACCACCTCAATGCCGCGCTGCGCGCGCATGCCATCTACCAGCGCGACGTGGACTACATCGTGCGCGATGGCGAAGTGGTCATCGTCGACGAGTTCACCGGCCGCACGCTGGCGGGCCGCCGCTGGTCCGACGGCCTGCACCAGGCGGTCGAGGCGAAGGAAGGCGTGCCGGTCCAGCGCGAGAACCAGACGCTGGCCAGCGTGACGTTCCAGAACCTGTTCCGCATGTACAACAAGCTGTCCGGCATGACCGGCACGGCCGATACGGAAGCGTTCGAGTTCCAGAGCATCTACGGCCTGGAAGTCATCGTCATCCCGACCAACCGCCCGACCGTGCGCAAGGATTCGCCGGACCAGGTGTTCCTCAACCGCCAGGGCAAGTTCAAGGCGGTGCTGGCCGACATCCAGGACTGCTACCAGCGCGGCCAACCGGTGCTGGTCGGCACCACGTCGATCGAGACGTCGGAAATGCTGTCCGACTTCCTCAACAAGGCCGGCGTGCCGCACGAAGTGCTCAACGCCAAGCAGCACGAACGCGAAGCGCACATCGTCGCGCAGGCGGGCCGTCCGGGTGCGATCACCATCGCCACCAACATGGCCGGCCGCGGTACCGACATCGTGCTGGGCGGCTCGCTGGAAGCCGAATACGAAGCACTGGCGGAAGACGCCAGCGACGCCGACCGCGCGGCGGTGAAGGCCGAATGGCAGAAGCGCCATGACGAAGTGAAGGCCGCCGGTGGCCTGCACATCGTCGGCACCGAGCGCCACGAATCGCGCCGCATCGACAACCAGCTGCGTGGCCGCTCCGGTCGCCAGGGCGATCCTGGTTCGTCCCGCTTCTACCTGTCGCTGGAAGACAACCTGATGCGCATCTTCGCCTCGGACTGGGTCCAGAAGGCGATGAAGCTGATCGGCATGAAGGAAGACGACGTCATCGAGGACAAGCTGGTCAGTCGGCAGATCGAGAAGGCGCAGCGCAAGGTCGAGGCGCACAACTTCGACATCCGCAAGAACCTGCTGGACTTCGACGACGTCAACAACGACCAGCGCAAGGTCATCTACGCCCAGCGCGACGAACTGCTCGACGCCGAGTCGGTGAAGGACAACATCGACGGCATCCGCGGCGACGTGGTCGCCGAGACGGTCGCCCGCTTCGTGCCGCTGAACTCGGTGGACGAGCAGTGGGACCTGCAGGGACTGGAACGCGAACTGGGCGAGGAAATGGGCGCGGAAGTGCCGGTGACCCGCTGGCGCGAGGAAACCGACGACCTCGATGCCGAGGCCATCGAGCGCCGCGTGCAGGAGGCGATGGACAAGCACTTCGCCGACAAGGAAGCCGTGGTCGGCGACGAGACCATGCGGGCGCTGGAAAAGCACATCATGCTGACCGTGCTCGACAAGAACTGGAAGGAGCACCTGGCGCGCATGGACTACCTGCGCCAGGGCATCCACCTGCGCGGCTACGCGCAGAAGCAGCCCAAGCAGGAGTACAAGAAGGAAGCCTTCGAACTGTTCTCCAGCATGCTGGAGCGGGTGAAGAGCGAAGTCGTCACCCTGCTGTCGCGGGTGCGCATCCGCAGCGAGGAAGAGGTCGCGGCGCTGGAAGCGCAGGAACGCGCCATGGCCGAGGCGCAGGCCCGGCAGATGCAGTTCCAGCACCAGGATGCGGGCGGCTACGGTGCCGACGAGGAAGCCGAGGAGGTGCAGCGCCTTGCTGCGGCCCAAGGCGGCTACGTGCAGTCCGGCCCGATGCCGGCGCACCGCGATGCCCCCAAGGTCGGCCGCAACGATCCGTGTCCCTGCGGCAGCGGCAAGAAGTTCAAGCACTGCCACGGCCAGCTGGCCTGAGGCATCGCTGCACGCTCGACGGAAAAAGCCGCGCACTGCGCGGCTTTTTCTTTGCGGCCGGGTGACCGCCGCCGGGACTATTTGCGTCTACCGGGCGGTTACCGGCAAGCTTCCTCCATGCTGACCCCGTTGCGCTCGATCCACGTCATGGCCGCCGTCATCACGGATGCGCGAGGCCGCATCCTGCTCGCCCGCCGTACCGAGGGGCGCGACCTGGCCGGGCGCTGGGAGTTTCCCGGCGGCAAGCAGGAGCCTGGCGAACGTCCCGAGGATGCGCTGGTGCGCGAGTTGCGCGAGGAACTCGGCATCGAGGCCCGCGTGGGCGACCACGTCATCAGCGTCCCCCAGCAGTACCCCGACAAGCGGCTGTGCCTGGAGGTGCGGCATCTCACCGGCTGGCAGGGCACGCCGCGCGGGCACGAAGGCCAGGCGTTGGCCTGGGTCGCGCCCGACAAGTTGATGCGCTACGACATGCCACCCGCGGACCGCCCCGTGGTGGCGGCCCTGCTGCAGCCCGACCGCTACCTGGTCACGCCGGAACCCGATGACTCGGCTGCCTGGCTGATGGGTTTGGAGCGGGCGCTCTCACGCGGCGTGCATCGCGTACAGGTGCGTGCGCGCCACCTGGCCGGCGACGCGTGGCGGCTACTGGCAAGGCAGGCCGTTGCGCGCTGCCGGGAAGCTGGCGCCGAGGTACTGCTGAACGGCGACATCGACCTGGCCTGCGAACTGCAGGTCGGCGTGCACCTGCGCGCCGCGCAGCTTGCCGAATGCGCGGCACGGCCCCTGCCGGACGGCCTGGCCGTCGCAGCGTCCTGCCACACAGCGACCGACCTGCGGCAGGCGGAGGCGTTGGGTTGCGATTTCGCGGTGGTCGGCAGCGTCCATCCGACCCTCAGTCATCCCGTCGGCGAGCCACTGGGGTGGCCCGGCTTCGCCAGGCTGCGCGAGGGCGTGTCGCTGCCTATCTATGCCATCGGCGGCATGCTGCCCGAGCACATCGTGCAGGCGCGCCGTCACGGTGCGCAGGGCATCGCCGCGATCCGCGGGCTGTGGCCCGCTTCCCCGTGATGGCGACCTCTTGCGCTCTCCGCCGCGGCGATCACGTGGCGGACGGGCAGCGGAGCGAGCTCCGCTCCACGAAAGCTTGCGAGTCCTCTCTCGGCACGGTGGCCGGCGTAGCGCGCCATTCGTAGCGCCGGACCTGCGGCGTCAGGCGACGCGGCGGGCGGCGGGTACCGCAACGCGCGTTGCTCTAGGGCGTGCGGGAGTTGGCCAGAGCGAGATAACGGGCGTGCAACTGGTCGGCCGCCCGCTGCAGATGCGCGATGTCGCCATCGTTGACGATGATGTCGTCGGCCAGCGCAAGCCGGTCCGCACGCGACGCCTGTGCAGCCATCATCTTCTCGGCCAGCGCCTCGTCGATGCCGTCGCGCTGCATCAGCCGTGCCTTCTGCACGGCGGCGGGCGTATCGACCACCAGGATCCGGTGCAGCCACGGATAGCTGGCCCGTCCGCCGCCTTCGGCAAGGAGCGGGATCATGGCGATCGCGTACGGACTGGCCGCCTGCCGGCAGATCGCGTGCAGACGCACGCGGATGGCCGGATGCAGGATCGCCTCCAGCGCTCGCCGTTCCGCATCGTTGCCGAACACGCGCACGCGCAGCGCCGCGCGGTCGAGCTGACCGTCCGCTTGCAATACGTCTTCCCCGAAGTGAGCCACCACGGCGGCAAGCGCGGGTGCGCCCGGCTGCACCACTTCGCGCGCCAGCAGGTCGGCGTCGGCCACCACGATGCCCTGCGCGGCAAACGCCTTTTCCAGTGCGCTCTTGCCCGAGGCGATGCCGCCGGTCAGTCCGATGAAGTACTCGCTCATGGACGGATTATGGAGCAGGGCTCGCAGGCCCGGCCCGCAGCCGGCTCACTTCAGTCCGGCGAAGCGCAGGTAGGCGTCGACGATCTGTTCGCCCCAGAAGAAGACGATCCAGCCGGCGATGGCCAGGTAGGGGCCGAACGGAATAGGGGTCGCGCGGTCGCGTCCCTTGACGGCCAGCCAGATCGAGCCGGCCACCGCCCCCACCAGCGACGAGAACAGGATGATCGGCAGCACGCCGCTCAGGCCGACCCAGGCGCCCAGCGCCGCCAGCAACTTGAAGTCGCCGCGGCCCATGCCTTCCTTGCCGGTGATCTGCTTGAACAGCCACCACACCAGCCACAGCGACACGTAGCCGGCGATCGCGCCCAGCAACGCCGGCTTGGCCGGCATGTAGAGGTTGTCGAGGCTGCCGATCAGGCCCAGCCACATCAATGGCAGCGTCAGCTGGTCGGGCAGGAGCCGCGTGCGCAGGTCGATGCCGCTCAGCGCCACCAGGTAGCAGCTCAGCAGCGCCGCGCCGAACCCCTGCCAGCCGAAACCGAACCGCCACACCGACGCTACCGCCAGCACGGCCGTCAGCAGTTCGACGAGGGGATACTGCGGCGAGATCGGGGCCTTGCAGTGGCGGCACTTGCCACGCAGCACCAGCCAGCTGAACAGCGGGATGTTCTCGTACCACGACAACGCGGTCTTGCAGTGCGGGCAGTGCGAGCGCTCCACCACGATGCCAGGCGGGGGCGGATCGTACAGCTCCGGCTCCTCCAGCACCTCGCGCGCGTCGCGCTTCCACTCCCACTCCAGCCGCCGCGGCAGCCGCAGGATGACCACGTTGAGGAAGCTGCCCACCAGCAGGCCGAGGCCTGCGACTACCGGATACCCCAGCTCGGGGTGTTGATCGAGGAATGCCACGTATCAGCCGGCGACCGTGGCCGCGACCTTGAAGATCGGCAGGTAGAGCGCGACCACCAGGCCGCCGACCAGTACGCCGATGATGACCATGATGAAGGGTTCGATGAGGCTGGACAGCGCATCCACGGCGTTGTTGACCTCCTGCTCGAAGTACTCCGCCACCTTGAACAGCATGTTGTCCAGCGCGCCGGCTTCCTCACCGATGGCCGTCATCTGGACGACCATGTGCGGGAACTGCTGCGTCTGCTTCATCGCCATGTTGAGTGGATAACCGACCGATACGTCGTCGCGCATGCGAAGCACGGCCTTCTCGTAGACCGAGTTGCCGGTCGCGCCCGCCACGGTATCCAGCGCTTCCACCAACGGCACGCCGGCCTTGAAGGTCACGGCGGTCGTACGGGCGAAACGCGCGATCGACGAGTTGTGCATGATCTGGCCGATGACGGGCACGCGGAGTATCAGCCTGTCTACCGCGTGCTGGAATCGCGGTGACCGCTTGAACATATAGACGCCGAGGAAGCCCGCACCTACCACCACGGCGAGTAGCAGCCACCACCAGCTGACCATGAAGCGCGACATCCCGATGACCATCTGCGTGAAGTAGGGCAGCTCAGTACCGAAGCTCGCGAATGTCTCTTCGAAGGTGGGGACCACGAAGATCAGGATCACCGCGCAAACCAGGATCGCCACCGCGATCACGGCGGTCGGGTAGAAAAGCGCCTTCTTGATCTTGCCCTTCAGCGCTTCCAGGTTTTCCTTGTAGCTGGCGATGGTCTCCAGCACTGTTTCCAGTACACCGGCGGATTCGCCTGCGCGCACCAGGTTGCGGTACAGCTCGTCGAACTGCACCGGATGCTTGCTGATCGCCTCGTACAGCGACGAGCCGCCTTCGATGTCGAAGCGAATCTGCTGCACCATCTTGCCCATGCGGGGGTTCTTCTGGCCGCCTTCGATGATCTCCAGCGACGACACCATCGGCACGCCGGACTTCATCATCGTCGCCAGCTGGCGGCTGAAGAAGGCGATTTCCTTCGCGGAGATGGTCTTGCCCGCCGCGCCGAACAGCGGCTTGGGCTTCACCTTCACCACGCTGGGCGTGATGCCCTGCTTGCGCAGTTCGGCCCGCAGGAAATTAGCATTCTTGGACGACTGCTCGCCCTTCATCTTGACGCCGCGCTTGTCGGTGCCTTCCCAGACGAACAGGTTCAGTGGATTCTCGCGCGCGGGCGAGGCAGCAGTCTTCGCAGCGGAACGGGTCACGGCCATCGGTAGTCCCCTGTCCGGATTACCCCACCCGGACTGTCAATGCCGCATGGTAGCCGGTTATCGGCCCAATGGAAGCGTCCCGCCTGTGACGGTGGCCGGGTTTCGGTGACAAGGGTGGCCGCCTTTGCGTTGCCCTGCGCCATCGGGCGCAGGCCTCCCGCAAGTGCGCGTCCGCTTCAGTCCTTGGTGACGCGGTTGATCTCGGCCAGGCTGGTGATGCCGTTGCGCACCTTCAGCAGGGCTGACTGGCGCAGGTCCGGGATGCCGGCCTTCTGCGCCACCTCGGCGATCTGCAGTGCATTGCCGCCCTCCAGCACGATCCCCTGGATGGCCTCGCTCATCGGCATCACCTGGTAGATGCCGGTACGGCCCTTGTAGCCGCTGGTGCACTCGTCGCAGCCGACCGCCTCGTAGATGGTGAAGCCGGTCTGCACCTCGGCTTCGCTGTAGCCCTCGGCCACCAGGGCGTTGGGGGGCAGATCGACGGCCCGCTTGCATTTGCTGCACAGCCTGCGTGCCAGGCGCTGTGCGATCACCAGCGTAACCGAGCTGGTGATGTTGTAGGGCGCGATACCCATGTTCATGAGGCGGGCGATGGTCTGCGGCGCGTCGTTCGTATGCAGTGTGGACAGCACCATGTGGCCGGTCTGCGCCGCCTTGATGGCGATCTCGGCGGTTTCCAGGTCGCGGATTTCGCCGACCATGATGATGTCGGGATCCTGGCGCAGGAAGCTGCGCAGCGCGGCGGCGAAAGTCATGCCGCGGCGGTTGTTCTGTTGCACCTGGTTGACGCCCGGCAGGCGGATTTCCACCGGATCCTCCGCCGTGGAGATGTTGCGGGTTTCGTCATTCAGTATGCCCAGGGCGGTATACAGCGACACCGTCTTGCCCGATCCGGTGGGACCGGTCACCAGCACCATGCCGTAGGGCTTGTGGATGGCCTCCTCGAACAGCTTCTGCTGGTCGGGTTCATAGCCCAGCTTGTCGATGCCCAGCTTGGCCGCGCTGCCGTCCAGGATGCGCAGCACGATCTTCTCGCCGAACAGCGTGGGCAGCGTGCTGACGCGGAAGTCGATCTGCTTGGTCTTCGACAGGTTCAGCTTGATGCGGCCGTCCTGCGGCACGCGCCTCTCGGCGATGTCCAGTTGCGCCATCACCTTGATGCGCGCGGCAATGCGGTCCTTCAGCTTGGTCGGTGCCTTGGCTACCTGCTTGAGGATGCCGTCGATGCGCAGGCGCACGCGGTAGTCGGTTTCGTACGGTTCGAAGTGGATGTCCGAGGCGCCGCGCTTGATCGCATCCACCAGCACCTTGTTGACGAACTTGACCACCGGCGTGTCGTCGCCCTTGCTGTCGACGGCTCCGTCATTGCCGGCATCCTCGTCACCGGCTTCAACGTCCAGGTTGTCGAGCGCATCGTCATCGTCGCCGAAGTTGCTGCCGAGGCTGGACGCGGTGTTCTGCCACTGCTCCAGCGTGCGCCTCAACTGGTCTTCATCCACCAGGATCGGTTCGACGATCAGGTTGGTATGGAACTTGATCTCGTCCAGCGCCGAATGGCTGCGGGTGGGATCGGACACGCCGACGAACAGCTTGCCTCCACGCTTGAACAGCGGCAGCACCTGGTGCTTCTGCACCAGTTCCTCGCTGACCAGCTTCAGTGCGCCCTGGGCCGGGTCGAAGGCCGTGGCGTCCAGCAGCGACATGCCGAATTCCATGGCGTTGGCGGCCGCCATTTGCGGCGCCGTGACCAGTCGCTTCTCGGAAATCCACTGCGGCAGCGGCACCTTGGCGTCGGTGGCGTTGGCCATGGCCGTGCGGGCGGCGGCCTCGTCCAGTGCGCCGTCCTGTACCAGTCGACGGGCGAGGCCGGTGATGCCGACGAGGTTGGCGGAGGCGACTGCGTTCATGGAGATATCCGGAAAAGCGATGCAGCGTACATTAAAGCAAGATCCGGGCCTGCCCGTCGGGCCCGGCGATCGACCGGGATGCCAAACTGCGAACTAGAGACTGCACGAGCCGCCATTCACTAGGTCGCAGGTTACGGTGCGGGCGCCCGGTGTGACGGGTACGGCGGTGAAGGTGGTAGCCGTGGCGGCTGGCGTTGCGATGGCCTGGCAGCGTCCCGGCTCGTGATTCGGGATCGTGTAATCGCCCGTCATTGCCGACACGACGGTCTGCGCATAGGCTTTGGCTTCGCCCAGGCAGGCCGTATCGGCGGAACGTGCGATGAAAGAGCGATACGCGGGAAGGGCAATCGCCGAGAGGATGGCGATGATGGCTACCACGATCATCAGTTCGATCAACGTAAATCCACGCATGTCGCGGTGCATAGCGCCTACCAGGCAGACCTCATCACCTCAAAGGCAAGCAAGGAACGCGCCATATCGTGGAGCGGAGACGCTCGACGTCGGTCGGAAGCGTCAAATTGTGACCAATGGCGTCATTCGCGCGGCGATGGGCCGATGACTCCGGGGTGTGCCCGCGAGCCAGCGGCCTTTCTCGATGCGAGCCTTCGGGCTAACCTAGTCCGAAAGGGGACCAAACATGACCATTTCCGTCATCCTGCCCGCCAAGAATGAGGCGGGTGGCCTGGACAGGACGTTGCCTGCGCTGACCGCCTGCATGCCCGGTGCCGAAATCATCGTGGTCGATGACGGATCGACGGACGACACCGCTGCCATTGCCGCGGCGCATGGTGCGAAGGTCCTGTCTTCTCCGTATTCGATGGGGAATGGCGCGGTCATCAAACGCGGCGCGCGTGCGGCCAAAGGCGACATCCTGGTCTTCATGGATGCGGACGGCCAGCACGATCCCGCCTGCATCGAGGCGCTGCTGGCGAAGCTGGACGAGGGCTACGACATGGTGGTCGGCGCACGCGACTGGGCGGGGCAGGCCGGCGTGCACCGCGGCGCGGCGAATGCCTTCTACAACTGGCTGGCCAGCCGCATGACCGGCTTCGACGTCAAGGACCTGACGTCGGGTTTCCGCGTGGTGCGGGCCGACAAGTTCCGCGAGTTCATCCACCTGCTGCCCAATGGCTTCAGCTATCCGACCACCAGCACCATGGCGTTCTTCCGCAGCGCCTATCCGGTCGCCTATCTGCCGATCCCCGTGGCGAAGCGTCTCGGCAAGAGTCATATCCGGCCGATCAGGGATGGCATCCGCTTCCTGCTGATCATCTTCAAGATCGCCACGCTGTACTCGCCGCTCAAGCTGTTCGCGCCGACGGCGGGCATATTCTTCCTGACGGCTCTGGGCTACTACGGCTTCACATTCGCCACGCAGGGGCGCTTCACCAATATGAGCGCGCTGCTTTTCAGTGCCTCGGTCATCGTGTTCCTGATCGGCCTTGTGTCCGAGCAGATCACGGCACTGACCTACAGACGAGACGATTGACGGCGATGCCGGCCATGCATCTTCTTTCCGGTCGCGGTCGGTGGGGGCGGGATGGGGTTGTGTCTTGTCACTCCTGGCTCGCACGCAGGGTCCATCGGCTTACGTGCCGCGCATCTCTGCCATGACAGGCATGAAGAGCCCTCGGCAGAAGGTAATGCTGGTATCGCGCAACTTGCCGCCCCTGGTGGGTGGGATGGAGCGCTTGAACTGGCATATCGCGGCCGAGCTGGCCCGTGAGCACGACGTGCTGGTGGTGGGCCCCAAGGGATCTGCCGCGCTCGCGCCAGCGGATGTCGAGATCACGGAGGTCCCGTTGCGGCCTCTGTGGAAGTTCCTGCTGGCAGGTCTGCGCACCGCACGCCGCGAGGCCGTACGTTGGAGGCCAGACATTGTGCTGGCGGGTAGCGGTCTGACTGCGCCCATTGCCTACGTCGCCGCGCGTGCGTGCGGCGCGCGCACGGCCGTCTATGTGCATGGCCTGGACATCATCGTCGATCATCGCGTGTACCGATGGTTGTGGCTTCCCGTATTGCGAAGATTCGACAGCGCGATCGCCAACAGCGCAAATACGGCGGACATGGCGCGGCGTGCTGGTGTGGCAGGGGGGCGCATCAGCGTCGTCCATCCGGGCACAAGCCTGGCGCCGATGCATGCGGTGCCCGATAGGCAGCCAGCCGCAGCGCTTGATCCTGCGGAGGGGCACATCCTCTTGAGCGTCGGCCGCCTTACCGAACGTAAGGGCTTGGCGCAGTTCATCACCCATGCGATGCCCACGATCATCGCGGAGCATCCGTCCGCGCGTCTGGTGGTCGTGGGCGACGATGCACCCAATGCCTTGCGCAAGGGCGCATCCGATCAAGTCGGTGTCCTGCTTGCGGCGATCGAGTCCGCAGGCATGCAACGCCATGTGCTACGACGGGGCCCCTGCAGCGACGATGAACTGACCCGAGCGTACGAGCGTGCCAATGTGCATGTGTTTCCGGTACGGCACGTGCCCGGGGATGTGGAAGGCTTCGGCATGGTGGCGATCGAGGCTGCCGCGCACGGAGTGCCCACGGTCGCGTTCGCGGTGGGCGGCGTGCCCGATGCAGTGTCCGATGGTGTCAGTGGCTATCTTGTCAGTCCGGGCGACTACGCGGCCTTCGCTAGTCGCGTCAATCACATCCTCGCCGGGAGCGATGAGGCGTTGAAGGCGGGCAGCCGCCAGTTCGCTCGCGAATTCGCATGGGAGAAGTTCGGAGAGCGGATCCGCGCCGCACTTGCGGCTCCTCCGGTCAGCGATCCGGGTGATAGCGTGCGCCAAGGCCACGCCGTGCTGGACCTGGGAAGTCGGGTAGCGAAAGCGAAGAAGATCGAAGTTCTGCTGGGGCTCGCACCCGGAAGTCCGCTACGCCTGCTGGAAGTAGGCACTGGCTCTGGCGGCATAGCGCATTACTTCGGCACCCATCCCGTGCTGGATATAGAGGTGGAGGCGGTCGATGTCCAGGATGCCCGGCAGATCTTCGAGGGTTACCGCTTTACCCGGGTGGAGGGGGTTGAGCTGCCTTTCCCGGATGGACATTTCGACGTTGTCGTCAGCAATCACGTGATCGAACATGTCGGCGATGCCACAGCACAGGCCGCACATCTGGATGAATTGCGGAGAGTGATGCGACCGGGCGGTGTTTGTTACTTGGCTGTTCCGAATCGTTGGATGATCGTCGAGCCCCACTATCGGTTGGCATTCCTGAGCTGGTGGCCTGAACGTTGGCGTTCGGGCTGGCTCCGCTTTTGGAGGAGGGGGGAGCATTACGACTGCCTGCCGCTATCGCGTGGGGGATTGGAAGAAATGCTTGCACTAGCGGATCTTCAATTCGAACAGCTTCACGGCGAAGCATTGCAGGTGCTCTTCGAAATCGAAAAGCCGGAGTCGCGAATTCTAAGGTTCTTCCTCAGGCGTGTTCCACGCGGGTTATACGATGCGATCGGCGCGATGTTCCCAACCCTGATCTATCGAGTTTGGCGACATTGAGAGACAAGAGCGCACGCATGAGTAAGCGCAAGCGTGAATTCCCGACGAAGGCCATGGGCAGTTGGCTCGGCACGCTGATGGGATACCGGCCAGGAAGGTTGGGCCGAGGCGCATTGCTCGGCACGGGAGGGCTGATCGCGCGAGCCGTCATTCAAGCCGCATACCTATTGATCCTGTCCCGTTGGTTGGGCGCCTCGGGTTACGGTCTGTTTGCGGGTTGCGTGGCGCTGGCGGTGCTCGGTGCGCCGTTGGCGAACTGGGGAAGCTCTCTCCTCCTTACGCGCTACATCGCGCAGGATCGCGGCAAGTCACGAGCCATGTTGGCAACCGCCATCACGCAGACCTTGGTCGTAGGTGGCCTGCTCACATTGGTGGTGCTGGGATTATCGACGTCGGTGCTGCAGGAAACCCTTCCGCTGGCCCCCATGCTGCTGCTGGCGCTTTCCGAGTTGGTACTCCTGCCGATCGCCTGGGCTGCGGCAAGTCAGTGTTATGCACTTGAACGCGGAGGCGCCGCGGCCGTTGTTGTATGTCTTATGCCGCTTGGACGGGTCATTGTTGTTCTGGCTTGTCTTGCCTTCGATCTTCCCGGGACGGCAGACGTGGTGGCGATAGCGCACTTCGCCGGCTCGGCGGTTGGTTGTGTCGCAGTTCTCTTTCTGATGATCAGGATCGATGGCTGGCCGAAATGGAGCGAGCGTTTGCCTCTTATCGCGGCGACCCGCCAAGGAACTGCATACGCACTCAGTAGTGTCGCCAGCACCAGTTATCAGGAAGTAGACAAAGTCCTGATGTTGCAATTGCTGGGAGCAGCCGCGGTGGGACCTTATACAGTCGCATTCCGGGTCGTCAGCATCTTTCTGGTGCCGCTGTCCGCCCTTGTCAGTGCGACGCTCCCTCGACTGATCGCGCAGCATGGTGACATTCGTGTACCCCGCACCTTCCGCGTACTAGTGTTTGTCGCGACGACCTACGGCTTGCTCGCTGGTATGTTCATTCTGTTATCCAGGTCGTTCATCCCTCATATTTTTGGCGCGGACTACGGCCAGGTTGCCGGTCTTCTTCTGCTGCTGGCGCCATGGCCAGTGTTCTTCGCCCTTCGCCAGTGCTGGGCTGCAAAGCTGACGGCCATGAATCGTCAAGCCACACGTTCTGTGCTTGAGATGCTCGGTCTCCTTCTTGTTCTGTTGCTTAATTTGATGTTATTGCCACATGTCGGCGCCAAAGCATCGGTGATCTCGTTGCTGATCACCGAGGTGCTCGTACTGATCGGCTTCCTCTTCTTTGTCGAGCGGAAATAGAGGATGAATGGCCTTAATTGTTCGCAATCGATGGCTGAAGCAAACATCGATCGGTGGAGCCATGGTTTTTGGTCACTGCTCACGACCAGAAGACGTGTGGCTCCGAGTGTTAGCGTTGTGGCATTTCCTCTCGTGCAGCGAGCAGGTGGCACAGGACGGGGCAGGGCATGACCGGAGAATCGATAGCGACATGGCGCGAGACAGGTAGTGACCAAATAGTCCACGTAACGCCGTTGATCAGCGTTCTGATGATCGTCTACAACCACGCCGAGTATCTCTCCGAAGCGATTGAGGGCATCGTCAGGCAGAAGTGCGGCCTTCCGTTCGAACTAATAATCGGAGAAGACGGTTCGTCGGATGGATCGTTATCCATAGCATTGGAGTACCAGAAGACGTTCCCACAGCTGATACGTGTCTTGCATGGTGGTCCGAACCTGGGGATGAATAGGAACTCGAGACGTGTTCGGGCAGCTGCACGAGGCAAGTTCTTGGCGTGGTGCGAGGGAGACGACTACTGGTGTGACCTCGGAAAGCTGGAGGAGCAGGCCAGAATTCTGCTCGCCCGGCCCGAAGTTGGTGCTGTGCATACGGACTGGGTCAGGAGCCGGCTGCGGGAGGATGGTTGGAAGGTCAACTGGAGCGCTACTGTGCATCGACGCGTTCCTTTGGCGCTGTTACAAGGGATGCTCTTGGAGAATTTCCATAATCCCGTGATTCTCAGGACGTGCACGCTCATGTTCCGGAAGGAAATCGCCGATCAAATCGACGCCTCCTTCTTCGGTCGACGGAACTACGATTTCGGGGATTCGGTGACCGCGCTGTTCATCACCTCTTCCTGGGAAGTGGCTTACCTGCCCAGAACGACGGCGGTATATCGCCTTTCGCCCGGATCAGCCCTGCGCTCAGGTGTGACGGCGAGAATTCGCTTTCTCAGAAGCTCGCTAGCATTCGACACGGATGCTCGGACACATGGACCGGCAGGCGGGAATTACCCGCACGCATACCGATGGGAAATCCTGGTCGGTCTGGCGCTGTGGTCGATACGCGGTCTCGATCGGGACACGCTGTTGTTCTCGCTGCGGTCATTGGCGCGCGATTTCACGCTTCTCGGCTTCGTTAAGGCGGCCCTACACACCATCTGGATGCGTCGCCGCACACTCTTCGCGCGTGATGCAACGATCGAGCGGCCATCGCATGGGTGAATTCGACGACATCAGACGGGATCGCACCCTCGGCCGACGCCTTGCCATCATGCAGCCCTATTTCTTTCCGTATGTCGGCTACTTCCAGTTGGTGGCGGCAGTGGACACCTTTGTCTTCTACGATGACGTCGCTTTCATGAAGCAAGGGTGGATAAACCGCAATCGATTGTCGCTGTCAGGTCGGACAAGCTGGTTCACGCTTCCGGTAGTCGGAGGCAGTAGCAATCTAAAGATCAATGAATTGGAGGTCCAAGCCGGTGATGCCTGGCGACGTAAAATGCTCGCGTCTGTCAAGCAGTCGTATGGAAAAGCGCCGTTCTTTGAGCCGGCGTATGCACTTCTCGCGGACCTTCTCCTGTCGGGAGAGAGCTCGCTATCTGAGATCGCGCAACGGAGTGTCGTCAATGTGGCCAGGTACATGGGGCTGACTACGGAATTCCTGGTGTCAAGCGGTCGGTACGGGAATGAGGAGATGTGCGGCGCAGAGCGGGTGCTAGATATCTGTAAGCGAGAGCGCGCCGTTGAGTACCACAATCTGCCGGGTGGCAGGGCGCTGTACTCTGCCGAGGAGTTCTCCGCTGCGGGGGTAGAATTGCGTTTCGTGGAGCCCAACCTGACGGGGTACAGGCAGATGGCAGGAGCATTCGAACCTGGCCTTTCGATGCTGGATGTTCTGATGTTCAACGACCGCCCGGCCCTGCTTCGACTTCTGGAAACGGAGAGCGCTCGATGAACAATCGCTGGCAATCATTCTGGGATGGCTACAGGAATGAGGAGGCCCGATCCGAAGGTGATCTCTTCGTTCAAGTTGGCAAGACGATTGCGCGTCAGCCCATACCGAGGCATGTGTTTGAAAGCATGGTGGAAAGGATCATCGACCGGCTTGAGCTAGGGCGCGAGGACCACCTTCTCGACATGTGCTGTGGTAACGGACTGGTGAGCTATGAGTTAGGCGCGATCGTTGAGCGCGTCACCGCAGTTGATTTCGCGGCGCACTTGATCGCAGCAGCCAAAGCCTTCAAGTCGCTTCCAAACATGAAGTATCTGGTTGGTGACGTGAGTTCACCGATTGGCGAGATGCTAGGCGCGTCTGGTACGGGGGCGCATACACCAGGCAAGTTTTTGATGAATGACGCTCTTGCATACTTTGAGCCTGAGTCGCTCGATAGGATCGTACGGAACATAGCTGCCGTGCGCGGGGGGAAGCCCTTCCGCTTACTTTTGACGGGAATTCCGAATGCTGCGCGCAAGTGGAATTTCTACGATACCGAAGAGCGTAAGGCCCGTCATCTGGAGAATATTCGAAACGGTGATGTAGAGAACGAGGGGATGGGTCGATGGTGGGAGTCTTCTGAGATCGAGTACATTGCCGCTCTCCATGGTTTGTACGTCGACGTTGAAGATCAGCCGGTCGCCATATCGGAATATCGAATGGATGCGCTGCTTTGGCGAGCGTGAGCGAATGGTGATTTTTTCTACCATTGGCGGGACTACTCGGAAGGTTGCACAGCGAGTGGCAGGCCGCATCGGCGATGACGTACTGCTGGATGCGGGTGAAGCCTTGTCGTCTCCTGTCTTGCGAGGTGTGGCGCATGTCCTTCTCTTCAGTCCGACCTACGGAGATGAAGAACTCGAAGAGAGCTTTGAGCGTCTCTTGCTTCATTACGACTGGGAGTCGCTGAAAGGTGCGGGTTTCGCCTTCTGCGAGCTAGGGATATATACCGGATATGAAAACTTTGGGCATGGGCTGGATCAGATGGTTTGCCGGACATTGGTTGATCACGGTCTTCATCAGCTAGCACCATCGCTTTCAATCGACGCGGTTCCGATCACGGATTGGATGATGGTGGATGCCTGGTCTGATCTCATCCTTTCACATCCGGTGATACGGTCATGAATGACCGCGATGTAGTTGATCTGTTGCGCCGAAAAGTGGGTTCCGATTTCGAGACTGTCTTTCGCGGAGATGACTGCATATCGGTGAGCTTTCACGATGAGAAAAGTCTCTTTCGTGGGCTCATCCGGAACCACTCGAATGCCGAGAAGCAGGATATTTTGAAGCTGGTTGCACGCTTGACTCGATTGGAGCACCTGAACCTTCGTAAGAACTCGCTTGGCGAGCTACCAGACGAATTTCAGGGATTGGAGTCTCTGCGCAGCCTGAATCTCGGCAGTTGCCTGCTACGTGCCGTCCCTGAGTTCGTGTTCAGGAATTCGGCGCTCGAATCATTGTTTCTCGGCAGCAATCCGATCGAAGTGATAGGCCCGCGCTTGATGTCGCTGGGGGGGCTCAGAAGCCTGCATCTGCATAAGCTCCTTCTGAAGGTTTTTCCGGATGGCTTGAGTCGACTTAAGAACCTCGAGACCCTCCATTTCTATCTGTCAGGACTGAGGGATTTTCCTCACGAGACTTTCGAATGCGAGAAGCTTTCCAGCCTAAGTTTTGGCTTCTGCCCGCTAAGGGTGCTGCCGGATGAGATCGGAAAGCTGCGCCAGCTCAGGTACTTCACGTTGGTCGTTACCAAGGTGCAGGCGCTCCCGGATAGCTTCTGCGAACTGCGGTCATTGGTGGCTACGCGACTCTACAAGAACAGGATCGACCGGCTTCCCGACGCAATGGGTTCGTTGTCAAACCTGGAACAGATCACTCTTTACCAGAATCACTTGGCGAGATTGCCGCACTCGTTTCATGATCTCTCGAGACTGCGGAAGCTGAACCTGGCAAAGAACAGGTTCACGGAGCTTCCACCCGTTGTCGGCAGCCTGCCAGCACTGGAATGGCTCGCTTTTTTTGACAATCCGGTGGCTTGCGCTCCCCCGCCTTTCACGGGTGTCGACTTGGTGCTTGAGCGCCCTTACGGCGCCTCTTTCATTGTGTAACCCTTGTGGGGTCGCTACTGCGCGCGCGCGCCGGCGAGCGCACGTAGGAGCTGGCCTGTGGTCTGAGCGGCGCTTGCGTTGTTGGGAAGGATCACTACCTTGGGCGCCAACGTAACGGTGTGCGGCAACATCAGACCTGCGTGGGGGAAAAGGTCCCGGTAGGGTTGCATCATGTGGCATCCAGGCCAGAAGTACTTGCGTGCCAGAATTCCTTCTGCATGTAGCGCTGAGATGATGTCGTCGCGACTGGCAGCAAAGTCTCTCTCGACTTCGATCACCACATAGTGGTGGCTGTTTCGGTCAGCGGTTCCATAGTCGAGCAAAGTGATGCCAGCAAGTCCTGCTAGCTCCTGTTTGTAGGCTGCATGATTTCTTTGGCCGGCCGCGAAAATCTCATCGATTGCTTCCAGATTGGCCAAACCCATCGCAGCACATACTTCGATCATCTTTCCATTGGTGCCCGGATGGATGACGTTGTCGTAGCCCTTGAAACCGAAATTCCGCATCAAGCGCATGGCGTCAGCCAGTTCGTCGTCATTCGTGGTGACTGCTCCGCCTTCCATGGTGTTGAATGATTTGGTTGCATGGAAGCTGAAGACCTCGCATGCACCAAAGCGGCCGATGCTCCGGCCTTTGTAGCTCGATCCGAAAGCATGAGCCGCATCGAACATCAGCTTCAGTCCGCGCTCCTCGGCCAGCGCCTGCAACTCGTCGATGGGTGCTGCACGGCCCCACAGGTGCACGCCGATGATGCCCGTCGTCCGGGGCGTGATCATCCGGCGTACGGCATCGGGATCCAGGTTGTGGGTGGCGGGGTCGATGTCGGCGAACACCGGCGTAATGCCTTGCCAGTGGAGCGCGTGTGAGGTCGCCACGAAGGTCCACGATGGAACGATCACCTCGCCGCTCAGTCCCAACGCTCGAATGGCGATCTCCAACGCGATCGTGCCATTGCACATCGCTACGCAATGTTTCACACCAAGATAGTCAGCTATACGCCGTTCCAGCTCGCATACCAGTGGCCCGTTGTTGGTCAGCCATTGGTTGTCGAGAACCTTACCTACGTGTGTAAGAAACGCATCGCGACTGACGATGTTGGGTCGCCCCACGTGCAGGGGCTCGCGGAAGGCTGGAGGTGCGCCGTTGATAGCGAGGTCATCGGCAGTACGGATTTCTTTCATGGCCTGCTACCTGTCTTGCGGAAAGCATCATTGGTGGGGATGTTCGCCGCTCTCCGGACACCGCCGTTGGCAGCCATCTTGTTCTGAAGGTCGACGGACATGCGTACCTGTTCAAGGGGATGGCCCGCTTTCAGATGTGTCACTGCTCCCCGTTGATCGCCCCCTCTTGCCGGCGAGCTCCACCGTGGTGGCCAGATCCGGCCTGCCTTTCAGCCTGAGCTCGGCGCCGAGCTCACGCGCGAACGGATCGCCGGGCGGGGCCTTCTCGATGGCCTTGGTGAAATAGGGGATCGCAAGGTCAGGTTCGTCCAGCCTGTTCATTACAGTGTCGCCTATCGACGCGAGCGTCGACGGCGAAAGTGCGGCGCGGCGGTCAAGCGTGGCCATGGCCTTGAGCAGTTGCGGCTTGTCTACGGCCACGCCGAGGTCGGTGTAGTACACGAGAATCAGTGGAGCACGGGTGTTGTCCCAGCTCATGCGTACGCTGCCCAGCCGTTGCTGGAACAAGGCCCAGTCCTCGGGCGTGACGTCCCCACGCAGGGTCTTAAGTGCCACTAGAAGTGCAGGACTGTTGAGCGAATCGGGCACATTGACCGTGCCGTTCGTGCAAGCCTCGATGGCACTATCCAGATTGGGATTGTCCGCAGTGACACCGCCTCCGGCCACGAAGAGTGCGTCGCACAGGTCCACCCAGGCGCGGGCAGATGATGGTGCCGCCTTGGCAGTGGCCGCGAGCAGCGTTATGCCGTTGCTCCACGTGTGCGACCGCAGAAGGGTCGCACACGCCAGCACCGCCAGGGCCGCTACGCATAATGCGGCTTGCGGAGCGGGCGTCAGGCGCAGGTGCTGGCCGGCGAGCGCGAGCAGACTGCCGACCGCCAACACAGCACCCACGAGCGCGAAATGGTTGCGATGCTCGAAGGCCAGTTCCAGTGCCACGACATTGCTGGCGATGGCGTGTGCACCGAAGAAGAGGAATATACCTAGGGCGAACAGCGGCAGACGTCGGCGCGTGGCCCAAGCCAGGCCAAGCAGGCCCAGCACCACCAGGATGGCGGGCAGCGTGGTCCAAGGCTGCAGCAGGCCGCGCGACGGCTGCTGCCAGTCGTAGTAGAACGGCATGTGCTGCGGCAACGGAAGCAGGATCTGGCCCAGGTACATGCACAGCACCCGGGGTTGCGTCAGCAGGCGTTCCGGCGTGGAGAAGTCGCGTCCGGCATGCGCTTCCCATTGCCAGTAGTGGGGGACCACCCAGAACAGGTACAACAGCATGCCCGCCACAGCCGCGACCAGGTAGACCCGGCGTAGCAGAAGTGCTGTACGTGGATCGATGGCGGCGAAGCGCAGTATGGTCAGCTCGAGTGCCAACGTGTAGATGGGCAGCAGGACGGAATCTTCCTTGCAGCCCATGGCGAGGGCCCACGCGAGGGCCGCCATGAGCATGCCGCTCTTGCTCGGAGCTCCCTGCATCTGCGCCCGCCTTGCGTGCAGGTAGGCCACCAGCGCCAGTACCAGGAACAACGTACCCATGGTCTGCAGGCGTTGTACTGCATAGAGCACTGCAGACACCTGCAATGGATGCAGCGCCCAAGCCGATGCCAGCGCGAGGGCGAACCAGCCCGCCCGTCTCGGGGGAACATTCGTGAATGACAGCAGGCTTCGGAAGAGCCAAGCCAGGGCGCCCGTGGTGACTGCATGGATGAGGATATTCGTGCTCTTGAATGTCGCCGGATCGGCCACGCCGCCAGCGCGCCAGTAGTCCAGCGCAAAGGTCAGGGTCGGGATGCCACGCATGGCGCCGGACACCTGCTTGGTAGAAAGGATCTCAAGCAGTGCGCCCAGACTCATTTGGGACAGATGAATGCTGCTGTTGTTGACGATGTTGGGGATGTCGTCGAAGACGAACGCACCCGGCAAGCCGGGCAGGAAGGCGGTGGCGGCCAGCACGGCAGCCATGATGCTCAGCAACAGGAAGCCTCGCTCCGACATGGGAAAGCCAGGTATCGCTCTAGAGAGTGTCTGCTTCACTCAACCTTCCTTGCGCATCATGGTCCTGAGCCGCTGCACCCAATCCCCATGACCGGCCGATTCAAGCTGGGACAGGGTCTTGGCTACCAAAGGATCGCCAGGTTCCGCGTGCTCAACCGCACGTTCGAGATAGGGGAGGGCTTCGTCCGGAGAATGCGTGTCGCTGAAGGCGTATGAAGCCAGTTGCAGGTTTTCCTGGGTAGAGAATGCAGTTCTGCTGGAAACAATCTCCAGCGTGTCGAGCACGCCTCGCTCGTCCATGGGAATTCCGCGCTGGGCGTTGCGGATCAGCCCCCAAACGACATTGCGGTTCTGCAGCGTCATGGGGGCCGTCCTCAAGCGCTGGTGGAAGCGGCGCCAATCGGCGGGCGTCACGCTCCCCTGGATGCTCTTGTAGGTCACGATGTTGGACAACAGCAGCGGAGAGTCGATGTGCTTCATGCCGGCTTGGCACGCATCAATTGCTTTCTGCATGTACGGACTTTCCGCCCGCTGTCCGCCCAGACTGGCGTACGTCTCACCGAGCGCCAGCCAGGCGCGTTCCGAGTCAGGCGCAATCTCTACGCTGTAGAGGGCGAAGCGCAAGGGGTCGCCCCAGGCGTGGGCTCTCGTCAGCGTCACAACGCTCGTGGCCAACAGCGCCAGCGTCGCGATCCCGGCCACCCAGGCGGAACGCACTTGCCATCGCTGGGTCAGCGCGGCAAACAGATCGCCGATGGCCAGTACCGCGCCGATCATTGGCAGATGATTCCGGTGCTCGAATGCCAACTCCAGATTGATCACGTTGCTGGTGAGGGCATGGCCGGCAAAGAACAGCAGCACGCCACAGGCGAAGACGGGCCGTTGCTCGCGCCATCGCCAGGCCAGCACCAGCAAGCCAGCGATCATCGCGAGGGCCGGTAGCGTGGAAGGGGGATCCAGCAGGCCGCGGGAGACCTGAAGGTCGTCATAGAAGAAGGTCATGCTCTCTGGCCGAGGCAACAGGATCTGGCCGATGTGCATCACCAGTACACGCCCTTGTGTAAGCAGCCGCTCGGCGGACGAGAACGTCCGCCCCGGGTAGTCGCCCCAACTCCAGTAGTGCGGAAATACGACGAAGATATAGAGCGCAATGCCGGCCGCCGTGGCCAGCAGATAACCCTGGCGCCAAGTCCGAGACAGGGCAGGCTGTGCGGCGCGGAAGCGCAGTACCGTCAGCTCCAGCACGAGGGCGTACGCAGGAAGCAGGACAGCATCCTCCTTCGCGGCGAACGCCAGGAGGCCGAATAGAGCGGTCAGGGCGAGATATCGCCTGCCTTGGCGGCCGTTGATCTGGGCCTCCCGCGCGTTGAGATACGCCCACAACGCGAGGACGACGAAGAAGGTGCCCAAGGTCTGCATGCGCTGCACGACGTACAGCACGGAAGAGACCTGGAGCGGGTGTATCGCCCAGAGTACCGACAATGCCAAGGCAGTCCACATCACGCGACGGGCCGGCCATTGCGCAAGCATCAGCAATCGCCGGAATAGCAACGCCAGTGCGAACGTGGTGAGTGCGTGAATGACAAGGTTGGTTGTCTTGAACACTTTCGGATCAAGTCCGCCACGCCGGTGGTCGAGCGCGAAGCTGAGCATGGATAGTGCGCGCGTGCCCTTACCGGGCTGGTAGCTGTAGGCGGCCGTGAGCAGGTTGTCAGTGTTCAGTTCGTCGACATGGAGGGCAGTGTTCTCCTGGATGTTGGGCCGGTCATCGAAGGTGAAGCCACCATCCAGCCCGGGCAGGAACAGGCAAGCGGCGAGCAGCGCGCAAAGCATCGCCAAGGCAGGGAAGTGAAACCGCATGAAGGCCACTCGGACTCCCTGATGAAGGACGGAAAGAATTGGATGTTACGTGCAAAGGGAGAGTCAGAAAGACGAAAAGCGCCTTGCGGCGCTTTTCGTTGAATGTCAGGCGGCAGTCCAGGTATCAGACCGCCACGCTGGATTCGATGGGATTACGGGGCGCCCTGCAGGCTGCAGGTGCCGCTGCCCATGCTGCACTGGGTGTCGCGCTTGATCGAGGCATTGCCACGGGTCTTCGCAACGAACGAGATGTTGCCATTGCTGTTGTACAGGGCGGTCGTGCCGTTGTTGCCGCTGGCACAGGCGCTGGCAACGAACGGGTTCGGCGCACGGTTGTCGGAAGCATCGGCCACGGCCGTGTTGACGTAGGCCTTGGCTTCAGCCAGGCAGCCGCCGTTGGCGGAGCGCTGGGTGTAGTCGCGGTAGGCCGGCAGCGCGATGGCGGCCAGGATGGCGATGATGGCGACGACGATCATCAGTTCGATCAGGGTGAAGCCCTGGGCGTTCTTCTTCATGGTATTTCCCCTTTCAGGATTGGCTTGATGGTTAGGGACACAAGCCCCGTGTCCCTGCATGGACCGTGGGCGCCGCGTACAACTGCATACGACGCGTGCAGGGAGATAGAGCAGGATGCGTGCCAACTTCTGATACCCCCAGTGATTCCCCCACACTTCCCCGGGAGGAAACCCTGACACCGAAGTCGGGCGGGACTATCGCATCATTTTTTGGTGTTGTGTATCGGGGTGTGCGGGCAATCCCGGTTCGTGTCACAGATTGAGCGGTGGCTCGCTGCGGGCAGTGGCGCGTCAAACCACTGACGCTGCATTGGCGAGATGACGGTTCGCGTCAGAAAGTGACGTGCCGTGTCACCCCTGGGTCACTGTGCGATGCAGCGCACGCTCGCACCGAGACCTATATATATATGCTGGGCTGTCTGGGAGGGGGGGGCTTGCGCGGCCTACTCCATCCCCAGCTTCTTCAGCTTGTAGCGCAGCGCCCGGAAGGTGATGCCGAGCTGGGCGGCCGCCTTGGTCTTGTTCCAGCGGTTCTCTTCCAGCGCCTTCTGGATGGCGGCCCGCTCCAGTTGCTCGATGTAGTCCGGCAGCGCGCCGCCCGCGGCAGGATCCACGTCGACCGCGCCGGGGGCGTCGCGGATGACCTCGCCGGGGCTGAAGTCGCCGCTGAACTTCCTGCCGGCCGGTGCCTGCGGCAGGTAGAGGTCGTCGATCTCGATGCTGTGCCCCTCGGACATGGCCAGGGCACGCTCCAGGATGTTCTCCAGTTCGCGCACGTTGCCCGGGAAGGAATAGCGTCCCAGCGCCTCCATCGCCTCGGGCGAGACCGAGGGCGCCATCCGGCCATGCTGGGCGGCCAGCCGCTCCAGGATCGCCGTGGTGAGCTGGGCCAGATCGCCGGTGCGCTCGCGCAGCGGCGGCACCCGCAGTTCGATCACGTTGATGCGGTAGTACAGGTCGTGGCGGAAGCGCCCGTCCGCGGCCAGTTCGCCCAGGTCCTTGTGCGTGGCCGACAGGATGCGCACGTCCACCAGCACTTCGCTGGAGGCGCCGACCGGGCGCACCGCCTTTTCCTGGATGGCGCGCAGCAGCTTCACCTGCATCGGCAGCGGCAACTCGGCCACTTCATCGAGGAACAGCGTGCCGCCATTGGCGGCCTGGAACAGGCCCTGCTTGTCGGCATGTGCGCCGGTGAAGCTGCCCTTCTTGTGGCCGAAGAACTCGCTTTCCATCAGCTCGGCGGGGATCGCGCCACAGTTGACCGGGATGAACGGGCCGGACGCCCGGGCACCCTGCTCGTGGATGGTGCGGGCGACCAGCTCCTTGCCGGTGCCGGACTCGCCCATGATGTAGACGGGCGCCTGGCTGCGGGCGACCTTGCCGATGGTCTCGCGCAGGCCGTCCATCGCGGCCGACGCGCCGAGCAGGCGGCTGGCCTGTTCCGGCGGTGGTGGCGGCGGTGGGGCGCGCTCGCTGTTGTTCAATTCCAGCGCGTGCTTCACCAGCCCGCGAAGGACGGTCAGGTCGACCGGTTTGCTGACGAAATCGAAGGCGCCGGCCTTCAGCGCTTCCACCGCCAGTTCGATGTTGCCGAACGCGGTGATCATGGCCACCGGTGTATCCGGGTAGTTGCGCGAGATCTCGCCGACCAGGTCGATGCCGTTGCCGTCCGGCAGGCGCATGTCGGTGAAGCACAGGTCGTAGGCGTTGCGGCCCAGCAGTTCGCGGGCCTCGCCGAGGTTGGCGGCGGTGTCGATGCGCAGGCCCATGCGGCCCAGCGTCAGCGTCAGCAGTTCACGGATGTCGCGTTCGTCGTCGACGATCAGGGCGCTACGGTTTTGATTCATGCATCTCCCCTCGTACCCCTGTGCAGCCAGTGTAACGGCTGAATGTGAATCATGGTACGTGAGGCCCGGCAGGGCGGAAAACGGTCCGGTACCTGCGCCAGGTCATGCCGGCAACAGCGCGTGCGGTCCGGGCAGGGTGACGCGGAAGCAACTGCCGCCGCCGGGGACGGGCACGTATTCCAGCGTCGCCTGGTTCGCCCGGCACAGTTCGCGGGCGATATACAGGCCCAGCCCGGTGCCATGCTCCGAGGTGGTGAAGAACGGGCGGAACAGCTGCGCCGCCACGGCTTCGGGAATGCCCGGGCCGCGGTCCATCACGTCGAGGGTCGGGCGGCCTTCGGCGTTGAAGACGCGGACCCGGATGCGGGCGGATTCGCCGGGCAGGCGGCCGTAGTTCAGCGCGTTCTGCACCAGCACCGTCACCACCTGCTGCAGGTGGCGGGGGTCGACCAGCGCCGGCACCGGCTTGGCACCGATGATCGTTTCCAGCGTATCGGTCTCGATCGACATCGTCTGCTGGTAATCGTCGACGAAGCGCCGGACGAAGGTGTTGAGGTCGACGTGCTCGGGCGTGGCGCGTTCGCGCCGGGCCAGGCCTAGCACGCTTTCCACGATGCCATTGGTGCGCTGGCATTGCTGGTGGATGATCTGCAGCAGCCGGCGGTCGCCGTCGTTGACCTGCTGGGATTCCTCCAGCAACTGCACGGCATAGTTGATCGCGGCCAGCGGGTTGCGGATTTCGTGCGCCAGGCTGGCCGAGAAGCGGCCGAGCGCGGCCAGGGTCAGCGATTCGGCCCGGCGCGACACCACGGTGGCGTCGTCCAGGAAGATCAGGGACGTCTCGCTGTCGGCCAGCAGGCGGGCGAAGCGCGGCTGGACTTCCGGCTGGTCGGGCGTGAACTGCATCGGGGTTTCGTCAGTCTGCCAGCCGTTGCGCCAGCGCTGCAGGCGACGGGCGAGTTCCGGCGCGGCGTGCAGCAGCGAGACGCCCTTGCCGTCGGCCCCCTGGCCGTCGCCGCCGTCGCCGAGCAGCAGGCTCGCGGCCTCGTTGGCCAGCTTGATGTGGTTGTCGGCGTCCACCACCAGCACGCCGGTGCGCATGCGGCGGATGATCAGCTCGTTGACTTCGAACAGGTTGGCGACCTCTTCGCCGCGCTTGTCCGCCAGCGCCTGGCTGCTGCGCGCCTTCTGTCCGGCCTGGTGCGCCAGGTAGGCCAGGGCGAGGTAGCTCACCGCGAACATGATGACTTCGGCCAGCGAACGGCTCGCGTTCTGGTCGTGGGCCAGGGTGAAGACGTATTCGCCGAACAGCGCTGCGATCGCCATCATCGCCACGACCAGCGCCATCCGCGTCCGCGGCAGCAGCAAGGCCGCGGCCGACACGTTGAACAGCAGCATCATCGCCACGCCGGCGGTGGCATTGGGGAGGGCGTGGGTGATCAGCGCGGCGACGACGATGTCGACGCAGACGCTGGCGAACACGATCCAGACCAGCCATTGCACGCTGCGGCCGACGAAGAACAGCACCAGCGCCATGACCAGGTAGCCGATGGCCACGACGGTGCCGAGGTCCGGGTGGCGGGGTTCGCCCAGCACGCCGCCCAGCGGGCTGAACACCAGCGCGGCCAGGATGCCGGCTTCCAGCACGCGGTACAGGGCGAAGAAATACAGTTCGCGGCGCGGAACCGATTCGATGCGGGACAGGAGCGACTGGGCCTGGCGCAAACGCGTACTTCCCCTGTAGCGAGGGGCACAGTATAGGCATGCGGGCCGCCGGATCGCGCAGCGGTCCCTTTGCCACCAAAGGCTTAGAGTCCGGGTTTTGCGCGGCCCCGCCACGTCGGCGACAATAGGGGGCTCGCCCAGCCGCTGCCCCCGTGGCCCCGGCCCGGGCGGTGTCTTCTGTTCCCTACCCACGGTGACGCATGAATTTCCACGAATATCAGGCCAAGCAGCTGCTGGCCGAGTACGGCATCCCGGTCCCGGCCGGCAAAGTCGCCTCCACGGCGGACGAAACGGTCGCGGTCGCGCAATCCCTCGGCAACGGCCCCTGGATGGTCAAGGCCCAGATCCACGCGGGCGGCCGCGGCAAGGCCGGCGGCGTCAAGTTCTGCAAGACCGTCGATGACGTCAAGGCCGCTGCCGGCAAGATGCTCGGCACCAAGATGGCCACCTACCAGACCGCCGGTGTCGAGCTGCCGGTCAACCTGGTGCTGGTGACCACCGCCGGCGAAATCGTCAAGGAGCTGTACCTGTCGGTCCTGGTGGACCGTAGCACCCGCACCATCACCTACATCGCCTCGTCCGAGGGTGGCATGGAGATCGAGCAGGTCGCGGCCGAGACGCCGGACAAGATCCACACGCTCAACGTCGATTTCGTCGAAGGCGTGCAGCCGTACCAGGGCCGCGAGTTCGGCTTCAAGATGGGCCTGACTGCCAAGCAGGCCGGCCAGTTCGCCACCATCATGGTCAACCTGTACCGCATCTTCAACGAGAAGGACCTGGCGCTGGTCGAGATCAACCCGCTGGCGATCCTGGACGACGGCAACCTGTACGCGCTGGACGGCAAGTTCAACAGCGACGACAACGCCGCCTTCCGCCACAAGGACCTGGTGGCGATGCGCGACACCAGCCAGGAAGACGAGACCGAAGTGCTGGCCTCGGAGATGGACATCAACTACGTGACCATGGACGGCAACATCGGCTGCATGGTCAACGGCGCGGGCCTGGCGATGGCCACCATGGACGTCATCAAGCTCAACGGCGGCGAGCCGGCGAACTTCCTCGACGTGGGCGGCGGCGCCAACAAGCAGCGCGTGATCGAGGCGTTCAAGCTGATCCTGTCGTCGGACAAGGTCGAAGGCATCTTCGTCAACATCTTCGGCGGCATCGTCCGCTGCGACATGATCGCCGAGGGCATCATCGCCGCGGTGAAGGAAGTGGGCGTCAAGGTGCCCGTGGTCGTGCGCCTGGAAGGCACCAACGTGGAAGAAGGCAAGCAGCTGCTGCGCGACAGCGGCATGGCCATCATCCCGGCCGACAACATCAACGACGGCGCCAAGAAGGTCGTTGAAGCGGTCAAGGCCGCCGCCTGATCATTTCGGTCCCCTCCTCCGCTTGCGGGGGAGGGCTAGGGTGGGGGCGCTTTTCACGCGCTGCCCCCATCCCAACCCTTCCCCACCAGCGGGGGAAGGGCACAAACCAGACTAGGATTATTCCATGAGCGTTTTGATCAACAAGAACACGAAGGTGATCGTGCAGGGCTTCACCGGCCAGCAGGGCACCTTCCACGCCACCCAGATGATCGAGTACGGCACCCAGGTCGTCGGCGGCGTCACCCCGGGCAAGGGCGGCACCACCCACATCGACCTGCCGGTGTTCGACACCGTGGCCGATGCGGTCAAGAGCACCGGCGCCGACGCGTCCGTCATCTACGTGCCGCCGCCGTTCGCGGCCGACGCGATCCTCGAAGCGGCTGCGGCCGGCATCAAGGTCATCGTCTGCATCACCGAGGGCATCCCGGTGCTGGACATGCTGCGCGTCAAGAACGTGCTGACCCGCGCCCATCCCGACACCGTGCTGGTCGGCCCGAACTGCCCCGGCGTGATCACCCCGGGTGAGTGCAAGATCGGCATCATGCCGGGCCACATCCACATGCCGGGCAAGATCGGCATCGTGTCGCGCTCGGGCACGCTGACCTATGAAGCGGTCAAGCAGACCACCGAAGTGGGCCTGGGCCAGTCGACCTGCATCGGCATCGGCGGCGACCCGATCAACGGCCTGAACTTCGTCGATTGCCTCAAGCTGTTCAACGAAGACCCGCAGACCGAAGGCATCATCATGGTCGGCGAGATCGGCGGCGACGCCGAGGAAGCCGGCGCCGAGTACATCAAGGCGCACGTGAAGAAGCCCGTCGTCGGCTTCATCGCCGGCGCCTCGGCCCCGGCCGGCAAGCGCATGGGCCATGCGGGCGCGATCGCCAGCGGTGGCAAGGGCACGGCGGAAGGCAAGTTCGCGGCGATGGAAGCTGCGGGTGTCACCACGGTGCGTTCGCCGGGCGACCTGGGTGCGGCCATCGCGGCGCGCCTGAAGAAGTAAGTCGCGCGCAGGCGTGATGCAGGAAGCCGCCTTCGGGCGGCTTTTTGTTTTTGGTGGGGCGGTTCTGAAACGGGGCATTCGATCTGTCCCGCAGTTGGCGGGAAGATCGGCTCCGTCTCCCCCCACCCCAACCCTCCCCCGCAAGCGGAGGAGGGGGCCTTGCCCGGAGCGCTGCCGGCTCGCCTTGCTCCAGACGTAGCCACAGCTACAGCTACAGATCCCGATCCTGATCCTGATCCTGATCCTGATCCTGATCCTGATCCGCGCGCGATCTGCCCCTTCCCCCGCTTGCGGGGGAAGGTTGGGATGGGGGCAGAATGCATCCGCAGCCACCGCACAGGACGTGCCCATGCGACAAGGACAGAAACGCGACCGCGCCCGCGAGTTGCGCGGGGACATGACGCTTCCTGATCCTGATCCGCGCGCGATCTGCCCCTTCCCCCGCTTGCGGGGGAAGGTTGGGATGGGGGCAGAATGCATCCGCAGCCACCGCACAGGACGTGCCCATGCGACAAGGACAGAAACGCGACCGCGCCCGCGAGTTGCGCGGGGACATGACGCTTCCTGATCCTGATCCGCGCGCGATCTGCCCCTTCCCCCGCTTGCGGGGGAAGGTTGGGATGGGGGCAGAATGCATCCGCAGCCACCGCACAGGACGTGCCCATGCGACAAGGACAGAAACGCGACCGCGCCCGCGAGTTGCGCGGGGACATGACGCTTCCTGATCCTGATCCGCGCGCGATCTGCCCCTTCCCCCGCTTGCGGGGGAAGGTTGGGATGGGGGCAGAATGCATCCGCAGCCACCGCACAGGACGTGCCCATGCGACAAGGACAGAAACGCGACCGCGCCCGCGAGTTGCGCGGGGACATGACGCTTCCTGATCCTGATCCGCGCGCGATCTGCCCCTTCCCCCGCTTGCGGGGGAAGGTTGGGATGGGGGCAGAATGCATCCGCAGCCACCGCACAGGACGTGCCCATGCGACAAGGACAGAAACGCGACCGCGCCCGCGAGTTGCGCCGGGACATGACGCTGGCGGAGCGGAAACTCTGGCACGTCCTCAAGGATCGCCAGTTGGACGGCTTCCGCTTCCGTCGCCAGCATCCCGTCGGCCCGTACATCGCCGACTTCGCCTGCCTGGAAGCGCACCTGATCGTCGAAGTGGATGGTGGCCAGCACATGGACGCTGCATCCGACCGCACTCGTGACGCATTCCTGCAGGGTGAAGGGTTCCACGTACTGCGCTTCTGGAATAATGAGGTCTTGGCGAACCTTGAAGGTGTCCAGGCGCTGATCCTCCGCCGACTTTCGGACACTCGCCCCCATCCCAGCCCTCCCCCGCGCGCGGGGGGAATGGCAGACACCGAAGGCTGACATGACCCAGACCCTCCGCATCGCCATGGCGCAGTTCGACTTCCCGGTCGGCGGCGTCGCGCAGAACCGCGACAGCATCAGCCGCATGATCGCCGAGGCGCGCGACGAGTACGGGGCGGACGTGGTGCTGTTCCCCGAGCTGGCGGTCAGCGGCTATCCGCCGGAAGACCTGCTGCTGCGGCCGCGCTTCCTGGCCGACTGCGAGACGGCGTTGACGGAGATCGCCGCCAGTACGCACGGCATCGTCGCCGTGGTCGGCTGGCCGCAGAGCGCCGGCAGCGTGGTCTACAACGCCGCCAGCGTGCTGCGCGACGGCGTGGTCGAAACGACGTACCGCAAGCGGGAGCTTCCGAACTACGCGGTGTTCGACGAGCGCCGCTACTTCGACGTGGACCCGGACGGTGGCGCCTGTACCTTCGAGGTCAACGGCGTGCCGCTGGGCCTGGTGATCTGCGAAGACCTCTGGTTCCCCGAGCCACTGGCGGATACCGCAGCGATGGACGCGGTGCTGACGCTGGTGCCGAATGCCTCGCCGTTCGACCGCGACAAGCACGCGCAGCGCGACGCACTGATCGCCGAGCGCACGCGCGAGACCGGCATGGCGCTGGCCTACCTCAACGTGGTGGGCGGGCAGGATGCGGTGGTGTTCGATGGCGCGTCGGTGGTCGCCGATGGCGACGGCACCGTGCATCCGGCGGCCGCCGCGTTCACCGACCAGTGGCTGGTCGTGGACTTCGACGTAGCGTCGCGGAAATTCAGTCCGGTGGTCTGGATGGACGACGGCGACGAGAGTCGCGACGCACTGGCGTGGCGAGCGATTGTCCGCGGCATCCGCGACTATTGCGGCAAGAACGGTTTTTCCAACGTGTGGCTGGGCCTGTCCGGCGGCATCGATTCGGCACTCGTGCTGGCGTTGGCGGTGGATGCGCTGGGTCCCGACAACGTCACTGCCGTGCGATTGCCGTCGCGCTACACCGCCGGCCTGTCGAACGACCTGGCCGCCGAGCAGTGCGCGGCGATGGGCGTGAAGCTGGAAGCGGTGTCGATCGAGGCGCCGTTCAAGGGTTTCCTGGGAGCGCTGGCTCCGCTGTTCGGCGACAAGGCGGCCGACACCACCGAAGAGAACCTGCAGTCGCGCAGTCGGGGCGTGATCCTGATGGCGCTGAGCAACAAGTTCGGCGGCCTGCTGCTGACCACCGGCAACAAGAGCGAGTACGCGGTCGGTTACGCCACCATCTATGGCGACATGTGCGGCGGCTATGCGCCGATCAAGGACCTGTACAAGACGGAGGTGTTCGCGCTGGCACGCTGGCGCAATACCGTGGGTGGTGCGCCGGTGATCCCGCCCGCGGTCATCGACCGTCCGCCGTCGGCGGAACTGCGCGACAACCAGAAGGACCAGGACTCGCTGCCGCCGTACGACGTGCTGGACGCCATCCTGTTCCGCTACGTGGACCTGGAGCAGTCGCGCGACGAGATCGTGGCCGCCGGGTTCGATGCCGCCACCGTCGACCGCATGTTGCGGCTGGTGCGCATCAACGAGTGGAAGCGCCACCAGTCCGCGCCCGGCCCGAAGGTCTCGCGTCGCGCTTTCGGCCGCGAGCGCCGCTACCCGATCACCAACAAGTACGCGCTGTGAGCCTGCTCGCGCGCGGGGCACGAACGAGACGGAGACCCGCATGACCCGAAAGAAGAAGCGCACGACGCACCGCGACCGTCCGGTATCGCCCACGCCACGTCCGGCGACGCCGCCGGACCGGGTGATGCTGGCGCTGGCCGCGCTTGGTCTGCTGGTCACCGGCTATCTGGCGTGGTCGGCGGGCAGTGGATCGGCGTCCGCGTTCTGCACCGGCGGTGGCGGCTGCGATGCGATCCAGCGCAGCGGCTGGTCCACGCTGCTCGGCCTGCCGATGGCGCTGTGGGGCTTCGGCCTGTACGTCGTGGTGGCGCTGGTATCGCTGTCGCGCAAGGCGTCGCCGCTGCTGCGCTGGCAGCGGCAATGGCGGCTGGTGCTGCTGGGGCTGGCGATCAGCCTCTACCTGACCGCCATCGGGGCGTGGGTGCTGGACGCGTTCTGCATCGGCTGCCTCGCCTCGCTGGCGGTGCTGGCGGCGATGTTCGCGTGGCTGCAGCTGCGCCGTCCTGCGGCCGCGCCGGGACAGCCCTGGGGGCGATGGTGGGGCGTGCAGGCTGTGCCGGTGCTGCTGGTCGTGGCCCTGTTGCACGTGCACCAGAGCGGACTGCTGCACCAGCGGCCGGAAAGCCGCCGCGCGGCCGCATTGGCGCAGCACCTGGCCGACTACGGTGCGAAGTTCTACGGCGCCTCGTGGTGCGTGGAGTGCGGTCGCCAGAAGCGCCAGTTCGGCCATGCGGCGGATCGCTTGCCGTATGTGGAATGCGCCCCCGGTGGGCGCAACACCGCGATGACCTCCGCCTGCGCCGCGGCGGGCGTCACCGTGTTCCCCACGTGGGTGATTGATGGCATCGAACACCACGGCGTGATGGCGCCGCAGCAACTGGCGGTGCTGACGCGCTTCGACTGGGACAAGGCGGGCGCGGCCGACTGATCGCGGCGGCACCGCCGCAAAGAAAAAGGGCCTCGCGGCCCTTTTTCGTTCCGGCAAGGCGGGACTGCGTCAGTCGTCCTTGCGCTGTTCGACCGTATTGCTGGATTTTTCGCCGGCGAACGGATTCAGGCGGCGCACCATCCACGGGTATTTCGGGAACTTGCCGGTCAGCCACGGATGCTGCGGATCGTTGAGCTCCAGCACGCGCTTGGCGTCGGCGGCCAGCGTCTGGTTGCCCAGGTGGGTATAGGCCTCGGCGAGCACGGCGACGGCGTCGTACTGGTAGCTGCTCTGCGGGTAGGTTTCCAGCAGGTAGCGGGCGCGGCTGGCGGCCGACACCCACGCATCGCGGCGCAGGTAGTAGATGGCGGTGTCCAGCTCGTGCAGCGCGAACTGGTCGCGCAGGGCGATCATGCGCTGGCGCGCGTCGGCGGCGTAGCGGCTGTTGGGGTAGTTCTCGGCGACGCGGGCGAAGTCGTTGTAGCCCTGCATCGGCGTGGCCAGGTCGCGGCGGCTGGCGTCCAGGCGCCATACCTTCTGCAGGAACACCGTGTCGCGGTTGGAGTTGGCCAACCCGCGCAGGTAGTACATGTAGGGGATGTTGCGGTGGGTCGGGTAGGTGCGGATGAAGCGGTCGATGGTGGTGACGGCTTCGTCCAGCTTGCCGGCCTTGTACTGGGCGTAGGCCGTTTCCATCAGCGCCTGCTCGGTGTACGGGCCGTACGGGTACTGGGCGATCAGGCGGCGGAAGTTCTGCAGGCCGCGATCCCAGTTGTTGTTGGCCATCGCCTTGTGGCCTTCCTCGTACATGACCTCGACGGGCTGGTTTTCGGCCGGACCCTTCTTCTTGAAGATCTTGCCGCAGCCGGTGCCGGCGAAGGCGACGACCAGGGCCAGCAGGACGAGACGGGTGGTCGCGGAGGATCGGGAGAAGCGGGGGAAGGCACGCTGGGTCATGGGCTGGCGGCAGGCCGCGGCAGGGAAACAGGCCGTCGATGATAGCCTAGGCGCCGCCTTCGCCATGAACAATCGGCCAATACGGACCGGATCATGGCCTTCCTGGACGTCTTCCCGCATGACCGAATCCGAATCCCCCGATACCCCCCGCACGGCGATCGTGCCCGCCAGCGCCGCCGGCCGCCGTTTCGATGCCGCCCTGGCGGAGCTGTTCCCCGAGTTCTCCCGCTCGCGCCTGACCGAGTGGATCAAGTCCGGCAACGCGCTGCTGGATGGCCAGACAGTGCGTCCGCGCGACCCCGTCCGCGGCGGCGAAACCGCCAGCCTGGACGTGGTGCTGGATACCCAGACCCACGCCGAGCCGGAAGACATCCCGCTCGACATCCTGTACGAGGACGAGCACGTCTTCGTGCTGGACAAGCCGGCTGGTCTGGTCGTGCACCCGGGCGCGGGCAATCCGACCGGCACGCTGGTCAATGCGCTGCTGTTCCGCGATCCCTCGCTGTCGGCGCTGCCGCGCGCGGGCATCGTGCACCGGCTCGACAAGGACACCTCCGGCGTCATGGTGGTGGCGCGGACGCTGCCTGCGCACACCTCGCTGGTCGCCCAGCTGGCCTCGCGCGACGTACACCGCCAGTACCTGGCCGTGGTGGTCGGGGCGATGGTCTCCGGCGGCACCGCCAACGCGCCGATCGACCGGCATCCGCGCGACCGCCTGAAGATGGCGGTGCGCGAAGACGGCCGCGACGCCGTCACCCATTACCGCCTGCGCGAACGCTTCCGCGCGCACACCGCGCTGGAATGCCGCCTGGAAACCGGCCGCACGCACCAGATCCGCGTGCACATGGCGCACATCAAGTACCCGATCGTCGGCGACCCGCTGTACGGCGGCCCGCTGCGGCTGCCGAAGGGTGCCAGCGACGAACTGATCGCGGTGCTGCGCAGCTTCCGCCGGCAGGCGCTGCATGCGGAGACGCTGGAATTCGCCCATCCCGTCAGCGGCGAGCCGGTCCGCGTCACCGCGCCGGTCCCGGCCGACATGGTGGCCCTGCTGGCGGCGCTGCGCGCCGACAGCCAGGCCAAGCGCGGGTGAACCGTGCGCCGGCGGTGCCTGCCGACTGGCCGGCGCCTGCCGGCGTGCACGCATTCGCCACGCTGCGGCGCGGCGCGGGGTTCTCAGCCGCGCCGTTCGACACGTTCAACCTGGGTAACCGGTACGCCGCCGACGGCGACGATCCGGCGACGGTGGCGCGCAACCGCGCACAGCTGGTCGAACTCGCCGGGCTGCCATCGACGCCGCACTGGCTCAAGCAGGTGCATGGCACCGACGTGCTGCGCGTGAGTACACCGGCCGATCCCGGTGCCGCCGAACCTGTCGCCGATGCATTGGTGACCTCGACGTCCGGCGTGGTGCTCGCCATCCTGACCGCCGACTGCCTGCCGGTGGTGCTCGCCGCGAAGGACGGTCGTGAGGTCGCCGCCGCGCATGCCGGTTGGCCGGGGCTGTCGAAGGGCATGCTCGAAGCCACGCTGGCCGCGATGACGACGCCTGCGGCCGACCTGGTGGCATGGATCGGTCCGGCGGCCGGCCCGGCGCGCTATGAAGTGGGCAGGGACGTGTTCGATGTCTTCGTCGCCCATGACGCTGGCGCGGCCGCGTGCTTCGTCCCGACGCGCGAGGACCACTGGCTTGCGGATCTACCCGCACTGGCGCGCCGACGCCTGGTCGCGCGCGGCATGTCGCTGGCCGATATCCACGGCGGCGATCTCTGCACGATCAGCGAACCCGCGCGCTTCTTCTCGCATCGCCGCGACGGCCGCAGCGGCCGCATCGCCACGCTGGCATGGATGCAGCCGTAAGGCCGCTGTTCGCGCAGGTACTGGGACCGGCGTTCGAGGCGCTGCCAGTACTGCTGCGCGCAGTGCATGTGGCGCAGGGAAAGCGTCGCTATCGTGGCGATGTGGACGTGGAACGTGGCCGCGGGCTGCTGTCGCGGATCGTGGCGGTCGCCACGCATCTGCCGCCTGCCGGCACGGGCCGGTTGTGCGTGGAGATCGACGCTGCGCCGGACGGCGAGCGCTGGACCCGTTTCATCGGCGGCCGTGCCATGCCCTCGCGCCTGTGGCATGACGGCGGTGTGCTATGCGAACGCCTTGGGCTGGCGACGTTCGGTTTCCGGTTGCACATCGAGGAGCAGGCCATCGTGTGGCGTGTCATCCGCGTGCATGTCTTCGGCCTGTCGCTGCCGGCGCGCTGGTTCGCCGGCGTCGGTGCACGCGAATCCGCGGACGGCGATCGCTATCGCTTCGACGTCTGGGCCTCGCTGCCGCTGGTCGGCCTGCTGGTGCATTACCGGGGATGGCTGGATGTCGGCTGAGTCCACGCAGACCGGTGGCCCGGTCATCGTCTTCGACGGCATCTGCGTGCTGTGCAATGGCTGGGTGCGTTTCCTGCTGAAGCACGATCGGACAGGACGCTATCGCTTCGCCGCGATGCAGACCGATGCCGGACGTGCGCTGCTGGAAGGGCATGGACTGGATCCGGACGATCCTGCGTCCTTCCTGCTCGTCGATGGCGACAATGCATGGACCGACAGCGACGCCATCCGGCGCGTGCTGACCGGGCTTGGCGGCGCGTGGCGGCTGGCCGGCGTGATCGCATGGGTGCCGCGCTTCTTGCGCGATCCGCTCTACCGCTGGATCGCACGAAACCGCTACCCCCTGTTCGGCACCACGGCATGCCGCGTGCCGACCGAAGAGGAACGGGCGAGGTTCCTGTAGCGTGCGCCATGCGCACGATGCTGCGCATCCCAAACCTTGAGGTCGTGCGCATGGCGCACGCTACGCGACGTCATCCCGGCGGAGGCCGGGATCCAGCGGCTTTCGTCTGCAGCCGGCGTATCGCGCGCCGAGAAAAAGCGGGGGTGCACCGCTTTCGTAGCGTGCGCCGCGCGCACGATGCCATGCGTCCGAAATCCTGCGGTCGTGCGCATGGCGCACGCTACGCGACGTCATCCCGGCGGAGGCCGGGACGCAGCGGCTTTCGTCTGCAGCCGGCGTATCGCGCGCCGAAAAAAGCGGGGTGCACCGCTTTCGTAGCGTGCGCCGCGCGCACGATGCCATGCGTCCGAAATCCTGCGGTCGTGCGCATGGCGCACGCTACGCGACGTCATCCCGGCGGAGGCCGGGATCCAGCGGCTTTCGTCTGCAGCCGGCGTATCGCGCGCCGAGAAAAAGCGGGGGTGCACCGCTTTCGTAGCGTGCGCCGCGCGCACGATGCCATGCGTCCGAAATCCTGCGGTCGTGCGCATGGCGCACGCTACGCGACGTCATCCCGGCGGAGGCCGGGACGCAGCGGCTTTCGTCTGCAGCCGGCGTATCGCGCGCCGAAAAAAGCGGGGTGCACCGCTTTCGTAGCGTGCGCCGCGCGCACGACGCCGTGCATCCGAAATCCTGCGGTCGTGCGCCATGCGCACGACGCTGCGCATCCCAAACCTTGAGGTCGTGCGCATGGCGCACGCTACGTGACGTCATCCCGGCGGAGGCCGGGACCCAGGGACTTTTGCCTGCGACCGGCGTGTCGCGCGCCGAAAAAAGGGGGGTGCACCGCTTTCGTAGCGTGCGCCGCGCGCACGATGCCATGCATCCGAAATCCTGCGGTCGTGCGCATGGCGCACGCTACGTGACGTCATCCCGGCGTTCGCCGGGATGACGGTGTTTTCGACTCAGAACGTGTAGCGCACCCGCGTGTAGTAGTACGCGCCATTGCTGCCGATCGGGGACAGCACGTCGTAGGGCAGGTTGCCGAAGTAGTAGATGTCCTCGTTCGACAGGTCCGGATATTCGTCGGTCAGGTTGAGGCCACCCAGCGCCACGCTCCACTTGGAGGTGAGCTTGTATTCCACTTCCGCGTCGAGCTGCCATTCGGCGCCGTAGCGCTGTTCGGGCTCGAAACCGCCGCCGAAATTGAACACGCGCTTGGCGCTGCCGTGGCGGCTGACGCGGCCCAGCAGGTTCCAGGCGTCGTTGTTCCAGTTGGCGGTGAACTGCGCCCGCGTGCGCGGTGCGGCTTCGGTCAGCGTGTTGCGCTCTTCCACGCCGAACAACTGGTAGGACGGGTCCAGCGCCAGCAGCTGCGCCGGCGTGGCGACGATGTTCTTCAATTCCGTCTTGGCGTAGCTGTAGGTGCCGGTGAGCAGCAGGTTGCCGCCGGCCAGCGCCTGGCGCCAGTTCGTCACCAGTTCCACGCCCTGCGTGCGGGTATCCGCCGCGTTGGTGAAGAAGCTGACGCTCTGCACGCCGCGTACGCCGAATTCGTCCTCGATGAAGTCGGTCAGCGCATCGCCGGTGATGCTCTCCGACAGCGCGACGCGGTCGTCGATCTCGATGTGGAACACGTCCAGCGACAGATCGAAGTGCTCGCCGATCTTGCTGGTGAAGCCGAGGCTGGCGTTGATCGACTTCTCCGGATCCAGCGATTGCGCACCGAGGGCGCGGGCGATCGGGTTGTTGACCGACAGCAGGCGGCCCTGGGTCAGCTGGCCGGCGGCGCTGTAGCCGGTCGACGTGGATTCGTAGCCGATCTGCGCCAGCGACGGCGCGCGGAAGTTGTTCGACAGCGCACCGCGCAGGGCGAACGCCGGGGCGAACTCGTAGCGCGCCGCCAGCTTGCCGGTCAGCTCGCCGCCGAAATCGCTGTAATGCTCGTAGCGAACGGCGACGTCGGTGGTCAGCTTCTCGCCGAAGCGGCTGGACAGGGCGGCGTAGACGCTGGCGACATCGCGGTCGAGGTTGGCCACGTCCTGCGGGGTCAGGCCGCCACCGGCCTGCGAACCGGTCGGTCGGTCGATGTACGGACCGGCGGCGTAACTGGCGGGATCGCCGGCGCCGGTTTCGTAGTCCTCGAAGCGGAATTCGGCGCCGAAGGCGACGTCATGCGTGGTGCCGCCGTCGCCGAAACCGCGGCTCAGGTCCAGGTTGGCCAGCGTCTGCGTGGACTCGTAGTCACCGGTCTTGAAGCGGGTGGGGCTGGTCGGGCCGAGCGAGGCGTTGAGCGAGTCGCGCAGGCGGTACGTGAAGCTGTTGCCGCCGTGGTTGACGCTGGCGTCGTAGTTCCAGTCGCCCCATTGCCCGCGCACGCCGCCGACGACGGCGACGTCCTGGTTCTCGCCCAGCGACACCGGACGGTAGCCGTTGGGATAGACCTCGGGCCAGTTGGACACGCCGTCCGGGTAGCGGAAGTAGTTGGCGCCGACGGTGTCGCGCTTGTTGTACGTGCCGAACAGGTAGAACTCGGACGCTTCACCGAGCGGCAGGCCGGCGTTGATCCAGGCGTTGATGTCCTTCGAGGCGCCATCGCCCAGGTGGTAGTTGCGCTGGCCCTGCACGGCCAGGTTGGCCGGCGACTGGTCCCACGGCGGCACCTGGTCGAAGCCGGCGCGGTTGGTGGCTTCGCGGTTCTTCAGTTCGAAACCGACGCGGAGGAAGCCGCCGTCGCCGACTGCGGTGCCGACCTTGCCCGCCAGGAGGCTGGTCTGGCCGTCGGTGAGCGTCTGGCCGATCGGCTCGACGTCGGTGTGGTGCAGGCCGAAGCTGGCTTCCCATGCGCCACCCTCGGGCGCGTCCTCCAGGATGATGTTGACCACGCCCGCGACCGCATCGGAGCCGTACTGCGCGCCGGCGCCGTCACGCAGCACCTCGATGCGCTTGATGGCGGTGACCGGAATCGCATTGAAGTCCACTGGCGTGGTGCCGCGACCGATCTTCGAACCCGTCGTCACCAGCGCGGTGGTGTGGCGGCGCTTGCCATTGATCAGTACCAGCACCTGGTCCGGCGCCAGGCCGCGCAACTGCGCGGCACGCACGTGGTCGGCGCCGCCGGAGTTGGACTGGCGCGGGAAATTGAACGACGGCAGCAGCGCCTGCAGCGCGCTGCCCAGCTCGCCGTTGAGCACGCCGGCCCTGCGGATGTCCTCGGCCGTCAGCACGTCGATCGGCGAGGTGGATTCCAGCGCCGTGCGGTCGCTGGCGCGGGTGCCGGTGACGATGACCGCATCGAGGTCGGTGGCGCCGGCAGGCGTGGTCTGGGCAGAAGCGGGCAGGGCAAGCGCCAGGATGACGGCGGCAGCCAGGGGGGCAAGGACGGCGTGGGGCATGGAGGACTCGTGGGGCAGGGGGGAGAACGGAATGAAGTCTATCGCTTTATAGCGATGAAGCGATATATTAACCGCCCCGACAGGGCGCATGTCATCGCGGCTTCCCATCTCCTTATGCCTTCCGGTCATAAGGCTCCGAAGGCCCGATACCGCATCCTGCCCGTCCCCCCGTGAGGTGTCCCCATGTCGCATCGTGCCGTCTGGCTGCTGGTCCTTCTCGCCCTCGCCGGGTGTGCGTCCACCCCACCGCAGGCAACGCCTTTGGCGCCCACCGCCACGCTGGAAGGCGACGCCCTGCGTCCGGCCAGCGCCACTGGCTGGGTCCGCAGCGAGCTCTATTTCGGCGTGGGCGAGGAGACCGGGCCGGCGGACCGCCCGCAGGCGTCGCCGATCACCGAGGCGGCCTGGCGCGCGTTCCTGGACAAGGAAGTGACCGCGCGTTTCCCGGACGGCCTGACGGTGTTCGACGCCTACGGCCAATGGCTGTTTCGCGGCGCCAAGGAGCCGAACCGGCTGAAGACCAAGGTGCTGGTGGTGCTGCATGAGGACACCCCGCAGCGCCGCGCCGACATCGAGGCCATCCGTCTGGCATGGAAGCAGGCTACCGGCCACCAGTCGGTGCTGTGGTCGCGGCATGCCGTGGACGTGTCGTTCTGACGCGAGCTGCTCCTTCCCCCGCTGGCGGGGGAAGGCCGGGATGGGGGCAGGCGGGGTCTGGAACGCATTCGATGTCCGTTCGATCGATCCAGTGACCGGCGCCGCCGCCCCCACCCCAGCCCTCCCCCGTGGACGGGGGAGGGGGCTTATCCTGCGTTCTCCAGTTCCCTCCTTTCCCTTCTCCTTCCCCGGCCCCCCATGACCGCATCGGCTTCCCCCGTGCGCCGCTGGCTCGTCCCCGGCGACCTCAACGGTTTCTTCGGCCTGGTGGTGGACAACCTGTCCATCCTCGGCTTCATCGCCGCCGCGCTGATCGGCATCTTCCAGTTCCCGGCCGAGGTGGTGTTCACCCGCATGTTCCCCGGCACCGCGCTGGGCGTGCTGGTCGGCAACCTGATCTACACGTGGATGGCGCATCGCCTGTCGGCGAGGACCGGCCGCGACGACGTCACCGCGATGCCGCTGGGTCTCGACGCGCCCACCAGCATCGGCATGGCGTTGCTGGTGCTGGGTCCGGCGTTCGTCGGCTTCAAGCAGGCGGGCATGGACGAACAGGCGGCGGCCACGGCGACCTGGCAGCTCGGCATGGCCTCGCTGGTCGTGATGGGCGTGCTGAAGCTGGTGCTGTCGTTCTTCGGCGATGCGGTCACGCGCGCCGTGCCGCGTGCCGGCCTGCTCGGTTCCATCGGCGGCGCCGCGCTGACCCTGCTCGGCTTCCTGCCGCTGATCGAAACGCTGCGCCAGCCCATCGTCGGCTTCGTCACCTTCGGCCTGCTGCTGTACGTGCTGGTGGCGAAGGGCAAGCTGCCGGTGAAGATCCCCGGTGTGCTGCTGGCCTTCATCGTCGGCACCGCGCTGTACTACGCGCTGGGCCTGTCGGGTTTCGGCGCGCCGGGCTTCAAGGTGCCGGATGCCGTGCCGCTGGCGGTGACGCTGCCGCTGCCCACGCTGGGCTGGCTGGACGGCCTGGCCTACACCGTGCCCTACCTGCCGCTGCTGCTGCCGTTCGGCCTGCTGATGGTGGTGGGCGGCATCAACGTCAGCGAGAGCGCACGCGCGGCCGGCGACGACTACCGCACGCGCGATGTGCTGCTGGCCGAAGCCGTGTCCACGCTGGTTGCGGGTTTCTGCGGCGGCGTCGCACAGACCACGCCGTACATCGGCCAGCCCGCGTACAAGCACATGGGCGCGCGTAAGGGCTACACGCTGCTGACTGGCGTCTTCATCGGCCTGGGCGGCGTGCTCGGCTACGTGTCGGGACTGGTGCAGTGGCTGCCGGTCGCGGTGCTCGCGCCGATCATCGTCTACGTGGGCCTCGACATCACCGTGCAGGCCTTCACCGAAACGCCGCGCAAGCACGCCATCGCGGTGGCGCTGGGCTTCCTGCCGTCGGTCGCCTACCTGCTGACGATCAAGTTCGGCAATCCGGCGTGGATCGCGCCCGACCGGTTCGCCGGCCTGTACGAAGGTGTCGACGGTCACGGCCTGCCGGACCTCGCCACCATCGTCACGCTCGGCAACGGCTTCATCATCACCGCGATGATCTGGACCACCGCACTGGTGGCGATGATCGACGGGCGCAACGGCCGCGCGGTCGTCGCGCTGCTGGTCGGCGCGGTGCTGACGCTGTTCGGCATCATCCATTCGGTCGATCCGCGCGGTGGCATCTACCTGCCATGGGACGTCGAAGGCCTGCGCGCGACCATCCTGTGGCAGTTCGCGGGGGCCTATGCCGCGTTGGCGGTGTTGCTGGGTCTGTTGTCGCTGCAGAAAAAAGCGTAGGGCGGGCCTCGGCCCGCCGTTCCGGTACGTGCGCGGACGGTGGGCCAAGGCCCACCCTACGGTGAATTCCGGTCTTTGCCGGTCTTGAAACACCGGCGCTTAACCGCATCTGAGTAGCATCGGCCGGGTTCGCCGGCCCCTACTTCCCGAGAGGTTCTTCCGATGCGGATGGACAAACTGACCTCGCGTTTCCAGCAGGCGCTGGCCGACGCGCAATCGCTGGCCGTGGGCCGCGACAACACCATGATCGAACCGGTTCACGTGCTGACCGCGCTGCTGGAACAGCAGGGCGGCAGCTCGCGGCCGTTGCTGGCGCAGGCCGGCGTCAACGTGCCCGTGCTGCGCGAGCGGTTGGTCGAAGCGCTGGACAAGCTGCCGAAGGTCACCGGGCAAGCCGGCAACCTGTCGATCGGCAACGACCTGTCGCGCCTGCTCAACGTCACCGACAAGCTGGCGCAGGACGCGGGCGACACCTACATCGCCAGCGAGTGGTTCCTGCTGGCCGTGCTGGACGACAGCGGTGCCGCCGGCCAGGAGCTGAAGGCCAGCGGCGCCGACAAGCAGAAGCTGCGCACGGCCATCGAGCGCCTGCGCGGCGGTGAGAAGGTGCAGTCGGAGAACGCCGAGGACCAGCGCCAGGCGCTGGAGAAGTACACCATCGACCTGACCGAGCGTGCCGAGATCGGCAAGCTGGACCCGGTGATCGGCCGCGACGAGGAAATCCGCCGCACCATCCAGGTCCTGCAGCGCCGCACCAAGAACAATCCGGTGCTGATCGGCGAACCAGGCGTCGGCAAGACCGCCATCGTCGAAGGCCTCGCGCAGCGCATCGTCAACGGCGAAGTACCGGAAGGCCTGAAGGGCAAGCGCGTGCTGTCGCTGGACATGGGCGCACTGATCGCCGGCGCCAAGTTCCGGGGCGAGTTCGAGGAGCGCCTGAAGGGCGTGTTGAACGACCTGGCCAAGAACGAAGGCCAGATCATCCTCTTCATCGACGAGCTGCACACGATGGTCGGCGCGGGCAAGGCCGAAGGCTCGATGGATGCCGGCAACATGCTGAAGCCGGCATTGGCGCGCGGCGAGCTGCATTGCATCGGCGCGACCACGCTGGACGAGTACCGCAAGTACGTCGAGAAGGATGCCGCGCTGGAGCGCCGCTTCCAGAAAGTGTTCGTGGGCGAACCCAGCGTCGAGGACACCATCGCCATCCTGCGCGGGCTGAAGGAAAAGTACGCCGTGCACCATGGCGTGGAGATCACCGATCCCGCCATCGTCGCCGCCGCGCAACTGAGCCACCGCTATATCGCTGACCGCCAGCTGCCGGACAAGGCCATCGACCTGATGGACGAAGCCGCCAGCCGCATCCGCATGGAGATCGATTCCAAGCCGGAAGAGATGGACCGCATGGAGCGCCGGCTGATCCAGCTGAAGATCCAGCGCGAGGCGCTGAAGAAGGAGAAGGACGCGCAGTCGAAGCAGCGCCTGACCGATCTCGAGACCGAGATGGAAGCGCTGCAGCGGGAGTTCAATGACCTGGAAGAGATCTGGAAGGCCGAGAAGGCCACGTTGACCGGTGCGACCAAGGTCAAGGAGCAGATCGAACGCGTGAAGCTGGAGTTGGAGGCTGCGCAACGCCGGCAGGACTACGCACGCATGAGCGAACTGCAGTACGGCCAGCTGCCGGAACTGGAGAAGCAACTGTCGGCCGCCCAGGAAGCCGAGCAGAAGGGCTTCAAGCTGCTGCAGGACAAGGTGACCGACGAGGAGATCGCCGAGGTCGTCAGCCGCTGGACCGGCATCCCGGTCAGCAAGATGCTCGAAGGCGAGCGCGAGAAGCTGCTGCAGATGGAACAGTCGCTGCGCAGCCGCGTGATCGGCCAGGAGGAGGCGATCAAGGTCGTGTCCGACGCCGTGCGCCGTTCGCGCGCCGGCATTTCCGATCCCGACCGCCCCAGTGGTTCGTTCCTGTTCCTCGGCCCCACGGGCGTCGGCAAGACCGAACTGTGCAAGGCGCTGGCGGAGTTCCTGTTCGACAGCAGCGACGCGATGATCCGCATCGACATGAGCGAGTTCATGGAGAAGCACGCGGTCAGCCGGCTGGTCGGCGCGCCCCCTGGTTACGTGGGCTACGAGGAAGGCGGTTACCTGACCGAGGCCGTGCGTCGCCGTCCGTACAGCGTGATCCTGCTGGACGAGGTGGAGAAGGCGCATCCGGACGTGTTCAACATCCTGCTGCAGGTGCTGGACGACGGCCGCCTCACCGACGGCCAGGGCCGCACCGTGGATTTCCGCAACACCGTCATCGTGATGACGTCCAACCTCGGCTCCAGCCTGATCCAGGACATGTCCGAGAACGATGGATCGGCGGACAGTCCGGAGCGCTACACGCAGATGAAGGCCGCGGTGATGGGCGTGGTGCAGGCGCACTTCCGCCCCGAATTCATCAACCGGCTGGACGACATCGTCGTGTTCCATCCACTGGACAAGGCGCAGATCCGCGAGATCGCACGCATCCAGACGCGCTATCTGGCCAAGCGGCTGGCCGAACGGCAGATCACGCTGGAACTGGACGATTCGGCGCTGATGCTGCTCGGCAACGTGGGCTTCGATCCGGTCTACGGCGCGCGTCCGCTGAAGCGGGCGATCCAGGCGCAACTGGAGAATCCGCTGGCGCAGAAGATCCTGTCGGGTGCATTCGGTGCAGGCGATACCGTGCGCGTGCGCGCCGAGGGCGGCCAACTGGCGTTCGACGTCGTGCGCTGACGGACGGTCGGCGCAGGCATGTCCTGCTTCCGTCCGTTATCGCGTGGTAGTACGTTATGGGGCGTGCCTGCCGATGGGGCAGGCATGCGCCGTTCCGCCTCCGCGCTTGGCGGAACATGCACAGGGGCAAGGACGGACCGATGGCCGATCATGCAGGGCGACGGAGGCGTGGCCTGGGCGGGAGCATGCAGGTGCTCCTGCTCGGCGGCGCGTGCCTGCTGCTGCAGCAGATTCCCGTCCGTTACCGCATCGATTTCTTCGGCGAACAGGCCGATGCCTCGCTGATCCACCTTCACACCGGCCTGTTGCTGGCCGTCGCCATGCTGGTGCGCGACCGCCGCGTGGTGGCGGGCTGCTTCGCCTTGACGTTCGCCGGCTGGCTGCTGCGCCAGTTGTACCTGTTCGACGACGGGCAGCCCACGTGGATGCTGGCGTGGGGTGCAATGTCCTACCTGATCCAGTTCGCCTGGACCCTGGTCTGCGTGCGCTGGATGGGCTGGCCACGCGCGCCCGGCGCGCGCATGCAGCGGGGCGACCTGGCACGGTTCGCGGCGATCGGCCTGCTGGTGTATCCGCTGGCGACAGCGCTGCTGGGTTTCAGCATCGCGCTGGTGTCCACGCCCATCGATGCGCTGAGCGCGGCATTCCAGATGTTCTTCGCCAAGCAGTTCGGCATCGTGGTCGTCACCCTGCCGCTGGTCATCGGATGGCAGGAACGCGCGTCGCCGACACCGCGCGCCGACCTGGGCACGCACTGGCTGTGGCCGGTGGCGCTGGGCCTGGGCCTGGCGGTCAGCCTGTGGGCCGGCGTGCAGGTACGGCATGCCTTCACCGGCTTCTCCACGCTGTCGTCGGGGCCGGTGTTGATGGACTACCGGTTCGCGGTGCTGGTGGTGCTGGCCTGGTGCATGTTGCGGCTGCCGCCGCGCTGGGCGATGGCGTCACTGGCCACGACGCTGCTGCTGCTGATCGGCATGGTGGCCGGCACCGCCGAGTATGCGAACACGTCGGTAGGTTTCTTCAACCTGCTGCACATCGCGGTGGAGATGAACATCCTGCTGCTGGCGATGCTGTACCTGTGGCTGACCAACCGCGACCGTTCCGCGCTGGCCGAACGGCTGTCCGAAGAAACGCTGCGCGACCAGGTGACGGGACTGCCGAACCTCAAGGCGTTGCGCGAACGCATGGAGCGGCCGTTGTCGCGCGCGGAGCTGGGTTACCTGTTGCTCGACCAGACCGACACGCTGGTCGCCGGCTTCGGCCTGGACACGCAGGCGCAGGCGATGAACGCCGCGGCGCGACGACTGGATGACCTGGTCGAAACCTACTACGTGGGAACCGGCCAGTTCGCGCTGCTGCCGCGGCCCGGACGCGATGCGGACCTGTGGGAACGCGTGATGGCGCGCGTGGAACACGCGGAGATCGACGTGGGTGGGGAGCCGATGCGGTTGCTGCCCTACCTGGGCGTCGCTGCGTTCAACGGCGCCCATGCCAGCGTGATCGACGGTGCCGTCCTGGCCGCGTCGCACCTGGCGTTCGAGGCGCGCCAGCACGGCGAGCTGCGGCCGCGCTACAGCGACATCGGCGACACCCAGCTGCGGCGCACGCACCGCCGGCAGCTGCACGACGCCACCGAGGCGCTGGCCAGCCTGCGCAGCGAGCGCGTGGCGCTGTACTTCCAGCCCATCCGCGACCTGGTGCCGGACATGCACGCCGAACAGCGCACGCTGTCGGGCGAAGTGCTGTGCCGGCTGCTGGACGAGAAGGGCGAGATCATGTCGCCGGCGCGCTTCATGGCGCCGCTCGAAGCCGCCGGCCGCGGCGCCGAGCTCGACCTGGCCGTCGTGCGCGCGCTGTTCCGGCTGCTGCGGAAGTCGCCCGCCGCGCTGCCGTACTGCCAGGAGATCGCGATCAACCTCACGGGCCAGAGCCTGGCGTCGATGAGTTTCCAGGTCGAACTGCGCACGCTGCTGGCGGGGTCGCCCCTGCCGATGAGCGCGCTGTGCTTCGAGGTGACCGAAACCGCCGCCATCTCCAACACCGCCGCCGCCAGCCACCTGCTGGCCGACCTGCGCGCCCTGGGCTGCCACATCGCCATCGATGATTTCGGCACCGGCATGCAGAGCTTCGCCCGGTTGCGCGAGCTGCCGGTCGACGTGATCAAGATCGACGGTTCCTTCGTGCGCAATGTCGCGCAGTTCGGCAAGGACTACGCCGTGGTGCAGGCGTCGGTCGCGGTGGCCAAGGCGTTCGGTGCGACCACCGTGGCCGAGTTCGTCGAGGACGAGGATACGGAATTCTGCCTGCGCCGCCTGGGCGTGCACCGCGTGCAGGGCTACCTCTACGGCGCGCCACGCCCGCTCGCCGAGGTGCTGGCGGAAACGGCCGCCGAAGCGGCCGCCGCACGCGACTGAGACGCGGCCTCAGGCGGTCACGCGCTGCGGGCGGTACGGCGGCGTGGACATCACCATTTCGGCCAGCGAGAACGCCAGTTCGCGTTCGGCCAGCACCGCGCCGTCGGCGCCGTGTTCCAGCAGGTGCTTCACTTCGCCCTCGCTGTGCGCGCGCGCCAGCAGCGTCAGCGAAGGATTGAGGGCACGCAGTTTTGCCAGCGTCTCGCCGGCTTCGAGCGGCTGCGGGATGGCCAGCACGGCGATCTTGGCGCGTTCGGGATGTGCCTCGGCCAGCACGCGGTCGGCGGCCGCGCTGCCGCGGATGGCCGGGATGCCGGCGTCGTGCGCGCGGGCGACATGGTCGCCGTTGTCGTCGATGACGATCAGCGGCACGCCGCGGTCGCGCAGCACGCGGGCCAGTTCGCTGCCCACGCGGCCGTAGCCGATGATGATGGCGTGGTCGGTGACGTCCAGCGACGGACCGGGCGGCGCCTCGGGTTCGACCGGCACCGGTGCCAGCGCCTCCTGCTTCTTCTGCCAGCGGTCCAGCCAGGTGAAGAGGAACGGATTGGCGATGATCGACAGCAGCGAGCCGGCGAGGATCAGGTCGCGGCCTTCCGGCGGCAGGATCTTCAGCGCCACGCCGAGCGCGGCGAGGATGAAGGAGAACTCGCCGATCTGCGCCAGGCTTACCGAGATCGTCAGCGCCGTGCCGGTGGGGTGCTTGAACGCCTTGACGATGTAGTACGCCGCCACCGACTTGCCCAGCACGATGATGCCGAACGTGGCCAGCACCTGCCATGGGTGCGCGACCAGGATGGCGGGATTGAACAGCATGCCCACCGAGACGAAGAACAGCACCGCGAACGCATCGCGCAGCGGCAGTGAATCGTTGGCCGCCTTGTGGCTCAGTTCGGATTCGTTGAGCAGCATGCCGGCGAAGAACGCGCCCAGCGCGAACGACACGCCGAACATCATCGCCGAGCCGAATGCCACGCCCAGTGCGATCGCCAGCACGGAGAGGGTGAACAGCTCGCGCGAACCGGTCGCGGCAATCTTCTCCAGCGTCCACGGGATCACCCGGCGGCCGACCACCAGCATGAAGGCGACGAATGCGCCCAGCTTGATGAAGGTCCAGGCGATCTCCACCGCGAAGCGGCCGAACGTCGCCTTCTCGCCGCCGGTATCGGGGCCGAACGTGGACGCCAGCACCGGCAGCATCACCAGCGCCAGCACCATCACCAGGTCCTCGACGATCAGCCAGCCCACCGCGATGCGCCCGCGCGTGGTTTCCAGCAGGCGGCGTTCCTCCATCGCGCGCAGCAGCACCACCGTGCTGGCCACCGACAGCGCCAGGCCGAACACGAAGCCGTTGAGCGGCGTCCAGCCCATACCCCAGGCCAGCGCCCAGCCCAGGCCGGTGGCGACCACGATCTGCACGATGGCGCCGGGGATGGCGATCGCCTTCACTTCCAGCAGGTCTTCCAGCGAGAAATGCAGGCCCACGCCGAACATCAGCAGCATCACGCCGAGTTCGGACAACTGGGTGGCCAGTTCCTGGTCGGCGACGAAGCCCGGCGTGAATGGACCGACGAAGATGCCTGCAATCAGGTAGCCGACCAGTGGCGAGAAGCGCAGCTTGTGGGCGATCGCCCCCAGCACGAAGGCCAGGGCCAGGCCCACCGCGATGATGTTGATCAGGTCGGTGTCATGGTGCATCGACGGGCGTTCTTCCTCTGCATGGGGGACGAGTGTCGCCGATGCGGACGTCCTGCGGCAAACGCATGCGGCGCAACCGCGTCGCCGCGAGCCGCTGTTCCCCGTATCACCCCAACGGAAACGCCCCGCACGGGGCGGGGCGTTCCGATGCCGTCAATCGTGGAGGTGTCTTACCACTTGTAGGCGATGCGGCCGTACACGTAGGCGCCGTTGAAGCCGCCCGGCGACTGGCTGCTGTAGGGGAACTGGCCGCTGTTGGAGTTCGGGAAGATGGTGCGGTCCGGATACTCGTCCAGCAGGTTGTCCGCACCCAGCGTCAGCGTCCAGTTCTCGCTCGGGCGATAGCTGGTCGATGCGTCCAGGATCCACGTCGCGCCGTAGGTCTGGTCGTTGGCGGGATTGCCGGTCTCGCTGACGCGCGTGGTGAACTCGCCATAGCGGGTGGCGCCGAGGGTGAAGTCCCAGCGCGCCAGGTTCCATGCGGCCGTCAGCGTGGTCTTGTCGCGCGGATAGCCCTCCTCGATGCGGCCCTGTTCGTCGCGGCCGATGCGCCACAGATTCGCGCCCAGGGCGGTGAGCTCCGGCGGATTCGGCGCGATGCGCTGGATCTCGGTCTTGTTGTAGTTGTAGCCGGCGGTCAGGGCGAGGCTGCTGTTCTCGAACGGCACCGTGTACTGCGCGATCACGTCGACGCCGCGCGTGCGGGTGTCGGCGGCGTTGGTGAAGTAGCGCGCGCTGGTGACGCCGTTGACGCCCAGGCTGGCCAGCAGCGCCTGCGCCGCCGCATTGCCGCCCAGCAGCAGGTTGGAGGACAGCACGATGCGGTCGTCGATGTCGATCTGGTACGCATCGATGGTCACGTACAGGCGGTCCACCGGCTGCAGCACCAGGCCCAATCCGTACGACAGCGAGGTTTCCGCGGTCAGCGCTTCCGCGCCCAGCGCCTGCGCGACGGGGCCGGTGGCGGGGAACGTGCCCGACTCGAAGAAGCGGTCGAGCGTGGCGTTGTACTGCGACGTCACCACCTGGTAGTACTGCTGCGCCAACGCCGGCGCACGGAAGCCACTGGCCACCGTCGCACGCAGCGCCACCGTATCGGTGAAGGCATAGCGCGCGGACAGCTTGCCCGACACTTCGCTGCCGAAGTCGGAATAGTCCTCGTAGCGGCCGGCGATGCCGGCGGAGAACTTGTCGGTCAGGTCGGCTTCCAGTCCCACGTAGGCCGCGTAGCTGTCGCGGTCGGAATGCACGGCATTCGCCGGCGTGAAGCCGCCGAAGCCCTGCGCGCCGCTGCCGGTGTACGAGTTCAGCTCGCCCGGCGACTGGTTCCACTTCTCTTCGCGGTACTCGGCGCCGAACGACAGCGTGGCCGGATAGGCCAGGCCGATCTCCAGCGGCTTGCTGATGTCGGCGTTCAACACGTTCTGGGTGTACTCCAGCGCACCGTCGTAGAAGCGGCGCGGGCTGGTCGCGCCCAGGCTGTAGTTGACGCTGTTCTGGGTGTGGAACTGCAGGTGGTTGTAGCCGTAGTTGTAGCTGATGTCCCACTTCCAGCCGCTTTCCGTGTCGCCCTTCACGCCCGCGACCAGCGAGCGGTCCTGCGACAGCTGGTTGATCTCCGGCACGTAGCCATCCGGATACACCTGCGGGACCAGCGCGTTGTGGCCGATCGAGCGGAAGAAGGCGAACGAGACGATGTCGCGGTTGCTGGCGATCGCAGTGGCGTAGGCGCTGACGTTGTCGCTGAAGTCGAAGCCGGCATTCGCCGACACCGCACCCGCATCCACCTTCGGATCGCCATAGATGAAGGCGACGCGGCCGATGGCCGGACTGTTGCCGGTGTTGGGGGTCGTGCCCTGGTACGGACCGGCGCGGTTGGTTTCGTCCTGCTGGGTCAGTTGCCCCGCCACGTGCAAAAAACCACGGCCATCGCCGAAGCCCACGCCGGTATCGCCGGACAGCTGCGTGCTGCGGCCGTCACCGGCGGAATAGCCGCCGACGTCCACCACCAGGCTGCCGCCCTTGCCGGAGCCCTTCAGCACGATGTTGACCACGCCGGCGATGGCGTCGGATCCGTACTGCGCCGACGCGCCGTCGCGCAGCACTTCCACGCGTTCGATCGCCGACACCGGGATCGCATTGAGGTCCACCGCCGACGAACCACGGCCGATGCTGCCGTTGACGTTGACCAGTGCGGAGATGTGGCGGCGCTTGCCGTTGACCAGGATCAGCACCTGGTCCGGCGACAGGCCGCGCAGCTGCGCCGGGCGCACGCCGCTGGTGCCGTCGGTGACGGCCGGGCGCGGGAAGTTCAGCGAGGGCAGCGCGCGGGCGAGGGCGGTCGCCAGTTCGGTGGTGCCGGTGGCCTGCAGGGCCTCGGGCGTGATGATGTCGATCGGCGACTGCGACTCGGCGACCGTGCGGTCGGCGACGCGGGTACCGGTGACGATCAGGGTGTCCAGCGTGCGGGCTTCGGCGCGGGCCGACTCCTGGGCGAAAGCGGGGGCGACCAGGGCCAGGCTGATGGCGAGGGTCAGGGGTGACAGCGTGCGGGTCATGGGGGAACTCCGGGAAGGACTGCAAAGTGGGGCTTCGGTGGATCAGGGCTTGCAAAGTTGCCTTTGAAACCATGGACTTAGGCGTTGCCTGTTCTGGTTACAGGGGTGTGGCGAGCATGTCAATGTTTTCTTAACAAGTGTGAGCGGGTGCGCTATCGATAAACTACGCGGCCGCTTCCCCCCAAATCCCCTTAGGTTGTTTCTTGATCTCCCTTCGTAATTTCGCGCTCCGCCGCGGTGAGCGCCTGCTGCTGTCCAACGTCGACCTGACCCTGCACGCGGGCTACCGCGTGGGCGTGGTCGGCCGCAATGGCGCGGGCAAGTCCAGCCTGTTCGCCGCCGTGCAGGGCGAACTGGAGGCCGACAAGGGCGACCTCGACCTGCCCGGCAAGGTGCGCATCGCCAGCGTGGCGCAGGAAACCCCGTCGCTGCCGGATCCGGCGCTGTCGTTCGTGCTCGGTGGCGATACCGAAGTCGCGGCGGTGCTGCAGTCCGAAGCCGATGCCAGCGCCCGCGAGGACTGGGAAGCGGTCGCCAACGCGCACCAGAAGATGGCCGAACTCGGCGCGTACGACGCCGAGGCGCGCGCCGGCAAGCTGCTGCACGGTCTCGGCTTCCCGGCCGACACGCACCACCGCCCGGTCTCGTCGTTTTCCGGCGGCTGGCGCGTGCGCCTGAACCTGGCGCGCGCGCTGATGATGCCCAGCGACCTGCTGCTGCTCGACGAACCCACCAACCACCTCGACATGGACGCGGTGCTCTGGCTGGAACAGTGGCTGCTGAAGTATCCGGGCACGTTGCTGCTGATCTCGCACGACCGCGAGTTCCTCGACAATGTCGCCACCCACACGCTGCACCTGCATGGCGGCGGCGCCAAGCTGTACACCGGCGGCTACACCGACTTCGAGCGCCAGCGCGCCGAACAGCTGCGCCAGCAGCAGATCGCGCACGAGAAGGAGCAGGCCGAGCGCGCGCACCTGCAGAGCTTCATCGACCGCTTCAAGGCCAAGGCGTCGAAGGCGGCGCAGGCGCAGAGCCGCATGAAGCGCCTGGCCAAGCTCGCTGGTACCGAGGCGGTGCGCGCAGAGCGCGAGTTCCGCATTGAATTCGCCGAACCGGCCAAGCTGCCGTTCTCGCTGATCCGGTTGAACCATGTCGATTGTGGCTACGGGGCCGATGGTTCCAATGACGGTCCACCATCCGGCCCCGCGCAGCACGCGGGGCATTCGGGCGGGCGCGAGCCAGTGGCTCGCAAGCAGCCCACCCTCATCCTGCACGACGTCGGCTTCGGCCTGGAAGCCGGGCAGCGCATCGGCCTGCTCGGCCCCAACGGCGCCGGCAAGACCACGCTGGTGAAGACGCTGGTCGGCGAGCTGCCGGTGCTGGCCGGCGACCGCATGGCGCACCCGGACCTGCGCATCGGCTACTTCGCGCAGCACACCGTGGAGTCGCTGCACGAAGGCCAGTCGCCGATGGACCACTTCCGCGATCTCTCGCCGGATGCCAGCAACCAGTCGTTCCGCGACTTCCTCGGCAAGTGGAATTTCCCCGGCGATCGCGCGTTCGAACCGGTCGACGGGTTTTCCGGCGGCGAGCGCGCACGCCTGGCGCTGGCACTGATCGCCTGGCAGCAGCCGAACGTGCTGCTGCTCGACGAACCCACCAACCACCTCGACCTGGAAATGCGCGAAGCCCTGGCCGAAGCGCTCAGCGATTTCGACGGCGCCATCGTCATGGTGTCGCACGACCGCCACCTGATCGGCCTGGTCTGCGACACGTTCTGGCGCGTGGCCGACGGCGTGGTCGAACCGTTCGACGGCGACCTCGACGAATACGCCGCCTGGCTGCGCACCCGCGCCTCCGCGCAGGGCAGCAAACCGCTGCGCAGCGAACCGGCGCCTGCACCGAAGACCGCGCCGGCCCCTGCGCGCAAGGTCAACCCGGTGAAGCTGGCCGCCGCCGAGGCCAAGGTCGCCGAACTGGAAGGCAGGCTGGCCGACGTCGACGCGCAACTCGCGGACCCGGACAGCTATGCCGATGCCGACCTCGCCGCACGGCTGGGCCGCGACCGCGAAGCCCTGCAGCAGCAACTCGCCGAGGCAGAAGCCGCCTGGTCGGCGTTGTACGAATGACCTGCACCACTCCCTGAGATCGCCATGAGCCAGGAACTCGTCTACCTGCTGCTGATTTTCGGCCTGCTGGTGGTGCCGCGCGCACTGCAGCGCTTCAAGGTGCCTGCGCCGCTGACTTGCCTGGTCTTCGGTATCGCGGCCATGCTCTGGCTGGGCGACCGCACGCACGATCCGGTGATCGCGCTGCTGGCCACGCTGGGCATCTCCTCGCTGTTCCTGTTCGCCGGCCTGGAAGTGGACCTGCATGCGTTGCGTCGTGGGCTGTGGCCGTTGTTGGCGCACCTGCTGATCCGCAGCGCCACGCTGGCCGGGGTGGGCTGGTTGGCGTGGCGGTACGCCGGACTCTCCTGGCAGGCGGCCGCGTTGCTGGCGCTGGCACTGCTGACGCCGTCGACGGGCTTCATCATCGATACGCTGGGTCGGCTGGGGCTGGACGATGCCGAGCGCTTCTGGGTCACCAACAAGGCCATCGCGGGGGAACTGCTCGCGCTGGCGGCGCTGTTCCTGATCCTGCAGGCCGGCGATCCGGCGCACATGGCGCTCTCGTCGTTGGCGCTGCTCGCGTTGCTGGTGGGCCTGCCGCTGCTGTTCGTCGCCCTGGGCCGCTGGGTCGCACCGCAGGCGCCGGGCTCGGAGTTTTCGCTGCTGGTGATGGTGGGCCTGATCGCCGCCTTCGCGACCTACAAGCTGGGCGTGTACTACCTGGTCGGCGCGTTCATCGCCGGCCTGATCGCGCGGCTGCTGCGCCAGCGCATGCCGGCGCTCGCCTCGGACGAGAACCTGCACGCCGTGCGCCTGTTCGCCACGTTCTTCGTGCCGTTCTATTTCTTCTACGCCGGGACCAAGGTGCCGGCCAGTGCGCTGAGCTGGACCGCGCTGGGTCTCGGACTGCTGATCACCGCCGTGGTGCTGCCGTTGCGCATCGCCGTGGTCTGGGTGCAGCGCCGCGTCCTGTTCGGCGAGGACATGCGCAGCAGCCTGCGCGTGGCGCTGGCACTGTCGCCCACGCTGATCTTCACCCTGGTGCTGGCCGCGATCCTGCGCGATCGCTTCCAGATCGATGACGCCCTGTTCGGTGGGCTGCTGCTCTACGCCAGCCTCAGCACCCTGCTGCCGTCGCTGGTATTCCGCACCCCGTTCGATGTCGACCCGATGGGCGACGCCCTCCCACCGATCGAGCAGGATGGCGCGCCGTCACCGGCTCTTGAACCCGCCGCCGCCGACCCCCAACTGATTGTCCCGGAACAGCCCCGAGCCTGACGCCATGCCCATCTACGCCTTCGAATGCACCCAGTGCGGCCACAGTTTCGACCGCCTGCAGAAGCTGTCCGATCCGGATCCCGACACCTGCCCGGCGTGCAGTGCGCACGCGGTGAAGCGGCAGTTGACCGCGCCGTCGTTCCGGTTGGCCGGCAGCGGCTGGTACGAGACCGACTTCAAGAAGGACGGCGACAAGAAGCGCAACCTTGCCGATGGCGGTGAAGGCGCGAAGCCATCCAGCGAGTCGAAGCCTGCTGAATCGTCGGCGGCGAAGACGGAAAGCGCGCCTGCGAAGACGGAGTCCAAGCCGGCGACGCCGCCCTCCACGTCCTCGTCCTGAGGCCGGCGGTGTAAGGTGCATCCTTTCCTGCAACGAAGGGATGCCATGAAAAAGACCCTCCTCGCGCTTGCGGCGTTCGTTGCCGCCAGCGCGGCCACCGCGTCTGCGGTTGCATCGGCGCCAACGCCGGCCGATACGTTCCTCGCTTCAATGGCCCAGCATTGCGGCAAGGCGTATGCCGGCCGCATCACCGCCAACCAGCCCGCATCGACCACGCCCGATCCCTTCGAGGGCAAGGCGCTGGTGATGCATGTGCGCGGCTGCGACGACACCGCGCGCGAACTTCGCGTGCCGTTCCATGTCGGTGACGACCATTCACGCACCTGGGTGATCACGCGCACCGAGGGTGGGCTGCGGCTCAAGCACGATCATCGCCATGAGGACGGCAGTCCGGACCCGGTGACGATGTACGGAGGCGATACCGCCGACGCAGGCACGGCGCAGCGGCAGGCATTCCCGGTGGATGCGGAATCCGTGGTGATGTTCGAGCGCGAAGGCCTGTCGGCCTCGGTGACCAACACCTGGGCGATGGAACTGGTGCCAGCGAAGACCTTCGTCTACGAGTTGAGCCGACCGAACGGAAGGCTGTTCCGGGTGGAGTTCGACCTGAGCGTGCCCGTTGCGCTGCCGCCGGCACCTTGGGGTAGCAGCGAGGGCTGAGTGAGGGCCACGCTTCGCCGCCTGGTGCGTTGAAGCACGGCACTGGGTCCCGGCCGTCGCCGGGATGACGGATGCGGACAGGAACGCGCGTCACCGTAGCGTGCGCCATGCGCATGGCGTCCTGCTCTGATATTCCGTTGAACCAAAAGCGCTGGGTCCCGGCCGTCGCCGGGATGACGGATGCGGACGGGAACGCGCGTTACCGTAACGTGCGCCATGCGCACGACGCCCCGCGCATGGCGCCCTGCTCTGATATTCCGTTGAACCAAAAGCGCTGGGTCCCGGCCGTCGCCGGGATGACGGATGCGGACGGGAACGCGCGTTACCGTAGCGTGCGCCATGCGCACGACGCCCCGCTCTGGGATTCCGTTGAACCAGAGGCACTGGGTCCCGGCTTTCGCCGGGATGACGGATACGGACGGAAACGCGCGTTACCGTAGCGTGCGCCGTGCGCACGATGCGCTGTCGTGAAACTCCGTTGAAGCAAGGCGCTGGGTCCCGGCGTTCGCCGGGATGACAGGTCGAAGTCGGGATCCAGCCCTACAGAATTCAGCGCGGTCCGAAACGGCCGCGGCAGCCGCGGTCCACCCACACCTGGTTACCCGCGTAGCCCCAGCTGTAGCCCTCCCGGCAGCTGGTGTTGGACAGCTGCTGCAACAGGATGGGACGGCCCTGGCGGGCGTCATAGGCGCAGGTCTTGCGGCGGTTGTCGTCGCTGTTGCAGGTCACGCTGTAGTCGCCGTTGCCGCCGCCCCAGCCCGTGCCTGAATCGCGGAACTCCGCGCGGCAGCCGCCGCGTACCCAGACCAGGCCCTGGCGCTGGCCCCAGTTCTGGTTCTCGGTGCAGCGCGTGGAGGACAGCGTGCGCTGCACGGTGGCGCGGCCGCGGAAGTTGGTGCGGCATTCGCGGTAGGCGCCGTTCGCACTCTCGCACTTGACCACGCCGCCGCCCCAGTCGCCACCTGACGTGCCTTCCGCGAAACGGCCGCGGCAGCCACGGTCCACCCACACGGTGCCATTGCCGCTGCCCCAGTTCTGGCCTTCCACGCAGCGTGTGCCGGACAGGTTCTGCACCAGCATGGCACCGCGACGGAAGCCGGTCTGGCATTCGCGGCGGCGGTTGTCCTTGCTTTCGCAGGTGACCTGGCCGCCGGACGGCGGCGGGTTGGGATTCCAGCCGCCGTTGTTGCCGCCCAGCGACTGGGCGATGTCCTGCTTGATGCGGCTGAAGGTCCAGTTGGAACGATTGACCTGGTCCAGGTAGAACCGCAGCTGGTCGTCCGGAATTCGGCGGCCACGAGACTGCTCGGAGTATTCCAGGCTGATCACCCGGGTCTGGTCCTGCACCGACAGCGTGCGCAGGTTCTCGGGCGCATAGGCCTTCGGCGCGATCTGGGCCAGCGCACTGCCGGCCATCAAGGCCAGCAACAGTACGAAAACGGACTGCAACAGCGGCTTCTTCATGGCGATGCCCTCCTGGAGAGGCGCCAGCATACGCCGCAGATGTTAAGCCGGAGCAGAGGCCGGCCGGGGACCGGGTAAACTAGCCGGCTAGGACGGCCAATGGCCGTCGCACCCCTTCCGGCCCTGGCCGGACGACCCTCTGGAGTTCCCATGCGTACCCATTTCTGCGGCCTCGTCGACGAGGCCATGATCGGCCAGACCGTGACCCTCTGCGGCTGGACCGACGTCGCCCGCAACCTCGGCGGCGTCTGCTTCATCGACCTGCGCGACCACGAGGGCATCGTGCAGGTGACGGTGGATCCGTCCAGTGCTGAGGTGTTCAAGGTCGCCGCGTCGCTGGGTTACGAGGACGTGCTGCAGGTCGAGGGTGTCGTGCGTGCGCGCGAAGCCGTCAACACCAAGATCCGCACCGGCAAGGTCGAAGTGATCGCCACGAAGATCACCGTGCTCAACAAGGCCGAGCCGTTGCCGTTCCACCACCACGAGAACCCGGGCGAAGACATCCGCCTGAAGTACCGCTACCTGGACCTGCGCAGCGCCGACATGCAGCGCAAGCAGCGCACGCGCATCCGCCTGGTGCAGGCGCTGCGCCGCTGGCTGGACGCGCGCGGCTTCCAGGACATCGAGACGCCGATCCTGACCAAGGCCACGCCGGAAGGCGCGCGCGACTTCCTGGTGCCGGCACGCATGCATCCGGGCGAGTTCTATGCGTTGCCGCAGTCGCCGCAGCTGTTCAAGCAGATCCTAATGGTGGCCGGCTTCGACCGCTACTACCAGATCGCGCGCTGCTTCCGCGACGAAGCGCTGCGTGCCGACCGCCAGCTGGAATTCACCCAGCTCGACATGGAGTTCGCGTTCGTGCGCGAGCGCGACGTGCAGGACGCCGTCGAAGGCATGATCCGCGACATCTTCAAGGAAGTGATGGAGGTGGAGCTGGCCAACCCGTTCCCGCGCATGACGTGGGCCGAGGCGATGCGCCGCTACGGGTCGGACAAGCCGGACCTGCGCATCGCGCTGGAACTGGTCGACGTGGCCGAGCTGGTGAAGTCCAGCGAGTTCGCCGTGTTCACCGGCCCCGCCAACGATCCGGACGGCCGCGTCGCCGCGCTGCGTATTCCAGGCGGTGCGTCGTTGAGCCGCAAGCAGATCGACGAGTACGCCGCGCATGCCGCCAAGTACGGCGCCAAGGGCCTGGCCTACATCAAGATCGACGAGGCCGGTACGGTCAGCTCCCCGATCCAGAAGTTCTTCGCCGAGGACGCGTTCGCCGCGCTGCTGAAGCACGTCGGCGCCGGCAACGGCGACATCGTGTTCTTCGGCGCCGGTGGCTACAACAAGGTGTCCGACTTCATGGGCGCACTGCGCCTGAAGGCCGGCAAGGACTTCGGCCTGGTGCAGGACGGCTGGACGCCGCTGTGGGTCACCGATTTCCCGATGTTCGAGTACGACGACGAAGCGCAGCGCTACGTCGCCCTGCATCATCCCTTCACCGCACCCGCGGTCGACGACATCGGCGATCTGCGCGCCAATGCGAAGACGGCCGTGTCGCGCGGCTACGACATGGTGCTCAACGGCAACGAGATCGGCGGCGGTTCGATCCGTATCCACCGCCCCGACATGCAGAGCGCGGTGTTCGAGCTGCTCGGCATCGGCGCGGAAGAAGCGGAGGCCAAGTTCGGCTTCCTGCTGGACGCGCTGCGCTTCGGCGCGCCGCCGCATGGCGGCATCGCGTTCGGCATCGATCGCATCGCCGCGCTGATGGCGGGCACGGAGTCGATCCGTGACGTCATCGCGTTCCCGAAGACCACCAGCGCGCAGTGCCTGATGACCGGCGCACCGTCGCCGATCCCGGACGAGCAGCTGGCGGAAGTACACATCCAGGTTCGTCCGAAGAAAGACTGAGAGAGAAACGCGCAATGACGGAATACGCTTTTTCGCTGGAGTGGGAGCGCCTGGGCAATGAAGGCGCCGATGCGGGCCTGGTGACGGAACGCGCGCGCGTGTTCGGCGGCTGGCTGGTGCGCGTGGGTACGTCGCCGGCGGCGATGGCGGTGACCTTCGTGCCGGACGGCCAGGGCCGCTGGGACGGCGAGGACTTCGGCGAAGACGATTACGAAGAAGACGAAGAAGACGAAGAAGAGTACGAAGAGGAAGAAGACGAGGACGCCGACGAGGAAGAAGAGTCGGACGAAGAGGGCGAGGACGAAGAAGAGGACGCGTAGGCGTGCGGATCCGTCGCGCCACCGTGGATGATGCGCAGTTCGTCTCCGACCTGGCATCGCGCAGCTTTACCGAGACCTTCGGCCATCTGTATCCGGCCGAAGATCTGGCGGCGTTCCTCGCCTATGCGTACGACGTCGAGAAGCAGCGCGTCATCCTGTCTCACCCGGACTACGCGGTGTGGCTGCTGGAGGAAGACGGCGTTGCGGTGGGTCATGCGGCCGCCGGTCCGTGCGGCTTGCCGCATCCGGACGTGCAGGCGGGAGATGGCGAACTGAAACGGCTGTACGTGCTGGCATCGCACCAGAATGGCGGCTGGGGCGGGAAGCTGTTCGCCGAGGTGGAGCGCTGGCTGTTGAGGGACGGGCCGCGGACGCTGTGGATCGGCGTGTGGTCGGAGAATTTCGGCGCGCAGCGGTTCTATGAGCGGCAGGGGTTCGTGCGGGTCGGTGGGTACAAGTTCGCGGTGGGGAAGACGCTGGATGATGAGTTCATCCTGAGGCGTGCGGCTTGTACCGATGTCTGACCGATAAAAAGCGTTCCGCTAGCCCTTCGGTCTAGCGGGTAACTTTTCTTTGTCTGGCCGCGCCCCGCGTTGCGAAGGCGCCCTGATGTCTCGCGCGCCGCAGCGCGTTCGGATGTTTCCGGTGAGGTGCTTCCGCTAGCCCTTCGGTCTAGCGGGTAACTTTTCTTTGTCTGGCCGCGCCCCGCGTTGCGAAGGCGCCCTGATGTCTCGCGCGCCGCAGCGCGTCCGGATGTTCCCGGTAAGGTGTTTCCGCTGGCCCTGCGGGCCAGCGGGTAACTTTTCTTTGTCTGGCCGCGCCCCGCGTTGCGAAGGCGCCCTGACGTCTCGCGCGCCGCAGCGCGTCCGGATGTTCCCGGTGAGGTGCTTCCGCTGGCCCTTCGGGCCAACGGGTAACTTTTCTTTGTCTGGCCAAAGAAAAGTCACCAAAAGAAAGGCCATTCCTCGACGAAGCAATCCCACATGGCGTTGCTATCGGGATTTTCCGACTCGCCATCCTGGCGAGGCGGAAAACGGCGGACATCCTTGTCCGCCGCCCTTCGGGTCTGGTGGGATTGCTGGCACATCGGTGTGGCCAAGGACGGTCTAGGCAACTGCCGTCGTCCCCGCGAAGGCGGGGATCCAGCGACTTGCGGCCATGGAAAGCAAAGACACTGGGTTCCCGCCTTCGCGGGAATGACGAAAGAAAGCTGAGTTGTTCAAAGGATCCCTGGCGATCAGCGGAAAACGGCGGACATCCTTGTCCGCCGCCCTTCGGGTCTGGTGGGATTGCTGGCGCATCGGTATGGCCAGGGAAGTTCTGAATAACCGCCGTCATCCCCGCGAAGGCGGGGATCCAGCGACTTCGGGCCATGGAAAGCAAAGGCACTGGGTTCCCGCTTTCGCGGGTATGACGGACAAACGCTGCGTTGTTCAGAGAATCACTGAAGATCAAAAAGCAAACGGCCGCGTGTGCGGCCGTTGCTGTTTGCGGAGGCTTCTTCTTTACTTCTGCAGGAAGTCGAGCAGGTCCTGGTTGACGCGATCCTTGTGCGTATCGGTCAGGCCGTGCGGGGCGCCTGCATAGACGATCAGCTTCGCGTTCTTGATCAATGCGGCGGAGGCCTTGCCGGCGGCATCGATGGGGACGATCTGGTCGTCGTCGCCGTGGATGACCAGGGTGGGGATGTCGAACTTCTTCAGGTCGGCGCGGAAGTCGGTGGCGGAGAACGCGGCGATCGAGTCGTACGTGTTCTTGTGGCCGGCCTGCATGCCTTGCGCCCACCAACTGTCGATCAGGCCCTGCGAGACCTTCGCACCCGGGCGGTTGAAACCGTAGAACGGGCCCGAGGCGATGTCCTTGTAGAGCTGCGCGCGGTTGTCCAGCGAGCCCTTGCGGAGGCCGTCGAACACCTCGATCGGCAGGCCGCCCGGGTTGTCGGCGGTCTTCAGCATCAGCGGCGGCACGGCGCTGATCAGCACGGCCTTCTTCACGCGACTGGTGCCGTGGCGGCCGATGTAGCGCGCCACTTCGCCGCCGCCGGTGGAGAAGCCCACCAGGGTCACGTTCTTCAGGTCCAGTGTGTTGATCACGGTCGCCAGGTCGTCGGCGTAGTGGTCCATGTCGTTGCCGTCCCAGGGCTGGCTGGAGCGGCCGTGGCCGCGGCGGTCGTGGGCGACCACGCGGTAGCCCTTGGAAGCCAGGAAGATCATCTGCGATTCCCAGCTGTCCGACGACAGCGGCCAGCCGTGGCTGAAGGTGACGACCGGGCCGTTCCTCGGTCCCCAGTCCTTGTAGTAGAGCTGCACGCCGTCGGCGGTGGTGAGGGTGCTGGCGGTGCGTTCGACGGCGAACGGTGCTGGGTTGGATTGCGCGGCGAAGCTGGCCTGGGTGGCGACCGCCAGCAGCGTGGCGGCGAGGGTGCGGCTGAGGACGTTCATGGTGTCGTTTCCTGCAAAAGGTGGTGGGTCAGGAAGGAGGATCAGTCGGCGAGCACCAGCGTCACGTCGATATTGCCGCGCGTGGCGTTGGAGTACGGGCAGACGATGTGGGCGGCGTCGACCAGGGCTTGCAGCTGTTCGCGCTCGACGCCCGGGGCGGCGATGGTCAGCTCGGCCTGGATGCCGAAGCCGGTGGGGATCTGGCCGATGCCGACCTTGCCCGTGACGGTGGTGGAGGCGGGCAGGGCGATCTTCTGCTTGCCGGCGACGAACTTCAGCGCGCCGAGGAAGCAGGCCGAATAACCGGCTGCGAACAGCTGTTCCGGGTTGGTGCCGTCGCCGCCGGCGCCGCCCAGCTCGCGCGGGGTGGTCAGCTTGACGTCCAGCACGCCGTCGGACGAGGTGGCCTGGCCTTCGCGGCCGCCCGAGGCGGTGGCGGTGGCGGTGTAGAGGATGTTTTCGATGGACATGGCGGTTTCCTTGGTTGGGTTGGGGTGGTCCGGCGGGCTGCCGTCCGGTGAGGTGTACTTTGCGCCGTCACGGCGTACGTCGGGTGATATAGAATCCTGAAAACTTGATCAGGAGTTCCGACATGGTCGACCGGCTTGCCGTCCTGCTGGACCGTTTCTCGGTCAGCGCCCAGGTGTTCAATGCCGGCGCGTTGTGCGGCATCAATACGCTCGAGGCCGAAGCGGGGGCGGGCCAGCTGCACCTGATCCGTCAGGGACCGCTGGAGGTTGTCCACGGCTCCACCACGCTGCGGATCGACGAACCCAGCCTGCTGCTCTTCCCGCGCGCGATGACGCACCGCTTCATCAGCGACACGGTGCGCGGCGTCGACATGACCTGCGCGACGTTGCGGTTCGAAGGCGGCGACCAGAACCCGATCTGCGCGGCGCTGCCGGACGTGGTCTGCCTGCCCCTGTCGCGCATCCACGGCGCGGAAGACGTGCTGGCGCTGCTGTTCGAGGAAGCCTTCACCCAGCGCTGCGGGCGCACGGCGCTGGTCAACCGGCTGTTCGAAGTGGTGATGATCCAGGTGCTGCGCCAGCTGATGGAAAGCGGCGACGTGAAGGGCGGCATGCTCGCCGGGCTGGGGCATCCGCGCCTGCGCAACGCGATCGTGGCCATGCACGAGTCGCCGGCGAAGGACTGGTCGCTGGAGGATCTGGCGCGCGTGGCCGGCATGTCGCGCACGGTGTTCGCGTCGACCTTCCGCGAAGCGCTCGGCGTCACGCCCGGCCAGTACCTGCAGGGCTGGCGCGTGGGCCTGGCGCAGCAGGCGCTGCGGCACGGCCGTCCGTTGAAGGTGGTCGCCTCGGACGTCGGTTACGGCAGCGAGGCGGCGCTATCGCGCGCCTTCAAGGCGCATAGCGGCGTGTCGCCGCGGGAGTGGAAGCGGCGACAGGTCGCCGCCTGAGGGTTCAGTCCTTGTCGGGCGGCGCGGCCTGGCGCTCGGGCAGCGCCTCGCGTGTGCCGTCGAGCAGGCCGCGCGTGAGCGTGCCGTGTTCGATGAAGAGCAGCTGCCCCGATTCGCCGCGCTTGATGCCGCTGTCGATGGCGATGACACGTCCGTCGTGGAAGCTGACCACTTCGTCCATCGTGGTATGGCCCACGACGATGCGCGCGAGGCCGAGCTGGTCCACCAGCGCGTGCACCTGCGGCGTCGCCAGTTCGCCGTTGAAGTAGCCGCGGTACCAGATCGGGCTGCGCTTGCCGTCGTAGAGGCGGGACGTCGCCGGATCGGATTTCACGGTGTCCTTGGCGATGCCGAGCGAGCCGCGATACGCAGTGTTGGTGGCACCGATGCCCGCGACCAGATCGAGGTTCTCCGGTGCAATGCCGCCATGCAGGAACAACGTGTCGCCCAGCTTCAGCATCACCGGCCGCGTGCGCAGCCAGCCGCCGATCACGGTATCGGCGCCGTACAGGGCGGCGTAAGGGCGGCCGAGCAGGCGCGCGACCTCGACGTACTTTGGATTGACATAGCGCAGGTCGTCGTACAGCACCATGGTTTCGTGGTTGCCGAGCAGGAAATGCACGGCACCGCCGGCGGCCTGCGCCTGCTGCTGCAGCTGGAACAGCAGCCAGAACACCTCGTTGACCTTGTCGCCGCGGTCGAACACGTCGCCGGTGATGACCAGATGGTCGCGGCCCAGCGCCCAGTCGTCGTTGCCGTCGATCACGCGATGTGCGCGCAGCAACTTGACCATCAGGTCGTACTGACCGTGGATGTCGGACAGTGCCACGATGCGGCGGCCGTCGTAGGGCACCGCTTCAGGGTCGGCCAGGCGCGGCGGAATAACGGCGGGCCGCCCAAGGCCGCAGCGCGGTGCGATCGTGGTATCCCCGCGACGCTTGCGGTACGCCTCGCGTTCGGCCTTGCCGTCGCACACCCACAATGCTTCGTAGCGGCCCGCGCTCCGCTGGACGACATACGGACCGTCGTCGATCGCGGCGGTCGGGCCGGCGCCGGCTTCCTGCGCCAAGGCGGGCGACAGGCACGCGAGCACCAGCCAGGCGGCGGCGAAGACCTTTCCGATCATGGTGACTTCCCCAGTACGTGCGTGCCGTTGGCGGTGTGGTGTTCGGGGATGCCGTACACCTCGCCCAGTGCACCGATGAAGGCATCGACGTCGTCGCCGCGGAACACGCCGCTGACACGCTGCGCACCCAGCGACGGATCGGCCAGCACCACGCGCGTGTCGCTGTAGCGGTTGAACTCGGCGACGGCTTCGGCCAACGGCGTGTCGCTGAAGACCAGGCGACCCGACAGCCATGCGGGCCGCGCGCCGGCGACCACCATCGTCGCGCGCATCTGCATGTGCCCCGCGGACAGGCGTGCCTGCTGGCCTGGCACCAGCACGCCCAGGCGGCGTGGCGGTGCCCGGTCGCCGGTCCGCGCGCGAAGCTCCACGCTGCCTTCGTACAGGGCCACATCGGCGGCGCCAGCGACCTGCGAGACCTCGAATTGCGTGCCGAGCGCGCGCACGCCCCCGGCGTCGGTCACCACATCGAACGGACGTGCCGTGTCCTTGGCCACCTGGAAGAACGCGCGTCCCTGCTCGAGGACCACATGGCGGCTGTCGCCGTCGTAGCGAACGCGGAGTTGGGTGCCGGCGTCGAGGTCGACACGGGTGCCATCGTCCAGTTGCACGGAACGGCGCTCGCCGATGGTGGTCCGGTAGGCCACGTCGGCCGGCGCGGCGAGTCGCTGCGTGAAGAACGTACCCGCGGCCACCAGGGCCATGGCCGAGGCGATCGCCGCAGGCCAGCGGCGACGCGGCGTGATGCGCGCGCGTGGCGAGGCCATGTGCACGGGAACGGTTCGCGTCGCCTCGGCGATGCGGTCGCCGATCCCGGGAGCCGCAGCGAAATCGCCGAACGAGGACCACATGACCTCCACGCGCGTGTAGGCGGCGCGATGTGCGGGGTTGGCCTGCATCCAATGCCGCCACGCGTGGCGGTCGCCCTCGCTGGCATCGTCGGCGCGCAGGCGCACGAACCAGCGCGTGGCCTGCTGGTCGATGCTGTCGCCGCCGTCGATGAGGGTAAGGTCCGGTCTGCTCATGGCTCCGCCAGGCGCGCCTGCAGGTGGAGCAGGGCGCGCATCATGTGTTTCTCCACCGCACTGACGCTGACCTGCAGCTGCCGGGCGATGGCGGTGTAGGTCATGCCTTCGTAGCGTTGCAGCAGGAACACGTGCCGGCAGCGCGGCGACAGTTCGTCGAGCGCCGACAGCAACCGTTCCAGCCGCTCCCTGCTTGCGTAGACGTCATCGGTGCCGGGTTCCTCACTTGGCAACTCGTGCAGGGCGCCATCGATGGAGTCGTGCTGGCCGGCGCAGTGGCTGCGGTCGCGGCGGAAGCGGTCGCGCAGCAGGTTGGATGCGATCCGCAGTACATAGGCTTCGGCGTGCTCCACCTGCGCCGGCGACCGCACCAGACGCACGAGCGCTTCCTGCGCCAGGTCCTCGGCATCCGCCTCGTGCTGCAGGTGGCGGCGGAAGTAGCGCAGCAGCATGGGCCGGAAGCGCTGCGCATCCGATGACGTCAGGCGATCGCCCGTCGACGCGGCGTCGCCGCCCCCGGCATGGCGTTCTGGAATGTCGTTCACGTGGCGGATGTCCGGAGGCAATGGTGCGCGGAGAAATTAAGCGGTGGAATCGCTGGGCGCAACCGTGCGGAACGCAGTGAGGGATCGCCAACCGGTTGCGTCTGCCTTGGAAGGGGAGCGCTTTCCGATACCTCACATTTCCCAGCACGTCCAAGGGGGACGACTTGATGAACACTGCTCGTTACACGCCGCCTCATGGCCGCCGGACCGTCATCTCGCTTGCATTGGCCACGGCATTGGGGGCTTCGCTGATGGCGACTTCGCCGGTATCTGCGGCGCAGGCGGCATCCACGCACCAGTTCGTGGTCGGCAGCCAGCCGTTGGGGGATGCGCTGAACCGCGTGGCGCAGACCGCGGGCGTACAGATCATGGTGCCGCCGGAACTGGTGCGCGGCCGCACCGCCACCACGCTCTCGGGGCAGTACACCGTCAACCAGGCGCTCGACCGCTTGCTGACCGGTAGCGGACTGACCCATCGCAGCACGCGTGGCGGGGTGATCACGGTCGCCCGCGCGCAGGAAACGACCGCGCCGCCGAAGCCCGCGCCGCCGCCGCCGAAGCCCGCCCCGGCAGCGGTCGAGGAGCCGAAGGAAACCCGCGATCTCGCCGCCGTGCAGGTCACCGGCTCGCGCATCAAGCGCGCCGAGATCGAAGGGCCGTCGCCGGTCACCGTGATCACGGCACAGCAGATGGAGAACGAAGGCCATGCCACCGTGTTCGAAGCGCTGGAAACGCTGGTGATGGCGGGCGGTGCGGTGGAAACCGAACTCTCGGGCGGCTTCTCGGCCAACGCACACCCGCTGAACCTGCGTGGCCTCGGTCCCGGCCGCTCGCTGCTGCTGATCGATGGTCGTCGCGCGGCGGACTATCCGTTTCCGTACGAGGGACGCAGCAACTTCCAGAATTTCGGCAACATCCCGTCCGGCGCGGTGGAGCGCATCGAGATCCTCGCCGGCGGCGCCTCGGCGATCTATGGCGCAGACGCCGTGTCGGGTGTCGTCAACGTGGTGATGAAGCGCGGCTACGAAGGCGATGTCTTCAAGCTGCGTGGTGGCACCAGCACGATGGGTGGCCGCGATCGCGTGGACGCACAGTGGACCGGCGGCCGTGCAGGCGAGAACTGGAGCGTCACCTACGCCTTCCAGTACTACTACCAGGAGATGCTGTACGGCTTCCAGCGCGACGACTGGGACCTGCGCAAGAATCCGGCGGCCAATCCGCGCATCGGTTCCGAGCCGACTGCCGCGCTGCGCATCCGCCGCGGCGGGACCAGCAGCAGCAATCCGTTGATCGCATTGCCGGCCGGCACCTGCCAGCGCTGGGGCGACGAACTGGTCGACTGGACCTACCGCCGCATCAGCAGCGGCAACGTGCAGACGCTCGGCGACGCCTGCGGCAGCTGGAACGACGAGCGCTACGTGCACCTGAGCAAGGGCAAGAACGAAGCGGCGGCCTACGTGTTCGGCACCTACCATTTCAACGAACGGCTGGAAGGCTGGGCGTCCGCGCAAGTATGGGATTCCAAGGCCGAATCGCTGGGCGGCTTCGAAAGCATCACCGGCCCGCACACGGACGGCGTGGGCCGACGGGGCGACTTCTACGACCCGCAGTTCGCAGCGGTGATCGGTCCGACCCGCCTGTTGACGCCGGTGGACCTGGGCGGCGTGGAGAGCATGAACCAGCACTACAAGGAGCGCTCGTTCGACCTGGCCGTAGGCTTGCGCGGCAAGCTGGGCGATCGGTTCGACTGGGATGCCACGCTGAGCCGCGCCGAATACGATTTCCAGCGGACGCGCCGCCGCATGGTCGGCAATCTGGTCAACGACTTCTTCTTCGGTCCACAGCAGGGCACGCGCCCCAACGGCGTGCCGATCTATACGATGAACCTGGGGCGCTGGCTGCGTCCGCTGACGCCGGACGAATACGCATCGATCTCCACGCTGGCCAAATACGAGGCCGAATCGTGGGTGACGACGGGCAGCTTCGTGGTGACCGGCGACCTGTTCGAATTGCCCGCCGGTCCGGTCGGCATGGCCGTGGTACTGGAAGCCAGCCAGCAGGGTTATGAATTGAACAGCGATCCACGCGTGCAGCCCGGCGTGGTGCAGCTGTACAACCTCACCGGCACCAATGGTGGCGGCGAGCGCGATCGTTATGCGGCCGGCATCGAATTCAGCATCCCGATCACCGAGACGCTGAAGGCCAGCCTGGCCGGGCGCTTCGACAAGTACGACGACATCACCGCGGTGGACGACGCGAAGACATGGAATGCCGGCCTGGAGTGGCGGCCGATCGATTCGCTGCTGATCCGCGGCGCGTATGCGACCAGCTTCAAGGCGCCGGACCTGCATTGGGTCTTCAGCGAAGGCAGCGGCAGCTTCGGCAACGCCACCGACGCGTGGCGCTGCATCGCCGCCGGCGCCAATCCCGGCTGTTCGGGCTACAGCTACTCCGTGTTCTCGGTGACGCGCGGCGATCCGAACCTGGAAGAGGAGACGGGCAAGTCGTGGAGCGCCGGTTTTGTCTGGGACATCATGGATGGCCTGTCGATCAACGCCGACTACTGGAACATCGAGCTGAACGGCGCGCTCGAACGCCTGGCGACCGCCAACATCCTGGCCGACGAAGCCGGGTGCCGCACGGGCCGCAGCCTCAACGGGCAGCCGTTCGGCTTCGCCGGCGACTCCGCCTATTGCCAGCTGGTCACCGGCCTGGTCACGCGACGCGCGGAGGACGGGCAGGCGATCGACCGGGTGGCGGAAGTGCGCTCGTTGCCGATCAACCAGGCGTACCGCCGGGTCGCCGGTGTCGACGCCGGCCTGAACTGGCGCGTGAACACGGAGCGTTTCGGTCGCTACACCATGCGGCTCAACTGGTCGCACACGCTGACGTCCGAACGGCAGATCGTGGCCACCGACGCGATCGAAACCAACTGGCGCGACGATCCGGAAAACCTTGATTTCCGCAGCCGTGCGACGGCGGGCCTCGACTGGAAGGGTGGCGACTGGACCGCCAGCCTGTTCACCACGCGCTACGGCAGCCTGCCCAAGTATGGTGGCGAGGGACGGACCGGCGTGCACTACCTGTGGAACGCCAACGTCGGCAAGCAGATCACCGACAGGGCGCAGGTGAAGTTCTACGTCAACAACCTGTTCAACAACCTGCATCCGCAGGACGAGACCAACAGCAGCTTTCCGTACTTCTACGACGTCTACAACCCGGTCGGCCGCGAAGTTGCGGTGCAGTTCGAGTACGCATTCCGCTAGCGAGCACCCGCAGGATGCGGGGCTGGTGGGTGGCGCCCGGGCAACCGGGCGCTTTTTTTTCGATTGGCGCCGCCGCCCGCTTGGCCGACACTGGTGGCATGGATGAATCGACGAACACCACCCCGCGCATCGTGCTGGTGCACGGCATCTGGAATGCGCGCTCGTGGCTGATGCCGCTGGCGCGGCGGTTGCGGGGTGAAGGCTTCGAGGTCGATGTCTTCGGCTATCCGAGCATCGTCGGCGGCCCCGAACCGGCCATCGACCTGCTCATCGAGCGCCTGCGCGGTGGCCCGCCGGTGCACCTGGCGGGGCACAGCCTGGGTGGCATGATCGTGCTGGAGGCCTTGCGTCGCGCACCCGACCTGCCGGTGCAGCGCGCCGTCTGCCTGGGTTCGCCGCTGTGTGGCAGCCATGCGGCCCGCAGCCTGGGGCAGCGTCCATGGACGGTTCCCGTGCTGGGGCGCAGCGGCGCGCTGTTGCAGGCGGGCTGTCCGCCGTGGGAGGGCGCGGTGCCCGTCGGCATGGTGGCGGGCAACGTGGCCCGCGGCATCGGTCGGCTGATCGCGCGTTTCGACGGCGAATCCGACGGCACGGTGGGTCTGGAGGAAACCCGGCTGCCCGGACTGGCCGCGCATTGCGTCGTGCCGGCCAGCCATACGGGCCTGGTGTTTTCGGCGGACGCCGCACGCCAGGCCGCCTGTTTCCTGCGCGAGGGCCGATTCGACGGCCAGGACTGACGGCCGCGCGGGGGCGCGTATAATCCGCGCCCTTGTCAGTGCACGCCGGACGTCACCATGGGCAGAGGCCCTTCCATCGAAGCCCGCAAGAACGCCACCGACGCCAAGCGCGGCAAGATCTTCACCAAGATCATCCGCGAGATCGGCGTGGCGGCGCGCGCCGGCGGCGGCGATCCCGCCAACAACCCGCGCCTGCGCGCGGCGGTGGACAAGGGCCTGTCCGCCAACATGTCGAAGGACGTCATCGAGCGTGCCATCAAGAAGGCGACCGGTGAGCTGGAAGGCGTGGTGTTCGAAGAGATCCGCTACGAGGGCTACGCGCCGGGTGGTGTCGCCGTGATCGTCGACTGCCTGACCGACAACCGCGTGCGCACCGTGGCCGAAGTGCGCCATGCCTTCGGCAAGCACGGCGGCAACATGGGCACCGAGGGCTCGGTGGCCTTCATGTTCAAGCGCCTGGGCGTGCTGAGCTATGCGCCGGGCGCCGACGAAGAGAAAATCACCGAAGCCGCCATCGAGTCGGGTGCCGACGACATCGTCGTCTACCCGGACGACGGCTCCATCGACGTGGTTACTTCCCCCGACGCGTTCCAGGCCGTGAAGGACGCCATGACCGCCGCGGGCCTGGTGCCCGACCACGCCGAGATCACCTACCGTGCCGACAACGACATCGCCGTGCAGGGCGACACCGCCCTGCAGGTGAAGAAGCTGCTGGACATGCTGGAAGACCTGGACGACGTGCAGGACGTCTATTCCAACGCCGACCTCGGCGCGGATGCGTATGCGTAGGAGCGGTGATGCGGGACTGGTGATTCGGGATTCGCAAGCGCGCGCTCCCCTGGTCGCTTCCCTTGCCGCTTCTTCCAGCCACGAATCGCCCATCACGAATCACGTTCCGTGACCCGCATCCTCGGCATCGACCCCGGCTCGCAGCGCACCGGCATCGGCATCATCGATGTCGATGCCGCGGGCAAGGTCACGCATGTCCACCACGCACCCCTGGTGCTGCTGGGCGCGGACGATTTCCCGCAACGCCTGCGCCGCCTGCTGGACGGCCTCACCGAGGCCATCGTGACCTGGCAGCCGGACGAAGTGGCCATCGAAAAAGTCTTCATGGCGCGCAATCCCGATTCGGCATTGAAACTTGGGCAGGCGCGCGGCGCCGCCATCAGTGCCGTCGTGCTGCGCGACCTGCCGGTGCACGAGTACGCCGCCAAGGAAGTGAAACTGGCCGTGGTCGGTCGCGGCAGCGCCGAGAAGACGCAGATCCAGCACATGGTCGGCATTATGCTCAACCTGCACGGCAAGCTGCAGGCCGATGCCGCCGACGCGCTGGCCGTCGCCATCACCCACGCGCACGTACGCGCCACCGCCAAGCGGCTGGGCGTGAGTTCGCAACTGGCCTGGAGCAGGAAATGATCGGACGTCTGCGCGGCATCCTGGCGTACAAGTCGCCGCCCTGGCTGGTGATCGACGTTGGTGGCGTGGGCTACGAACTGGAGGCGCCCATGAGCACCTTCTACGACCTGCCGGACGTGGGCCGCGAGGTGCTGCTGTTCACCCATTACGCACAGAAGGAAGACAGCGTGTCGCTGTACGGCTTCCTGCGCGAGGGCGAACGCAGGCTGTTCCGCGACGTGCAGAAAGTCACCGGCATCGGCGCGAAGATCGCGCTGGCCGTGCTGTCCGGGGCCAGCGTGGACGAGTTCGCGCGCATGGTGCAGGCCGGCGACATCACCGCGCTGACGCGCATCCCCGGCATCGGCAAGAAGACCGCCGAGCGCATGGTGGTCGAGTTGCGCGACCGCGCCGCTGACCTGATGGGCACGGGCGTGGGCGGCATCACCGCGCTGCCGGCCGATCCGCAATCGGAGGCCACCATCGCCCTGCAGCAACTGGGCTACAAACCGGCCGAAGCCACGCGGATGGCGCGCGATGCCACCGCGCCGGGCGACGATGCCGCGATGATCATCCGCAAGGCGCTGCAGGCCGCGCTGCGCTGACCGTCGTCCTAGAGCATCCCTTCACTTCCACAGCGCTACCCTTCCGGCCGCCATGTCCACCCCATCGCATTCCACGTCGTCCGCCCCCCATGGCGATCACCACGGGCACGGCAACGCCAGTCTCGGCACCCTGGTCATCGGCGCCATCGGCGTGGTGTTCGGCGACATCGGCACCAGCCCGCTCTACACCCTGAAGGAGGCGTTCTCCGGCCATTACGGCCTGGTGCCCGACCACGACACCGTGCTCGGCGTGCTGTCGCTGGTGTTCTGGGCGCTGACGATGGTGGTCACGGTGAAGTACGTGACCATCATCATGCGCGCCGACAACGAGGGCGAGGGCGGCATCATGGCGCTGATGGCGCTGGCCCAGCGCAGCCTGGTCAAGGGATCGCGTTCGGCTTACCTCGTCGGCATCCTCGGCATCTTCGGGGCGTCACTGTTCTTCGGCGACGGCGTCATCACGCCCGCCATCTCGGTGCTGTCGGCGGTGGAGGGCCTGGAGGTGGTCGCGCCGCAGATGCACAGCTGGATCGTGCCGATCACGCTGGTGGTGCTGGTCAGCCTGTTCGCCACCCAGCGCTTCGGCACCGCCAAGGTAGGCAAGGTGTTCGGTCCGGTCACCGTCACCTGGTTCCTGGTGCTGGCGGTGCTGGGGGTGATCAACATCACCCATGAGACCGAAGTGCTGCACGCGATCAACCCGGCCTGGGCGGTCAACTTCTTCCTCACCCACCATTGGCACGGCATTTTCATCCTGGGCGCCGTGGTGCTGGCGGTGACCGGTGGCGAAGCGATCTATACGGACATGGGCCACTTCGGCGCGCGCCCCATCCGGCTGGCGTGGTACTGGTTCGTGCTGCCGGCGCTGATGCTCAACTACCTGGGCCAGGGCGCGCTGATCCTCGAGAATCCGGCCGCGGTCAAGAACCCGTTCTACATCGGCGTGCCGGAATGGGGGCGCATCCCGATGATCGTGCTGGCGACCGCCGCCACCGTCATCGCGTCGCAGGCGGTCATCACCGGCGGCTTCTCCATCGCGCGGCAGGCCATGCAGCTGGGTTACATCCCGCGCATGCACATCAAGCACACCTCGCACGACACCATCGGCCAGATCTACATCCCCGGCATCAACTGGATGATGATGATCATCGTCATCGGACTGGTGCTGGCGTTCCGCAGCTCGTCGGCGCTGGCCACGGCGTACGGCATCTCGGTATCGGCCACCATGCTGATCGACACGTTGCTGCTGGCCATCGTGGCGCGCGCGCTGTGGCCGAAGTGGCGTCGCTGGGTATTGCCGCTGTGCGCGGTATTCCTGGTCGCCGACGTCGCGTTCGTGATCGCCAACGGCGCGAAGATCCTGCAGGGCGGCTGGTTCCCGGTCGTGCTGGGTACGATGCTGTTCACCCTGCTGCGTACCTGGCGTCGTGGCCGCGAGCTGCTGACCGCCGAGATCCGCAAGGACGGCATCCAGCTGGACACCTTCCTGCCGGGCCTGATGCTCGCGCCGCCGGTGCGCGTGCCGGGCACGGCCGTGTTCCTCACCGCGCAGACCGGCATGGTGCCGCATGCGCTGCTGCACAACCTCAAGCACAACAAGGTGCTGCACGAGCGCAACGTGTTCCTGACCGTGGAAACGTTGACCGTGCCGTACGCGCCGCAGGCGAAGAAGCTGAAGATCGAGTCGATCGGCGACGACTTCTACCGCGTGATCGTGCGCTACGGCTTCATGGAGACGCCGGACGTGCCGGCGGCACTGATGCGCTCCTGCGACAAGGGCGGCATCTATTTCGATCCGATGGACACCACCTACTTCGCCAGCCGCGAAAGCGTGGTCGCCAGCCGCCGCCGCGGCATGCCGATCTGGCGCGACAAGCTGTTCGCGGTCATGCACCGCAACGCCGCGCCTGCGACCGGTTTCTTCCGCATTCCCGGCAACCGGCTGGTGGAACTGGGCGCGCAGGTGGAGATCTGACGGAGAACCGGTTGGCATTTCGGCCATAATCGCGCCATGACCGCCGACCGCATCATCGCCTCGTCCGCCACCCGCGAAGACGACGCCATCGAAGACAGCATCCGCCCCAAGCGGCTGGACGAATACCTGGGCCAGAAGCCGGTCCGCGAGCAGTTGGACATCTACATCCGGGCAGCGAAAGGCCGAGGCGAAGCGCTGGACCACGTGCTGATCTTCGGGCCGCCCGGACTCGGCAAGACCACGCTGAGCCATGTCATCGCCAACGAACTCGGCGTGAACCTGCGCGTGACCTCCGGCCCGGTGATCGAGAAGGCTGGCGACCTGGCCGCGCTGTTGACCAACCTGCAGCCGCACGACGTGCTGTTCGTCGACGAGATCCATCGCCTGTCGCCGGTCGTGGAGGAAGTGCTGTACCCGGCGATGGAAGATTTCCAGATCGACATCATGATCGGCGAAGGCCCGGCGGCGCGTTCGATCAAGCTGGACCTGCCGCCGTTCACGCTGATCGGCGCCACCACGCGCGCCGGCCTGCTGACCGCACCGCTGCGCGACCGTTTCGGCATCGTGCAGCGCCTGGAGTTCTATTCGCCCGAGGAACTCACCCGCATCGTGCAGCGCTCGGCCCGCATCCTGGGCATGGACTGCGTGCCGGAAGGTGCCGCCGAGATCGCCCGCCGGGCGCGCGGCACGCCCCGCATCGCCAATCGCCTGTTGCGGCGCGTGCGCGACTACGCGCAGGTCAAGGCGGACGGGCACATCGACGTGGGCGTGGCGCAGGCGGCCATGCAGATGCTGAAGGTGGACCCGGAGGGCTTCGACGAACTCGACCGCCGCATGCTGCGCACGATCGTCGACAGCTTCGATGGCGGCCCGGTGGGCGTGGAGTCGCTGGCCGCGGCGCTCAGCGAAGAGCGTGGCACGCTGGAGGACGTCATCGAGCCGTACCTGATCCAGCAGGGCTTCCTGATCCGCACTGCGCGCGGCCGCATGGCGACCCGCAAGGCCTACCTGCATCTCGGGTTGACGCCGAAGGGGCGGGCGCCCGAACCCGGCGATGCCGGCGGCGATCTCTTCTGACCCTCCACTGGTCATACGTTGGTATGCACCACACCGTGCGGGAGCGCATGCTTTGACGACTGATTCCACGACGATCGCCGCGGATGCCGCTCCGTTCATCTTTCCGACACGCGTCTATTGGGAAGATACCGACGCCGGTGGCGTGGTGTACCACGCGCAGTACGTGGCATTTCTGGAGCGGGCCCGAACCGAGTGGTTGAGGGCCCGCGGCTACGCCCAGGAGCGACTGCGCCAGACCCATGACCTGGTGTTCGCCGTCCGATCGATGCGCCTGGATTTCCTGCGCCCCGCCCGGCTGGACGATCTGCTGCAGGTCAGCGCGCACATCCACCAGTGCAAGCGGGCCAGCGTGGTCTTCGCGCAGTCCATCGAACGGGACGGCGAAATCCTGCTGACCGCCGAGGTGAAGGTCGCCGCGCTCACCGCATCGGGATTCAGACCCGTTGGGCTGCCCGAGGCGTTGTACCAGGAGTTCCGTCGGCTCGAGACCCCGGGCCGGCCGCTGTAACCCGACACGCAACACGAACCGAGAATCGAGGAACGACGGATGATCGCAACGCTGCTGGCCTTCCAGGACACCGTGGTCGAGGCATTGCCGCCCGAAGCCGCCGCTGCCGCCGCCGAGGCCACCGCCGCCACCGTGCACAGCGGGATCAACTACATCGACCTGATGCTCAAGGCGAGCCTGCCGGTCAAACTGATCGTGCTGCTGCTGTTGCTCGGGTCGGTGATCAGCTGGGTGATCATTTTCCGCAAGGCGCGCGTGTTCAAGCTCGCCAATCGCGACGCCGACGAATTCGAGGGCCGTTTCTGGTCGGGCGCCGAACTGCACAAGTTGTATGCGGGCGCTGCCGACCGCAACCGTGTGGTCACGGGCCTGGAGGCGATCTTCGAAGCCGGCTTCCGCGAATTCACCCGCCTGCGCGACAAGCGCGGCCTCGACGGGCGGGCGCAACTGGAAGGGGCGCAGCGCGCGATGCGCGTGACCTACACCCGCGAAGTCGACCAGTTGGAACGCAACCTGGAGCTGCTGGCCAACATCGGCTCGACGGCACCGTACGTGGGCCTGGTCGGCACCGTGTTCGGCATCATGGTCACCATGCACGACATGCTCAACAGTGGCGAGCAGGCCGGCATCGCGGCGGTCGCGCCCGGCATTTCCGAGGCGCTGTTCGCCACGGCGATCGGTCTGTTCGTGGCCATTCCCGCAGTGTGGGCGTACAACCGATTCACCACCCGCGTCGAGCGGCTGTCGGTGCGCTACGAGAACTTCGCCGAGGAGTTCAGCTCCATCCTCCAGCGCCAGAACTCGGCCGAGTAAGCGGGGCACGCCATGGCCGGAAGCATCTTCCATCGCAAGCGGCGCAAGCTGAAGTCCGAGATCAACGTCGTTCCCTACATCGACGTGATGCTGGTGCTGCTGATCATCTTCATGGTGACCGCGCCGCTGCTCACGCTGAGCGTGGACGTGAAGCTGCCCTCGTCCAACGCGAAGGCGGTGGAAACGCGCAACGAGCCGGTCATCGTCATTGCCTACCCCGACGGTCGCTACGGCCTGAAGCTGCCGGAAGCCAAGCATCCGGACGTGCTGGATGCCGCAACGCTCGAGGCCCGCATCGCCGCGATCCGCGCAGAGCAGGGCAGCGAGCTCCGCATCATGGTGGCCGCCGAAGGCGCGGCGCCGTACCAGAAGGTGCTCGATGCGATGGATGTGCTGCGTCGCGCGAAGGTCGGCAACGTCAGCCTGATGACCAACGCAGGTGGCAATGCACGCTGAGGTCCTCCAGCGACAACGCCCGGTGCGGGAAGAGGGGCTTGGCCAGGCGGTGGCATGGGCCGTCGGCCTGCACCTGCTGCTGCTCGTGCTGTTGCTGGTGTCGCCATACTTCACCTGGGACCGCGAGCGCCTGAACGCCGCAGGGTCGCAATCGATGGAGGCCACGCTCGACGTCTCGGCCGCCGACGCCCGCGCTGTCGAACGGGCGCTCGATTTCCAGCCGGAACCCATGCCCGAGCCGGTGCAGGAGCCGGCCCCTGAGGACACCATCCCGCCGCCGCAGCCGATCCCCGATCCCGCGCCGCAGGATGCGCCGGTCGAGCGGCAGGCGCAGGCGCAGGAACGCGTGCCGGTGCCGGATCAGGTGGACCAGGACGAAGCCCGCCGCGATGCGCTTTCGCAGGAAAAGGCGCGTCAGGAGCAGGAAGCCAAGCGTCGCCAGGAACAGATCGACCTGACCGAACGCAAGCGGCAGGAGCAGGCCGAGCAACAGCGGCGGCTCGCCGCCCAGCAGGAAGAAGACCGCCAGAAGCGCATCGCCGCCGAGGCGGCGCAGAAGGCCGAGGCCGACAAGAAGCGCCTGGAGGAAATCCGTCGCCAGCGTGCCCAGGCCGCCCGCGAAGCCCAGCTGGCCGAGCAGAAACTGCGGCAACTGGCGGATGCGCGTGCACGGCAGGCGGCCAGCGCGGCAACGCCCGCGTCGGCGCCGGCGACCGGTCCCGCAGGCACGGGTGGCACAGACGAAGATCTCCGTGGTCGCTACGCCGCCGCCATCCAGGAAGCGGTATTGCGCCAGTGGACGCGCCCCGAGTCCGTACCGGTTGGTACCCGGTGCCGCGTGGTGATCCGCCAACTGCCCGGCGGTGACGTGGTCAGTGCGGAAGTGCAGCCGGGCTGCGCGATGGACACCGCAGGCCAGGATTCCATCGAGCGCGCGGTACTGAAGGCGCGGCCGTTGCCGTACCGTGGCTTCGAGTCCGTCTTCGCCCGGACCCTGACCCTCAACTTCGAAGCCCGGGACCGCTGACTTCACGCAGCGTTTCGCTGCCTTCCGTTCACAATTGTTAAAACGTTCACGCGCGGGCTGGTATCCCTTGGCGGCCCCGCCTAACCGCAGAGTCGTTGCCCATGAAGAAACCGCTGCGCTGGTTCGCCTTGCTCCTGTTCACCCTCGCTCCGATGCTGGCATCCGCCCAGCAGCAGGGTCTGGAGATCGACATCATTGGCGGCAACGCCTCGGCCCTGCCGATCACCGTGGTGCCCATGCCTTACCAGGGCAGCTCGGCTGCTCCGCCGACCGACGTGTCCGCCGTGGTGCGGGCCGACCTGGAGCGGTCCGGTGCCTTCCGCACGCTGCCGGAGGCGCGCATCACCGAGCGCCCGACACGTGGCAGCGAAATCCAGTACCCGACGTGGCGCACGCTGCGCCAGGACTACCTCGTCGTCGGGCGGGTCGTGGACGCGGGCGACGGTGGCTACCGCGTGGAATACGAACTGTTCGACGTGGCCAAGCAGGAGCGCATGCTCGGCCTAGCGATGACGGCCCGCTCGAATGCCCTGCGCGACGTCGCCCACCAGATGGCCGACGCGATCTACGAAAAGATCCTCGGCGTCCGCGGCGCGTTCTGGACCCGCATCGCCTACATCACCGCCGCCGGCACCGGCAAGGCGACGCGCTACGCGCTGATGGTGGCCGATTCCGATGGCTTCAACCCGCAGACCGTCGTGCGCTCGGCCGAACCGCTGCTGTCGCCGTCGTGGAGTCCGGATGGCCGCAAGCTGGCCTACGTCAGCTTCGAGAGCGGCAACTCGGCGATCTACATCCAGGACATCTCGACCGGTGCGCGCGAGAAGATCGCCAGCTTCCGCGGCATCAACGGCGCGCCCTCGTTCTCGCCGGACGGCCGCCAGCTCGCACTGACCCTGTCCCGCAGCGGCAACCCCGAGATCTACGTGATGGACCTCGGCAGCCGCTCGCTGCGCCAGTTGACCAATACCTCCGCGATCGACACCGAGCCGGTGTGGAGTCCGGATGGCGGCAGCATCTATTTCACCTCCGACCGCGGTGGCCGTCCGCAGATCTACCGCGTGCCGGCTGCAGGCGGCAGCGCCAGCCGGGTGACCTTCGAAGGCAACTACAACGCCACCGCCAGTATCGGCTACGACGGCAAGAAGATCGCCGTGGTGCAGGGGAGCGGCAACAACTACCGCATCGCGCTGATGGACAGCAGCCTGGGTGGCGCGCGCTGGTCGTCGCTGTCCCCCGGCTCGCTGGACGAGTCGCCCAGTTTCGCCCCCAACGCCAGCATGGTGCTGTATGCCGCGCGCGAAGGCGGGCGGGGCGTGCTGTACGCCGTCTCGGCCGATGCGCGCGTACGCCAGCGTCTGGTGGTGGCCAACGCCGACGTCCGCGAGCCGGCCTGGTCGCCCTATCGCACAGCGCGTTAATTTTGTGTCTAAAATACTGAATCCCTGATCCCCCCGTTCCAACGACGCTAAGGAATGACCATGAACAACACCACCCGTGTCCTGATGCTCTCCCTGATGTCCGTCGCCGTGCTGGCTGGCTGCAAGAAGAACGTCAAGCCGACCGAGCCGACCGACACCACGACCACCACCACCCCGACCGGCCCCACCGGCCCCACCACGGCCGGCGCCTACGGCCCGAACGACCTCGATACCGACGCCTGCCTGCGCCAGCGGGTGGTCTACTTTGATCTCGACCAGGACGCCCTGAAGCCGGAGTTCCAGGCCATCATGGGTTGCCACGCCAAGTACCTGCGTGACCGTCCGTCCTCGCGCATCACGCTGGAAGGCCATGCCGACGAGCGCGGCAGCCGCGAGTACAACCTGGGACTGGGCGAGCGTCGCGGCAATGCCGTGAATTCGGCCCTGCAGGCGAACGGCGGCTCGGCCAGCCAGCTGACCGTGGTCAGCTACGGCGAAGAGCGTCCGGTCTGCACCGATTCCAGTGAGTCCTGCTGGTCGCAGAACCGCCGCGTCGAGATCGTCTACACGGCGAAGTAAGCCGTCATCATCACGATGATCGCGAAAAAGACCTACATGCTGGTCCTGGCGGCGGCCCTGGTGGCCGCCGCTCCTGCGCATGCGCAGCGTGTCAGCCTGGCTGACCGCGTGACGGCATTGGAGGCGAAAGCCAACAATCCCCAGCAGAACCTGGACCTGCTCAACCGGGTCAACCAGCAGGAAGCGGAATTGCGCGAGTTGCGTGCGCAACTGGAGCAGCTGCAGAACGAGAACGAGCAGCTCAAGCAGCGCGGTCGAGACCAGTACCTGGATCTGGACGGTCGCCTGAATCGTCTCGAAGGCGGCGGCGCACCGGCTCCGGTCGGCGCGGTGCCTGTCAGTCCGCCGCCGGGCAATGCGGCCCCTGTCACTGCGCCGGCCACCGCGTCGGCGCCTGCCGCAGCCACCGCCACCGCGGATGAGCGTCCCCCCAGCGTCCATGGCGATCTGGGCGCGATATCCGCCGCCGGCGACGAACGCACGGCCTACAACGTCGCTTTCGACCGCCTGAAGGGTGGTGAATACGCGGATGCGGCGCAGTTGTTCACCAGCTTCCTCCAGCTTTATCCCAGCGGCGTGTATGCGCCCAATGCGCTCTACTGGCTGGGCGAGAGCTATTACGTCACCCAGAACTACGCGCTGGCCGCCGAGCAGTTCCGCGCGTTGCTGGCGCAGTATCCAACGCACGACAAGGCATCCGGCGCGCTGCTGAAAATCGGCCTGTGCGACTACGGCCTGGGCAAGCTGCCCGAAGCCGAGCGCATCCTGGGCGAAGTCATCGCCAAGTACCCGGGCACCGACGTCGCCCGCACCGCCGACGACCGCCTGCGCGCCATCCAGCTCGGCCGCCTGCGCTGAGCCGCCTTCGTCCGGCCCTCGGGAGCCGGATGACGGGCCGCCAGGGCGTATCATGCGCACCCCATGAATGACGCCGCCCGCCCCAGCGAGATCGTCCAGTCTCCGCTGGAACGCCTCAAGATCACCGAGATCTTCCTCTCCCTGCAGGGCGAGGCGAACGCGGTCGGCTGGCCGACGGTCTTCGTCCGCTTGACCGGCTGCCCGCTGCGCTGCCAGTACTGCGACACCGCCTACGCCTTTCATGGCGGCCAATGGTGGGAGATCGACGACATCCTCGCCGAGGTCGCGCGCCAGGGCGTGCGCCACGTCTGTGTCACCGGTGGCGAGCCGTTGTCGCAGAAGCGCTGCCTGTTGCTGCTGCGCCGGCTGTGCGACGCGGGATATGACGTCTCGCTGGAAACCTCGGGGGCCATCGACATCGCCGACGTCGACCCGCGCGTGTCGCGCGTGGTCGACCTGAAGACACCGGGTTCTGGCGAAGTGGCTCGCAACCGGCTGGAGAACCTCCCGCTGCTCACCGCGCGCGACCAGGTGAAGTTCGTGCTGTGCGGGCGCGCCGACTACGAATGGGCGCGCGGCATGGTTGCCGAGCATCGGCTGGCCGAGCGCTGCGATGTGCTGTTCTCGCCCAGCAAGTCCGAACTGTCGCCGCGCGAGCTGGCGGACTGGATCGTCGAGGACCGCCTGCCGGTGCGCTTCCAGATGCAGCTGCACAAGCTGCTGTGGAATGACGAACCCGGGCGGTGAGAGGATGAGGCCGTGATTGGTCATTGGTGATTCGTGATTCGGAAGATCAGTGCCAGTGGCCTGAGGCCGAATCACGAATCACGAATCACGAATCACGACTACCTGAATGAAAAACGCCGTCGTCCTTCTCTCCGGTGGCATGGACTCCGCCGTTGTCGTCGCCATCGCCCGCGAGCAGGGCTTCGCCGTGCATGCGCTCAGCGTGCGCTACGGCCAGCGGCACACCTCGGAACTGTATGCCGCCGCGCGCGTCGCCGCCACGCTCGGCGCCGCCGCGCACAAGACCGTGCACGTGGACCTGCGCAGCATCGGCGGCTCCGCGCTGACCGATGACATCGACGTGCCGGAAGCAGGTGGCCCGGGCATTCCGGTGACCTACGTGCCCGCGCGCAACACCATCATGCTGTCGGTGGCGCTGGGCTGGGCCGAAGTCCTCGGCGCCAGCGACATTTTCTGCGGCGTCAATGCCGTGGACTATTCGGGCTATCCGGATTGCCGCCCCGAGTTCATCGACGCGTTCGAGAAACTCGCCAACCTGGCGACCAGGGCGGGCGTGGAAGGCGCCGGCCTGCGCATCCAGGCGCCGCTACTGCACCTGAGCAAGGCCGACATCGTGCGCGAAGGCATTCGCCTGGGTGTCGATTTCGCCCAGACCGTGTCCTGTTACCAGGCCGACGATCAGGGCCGCGCCTGCGGACACTGCGATGCCTGCCGCCTGCGCGCCGCCGGCTTCGTCGACGCCGGCATGCCGGACCCCACGCGTTACGCGTGAGCCGGGCGGATTTCGCCCCGTCGCGGGCGATGCGCTAGAATGCGCGTCCCGGTGCAAGGCCGGGATGCGTTTCCGGGCCGTTAGCTCAGTCGGTAGAGCAGAAGACTTTTAATCTTTTGGTCGAAGGTTCGAATCCTTCACGGCCCACCACGCACATCCCGCCGCCGCACCCTGCAGGATATCTTCCGCGTGACCACGGCAGCGCGTGACTGGACGGCGCAGGCGATCCAGCGCATCGAAGCGGACTTCAACCGGTCCGCCGACACCCACTTGATCCCGCTGCCGCTGCCCGGTTTCCCCGGCATAGAGGTGTATCTCAAGGACGAATCCAGCCATCCCACCGGCAGCCTGAAGCACCGCCTGGCGCGTTCGCTGTTCCTGTACTCGCTGGCGAACGGCTGGCTGCGCGCGGGCGCACCGGTGATCGAGGCGTCCAGCGGGTCGACGGCGGTTTCCGAAGCCTACTTCGCGCGCCTGCTCGGACTGCCTTTCATCGCGGTGATGCCGTCCTCGACGTCGCCGGACAAGATCGCGGCGATCCAGTTCCAGGGTGGCCGTTGCCATCTGGTCGAAGAGGCCGGTGCGATCAATGCCGTCTCGCGGCAGCTCGCGCACGAGACGGGCGGACACTTCATGGACCAGTTCACCTACGCCGAGCGGGCCACGGACTGGCGTGCGAACAACAACATCGCCGAGGCCATCTTCAAGCAGATGGAGGCCGAACCGCATCCGGTGCCGGCGTGGATCGTCTGCAGTCCGGGGACCGGCGGCACCAGCGCCACGCTGGGGCGCTACGTTCGCTATCGCCGCCACCCCACGCGCGTGTTGTGCGCGGACCCGGAGCATTCGGTGTTCTACGACCAGTACCGGGGCGCCTGCGATGGCTGCGACGATACGGCGCTGACCTGCGGGCGCGGCTCCGGCATCGAAGGCATCGGCCGCCCCCACTGCGAGCCCAGCTTCATCCCGTCCTGCATCGACGCGATGGTGAAGGTGCCGGACGCGCTCAGCCTGGCCGCGATGCGGCATGTCAGCGCGATCCTGGGGCGCAGAGTCGGTGGTTCGACCGGCACCAACTTCGTCGGCATCCTGGTGGCGGCGACCCGCATGCGCGAAGAAGGCCGGGCCGGTTCCATTGTCAGCATCCTGTGCGACAGCGGTGAACGGTACGCGCACAGCTACTACAACCGCGACTGGTATCTGGAGCGCGGCATCCCCATCGTGGAAAGCGACGATGCCATCGCGGCGGCCATCGCCGGGCGCGGGTTGCCCGTGCTGGCGCAGGCCGACTGGCCGACCTGACCCCCATTGCAGAAGGTGTTCCCATGACCCATCCGTTGCTCGACTTCTCGGGCCTGCCGCACTTCGACGCGATCCGTCCCGAGCACATCGCACCGGCGATCGAGCAATTGCTGGCCGAGGCCGATACCGCGGTGAGGGCGGCGGAGGCCGTCGTGCCGATCACGTGGGACGCGTTCGTCGTGCCTCTGGACGATGCCACCGAGCGCCTGGCGCGCGCCTGGAACCAGGTCACGCACCTGGAGGCCGTGGTGAACACGCCCGCGCTGCGCGCTGCCTACAACGCGCAGCTGCCGAAGGTGACGCGCTTCTGGAGCGCGCTCGGGCAGAACCTCGCGCTGTATGGCCAGTACCGCGCACTGTCCGAGTCGCAGGAGGCGCAGACGTACGATGAAGCGCGCCGCAAGGTGCTGGACAACGCGCTGCGCGATTTCCGGCTCGGCGGCGCCGAGCTGCCGGACGAGCAGAAGGCGCGCTTCGCTGCGGTGAAGGAGGAACTCGCCGGGTTGTCGGCCAAGTTCTCGCAGAACGTGCTGGATGCGACCGACGAGTACGAGTTCTGGATCAAGGACAAGCAGCATCTCGGTGGGCTGCCGGCGGACGTGGTGTCGGCGGCGCGCGCGGCGGCCAAGGCCGATGACGAGCCCGGCTGGAAGTTCACCCTGCAGATGCCGTGCTACCTGCCGGTGCAGGCGTATGCGGACGACCGCGCGCTGCGCGAAACGCTGTACCACGCCAACGCGGTGCGCGCGTCGGAACGGGCCGACAACGAGGCGCTGGACAACTCCGCGCTGATCGAGCGCATCCTCGCGCTGCGTGCCGAACTGGCGGCGCTGCTCGGTTTCGCCAGCTATGCGGAGTATTCGCTGGCGACCAAGATGGCCGACACGCCGGACGAGGTGCTGGCGTTCCTGCGCGATCTCGCTGCACGCGCCAGGCCGCATGCGCAACGCGACCGCGAGGAACTGGAAGCCTTCGCCCGCGACCAGCTCGGCCTGGAAACGCTCGAAGCCTGGGACCTGGCCTACGCCAGCGAGAAGCTCAAGCAGGCGCGCTACAGCTTCTCCGCGCAGGAAGTGAAGCAGTACTTCACCGAACCCGCGGTGCTGGCCGGGCTGTTCGGCGTGATAGGCGACCTGTATGGCCTGCGCGTCGAGCAGGACGCGGCGCCGACCTGGCATCCCGACGTGCGCTTCTATCGCCTGGTGGATGGCGACGGCGCGCTGGTCGGCCAGTTCTACCTCGACCTGTATGCCCGCGAAGGCAAGCGCGGCGGTGCGTGGATGGACGATTGCCGCAACCGCCGCGACACCGCGCGCGGCACGCAGACGCATGCTGTACAAACACCTGTCGTGTATCTGGTCTGCAACTTCGGCAAGGGCGTGGACGGCACGCCGGCCACCTTCAGCCACAGCGACGTGACCACGCTCTTCCACGAAATGGGCCACGGCCTGCACCAGTTGCTGACGCAGGTCGGCGAACTGGGCGTGGCCGGCATCAACGGCGTCGAGTGGGATGCGGTGGAGCTGCCCAGCCAGTTCATGGAGAACTTCTGCTGGGAATGGGAGCGGGTGCAGGCGATGACCGCGCACGTGGACACCGGCGAGTCGCTGCCGCGCGCGCTGTTCGACCGGATGGTCGCGGCGAAGAACTACCAGAGCGGCATGGCCACGGTGCGGCAGCTGGAGTTCGGCCTGTTCGACATGCAACTGCACAGCGGGTTCGATGCGGCCGACGACAGCGTGCTGGCGTTGCTGGACCGCGTACGTGCCGAGGTGGCGGTGAACATCCCGCCGGACTGGAACCGCTTCCCGCATCAGTTCAGCCACATCTTCGCCGGCGGCTACGGGGCGGGGTACTACAGCTACAAGTGGGCCGAAGTGCTCAGCGCCGACGCGTATGCCGCCTTCGAGGAGGCACCGGCCGACGTCGCCGCGACGGGGGCGCGCTTCCGCCGCGAGGTGCTGGCACGCGGCGGGAGCCGGGCGGCTTCGGAGAACTTCCGTGCCTTCCGCGGCCGCGCGCCGCGGATCGACGCGCTGCTTCGCCATTCCGGCATGGCGGGGTAAACCGCGTCGCGGCGCCTGGAACACCCGGCGGACGCCGTTTGAAGAGGGTTTGACCCTGCTTGTAAACGTTTTCATAATGGCTGCCCCCGTAACACCGGCGTTCCCGGGAGGACCGCGTACATGCCGCATCAGCGAAGGATCGAAGGCCTGATCGCCGAGATGACGCTGGAGGAGAAGATCGGCCAGCTCGGCGCCTTCGCCGACGCGCTGCGGCCGTTCGCCTTCGAGGTCAATCCGGAGACCTTCGCGCGCGATGCCGAGCAGGTACGCGAGCAGATCCGCAGCGGCCGCGTTGGCGCGCTGTTCAACGGCGTAGGCGCGGCGGAAGGCCGCGAGGCGCAGCGCATCGCGGTGGAGGAAAGCCGCCTGGGCATCCCGCTGCTGCTGGGCGCCGACGTCATCCACGGCATGCGCACGGTGTTCCCGATCCCGCTGGGCGAAGCCGCCAGCTTCGAACCCGATCTCGCCGAACGCACCGCACGCGCGACCGCGAAGGAAGCCACTGCCGCGGGCATCCACTGGACGTTCGCGCCGATGGTCGATATCGCGCGCGACCAGCGCTGGGGCCGCGTGGCGGAAACCTCCGGCGAAGATGTGTACCTGTCCTGCGAACTCGCCGCCGCCCGCGTGCGCGGTTTCCAGGGCAAGGACCTGACCGCCGCCGACTCGCTGCTGACCACGCCCAAGCACTTCGCCGCCTACGGCGCGATCTCCGCCGGCCTGGATTACAACTTCGTGGACATGGCGCCGCAGACGTTGCGCGACGTGCACCTGCCGCCGTTCAAGGCGGCAATCGATGCGGGCGCATTGACGCTGATGAGTTCGTTCAACGACATCAACGGCGTGCCGGCGTCGGCCAACCGCGAGCTGCTGACCGACATCCTGCGCGGCGAGTGGAAGTTCGAAGGCTTCGTCGTTTCCGACTACACCTCCGACCTCGAACTGATCGCGCACGGCTACGCCAGCGACGAAGCCGATGCTGCGCAGAAGGCGCTGTCGGCCGGTTTGGACATGAGCCTGCAGAGCGGCATCTATGCCGGCCATGTCGCGACGCTGGTCGAGCGGGGCCGGCTGACGATGGGCGAGGTCGACGAAGCCGTGCGCCGCGTGCTGCACGTGAAGGCGGCCGTCGGCCTGTTCGACAACCCTTACCGCTGCCTCGATGCCGAACGCGAAACGGATCAATCGCATATCGCCGCGCACGACGCGCTGGCACGCGACTGCGCGCGCCGCTCCATCGTGCTGCTGAAGAACGAAGGCGACGTGCTGCCGCTGAAGAAGGCGGGGCAGCGCATCGCGCTGATCGGGCCGTTCGCGCAGGACACCGCCAACCTCGGCGGCTGCTGGAACATCTTCGGCGATGCCGCGCGCATGGTGGATGTGGAAACCGGCGTGCGCGCCGCGCTGGACGATCCGACCGCGCTGGTCGTCGAGCCGGGCTGCGGCGTCGAAGAAGCGATCGAGGGCGGCATCGACGCCGCGGTCGCCGCCGCGCGCGCGGCCGATGTCGTGCTGCTCGCCGTGGGCGAACCGCACGAGTTTTCCGGCGAGGCGCAATCGCGTACGCATATCGTGCTGCCAGCCGCGCAGCAGGCACTGGCCGAAGCGGTCGCCGCCACCGGTACACCGGTCGTCGTCGTGCTGCGCAACGGCCGTGCGCTGGCGCTCGAGGGCGCGGTGCGCGAGGCGCAGGCGGTCCTGGTGGGCTGGTTCCTCGGCACGCAGACGGGTCCTGCCATCGCCGACGTCGTATTCGGCGACTACAACCCCTCAGCGCGCCTGCCGGTGAGCTTCCCGCAGGATGCGGGCCAGCAGCCGTACTTCTACAACCATCCCGCCACCGGTCGTCCCAACGTGCCGGGCACGCCGCGCTTCTTCCAGACGCGCTGGCGCGAGGTGTCGCACGCGGCGCTGTATCCGTTCGGCCACGGCCTGTCGTATACCCGCTTCGACTACGGCGTACCGCAACTGGATACGCAGACGCTGAGCTGGCACGACACCCTGACCATCCGCACGCGCATCACCAACGCCGGCACGCGCAAGGGTGAAGAGGTCGTGCAGCTGTACCTGCGCGACCGCACCGCCAGCCGCGTGCGTCCGGTGCGCGAGCTGAAACGCTTTCGCAAGATCACCCTGGCCGCTGGCGAATCGCAGGACGTCGAGTTCACCCTGGCGCGCGCCGACCTCGAATTCCACGGGGTCGACAACCGTCCCATCGCCGAGCCCGGCCTGTTCGACCTGTGGGTCGCACCGTCCAGCGCCGCCGGCGAGGCGGTCCCGTTCGAACTGCAGGCGCCCTGACGCCGCATGCCGGTGCATGAGGACGCGCCGGGTGCGCGCGAGCGTATCGCCACCCGCATCGCCTTCTTCATCGGCGGCCTGGCCGTGTCGGCGTGGGCGCCGCTGATTCCGTTCGCCAAGCGGAAACTCGCGCTGGACGATGGCCAGCTCGGCCTGATGCTGCTGTGCCTCGGCGTGGGATCGGTGCTGATGATGCCGCTGGCGGGCGGACTGGCCGCGCGCTTCGCTGCCGTCGCTCGATCATTGCTGCGGGCGCGATGATCTGCCTGTGCATGCCCGCGCTGATGCTGGCGCCCAGCATTCCCGTCCTCGCGCTGGCGCTGGCCGTGTTCGGCGCGAGCCTGGGCGTGCTCGACGTGGTGATGAACGTGCAGGCGGTGATCGTCGAACGCGCCAGCGCGCGCGCGATGATGTCCGGCTTCCACGGCATGTACAGCGTCGGCGGCATCGCCGGCGCGGGCGGCGTGGCCGGCGCGCTGGCCCTCGGTGCGTCGCCGCTGCTGGCGATCGGCGGCATGGCGGTGATCGCCGCCGTGTTGCTGGCCGGTGCTCGTCGCGGACTGCTGGTCGATGGCGGCGACGGCGACCATCCTGCGTTCGTGCTGCCGCGCGGGCGCGTGCTGCTGGTCGGCGCGGTGTGCTTCGCGATGTTCCTGTCCGAGGGCGCGGTGCTGGACTGGAGTGCGGTCTTCCTGACGTCCGTGCGGAATGCCGATCCGGCCACCGCCGGCTTCGGTTACGTCGCCTTTGCGGTGACGATGACGATCGGCCGCCTGGCCGGCGACTGCATCGTGCAGGCGCTGGGCGCGTTCCGCGTAGTGGTGTGCGGTGCGCTGGTCGCGGCGGCCGGCTTCATGCTGGCGATCCTGGTGCCGTCGCCGCTGGCCGGGATGGCGGGGTTCGCGCTGGTCGGTGCGGGCGCGGCGAACGTGGTGCCGGTGATGTTCTCCGCAGCGGGACGCCAGCGCCGCATGCCCACGCACCTGGCGGTCGCTGCGGTCACCACGATGGGCTATGCGGGGGTACTGCTCGGGCCGGCCGCGCTGGGGTTCATCGCCAAGCTCACCTCGCTGGCGGCGGCGCTGGGCCTGCTGGTCGTGCTGCTGGTGGCGGTGGCCCTGGTCGCGCGCGTCGCCACCCGCGACTGAAGGCTTACGGGCGCGGTGCGCCGCGCATCATCGGGCCGCCGGGATAACCGCCATACGGGCCGCCGTAATACCCGCCGGGGCCGTCGTAGCGGTCGACGTTGAGGTTGAAGTTGAACGTACGCGGCTTGCCTTCATCGTCGTACGTGGTCTTGCAGAGATTGAGGTTGGCCGCGTTGTAGGTGCTGTGGCCATGGCCCTTGCTGTAGCCGATGCCGGTGGTGACGCTGCCCGATACGCCATCGCCGTCATCGTCGCCGTAGTACACGCAGGGATCGATTGGCGTGGCGGCCACGGCGCCCTTCTTCGGCCGTGCCGGTTGCGTGTCGCCGTACCAGGTGCCGGGGGGATCCTTGGCGTAGGTGGCCGACCGGGGCAGGCTGAGGTCCAGCGCTTCCGCATTCGACTGCGCGAACGCAGGCACGGCGGTCATCAGGGCCAGCAACGCAACAGGCAGGGTCTTCATGGGGAGTCCCGGAACGGCGGCCCATCGAGTGGCGGGCCTGCGAAGCAAGCTAACAGTCCGGGATTGAACGTCGGCTGAGATCGACGCCCGAGGCGGGGAACTCATCCCACCGCGCCCAGTACGTCCAGGACGCGCTGGCCATAGCGCTCCAGCTTGGCGCCGCCGATGCCGCCGACCCGCCCCAGTTCATCCAGCGTGCCGGGCTGCTGTTCGGCGATGTTGCGCAGCGTGCTGTCGTGGAAGATGACGTAGGCGGGCACGTTCTGCTCGCGGGCCAGTTGCGCGCGCAGGTCGCGCAGTACCTGGAAGCGCGGCAGGTCGGCAGCCTGCACCGGTACGCCGCTGCGCGAGCCGCGATCGCGTTCGCGCTTTTCGCGCCGCTCCTTGCGCAGCTGAAGGCGACGTTCGCCGCGCAGCACGGCACGGCTGCCTTCGGTCAGGCGCAGGCTGCCGAATTCCGCCTCGACTTCCAGCAACCCGCAGGCCACCAGCTGGCGGAATACGCTGCGCCACGCGGTGGCATCCAGATCCTTGCCGATGCCGTAGGTGGTCAGGTGGTCATGTCCGCACTGGCGGATGCGCTCGTTCTCGCTGCCGCGCAACACGTCGATCACATGGTTCACGCCGAAGCGCTGGCCGCTGCGGTACACGCAGCTCAGTGCCTTCTGCGCGGCCTCGGTGGCGTCCCAGGTCTCGGCCGGGCTCAGGCAGTTGTCGCAGTTGCCGCACTCGTGCGGATAGGTTTCGCCGAAGCCCGCCAGCAGCACCTGACGCCGGCACTGGGTGGATTCGCAGTAGCCCAGCAGCTGGTCCAGCTTGCGGCGTTCGAGGCGCTTGCGCTCTTCTCCGGCCTCGCCCTGTTCGATCATCTGCTTCAGCAGCACCACGTCGCCCAGTCCGTAGCACAGCCAGGCTTCGGCGGCCTCGCCGTCGCGGCCGGCGCGGCCGGTCTCCTGGTAATAGCCTTCCATCGACTTGGGCAGGTCCATGTGCGCCACGAAGCGCACGTCGGGCTTGTCGATGCCCATGCCGAAGGCGATCGTCGCGACCATGACGATGCCGTCCTCGCGCAGGAAGCGGCGCTGGTTGTGCGCACGCACGCTGGCGTCGAGACCGGCGTGGTAGGGCAGTGCGTTGAAGCCCTGCTCGGCCAGGTAATCGGCGAACTGTTCCACGCGCTTGCGCGACAGGCAGTAGACGATGCCGGCCTCGCCGCGGCGATTGCGCAGGAAGTCGCGCAGCTGGTGCCGCGCATTGTCCTTCTGCACCACGGTGTAGCGGATGTTGGGGCGGTCGAACGAGCTGACGAACTTCTCGGCCTCCACCAGGTTCAACCGCTCGGCGATCTCGCGTTGCGTCGGCGGGTCGGCAGTGGCGGTCAACGCGATGCGCGGCACGTCGGGCCAGCGTTCGTGCAGCAGGGCCAGTTCCAGGTACTCGCGCCGGAAGTCGTGGCCCCACGCCGACACGCAGTGCGCTTCGTCGATGGCGAACAGCGCGATGCGGCTGCGGTCCAGCAGCGACAGGAAGCGCCCGGTCAGCAGCCGCTCCGGTGCCACGTACAGCAGGTCCAGCTCGCCGCGCAGCAGGGCCTGTTCGACCTGCTGGGCTTCGTCCGCGGCCAGCGAGGAGTTCAGGAAGGCCGCGCGCACGCCCAGCTGGCGCAGTGCGTCCACCTGGTCCTGCATCAGCGCGATCAGCGGCGAGACGACGATGCCGGTGCCCTCGCGCAGCAGCGCGGGCACCTGGTAGCACAGCGACTTGCCGGCGCCGGTCGGCATGAGGACCAGGGCATCGTGGCCGGCGGCAATGTGTTCGACGATGGCCTGTTGGTGGCCGCGGAAGGCGCTGTAACCGAAGACGCGCTGCAGTGTTTCGAGGGCGGGGGACGACATGGGGACAAGGATAACGCGATGACGGGTGTCGGCCCGGTCAGTGGGTGCCGGGGGGGATCGGAAATCCGTGTGGCGTGGGGTGGGAGTTCATCCTGACTCGAGCGGGTCACTGAAAGGCCATTTCCCTGCGTCTGAGCCCCTCTCCCGGCGGGAGAGGGGTTGGGGTGAGGGGCAACGGAGTCCGTGTCTTTGAGCTTCCTTTGTTGTCACCACATCCACGATGGCGCTTTGGTTCGATGGCCTTGCAGAACGGTTGTTCTATCCTTTTTAGATGGCGCCGCCTGCCGCGGGGGCCTTACTTTTCTTTGCTTGTGCAAAGAAAAGTAAGCAAAAGAAAGCACACCCCGGCGGTCCGCCCGCCGCACGCGGCGGGTGCGCAGTCCCGGCGGGAATTTTCGTACGGGGCATCCTGCCCCGGCCGAAAACGGCGCACATCCTTGTGCGCCGCCCTTCGGGTTTTACCCGCCGTGACTGCCGGACCTCAGGGGACCCAGGAGCCACCCCAGATACAAACGACGCCGGCTTTGCTCACGCTTCAGGGGTCCCCGTGAGGCACGGCGAGTGGGCCGGGTAAAACCAGAAGGGCGCCGTCATGGATGACGGCGTTTTCGTATGGCACATGGATGTGCCTTACGAAAATTCCCGGCCCGCTCGCGGACCCGGAGCGAAGCGCAGGGCGTGCCGCCTGGGGCGTGTTTCTTTGGTTCCTTTCTTTGCACGAGCAAAGAAAGGGACGCCCCCGTGGCGAGCGGCACCATGTGTCCGAGATAAAAACGTCTCCCGCCAGGCCATCAAAAGTAGATCCCATCGCGAATGTGGCAACCGCCAACGCGGTGCGAAGACATGGACTTCGTTGGCCCTCACCCCAACCCCTCCCCCACAGGGAGAGGGACTTCGAGGGTCAGACAGCAGAACGCCCGGACCAGCCGGGCGTTCTGTGTGTCTCTCGTGTGCCAGTTATTGCAACAGCGACCGCAGCATCCATGCGTACTTCTCGTGCGTCTGCAGACGCTGCGTCAGCAGGTCCTCGGTCGGCGCGTCGTCGGCATCGTCGGCGATGTCCAGCACCTTGCGTGCCGTGCGGCAGACCGCCTCGTTGCCGATGACCAGCTGGCGGACCATCTCGCGCCAGTCGGCGCTGTCGCTCAGGCCCGGCTCTTCCGCGATCGAGGTCAGGCTGACGAACTCGCGGTACGAACCCGGCGCATTGAAGCCCAGCGCGCGGATGCGCTCGGCGATCTCGTCCAGCGCCGTCCATTGCTCGGTGTACTGCGTCTCGAACATCGTATGCAGCGAGTTGAACATCGCGCCGGTGATGTTCCAGTGGAAATTGTGGGTCTTCAGGTAGAGCGTGTAGCTGTCGGCGAGGAAGCGCGACAGGCCATCAGCGATCTTCTTGCGTTCGCCGCTGCTGATCCCGATATCGATGTTCGGTGCCGACGGGGCGGCCGCGAGCGGGGCGGCCACGGAGGGGGCCTTGGTTTTCTTGGCGGGCTTGGACTTGGTCTTGGCCATGCGGATGCTCCTGTAGGTGGGTTGAGACGGCACAATGGACACACTAGAACATGTGGCGTGAGCGAAAAGTTTCAACGGCCTGCTGAAGAATGAGTACTCCCCGTAACCCGTCCCCCGCCGGTCCCGACCGTGCCGCCCTCGACCACGGCCGGCGTGCGCTCGACCGTGCATTGAGCCGCGACCGTGGCCGCCTGCACGGGCTGTGGTCGCGCTGGCAGGGCAAGCCGGCCGATGCCGGTGCGCGCCAGGCGTTCGAGCAAGCATTGACGGCGTCGATCGCCACCCGCGAGCGGCGACTATCGACCGTGCCGGCGGTGACGCTGGACGACGCCCTGCCGATCGCGCGCGAGGGCGAGCGCATCGTCGAGCTGATCCGGAACCACCAGGTCGTGGTGATCGCGGGCGAGACCGGCTCCGGCAAGACCACCCAGCTGCCCAAGCTGTGCCTGGCCGCCGGTCGTGGCGTGGCCGGCATGATCGGCTGCACCCAGCCGCGCCGCATCGCCGCGCGTGCGGTCGCGCGCCGCGTCGCCGAGGAGTTGAAGACGGAGGTCGGCCGCGCGGTCGGCTTCCAGGTGCGCTTCAACGACCAGGTCGGCGAAGACACCCACATCAAGTTCATGACCGACGGCATCCTGCTGGCGGAGATCGCCAGCGACCGCTGGCTGTCGGCGTACGACACGATCATCGTCGACGAGGCGCACGAACGCAGCCTCAACATCGACTTCCTGCTCGGCTACCTGAAGCAGTTGCTGCGCAAGCGTCGCGACCTGAAGGTCATCGTCACCTCGGCGACCATCGATACCGGACGCTTCGCCACACACTTCGACGACGCGCCGGTGATCAGCGTGGAAGGCCGCACCTATCCGGTGGAGGTGCGCTATCGCGCGCTGGAAGGCGAGGGCGAGCAGGAAGGCGACCGCACCGTCAACGACGGCATCGTGGCGGCGGTGGACGAGATCACCCGGCTGGATGCGCGCGGCGACGTGCTGATATTCCTGCCCGGCGAGCGCGAGATCCGCGACGCGCACCAGGCGCTGGAGCGCCGCAAGTACCGCCAGACCGAGGTGCTGCCGCTGTATGCGCGCCTGTCCAACCAGGACCAGGACCGCGTGTTCAATCCCGGTCCGAACCGGCGCATCGTGCTGGCCACCAACGTCGCCGAAACCTCGCTGACGGTGCCGCGCATCCGCTACGTGGTCGACCCCGGTTTCGCGCGCGTCAAGCGCTACAGCCCGCGCAACAAGCTGGACCGCCTGCATATCGAACCCATTTCCCAGGCCAGTGCCAACCAGCGCAAGGGCCGCTGCGGGCGCGTCGCCGAGGGCATCTGTTACCGGCTGTATGCCGAGGCGGATTTCCAGGCGCGGTCGGAATTCACTGATCCGGAAATCCGCCGTTCCAGTTTGGGCGGCGTGATCCTGCGCATGCTGCAGCTCGGCCTGGGCCGGATCGAGGACTTCCCGTTCCTGGAATCCCCGGACGAGCGCGCCGTCGCCGATGGCTGGCAGCAGCTGACGGAGTTGGGCGCCATCGACGCCGAGCGCCGCATGACCGCGATCGGCAAACAGATGGCACGCCTGCCGGTGGACGTGAAGCTGGCGCGGATGCTGGTGGCGGCCCAGGCGGCCGGCTGCCTGCGGCCGATGCTGGTGATCGCCTCGTTCCTCGGCATCCAGGACCCGCGCGAACGTCCGGCCGAGGCGCGCGGCGCCGCAGACAGCGCGCATGCGCAGTTCGCGGATGGCCGTTCCGAGTTCGTCGGCGTGCTGCGGCTGTGGGACGCCTACCGCCAGGCGCACGAGGACCTGACCCAGTCGAAGCTGCGCGATTGGTGCGGCCGCCATTTCCTGGGCTTCCTGCGCATGCGCGAATGGCGCGAGCTGCATCGCCAGCTGCGCCTGCTGTGCGAGGAGCTGGGCTGGAGGGAAGAAGACAACGAGGCGTCGCTGGCGCCGCTGCTCGCCGGCAGCAGCGCACCGGCTGCCGCACGCGATGACAGCGCCGCGGCGGTGAAGGCCACGCGCGGCCAATTGCATCGCGCCGCGCGCCTGGTGCGCGAAGGCAAGGCCGAGCCCGCGCCGGCGCCGGTCGCGGTGCGTGCGCAGCAGGACCAGGCGCCTGCCGGCGGCGGCTTCAGTGAGCGCGTGCGCGCCAGCGCCTACCAGACGCTGCACCGCGCGCTGGTGGCCGGCCTGCCGACGCAGATCGGCCATCGCATCGACAAGGGCGATTTCCAGGCGCCACGCCAGCGCCGCTTCCTGCCGTTCCCCGGGTCGCCGCTGTCCAGGCGTCCACCGCCGTGGCTGCTGGCAGCCAACCTGCTGGACACGCAGAAGGTATGGGGCATGACCCTGGCGGCGATCGAGCCGGACTGGGTGATCGCCGAACTGCCGCACCTGCTGCTGCGCAAGCACTTCGACCCGCACTGGTCGCGTGCGCAGGGCCAGGTGCTGGCGTCGGAGCAGATCAGCCTGTTCGGCCTGGTGCTGGCGCCGAAGAAGCCGGTGCACTACGGCCGCATTGCGCCGGGGGAAGCGCACGACCTGTTCGTACGCCAGGGCCTGGTGACCGGCGAGATCAACACGCGTGCCGGCTTCGTTGCGGACAATCTGAAGACGCTGGAGCAGGCACGAGAAGAGGAAGCCAAGCTGCGCCGCGCCGGCCTGGTCGCCGACGAGGACTGGCAGGCGCGCTGGTACCTGGACCGGATTCCGTCCGAACTCCATTCCGCCGCCGGCCTGGATACGTGGTGGAAGGCGCTGCCGGCCGACAAGCGCCGCGCGCTGCACTGGTCGCTGGTCGACCTGTTGCCGGGCGAAGGCAGTGAGGAAGACCGCTATCCGAAGTACTTCGCCTTGGGCGATGCGCGGCTGCCGCTGCACTACCGGTTCGAACCGGGTGCGGTCGACGACGGCGTGACGCTGGAGGTGCCGCTGCACCTGCTCAACGCGCTGGATCCCGCGCGTCTGTCGTGGCTGGCGCCGGGCTTCGTCGCCGACAAGGCGGCCGGGCTGATCCGCAGCCTGCCCAAGGCGATGCGGCGCAACTACGTGCCTGCGCCGGATTTCGGTCGCGCGTTCCACGAAGCCTTTTCCAGACCCACCGCCGATGACCTCCGTGGCGAGCTGGCGCGCTTCCTGTCGCGTGCGACCGGCGTGGCGGTGAGTGCGCTCGACTTCGACGAGGCGGCGCTGGAGCCGCACCTGCGCATGAACCTGCGGTTGCGCGAAGACCCGCGTGGCGGCGGCGAAGGCAAGGTGCTGGCCGAGTCGCGCGACCTTGATGACCTGCGTGCACGCTTCGGTGCCAAGGCGGGCCAGGCCTTCGCCGCGCGCGCCGGTCGCGAGATGGCGGCGAGTGGCCTGCGCGATTTCCCGCCGCAGGCGATCCCCCGCGAGGTGCCGGGCGAGGCGGGTGTGCCGGCCTATCCGGCCCTGCGCGACGACGGCGAGACGGTGGCGCTGCAGGTGTTCGCCGACCGTGCGGAAGCGGCTGCGGCGCATCCCGGTGGCGTGCGCCGCCTGTTGGAGATCGCGCTGGCCGACAAGGTGAAGCAGGCGCGCAAGCAGCTGCCGGTCTCGCCGAAGACGGGGCTGTTGTACGCGGCCATCGAATCGCAGGAACGGTTGCGCGGCGACATCGTCGATGCAGCCATGAATGCCGTCCTCGCGGAAGGGCTGGAGGCGATCCGCGACCGCGCCGCGTTCGGGCAGCGGCGCGACGATGCCGGCAAGCGCCTGTTCGGCGAGGCGATGGAGCGGCTGAAACTGGCCGAGGCGATCCTGTCCGCGGTGGCGGAACTGAAACCGCAGCTGGACGCGCCGCTGATGGGCTGGGCGCGCGGCAACCTCGACGACCTGCGCGCACAGCTGGCGGGCCTGGTGCATGCCGGCTTCCTGCGCGACACGCCGGCCGATGCGCTGGCGCAACTGCCGCGCTACCTGAAGGCGATGACGCTGCGCGCCGAGCGCGCGAAGCGCGATCCTGCGAAGGACCAGGCGCGCATGCTGGAACTCAAGCCGTTCGCCGACGCACTGGCGCAGGCGAACGACGATGGCATCGTGCGGTCGCCGGATTGGCAGGCGCTGCGTTGGGACCTGGAGGAACTGCGGGTATCGGTATTCGCGCAGGAACTGGGCGCGAAGAGCGGCATCTCGCCGAAGAAGCTCGCGCAGCGCCTGCAGGCGCTGCGCGGGTGAGGCATCGCGCGCGTCAGTCGGCGCGCTGTACCTTGGGTCGCGGGTTGTGTCCTTCGACCTGCAGGTACCAGCCGCTGATCTTGCCGGGCGATACCACGACCTTGGCGTTGCCGAGCGGCTTGCCCGCGTAGTACTCGCCATCGATGACGCGCCAACGCTGGCCGTTCTCCAGGGTGAATACCGTGCCGCGCGACCAGCCGCGCAGGTCGCCCGTCAAGGTGCTGGTCACCGGGTCCAGTCCGTTGCCGCCGAACAGCGTGCCGGTCACGCGTGGGCCGTCGTCCCGGTGCTCCTTGCGGACCTCGTCGACGACGGCCTTCCTGTCTTCATCGAGCAGGGTGTTGAGCAGCGCGAGCTGTTCGCCGCTCAGTTGATCCAACCCGGTGGCTTTCATCTGCCCGGCGGTGAGGCGTTTTTCGATGGCGACGTATTCGCGTGCCTGAAGCGGCAGGGCGGCCGCGAGCAGGGCGGCGAGCAGGAGGGTTCGGATCGGGCGCATGGATGTCGTTTCCTCGGGAATGGCGTCACTTGATGCGGCGGACGGGAGCGGCGGTGTTGTAACCGTCGATCTTCATGAACCAGGTGTTTCCGAAGCGGGACGGCGTGATCTTCACGACAGGATCCGTGCGGCGCACGCCGGCGAGCGAGGCGGACTCGACCTGTTCCCACACCTGGCCGTTGGCCAGCGTGTACTGGCGCCCCTTCGCAAAGCCGTTGAACGCGCCGACGATGGTGCTCGCGATGGGTTCGGCCGTACCGAAGTCGAAGAAGCCGCGGGTTTCCTGCTCGACTTCCTTGCGGCCTTCCTGCTTGGCCTGCGCCACCGCTTGCGCCGTCTGCTGGCCCACCCGGTTTCGCAGCCAGGCATCCAGCGCGGCGAGCTCGGCAGGACTCAGCTTGTCCAGGCCGGCGGCCTTGAACTCGCTTTCGCTCATCGCGTCGCGCAGCGGCTCGAGGGGCGGATTCTCCTGCCCGATGGCGCACGTGGACACGGCCACCAACGCGATGGATAGAAACAAGCGGCTCATCTTCATGGTTGTTCCCGCAGTCGACTGGCCGGTAGTGTAGTCATTCCGGCGGCGCTTGGCCGTCCCTGGTTTCCATGATGGTTCCCCCGGTCCACGACATCGCGACCCTGCTGCAACGGCCGTCGCTCGACGCGCTGCCGGCGGCGTGGCGTCGTGCGCTGTCGGACGCGGCGTCGGCCAACGCGGCCGGAGACGGCATGCCCGATCCGATCGATGTGCTGGCGGACACGCTCGATACGCTCGCCACCCTCGGCGCGGACGGGGAAGTGGTGCTGGCGGCGATCCTGCATGGACTGCCGGGCGTGCAGTCCGCGATCGCCGGCCAGGTCGGCAGACAGGTGCCCGGACTCGTCGATCTGCTGGAAGGCCAGGTCGCGGCGGCGCAGGTCTGGGCGCTGCATGCGGAGCAGACCCGCAGCGTCAACACCGAGGGCCTGAGGCGCCTGTTGCTGGCGATCGTGCGCGACCTGCGCGTGGTGACCATCCTGCTGGCCCGGCAGCTGGCCCGGATGCGCGCCGCCGGTGCGCTGGCGGAGGGCGAACGCCAGGCGCTGGCCAGGCTGACGCGCGACATCCACGCACCGCTGGCGAACCGGCTGGGCATCTGGCAACTGAAGTGGGAACTGGAAGACCTCGCCTTCCGTTATCTGCAACCGCAGACGTACAAGCAGATCGCCACGCAGCTGGACGAGAAGCGGGTCGGCCGCGAGCGCTACATCGGTGCAGTCATTGGCGCGTTGCGCGATGGCCTGGCCGCGCATGGCATCGCCGCGGATGTCAGCGGGCGGCCGAAACACATCTACAGCATCTGGCGGAAGATGCAGCGCAAGCAGGTCGGTTTCGACGAACTGTACGACCTGCGCGCGGTCCGCATCGCGGTCGACGACGTCGCCGCATGCTATGCCGCGCTCGGCATCGTGCACGCGCTGTGGGTGCCCATTCCCAGCGAGTTCGACGATTACATCGCACGCCCGAAGGCCAACGACTACCGTTCGCTGCATACCGCCGTGGTCGGTCCGGAAGGCCGCACGCTGGAAGTGCAGATCCGCACGCACGAGATGCATGCGCAGGCCGAGCTGGGCGTGGCCGCGCACTGGAAGTACAAGGAAGGCAAGAGCGGCGGCGACGCGTTCGACCGCAAGATCGCCTGGATGCGCCGGCTGCTGGACGGCGCGGCCGACGGCGCCGGCGGCGAGGGTGCGCTCGCGGGCGAACTGGATGCGGAACTGGTGGAGGACCGGGTCTATGCGCTGACGCCGAAAGGCGAGGTGGTCGACCTGCCGCAGGGCGGTACCGTGCTCGATTTCGCTTACCACGTGCACACGATGGTGGGCCACCGCACGCGTGGCGCGAAGGTCAATGGCCGCATCGTGCCGCTCAATCATGTGCTGCGGAGCGGCGACCGTGTCGAGATCCTGACCTCGAAGGAACCCGAGCCGCGCCGAGACTGGCTGCTGCAGGCCAATGGTTTCCTGGCGAGTGGACGTTCGCGCGACAAGGTGCGCGCGTGGTTCCACAAGCTGGATCGTGCGCGCAACCTGCAGGCCGGCCGCGAACTGCTGGAAAAGGAGCTGAAGCGGCTCGGGTTGCACCACGCCGACCTGACGGGTGCGGCGAAGAAGTTCCATGCCGACAACATCGAGGAGCTCTATATCCAGGTCGCGCTGGGCGACGTGGGTCCGCACCAGGTCGGGCGCGCGCTGCATGAAGAGCAGCGTGCGGCCGCGGAACCGGAGGCCGCGACGCTGCCGGTACGGCGGCCGCCGCGCAAAGTCGCGGCGCCCGGCAAATCCAAGTTCACGGTGCAGGGCGTGGGCAACCTGCTGGTGCAGCTCGCGCGCTGCTGCCAGCCGGTGCCGGGCGAACCGATCGCCGGCTACCTGACGCGCGTGCGTGGCGTTACGGTGCATCGCGCCGACTGCACGGCCTTCGCGCGGCTGGCCGCTACCAGTCCGCAGCGCGTGCTGCCGGTGGAATGGGGGCAGGCGGGTGGTGGCTATGAGGTCGACGTGCAGGTCACGGCGCTCGATCGCAAGTGGCTGCTCAAGGACATCACCACGCTGATCGCACAGGAAGAAGCCAACGTGCTGGACATCAACAGCCAGGGCAACCGCGCCAGTGGCCGCGTCCACCTGCGGTTGCGCCTGAAGGTGGCGGACTTCGGCCAGCTGTCCACGCTGCTGGGAAAACTCGATGCATTGCCGGGTGTGGAAGACGCGCGACGTTCAGGCTGACTGGGTATGCTGCGGACGTGACCGGCGAAGACCACCACGACGACGGACGGGGCCGCCGCATCGAACCGCGCATCGACTGGACGCGCGCCGGCGCGTCCGGCGACACGGCGCCTCGTGCATCGGTCCCGGCGTGGCGCGACCGCAGGCATGTGCGCTGGGTGGCGGTGGTCGCCGTCGTTTTCATCCTCCTCGTCGTGGTGCTGCGGCAGCCGCTGGCCGACAGGTTGTGGCCGCAGACGCGCATCCAGGCGCTGCTGGACCAGGCCGACACAGCGCTCCGCAATGGACGGCTGGATGCCGCCGATGGCAGTGGCGCACGCCAGCTGTACGAAGCGGCGCAGGCGCTGGACACGGACCGGACCGAAGCTGCGGACGGATTGCGTCGCGTGGCGCTGGCGGCGCTGCGATCTTCCGGGGACGCGCTGCAGGCGAACCGGTTCGAGGAAGCGCGCACGCATCTCGCGCTGGCGCGTGACCTGCAGGTACCCCGGGCGCAGGCGGACGCGCTGGCCGCGCGGCTGAGGGCGCGCGAGGCCGAGCATGCCGGCATCGACGACGTCCTCCAGGCAGCGACGCAGGCACATGCGGCGGCGCGCCTGTGGGGTAGCGAGGACGCGGCGCTGCCGCTGTACCAGCGCGTGCTGGCCTTGCAGCCGACGCGCATCGAAGCGCTGGAGGGCAGGGAGGATGCCCTGTCCGACCTGCTGCAGGAGGCGGATGCGCAACTGCGGAGCGGCGAACTGGGTGAAGCGGCCACGCGGATCACGGCGGCGCGCATGTTCGATCCGGGGCATGTCGATCTGCCGCAGGCCGAGGCCGCGTTGACCGAGGCCCTGGCTGCACGGCGGCGCATGGCGGCGCGGGATCTGGCGCGCGGCCGATTGGCCACGGCGCGCACCGCCTACGAGGCGGTGCTGGCGGCGGCGCCCGACGATGCGTCGGCACGCCAGGGGCTGGAACAGGTCGGCATTGCGCATGCCAGCCAGGCGGAACGCATGGCAGGTGATTTCGATTTCGAACGGGCGCAGCGCGAACTGGACATCGCGCGTGCGCTGGCACCGCGGTCGGTGCGCGTGGCGCAGGCCGAACAGGCCGTGGCGCGCGCACGCGAGGCGCGGCAGCGGCGAGATGCGACACCGCTCGTCACCCCGCGTGAGCGAGACCGGCGTGTCGGTGCGCTGCTCGCCCGGATGGCGCAGGCCGAGGCACAGGGCAACTGGCTGACCCCACCGGGCGAAAGCGCCTACGACACGCTCCGCGCAGCGCAGGCGCTTTCGCCTGACGCCGCGGCCGTGAAGCAGGCCGCGATGCGCCTGCTGCCCGCCGTCCGCCGCTGCTACGAAGACGAACTGCGCGCCAATCGCATCCGTCGCGCGCAAGCCTGCCAGCAAGCCTGGCAGACCGTGCAGCCACGCGATCCCGCACTGCCGGATGCCCGCCGCCGGCTGGCGGAAAAATGGATCGCGGTGGGAACGGAGCGCCTGGGTGCGGGCGACCTGGCGTTCGCGGCACAGGCCCTGCAGGAGGCGCGTCGGCTGGATGCGGCGGTGCCGTCCCTGGTCGATTTCGAAGGCCGCGTGCGCACGGCGCAGGCCGCGCCCACGCCCTAGCCGAAGACCTTGCGGACGGTGTCGCGCGCGGCATCCATCGAGAAGTGGCGTGCGATGTTCTCGCGGCCGTTCGCCGACAGTCGCGCCCACAGGCCGGCATCCTCGTACAGCCGCAGCACGGCATCCGCGAACGCGCCGGCATCGTCGGCCATCATGACGTCGTGACCATCGGCGAGGTGCATGCCTTCGCTCGCGCACGACGTCGCCACGACCGGCTGGCCGTGCGCCATGCTGAGGTTGACCTTGCCCTTGACGCCGGCGCCGAAGCGCAGCGGCGCGATCGCCACGCGCACACCGTCCATGTACGGGTCCAGATCGACCACGTGTCCGTGCACCACGATGCCGGGCTGCGCCTGCAGGGCCAGCACCTCGCTCGGCGGCGCCATGCCGATGCAGTGGAAGCGGATATCGGGTAGCCGTGCGCGGATCAGCGGAAAGATCTCCCGGCCGAACCACAGCACGGCATCCACGTTGGGGGGATGGCGGAAGCCGCCGACGAACACGAGGTCGCGGCGTTGTTCGAACGGAAGTCCCCCATCCGCCAGCACGTGCAGGTTCGCCAGCACCTCCACCTGCATGTCCGGCAGCAGCGTTGCCAGCATGTCGCGCTCGGTGGGGCTGACGACCAGCGTGATGTCCGCCTGCTTCATCAATGCCAGCTCGCGCGCGCGCGTCCGCTCGGCCGCACGACGCAGGCCTGCGTCGTTTGCGAGTTCGGCACCGCGCATCTCGCGCAGGAAATGCAGGTCGACCGTATCGAACATCATGCGTGCCTGCGGCGCGAAACGCCGGACCAGTGGCAGGAACTCCGTGGCGACATAGTGGCGCGACACCATCACCACGTCGAACCGGTGGCCATGTTCGCGCAACCACGCGGAAGGGCGTCCCGCGAACGGGGCCTGCCACACTTCGATGCCCCGCTGGCGCAGCCGCACGGTGTCGCCTCCCGCATGGCGCAGGTCGGCGGGCAGGAACACCACATGGGCGCCATCGTCGACCAGCATCGTCATCAGGTGGGTCAGGCGCAGCGACGCCGAATCGTGCTGCGGCCGCGGCGTTTCAGCATCGATGACCAGCACTTGCCTGCTGCGCACCACCGACCCTGCGGTCGGCACGTCGCCTGCCCGCAGCAGGCCTGCGAGCGCATCTTTCCATTTGGCGGCGAACACGCCGCGGTTTCGCAGCTGGTATGCCTTGGCACCACTGCCGGTGTCGGTGCCGGAGGTGATGCCCTCGAGATGCACCACGCGCGACGCCGGCTGGTACAGGACCCGATAGCCACGGGCGCGGATCGCGAAGGCGAGGTCCGTGTCTTCGTAGTAGGCCGGTGCGTACCGGGTATCGAAGCCGCCCACGTCGCGGAACAGGGATGCGGGAACGGCGATCGCCGCGCCGGAACAGTAGTCCGCATCGCGCACGCTGGCATAGCGTGGATCGTCGGGCGAGTCGAAGCGGCCGTAGTTCCATGCAGTGCCGTCATCGAAGACCACGCCGCCGGCTTCCTGCAGGCGCCCGTCGGGATAGACCAGTTGCGCACCCACCAACCCGACCTGCGTGTGCGCATCGAACGTGTCCAGCAACGCATCCAGCCAGCCGGGCTGGGGCACGGTGTCGTTGTTGAGGAGGACGAGGAAGTCGCCCTTCGCCATCGCCGCGCCATCGTTGCAGGCGGCGATGAAGCCGCCGTTCGCGGCGCGTCGGTGGTAGCGAAGCCCGGCGATCTGCGCCATCCATTCGCCGGTCTCGTCGGTCGAGCCGTCATCGACGACGATGACTTCGCACATCGCGGCCGGCGGATGTTCCGCGATGGCGCGCAGGCAGGCGAGCGTGTAGGCCGCCTGGTCGTAGACCGGGATCACGATGCTGGCGCGTGGCGTGGCACTGGCCGGTACCGAGAACGGCGCGAACGGTCCGCCAGCGGGAAAATACAGTGGCTCGGAGATCGGCGGCGCGCGGCGCGCCAATTGCCGTCGCACGCGTGCCCAGGTGGGGCCGAGGCCGCGCGTGCGCAGGCTGGCCAGGCCGCGCCGGACCAGGCCGCGCATGCGTTCCAGCATGAAGCGCACGTCGGCCCACGACATCGACATTCCGTTGCAACTCCAGCTGAGCAAGGGGGAAATGGGCCGGGCGCACCCTCGGTGGCTGCGCTAGACTCGCCCGAATTCCCATTGTCGCATCCCCTGTGGCCCGCAACGACTACGACGACGAAGCACTGGACGAAGACGACATCGACGACGGCGACGGTCCCGGCTGGCGGCAGCGCCTGCTGACGTGGGGCTTGGCCGCGGTGGGCCTGGGCCTGGGATTCCTGATTCCGTACACGCTGTACCTGAACCACCAGGTCACCGAGCGCTTCGGTGAACTGCGCTGGCAGATCCCCACGCGCGTGTATGCACGCCCGTTGCAGGTCGCGCCGGGACTGGCGATGGATGCGCAGACGCTGAAGACCGAACTCGATGCGGCCTCGTACCGCGACGACGGCACCGGGACGGGTCCCGGTACCTATGCGCGCGAGGGCGGTCGCTTCACCATTTCCAGTCGTGGGTTCGTCGATGTCGATGGCAAGGTGGCGCCGCGCCGGATCGAGGTGAGCGTGTCCGGCGGGCGCATCGCCGTCGTCCGCGATCTGGGACGCAAGCAGAACCTGAAAGCGGCACGGCTGGATCCGGCCCGCATCGCCACGCTGTACGGACAGAAGCAGGAAGAACGCCGGCTGGTGCGGCTGGAGGAAGTGCCGGAACTGCTGGTGACCGGCCTGCAGGCCGTGGAGGACCGCGACTTCAAGGACCACCACGGCATCGACCTGTCGGGCATGGTGCGCGCGGCATGGCTGCTGCTGAAGTCCGGCGGCGATACGCGCCAGGGCGCCAGCACGCTGACCCAGCAGCTGGCGCGCAGTGGCCTGCTCGGCATCGGCAAGGAACAGACGCCGACGCGCAAGTTCAACGAGATCCTCTACGCGCTGATCCTGGAAGCGCGCTACGACAAGCGCACGATCCTGGAGGCGTACTTCAACCAGGTGTACCTGGGACAGCGCGGCAGCCAGGCGATCCATGGCGTGGCGGCGGGGTCGGAGTTCTGGTTCGGGCGCGACCTCGACAGCCTGACCACCGAGCAGATCGCGCTGCTGATCGGCGTGGTGAAGGGCCCCTCGTACTACGACCCGCGCCGCAATCCGGAGCGCGCGAAGCAGCGTCGCGATTACGCATTGCTGAAGCTGCACGAAACCGGCCTGATCGATGATGCCGAGTACGCGCGCGCGCGCGCTGCGCCGCTGGGCGTGACCAAGACGCCGGGCATGGCGGCCGCCAACCGTTTCCCTGCCTACGTGGATCTGGTCCGCCGCCAGTTGGCGCGCGACTATCCCGAAAGCGCGCTGCAGGGTGCGGGCCTCAGCGTGCTGACCGGCATGTCGCCGTCGGCGCAGGCCTATGCGGAAGCCTCGGTCACGCGCACGATCAAGGCACTGGAGAACAAGCGCAGGCCGCCGCTGCAGGCCGGCATGGTGGTGACCGACGTGCACGACGGCGATGTGCTGGCCGTGGTCGGCAGCCGTAACGTGTCCGAGGTCGGCTTCAACCGCGCGGTTGAAGCGCAGCGGCCGGTCGGCTCGCTGCTCAAGCCCTTCGTCTACCTGCTCGCGCTGGCGCAGCCCGACCAGTATTCGCTGGCCTCGTGGGTCGACGATTCGCCGGTGACCGTGCAACTGGGGAAAAACCGACGCTGGACGCCGGAGAACGCCGATCGCCGCAGCCATGGCACCGTGCGGCTGGTCGATGCGCTGGCGCGTTCGTACAACCAGGCCACCGTGCGCGTGGGGATGAAGGTCGAGCCGGACCGCCTGGCGCAACTCATCCGGGTGCTGGCCGGCATCCAGGCGGAGCCGAATCCGGCGTTGATCCTGGGTTCCACCGACCAGAGTCCGTACGCGATGGCGCAGCTGTACCAGTTCCTCGCGTCCGGTGGCGAGATCCAGCCGCTGCACGCGGTGCGTGGCGTGCTCGATCCCGACGGCAAGCTGCTCAAGCGCTACGACAAGACGCCGGCGCCGGCCCAGGAAGGCGATTCCATCGCCGCCAACCTCATCACGGTGGCCTTGCAGCAGGTGGTGTCGAACGGCACCGGGCGGCAGCTGGTCGGCGACGGCCTGGGTCGCCTGCAGTCCGCCGGCAAGACCGGCACCAGCAACGATGGCCGCGACAGCTGGTACGCCGGCTATACCGGTGACCATCTGGCCGTGGTGTGGATGGGCAATGACCAGAACGAACAGACCGGCCTCTATGGCGGCACCGGCGCGATGCGCGTCTGGTCGGGCCTGTTCTCGCGCCTGCCGAGCGCGCCGCTGAAGGTATCCGGCAAGGGCCTCGACTGGCAGTGGGTGGTCGCGTCCAATACGACGGACGCCAGTTGTCCCGAAGCCCGCCAGCTGCCGTTCGTGACCGGTTTCGCGCCTGCGTACGCGCCCTGCGTGGTCGAACAACCGCCTGCCGAAGGCGGCGAACAGGAAGGAGGGGGCTGGCGCAGCTGGTTCGGCCTGGACCGCAAGGAAGAACCCGCCCCGCCGCCGGAACCCGCGCCACAGCAAAGATGACCATCATGAAGTACGCCTCTCCCGTTCTCCTGATCCTGTTGGCCGGCTGCGTGTCCGCCCCGGCCCCCGAAACGCCCGTCGCGCGCGATCCGGTGACGCCGGAGCAGCGCGTCGCTGCCATCCATGCCGCTGCCGGTGCCGACGATCGCGAACTCGCCGTGCAACCGCTGCGCGATCCGCAGGTCGAGGACCTGCGCGAGACGGCGCAGCAGGCGCGGACGTCGCGCGATTTCGCCAAGGCGGCGGACGCGTTGAACCAAGCCCTGCTGCTGGTCCCGGAGGATCCTGCCGTCCTGCAGGAGCGGGCCGAAGTCGCCATGCTGCAAGGCGACTACGCGCGTGCCGACACGCTGGCGCAGCGCGCGTTCCAGTTGGGTTCGCAGGTGGGTCCTCTGTGTCGCCAGCACTGGGAAACCGTGCGCCAGGTGCGCCAGCATGACTTCGCCATGCAGCAACCCCTGCCCGCACGCCATGCGCCGGAGGACGCCGCGCAGCATGCCGTACGCGCCGCGGCCCTGCAGACGGCGATTGCCGATGCGGAGGGCAAGCGCGATGCCTGCACCGTGCCGGTGATCGAGCGCATGTGACGCGGATGCCGCGTCCGTTGCGACGCGGTACCCTTGTCGCTGCACGCCGCCTTCCGTTTTCCCGATGTCACAACTAGCCCAGGCCAGCCGCGATGCCCTCAGCGAGGGCGGTGCGCTGGCGGACCGCCTCGATGCCTTCGCCCCGCGTGACGCCCAGCAACGCCTGACGGCGGCGATCGCCGATGCCTTCGACGCGCGCGACGTGCTGCTCGCCGAGGCCGGCACGGGCACCGGCAAGACCTTCGCCTATCTGGTGCCCGCACTGCTGTCCGGGCTGAAGACCATCGTCTCCACCGGCACGCGCGCGCTGCAGGACCAGCTCTACCATCGCGACCTGCCGCGCGTGCGCGATGCGCTGGGCGTGGCCGGGCTGAAGTCCGCGCTGCTGAAGGGGCGGAGCAACTACCTGTGCCGCTACCGCCTCAACCAGGCCAAGGGCGATCCGCAGGCACTGCGCACCACGTTCACCAGCCGAGAGCAGGTGGACCAGTTCCAGCGCATCGTCGCGTGGGGCGGGCGCACCCAGTTCGGCGACATGGCCGAACTGGCCGCGCTGCCGGACGATTCGCCGATGCTGCCGCTGGTCACGTCCACCATCGACAACTGCCTGGGCAGCGAATGCCCGTTCTGGGACGACTGCTTCGTCGTGCAGGCACGCCAGCGCGCGCAGTCGGCGGACATCGTGGTGGTCAACCATCACCTGCTGCTCGCCGACCTGGCGTTGAAGCAGGAGGGCTTCGGCGAAATCCTGCCGGGCGCGCAGGCGTTCGTCATCGACGAAGCGCACCAGTTGCCCGAACTGGCCGCCAACTTCTTCGGCGAAGGCTTCGGCATGCGGCCGTTGCAGGAACTGGCGCGCGACAGCCTGGCCGAGTGCAAGGACGTGGCCGGTGCGCTGTCGTCGCTGCAGCCACCGGTGCGTGCGCTCGAACAGGCCTTGCGCGAACTGCGCGCCGCGATGGAAGGCGTGCCGCCACGCGGCACGCGCGAACGCTTGCTGGCGAAGCCGGACGTGGCGGCCGGCTTCGAGGTGCTTGCCGGTGCGCTGGCCGATCTCGGCGCCGCGCTCACTCCCTTGGCGGAGACGTCGCTGGGACTCGAAGCCTGCACGGCCCGGGCGAAGGAGTTCGGCACGCGACTGTCGCGCTGGTACGAACCGCCTGCGGTCGCGGGCGCGTTCGATGACGGCGCCGTTCCGGCCGACGGGTCCAGTGATGTGCTGTGGTACGAACTGACGCCGCGCGCGTTCCGCTGCCAGCGCACGCCACTGGATGTGTCGGGTCCACTGCGGCAGCACCGCGAGCAGTCGCGCGCGGCATGGGTATTCACCTCCGCCACGCTCGCGGTGGGTGGGCGCTTCGACCATCTCGCCGTGCGGCTGGGCCTGGACGATCCACCGACGCTGCTGCAGCCCAGCCCGTTCGACTGGCCGCAGCAGGCGCTGTGCTACCTGCCTGCCGGCCTGCCCGATCCGAATGCGCCTGGCTACGGCCAGGGGCTGATCGCGGCCTTGCGGCCGGTGCTGGAAGCATCGCAGGGACGTGCGTTCCTGTTGTTCGCATCGCACCGCGCATTGCGCGAAGCCGCCGATGCGCTGCGCGGTGGACCATGGCCGTTGTTCGTGCAGGGCGAAGCGCCGCGCGGCACGCTGCTGCAGCGCTTCCGCGAATCCGGCAACGGCGTGCTGCTGGGCGCGGCGAGTTTCCGCGAAGGCGTCGACGTGGTCGGCGATGCGCTGAGCGTGGTGGTGGTGGACAAGCTGCCGTTCGCGGCGCCGGACGATCCGGTGTTCGAAGCGCGACTCGAAGCCGTGCGCCGTGCCGGCGGCAATCCGTTCCGCGACGAACAGCTGCCGCAGGCGGTGATCGCACTGAAGCAGGCGGTGGGCCGGCTGATCCGCAGTGAGACCGACCGCGGCGTGCTGGTGTTGTGCGATCCGCGCCTGACCGGCAAGCCCTACGGCCGCGTGTTCCTTGACTCGCTGCCGCCGTTCCGGCGCACGCAGCGCGTGCAGGACGTGCAGCGCTTCTTCGGCGCCGAGGTGGACGACGAAGCCCTGGCGCCGGCGCGCGCCAGGGACTCGGACGACTGGTTCGCCGATGCGCGCTTCTGATCGCCGCCGCGTCGCAACGTTTAAGCTAGCGACCTCGTTCTGCCTGTCCTGCCCATGAAGCTGCTTGCGTTCGAAACCGCCACCGAAGCCTGTTCCGTCGCCGTTTACGTCGATGGCGAGGTGCGCGAGCGCTTCGAGATCGCGCCGCGCCGCCACGCCGAACTTGCGCTGCCGTGGGCGGAACAGCTGCTGGCCGATGCCGGCGTCGCGCGCACGCAGCTCGACGCCATCGCGCTGAGCCGCGGCCCCGGCGCGTTCACCGGCGTGCGGTTGGCGATCGCCGTCGCGCAGGGCATCGCGCTGGCGCTGGACCGGCCGCTGGTGCCGGTGTCCACGCTGGCCGTGCTGGCGGCGCAGGTGCCGCCGCCGCGCGTGACGGCGGGCGAGGGCGGCTGCGATGTCGGCAGCGCGCATCCCATCCTCGCCGCGATCGACGCGCGCATGGGCGAGGTCTACACCGGGACGTTCGCGCATCGTGGCGACCGCCTGGAGGCCACGTCAGGCGAAACCGTGATCGCGCCGGCCGACTACGTGCTGGCGGGCATCGACGGTGGCTGGATCGGCGTCGGCACCGGGTTCGCTGCCGCGGAGGGTGTGCTGGCAGCACGCCTGCAGGACCGCTTCGCCCGCATCGATGCGAAGGCACTGCCGCATGCGGCCGACCTCACGCGTTTGGCCGCGGATGCGTTCGCGCGGGGCGAGACGGTCGCCCCCGAGCACGTCGAACCGGCCTACCTGCGGAACCATGTCGCGCTGACCCTGGAAGAACAGAAAGCCCTGCGCGCCGCGCGCGCCTGACCGGCGTCCCGGCTACTCGTCGCGCACTTCACCGCCCGGCAGGAAGCGCCAGGTGCGGGTGACGTGCAGGATGTCGACGTTCTCGGCCGTTTCCGGCAGCGGTGGGAATGGCGAGGACAACTGCACGATGCGCTGCGCGGTGGAATCCAGCAGCGGGATGCCGCTGGACTGGATGATGCGCGTCTGCTCGACGCTGCCGTCGCGGCGCACGGCCACGCTGATCACCAGCGTGCCGGACAGGCGCCGGCGACGCGCTTCATCCGGGTAGTTGAGGTTGCCGACGCGTTCCGCGCGATCCACCCACGCGCGCAGGTAATTCGCGTAGACGTATTCCTTGGTGCTGGCCGAGACGAACTTGCGCTTCGGACGCTTGGCGTACAGCTCCGAGCGCAGGTGGTATTCCGCCGCCAGCCTTGCCATCTCGGCGTCGCGCTGCACCTTCTGTTCGCCCTGCGGCAGCTCGGGCTGGTCCGGCTGGGGCCGCGCTTCCGCCACCGGCGCACGCGTGTCGCTGTCGTGCGTGGTCACCACACGGCTCTCGGGCGGCGGCACCGGCGCGGTGGTCTGCGCACGCAGCGGCTGCGGCGCCAGGCCGGTATCCGGCTGCGGGATCCAGCCGGCCTGGCTGTCGCGCGGACGCTTGGCCTGGTCGCTTTCGCCGCCGCCTTCCTGGCTGGCCGCCGCGAGGAAGTCGGCTTCCTTGGGCGTCAGCGGCGTACTGGTCTGGCTGAGGATCACGTCGAGGGTCGGCATCACCGGTGCGGCATCGTCGAGCGCGAAGCCGACGCCCAGCACCAGCAGCCCATGCACGATCAGCGACAGCGCCAGCGTGGCGCCAAGGCGTTCGTTCGCGCCGATCTGCGGCGGAGTGATCGGGACCGCCGACATCGTCAGGCTGCCAGCTTCTTCTCGATCACATCGAAGAGCTGGCCGGCGATGTTCAGGCCGTACTGCGCATCCAGCTCCCGCACGCAGGTGGGGCTGGTGACGTTGACCTCGGTCAGGTAGTCGCCGATCACGTCCAGGCCGACGAACAGCATGCCGCGGCGCTTCATTTCCGGTCCGACCTGCGCGGCGATCCAGCGGTCGCGCTCGCTGAGCGGGCGGCCTTCGCCGCGGCCGCCGGCGGCCAGGTTGCCGCGGAACTCGTCGCCCTGGGGGATCCGCGCCAGGGCGTAGTCGACCGCTTCGCCATCGACCAGCAGCACGCGCTTGTCGCCGTCCTTGATGCCGGGGATGAAGCGCTGCGCCAGGGTCAGGCTGCCATCGCCGATCAGCGTTTCCAGGATGACGTTGGTGTTGGGGTCGCCGGCCTTCACGCGGAAGATCGAGCGGCCGCCCATGCCGTCGAGCGGCTTCAGTACCGCTTCGCCATGCTCGACGACGAAGGCTTTCAGTGCGGCCGGATCGCGGCTCACCAGGGTCGGCGGGCAGCACTGCGGGAAGAGCAGGGCCGCCAGCTTCTCGTTGAAATCGCGCAGGCCCTGCGGGTCGTTGACGATCAGCGCGCCGGCCTGCTGGGCGATGCCCAGTACGTGGGTGTCGTAGAGATACTGGTCGTCGACCGGCGGGTCCTTGCGCATCAGCACGACCTGCCCGGGGCCGAAGGCCAGCTCACGCGCCTCGCCGAGGGTGAACCAGTCCGCCTTGTCGTCCCGCACCGTCAGCGGCGCCACCCGCGCATGCGCCACGCCGTCGCGCAGCGACAGTCGGCCGGGCGCGACATACAGCAGGCGATGGCCGCGCCGCTGGGCTTCCAGCAGCATGGCGAAGGTGGTGTCCTTGGCGATCTTGATGGACCCGATCGGGTCCATGACGACGACGACGTCCAGCGGCATTGGCGGCGGTTCTGTGGGAGGCGCGGGCATGGTATCAGGGCGCGCTCGACCACCGTCCCCGGCGCGGGTGGAACAGCGCGTTTGCAGCGCCGCGGGAAAATTGAGACGTGGTTCGCATGATGCCGTTCAGCGGAGGGGGCCTGAAGCACGCTGCTTGACAGTGCGCGCCGGGATGGGGGATATAAGCAGCAACGCAGCGTGGCCGGTTCGTCAATGAAGCCACGCGCGCATGGGGAAATCAGGTAATGACGCAGAACGAAGGCCAGGCCGGTGGACTCCACGGCCTACGGGTCATGGTGATCGATGACTCGAAAACCATCCGCCGCACCGCGGAAACCCTGCTGAAGCGCGAGGGGTGCGAAGTCGTGACCGCGACGGACGGATTCGAGGCCCTGGCCAAGATCGCCGACCAGCAGCCGCAGATCATCTTCGTGGACATCATGATGCCGCGACTGGATGGCTACCAGACCTGCGCGCTGATCAAGAACAACCAGGTGTTCAAGTCCACGCCGGTCATCATGCTGTCGTCCAAGGACAGCCTGTTCGACAAGGCGCGCGGGCGCATCGTCGGCTCGGAGCAGTACCTGACCAAGCCGTTCACGCGCGAGGAACTCCTCGACGCCATCCGCGCCCACGTCAGCACCTGAGGGGCTGGCGCCATGAAGATCATTCGCACTGAAGGCACAGGGGGCGGGCGATGATCCGCACACCGTTCGATACGCTGGCCGAATACGAGCGCCGCAGCCTGGCGCACGCCGTGCTGCAGCCGGCGCGCGAGATCGCGCAGGACCAGTACCGTGGCGTCGGTTACCGCGTGGGCAAGCGCCGGTTGATTTCCAACTTCGGGGAAGTGGTGGAAATCGTGCAGATGCCGCCGGTCACGCCGGTGCCGGGGGCGCACCCGTGGCTGCTGGGGATCGGCAACCTGCGCGGCAATCTGTTCCCGGTCGTGGACCTGAAGCAGTTCCTCGAAGGCGAGCGCACCGTCCTGCACGAGGGCCAGCGCGTGCTGGTCATGCGCCAGGCCGGCGGCGACGTCGCGCTGACCATCGACGAGCTGTACGGGCAGCGCAGCTTCCACGAATCGCAGCAGGTCGAGCCGGGGGATCTGGCGGACGGCCGCTACGGGCATTTCATCGATCGCGCCTTCGCCAGCGACGATCAGCGGTGGGGCGTCTTTGCGCTGGGGTTGCTCGCGCGCACGCCCGAATTCCGCCAGACCGCGCTCTGAGCGCGGACGACAAGAACAATCAGGGGTTGAACGATGAGCACTGCGACGGATTCACCTAGCGCCGGCAAGGTCGGCAGTTTCGGCAACAATTTCTGGCTGTTGCTGCTGGCGCTGTCGGTGCTGGTCTTCGGTGCCAACACCGGCGTGGCCACCTACCAGGGCAGTCGCCTGTCGGGCGCGAGCACCGGCGCATCGGACATGCGCGTGCTGTCGCAGCAGCTGGCCAACCAGGGCCGTGAAGCGGTGGCCGGCAACGCAGAGGCCTTCAAGGCGTTCAAGGAGACCAAGCAGTCGGTCGAATCGACGGTCACCGACCTGCAGAACCGCTTCGGCAGCGAAGGCGCCATCTCCGGCCCGCTGGCCAAGCTGAGCGCCACCTGGGCGCCGCTGGGCAAGAACGCCGACCAGATCGTCGCTTCCGAAGCCGCCGTGCTGGCGCTGGCCGGCAACGCCGACCGCTTCGCCACCCAGGTGCCGAGCCTGCAGGCGCAGCTCAATGAAGTGGTGCGCGCCATGTCCGCCGGCGGCGCGCCCTCGTCGCAGATCTACAGCGCGCTGCAGCAGGTGGTGCTGGCCGGCACCATGGCCCGCCGCGTGACCGAAATCCGTGCCGGTGGCGCCGGTGCCGCCACCGCCGGCGACGCGCTCGGCCGCGACGCCGTGCTGTTCGGCCAGGTGCTGGAAGGTCTGCGCGACGGCAACCCCGACCTGGGCATCGCGCCGGTCCGCAACGCCGCGGCGCTGTCGGCGCTGCAGAACTCGCAGACCTTGTGGGCCACGATGAAGAAGGACCTGGACGCGATCCTGGCCAGCTCGCGCAACCTGTTCGCCGCGCAGTCGGCCGCCGCCGCACTGACCAACGGCTCCGGCCAGATGCTCCAGGACAGCACCAACCTGTTCCAGGCGTTCTCGGCGTTCGGTTCGGTGCGCGACACGCGCCTGTTCCCCAATTTCTGGCTCGGCATCGCCTCGGGCATCGCGGCGCTGGTCTCCATCATCGGCCTGTTGTGGTCGCTGTACCGCACCCGCCAGCGCGAGCAGGAAATGCGTTACCAGACGCAGGTGGAATACAACAGCCGCAACCAGCAGGCGATCATGCGGCTCCTGGACGAAATTTCTTCGCTGGGTGAAGGCGACCTGACGGTGAAGGCCTCGGTGACCGAGGACATGACCGGCGCCATCGCCGACGCCATCAACTACGCCGTGGACGAACTGCGCAACCTGGTGACCACGATCAACGACACCTCGGTGCAGGTGGCGGCGTCGACCCAGGAAACCCAGGCCACCGCGCTGCAGCTGGCGGAAGCCGCCGGCCACCAGGCCGACCAGATCACCACTGCGTCCGACCGCATCAGCGAGATCGCGACCAGCATCGACCAGGTGTCGAAGAACTCCACCGAGTCGGCCGAAGTGGCGCAGCGCTCGGTGCAGATCGCCACCGAGGGCGCCGGCGTGGTGCGCGAGACGATCCGCGGCATGGACCAGATCCGCGACCAGATCCAGGAAACCTCCAAGCGCATCAAGCGCCTGGGCGAGTCCTCGCAGGAGATCGGCTCGGTGGTGGAACTGATCAACGACATTTCCGAACAGACCAACATCCTGGCGCTCAACGCGGCCGTGCAGGCGGCCTCGGCCGGCGAAGCGGGCCGCGGTTTCGCGGTCGTGGCCGACGAAGTGCAGCGCCTCGCCGAACGCACCTCGGGCGCGACGCGCCGCATCGAATCGCTGGTGCAGACGATCCAGGCCGACACCAACGAGGCCGTCAGCTCGATGGAGCAGACGACCGCCGAAGTGGTGTCGGGCGCACGACTGGCCGAGGACGCCGGTACCGCGCTGGGCGAGATCGAGCGCGTGTCGAACGACCTGAACAATCTCATCAAGGGCATCTCCGGCGCCGCGCAGCAGCAGTCCGCGGCGGCACTGGACATCACCCAGACGATGGGCGTGATCCGCCAGATCACCTCGCAGACCTCGCTGGGCGCCGGCCAGACCGCCGAGTCCATCGGCCACCTGGCGCAGTTGGCCGCGGACCTGCGCCGCTCGGTCGCCGACTTCAAGCTGCCGGGCTGAGGACGGGACGCACTGCATGAACTTCCTACGCCATCCCGCCCGCCTGCAGCACGGGGCTGACGGTCCCGCCGTCGCCGCGGGAGCACGCCCATGAGTGCGCTGCGCGAAGCCATGAGCCACGCCGTGCTCGGCTGGGTGAAGCCCGAACTCGACGAGACCCTGCGCCTGGTCCGCCAGGAGATCGAGGCCTTCGTCGAAGCCCCCGCGGACACCAGCCGCATGCGCTTCTGCGCCGGTTACCTGCACCAGGTGCAGGGCACGCTGCGCATGGTGGAACTGTACGCGCCGGCGATGGTGGCCGAGGAACTGGAACTGCTGGCCAAGGCATTGCAGGACGGCAGCGCGGGCGACCGCGACGAAGCCTGCGCCACGCTGATGCGCGGCGCCGTACTGCTGCCGGACTACCTGGAACGCCTGCAGGAAGGCCATCGCGACATTCCGATCGTGCTGTTGCCGCTGCTCAACGAAATCCGCGCCTCGCGCGGTGCGCCTGGCCTCAACGAGAGCATGCTGTTCCCGCCGGGCGGCCGCGATGACGCGGCACCGAGCGAAGCCGAGATCGACCACGCGCGCAGCAGCCTGAGCGGCCGCAACCGCGAACTGCTCGACACCGTCGGCAACGCGGTGAAGGAAGAACTGCTGCGGGTGAAGGACGCGCTGGACCTGCACCTCCGCACGGGCAGCGACTCGCAGGAACTCGAATCGCAGGTCACCGAACTGGGCAACGTCGCCGATACCCTCGGCATGATGGGCCTGGGCGTGGCGCGCGACGTGGTGATGCAGCAGCGCGACACGCTGCGCGAGGTAGTGGCCGGTACGCGGCCCGCCGACGAAGGCACGCTGTTGGACGTGGCGGGCGCCCTGCTGTACGTCGACGCGTCGCTGGACGACCAGGTCGCACGGCTGGGCAGCGGTGGCGATGCCGCGCCCGATCCGAGCGCGGCCGAATCGCAGCGCACGGTCGAAGTGCTGGCACAGGAAGCCATCATCAATTTCGCCGGGGCGCGCGAGCGCTTCGTCGCCTTCATCGAAACCAACTGGGACCACGCCGAACTGGCGGATGTCCCGCGCCTGCTGGACGAGGTGGCGGGCGCGCTGCGCATGCTCGAACTCGGCCAGGCCGGCGACTACGTCGTCGGCGTGCAGCGCTACGTCAGCGGTGAGCTGATCGGCAAGAAGCGCGTGCCCGGCGGCCAGCAGCTGGACACCCTGGCCGATGCGATGGCCAGCCTCGAGTACTACCTGGAAGCGCTGCGCGAGCGGCGCCCCAACCGCGAGGATATCCTCGAGATCACCCGTGGCAGCCTGGAAGCCCTGCGTTACTGGCCATTGCCACAGGAAGCCGCTGCGCCGGTCGAAGCGTCCGTCGCCGAAACGCCGGTCGGCGAGCCTGCGCCGGTCGCCGAAACCCCGGCCGCGCGAGCACCGGACACCATGGCCGACGCGCCCGCGCCGGTCTCGTTCGGCGCGCTCTCGCTCGAGCCGGTGGACGCCGCGCCCCCACCACCGTCGAACACCGGTGCGAATCCGTTCGACCCGGTGGGCTTCGAAGAAGACAGCGCCGACGCACCGGCAACGTTCGACGCGACGATGCCTGCATTCGACCTGCCGGTCGACGCCGGCGACAGCGCGGCGATCGAAGCGCCCGGCGAAGCCGCCGACGCGTCCGCGCCCGTCGTGGAGGCCGAGGTGCTGCCTGACCTGCGCCACGAGATCGCGGCCGCCGCCGCGGCCATGCCGTCCGCCATCGTGGGTGGTTTCGACGGCGAGAGCACGGATATCGACGACGACATCCGCGAGGTGTTCCTCGAGGAGTTCGACGAAGAGATCGTCAATCTGCGCCAGTTGCTGCCGGCCTGGCGCAGCAATACCGAAGAGCTGGAACGCCTGCGGCCGATCCGCCGCGTCTTCCACACGCTGAAGGGCAGCGGCCGCCTGGTCGGCGCCAGGACCCTGGGCGAGTTCAGCTGGCGGGTCGAGAACATGCTCAACCGCGTGCTCGACCGCACGCATGCACCGAGCCATGCCGTCGAAGTGCTGCTCGAACAGGCCTGCGACACGCTGCCGCAACTCAATGCCGCCCTGCGCGGCCAGGGCAGCGTCACCGCCGACCTGGCCGGCCTGCAGGACGTGGCCGACCGCCTGGCGGCGGGCGAGGACGCGTACTACAGCGTGGAGCCGGTGGTGCTGGACGAAGACGCCGAGTTCATCGAGCCGCTGTCCACGGCGACCGTGCCGGTTGTCGACGATGCACCGGCCGTGTTCGAGCCGGAAACCGAAGGCACGCCCGCGTCCGTCGACGCGGTGCTGCGCGAGATCCTGGAAGCCGAGGTCGACAACCATCTCGACACCGTGGACCACTGGCTGCAGAAGGCGCAGGTCGAACCCACGCCAGTCGGCGAGGACCTGCTGCGCGCCATCCATACGATGAACGGCGCGCTGGCGATGGCCGACGTGCCGGAAATCACCCACGTCACCTCGCCGGCGGAACAGTACGTCAAGCGCCTGCTGGCGGCGGGCGAGACGCCGACGCCGGAAGGCGTCGCCGCGCTGGCGGACACCGCGCAGGCGATCCGTCGCAGCGTTGCCGCGCTGCAGGCGCCTTCGCCGCGTATTCCGGTGTTCGCCGCACTGGCCGGCCAGTTGCGTGCGCTGGGCGACAGCCTGCCCGATCTGCGCCATGGCGCGCAGATCGTGGACGACACCCAGCAGGGCACCTACGTCGGCCAGACGCCGACGAGTGCGGGGCCGCTGGTTCCGTCCGACATCGAACTATTGGCGATGGACCTGTCGGCCTACCTCGACAGCGAAGCCGCCAACGGCGCGGGCGATATCGCCTCGACCGGTACCGCCGGCGCCGCCCGCCCTGAAGAAACCCCGGTGTCCCCGGCGGAGGACAGCGCGACGACCGTATCGTCGGCCGATGAAGCCACCGCCGAGCAGGACGCCGCGGCGACGGCCGACCAGAGCGTGACGTTCTACGACATCGATTACCGCATCCTGCCGCGCACGCAGGCGCCGGGCGCGGACGCGGACGCCGCGGCGCCGTCGAGCGAAGAAGCGCTCGAGGCCGGGACGCACGTCGAACTGGAAGATGCCGTCGTCACCGGGGCCGAGGTCAACGCGGATGTGGCCGAGGCCGCTTTGCCGGCGAACGAAGCGGACGTCCTTTCCGGGGCGGACGCCAGCGACCAGGTTTCCGAAGCAGCGAGCTTCAGTGCCGAGGACGATGCGCTGGTGGTCGACAGCGACCTGCCTGCATTCCTCGCCGAGACGGATGCCGCATCGCCGGTGGACGCTGTCGATGGCGGAGCGGTGGCCGAAGAAGACCTGTCCGTGGTGGCTGATGACGTCGCCGCGCAGGCGGAGCCGGTGTCCGGCGACTCGCCGGGCGTCGATGCGGTCGAGCCGGAAATCGCCGGAACCGTCGACCTTGCCGAACATGCCGAAGAGATCGAAGCGTCCGCCGCGACGACCGAAGAAGACATCGTCGTCGAGGAAGAACCCTCCCTCGCTGTGGATCACGCGTCCGACGTCGAGACGGCGTCCATCGACGAGGCCGATATCCCGTTGCCGCTCGACACCGTCGCGATCGAGGACGCAGCGCCGGAACCGTCCATGGCCGACGACATCGTCGATGCTGCGGAGGTTGTGGAAACCGTGGATGTCGTGGAGGCACCCGATGCGGAGCAACCCGCATCGCTGGACATCGAAGCCGTTGCCTCCGTCGCAGTCGAGGAGTCTGCCGTGACCAGTGCATCCGCCGACACGCCGGAGCCGGAAGAAGCCCTCGACCTGACCGGGCTTGACCTGGACCTGGTCGAGATCTTCATCGAGGAAGGCAACGACCTGCTCGACCACTCCGACGACCTGATCGCGCGCCTGCGCGATACGCCCGAAGACCGGACGCTGGTCACCGGCCTGCAGCGCGACCTGCATACGCTGAAGGGTGGCGCGCGCATGGCGGGCATCCACGCCGTCGGCGATCTCGGCCACGCGATCGAATCGATGCTGGAGTCGATCGCCGGCCAGCGCACCGAGCTGGACCGTCGCGCCATCCAGTTGCTGGAGCGCGGCTTCGACACGCTGCACGCGCAGCTCGCCCGCGTCACCGCGCGTCGTGCCGTCTCGATCCCGGACGGCATGGTCGCCGAGTTCAACGCCCGCGCCCGCGGCATCGAATTGCCCGACGCGCCGGTCGTCACCGATGCGCCTGCCGCACCGGTCGAACTCGCGCCGCTGTCGGCGCCGATCGAGACCGACGCGGCGGCTGCGGCTGCACCGGTCGAGGAAGAGTTCTTCCCCGTCGGCCAGCAGGAGCAGGTGCGCGTCCGCGCCGACCTGCTCGACCGTCTGGTCAACAACGCCGGCGAAGTCGCGATCTACCGCGCCCGCCTGGAACAGCAGCTGGGCGCGTTCCGCGGTGCGATGGCGGAACTGGACCGCACCAACATCCGCATGCACGACCAGCTGCGCCGCCTGGACCTGGAAACGGAGGCGCAGATCGTCGCCCGCTACCAGCGCGAGCACGACAAGCAGGATCCGACCTTCGATCCGCTGGAACTGGACCGCTTCTCCACGCTGCAGCAGCTCAGCCGCGCGCTGGCCGAATCGGCCGCCGACATCAGCGGCCTGCAGGGCGTGCTGGACGACCTCGCGCGCCAGTACGACAGCCTGCTGCAGCAGCAGTCGCGCGTCAGTTCGGAACTCCAGGACGGCTTGATGCGCGCGCGCATGCTGCCGTTCGAGGGCATCGTGCCACGCCTGCGCCGGGTGCTGCGCCAGGCCGCCACCGAGACGCACAAGCAGGTCAGCCTGCAGTTCTCCGGGACGCACGGCGAAATGGACCGCAACGTGCTGGACCGCATGACCGCGCCGCTGGAGCACCTGCTGCGCAACTCCATCGCGCATGGCCTGGAAACGCCGAAGGAACGCCGCAAGGCCGGCAAGCCGGAAGAGGGCACCGTGCACGTCGCGCTGCGTCGCGAAGGCTCGGAAATGGTGCTGGAGGTGTCCGACGATGGTGCCGGCCTGAACCGCGACGCCATCCGCAAGCGCGCCGAACAGCGCGGCTTGCTGCAGCCGGGCGCCGTGCTGCCCGACGGTGCGCTCGACCGCCTGATCCTGGAACCCGGCTTCAGCACCGCCGACAAGGTCAGCCAGCTGGCGGGCCGCGGCGTGGGCATGGACGTGGTGTACAACGAAGTGCGCCAGCTCGGCGGTTCGCTGGAAATCAGCTCGGTGCCGGGCAAGGGCGCCACGTTCACCCTGCGCCTGCCGCAGACGCTGGCGGTCAGCCAGGCGGTGTTCGTGCAGATCGGCGAAACGCAGTTCGCGGTGCCGGTGGCGGCGGTCAGCGGCATCGGCCGCATCAGCCACGCCCGCTTCAGCACCGGCGCCGGCAGCTACCACTACGCCGGCGAAGACTATCCGCTGTACAACCTCGGCCACCTGGTCGGCCAGGGCGCCGCCAAGGCCGAAGGCCAGCCGCAGGTGCCGTTGCTGCTCATCCGCTCGGGCGACCTGCGCGCCGCCGTGGCGGTGGATCAGGTGCTCGGCAACCGCGAAATCGTGGTCAAGCCGGTGGGTCCGCAGATCGCCTCGATCCCCGGCATCTACGGCGCCACGATCACCGGCGACGGCAGCGTCGTGGTGATCCTGGACGCCGCGCCGCTGGTGCGACGCCACCTGGCGCAGCCGCAGGAACCCGCGCAGCAGGCGCCGGCGGTGGAACAGCGTCGCGTGCCGCTGGTCATGGTGGTCGACGACTCGCTGACCATGCGCAAGGTGACCAGCCGCGTGCTGGAGCGCCACAACTTCGAGGTCACCGCCGCACGCGATGGCGTCGAGGCGCTGGAAAAGCTGGACGAGCGCGTGCCCGACCTGATGCTGCTCGACATCGAGATGCCGCGCATGGACGGTTACGAGCTGGCGACTGCGATGAAGGCCGATCCGCGCTTCAAGGACGTGCCCATCGTGATGATCACTTCGCGTACCGGCGACAAGCATCGCCAGCGCGCCTTCGACATCGGCGTGCAGCGCTACCTGGGCAAGCCGTACCAGGAGCTCGACCTGATGCGCAACGTGTACGACCTGCTGGGAATCGCCCGTGTCCGTGAGTGAAACCAAACGCGTCGCCCTGCTGGCGCGCCCGGGCGAGGCGCGCGAGCGCCTGCGCGTGGCGCTGCACGAAGCCGGCGCCGACATCGTGCTGGAAGACGACCCCAATGCGCTCGATGCCGATGCGCTCGGCAACAGTGCGCCGCAGGTGGTGCTGGTGGCGCTGGAGCCGGCCATCGAGGACAGCCTGGAGCGCTTCGACCGCGTGCTGCACGATCCCGCCGTCGCGGTGATCTTCGACGAGGCGGAACTGGCCGCGCGTCGCCAAGGCTGGGAAGCGCAACGCTGGGCCCGGCATCTGGCCGCCAAGCTGCATGGCCACCGCGACGTGCTGCCGCCCGGCCGCGAAGAGGATGTCGGGCTGCAACTGGAGCCGGGACTGCCGGTGACGCCCGCACAGCTGCACGAGGGCGCCGAGATTTCGCTGCACCTCGAAGAAGCCGCCGACATGGCGTTCGAACTGCCGAGCGACGACTTCGCGTACACCGGCGGCCTGCCGGCGCGCCATGTGGACGCGCACGTCGTCGATGCGGACGACTGGCTGAGGTCGGCCACCGTGCAGGACGGATCGCCGGCTGCGCCCGTCGTGCCGCCACCGCTGCCCGAACCACCGCCGCTGCCGGCCACGACGTCCGCGTCGACGTTCGATCTGTCGAACCTGGAACTGGAACCGCTCGATGGCGGCGGTGTCGCGGCGTCGGCGCGCGCGCAGGGCGCGGTGCTGGTGTTCGCCGGCATCGGCGGCCCCGACGCGGTGCGCAAGCTGCTGGCCGATCTGCCGACCGGCTTTCCGAAACCCGTGATGGTGCACCTGCGCCTTGATGGCGGCCGTTACGACAACCTGGTCCGGCAGATGGAGCGCGTGGCGCACATGCCGGTCCTGCTGGCCGAAGCCGGCAAGGCGGCTGAAGCGGGGCACATCTACGTACTGCCCGGCGACGTGGTGCCGTTCGTCGATGCCGGCGCCGTGAGTTTCCAGCCCGGCGAGTCGATCCACACGATGATCACGCAGCTGCCGCCCGCCGACAGTGCGGTGCTGTTGCTCAGCGGCAGCGACACCGCGCTGGTGGATGCCGCCGCCGCGCTGGGCAACGCAGGCGCACTGGTCATGGGCCAGTCGCAGGAAGGGTGCTACGACCCGGCGGCGCCGAAGGCACTCGCGGCGCGTGGCGCCGACCTGGGTTCGCCTGCGCAGATCGCGCAGCGTTTGACCGACCGCTGGTTCTGAGGAACACACGATGGCCCATTCCAACGACGAAATCCGCGGCGTGTTGATCCAGGCGGGCGCGTACCGCCTGCTGCTGCCCAATGCCACCGTGGCCGAAGTGCTGACGCGCGCACCGGTCGAACCGGTGGCCGACATGCCCGACTGGCTGCCGGGCCGGATCGACTGGCACGGCTGGCCGGTACCGCTGGTTTCGTTCGGCCGCCTGACCGGCAACGCCAGCGATCCGATCGCGCTGAACAGCAAGATCGTCGTGCTGAAGGCGCTGAGCGGCGACAAGGATCGCCCCTACTTCGCATTGCTGACGCCGTCGTTCCCGCGACTGGTGTCGGTGCCGCGCGACGGCCTGCTGGCCGACGCAACCGAGGAAGACCTGCCGGTCGGAGTGAAGGTCCGGGTACTGCTCGGCGACGAAGCCGCCGTGCTGCCCGACCTGGAAGTCGTCGAAACCATGATCGGCGACGCGCTGGCCAACGCGGCCTGACGTTGGCATCACCATCCCTCGTCTGCACGCCAGGCGCGCACGGGCTACCGCTCCATACCGGTAGGCTCGATTGCAGCCATAATTAAAATTCCGTGCAGTAGGCTGCCCATGTACTCGCCAGCTCCCGATGGCTTCTCAATTCGTGGATCGGCCGTGCGCTATACAGAGATCCCACCCGACGACGACTTGTCTCACGTTGTCCATTGTTTCTGGGAGCTGCGAACGCTGGCAGTGTTGCCGCAGAACTTCCACTACCATGCGCTGCCCGACGCGTGTGTGAACCTCCTGTTTAATTTGGCCGATACAGAAGTTGCCGGCGTCACTGCGCTACACACTGCGGCCACGACACTCGACTTGGGTACATCGTTTCACTATGCAGGCGTGCAGTTCTATCCCGGGGTGTGGCAAGGGGACCGGAACGAGATTTCAAACCGGTACGTAGGCACGCCGTACAGGGGTTCGTTGCCGCTGGTGCCTACAGGTCGGCGACTCGTCGGCCTCGAACCCGAGGACATGGTGGGTGTGCTAGCGGGCCTTGTGCGCTGGTGCATGGCGCGCGGGCATGTCCGCGCGAATGCCCTCACCGCGCGCATTCTTTCTCGTCTCAATGCGATCCGGTCGGTGGCAGATATGGCGGCGCTGGCAGGGCTGTCTTCTAGGCAGCTGCAGCGCACTCTTAAGCAGAGCACTGGCTTCGCGCCGCACGATCTGCTCAAGGTGCTTCGTCTGCAGCAATCCTTCCGAAAGCACTATCTCGACCTTTATGCCGACCAGGCTCACTTCACCCATGCTTTCAGGCAGGCCATCGGCTACACCCCTGCGCGATACCGCAAGCGTTTCGCTGTCTGATCCATACAAGACCACGCAACGTGAGGGCGCTAGTCTTACCGCCAGACTTGCAACCAAGGAGCTTTGCGATGGGTGGGACAAATGCAATTGGCTGGTTCGATGTGTACGTTGACGACATGGAGCGCGCGGCGGCCTTTTACGAGGCTGTATTCCAGCGGCAACTTGAGTCGATTGACGATCCCGCTGACGAGACGATCATGCGGTGCTTTCCAGCCGACATGGGCGCCTACGGCGCCGGCGGTGCGCTTGTGAAATCTTCGCGCGCACAACCAGGGCCGGGCGGTACCCTGGTCTACTTCAGTGTGGACGACTGCGCGGAGGAGCAGTCGAGGGCGGTGGCGGCTGGAGGCAAGGTGGTACGTCCCAAGTTCTCGATCGGTCAGTTCGGCTGGGTAGCGATGTGCATGGATACCGAAGGGAACCTGTTCGGGCTGAGTTCGATGCGGTAAGGCGCTCGCTCCCAGAAGCTGGATATGCAACAAGGTAGCAATCTAGCGGTATTCGAGGCGGACGACGATGGGGTCAGCCCGCCCTACAGATCGCCGAATCTCGATTGCAACGCGGCGATGGCAGCGAGACCGGCGGTTTCGGTGCGCAGGATGCGCGGACCCAGCCGAAGACCGATGAAGCCGGCGGCAGACAATGCATCGCGGTCGCGCGGCGACCAGCCGCCTTCGGGGCCGATCGCCACCACCACCGCACTCGCGGCGACCTGCACCGTGGCCAGCGACACCGCACCGACCGGATCGAGCGTGAGCTTCGTCGCGTCGGCATCGATCGTGCGCGCCGCATCGGCCACCGCGGCGGGCGCGGCCAGGGTCGGCAGGCTCGCGCGCCCGCTCTGTTCGCAGGCCGAGGCGATCACGCTGCGCCAGTGCGCCACGCGCTTCTCCATGCGCTCGGCGTCCAGCTTCACTTCGGTACGCTCCGCCATCACCGGAACGATCGCGACGACGCCGAGTTCGGTCGCCTTCTGCAGGATCAGGTCCATCTTTTCGCCGCGTGCGATGCCCTGCAGCAGGATGATGCGCAGTGGCGACTCGTTGTCGATCGCGCGCGCGCCGACGATGTCGGCCAGCACGCCGCGCTTGCTGATGGCGGTGAGGCGGGCGTCGTAGTCGTGGCCGTCGCCGTTGAACAGCACGCAGTCGTCGCCCTCGCGCAACCGCAGCACGCGGGTGAGGTGATTGGCGGCGGCGTCGGGCAGGGTCAGGGACGTACCGACGCGCAGGCCGGCGTCGACATGGCAGCGGGTCAGGCGCATGACGTGGCCTCGTCGATGGCGTGGCGGGTGACGTCGGCGAGCAGTTGCAGCGCCTCGTCGTCCACGCAGTAGGGGGGCATCCAGTACAGCACGTCGCCGAGCGGACGCAGCACCACGCCGCGCGCCAGCGCCGCGCGGTAGGCCTTCAGGCCGATACGCGCCGCTGCCGGGAACGGCATTGCCTTGTCGCCGTCCTGCGTCAGTTCGAGCGCCAGCATCATCCCGGCCTGGCGCATGTCGGCCACGTGACGGTGCGCGGCCAGCGGTTCGGCGAGCGTCGCCATCGTGCGTGCGGTTGCGCGGTTGCGCGCCAGCACGTCGTCGGCGCGGAAGATGTCCAGCGATGCCAGCGCCGCCGCGCAGGCCAGCGGATTGCCGGTGTAGCTGTGCGAATGCAGGAACGCGCGCTCGCGCGAGTCGTCGAGGAAACCGTCGTAGATCGCCTGCGTCGCGAGCACCGCCGCCAGCGGCAGGAAGCCGCCGGTCAGGCCCTTCGAGAGGCACAGCAGGTCGGGCATCACGCCACTCTGCTCGCTGGCGAACAGCGTGCCGGTGCGGCCGAAACCCACCGCGATCTCGTCGGCGATCAGGAACGCGCCGCTGGCGTCGCACAGCTCGCGCACGCGCGCCAAGTAGTCGGGATGGTGCATGCGCATCCCGCCGGCGCACTGCACGCGCGGCTCGACGATGACCGCGCAGACCTCGCCCGCATGCTGGTCCAGCAGCATGGCCAGCGTGTCGGCCGCGCGCCGCGCGCAGTCGGCCGGCGACTCGCCGGGCTGTGCCTGGTAGGCGTCGGGCGAGGGCGCGAACAGGGCTTCGGTCAGCAGCGGCGCATACACACGCCGGTACAGCGGGATATCGCCGACCGCCAGCGCGCCGAGCGTCTCGCCGTGGTAGCCGTTCTCCAGCGCGATGAACTTCGTCCGCTTGTGCTCGCCACGGTTGTGGAACCAGTGGAACGCCATCTTCAGCGCCACTTCCACGCCGGCCGAACCGTTGTCGGCGTAGAACACCTTCGCCAGCGGCGCGCGACCCGCCTGCCGCGGCGCCACCGCCAGCAGCCGTTCGGCCAGTTCCACCGCCGGCGCGTGGGTGAAGCCGGCCAGCATCACCTGTTCCAGCGATTGCGCCTGCGCGGCGATGGCGGCGCCGATGCGCGGTTCGGCATGGCCGAACAGGTTCGTCCACCAGCTGCTTACCGCATCCAGGTAGCGCGTTCCGTCGTGGCCGATCAGCCACGCGCCCTCGCCGCGGGCGATCGGCACCAGTGGCAAGGTGTGCGGGTGTTCACGCATCTGCGTGCAGGGATGCCACAGCACGGACAGGTCACGGGCACGCCATGCGTCCGCCTCTGCTAGCATTCCCGTCTGATGATCCTGTTGTCGCATCCCCTCATGATATCGGGCGCCGCCCCTTGCCGTCGCCACGCCCTGCGTGGTGCGCGCGGAACCCGCGCCGTCGCATGAGCCGCCTGCCGACCATCCACGGAATCACCCAGCGCGCCGATGGGCCGGACCGCCACGTCGAAGAGCTCGACCTGGAGTTCAGCAACGGCGAGCGCCGCCGCTACCATCGCCTGCGCTCGCAGGGCCATGGCGCGGTGGTCGTGGTGCCGATGCAGGACGACGAGACCGTGCTGCTGGTACGCGAGTACGCCGCCGGCATGCACCGCTACGAACTGGGCCTGGTGAAGGGCCGCATCGATGCCGGCGAAACGCCGGAACAGGCGGCCGACCGCGAACTGAAGGAAGAAGCCGGTTTCGGCGCGCGCCGTCTCGACGTGCTGCGCGCCCTGACCCTGGCGCCCACCTACATGAGCCACCAGTCCTGGCTGGTGGTGGCAAGAGACCTGTACCCCGAGCGCCTGCCGGGGGATGAACCCGAGGAGTTGGAAGTAGTGCCCTGGAAGTTGCAAGACCTCGACCAGCTGATGCTGCGCGAGGATTTTTCGGAAGGTCGTTCGCTGGCGGCACTGTTCATCGCCCGCGAATGGTTGAACGCGCGGACATGACCAAGATGACCGCAGACCTGCACGAAGCCGTCATCGTCATCGCCCGCGAAGCGGGCCAGGCCATCATGGCCGTGTACGAAGGCGCCTTCGACGTGCAGCGCAAGAACGACGACAGCCCGTTGACAGCCGCCGACATGGCCGCCCACCAGGTGATCACCGACGGCCTGCGCCGGCTGACCCCGCAATGGCCGGTGTTGTCGGAGGAAGCCGCCGACATCCCGTGGTCCGAGCGCAGCGAGTGGCCGACCTACTGGCTGGTGGATCCGCTGGACGGCACGCGCGAATTCATCAAGCGCAATGGCGAGTTCACCGTCAACATCGCGCTGATCGAACAGAACGAACCCATCTTCGGCGTCGTCCACGCGCCGGTGAGCGGCGAGACCTGGCATGCGCGCCAGGGCCGCAATGCGTACCGCCGTGTCGGCGACGTGGATGCGCAGATCCGCACGCGCGCACCGGCCACCGGCACGCTGAAGGTCGCCGCCAGCCGCTCGCACCGCGACGCGCGCACGCAGGCCTTCCTCGACGGCATGGGCGGGATCGAAGAAGTCTCGCTCGGTTCGTCGCTGAAGTTCTGCCGCATCGCCGAAGGCACGCTGGACGTCTACCCGCGCTTCGGCCCCACCAGCGAGTGGGACACCGCCGCGGCGCAATGCGTGCTGGAAGCGGCCGGCGGCGCGCTGCTGGCGCCGGACGGCCGCGCGTTCCGCTACAACCGCCGCGAGACGCTGCTCAACGGCGACTTCGTGGCGCTGGGCGACATGACGCTGCCGTGGCGCACCTGGCTGGCGCGCGCGCAGGACGACGACCATGGACATGCCCGCATCGCCTGACGGTGGCATCGCGCGGCTGCTGGCCATCATGGCCCGTCTGCGCGATCCCGACGGCGGCTGCCCATGGGACCTGGAGCAGGATTTCTCCACCATCGCGCCGTACACGGTGGAAGAAGCCTACGAAGTCGCCGACGCGATCGACCGCGGCGACCTGCCCGCGTTGAAGGACGAACTGGGCGACCTGCTGCTGCAGGTCGTTTTCCACGCGCAGATGGCGCGGGAGCAGGGTGCGTTCGCCTTCGGCGACGTCGTCGATGCCATCTGCGACAAGATGGTGCGGCGCCACCCGCATGTGTTCGGCGACGCCTCGTTCGCCGATGCGGAAGCGCAGACCGTCAATTGGGAAGCGATCAAGGCGGCTGAGCGCAAGGCCGCCGGTGAAGCGGACACGTCCGCGCTCGCCGGCGTTTCGCGCGGACTGCCCGAATGGCAGCGCGCGATCAAGTTGCAGTCGCGCGCGGCGCGCGTGGGCTTCGACTGGCCGGACACCGCGCCGGTGATCGACAAGCTGCACGAGGAGATCGACGAGGTGCGCGTCGAACTCGCCGCCGCGCCGTCGCCCGAACGAGATGCACGGCTGGAAGACGAGATCGGCGACCTGCTGTTCGTCGCCGCCAACCTGGCGCGCCATGCGAAGGTAGACGTGGGCGGTGCGCTGCGCCGGGCCAACCTGAAGTTCGAGCGTCGCTTCCGCGCAATGGAAACGATCGCCGCCGAAGACGGCACCACGATGTCCGCGTTGAGCCTGGAAGAACAGGAAGCGCTGTGGGCGAGGGTGAAGCGAGACGAGCGCGGCTCGGCATAACGGCGTGTCAGCGGCAGTCCCGATTCCGCGTCCGCCATCCGACAGCGTCATTCCCGCGAAGGCGGGAACCCAGCGCCTTCGGTACATCACACCGCGCCATCCCAGGATGCCGCAGTGGTCGTCGGGCTGGCGGCGGGCCGAGGCCCGCCCTACGCTGTCGGCATGAAGACCCTGCTGCTGTTCCTCGTCACCGCGCTGGCCGAGATCGTCGGCTGCTATCTGCCGTACCTCTGGTTGCGCAAGGGCGGAAGCGCCTGGCTGCTGCTGCCCGCTGCCGCCAGCCTCGCCCTGTTTGCCTGGCTGCTTACGCTGCATCCCACCGCGTCCGGGCGCGTGTATGCCGCCTATGGCGGTGTCTACGTCACGGTCGCGATCGGCTGGCTGTGGGCGGTGGATGCGGTGAAGCCGACGCGCTGGGACCTGCTGGGCGCCGGCTTGTGCCTGGCCGGCATGGCGGTGATCATGTTCGCACCACGCGCCGCCTGACCCTGTGGGAGGGGACATGAGCCGCTTCGCCAGCTTCCGCGAGTTCTATCCGTTCTACCTCGCCGAGCACGGCAACCGCACCTCGCGCCGCCTGCATTTCATCGGCAGCTGCGGCGTACTCGCCCTGCTGGTGCTGGCCATCGTCGAGCGCAACGCCTGGTGGCTGCTCGCCGCCCTGTTCTGCGGCTACGGGTTCGCGTGGGTGGGCCACTTCTTCTTCGAGAAGAACCGCCCGGCGACCTTCAAGCACCCGTTCTATTCCTTCGCCGGCGACTGGGTGATGTTCAAGGACATCCTGACCGGCAAGATCCGGTTCTAGGTAGCGTGCGCTGCGCGCACGACTTCGAGATCCTGCCAGTCTCTACGTGCGCATGGCGCACGCTACGGCACGTAGAACGTCAGGAACGCCTTGCCGCGATCATGGCCAAGGCCGCGCAATGAGTCCGCGTAGCGTGCGCCATGCGCACGACCACGATATGCCGGAACCCGCCGTGCGCACGGCGCACGCTACGGCTCGTAGAACATCAGGAACGCCGCGCCCACGATCAGGGCGAAGGCGGCGTAGTGGTTCCACTTCAGCGGCTGGCCCAGGTACCAGGTGCTGAAGCCGGCGAAGACCAGCAGGGTCAGGATTTCCTGGATCGTCTTCAGCTGGACCACCGAGTAGACCGCGCTGCCCATGCGGTTGGCCGGCACCATCAGCGTGTACTCGAAGAACGCGATGCCCCAACTGGCCAGGATCACCACGAACAGCGGCGCGGACTTGTACTTCAGGTGGCCGTACCAGGCGAAGGTCATGAAGACGTTCGACGCCAGCAGCAGGAAAAGGGGGAGGACGCGGTCGATCATGGCGGGGCCGTCGGGGAAGGAGGGCGAAGCGTAATCCCAACTGGCGGCTGAATGCAGGGGGGATCTTCACGCGGTGTCTACCGGTGGCCCGGTAGCTTCACAAACCTGAAGCCTCTCAAGGAGTTGTCATGCGACACAGTCAGGAAACCGCGGGTCTGGTGCTGGTGGTGGAAGACAACCGCAACATTTCCGAGATGATCGGGGAGTATCTCGAAGGTCGCGGGTTCGAAGTCGACTACGCCACCGATGGCCTGGATGGCTACCGGCTGGCAGTGGAGAACAGCTACGACGTGCTGGTGCTGGACCTGATGCTGCCCCGCCTGGACGGCATGGAAGTCTGCAAACGCCTGCGCACCGAAGCGCGCAAGTCCACGCCCGTGCTGATGCTGACCGCGCGCGACACGCTGGACGACAAACTGACGGGCCTGAGTTCCGGTGCCGATGACTACCTGACCAAGCCTTTCGCCATCCAGGAGCTGGAAGCCCGCCTGCGTGCGCTGATCCGCCGCGAACGCCGGCAGGTCGGTGCCGAGGTACTGAAGGTCGCCGACCTGGTGCTGGATCCGGTCAGCATGCGCGCCACCCGCGGCGGGACCGAGCTGATGCTGTCGCCGATCGGCCTGCGCCTGCTGACCATCCTGATGCGCGAATCGCCGCGCGTGGTGACCCGGCAGGAGATCGAGCGCGAAATCTGGGGCAACGGCCTGCCCGATTCCGACACGCTGCGCAGCCACCTGTACAACCTGCGCAAGGTGATCGACAAACCGTTCGACAAGCCGCTGCTGCACACCGTGCAGAGCGCGGGCTATCGCATCGCCGACATCGGCTGACCCGAACGTCGGCGCGCGGCATCATGGTGTCCTCGCCCGACGATATGCCGATGCGCCACCACGGCCTGCCCCGCAAGCTCCGGATCGCCTTCATCCTGCAGGCCGTCATGGTCAGCCTGGCCATCGTGCTGGGCGTTTACCTGATTTCCGCCGTCATCAAGCACAGCCTGATGAACACGGCGCTGCAGGAAGAGGCGGCGCACTTCTGGGAGCTGTACAGCGCCAGCACCGCGCAACCGCCGCCCAACACGTACAACCTGCGCGGCTATCTGGTGGTCAAGGGGCACTCCAACCTGGTGCTGCCGGAGAACCTGCGCGACCTCACGCCGGGCTTCCATGAACTGAAGGACGACGACCTGCTGGTCCTCGTCGACGAACAGGCGCAGGGTCGGCTCTACCTCGTGTTCCTGCGGTCGCAGGCGGAACGGCTTGCGTTCTATTTCGGCACCGTGCCGATCATCATGACGCTGGTCGCGATCTACCTGGTCTCGTGGCTGACATACCGCGCATCGAAGCGGCTGGTGTCGCCGGTCAGCTGGCTCGCGCGGCAAGTGGCGGAGTGGGATCCGCGCCGTCCCGACGTCAGCGGCCTGGCGCCCGACCGCCTGCCGAACGACGTGCAGGGCGAGGCTCGCCAGTTGGCCTCCGCGTTGCACGGGCTGGCGCAGCGCGTGACGGCGCACGTCGCCCGCGAGCGCGATTTCACCCGCGACGCCAGCCACGAACTGCGGACACCGTTGACGGTGATCCGCGTGGCCACCGACATGGGCATGGCGGAGGATTCGCCGCCGCGCGTGGCACGCGCGTTGCAGCGCATCCAGCGGGCCGGGCGCGACATGGAGGCGGTGATCGACGCCTTCCTGATCCTGGCCCGCGAGGCCGAGGTCGAACCGCAGAGCGAGGATTTCGACGTCGCCGACATCGTCATGGACGAGGCCGAGAACGCGCGCACGCTGCTGCTCAACAAGCCGGTGGACCTCGAAGTCACCCTGCATGCGCGTCCCCGCCTGCATGCGCCGCCGCGGGTGTTCCAGGTGGTCGTCAGCAACCTGCTGCGCAACGCCTGCGCCTATACCGACCGTGGCCGCATCGACGTGGTGCTCGAACCGGACCGGGTGATCGTGCGGGATAGCGGCATCGGCATGTCGGCCGAGTCGATGGCCCGCGTGTTCGAACCCTTCTATCGCGCCGATCCCACGCGCCCGCATGGCAGTGGCCTGGGCCTGTCGATCGTCAGCCGGCTGTGCGACCGCTTCGGCTGGAAGATCGAGCTCGACAGCGAACTCGGGCGCGGCACCACCGCGACGATCCGCTTCGTCCCGTAATCCATCCGTAATCTGTACGGGAACCGAGCGGTGCCGCAGGGTGTCAACCTTGCCGCCTCCGGCGCGTTCCAGTTGCCGACCTCTCCCCTATCGAGCCGACTCGCCGCATGAGCCAGCCAGCACGCATCGCCCCCCGCAAGAAATCCCCGCTCCCGAAGATCCTGCTCGGCGTCGCCGTGGCCGCCCTCCTCGCGGGCGGAGGCTGGTACTGGAACGCGCATCGCGGCGGCGCGGCGGAAAGCGCCTACCGGACGGCCACGGTCGAGCGCGGCGACATCCGCGTGGCGATCTCCGCCACCGGCACGCTCAGCGCCATTTCCACGGTCACCGTGGGCAGCCAGATTTCCGGCCAGGTCACCGATGTCCTCGTCGATTACAACAGCGAGGTCAAGAAGGGCGAAGTGCTGGCGCGCATCGATCCCAGCACCTACGAGGCGCAGATCGAACAAGGCAACGCGCAGATCGCCAACGCGCAGGCCAGCCTGAAGCAAGCGCAGGCGACGCTGGCCAATGCCGAACTCGACTACACCCGCAAGGCCGGGCTGGGCATGCAGAAGCTGGTGGCGCAGAGCGATGTCGACCTGGCGCGCGCATCGCGCGACCAGGCGCGCGCGCAGGTCAACGCCGCGCAGGCGTCGATCCGCCAGCAGACCGCATCCACCCAGACCACCCGCGTCAACCTGGACCGCACCGTCATCCGCTCGCCGGTGGACGGCGTGGTGCTGACCCGCAGCATCGAGCCGGGCCAGACGGTGGCCGCCAGCCTGCAGGCGCCCGAGCTGTTCACCATCGCCGAAGACCTGTCGAAGATGAAGATCGAACTGGCCGTCGACGAGGCCGACATCGGCCAGGTCAAGGTCGGGCAGGCGGTCTCGTTCACCGTCGACGCGTTCGCCGACCGCCAGTTCCGTGGCGAGGTGCAGCAGGTCCGCCTGTCGGCCACCACCACCAGCAACGTGGTGACCTACCCGGTGGTGGTCAGCGTGGACAACAGCGACGGCACGCTGCTGCCGGGCCTGACCGTCAATGCCGAGATCGAGGTCAGCAAGCGCGAGGACATCCTCAAGATCTCCAACGCGGCGCTGCGTTACAAGCCGACCGGCGAACAGGCCGGTGGCACGGCCGCAAGACAGGCCTCGCCGCAGGCGGGCGGCCAGCGCGGCAGCGGCGTCAGCGATGACCTGGTCCGCGTGGCCGGCGCGCTGCAGCTGAAGCCGGAGCAGCAGGCGGCATTCGACGCCGCATTGTCGGCACTGCGCGAGCGGCAGGCAGCGCGCATGGCGCAGGCCCAGCAGGGCGGTGGCGCCAGCCTGTTCGGCGGACCGGGAGGCGGTCCACGCCAGGGCGGCGGCAACAGCGGCGGCGCGATGCAGTCGCAGATGCGCCAGCGCATGGCCGAGCGCATGCAGCAGGACTTCGCGCCTTTCCGCGCCACGCTGGACGATGCGCAGAAGCAGCGCTGGGATGGCGAGTTGCGGACGCTGCTCGGTGCCAAGCGCGCGCCGCTGTACAAACTGGTCAACGGCACGCCCGAGCAGGTGCAGGTGCGCGTGGGTGCCAGCGATGGCACCAGCACCGAGGTATCCGGCGCCGTGAAGGAAGGCGACGTGATGATCGTGGGCGAGCGCGCGAAGGAATGAACATGCCGTCCGCGACTGCCGGCGACCGCGTGCCGGTCATCCAGACGCATGCGCTGGGCAAGATCTACTCCGCCGGCACCGAGGCGGAAGTGGTCGCGCTGCGCGGCGTCGACATGCGCGTGGACCGCGGCGATTTCGTCGCGATCATGGGGCCGTCCGGGTCGGGCAAATCCACGCTGATGAACCTGATCGGCTGCCTGGACACGCCCACCGATGGTCGTTACCTGTGCGACGGCATCGACGTCGCCACGCTGGATGCCGAGCAACTGGCCATCCTGCGCCGGGAGAAGATCGGCTTCGTGTTCCAGGGCTTCCACCTGCTGCCGCGCATGACCGCGCTGGAGAACGTGGCGATGCCGCTGGGCTATGCGCAGGTGCCGCCCGGCGAGCGCGCGGAACGCGCGCGCCAGGCGCTGGCCGCGGTCGGGCTGGCGGAGCGTGCCGGCCATCGCCCCAACGAACTGTCCGGCGGCCAGCAGCAGCGCGTGGCCATCGCACGTGCGCTGATCAACCAGCCGCCGATCCTGCTGGCGGACGAACCGACGGGCGCACTCGACAGCAAGACCGGCGAAGAGATCCTGGCGCTGTTCAAGCGCCTGCGCGACGACGGCCACACCGTCATCCTGATCACCCACGACGCCGAAGTCGCCGCGCACGCCGACCGCGTCCTGGTGATGCGCGATGGCGAACTGCACGAGGAAGCGGTGATCCGTGATTCGTGACTGGAAGGGATGCGCCATGAGACCGATTCCCCAACGAGCTTTCGATGTATCGGTGCAGCGTGGCTACGGTCGCTTTGCTCTTGCGAATCATCCATCACCCATCACCCATCACGGCTTCCAACCATGAAATTCTCCGACATCCTGCGCACTGCGCTGCACGCGCTGCGCGGCAACTGGATGCGCAGCGCGCTGACCTCGCTGGGCGTGATCATCGGCATCGCCGCCGTCATCGTCATGGTGTCGGTGGGGCAGGGCACGCAGGCCGAGATCGACAAGCTGGTGTCCGGCCTCGGCTCGCAGCGCCTGGACGTCAATCCGGGAGCGGGCCGCGGTCCCGGCGGCGGTGGCGTGCGGATGAGTTCCAGCAGCTTCTATACGCTCAAGGAAGGCGATGTCGACGCGATCCGCAACGAGATCCCGGAAGTGCAGTACGTGGCCGGTGCGCTGCGCGGCAACACCCAGATCGTGTTCGCCGAGAACAACGCCGCCACCAGTTGGCAGGGCGTGCAGGCCGATTTCTTCGACATCAACAGCTGGGTCATCGCCAATGGCGAAGGCTTCGATGCGCAGGACTACTCCAGTGCCGCCAAGGTGGTGATCCTGGGAGACACCGTGCGGCGCACGCTGTTCGGCGAGGACAGCGGCGTTGGCCAGACGGTGCGCCTGGGCCGCGTGCCGTTCACGGTGGTGGGGACGCTGGCGCCGAAGGGGCAGGGCGGCTTCGGCCAGGACCAGGACGACGTGATGATGGTGCCGCTGGAAACCGCGCGCCGCCGCCTGCTCGGTTCGATGGGCCTGCCGCCGGGTGCGGTGATGCAGGTGGCGCTGACCGTGGCCGATGCGAAGGACCTCAGCTACGTGCAAGGCGAAGTCGAAGCGCTGCTGCGGCAGCGGCACAGGATCAATCCGGGTGAGGAGGACGATTTCAACGTCCGCAACATTTCGGAGATCGTCGCCACCCGCACCGCCACGACCAAGCTGATGTCGCTGTTGCTGGGTGCGGTGGCGACCATTTCGCTGATCGTCGGCGGCATCGGCATCATGAACATCATGCTGGTGTCGGTGACCGAGCGCATCCGCGAGATCGGCCTGCGCATGGCGGTGGGCGCGGGGCCGGGCGACGTGCGACGGCAGTTCCTTGCCGAAGCCATGCTGCTGTCGCTGGGTGGCGGCGTGCTGGGCATCGTCATCGGCGTGGCCGGCGCGCTGCTGGTCGGCCGGTTCAGCGAGCTGCCGGTGGCCTTGAACGGGCAGGTCATCGGCCTGGCGGCCGGCTTCTCGATCGCCACCGGCCTGTTCTTCGGTTACTACCCCGCCCGCAAGGCGTCGCAGCTGGATCCCATCGAAGCGTTGCGCTCGCAATAAGCCAGCGGCGGGGCTGGTGCGGGTCGGCGGCGGGAGTATGCTGAACGCCCGTCGCGCCCACCGGTCCCGCGCCATGAGCCTGCATTCGTCCCGCCGGCCGCTCGCACTGGCCATCCATGGAGGTGCCGGCGTGATCGAGCCGGGCAGCCTGGGGGCCGACCTGGAAAACACGATCCACGCCGAACTCGCGCGTGCCCTCGATGTCGGCCATGCCATCCTCGCCACCGGCGGCACCGCACTGGATGCGGTGGAAGCCACCGTGACGGTGCTGGAGGATTCACCGCACTTCAATGCCGGGCGTGGATCGGTGTTCACCGCCGAAGGCCGGCACGAACTCGATGCATCGATCATGGAGGGACGCCACCGACGCGCCGGCTCGGTCGCGGGTGTCATGACGGTGCGGCATCCGGTGCGCCTGGCGCGGCGCGTGCTGGAGGATTCCCCGCACGTGTTCCTGATCGGCGACGGCGCGGAGCAGTTCGCCGATACGCAGCCGGGCATCGAGCGCGTGCCGAACGGCTGGTTCTCCACCGAGGCGCGACGCGCGCAGCTGCGCGATGCGCAGCAACGCGAGCAGCAGGCCTGGCAAGGCGGCGACGACCTGCGCGGCAAGTATTTCGGCACGGTCGGCGCGGTGGCGCTGGACAGTCGCGGGCACCTGGCGGCCGCGACGTCCACCGGCGGCATGACCAACAAGCGCTGGGGGCGTGTCGGCGATTCGCCGGTGATCGGCGCGGGGACCTGGGCCGACGCGCGCTGCGCGGTGTCGTGCAGCGGTTGGGGCGAGTTCTACATCCGCAATGCGGCAGCCCACGATATCGCCGCGCGCGTTGCGTATCGCGGCGATCGCCTGCGCGATGCGGTGGAAGACGTCATCCTCGGCGAGGTGCCGCAGCACGGTGGCGACGGCGGTGCGATCGCCGTGGACCGCGATGGCAACCTGGCGCTGGTGCTCAATACGCGCGGCATGTACCGGGGCTGGGTGCGGCCCGACGGCACGCGCGGTACCGCCATCTACCAGGACGCCTGAATGACGGCATCGTCGGGGAGCGGCGGAGACGCGCTGACGCTGGCCGTCCACCGCACGCTCCGTGCGCAGGCCCTGCGGCTGTGCCGGCGCGCGGACGAAGCGGATGATCTGGTGCAGGAGACGCTGCTCGCGGGGCTGCTCGCCGGCCGCCATGACCTGCCTTGGCTGTCCGGCGTTCTGCGCCGCCAGGCGGCGATGGCCGCACGCGCCGCGGTACGGCGGCGCCGGCGCGAAGCGCAGGCCGAACTCCACGCAGGCGATGCCGCCGCGACCGCATCGCCGCAGGAAACCGGACCGCCCGCGACGCATCTCCCCTGGCTGGCGACGCTGCCGCCATCGGCGCGTCGGCTGGCGGTACTCGCGCTGCATGGCCTGTCGGCGGACGAGATCCGCTGGATCCTGCGCATCGAACCGACCGCGTTCCGTCAGCGGCTGACCCGCATCCGCCAGGCACTCGCCGCGCAGTCCCCGACGGCGCGCGCGGAAAGCATCGCACTGGCGCACCTGCGCGACCCCGCACGCAGTGCCGATCTCGCCTTCGGCCTGGCCCGGCGCGCGCTGAAGGCCGCCATGCAGGCGGGCGAGGGGCTGGGGACGCACGATCCGGACGGGCACCTGATCCTGATCGATGCCGGTGCTCACACATCGCCTTCGCGCGGCAACGGACAGAAGGGAATCACACAGGAGGACATCCCATGCTCACGCACTGCAAGGTAGGCGCCATCGTGTTCTTCGTCTCCGACCTGGCCCGGTCGGTGGCGTTCTACCGCGACACCCTGGGGCTTCCCGTCGCCGCGATGGACGGGCACGACGGCCCGTTCGCCATGGGTGAGGTCGGCGAACTCGCGCTGGTCTTCATTCCACGGCCGGCACGCGCCGGCGAATCGCCGGTGGTCGTCTTCAGCCTCGACGGCGGCATCGACGACCACGCGGAAGCGCTGGCCGCGAAAGGCGTGGAGATCGTGGTGCCGGTCAGCGAATCGCCCGACGGCGGGCTGTCGCTGGATTTCCTTGATCCGGACGGCAACGTGCTGAGCCTGCACCAGAACGAAGGGGCGCCGCGCCGGCGCTGAGGCACACCGGCGCGGGGTCGCGGGATCACTTCACGTACGGCGCGATCGCCCGCTTCCAGATGGCATAGCCGGCGGCGTTCATGTGCAGGCGGTCGTCGATGAAGAGCGCCTCGTTCGGCTGGCCGGCGGCATCCAGCATGGGCGTGAAGATGTCGATGTAGTCCACGCCCAGGCGCCTGGCTTCTGCCTGTACCAGCGCGTTCGCCTCGCGCTGGGCGGGCAGCAGCTGCGCACGCGACGGACTGGGCTTGGTGCTGATGTAGGCGATCTTCGCCTTCGGCAGGTCGCGACGCACGCGCTGGACGAAGGCGATGAAGTCCGCGCGCAGTTGCTGTGGCGTGCGGCCCGAATTCAGATCGTTGTCGCCGGCGTAGATCAGGATCTGCCGCGGCGCATACGGCACGAGGGTGCGGTCCGCGTACCAGGTGCTGTCGCGCAGTTCGGAACCGCCGAAGCCGCGGTTGATCACCGGCACGCCGGGGAAGTCCTGCGCCAGCGTCTCCCACAGGCGGATCGACGAACTGCCGGTGAACACCACGCCGCCGCGCGGCGGCGGCGACTGCGCGTCCTCGGCCGCGAAGCGCTGCATGTCGGTCTCCCACTCCGCGTTGGAGACCTGCTCCGGAACGCGGGGCGCGGCTTTCGCTGCCGGGGCTGCGGCAGCGGGTGCGTCGGAGGACGCAGGCGGGCCGCCCGCACAGGCGCCCAGCAGGACGACCAGGGCAAGGGCGGACAGGGGCAGGCGAAGGTGGTTCGGGACAGTCACGGGGCAGGGCTCCTCGGGGGCGGTCGGGACCCAGTGGACCAGCCGCACGCGGGTGATGCAAACCGGCCCGGCGGCGCCTTGTGGCAAAATCGCCCCCTTGGCGCGCTGCCCGCGCCGGTTCCACCCGATCCGACCTCCTGCTGGCCCAGGCTCCGCCTGACCAGCCGGAGACGATGCGGGGCCTCCTTCGCATCGACCTGCCCATGGCTGACGAAACCGGACATCTTCCCCGCGGCCCCGGCCGCATCCTCAAAGCCGCGGTGTGGTCCTTCCAGGGCCTGCGCGCGGCGTGGGTGCACGAATCCTCGTTCCGCCTGGAGGTCTACCTGCTGGTCGTGATGGCGCCCCTGGCGCTGTGGTTGGGTGGCAGCGGGCTGGAGCGCGCGCTGCTGATCGGCAGCTGCCTGCTGGTGCTGGCCGCCGAACTGCTGAACTCCGCGGTGGAAGCGGTCATCGAGCGCTACGGTCCCGAGCACCACGAACTTGCCGGCCGTGCGAAGGACATGGGTTCCGCCGCTGTCTTCGTGCTGATGATGAACGTGCTGCTGTGCTGGGGCCTGGTCCTCGTGCCCCGCTATCTCTGACTTTCCGATCTGAACCAAGGTACTCCCCGATGATGGAACTGCTTACCGATCCGCAGGTGTGGATCACGCTGGTCACGTTGAGCGCGATCGAGATCGTGCTGGGCATCGACAACCTGGTCTTCATCTCCATCGCGGTCAGCAAGCTGCCGCCGCACCAGCGCGAAGTCGCGCGCAAGTTCGGCATCGCGGTGGCGTGCATCACCCGCATCATGCTGCTGCTGACGCTGGCCTGGCTGGCCGGCCTGACCGCTGACCTGTTCACCCTGTTCGGCCAGGGCATCTCGGTGCGCGACCTGGTGCTGATCATCGGTGGCCTGTTCCTGCTGGTGAAGGGCACCAAGGAAATCCTGGAACTGGTGAAGGGCGAACCCGATTCGGAAGACGTGCACACGCGTCCGGCCGTGTCGTTCGCCGGCGTGATCGCGCAGATCGCGGTGATCGACATCGTGTTCTCGCTGGACTCGGTGATCGCGGCGGTCGGCATGGCCAACCACACGCCGGTGATGGTCGCGGCCATCCTGCTGGCGGTCGCGGTGATGCTGCTGGCGGCCAAGCCGCTGGGCCAGTTCATCGACAACAATCCGACCATCAAGATGCTGGCGCTGGCCTTCATCGTCGCCGTCGGTGCGTACCTGCTGCTGGACGGCTTCGAGATGCATATCCCGAAGGGTTACCTGTACGGTGCGATGGGCTTCTCGGCCGTGGTCGAATGCCTCAACCTGTGGGCGAAGAAGCGCGCCAGCCAGCGCATGCTGCGCGAGTAGGCGCATCCCCATGTCCGATCGCGAAAGGCTCCCGTCGGGAGCCTTTCGTCTTTCACGGCCCGATAACAACCACGCGAAAATGCAGGCACTGCCTCGCGCGCCGCTTGCGCGGCCGGGGGTGAGGTGCTGCAATCGGCGCGTCCTTCAACGGAGTGCCGTGCCATGCGCCAGGTGTCGCGTCTGTGGTTGCTCGTCGTGCTCGTCGCATTGCTGTCGGGTTGCGGCTACAACGCGATCCAGCAGAAGGACGAAGCGGTGAAGGCGGGCTGGTCCGAAGTGCTGAACCAGTACAAGCGCCGTGCCGACCTGATCCCGAACCTGGTGAAGACCGTGCAGGGCTACGCCCAGCAGGAACGCCAGGTGCTGACCGACGTGACCAATGCGCGCGCACGCGTCGGGCAGATCCAGGTCAACGCCGACGATGCCGCCTCGCTGCAGCAGTTCCAGCAGGCGCAGGGCGAACTCTCCGGTGCGCTGTCGCGCCTGCTGGTGGTCACCGAGAACTACCCGAACCTGAAGTCCGACCAGTCCTTCCGCGACCTGCAGGCGCAGCTGGAAGGCACCGAGAACCGCATCACCGTGGCGCGCGGCCGGTACATCCAGACCGTGCAGGACTACAACACCTATATCCGCCAGTTCCCGCAGGTGATCACCGCCAAGGTCACCGGCGCGAAGGAGAAGCCCAACTTCACCGTCGAAAACGAAGCCGCGATCTCGGAAGCACCGGCGGTCGACTTCGGCACGCCGGCCCCGGCGGCACCGCAGGCCCCGACGCCGCCACCTCCGCCGTCGCCCGGCAACTGAGCGGCGTCGCGTCGCCCCCATGCTGCGCGCGCTGGCGCTCTGCCTGCTGCTGATCGCCGCGCCCGCCTGGGCGCAGTCGCTGGCGGCGATTCCTGCGCTCGACTCGCCGGTGGTGGATACCACCGGCACGCTCGATGCCGCGCAGCGGCAGTCGCTGGAAGCCCAGGCGCTGGCCCTGCAGCAGCGCAAGGGCAGCCAGTTGCAGGTGCTGATCGTCGGCAGCACGCAGCCGGAAACCATCGAGCAGTACGCGCAGCGCGTGTTCGACCAATGGAAGCTGGGGCGAAAGGGCGTGGATGATGGCGTCCTGCTGCTGGTCGCCAAGGACGACCGGCGCGTGCGCATCCAGCCTGGTTATGGACTGGAAGGCGCGGTTCCGGACGCCATCGCCAACCGCGTCATCCAGGAATATCTGGCGCCGAAGTTCCGCGCCGGCGATTTCGGCGGCGGCATCGCCGATGCCACGGCGACGCTGGTCAGGCTCATCGACGGCGAAGCCCTGCCCGAACCGGTGAGCACGCATCGCGAGTCCGGTGGCGGTCGCGGCGGCGACTGGCTCTTCGCGCTGTTCGCGGCCTTCATCGTGGCGACGGTCGTGCGTGGCGTGTTCGGACGCGCGCCAGCCGGGCTGCGCGGTCTGTTCACCGGCGGTGCGGCAGCAGGGGTCGCGCTACTGCTCGCGTCGCTGATCCCGGCAGGCATCGCCGGCGTGTTCGGGTTGCTCTACGGACTCGCGTCGGTCTCCACGCGCGGTGGTTACGCGCGCCACCGCGACTGGGGTGGTTGGGGCGGCGGCGGCGGCGGCTGGGGTGGTGGCGGGTTCGGAGGCGGTGGAGGCGGCTTCGGAGGCGGCTGGGGCGGTGGAGGCGGCATGTCCGGGGGCGGTGGCGCCTCGGGGAGCTGGTGATGCGCCTGCTGCGCCATCTGTTCGCACCTTCGTCGCGCCGGTTGTTCCCCGAGGACAGCCTGCATCGCATCACCGAGGCGATCGCGGAAGGCGAACGCCGGCATCGCGGCGAGGTGATGTTCGCGGTGGAGTCCGACCTGCCGGTGGGCGCGTTGCTGGCTGGCATGCAGGCGCGCGAGCGCGCGCATGACGCCTTCGTGCGGCTGCGTACCTGGGATACCGAGGCCAACAATGGCGTGCTGATCTACCTGCTGCTCGCCGACCAGCGCATCGAGATCGTGGCCGATCGCGGCCTGAAGGGCCGGGTGGCGGAGGCCGAGTGGAGCCGGGTCTGCCGGCTGATCGAGCAGGAAATGCGCGCCGGGCATCCCGAACAGGCCGTCGTCGACGGCATCCGAGCGGTGTCGGACCTGCTGGCGACGCACTGGCCGCAATCCGATGCCTGTCCGGACGAAGACGAGCTGCCGAATCGCCCGCAGCTGCTCGACTGAGCGGCCAGCTACCGTCCCGGTCATCCACGCGCGTACCGGCTGGGGCAAAATAGCCCATCCCCACCGGCCACGCCGAGGCGCATGATCTACCTCCACCAGATCGATCCGATCATCTTCTCGCTGGGTCCGGTCAAGCTGCACTGGTACGGCCTGATGTACCTGCTGGCCTTCGTCGTGGCCTGGTGGCTGGGGCGCATGCGCGCCCAGCAGGGACGGCTGCCGGGAGTGAACGCGGACGCGTTCTCCGACCTGATGTTCTACGGCATGCTTGGCGTCGTGCTGGGCGGGCGTTTCGGCTACGTGCTGTTCTACGGCTTCGACACCTTCATCGACCATCCGCTGTCGATCTTCAAGGTGTGGGAAGGCGGCATGAGTTTCCACGGCGGCCTGCTGGGCGTCATGGCCGCGGCGTTGTGGTGGTCGCGCAAGCATCGCCTGCGCTTCTTCGACACGATGGATTTCGTCGCACCGCTGGTGGCTCCCGGGCTGGGATTCGGCCGTCTCGGCAACTTCATCGGTGCGGAACTCTGGGGCAAGCCGACGGAGGCGGGATGGGGCGTGATTTTCCCCACCGATCCCGCGCTGCGCTCGCTGGATGCCGCGCAACTGCAGGCGCAGTACGCCGCCGGCGCACTCGACCAGTTCGCGCGCCATCCCTCGCAGCTCTACCAGGCGTTCCTCGAAGGGCTGGTGATGTTCGTCGTGCTGTGGCTGGTGTCGCGCAAGCCGCGGCCGCGCTATCTGGTCTCCGGCCTGTTCGCGCTGATGTACGGCGTGTTCCGTTTCCTGGTGGAATTCGTGCGTGTGCCGGACGAGGGCCACTACGTGGCGTGGGACTGGCTGACCAAGGGCCAGATCCTCAGCGTGCCGCTGGTGCTGCTTGGCCTGTACCTGCTGTGGCTGTCGCGTCGCGCGCCGACCCTGCAGCCGGAAGTGCCCACATCGGACGCCGGCACGGAGAAGACCGCATGACGCCGTTCGACGGAGGCAACGCATGAAGCAATACCTCGATCTGCTGCAGCACGTACTCGAGCACGGTTCCGAAAAGTCGGACCGCACCGGTACCGGCACGCGCAGCGTGTTCGGCTGGCAGATGCGTTTCGACCTCAACGAAGGCTTCCCGCTCGTCACCACCAAGAAGCTGCACCTGCGCTCGATCATCCATGAACTGCTGTGGTTCCTGAAGGGCGAGACCAACATCGCCTACCTGAAGGACAACAAGGTCGGCATCTGGGACGAGTGGGCCGACGAGAATGGCGATCTGGGCCCGGTGTACGGCAAGCAGTGGCGCAGCTGGGAAGGCGCCGACGGCAGGGCCATCGACCAGATGCAGTGGCTGGTGGACGAGATCAAGCGCAATCCCGATTCGCGTCGCCTGGTGATCAGCGCCTGGAACGTCGCCGAGCTGCCGAAGATGGCGCTGATGCCGTGCCATTCGCTGTTCCAGTTCTACGTCGTCGACGGCAAGCTCAGCTGCCAGCTCTACCAGCGCAGCGGCGACATCTTCCTCGGCGTGCCGTTCAACATCGCCAGCTATGCGCTGCTGACGCACATGGTGGCGCAGGCGACGGGCCTGGGCGTGGGCGACTTCGTGCATACGCTGGGCGATGCGCACCTGTATTCGAACCATTACGAGCAGGCGCGCGAGCAGCTGTCGCGCGAACCGCGCGCGCTGCCGAAGCTGCACCTCAATCCCGAAGTCATCGACCTGTTCGGCTTCACCTTCGAGGACATCGAGATCCACGGCTACGACCCGCATCCGGCGATCAAGGCGCCGGTGGCGGTCTAGTCGATGCGCGTGTCGCTGATCGCTGCGCTGGACCGTCGTCGCGCCATCGGCCGCGACAACGACCTGCCGTGGCGGTTGCCGGACGACCTGAAGCGCTTCAAGGCGCTGACGCTGGGCAAGCCGGTGCTGATGGGGCGCAAGACCGCCGAGTCGCTCGGTCGTGCGTTGCCCGGACGCCTGAACCTGGTGCTGACGCGGAGCGGTCGCGTACCGTTCGAGGGCATGCGGGCCGTCGCCTCGGTCGATGAGGCGATCCGCATCGCAGCGGAGCAGGCGAGCGACGAGCTTTGCGTGATCGGTGGCGGCGAGATCTACGCGTTGACGCTGGACCGGGCCGACGTGCTGCACCTGACCGAGGTCGACGCCGTGGTCGATGACGCGCATGCGTTCTTCCCGGCGTTCGACGGCGGCCAGTGGCGGCAGGTCGCACGCGAACCGCATCCGGCCGATGCCCGACACGCGTCCGGGTTCGATTTCGTCGAATATCGGCGTGCCTGACCAAACGTAGCGTGCGCCGTGCGCACGAGTGCGCGGTATCGAGTCCGTGCGGTCGTGCGCGTAGCGCACGCTACGATGGATCACGGGGCTGCCGGCATCCGGTAATGGCCGATGATGGCGTGACGGAACAGGAGGTCGTCTTCCTGCGTGCCGGCATTGATGTTGTGCAGGATCAATGGCGTCCCGTCGTGGTTGCGGCGGTCCGACACGATGCCGATGTGCAGCAGGCCGCTGCCGGTGAGTGTCCACGCCACGATGTCGCCGGGCGCGAAATCATCCGCCGTGCGACCGGCGTTCCGGCTCCATCCATGCCGCTCGAACCAGCGCATCTGGTTGGGGACGCGGCGGTGGTCGATGCTGCGGTCTGGTTGGCTCAGGCCCCATCGGTCTGGATAGAGGTCGAAGTGCGTGAGCATGTCCTCGTGGATGGCCTGCTGCAGGTCCAGTCCCTGCGTACGCAACGCACGGATCACCACATCGGTGCAGACGCCGCGATCGGGCGGCACGTCGCCGCCCGGGTACGACAACCCGAAATAGGCGGGGTCGTAGACGCGGACCACACCGATCTGCGCGCGTGCGGCGGCCACCAGCGGCGGCGAAACAGGGCGTGTTTCGTCGGCCGTGGCTAATGCATCGCTGGATGCCGGTGCTGCAGGCGGGTCGCCGCCGCACGATGCAAGGACGGCCGAGGCAAGGAACAACAGCACGAGACCCTGACGCCGCACGTCAGTCCTTCGGCAACTCGCCCTTCGGTGGCGGCGGCACGTCGCGGCCGGGCACCTGCATCAGCCGCAGTTCGTCGGTATCGAGTTGCAACGCGGTGAGCTTGCCGCCCCAGACCGCGCCGGTGTCGATGGCATGCACGCCGTGGCCGATCATCAGGCCCAGCGTGGACCAGTGCCCGCAGACGATCTTCAGGTCGCGCTCGGCGCGGCCGGGCACCTCGTACCACGGGTAGAGGCCTTGCGCCTGACGACCCGGCGCTTCCTTCTCTTCGATCGCCATGCGCCCGCGCGGCGTGCAATAGCGCATGCGGGTCAGCACGTTGATGATGGCCCGGGAGCGGTCGTGGCCCGACAGGTGCGGCGCCCAGTTTGGCTTGTCGCCGTACATGTTGCGGAACAGCTTGCGGTAGGCGTTGCCGTGCAGCTGCTGCTCCACTTCGCGCGCATGCTTCTCGGCCAGCGCGGTGGTCCATTTCGGCGCGAGGCCGGCGTGCACCATCATCCAGCCGAGCTCGCGGTCGACGTGCACCAGCTTCTGCATGCGCAGCCAGTCCAGCAGCACGCGCGCGTCGTCGGCCAGCACCACGCGTTGCAGGTCGGGATTGACCTTGCGCTGTTCGTCCGGCGATCGCTCGCCGATGGCCAGCAGCGACAGGTCGTGGTTGCCCAGCACGGTGGTGCTGTGGTCGCGCAGCGAATGCACCAGCCGCAACGTCTCCAGCGACTGGCCGCCGCGGTTGACCAGGTCGCCGCAGAACCACAGGCGGTCCTGCGCGGGGTCGAAGCGGATTTTCTCCAGCAGCCGTTGCGTGGCGTCGTAGCAGCCCTGCAGGTCGCCGATGGCCCAGACCGTCATCGCGGCGGGCTCAGTGCAGCGTCCGCGGGACGGACAGGGTGAAGGTGGCGATGGGTGCGTCGAAACGGGTGCCGTCGTCGGCGAGCATGTCGTAGCGTCCCTGCATCGTGCCCAGCGAGGTTTCCAGGATGGCGCCGGAGGTGTAGCGGAAATCCTCCCCCGGCCTCAGCCAGGGCTGTTCGCCGACGACGCCTTCGCCATCCACTTCCTCCACCTTGCCGTTGGCGTCGGTGATGACCCAGTGGCGGCGCAGGAGCTGCGCGGGCACGTTGCCGCGGTTGTGGATGCGGATCGTGTAGGCGAACACATAGCGCCCGTCCTCGGGCGTGGACTGGTCGTCCAGGAAGCGCGTGGCGACGTCGACGTCGATGGCGTAGTCGGGGGAGTCCATGCGGGAAGTGTATGCAAAGGCGTGTAAAAGCGGAAACAACGCCTTGCGGGTCGTGCGGTCAGCCTTCCACGGGCAGGTTGGCCAGGCGGATGAAGCCATCCACTTCGATCTGCTCGGCGCGCGCATCGGGGCGCAGGCCGGCGGCTTCGATCTGCTCGGTGCTGCAGGTGCCGCCCAGCGCATTGCGCAGCGTCTTGCGGCGCTGGCCGAACGCGGCGCGCACGACGTCGCCGAAACGACGGTGGTCCGTGATGCCGACGGCGGCCGCATCGCGCGGCACCAGTCGCGCGACCGCCGAATCCACCTTCGGGGGAGGACGGAACGCGCCCGGTGGCACCACGAACAGCGAATCCACGCGGCAGTAGGCCTGCAGCATCACGCTAAGCCGGCCATAGACCTTGCTGCCCGGTTCGGCGGCCATGCGGTCGACGACTTCCTTCTGCAGCATGAAGACCATGTCGTGGATCGACGCCGCGTGTTCGATGGCATGGAACAGGATGGGCGAGGACAGGTTGTACGGCAGGTTGCCCACCAGGCGCAGCTTCTCCTCGCCGGCGAGCTTGCCGAAATCCACGTCCAGCACGTTCTTGTGGATGATGGTCAGCCGGCCGACGCCTTCGGAGGCTTCCATCAGCGGCGTGATCAGGTCGCGATCGAATTCGATCGCGGTGAGTTCCCCATGTTTCCGCAGCAGCGGGAAGGTGATCGCCCCCTGGCCCGGACCGATCTCCACCAGACGGTCGTGCGGCTGCGGATTCACCGCCATCACGATCTTGTCGATGTAGCTGCGATCGGTCAGGAAGTGCTGGCCGAGGGACTTCTTGGGCGGAGCCTTGAAATGCGACATGCGGGAATTATGCGGGAAGGGCGCATCGCCCGCCCGCCGGCGTGCCGTCAGCGCGCGCGGGCGGCCGCCATCCGTGCGCAGGTGGCGACGGCGGCGAACAGGCTGGACGGGTCCGCGATGCCCTTGCCCGCCAGGTCGAGCGCGGTGCCGTGGTCGACCGCCACGCGCGGATAGGGCAGTCCGAGGGTCAGGTTCACGGCCTGCTCGAAGCCGCTGTACTTGAGCACCGGCAGGCCCTGGTCGTGGTACATCGCGATGACGGCGTCGAAACCGCGCAGCTTCTGCGGCAGGAACGCCGTGTCGGCGGGCAGGGGACCTTCCAGGCGGAGTCCCTCGGCACGCAAGGCGTGAAGCAGCGGTTCGATCACCTCGATCTCTTCCCGCCCCAGGTGCCCGGCTTCGCCTGCATGCGGGTTGAGGCCCAGCACGGCGATGACGGGGTCGGGAATGCCGAAGTCGGTACGCAGCGCGGCATGCGTGATGCGCACGACCTGCGCCAGCGCAGCGGACGTGATGGCATCCGGCACGTCGCGCAGGGGCAGGTGCGTGGTCGCGAGCGCGACGCGCACGATGTCGTTGGCGAGCATCATCACCACGGGGCGGCGTGCGTGTTCGGCCAACAGCTCGGTCGTGCCGCTGTAGGCGATGCCGCCGGCGTTGATGGCTGCCTTGTGCACGGGGCCGGTGACCAGGCCATCGAGCTCGCCGCGCAGGCAGGCATCCGCCGCCATCGTCAGCGCATCGATGACCGCGCGTGCGTTGCGCGCGTCCGTGCTGCCGAAGGTGCTGGGCGCCGCGTTGGGTACGGGCCGAAGAGGCAGGTCGCCTGGCTGCGAGGCGACCTCGTGTTCAACGAGCAAGCGGAGCGGAAGGCCGAGGGCATCGGCGGCGGCGCCAAGCGTGGCGGCGTCGCCAAAGGCGAGCAGGGAGCAGTCCTGGCGGAGTTGCTGCGCCAACCGCACGCAGAGTTCCGGTCCAATGCCGCCAGGCTCGCCCGGGACCAGCGCAAGCCGGGGCGTCATGTCAGCCGCCCGGCGTGGTCTCGGCGCGGTCGCCGCTACGGAAGTTCACGTAGGCTTCGCCGCGCAGTTCCTGCAGGTAGCGGTTGTACTCGTCTTCGGCCTTGCGGCGACCGATGGTGTCGCGGATCTGGGCGCGGCGGTTCTGGTCCGTCACGTCGGTCTGGCGGCTACCCACGCGCTGGACGATATGCCAGCCGGCGTCGGTGCGGAACGGCGCGCTGACCTGGCCATCCTGCAGGCCGGTGACTTCCTTGCCGAACGCCGGGCCGAATGCGTCGGCCGGGAACCAGCCCAGGTCGCCGCCATCGTCGCGGCTGTTCGCGTCTTCGGTGGATTCCTTCGCCACGGCGACGAAGTCGGCGCCGCCGGCGATGCGGGCGCGCAGGGTATCGATCTTGGCCTTGGCGGCTGCCGCGTCCTGGGTCGGGGTGATGCGGACCAGGATATGGCGCGCGCTGTATTCCTCGACGGAACGCTTTTCGGCCTGCGCCGCATCGCGCGCTTCCACCAGCTTGAGCAACTGGAAGCCGCTGGGGCCACGGAGCGGACCGACCACCTGGCCGGGACTCATGCCCTTCAGCATCTCGACGAACGCCGTCGGGATCTCGTCGACGCTGCGCCAGCCCAGGTCGCCGCCTTCCAGCGCGTTGGGGCTGTCGGAATACCGCACGGCCGCCGCGGAGAAATCCAGTTCGCCCTTGTCGACGAGTGCCTTGACGCCATCGATCTTGCTCTGGCCGGTGCTGATCTGCTCGGCATTGGCACCATCGGGCAGGGCGACCAGGATGTGTGCGAGGCGGTACTGCATGCCGCCGGCCGCCTGCGCCGCCAGGGCCGCGTCCACTTCACCCTCGCTGACGTTCACTCGGGTCTGCGCAAAGCCCTGCTTGAGGCGCTGGATGGTGATTTCGTCGCGCAGCGAATTGCGGAACTCCGGGAACGACATGCCGTCGGCTTCCAGCCGTTGGCGCAGGCCGTCCGGCGTCGTGCCGTTCTGCTGGGCCACCGCGTTGACCGCATTGTTGAGGTCGGCGTCGTTGACGCGAACGCCGGTCTCCGCGGCACGCGCGACCTGCAGCTTGACCAGCACCAGACGCTCGAGCACTTGGCGCTCGAGCACGGCGCGCGGCGGCAACTGGCCGGGCTGGTTGGCGTACTGGGAGAGCACGTTCTGCACGGCGCGGTCCAGCTCGCTCTGCAGCACGACGTCTTCGTTGACGACGGCCGCGATGCGGTCCAGCGGCTGCAGCGTCTGCGCCACGACGGGCGCGACGGCCGTCGACAGGGTCAGCAGGCCGGCGATCAGGAGGCGGGAAAACGGCTTGGTCATGGCATCGGATCCGGAGCGTAAGAGGTGTCGTCCGGACGCGGCGCGATATTGCTCGGTGGGACGAGATAGAGGTCGTCTCGGTAGTAACCGAGAATAGCACGGCGGAGGGTGCGGTCCGTGTCCTGGCCGGCGGAGCCCAGGCCCTTCAGCACGAACTCGAGCTGGAAGCCCGTGTTCATTTCACCCTCGCGATTGCGGACATAGCGGCGCACCAGCGCGCGGACCGCCAGGCAGCAGCTGTCCCATTGGACGCCGGCGACGCCTTCCAGCAGGCCGGGCTCCTGGTTGGTGGCCGCATCGCGGTAGAACGAGTGGTAGTAGCGACCGACCACGCTCCATGCCGGTGTCACCGGATACAGGAACGAGAAGTCGGCCTGTTCCAGCAGGTCCCGACGACGGCGGTAGGTGATGTTGACCACGCCGTCGTCCGGCAGCAGGTAGCGCGCACGCACGCTGGCCAGGTCTTCGCGGCGGAACTTGGGGTCCCACTGGTAGGACGCACCGATGGTCCAGCGGTCGGTCGGCGCGTAGTTGGCATCCACCACCCACGCCGACTTGCCCTGCTCCAGCGGCACTTCGCCCGGCAGCACGACACGGCTGTCGTCGAAGTAGCGGATCTGGCCGATGCTGGCCGACAGCCGTTCGAAGCCGTCCTTCTGCCGCAGCAGGCGCGTGGTCAGCGCCAGCGTCAGCTGGTTGGCGTCGGTCTGCCGGTCCGGGCCGGTGTAGCGGTTGTCCCGGAACAGCTGGCCGTAGCTGAAATTGAATGGGCGGGTGTCGAAGATCGGCAGCCCATCCTGTTCGCGGTACGGGGCGTTGAGGTAGAACAGCCGCGGTTCGAGCGTATGCAGGAAGTGGTCGCCCTTGACCTCGGTCTCGCGGTCGAAATACATGCCGGCGTCCAGCGAGCCGATCGGCAGGCTGCGGCTGGGCGAGCGGTCGTAGAACTCGGCGATCTGCGCCGGCGTGACTGTTTGGGGCGCGGGAATGCCATACGCGCGGCGCGCGCGGGCGATCGCGGTCGTCTCCGCCAGTTCGGCGTCCAGTCGATACTCGGTGTGGCGATACGCCAGGGTCGGCGTGATGTACCAGGACGCCCCCTGGATCGGGAACGACACCGTCGGCTTGATGTCGAGGCGGCTTCCGCCCCCCTTCCCGTCGTGCTGGAACCGCACCGCTTCGGTATGGCCGCCGACGCTGATCCAGCGGCTCAACGGCTGGTTCCAGTTGAGGTAGATGCGCGGCAGGCGGTTGTAGGGCAGCGAACCTTCTGTACTGAGGTAGTCCGACAACTGCCAATGGTCGGCCATCAGGCCGGCGGTCCAGTACTCGCCAGCGCCATAGACGCCTGCGGTGCTCGTCACGGACGAGAACGACTGTCCGTAGAGCGAGTTGCCGAAGTCCTCCTGGTAGCGCGCGTCGCTCAGCCAGATCAGGCTTGCGCGCGCCTGCCAGTTCCGGTTGAAGCGGTGGGAGCCTTCGTACGAAAGGAAACCGCGCCCGTCGTCCGGATCCGGATTGTTTGGATTGAACCGGTCGTAGTCCGTCTCGTTCATGCGATCGCGGACCAGGTCGTCCTTGGACATCCAGGTGCCCTGGATTTCGCCGCGGCCCTTCTCGTAGAGATAACGGAACTCGGCTCCCAGCTGGAAGCCGCGCTTGCTCATGTAGCGCGGTTCTAGCGTGGCGTCGTAGTTCGGCGCCAGATTCAGGTAGATCGGCTGCTTCCAGTCGAAGCCGTTGCGGCCCGACAGGCCGATCGCCGGATACAGCAGGCCGGTGTGGCGCTGATCGTCGATCGGAAACTTCAGGTAGGGCACGTACAGCACCGGCACCTTGCCCAGGCGGATCGTCGCGCCGCGCGCCACGCCCCAGCCGTCGTCGGTGTTGATGTCGATGCGGCGGGCACGCAGGTCCCAGCGGCGGTCCTCGGGGTCGCAGGTGGAATAGGTCGAGTGGAGCAGGCTGCCTTCCGGCCCCTTCATGTCGATGCGGTCCGCGCCGCCATTGCCCCGGCGGGACACCAACTGGTAACGCACGTTGTCGATCTGGTGCGTGTCGGCATCCTGGTTGCCCCGGGCGCTGTCGGCGACGAGGCGGATGCCGGTGTCCTGGTAGCGGATATGGCCGTCGGCGACGTAGGTGTCTTTTTCCTGGTCGTACTTCAGGCTGTCGGCACCCAGGAACTGGTCGCCCTTGATGAGCGACACGTTGCCTTGGTAGTCGAGATTGGTTTCCGTGCCCCCCAGGCTGTCGCCCTCGATGGAGGTCGGCTGCTCGGCGCGCTGCTCGCGCGCGGCCTGGGCGCTGCCGGCAGCGGACGGCTGCGGCGCGCCACCGAACGCCGGAATGACGTCCTGGATCGGGCACAGCGCCCAGCTTTCGGGCTTCTCATCGTCGGCCAGCGCTGGCAGGCACAGGGCGATGCTGAAGGGCAACGGGAGCAGGCGAAGGGCGGTGCGCACGCGGTGCTGGGCTCGCTGTCGGACGAAAAACGGTCGTTAGCTTGCCCCATCCCATGCATGCGGGCAATGAAGGCCTCCGGGCGATGTCGGGCGGGGTTCAGCGATTGGCCCGTGGGCCTTCGGGGGTCAGCGGAGTTCGTCCACGTGGACCTTCGTGCAGTCGCGCAGGGCATCGAGGTCGTACCCGCCTTCGAGCATCGAGACGACCCGGCCGCCGGCGTGGCGTCGCGCCACGTCGCGCAGTTGCCGGGTCAGCCAGCCGAAGTCCTCGGTCTCCAACATCAGGTCGGCCAGGGGGTCGCGCATGTGCGCGTCGAAGCCGGCCGAGATCAGCAGCAGTTGCGGCTTGAAGTCCTCCAGCGCCGGCAGCAGTTCGTCGGCCCAGGTGTTCTGGAAGCGGAAGCCGCCGCTGCCCGGCGGCAGCAGGGCGTTGAACACGTTGCCGACGCCACGCTCGTAGGGCGCGCCGCTATGGGGATAGATGCCGGATTCGTGGGTGCTGAAGTAGGCCACGCGCGGGTCGTTGTAGAAGATGGCCTGGGTGCCGTTGCCGTGGTGGACGTCGAAGTCGATCACCGCCACGCGCTCCAGCCCGTGCTTGTCGCAGGCATATGCCGCTGCGACGGCGATATTGTTGAACAGGCAGAAGCCCATCGCGGCCGTGCCGGTCGCGTGGTGGCCCGGCGGGCGCACGGCGCAGAACGCCGTCCGGTCCTCGCCATTCATGATCGCGTCCACGGCCGCCACGCCGGCACCGGCCGCGCGCAATGCCGCCGCACGCGAGGCGGGGCACATCACCGTGTCGGGGTCGAGCATGCGGTAGCCGGACACGTCGGCCTCCAGCACCTCGCGCACCAGGGCCTCGTCGTGCACGCGGCGCAGGTCGCCCAGCTTGACGATCGGCGCCTCCCGCCAGTCGGCGTCGGCGTGGTGCGTCCGCAGGGCCTCGAGCACGACTTCCAGGCGCGCGGGCCGCTCGGGATGCTCGGGACCCGGGTCGTGCAGCAGGCAGGCGGGGTGGGTGTAGATGATCACGATGCCGGCGTTGCCCCGTACGGGCGGGAAGCGCCTCTCCCGGTGGATGTCCGGGTCCATTCTATGCGCGGTACCGCCGCGCCGGCACTCGACCTTGGGGGGAGGCGCGCGGCCTTACGAATGCCGCCGCTCGTGCTTCCACAGCACCTCGCCCTGGCCGTCGGCGCGGGCGAGCACGCGGGCCAGCACGAACAGCAGGTCGGAGAGGCGGTTGAGGTAGCGGATCGCTTCCGGACGCACCGCATCGTGGCGGGCCAGGGTGACGGTCTCGCGCTCGGCCCGGCGCACGATGGTGCGCGCCAGGTGGCAGCGCGAGGCCGCTTCGCCGCCGGCCGGCAGGATGAAATCCTTCAGCGGCGGCAGGTCGTCGTTGTAATGGTCCAGCTGCCGTTCCAGCGCATCGACATCGTCGCCGGTGATCGCCGCGTGGCCGGGAATGCACAGCTCGCCGCCCAGGTCGAACAGCTGGTGCTGCACGGTCGTCAGCAGGGTGCGGATGTCCTGCGGCACGCTGGCCACGGCGAGCAGCACGCCGATGGACGAATTCGCTTCGTCCACCGTGCCGTACGCGGTGACGCGCGCCGAATCCTTGCCCACGCGCGTGCCGTCGCCCAACCCCGTGCTGCCATCGTCGCCGGTACGGGTATAGATTTTCGAGAGGCGGTTGCCCATCGTCCTGGCCGCGCGATCAGTCGGCGGTGCGGCCGTGCGGCTTGGCCAGGCGCACGACCTGTTCGACGACCACATGGACGATGACAGCCACGCCCACGTAGATCGCGGCCACGCGCAGGTACGGCAGGTACCAGTCGCTGAAATTCTTCCACCAGCCGGCCAGCGTCGGCTCGCTGACCACCGGGCTTAGCCAGTAGAAGCTGCCCTGGCTCAGCAGGTGGCAGACGGTGGCCGACAGCACCAGGCTGCCCACCAGCAGCGCCAGCGTGCGGCCATGGTTCGCGGTCCGGTAGCGGCGCACCAGCGCGCCGCCGGCCCACATCGCGCCGTAGGCCGGCAGCAGGAACCAGTAGGCGGGCGAGACGCAGTAGTGCGTCCAGAAGTTGATGCCCTGGCCACTGATCACCAGGTAGTCCACCGCCACGGCCGCGGCCATGAACAGCGGGAAGGCCCAGCGCGACCAGCTGCGCAGGTAGAAACCACCGATGAAGAAGGCGGCCCAGCTGGCATCGGGCAACGGGCCGATGTGGCCGAACGTGGTGGGCAGGTGCAGGCGCGTCAGCACCAGCAGGGCGGCGACCAGCATCAGCACGAGGGCGCGTTGGGTAGTGGTGTTCATCGGCACGGTTCCGGAGACTCAGCCCCGCATTCTACCGGAGCTTGCACGCGGCATGCCCAGGACCGGAGCGCCGGAGGCGGGACGCTATCATGGCCGCATGAAAGAACGGCATGACGTGGTGATCGTGGGCGGGGGACTGGTGGGTGCCAGCCTGGCCATCGCCCTGGACCGTCAGGGCCTGGACGTCGGACTGGTGGAAGCGAGTCCGGCCGGCCAGATGCCCGCGGTGTTCGACCAGCGCAACCTCAGCTTCGCCGCGGCGACGGTCAACGCGCTGCAGGCGCTGGGCGTGATGCAGCAACTGCGCGCGGCCACCGGGCCGATCCGGCGCATCCACATCAGCCGCCAGGGCGATTTCGGGCGGGTGAAGCTGGATGCCGGCGACTACGGCCGCGATGCGTTTGGACAGGTCGTGGTGGCGCGCGACTTCGGCGAGGCGCTGGAAGCGCGGCTGGACGACCTGTCGCGGCTGACGCGTTACCGGCCAGCGCGCTTCATCGGCTTCGCACCGGACGAGCCGGGACATCGCGTGCTGCGCATCGCCGCTGCCGACGGCGAGCGCATGCTGCGCGCCCGACTGGTGGTGGCCGCCGACGGCACCCGCAGCGCCGTGCGCGACGCACTCGGCGTCGGCGTGGACGAACACGATTACGACCAGACCCTGTTCGTTGCCCGCGTGCGTGCCACGCAAACACCGGACGGCACGGCGTACGAGCGTTTCGGCGACACGGGGCCGACCGCGCTGTTGCCGCGCGGAGATCGTCATTGGGGCGTCGTGCATGGCGTGGCCCGCGACGAGGCCGATGCCGTCGCCGCGCTGGATGACGCTGCCTGGCTGGCGCGGCTGCAGCAGGCGGTCGGCTGGCGCATCGGACGCCTCACAGGCAGCGGCGAACGCAGCGCGTATCCGGTCATCCGCGTCGTCGCGCAGCGATTGGTCGCCGAGCGAGCGGTCGTACTCGGCAATGCCGCGCAGACGATCCACCCGGTCGGCGCGCAGGGCTTCAACCTGGGGCTGCGCGATGCGCTGACGCTGGCCGAAGAGATCGCGCGGCGCGACGATCCCGGCGATGCCGACAGCCTTGCCGCCTACGCCGCGCGGCGCCAGGAAGATCGCGAGCGCACGCTGGCCTTCTCCGACGGTCTGGCACGGTTGACGGCCAATCCGTCGCCGCTGCTGAAGCCGCTGCGCAGCCTGGGCCTGGTGGCGGTCGACGCGCAGCCCTCGCTGCAGTCGTTCCTGGTGGGCGGCGCGATGGGTTTCCGTGGCGATGTACCGGCGCTCTGCCGCGGGGAGGCCGCATGAACATGAAGCGGCGTGGACAGATCGATGTCGCCGTCGTTGGCGGCAGCGTGGTGGGTGCCGCGTGTGCGCTGGTGCTGGCGCGGGAAGGCCTGGAGGTCGTGCTGGTCGAAGGTCGCGAGCCGCCCCGCTGGTCGCAGGCGCAACCTGACCTGCGGGTGTACGCCTTCGCGCCCGACAATGCGGCCCTGCTGGAGGAGGCGGGCGTGTGGAACGCGGTACGCCAGGCGCGCGCGCAGCCCTATCGCGGCATGCGCGTCTGGGATGCCGCGGGCGGCGACGAGTTGCGCTTCGATGCCGACGCGCTGGGCCGCACGCAACTCGGATGGATCGTCGAAAACGCGCTGCTGGTCGACCGGGTGTGGGCCGCGCTGCCGGCGGCCGGCGTGCAAGTGCGTTGCCCGGCACGCGTCGAGGCAATGGAGCAGGACGATACGGGCGTGACGCTGCGGCTGGACGACGGCATGCGCATCGATGCGCGGCTGGCGGTCGCCGCCGATGGTGCCGATTCCACCCTGCGCCGCCTGGCCGGCCTGGAGGTAGCGGCGCACGATTATGCGCAGCGGGGCGTGGTCGCCTTCGTGCGCACCGGAACGCCGCACGAAGACACCGCCTGGCAGCGGTTCCTGCCGACCGGCCCGCTGGCCTTCCTGCCGTTTGCGGACGGACTCAGCTCCATCGTGTGGACGTTGCCCGACGACGAGGCGCAGCGCGTGCTGGCGCTGGACGATGCTGCCTTCGGCCGCGAACTGACGCTGGCGATGGGCGGGCAGCTCGGCAAGGTGGAAACGGCTTCGCCGCGCGTGGCGTTTCCGCTCCGTCGACAACTCGCGAAGGACTATGTCGCCGGCCGCGTCATCGTCGCCGGCGACGCGGCGCATGTGGTCCATCCGCTGGCGGGGCAGGGCGTCAACCTGGGCCTGCGCGACGTGGCCGCGCTGCGTGATGGCATCCGTGCCGCACGGGGCCGTGGCGTCGACTGGGCCGCCCCGCATCGGCTCGAACGCTGGGCGCGCCAGCGTCGCAGCGAGAATACGACCGCCGCCTACGCGTTCGACGGCATCAACCGGCTGTTCTCCAACGACGGGATGCATCTGACCCTGCTGCGCGGTCCGCTGCTGGGCCTTGCCGGCAAGTTGCCGCCACTGGTGGATTTCTTCTGGCGGCACGCGGCGGGGCAACGCGCGCGCTGACGGCGTCGCCGGTGGTCAGCCGGGAATGAAGGGGAACACGATCTTCAGCAGCCCCTTCAAACCACCCTCGGCGGTGCTCGCCACGGCCTTGGCGCCGAGGCTGTTGAGTGCGTTGCGCGCGTCCTGCCAGCGCAGCTTGGTGACGTCCTTCTTCAGCAGGTCGGCGACTTCCTCGGCCGTGGGGGTCAGCTTCCTCAACGCTTCGGCGACGGCGGCGGGATCGGGCTGCAGGTAGCCCCAGCGTTCGGCGATGGCGAGTAAGGTGTCGAAACGCACGGCCACGACCTCGCGGTTGCGTTCGTAGACCGGCAGCGCGCCGACATCGAGGATGGCCTGTTCGAATTGCTGGTGGTCGTCCGGATGCTCGACGCGGACGGCGAGGAAGCCTTCCTTGCGGCTGCGTTCGCTGACGTGCTTGGCGCCCGACTTCAGGTTCGCTTCGGTCAGCGCACTGGCGACGATGCGTTGCAGGGCGGCGTCGCGCTCCTCCGGCACCAGCGCGCGCCAGCGCGCATAGCCGTCGCGGCGCAACGCCTTGATCTTCGCGGGGGTGACGCGCAGCTTGCCGGCGACGTTGAAGTTGGATTCGTCGCGGCCGATCACGCCATCGCGCTCCAGCAGTACGAAGATCAGCAACTCCAGGTCGCGCTTGGTCAGCGACTGGAAGCCCTGCAGCAGGGTCAGGCGCATGAACTCGGTGCCGAAGCCGGCGGGGTCCTTGAGAGACAGGGGATTCATGACGCTCCTTTGCTGTCGGACCAGTATGTCCGGGCCGGATTGCAGGGGCTGAGACTAACCGATCCGGCCTTCGCACCCGTCGCCAGCCCGGGATGCACCGCATGCCGGCCGGGACCGGATCGCGTAGGGTAGGCACCGTCTCCGGCATAAAGAAGCACCATGAGCCAGGCCATCCTGTTGTCCTTCCTGCTGTTCGCGCTGGCGATTCCCGCTGCCTCCGGCAGGGAGGCGCAGGTGCCGGCGGTCGAACCCGACTATGTGGCGCCCGCGGCATCGCTGACGCCGTCGCGCGTCCAGAATCTCCAGCACCGGTTGCTGGACTGGCCGGGCGTGGCCCGCTACCAGCAGGAGAACGTGGCACTGTCCGTGCGCGAACCCGGGCGCGTCGTGTTCTATGGCGACTCCATCACCGATGGCTGGGGCCGCGTGGAGGGAACGACGTTCTTTCCGGGCAAGCCCTATGTCAATCGTGGCATCTCGGGGCAGACCACCGCGCAGATGCTGGTGCGCTTCCGGCAGGACGTGATCGCGCTGAAGCCGGATGTCGTGGTGATCCTGGCGGGCACCAACGACATCGCCGGCAATACCGGGCCGGCAACGCAGGCCATGATCGAGGACAACCTGCGTTCGATGGTGCAACTGGCGCAGGCCAACGGCATCCGCGTGGTGCTCGCCTCGGTGCTGCCGGCCAGTGCCTATCCATGGCGGCCAGGCTACCGCCCGGCGGCGCCGATCCGCGCGCTGAACCAGTGGATCGAAGCGGAAGCGAAGCACGCCGGCGCGGTGTACCTCGACTACTACGGCGCGATGGCCAACGCCGACGGCGGGCTGGATGCGCGACTGGCGGCGGATGGCGTCCATCCCACGCCGGCGGGTTACGCCGTCATGGCGCCGTTGGCCGAGCGCGCCATCGAGCGAGCGCTCGCAAGCAGGTGAGCGGCGTCATCGCCCGGTTTCACGCCCCGGCGTTTCCACGCGGAACGCCTCGATCGCACCCCGATCCTGCAGGGTGACGTAGACGGTGCGGCCGTCGGGACCACCGAACGCGACGTTGGTGGGCTTCCGCCCCTGGAGCTTCACCTCGCGCAGCGGTGTGCCGTCGGGCGAGACCACCGCAACCACGCCGGTGTCGTAGCGCGCGATGTACAGGTTGCCCTCCACGTCCGTGCGCATGCCGTCCAGGCCATGGTCGTCGAAGGCGATCAGCAACCGCTTGTTCGCCACGCTGCCGTCGGCGCGGATGTCGTAGACCCAGACGTTGCGCTGCGCGCTCTCGTTGACGTAGAGGCGCTTGCCATTCGGGCTGACTTCCACGCCATTGGTGGTACCCATGCCGGTTTCGAGCAGATGCGGCGTGCCGTCGCGGTCGATGCGCCACAACTGGCCGGTGTTGTCGGCCCACTTGGGATCGCTGGCATACAGCGTACCGTTCGGCGCGAGCGCGATGTCGTTGGGCTGGTTGGCCTGCGGCATGCGTGCGAACACGGTCGCTTCGCGGGCGCCCGGCGCGATGCGCAGGATGTGGTGGCCGCTGTAGTCGGCGATGTACATGGTGCCGTCGGCGCCGAAGCGGATGCCGTTGCCGGTGCTGCCCTCGGGCAGCGTGGCGAACAGGGCGGCCTGTCCGCCGCCATCCGCATCGAACGTCACCCGTCCGATGGTGCCGTCGCGACCGAAACTCACCGCATACAGTGCGCCGTCGGGTCCGAACGCCGGTCCCTCGATGCCGGCACTGAAGACACCGTCGCCGATGACGTCGCGAGCGACATACAGCGTTTCCGTCTCCGTGCGTGCGGCCAGCGTCGCATGCGTACAACCCGTCACGCAGTTGGCAAGGACAAGCAAGGTGGCGTGCATGAAGCGGTGGGACGTCATCCGTTTCCCCTCGGTTGGCGTGCGGGTGGCCTGCCCGGATCAGCCGGGCGTGGCGAACACGGTGATCTCTTCGCGGTCGTGGTAGAGCTGGCGCGCACGCACGTCCAGCGACTTGCCGGCCTGGTCCGCGAACAGGTCCAGGCACAGCCGGGTTTCGTCCCAGCGCTTCTTCATCGGCAGCTTGAGATTGAACACGGCGTGCCGGCACCAGCCTTCGCGGAACCACTGCGCCATGCGTTCGGCCACGCGCCGCGGTTGCTCCACCATGTCGCAGACCATCCAGTCCAGCGGCTGCGTGGGCTTCCAGTGGAAGCCGTCGGCACGCAGGTGCTCGACCAGACCGGTGGCCAGCACGTGCTCGCGCAGCGGGCCGTTGTCGACGCTGGTGACGCGCAGGTGGTGGCGTGTCAGCACCCACGTCCACCCGCCCGGCGCGGCGCCCAGGTCGGCGGCGGTCATGCCGGGTTTCAGCAGCGCCTCGCGCTGGCGCCCGTCCAGCAGCGACAGGAACGCTTCCTCCAGCTTCAATGCGGACCGCGACGGTGCATCGGGCAGCAGCTTCAAGCGTGGAATGCCGAGGGGCCACGGTGCGCTGTCGCGCGCATCGGCGACGCACAGGAACAGGTGGTCGCCCTGCACGAACACCACATGCAGGCGCGGCAGGCGTGCGTCGTCCTTCTCGCTGAGGAGTCCCGCCTTGCGCAGCGCGGGCCGCAGCGCATTGCCGAAGCTGCGCGCCAGTCCGGCCAGCGGTTTGGCGCTGTCCGAATCCGGATGTTCCACCCACAGGTCGCCGTAGCGTCCGCTGCCCGCGAGCGCGGCGAGGATCGGCGTGATGCGGTCCTTGGGATCGATGCCGCGCAGTTCGGCCAGCAATTGCAGCTTCTGCCGCGCGAAGATCAGGTCGCGCCATGGCAGTGCGCGGTCCAGCGCCCTGGCGTCCTCGCAGACGAAGACGACGTGGCCGTCGTTGCGTTGCGCGCGCGCATAGCCGGCGAACCCGGCACGCGCGGCGCGCTCGGTCAGCTCGGCAGCAAGTTCGGGCTCGAATCCCTGGCGGCAATAGGCCAGCAGGCCGGTCGTCGATGACATGGCGCGGTCGCGTGAAGCGGATGGCTGCGGCTCCTGCCGCCAGGACAGGGTACAGGAGAAGCGCAGGGCGATGGCTTCTCCCGCGCGCGGCTCAGTATCTGTCGCCGCCCAGTTCGCCGTAGCGCTTCAGCACGGCGCGTGCGTCGTCGCGGCACAGGTCGCGGACCACGTCGATGCCGCGCTTCTCGAGTTCGCCGATCCAGTCCGCAGGCAGCGGGCCTTCGTCGAATTCCGTCAGTTCCATCACGTCCTCGGCGCGCGCGCCGATCAGCAGGCGGTCGATGCCGGCCCAGATGGTGGCGCCGTAGCACTGGCAACAGGGCTGCGACGAGGTGGCCAGCACCACCGGCGCCAGCACGTCGTTGAGGCGCGGCGTCTGCAGGCGCTGCTGCGCCAGCATGTAGGCCATGGTCTCCGCATGCGCCAGCGAACAGGTATGCGGCATCACGCGGTTCACGCCAAGGGCGATCACGCGATGGTCGGGGCCGAACACGACGGCGCCGAATGGCCCGCCGCTGTTGGCGTCCACGTTGCGGCGCGACAGGTCGATGGCCAGCGCGACCTTGTCGTCGTCGCTGGCGTAGGTCGCCGCCGGATCGAGCAGGTCGTGGGTCCAGGCGGGCAGGGTCAGGTGGATTTGCTGATAGAGCATTACTGGGCAGGCAATCTGGCGACGGAGGAATCGGATTCGCAGCGGCCACTGACGCACTGGCAGGCGGTCACGTCGGCGAAGCCGCAGACGCTCATGCGACCGCTGGCGGCGCATTGCGCCTGCACGCCCTGCGGGTCGGTGGGACTGTTCTTGTTGACGCAGGCCGGCATCGCGCCACAGCAGTTGCCCACGTTCTTCACCGCGCAGTCGGCGCTGGTCTTGCAGGCGTAGTCGACAGTGACTGCGCCAGCCTCGCGTGGCGGCAGGTTCCCACCGGTCGGCTTGGGTGCCGGTGCCGGCTCGCTGGCGATGCCATCCGAGGCCGCTGGCGCCGCGCAACCCGCCAGTGCGAACAGGAACAGGCAGGACAGCAGGGCAGGCAGCAGGCGCAGCGCGATGCGGGACATGGCGGACTCCTTCCTCGGTGGTGGTGCTCGCCAGCCTGCCTTCCCATCCCTCAAGACGCGGTGAAAGGCGCTGGCATCAGGCCCTGGTCGCCCAGGTATCGCGCAGGGTGACGCTGCGGTTGAAGACCGGCCGCTCCGGTGTGTGGTCGTAGCGGTCGGCGACGAAATAGCCGGTACGTTCGAACTGGAACGACTGCTCGGGTGCCGCGCTGGCCGCCGCAGGCTCCACGTAACCGGTGACCGTGCGGCGCGATTCCGGATTCAGGTAGTCGCGGTAGGTCTTGCCTTCCGACTCATCGTCCGGGTTCGGTACGGTGAACAGGCGGTCGTACAGGCGGATCTCCGCGGCCACCGCATGCTGTGCGCTGACCCAGTGGATGGTGCCCTTGATCTTGCGCTCGGCACCGGCCATGCCGGGGCGCGATTCCGGGTCCAGCCAGCCACGCAGCTCGACGATCTCGCTGGCGTCGTTCCTGATCACTTCATCGCAACGCACGATGCCGGCGCCGCGCAGGCGCACTTCGCCCCCCGTCGTCAGGCGCTTGAAGCCCTTCGGCGGCACTTCCTCGAAGTCCTCGCGCTCGATCCACAGCTCGCGCGAGAACGGCACGCTGCGCTGGCCGAAGGTTTCGTCTTTCGGGTGGTTGGAAAACGTCAGCGTTTCCTCGTGGCCTTCGGGCAGGTTGGCCAGCACCAGCTTCACCGGGTCGATCACGCCCATGCGGCGCGGCGCGGCGGCGTCCAGGTCCTCGCGCAGTGCGCCTTCCAGGATCGAGATGTCCAGCAGCGAGTTCTGCTTGCTGATGCCCACGCGGTCCACCATCAGGCGCAGCGCGGCCGGCGTGTAACCGCGGCGGCGGATGCCCTGCAGCGTCGGCATGCGCGGGTCGTCCCAGCCGTCGACCAGGTTGTCGTTGACCATCGCCAGCAACTTGCGCTTGCTCATCACCAGGTAGTTGAAGTTCAGGCGCGAGAATTCGATCTGGCGCGGCTTGCTGGCTTCCTTCGGCAGGCCCTTGGCGAGCAGCGGCGCGATCAGTTCCGGCGAACCGGCCAGGTCCACCTTGTCCACGCACCAGTCGTACAGCGGGCGATGGTCTTCGAATTCCAGCGTGCAGAGCGAATGGGTGATGCCTTCCACCGCGTCGCTCAGCGAATGCGCGTAGTCGTACATCGGGTAGATCGGCCAGGCGTTGCCGGTGTTCTGGTGCTCGACGTGCTTGATGCGGTACAGCGCGGGATCGCGCAGGTTGATGTTGCCGCTTGCCATGTCGATCTTGGCGCGCAGCGTGCGTGCGCCGTCCGGGAACTCGCCCGCGCGCATGCGCCGGAACAGGTCCAGGTTCTCTTCCGCGCTGCGGTCGCGATAGGGCGAGTTGCGGCCCGGCTCGGTCAGCGTGCCGCGGTATTCGCGCACTTCCTCGGCGCTCAGGTCGCAGACGAAGGCGTCGCCCTGGCGGATCAGTTTCTCGCCGGCCAGGTACAGCACCTCGAAGTAGTCCGAGGCATGGCGCAGGTCGTGCCAGTCGAAGCCCAGCCAGCGTACGTCGTCCTGGATGGCGCGCACGTACTCGGGGTCTTCCCTGGCCGGGTTGGTGTCGTCCAGGCGCAGGTTGCAGACGCCGCCGAACTCGCCGGCGATGCCGAAATCCAGGCAGATCGCCTTGGCGTGGCCGATGTGCAGGTAGCCGTTCGGCTCGGGCGGAAAGCGCGTCTTCACCGACGCGTGCCGGCCCGCAGCCAGGTCCTCGCGGACGATCTGGCGGATGAAGTCGCGCTTTTCGGAGGCGGTGCCTTCGGGAAGGGCGTCGGGGGCGGAGGCAGCGTCGGACATCGGAAGGGCGCGGGAACGTGGGAAACCGCAAGTTTAGCCGGTCCGGCGGCCAGGCTGGTTCATCCGGACAACCGCGCCGGCGGTGTAGGCTGGGCGCGGAGGACGAATCCATGCGCGTGGTCTACCTGGCCGACAACCTGTTCGACGCCCATCTGGTCAAGCACGCACTGGAGGAGGCCGAGATCCCGGCCTTCGTGTTCGGCGAGTCGCTGCTGGGCGGCATGGGCGAACTGCCGCTGTTCGGCGTGCTGCGCGTCTGCGTGCCGGACACGGCGTTCCCCGAGGCGGAACGGGTGGTGCAGGCGCTGGGACTGGAATCGCGCGACGACGGCCCCATCTCGGAAGGCGACGAAGGCGTCGGCATCCTGCCCGCCTGATCGGTCGCCCCACGACAACGAGGTTCGCCATGCTGGGTATCGGAGCCTACAAGCAGCGCATGCCGCGCGCCGACGACATGCTGCCCGGCCGCAGCACGCCGCTGCCGCTGCACAACGTGCATTTCGTCAATGGACATCCGCTGCGCGATGCATTCGATGGACTGCAGCAGGTCGAGTTCGGCCTGGGCTGCTTCTGGGGCGCGGAGCGCAAGTTCTGGAACGTGCCTGGCGTGTACAGCACGTCGGTCGGCTATGCCGGCGGCGGCACGCCGAACGCGACCTACGAGGAGGTCTGTTCCGGCCAGACCGGCCACAACGAAGTCGTTCGCGTGGTCTATGACCCGGCGCAGGTCTCGTTCGAACGCTTGCTGCAGGTGTTCTGGGAAAGCCACGATCCCACCCAGGGCATGCGCCAGGGCAACGACGTCGGCACCCAGTACCGCTCCGGCATCCACTGCCATACGCCGGAGCAGCAGGCGGCGGCAGAGGCCAGCTTGCAGGCGTACCAGCAGCAGCTGAAGGCCGCCGGCTACGGTGCCATCACCACCGAAGTCGTCTATCCGGCGCCGCCGTTCTATTACGCCGAGGACTACCACCAGCAATACCTGGCGAAGAATCCGAACGGCTACTGCGGCCTGGGCGGCACCGGCGTGAGCTGCCCGATCGGGCTGGACGCCTGAGCGATGCCTGCGCCTGCCTTACGGCAGGTGTTCGCACCAGTACTGCAGTTCGCTGCTCTTGGTGGGCTCGTAGACCGCGTGGAAACCGGTGAAGCCCGGGCGTTCGCGGCGGTTGGAGAATGGCGGCGCATGCGTCGCCGCGTGGATCAGGACCGGTTGGCCGGTGGTCATGCCGTACACGTACACCTTGACCGACTGGCCGGTCGCCGCGCGGTCCACGTAGACCGGCTTGAATTCGAAGTAGCGCCCGACCTTGGTGCCGGTCGCGCGGTACGGATCGGCCGTCGGCGCCGCATCGACGGTGAAGTCCTCGCCACCGTAGATGATGTGGCAGCGCACGCTGGCGGCGTGGGCCTGTCCGGCGAGCGCGAGGGCGGCGAACGCCGCGGGCAGGTGCCATGCCTTCATGTCATTCCCCCGTGCACTGGCGGACGGACTGCCGGTCCGGACTGGCGCAGGGACTGGCGGCGGCCGGGTCCGGGCGCGGCACGCCGTCGGCATCGAGCCGGGCCACGTGCGTGCGCCAGTCGATCACGCCGTCGCGGCCGACGGTCGCCGACAGCACCCAGCCGGTCGTTGTGGCCGGCGTGTCGAAGCCGTTGAACAGGAAATTGCCCAGGCTGTAGACGATCGGCTTGCCGCGGTAGTACTCGGCGCCCTGGGTGACGTGCGGATGGCCGCCGACCACCATGTCGGCCCCGGCATCGATCATGCGACGCGCGAACGCGCGCAGCCGCGGGCTGGGGTCGGGTTCGTCCTCCCAGCCCCAGTGCATGTAGGGAATCACGATGTCGGCATGGTGCACGCGACGGGCGGCCAGGATGTCCTCGATCACATCGTCGTCCTCGCCACTCCAGGCGACGCCGGGGCGGGTGGCATCGGCCTCGAACGAGCGCGGCTTGAACTCCACGTAGCCCAGCAGCGCGATGCGCAGGCCGTTGCGTTCGACGATCCACGGCGCATGCGCGCGGGTAGCATCGCGCCCGCCGCCGAAATAGGGCAGGCCCGCCTTCTCCAGCAGGTCGAGCTGTTCGGCGAAGGCCGCCTTGCCGAAATCGCCGGAATGGTTGTTGGCGAGCGACACGGCGTCGAAATGCCGCTTCAGCACCGGCAGGGTGCGCGGGCCGGCGCGGAAGGTGTAGGGCTTCTCTTCCGCGGTGCCGGTGGTCGCGACCACGCACTCCAGGTTGCCGATGCGCACGTCGTGCGCGGCCAGCAGCGGCGCGAACGGCTGGAACGGATCCTCGCCGCGGGCGATCAGTTCGCCCGGCGTCTCGGCGACCATGATGTCGCCGACGAAGACCAGCCGGACCTGGTCCGGGGCGGCGAAGGCCGTCGAGCTGGACAGCAACAGGGAAGACAGCAGGAGGGCGCGCATGCCGACGATCATCCCGCGTCCGCCAGACGAGCACCAGTCCCGCCGTCGTCGGCGACGGCGGAGCCGATGGACATTCAGGCCGACAACTTTTCGCGGATGCTCGTGCGCAGCGCGGCCAGATCCTTGGCGAAGGCATCGATGCCGGTCGCCAGTTTTTCCTTCGCCATCGGATCGGCTTCGATCGCGGCGGCGAAACTCTCGGCCGTCACCGGGGCCGCGGTCACGGCTTCGGCCGCGCCGGGCGACAGCTTGCGCGGCAGGTCGCCGGTTTCCTGCGCCAGCTTCTCCAGCAGGTCGGGCGAGATGGTCAGGCGATCGCATCCGGCCAGCGCTTCGATCTGCGCCGTGGAACGGAACGACGCGCCCATCACCACCGTCGGCGAGCCGCGGCGCTTGAACTCGGCATAGACGCCACGCACGAACACCACGCCCGGGTCCTCGTCGATGGTCGCCGGCGCCTGGCCGTTGGCGACGTACCAGTCGAGGATGCGGCCCACGAACGGCGAGATCAGGAACGCACCGGCTTCGGCGCAGGCGATGGCCTGCATGGGGTTGAAGATCAGCGTCAGGTTGCAGTCGATGCCTTCGGCCTGCAGTTGGCGCGCAGCTTCCACGCCTTCCCAGGTGGAGGCGACCTTGATCAGGATGCGGTCGCGGCCGATGCCCTGGTCGGCGTACATCTGCACGAACTTGCGTGCCTTGGCGATGGTGGCGGCGGTGTCGTAGGCCTGGTCGGCGTCGACTTCGGTGGAGACGCGGCCGGGGATCAGTCCGGCGAGCTTCGCGCCGACGCCGACGGTCAGGCGGTCCACGACCTCATCGACCAACGATGCGCCGCCGCCCTGCGCGCGCGCGCGCGCCAGTTGTTCTTCGATCAGGTCGGCATAGACCGGCAGATCCAGCGCCTTCTTCACCAGCGTCGGGTTGGTGGTGCAGTCCACCGGCTTGAGGCGCTTGATGGCGTCGTAGTCGCCGGTGTCGGCGACTACGACGGAGAGTTCGCGGAGTTGCTGGAGTTTGCTGAGGACGGGGGAGTTCATGCGGTGGCTCGGCGGGCACGGGATGGGGAGGGGAAGTATGCCCTCTCACCCGGTGCGAGGGTTTATGGCCGGCGGCGGAAATTGGCTTTGCTTTGGCATGGTGCCGCTCGTCGCAGGGAGAGCCTTGATGGCCATGGTCGCTCGGTTCAAGCCCCTTTCCCTGCGGGAGAGGGGTTGGGGTGAGGGGCAACGAAGCCCGTGTCTTCGTTCTGCGTCGGCGATTACCACGTCCGCGATGGATTCTGCTTTTGGCGGCCTTGCGGGATGGATCGTCTTTTCGGGTGAATGGTGCCGCTGGCCGCGGAGGCCTTACTTGACCAGCCATTCGGCTGTTTAGGAGCACTTCTTTGCTTGTGCAAAGAAAGTAAGCAAAGAAAGCACACCCCGGCGGTCCGCCCGCCGCTGCGCGGCGGGTACGCAGTCCCGGCGGGAATTTTCGTGCGGGGCATCCTGCCCCGTACGAAAACGGCGCACATCCATGTGCGCCGCCCTACGGGTTTTACCCACCGTGACTGCCCGACCTCAGGGGGCCCAGGAGCCAAAGCAGACGCGTCAGCGCGCGTGATCTGCATGTGCTGTCGCTCTGGCTTTTCAGGGTCCCCATGAGGCACGGCGAGTGGGCCGGGTAAAACCCGCAGGGCGCCGTCACGGATGACGGCGTTTTCGTATGGCACATGAATGTGCCTTACGAAAATTCCCGGCCCGCTCGCGGACCCGGAGCGCGCAGCGTGGAGGGCGTGCCGCCTGGGGCGTGTTTCTTTGGTTCCTTTCTTTGCACGAGCAAAGAAAGGAATGCCCCCGCGGCGAGCGGTGCCATCTTCAACCACGCATAAAAATCGCCGCGAGCCGCCTGCGTTCGAGCACCGACAACGTTCGTCGCAGGCAAACTGTCCGGGGCGAGGCGGAACAACACCTTGACGATCCGTGCCGCATTTCGACCCAGGAAAAATCAGCGATGCAGATCGCCACTCGCTTCCGGCTGGTAGCTGATCGCAGTGACCCGCAGCCGCAAGGGCCGGTTGCCTGCGGCCTGCCAGTCGATCGTCTGTCCCACCGACAGTCCGAGCAGCGCCGTGCCGACCGGCGCGAGCACGGAGACCAGGCCGGTCTCGACGTTCGCCTCGTGCGGGTACACCAGGGTCAGGCGATGGTGTTCGCCGGTGAGCTCGTCCTCGCACTCGACGCGCGAATGCATCGTCACCACGTTGTCCGGCATGTCGTCCGGCGTGCGCACGTCGGCGCGGTTCAATTCGTCCATCAACGCCAGCGCGGCGGGGTGGCGGCGCAATACGGGCGTGTCGAGCAGGGCTTCCAGCCGGGACAAGTCGCGGCTGGAGACGACGAGCGGGGGGAGCGAAGGCGGCAGGCCGCTGGTGCGGGTGTTGTTCATGGGTTTCTCTGTGGTTTTAGGGTCGCGTAAAAGGAAACGGGCGACGCATTGCGGCGTCGCCCATCGGATTCCTGTTTGCGTGCCTACCGTAGCCCGGAAGCGCCGTGTCTTCAAGCCGTGCGCGGTCGCGGCGGTTCAGGTGCGCGTGCTGCCGTTGTGCGCGTGCCGTGAGTCGGCGCATCGGGTTCGAACAGGCCCGGCGGCAGCTCGCGGAACACCTGTGCCAGTTGCTGCAGGAATTCGCTCATCGCCGAGCTCTTGCGCCACACCATCGCGATCTGCCGGCTCGGGTGCGAATCGCTGAAACCGAGCAGGTGGATGTTGTCCGAACGCGCGACCGGCGGCTTCACCGCCAGCGTCGGCAGCAGGGTGATGCCGACGTCGGCCGCCACCATCTGCCGCAGCGTCTCCAGGCTGGTGGCGCGGAACTCCGACTTCTCGTTGGCACCGGCCAGGCGGCATACATCCAGTGCCTGCTCGCGCAGGCAATGGCCGTCTTCCAGCAACAGCAGTTGCTGCTGCGACAACTCGGCGAGCGTCAACGATTCGCGCTGCGCCAGGGGATGCGACTCCGGCACCGCGAGCACGAAGGGTTCCTCGAACAGGAACTCGGTGTGCAACTGGTCGTCCGTGACGGGCAGCGCCAGCAGGCCGGCGTCCAGCCTGCCTTCGCGCAGGCGCGACAGCAGCACGTCGCTTTTCTCTTCGACCAGCAGCAGTTCAAGGTGCGGGAAGCGCGCACGAAGGCGCGGCACCACATGCGGCAGCAGGTAAGGGCCGAGTGTCGGAAAGATGCCGAGGCGCACCGTGCCGGCTTCCGGGTCCTGGCTGCGGCGTGCGGCTTCCTTCATCTGCTCGACTTCCGCCACGATGCGGCGCGCGCGGTCCGCGGCGTCGCGGCCGGCCGGCGTCAGCATGACCTTGCGCGGCGCGCGCTCGACCAGCGACACGCCCAGCTCGTCTTCCAGCTTCCTGATCTGCGTCGACAGCGTGGGCTGGCTGACGTAGCACGCTGCGGCGGCGCGGCCGAAATGCTTGTGGTCGGCCAGGGCCACCAGGTACTTCAGGTCGCGGAGATTCATCGGACTCCTCCCTCGGGGAACCGCCTGGGTGCGACGGGGCGCGGACAGCGGTGCGGTCCGCGCCCCGGCATCATGCCGCCACCGCGTCCGGCGTTTCCACCGGTGCCGACGTGCGGATCAGGTGGTCGAACGCGCTGAGCGCGGCCTTCGAGCCTTCGCCCATCGCGATGACGATCTGCTTGTACGGCACCGTGGTGGCGTCGCCGGCGGCGAACACGCCGGGCACGCTGGTCTGTCCGCGGTCGTCGACGATGATCTCGCCGCGCGGGCTCAGGGCCACCACGCCCTTCAACCACTCCGTGTTCGGCAGCAGGCCGATCTGCACGAAGATGCCTTCCAGTTCCACGCGGTGCGTATCACCGCCCACGCGGTCCTTGTAGACCAGCCCGTTGACCTTGCTGCCGTCGCCCAGCACTTCGGTGGTCTGCGCGCTGGTAACGACGCGCACGTTCGGCAGGCTGCGCAGTTTGCGCTGCAGCACGTCGTCGGCGCGCAACTGGCTGTCGAACTCGATCAGCGTCACGTGCGCCACGATGCCGGCCAGGTCGATCGCGGCCTCGACGCCGGAGTTGCCGCCGCCGATCACCGCCACGCGCTTGCCCTTGAAAAGCGGACCATCGCAGTGCGGGCAGTAGGCCACGCCCTTGTTGCGGTATTCGTTCTCGCCGGGCACGTTCATCTGCCGCCAGCGCGCGCCGGTGGACAGGATGACCGTCTTCGATTTCAGCGAGGCGCCGTTGGCGAGTTGCACTTCGACCAGTCCGTCGCTGCCTGCGGGCACCAGAGCCTCCGCGCGCTGCAGGTTCATCACGTCGACCTGGTAGTCCCTGACGTGCTGTTCCAGTGCGGCGGCCAGCTTGGGGCCTTCGGTGTACGGCACGGAGATGAAGTTCTCGATGGCCATCGTGTCCAGCACCTGGCCACCGAAACGCTCGGCCGCCACGCCGGTGCGGATGCCCTTGCGCGCGGCATAGATCGCCGCTGCGGCACCGGCCGGACCACCGCCGACGACGAGCACGTCGTACGGCGCCTTGGCCCGGATCTTCTCGGCATCGCGCCTGCCGGCATTGGTGTCCAGTTTGGCGACGATCTCTTCCACGCCCATGCGGCCGGCGCCGAACACCTCGCCATTGAGGAAGATCGTCGGCACCGACATCACTTCGCGCTGCTCGACTTCCTGCTGGAACAGCGCGCCATCGATGGCGACATGCTGGATCTTCGGGTTCAGCACCGCCATCAGGTTCAGCGCCTGCACCACGTCCGGGCAGTTCTGGCACGACAGCGAGAAATAGGTTTCGAAGCGGTAGTCGCCATCGAGCGAACGGATCTGCTCGATCACGTCCTGCGCCAGCTTCGACGGATGCCCGCCGACCTGCAGCAGCGCCAGCACCAGCGAGGTGAACTCGTGGCCCATCGGCAGGCCGGCGAACGCCAGGTGGATATCGTGACCGGGCGAGGTCAGCGAGAACGACGGCGTGCGTTCGCCGCCGCGCTGTTCGGTGACGCTGATCTTGTCCGACACGTCCTGCAGGTCGCGCAAGAGCGCCTGCAATTCCGCCGAGCCGGCGCTGTCGTCCAGGTGTGCGGTGATATGGATGGGGCGCACGGCCTTTTCGAGATAGGCCTTCAGCTGCGTCTTCAGATTGGCGTCCAGCATGGCGAACGTCTCCGTGGAGGGGATTCTGGGAAGAGAACCGGGGGGAAGGGAGGTCAGGCGTTTGCAGGAGCGGCATGTGCCGAGGGAGAGAAGTGCCGGCCAGGGAGGGGGAACCGGCGAGCGGCGCATGCCGCTGCTGCAAACGTCCGGTGTCGGCCTCCGGGCCAGCGGCCCGGAGGTGACGTGATGCGGATGGAGCGTGTGGAACGGGCGCATCCGCGGGACGGATGCGCCGGTGTTGCGATGCGGCTTAGATCTTGCCGACCAGGTCCAGCGACGGGGCGATCGTCTGCGCGCCTTCCTTCCACTTGGCCGGGCAGACCTGGCCCGGGTTGGCGGCGGTGAACTGCGCGGCCTTCAGCTTGCGCAGGGTTTCCGACACGTCACGGGCGATCTCGTTGCTGTGGATCTCGGCGGTCTTGATGACGCCTTCCGGGTTGATGACGAAGGTGCCGCGCAGGGCCAGGCCTTCTTCCTCGATGTGCACGCCGAAGGCGCGGGTCAGCTGGTGGGTCGGGTCGCCGACCAGCGGGAACTGGGCCTTGCCCACCGCCGGGGAGGTCTCGTGCCACACCTTGTGCGAGAAGTGCGTGTCGGTGGTGACGATGTAGACCTCGGCGCCGGCCTTCTGGAACTCGGCGTAGTTGGCGGCGGCGTCTTCCACTTCGGTCGGGCAATTGAAGGTGAAGGCGGCCGGCATGAAGATCAGGACCGACCACTTGCCCTTCAGGGTGCCATCGGTGACTTCGACGAATTCGCCGTTGTGGAAGGCGGTGGTCTTGAACGGCTGGACCGCGGTGTTGATCAGGGACATGGAAGATCCTCGTGAGTGGAGTGGGTGTGGTGAAGGAATGGCGCCATGGTAGGCAGGGGCTATTGATATCTCAAATCGATTGATGGAATTGAATAGATAGTTTTTAACTATCAATAGGTGGGGTCGCCAAGGGCTGCGTACAAGGCGGGCAGAAAACATCAAGGTTTTCAGTGGCTTGTCCGCGTGGCGGATCATCCGGGACAGGGCATAACGGGGCGGGTTCGCTACTCCAGGCCAGCACGAGCCTCCTGCCAGCGTTCGGATGCAGCATTCGCGCCCCATACGCCATTGAGCACCATGATGGTGCGTCGCGGCGATCCGCCGGCGCCCGGTACCATGCGCGCCATGTCCGCCCCGTCCCCACTCCGCCTCGACCAGGCGCTGCGTACTGCCGCCATCCGACTGGCCAGTCCCGACGCGCGGCATGAAGCCGAGCAGTTGCTGTTGCACGTGATCGGCCGCGACCGCGCCTGGCTGTTCGCGCACGGAGACGCCTCGCTGGCAGATGAGGAGGCGTCGGCGTTCGAGGCGCTGCTGGCGCGGCGGGCCGCCGGCGAGCCGGTGGCGTACCTGGTCGGGCATCGCGGCTTCTGGACGCTCGACCTGCAGGTGTCGCCGGCCACGTTGATTCCGCGTCCGGAGACCGAGCGGCTCGTCGAACTGGCGTTGGAGCGACTGCCCGACGATCGCCTGCTGCGCATCGCCGACCTCGGCACCGGCACCGGCGCGATCGCGCTGTCGCTCGCGAACGAGCGGCCGCAGGTGCAAGTGGTGGCGACCGACGTCAGCGAGGACGCGTTACGGGTAGCCCAGGCGAACGCGAAGGCCAATGACATTGGCAGCGTCGTGTTCCGTTGCGGCAGCTGGCTGGCACCGCTGGCCGGCGAGCGCTTCGACCTGATTGCCAGCAATCCGCCCTACATCGCCGACGGCGATCCGCATCTGGCCCAGGGCGATCTGCGTTTCGAGCCGCCGACGGCGCTATCGTCCGGCGCCGATGGCCTGGATGCCATCCGCGAGATCGTCGCCGGCGCACCGTCGCATCTTCTGCCCGGCGGCTGGCTGCTGCTGGAGCACGGCTGGGACCAGGGCGAGGCGATCCGCGGGCTGCTCATCAATACAGGCTTCGTCGATGTCGCCACGGAAACCGATCTCGAACAGCGCGACCGCGTGACCCTCGGGCGCGTCACGGAAGGGCAGGACTGCAGCCGCTAGACTGTCCGCTTTCATCCAGGACTGCCGCCCATGCGCACGCTGTACCCCGACATCGAACCCTTCGACACCGGCACGCTGAAGGTCGACGACCGGCACACGCTGTACTACGAACAATGCGGCAACCCGCAGGGCAAGCCGGTCGTGGTGCTCCACGGTGGTCCAGGCGCAGGCTGCAGCCCGAAAATGCGCCGCTTCCACGATCCGGCCAAGTACCGCATCGTGCTGTTCGACCAGCGCGGTTCCGGCCGCTCCACGCCGCACGCGGACCTGGTGGACAACACCACGTGGGATCTGGTCGCCGACATCGAGAAACTGCGCGAGATGCTCGGCATCGAGCGCTGGCAGGTATTCGGTGGCAGCTGGGGCTCGACGCTGGCGCTGGCCTATGCCGAAACCCATCCGCAGCGCGTCACCGAACTGGTGCTGCGTGGCATCTTCATGCTGCGCCGCTGGGAACTGGAATGGTTCTACCAGGAGGGCGCAAGCCGCCTGTTCCCCGACGCGTGGGAGCACTACGTCACCGCGATCCCACCGGCCGAACGCCACGACCTGATTTCGGCCTTCCATCGACGCCTGACTTCCGACGACAAGGTCACGCGCCTTGCCGCTGCGAAGGCATGGAGTGTGTGGGAAGGCGCCACCAGCTTCCTGCACGTCGACGCGGACTTCGTCAGCGGGCACGAGGAGCCGGAGTTCGCACTGGCGTTCGCGCGCATCGAGAACCACTACTTCGTCAACGGCGGTTTCTTCGAGGTCGAAGACCAGTTGCTGCGCGACGCGACGCGCGTCGCCGACATCCCGGGCGTCATCGTGCACGGCCGCTACGACGTGGTGTGCCCGGTCGCCAATGCCTGGGAACTACACAAGGCCTGGCCGAAGGCGAAGCTCGAGATCACGCCGGCATCGGGCCATTCCGCCTTCGAGGCCGAGAACGTCGACGCGCTGGTGCGTGCGACCGACAGTTTCGCCTGACGAGACGCCTTCAGTACCAGCGATGGGGAACACGATGGACTCACACCGTGAGCAGGCTTCCGCGTTCGATCAGCGCGTGCTCGACCTGTATGACGACTACGTGCACGGCCGCGTCGACAGGCGGGGCTTCCTCGCAGGTGCGGCGCAGTTCGCGGTAGGCGGCACCACGGCGGCGGCGATGCTCGCGGCGCTGGTGCCGCAGTACGCGTTCGCTGCGCAGGTGGCGGCGGATGATCCGCGCATCAGCACGGTCTACCGCACGTTTCCTGCACCGGACGGCCATTGCGAAGGGCGTGGTCTGCTGGCGATGCCGCGCGGAGAAGGGCGTTATCCCGTCGTGCTGGTGGTGCACGAAAACCGCGGCCTGAATCTGTATATCGAGGATGTCGCGCGCCGGTTGGCGGTCGCGGGCTTCATCGCCTTTGCTCCCGACGCGCTGTATCCGCTCGGTGGCTACCCGGGCAATGACGATGCCGGGCGCGAGCTGCAGGCCACGCTGGATCGCGCCAAGGTTATCGCGGATATCGAAGCCGCCGCGCGCTTCGCCCATGCGTTGCCGTGCAGCACCGGAAAGCTGGGCGTGGTCGGCTTCTGCTTCGGTGGTCTGGTGACGAACCTGCTCGCCTCACGATTGCCCGACCTGGTCGACGCGGGCGTGCCTTATTACGGCGGCCAGCCGTCGGCGGACGAGGCGGCGCGCATCAAGGCGCCGCTACTGTTGCATTTCGCCGAGCTTGATGCGCGCGTCAATGCGGGCTGGCCAGCCCACGAGCAGCAGCTGAAGGCCGCCGGCGTCGCGTATACCGCGCAGGTCTATCCCGGCGTGAACCATGGTTTCCACAACGACACCACCCCGCGTTACGACGCGGCGGCTGCGGCGCTGTCGTGGCAGCGGACGCTGGCGTTCTTCCGCGACCATCTCGTCAGGATCCGGTAGCACGTCACAACACCGCGCGCGAGCGTGCGCCCCGCTGTCCGGTCGCCGCACGCGGGTACGAACGAGTCGGGTGGATACCACGCCATGGGTTGCGTGGCGGTGGTCGGACGATTCGGGTGCACGTGGCAATGACGGTGGAAGCAGGGCGGACGGGTGCGGACAGGATCGGACTGGAAGATGTCGACCTCCCGCGATTGGGCATGGCGGCCATGCGCTTCATCAAGGCCATCGAGCGGGGGCAGCACGGCGTGCTGTGGGATGCGGCATCGGATGCGATCCGGACGTCGACGCCACGGGACCTCTTCATCAGCTCGCTGGCGCATCGCCACCACGTATTGGGGCGCGGCCTCGGCCGACGCTGGACAGCGGTCCGTGTCGATCAGCCGGTGAGGGCCGACAGGTTGCCCGGTACCTACGCGCTGCTGGAATTCTCGGTGTCGTTCGGCGAGGGTGCGCGGCATCGCGAGATGGTCACCCTGCGGCGCGAGGAACAGGGCATCTGGCGCCTGGCCGGATACGGCATCCGGGCCGCGTAACGGTTCAGTCGCGCGGCGTGCCATCAAGGGCGTGGTCGATCATCCACAGCCCGGCCCACAGCTTCGCATCCAGTTCGTAGCCTTCGCCGATCTTCTGCGCCAGCCACGCGGCGGCGCGCGTGCGGGGAATCGCATGCACCGTGATGTCCTCGTCGCCGTCCCCGCCACCCTCGCCCACCTTGCGCAGGCCAGTGGCGCGCACGAAGGCGATCTTTTCGCTGCTGCTGCCGGAGGACGTCGGGCCGATCATCAACACTTCCGCGTGGTCGGCGGTCCACCCGGTCTCTTCCTCGAGCTCACGGATCGCGGATGTCTCGATCGACTCGCTGGCATCGATGTCACCCACCAGTCCCGCCGGCATCTCGATCGTTCGCGCCTGCAGCGGCACGCGGAACTGTTCGACGAACAGCACGTCGTCGTCAGGCGTCACCGCGATGATGATCGCCGCCAGGCCGCCCGCATGCGCGCGCTCCACGTATTCCCACGTGCCACGCACCATCATGCGTTGATATTTGCCTTGCCACACCGTTTCGGCGGGCACCCTGCGCTTGTCGTCGTCGCGTTCATCCATGCGCTGATGCTATCCGGTGCAAGTGACGTTTGACAGCCGGTCAATAGCCGGGTCACTCCAGCCCCGCCGCCACGCGCAACCGCCGCCGCGTCATCGGGCCGAAGCGGAGCGCATCCGACAGCGCACCCAGCATGTCGCCGTCGGCCTGGCCACGCTCGTGGCCGGTGGCGATGTCGCCCAGCGGCGCGTCGAGTGCAATGGTCGTGAGTTGACGCCACAGCAGCGCGTGTTCGCGCTGCTCGCGCAGGCGGATGGCCATGGTGGCGGCGCCACGCAGGCGCAGGAAGGTGACTTCGTCCATGCGCCCGAGCAGGGTGTCCAGGTCGCCGAAATGCGCCAGCAGGACCGCGGCGGATTTCGCGCCGATGCCGCTTACGCCGGGAATGTTGTCCACGGCGTCGCCGGTGAGTGCCAGGTAGTCGGCGATCTGGCGTGCTTCCACGCCGTAACGTGACTTCACGCCGGCCATGCCCCAGCGCTGGCCGCGTGCGAAGTCCCACTGCTCGTCATGTTCGTGCAGCAACTGCGACAAATCCTTGTCGGCCGAGACGATGACGCCATGGAAGCCCTGGGGGCGCGCCACATGCAGCGCGCTGCCGATCAGGTCGTCGGCCTCGTACTCGCCATGCGCCAGCACGCTCAGGCCGAGCGCGGCGCACAGCGCCTTGCAGTGGGTGAACTGGCGCCGGAGTTCTTCCGGCGCGGGATCGCGGTTGGCCTTGTAGGCCGGATACAGCCGGTTGCGGAAGCAGCTGTCCAGCGCCTCGTCGAACGCGATGGCGATGTGCGCGGGACGCTCCTTCTCCAGCAACTCGAGCAGGAAGCGCGCGAAGCCGTGCACCGCGTTGGTGGGCCAGCCGTCGGCGTCCTGGAATTCGTCGGGCATCGAATGCCAGGCGCGGAAGACGTACAGGCTGGCATCGACCAGATACAGCGGACGCGGGTGCAGCATCTCAGGCATCGGGCATCCATTCGGTGAGCAGCGTGGCCGGATCCGGGCGCTCCCGTTCGGGGGCTTCCAGCCGGGGCGTGCCGATGTGGATGAAGCCGACGATCTTCTCGCCCGGCGCGAGGCCCAGCGATTGCGCGACCTGTGCGTCGTACGCCATCCAGCCGGTCAGCCACTGCGCACCGAAGCCGAAGGCCTGTGCCGCCTGCAGCAGGGCGAAGCAGACGCTGCCGGCCGTGAGCAGTTGTTCCTGCTCGGGCACCTTGTGGCCCGGTGTCAGGCGAGCGACCACCGTGATGATGTCCGGTGCGCTGGAGAAGCGGCCGCGGTCCTTCTCGACTGCTGCGTCGGGCGCATCCGGGTCGAGTGCGCGGGTACGGGCGGCCAGCTGGTCGCCCAGTGCATGGCGTGCATCGCCGTGGATATGGATGAAGCGGAACGGCACCAGCTTGCCGTGGTCGGGCACGCGCACGGCGGACGCCAGCATGCGGTGCAGCGTGACATGATCGGGGCCGGGTTCGGCCAGTTGCTTCGAAGGCACGGAACGCCGCGCATCCAGCACCTGCAACATACTTTCGGTGTCCATCGAGTCCCCTTATAGTGGGATGCACTGCACAGTATCGGTGCATGAGTTTAATCGCAGCGGATGCGTCATGGTCCGCGCCACGCGAGGACCCGCGTCTGCGGGTGTCGCGGACAACCTGGCCAACCGAAGACGCAATGCCCACGCCTCCACCCCTCCCGACCACCGGCAACCAGCTCGTCGCGCTGTTGCGGGAGGCGATGCAGCCGCCGTTGGACGCGGCGTTCGCCGACGTGGTGGATGGTCTGCGCCAGCCCATGCTGGACCGGTTGGAACGGATGGAGCTGGACCGCGGCCCCTATCTCGACGGGCTGCTGGCATTGAAGGACCGGCGCGAGGCGATCCTGCGCGGGTTCCGCGAGGACATGGCATCGGCGTGGCAGATCGCCGCCGAGGGCGAAGCTTCCGCCGTCCGCTTCGGCGAAGAGCACACGGGCGATGCGGTCGGCCTGGGACTGGTGGAAGAAGACGAACTTGATGTGCGTCTGGCGACCGAACAGTTGGCGGATGCCATCTCGCGCGAGTGGCAGTCCGAGCTGCTGCGCCTCAACGGTTACCTGACGTGGCTCGACATGGGCGTCCGGTTGCAGCCGGACAGTGCGCCCTATTCCCCGGCACGTATCGCGATGGCCGTGTATCGCGGCCTGGCGGGCGCGTCGCTGCCGGGCAACGTGCGTGCCCTGGCCGTGCAGTGCTGCGGACGCGAGTTCGTGGAACTGGTCGGTCCGATCTACGAGTCCATGCACGCGCGGCTGGTGCGTCGGCTGGGCGCGCAGGACAGCACCACTGCGCGGATGCGCCGCGCACAGTCCATCCCCAGCGCGGGCGACGAGGCGACCAGTGAACCCGACTGGATGACGCGCTTCTTCGTGTCCTGGGATCAGGGCGATGCGGATTCGACGACGGCATCGCCGGACGGCACGACCCTGCCGCCGGCGCTGCATCACCTGCTGGAAGAGTCCAGGCAGAAGCGTGCCCGCGACCAGGGCTCGGTGCGCAGCGCCGTGCCGCGCACGTCGTTGTCGCAACGGGAGCTGGTGGTGGCGCTGACCCTCCTGCAGATCGCGGCGCCCGAGGTGCACGCGGAGGTGCTCGCGCGGCCCGACAGGCTGCAGGCGGCGTTCAAGCAGCAGATCTTCCGGCAGGCGGCGCAGCTGGGCGTCGCGCCGGAGGCCGTGGCGATCGCGGATGCGGACGAGAACGTGGTCGACCTCGTCGGCATGCTGTTCGAAGTGATCTTCCGGGAAAGCCACCTCGCGACCGAGCAGGTGCACGTGCTTGGCCGCCTGATGGCGCCCATGGCCAAGGTCGCCCTGCAGGACCGCAAGTTGTTCCTGCAGGCCACGCATTCGGCCCGGCGGCTGCTCAACGTGCTGGTGGAGGCCTGCGACGGCAATCCGGGCGAGAATGACGCCCAGCGCCTGTTGCTGGAGAAGGTCAAGGACACCGTGCAGCGGCTGGTCGCCGATTTCGACGAAAGCCAGTCGGTCTTCCGGGCGGCGCGGACGGACTTCAACGATTTCTACGCGCGCTACCGTGGCGAAGCGGAAAAGGCCGAGCAGGCGCTGGCGGCGGAGCAGCACGCCCGGGATGCGGAAGCGGCGGTCGTGGCCACGTTCGCCGGCGTGCTCGATGCGAAGCTGCAGGCGCATGACGTGCCCGCGCCGATGCGACGGGTGCTGCAGGACGGCTGGCCGGCGTATGCAGCCCGCATGCAATCGCTCAACAAGCCGCAGGCCGCGCCGATGATGCTGGATGGGCTGCTGCAGGCGGTCGATGTCGCGAACGTGCGCGGCGACGTGCGCAACTGGCACGCCGCGATGGACTGGCTGCAGCCCATGTGGATGGCGTCGGGGCAGGGGAAGGATGCCATTGCGCGCCAGCGCGAACAGCTCTTCGCGGCGCTCGTCACGCCACAGGCGGTGACGCCGCCGGCCGCGGAGGTGGCGCCATCCAGTGCGCCACCATTGCTGCCGGGCCTGCTGGATTCGCATGAGTTGCAGGAAGGGTTGCAGCGGCACGATCCGGTGATGACCGACTACTTCCAGCAACTGCGGGAAGGCAGCTGGCTCGACTTCGTCGACAAGGACAACCGCGTGCAGGTCGGCCGCCTGAGCTGGATCAGTCCGGTGTCGCGACGCCTGATGTTCGTCAACCGGGCGGGTGGCCGCATCTGCGTGGCGTCGGTGCAGGAACTGGTGGTGATGGCGCAGTTGGGCCGCGTGCGGATGCACCGCGACGAGGACGCCTTCTACAGCGCCATGCAGGGCGTGGTGGACCGCCTGGTGGTGCCTGCGCGGCCCTGATCCGGACGGGCGGACCGACATGCAAGCGGCGTGCCGCACTGCGGTTGCGTGATGTAACGTGTTGCGCGGCATCAAACTGCCGAGGCCATCACGGTTGCCCGCCAGCCGGATTTCCTACGATGTCGTCGCGGATCTCCGTCCGCATCCCCCACCTTTCTTTCGCCCCCCCGGGCGGGGAACCTTGCGCATGTCGAACGTCCCCAACCTCGCCGACCGCCCCGGGCGCGACACGCGCCTGCTGGAGCAGGCGCGCGACGCCGCGATCCCGCCGCTGGTCGATGCCTTCGCGGTCGCGCTGGGACGTTTCGACGATGCGTTGTTCGACCGTGCCGAGCGTGCCGGTCCTTCCCAGATGGCCTTCCTGGATGCGATGCGCGAACTGCGCCGCCGACGCGAAGACATCATCGGGCGCTTCCGCGCCCAGCTGCAGCGCTCCTGGAAAGCACTGGAAGCCGGCCAGCCCGTGCCGATCGAGCAGGTCTTCCTCGAGTCCGCGGAGGACACCCTCAGCCTGGTGTCCGAGCAGGAACTGGAATCGCGGCTGGCCGTGCGCAACTTCGCCAGCGTCATCCAGCGCGAATGCAAGCCCGTGCTGGCACGGCTGGATCGTCGGCTGGGCTGGATCGCCGGGGACATCGCGCTCGACGCCGACCTCAATCCGATCGGTCCCGAGCACATCGGCGTGGCCGTGCACCTCGCGTTTTCGGGCTGCGACCTGGCGCCCGACGTGCGCCTGGTGGTGATCAAGCTGTGCGAACGCGACTTCGTGCCGGCCATCGCGCGCATCTACGCGGCGCTGGACCAGCGCCTGGTGCAGGTCGGCGTGATGCCCGAGTTGCCGGCGCGCCGTGCGCCCACGCAGGCCGCGGAGCCTGCGTCGGATGGCGCGCAGGAGCTGGATGGCACCGGTGAGGGGGAAGACCCCGGAGCGCCTGCCTGGGCAGCGCGCTTCCTCAATCGCATGGCCGGTGTCAGCCGCGGGTTGCAGGCGAGCCAGCCCGCACCGGTTGCGGGCGGGTTCGGCGATGTGCCGCCCGGCTATGGATCGGCGCCGGGCGCGCAGGGCGTGTTGCTCGAAGCCCTGCATCATCTGCTGCAGGAGTCGCGCCGCGGGCGCGACGCCGCCGGCGCGCCGGACGCGCGTCCGGCCGATCCGCGCCAGCGGGACCTGTCGCAGCGCGAGATGCTCTCCGTGTTGTCGCTGCTGCAGGCGGCGCCCAGCGCCACGCTGCGCGCGGCGATCGGCGACACCGGCGAATCCCTCTCCCAGCGGCTGAAGAACGAGGTGCTCAGCAGCGCCACGCAGTTGGGTGTCGACCCGTCGCAGGCGCGGCTGGCGCCGGTCGACGAGGATGCGATCGACCTCGTCGGCATGCTGTTCGACGTGATGCTGGACGAGCGCGACCTGGAAGGTCGTCCGCGCGAACTGATCGGCCGGCTGGTGGTGCCCTTCGTCAAGGTGGCGCTGCTGGACCGCCGCATGTTCGTGCAGAAGACGCATCCGGCGCGCCGGTTGCTCAACGTGCTCGCCGAGGCCTGCGAAGGTAACAACGGCGAGAGCGCGGCCGAGCGCACCCTGCTGACCAAGGTCGAGGAAGTCGTCGATCGCCTGGTCGCCGAGTTCAACGAGAACCTGGCGATCTTCCTGACCCTGGAGGAAGAGTTCCGCGCATTCCTCGAACAACACCGTCGCCGCATCGAGATCGCCGAGCGCCGCGCCGCCGAGATCCAGCGCGGCCAGGAACGCCTCGAGGCCGCGCGTGCGCGCATGACCTCGGAGCTGGACGAGCGCCTGGCCGGTCGGCGCGTGCCGCAGGCCATCGAGGATTTCCTGCGCCAGCCCTGGGCGCACCACGTCACCATGACGGTGTTGCGCGAGGGCGATGACGGGGCGGGTTTGCGCGAATCGCTCGCGCTCGCCGACGGCGTACTCGAAGAACTCACCGAGGCGCAGCGCCATGTGGTCGGCAAGCCATGGCTGCAGGCCTGGCGCACTGACATGCTGAAGGTGTTCGCCAGCGTCGGCATGAACCAGGACGCCGCGGCCGGCGCCGTCGATGCCTTGCACGACACGCTGCAGGCGGTCGCCGCTGCGCGCCCGGACCTGGAAAAGGCGCTGCCGGAGTTGCCGCAGGTCGTGCTGCCGAAACCCGTCGTCGACGAGGAGACGGCGCCGATCCAGTTGGTGGGCGGCGCCGATACGCTCGATTTCGACCACAGCGACGCGGATCATTTCCGGGGCCTGCCGATCGGCACCTGGCTGGACTTCATCGACAAGGACAACAAGGTGCAGGCGGGCAAGTTGTCGTGGGTCAGCCCGATCTCCTCCCGCCTGCTGTTCGTCAACCGCCGTGGCGTGCGTTTCTGCGTGGCGTCGCCGGAGGAACTCGCCGCGATGGTGCGGCTGGGCCGCCTGCGCACGCACCAGAGCGAAGATGCGTTCGACAGTGCGATGCAGGGCGTGATCGAACGCCTCGAGCCCGTGCCCGCCGCCACGCCTGCCTGACCGGGGCGCCCCGCGCGGCCGCGCCGCGCTCTGTTAGCATCGCCGCTCGGGTGACCTAACGACGAGGGGCGCAATGGCGGTCGAAGTTCGGGTACTGAAGGAAACCGCCGCAGGCGAACGCCGCGTGGCCGCGACACCGGAAACCATCCGCAAGATGCTCGCGGCGGGCGCACGGGTCACCGTCGAACGGGGGGCGGGCGAAGGCGCCGGCTTCATCGACCAGGCCTATGCCGACGCCGGTGCCGAACTGGTCGACGACCGTGGCCGCGACCGTGCCGACCTGCTGCTCTGCGTGCAGCCGCCGTCGCCCGACGCCATCGCGGGGTTCAAGACCGGCGCCACGCTGGTCGGCGTGCTGCAGCCGGCGGGCGACGCGGCACGCGCAGAGGCGCTGCAGGCGAAGGGCATCCAGGCGTTCCCGCTCGAGCGCTTGCCGCGCACCACGCGCGCGCAGGCGATGGACGTGCTGAGTTCGCAGGCGGGCATGGCCGGCTACAAGGCCGTGCTGATCGCCGCGCAGCTGGCACCGCGCTTCTTCCCGATGCTGACCACGGCGGCCGGCACGATCCGTCCGTCGAAAGTGCTGATCGTCGGCGCGGGCGTCGCCGGTCTGCAGGGCGTGGCCACCGCCAAGCGTCTTGGCGCGCAGGTCGAAGGCTTCGACGTGCGCCCGGAAACGCGCGAACAGATCGAATCGCTGGGCGGCAAGTTCCTCGACCTGGGCGTCAGCGCGGCAGGCGAGGGCGGCTACGCACGCCAGCTGACCGACGAGGAACGCGCGCTGCAACAGCAACGACTGGCCGACCACCTGAAAGGCATCGACGTGGTGGTGTGTACCGCTGCGGTGCCCGGTCGCCCGGCGCCGAAGATCGTGTCGGCCGCGATGGTCGAGGGCATGAAGCCAGGCAGCGTGATCGTCGACCTGGCGGCGGAAACCGGCGGCAACTGCGAACTGACGCGTCCCGGCGACACTTACCTGCACGGCGGCGTGACCATCGCCGGCCCGCTGAACCTCGCGAGCCTCGGTGCGGTCCACGCCAGCGAGATGTACGCCCGCAACGTGCTGAATTTCGTCGCGTTGTTCGTCAAGGACGGCGCACTGCAGTTCGACTGGGACGACGAACTGCTGGCGAAGACGGTGTGGCCCGAACGAGCTGCCGCGTGACGCGATGGGCATGGCTTTGGGTGGCGATGCTCGTGATCGGGCAGGCCGTCGCGCAGGAGTCGCCTTACCTCGATCAGGATCCTGCGGCGTCGTATCTCGGCTATCCGCCCGGCGGACGCGTGAAGTTCCGGGCGATGATTCAGGCCGCGCTGCAAAAGAATCCACGCAATGTCTCCGCGCTGGTCCATCGGGCTCACCTCTATGGCGAGATGGGCGATCGTGAGCGGGAACTCCGCGATTACGATGCCGCGCTCAGCGCAAGCGAGCCGGCAAGCCCTCAGCGCCGACATGTCCATTGGTCGCGCGGCTGGTCGCGCTATGACCAGGGCGATATCGAAGGCGCTTTGGCCGACTGGGCCGAGGCAGAGCGCCTGCATGGTGGTCGGCCTGCATGGGTGACGTATACGCGTGCACTTGCGTATTGGACGGCTGGAGACCACGCCACTGCATTGCACTGGTACGCCTTGGCCGCGAGTGCCTACCCGGAGTGGGGCACGGATGCAGGCATGGAGCAGCGGATCAGGTACTGGAGTAGACCTCAGCAAACCCAGATGCGCGCGGTGTACGCGCGCTGGAAGGCCGGCTAAGCGACGCCGGCGCTGCCGGCCTCAGCGTTCCGGCCGTCGATCGCGGTCACGATCGCGATCACGCGGCGGCGGTGCGTTGTCGCGCATCCATGCCTCGCGTTGCCCGGGCGTCATCTTCTTCCATTGTTCGCGCAACGCGTCGCGCTGTTCCGGGCTGAGCGCCTTCATGTAGCCGTACAGCGCACGCGCCTGGCGGCGCTGGTCGGGACTCATGTCTTCGAACCGCTTCATGCCGTGGCGCGCCTGTGCGCGCTGTTCCGGCGTGAGCGACTGCCAGCGCTGTGCGCGCTCCAGCATGCGGGGGCGCTCGTCGGGTTCGCGGTTCCAGCGGTCGCGCACCGGCGCGATCAACGCGTCGCGCTGCTGCGGCGTCAGCGTGTCCCAGTCGGGCAGCGGGGTCGGTGCGGCCTGCGCCAGGACCGGGCCGCTGGCGAGCAGCAGACCGAAGGCAAGGACGCGAAGGGCATGGACCTTCATCGGGTCGACTCCATGGCAAGGGGCTGGGCATCGGCGGACGCCAGCCAGAGGTAGAGATCGGGATCTTCGTCGAACGCGCTGGACACCCCCAGTTCGTCCGCCGACAGATCGCTGTCGGTCGAGGCGACGGCCATCGTCGTCGACGGCGTGCCAGCGTCCGGCGCGCGGGGCAGCCATTGCAGGCCGACACCGACGGCGAGCACCGCCGAGAACGCGGTGGCCGTCAGCCAGCGCCAGGTGTGCCGGCCGCCCGTGGACGGTGCCTGCCGCTGCGCGTCGTGGCGCGCGCTGCGCAGCCGCATCAGCGTCTGCGGCGACATCTGGGCCAGCGCGGCCTGGTGCAGGCGACGGGCCTGCTGGTCCATGCCATGGCCGTCGTCGTGGGCGGGGTTCATCGGAATTCCTCCAGTTGCCGTTGCAGGGCGTCGCGCGCGCGGGACAGGTGGGTCTTCACCGATCCTTCCGAGCAGCCCATCGCGCGTGCCGTATCGGCCACGTCCAGTTCTTCGAGTACGCGCAAGGTAAAGGCCTCGCGTTGCCGGTTGGGCAGGGTGCGCAGGGCCTGTACCAGCCGCGCATAGGCTTCACGCTGGTCATGCGTCTGCGCAGGACCGGCGCCGTGGTCGGGCGCCCAGTCCACCGGGCTTTCTTCACCGCGGTCACCGGTCGGCAGCAGCCAGCGCAGCCGGAACCCGGCGCGGCGCTGCATGTCGATGATGCGCCTGCGCAGGATGCTCCAGAACAGCGGCGACCACTCGGCGGCTGGATGGTCGCGGTAGACGAGCATCTTCATCATCGCGTCCTGCACGGCGTCCAGCGCATCCTCGCGGTGGCGCAGGCCGCTTTCGGCGAAGCGGAACGCGCGCGGCCCGATGTCGGCCAGGAACAGGTCGAGCGTCGCCGCCAGCGGACTGGGCGACGACGCGTCGGATAGCGGACTCGCTGCGGTGCTCACCAACATAGCTTAGCGGCCGGTGCCGTGAATCAGCTGCGACGGTCGATGCGGTCGCCCAGGTCGCCCAGGTCGCCGGCGAAGGCGCCCCCGGTGGCGGAGAGCAGCAGGACGGACAAACCCGGCAGAGACAGGCGCTTCATGATCGGGTCCTCGGGGTGGGGTGCATGCAGGGAAACGTCCCGCACGCACATCGGTTGACGCCATCCCACCGGACCACGGGCGGGTTCAGGTAGGGTTATGATGCGGGGCCGCCGCGGCAGCGCCGCTCGGTAACCAACACAACGTGGATGGGATGGGGGAGCGGATGAGCGACGGGTTCGTGGCGCTGTACATCTTCATGCTGGCGGGCATCGCCGGGCACGTGATCATTTCGCGGGTGCCGGTGATCCTGCATACGCCGCTGATGTCCGGCTCCAACTTCATCCACGGCATCGTGCTGATCGGCGCGATGGTCGTGCTGGGCCACGCCGATACCACGCTGGAAAAGGCCATCGGCTTCATCGCCGTGCTGCTGGGTGCGGGCAACGCTGCCGGCGGCTACGTGGTCACCGAGCGGATGCTGGACATGTTCAAGAGCAGCAAGGCACCGGGAGGCGGCAAGTGAGCGCGCTCACCCTGGTGAAGCTGAGCTATTTCGTCGCAGCCACGCTGTTCCTGCTCGGCCTGCAGCGCATGGCCAGCCCGAAAACCGCGCGCAGCGGCATCCAGTGGGCCGGCGTCGGCATGCTGATCGCCACCGTGGCCACGTTCTTCCTGCCCGGCCTGCACAACATCGGCCTGATGATCGCGGCCATCGTGATCGGCGTCGGACTGAACTGGATCTGGGGCAAGAAGGTGGCGATCACCGACATGCCGCAGATGGTCGCGCTGTTCAACGGCATGGGCGGCGGTTCGGCCGCGGCGATCGGCGCGGTGGAACTGGTGCGCTATTCCGGCGGCGAGGCGTCGGTGCCGTCGACGTTCACGCTGTCGCTGGCGGTGATCGGCGCGCTGATCGGCGCGGTGTCGCTGACCGGTTCGGTGATCGCCTGGGCCAAGCTCGATGGGCGCATGGACAAGCGCTACACGTTCCCGGGCCAGCAATGGTTCAACGCGCTGGTCGCGCTGGCCGCCATCGCAAGCGGTGTGATGGCGCTCACCACGCTGGCGATGCCATGGATCGTCGCGTTCTTCGTGCTGTCGCTGGCGCTGGGCGTGCTGATGACCCTGCCCATCGGCGGTGCGGACATGCCGGTGGTGATCTCGTTGTACAACGCGTTCACCGGCCTGGCGGTCGCCTTTGAAGGCTATGTGCTGGGCAACGAGGCGCTGATCATCGCCGGCACCATGGTCGGTGCGGCCGGCATGCTGCTGACGCGGCTGATGGCCAAGGCGATGAACCGCAGGATCAGCAACGTGTTGTTCTCCAACTTCGGCGGCAGCAGCGCGGCGATGCAGGAGATCGGCGGTTCGATGAAGCCCATCGAGGCGGCCGACGTGGCCGCGATGATGGCCTACGCCGAGCGCGTGGTGATCGTGCCGGGCTACGGCCTGGCGGTCGCGCAGGCGCAGCACAAAATCTGGGAGCTGTCGCAGAAGCTGATGGATCGCGGGGTGAAGGTGAAGTTCGCCATCCACCCGGTCGCGGGCCGCATGCCGGGCCACATGAACGTGCTGCTGGCCGAAGCCGGCGTGCCGTACGACCTGATCGCCGACATGGACGACATCAACCCCGAGTTCGCCAACACCGACGTGTCGCTGGTGATCGGCGCCAACGACGTGGTGAACCCGGTGGCGAAGACCGACCCGGCATCGCCGATCTACGGCATGCCGATCCTCGACGTGGTGAACTCGAAGAACACCATCGTCATCAAACGCGGCAAGGGCACCGGCTTCGCCGGCATCGAGAATGCGCTGTTCTACGCCGACAACACCCGCATGCTGTACGGCGACGGCTCCGAGATGGCGAATGCGCTGGTCAGCGAACTGAAGGCGCTCGACGGCGGGCACTGACGCCGCCGCTCCGCGTCAGCGCGTCCACCAGGCAGCGAGCAGCGGTGCGATCACCAGCGCCGCCGCATCGAGCGGCGTGGTGGTGAGCGAGATCAGCGTCCACGCGTGATGCGCGCCCAGGCGCAGCACCGAATCCCATGGATTGAGCCCGAACGAGAAGCCCATCTGGGTGGCGGCGATCGTCCACAACGCCAGCGCCGAGATCGCGCCCGTGGCCAGCGCGCCGAGCGCGGCGCGTCGCGGCCCCGCGGGCACGCCGCCCAGGCGCAGCACCAGCACCACGTCGAGTGCCGCCAGCAGCGCCATCCAGCCGGCCTGGCGTTGGAGGTAGAGCGCCAGCGCCACCCAGATCACCAGCACGCAGCCACCGGCCAGCACGAGCATCACGGGAACGAGCCAACGGGGGAAACGACGCGGGGCGGGGGGCATGGAGACTCCGGCGGGGCCGCCAAGGATACGGCCTGAACGCGGTCGCCGGGGCGCGGGCGCTACAATAGGCCGCCTTGCAGCGCCCCACGCGCGCCCCCATCTGGTCCGGCATGTACTCCCGCAGCAGCGAACCCGTCCAATTCTCCCGCGACTGCGCCGCCGTGCTGGTGCCGCAGGGCGAACTCGTCACCCTGCCGGCCGGCAGCTACGGCTACATCACCCAGGCCCTCGGCGGCAGCTACACCGTCTTCGTCGAAGGCAACCTGATGCGCATCGCCGGCAAGGATGCGGATGCCATCGGCAAGGAGCCGTCCGAGCCGCTGTCGCTGCCGGAGGACGCCAGCGACGAGGAGGTCGAGGCGCTGGTCTGGAACCAGCTGCGGACCTGCTTCGATCCCGAGATTCCGTTCAACATCGTCGACCTGGGCCTGGTGTACGAAGCCAACCTCAGCACGCGCGACGACGGCCAGCGCGACGTCGAGGTCAAGATGACGCTGACCGCGCCCGGCTGCGGCATGGGCGAGATCCTGGTCGACGACGTGCGCAGCAAGCTCGAGATGATTCCGACCGTCGCCGAAGCCGACGTCGAACTGGTGTTCGACCCGCCGTGGGGCCGCCACATGATGTCCGAAGCCGCCAAGCTAGAAACCGGCATGCTCTGAGCCGTCCGGCTCGTCCCTTGCAGAACCCGTCAGGAAGGAAGAGATGAACGTGATGAACGCCGCCCCGTTGACCTACCGCGTGAACCGCTCCGACAAGGCCCGCACGCCGGCCGAGCGCGACGCCATCCTCGCCAATCCCGGGTTCGGCCTGCACTTCACCGACCACATGGTCGCCATCGCCTGGGACAAGGCGAAAGGCTGGCACGACGCCGAAGTGCGCGCCTACGGTCCGCTCTCGCTCGACCCGGCCGCTTCGGTGCTGCATTACGGCCAGGAGATTTTCGAAGGCATCAAGGCCTACCGCCATGCCGACGGTTCCATCTGGACCTTCCGCCCCGACGCCAACGGCGCGCGCCTGCAGCGCTCGGCCGCGCGCCTGGCGCTGCCGCAGCTGCCGGTCAACGAGTTCGTCGAGTCGCTGCGCCAGCTGGTCGCCGTCGATGGCGACTGGGTGCCGTCGGCCGTGGAGACCAGCCTGTATTTCCGTCCCTTCATGATCGCCACCGAGGCCTTCCTCGGCGTGCGCGCCGCGCACCAGGCCGGTTACTACGTCATCGCCAGCCCGGCAGGCGCGTACTTCGCCAAGGGCGTGGCGCCGGTGGCGATCTGGCTGTCCGAAGACTACGCACGTGCGGCCAAGGGCGGCACCGGCGCGGCCAAGTGCGGCGGCAACTACGCCGCCTCGCTGCTGCCGCAGCAGGAAGCGCAGGCACAGGGCTGCTCGCAGGTGCTGTTCCTCGACCCGGTCGAAGGCAAGTACCTGGAAGAACTGGGCGGCATGAACGTGTTCCTGGTCTACAAGGACGGCCGCATCGTCACCCCGGCACTGTCGGGCAGCATCCTGGAAGGCATCACCCGCTCCAGCATCCTGCAGATCGCGCGCGACCGCGGCCACGCCGTCGAAGAGCGCAAGGTGTCGATCGACGAGTGGAAGCAGGGCGTCGCCTCGGGCGATATCGTCGAAGTCTTCGCCTGCGGCACCGCCGCGGTGATCACGCCGATCGGCCAGCTGAAGGGCAAGGGCTTCGAAGTCGGCGATATCAACGCGCCGGCCGGCGAGGCGACGATGGGCATCCGCAAGGAACTCACCGACATCCAGTACGGCCGCCTGCCGGATCGCCATGGCTGGCTGGTGAAGTTACGCGACTGATCGTCGCCGCATCGCTGTAGAAAAAGCCCGCGGAAACGCGGGTTTTTTTATGCGCCGATCTTGTGTGCATGCGATAAAAAATTATTTCTCATCACATACGAAACACGTAAATGAATCTACGCGACGATGTCTACCGGTGACCATCGCTTCATGCGTGTAGTCCGATGATTACGTTTGCAACGTGTTGCGATGAAGTGTGTCTCTCATCGCTGATTCACCTGCGCACATTCCGATAGCGTCGTCCCTGCGTCGCGCATTGCGCGGCGTGCATCCGGTCGAACGCAACCGCCCGTCCACCCCCTCCCGTATCTGCCCTGCGCCCTCGACCGGGCCATTGCCGCATTGGCGGCTTTTCATTCCATCTTGAGGGAGAGTCTGATGTCTGGATTTGCAAAGCGTGGTTCGCGTATGCGCCTGCTGTGCCTGTCGTCCGCCGTGCTCGTGTCGCTGTATGCGTTGCCGGCGATGGCCGGACGCGTCGACATGGGCGGCTTGCAGGTGGAAGAACCCGGTGGCTACGACCGCTTCATCGTGAAGTACCGCGACGGCAGTACCGAGAGCACAAACGCGACGCAGTTGCAGCGCTCGCTCAGCACCGCCGCGAGCACCGGTGTCGCCAAGCGCGGTGGCCGCGTGCTGGGCCTGGAGAAGCTGCGCCGGCTGGCCGCGGGCGGCGCCGACGTCGTGCGTGCCGACCGCAAGCTGGACCGGGTGGAAGCCGAGTCGCTGATGCGGCAGCTCGCCGCCGATCCCAACGTGGAGTATGTGGAAGTCGACCAGCGCATGTATCCGACGCTGACGCCCAACGATCCGCGCCTGTCCGAGCAATGGGGTTTCGGCACCACCACCTCCGGCATCAACGTGCGTTCGGCCTGGGACAAGTCCACCGGTGCGGGCGTGGTAGTGGCCGTCATCGATACCGGCATCACCAACCATGCCGACCTCAACGCCAACATCCTGCCGGGCTACGACTTCATCAGCGACACGTTCGTCTCGCGCGACGGCAACGGCCGCGATTCCAACCCCAACGACGAAGGCGACTGGAACCCGGTGGCGAACGAGTGCTACAGCGGCTCGCCGGTCAGCAACTCCAGCTGGCATGGCACGCACGTGGCGGGCACGGTCGCGGCGGTGACCAACAACAGCACCGGCGTGGCCGGTACCGCGTTCGGCGCCAAGGTGGTGCCGGTGCGCGTGCTGGGCCGCTGCGGCGGCCTGACCTCGGACATCGCCGACGCGATCACCTGGGCCTCGGGCGGCACGGTCAGCGGCGTGCCGGCGAACGCCAATCCGGCCGAAGTGATCAACATGTCGCTGGGCGGCGGCGGCAGCTGTTCCACCACGTACCAGAATGCGATCAACGGCGCGGTCGGTCGCGGCACCACCGTGGTGGTCGCTGCCGGCAACAGCAATACGAATGTGTCCAGTGCGGTACCGGCGAACTGCCCCAACGTCATCGCCGTGGCGGCGACGACGTCGGCGGGTTCGCGCGCCAGCTTCTCCAACTACGGCACGGGCATCGACATCTCCGCGCCGGGACAGGGCATCCTGTCCACGCTCAACACCGGCACCACCACGCCGGGCAGCGCCAGCTATGCGTCGTACAACGGCACGTCGATGGCGGCGCCACACGTGGCGGGCGTGGTCGCGCTGATGCAGTCGGTGGCACCGTCGCCGCTGACGCCGGCGCAGGTCGAGACCATCATCAAGAACACGGCGCGTCCGTTGCCGGGCACGTGTTCGGGTGGGTGCGGTGCGGGCATCGTCGACGCCAATGCGGCGGTGGTCGCGGCGCAAGGCGGCACGCCGCCGGTCGGTGGCGTACAGACCTACACGAACGGCACCGACGTCAGCATTCCCGACAACAATGCGACGGGCGTGACCAGCACCATCGCGGTGTCGGGGCGGACGGGCAATGCGCCGAGCAATGCGCAGGTAGGGGTGAACATCGTGCACACCTACATCGGCGACCTGATCGTGGACCTGATCGCGCCGGATGGCTCGGTGTACGTGCTGCACAACCGCACCGGCGGCAGCGCCGACAACATCAACCAGACCTACACGGTCAACCTGTCCAGCGAAGCCCTCAACGGCAGCTGGCGTTTGCGCGTGCGTGACCGGGCCAGCCAGGACACCGGCTACATCAACAGCTGGAGTATCACGTTCTGACTAAGGGTCATTTCCCGAGAAAGTGCGCAGGGATGTGCATGAAGAACCCCGGCCTTGGCCGGGGTTCTTCTTTGGGGCCGGCATGAGTAGGGCGTGATACTCACATTCACTGGGGGCAGTTTCTTGCGCAAAACCTGGTCCCTTGGGGCTTGTAAATGCGTTTCCCTTCAATGCGGTGTAGACAGAAGCGGAGACGATCGTGTGACGATCGCTCCTGAAGCAAAGGATGGCGAGACTCGACAGGAGGTTGTGCAATGTCTTGCAAATATTTTCCGCCCGCTTTTTTTATATGTGCGAGCGCACGAATCGCCCTAGTCCTTTGTGGCTATGGACTCATCAAGTGCTCCAAGAGAGCGATTCGGCCGCGGTGGCACCGGTACGAGTGCCTCTTGCTTGTTGGCGTGTTGGCCATTGCGATGCTGTCAGGTTGCCAAGGTGTCGCGAATGCACGTTCCGGTGCCGTCAGAGAGGCTGAGCTTGAGCCGATATACGCCGAGGACCTGCCTGACGCCACTGGGTACATGGAAATGCACCTTGGTGATGCGACGATAGTCCTGAGATCGGATGGCTGTTCCAACCGGATGATGAGCAAGCTGATCTGCAGAAATGTCCGGCTCACGATATCGACCTCGACGTTGCAATCGCAGACTTTGATGCTTCCCGAAGTCTGGATCCCAAAGAAGCTCCCGCCTGGCCCTGTTGCAAGGACAGGCTTCCGTGGATCGTCGAGCTTGGCGTTCGCAGACGGTTGGTACGGCGTCATGCTATCCGACATCAATGTGGACGGTTACGAAGATCTGGTGGTCTGGAGTGGTTCCGATGGTACTTATGGCGATCCTTCTTACACTTATTTTCTGTACGACAAGAATGCCCGGCGTTTGAGCGAGAACGCCATGTTGGCGAAGCTGATGGAGTGGCATTCGCTGTCACGCATCATTGATGGTCGATTGTTTGCCTGGTACCGCAGTGGTCCATGTGATCGTGGCGAGAAGCTGATTGGAATTCGGGGTAACGGAGCTGAGATTCTGGCCAGCAGGGACTACACCACCTGCGGAGAACATGCGCTTGATGGTGAAGGCATATCTGATGATTCATGGATGAAACTGAAGGAGGAGCCAAAGCAATGAGCGATGGATATGGACGAAGCGCTGCCTCCACCATCACGCGCGACCAGGCAGTCCGCTTAATCGTGCGGACCTGTCTTGATTAAGGAGTTACGAACGATCGCCAGATCGCCTACGTGCTGGCGACGGCGGAGCACGAAAGCCAAAATTTCACCAGCCCTGAAGAGAATAGCGGTCGAAAACAAGCGGCAGAGATCGGCTACAAAGGAGGTGAGCGAGCTGGCTACGGAAGTGGCGAAGAGTATTTTGGTCGAGGTTACGCGCATCTTACCCACTGGGAAAATTACGACGACCTGGGCCGAGCACTGGGCATAGGCGACGATCTGCTACGCGATCCTGCGCTTGCATCGGATCCAGACATAGCTTCCCGCGTTCTCGTTGTCGGCATGCGCGACGGTATGTTCACGGGGCGCGCATTGGGCAACTACATTGCCGGTGAACATGTCGACTATCTAAACGCTCGCAGGATCGTGAACGGTACCGACCGAGCAGCTGATGTTGCGGCGCTTGCTCGAGACTGGGAGCCCATGGTTGGCGATCTGGTTACCTCGGTCCGGCGCGATGGCGTCGATCTGGCGCCGGTACAGGAAGCACGCCGGGACGGCATGCCGATTCAGCGCGGCGACGCCAACGCCCGCACCTTCGAATTGCAGCAATACCTTGTCGCCTTGAACATCACCGATGCAGCGGGGCAGCGACTGTCACCTGATGGCGACTTCGGGCGATCTACCCAGCAGGCGGTAAGTACCTACCAGCGCATGGCAGGCATCGAACCCCCAACCGGATCGGTAGACCAGACGCTGTTCGATCGGATCCGCGGCGAACTCCTGCAAGCCGACCCGAGCTTTCGGCTCAAGACCATGATGGATCTGCATGGGCCGTTGAAGGATGGGGTTCTAGGTCCCGCCGACCGTGGTGACTCGGTTGCTGAACTGCAGGAGCAGTTGCACGGACTCGGCTTTCGCGGAAGCAGCGGACGGCCACTAACCATCAGTCGCAACTACGACAAAGCCACACTGGAGGCCGTTCGCCGATTCCAAGACGGCGCGGACATCGCCCCCGCTAATGGGTTGGCCGATGAGCGTACCCGTGATGCGATCAATGCCCGTGCGGTTGAGCAAGGGTTGCAGGAAGCGACCGAGGCGGCGCGCCGCAGGGAGATCCGGGAAGCCCACCGGGAGCAGCCGGAACGGGGGCTGGGCCGGGAAGGGGATCAGCGACAAGGCATATCCCACGACCTGCCGGACCCATCCGGCGAATCGATGGTGAACCGTTACCTAGCGTCCATCCTGTCGGGTGACAGCAAGATGGCTGACCGCATCGCAAGCGAATTCGCACTGTCGAAGGATGGCCATGACCTGGCGCAGATGGGAGAGCGCTTGCTGGCGCAGCAGCACGCCTCGGAGCGGCAACAATCGCAGGATTGGCAGATGGCACGGTAGCCGAGCAGCTGAAGATGCGCTCATTAAGGATGTGAAGGACAAAGCGGTGTCATGGAAGACGTCAAAGCAATGCCGGTGGATATGCCAATGGACGAAATCAAGACCCTGATGATGCTGCGCGCCGAGATGGTCCAGCGCGAGGCGCGCATGACCGCGGCCATTGACGCTCAGGTGCAGTCGCTGCGACAGGAGGTCGTGCAGTTCCGTCGTGAAATTTCCGCGGTCGTGGACGGGGCGGGCAACCGCATCGCGCTGGATGCCAGGGAGGCGGTTTCGCCGCTGGTCGCGCAATACGGTAGTGCGGTATCCGGAGCATCAGCACAACTGAGGAACGCTGGCAGGACGGTATGGATGTGGCTCGCCGCCGCTGGGGCGAGCCTGCTGATGGTACTCATCGTCGGCTGGGCGTTGCTGGGCTACTACCGGCGCGAACTGGCGGCCACGAAAGAAGAGCTTCAGCGCTATGAAGACGCGGTTCCGGTCGTCGAGGCCTTCTACGCTTCAGACGCGGTGGTCTGCGGGGGCGTCATCTGCACCAACGTCGATCCCGGCGGATCGCGTGCCGGTGGCGAAGGACAGTACCGTGCGGCCAGGCAAAGGCCTCAGCGCTGAGAGATAGGTTGAGGTGAGCTTGCGACCGGCACACCGGAACAGTCAGAGGTGATGGAGCATCGGCGTATCCGCCAAGAAGGCGATATCTCCTTCTTCGTCACGAATCTCGCGGAGGGTTCCGCACTGACGGCTTGCACGGGATGGGTTGAAGGTCGCGCGGAACCCGTTGAATTGAGCGGATGCCTCGTTGGTGCGGATCGCCTTGTGCTCACCTTCCATCGCATTCAGAAACACGAATCCGTGAACGCCGCCGCATCTTGAGCCCTGTTCATCCGAACGGAAACGGATATTCGTGTCCGATTTTCACAGTGCCTGCACGTACGCCAACCTCAGCTGACACGTGGATGAAGCGGTCTGCGAAAACGCCGTTATATTCCGGTTCCCCCAGACGAAGGAGGTTCCGAATGTCCCTGACCAAGCACACCCCCGCCATGGCCCGCATGTTCGCCGTGGCGCTCATAGCCACCGCCGGTCTCAGCGGTTGCGCCACCTACGATGACGAGTTCGCCGGCATCAACTCGCGCCTCGACACGCTCGACTCCCGCGTCCAGGGCGCCGCCCAGAGCGCCGAGTCGGCCAACCAGTCGGCACAGCAGGCCAACCAGCGCCTGGATCAGATCGAAGGTCGCGTCCAGCGACTCGAGACGGCGCCGCGCCGCGTTCCGCGCGGCTGATCGCACCGGCGAGCACAGGTCGCCACGCGCGACCTGAGCCGGGACCAGGTGGCCTTCGCAGGCCACCGGTTTCCCTGTCTTCACCCACGTAGGAACCGCCCATCCGTATGCGCGCGCACCCCATGATCCTGGCCGTCCATGGCGTACTGGCATTGACGCTGGCGTTTTCGAGCATCGACCTGGCCAGCGCCAAGGAAACCGTCGCGCAACGTACAGCGGCCGTCGACGAACTGCCGAAAGACCAGGACGTCTCCAGCACGGTGGTCGAGCTGGCCGGCTGGGTGGTCGCGGCCAAGGACAGCCAGGGCTATCCGTTCGCCGTGATCGACAAGGCGTCCGCACAGATTCTCGTGTTCGGCGGCGACGGCCGCCTGCGTGGTGCCGCGCCCGGCCTGTTCGGCTCGGCGGTCGGCGACCACACCTCCCCCGGCATCGCCGGCCTTGCGCTGCGCGAGATTCCGGGCCGTGATCGCACCACCCCTGCCGGCCGCTTCATCGGTGGCTATGGTCCGTCCATCGACGCCGGGCGCGTGCTGTGGGTGGACTACGAGTCCGCCGTCTCCATCCATCCCACTGCGACCGGCGTGCCGGCCGAGAAACGCGTCGAACGTCTCGCCTCCGCCACGCCCGACGACAATCGCATCACACACGGCTGCATCAACGTGTCGCCCACGTTCTACGAGCAGGTCATCCGACCGACGTTCGAGCGGGGCGGCGTGTTCTACATCCTGCCCGACAAGGACTCGATCGCGGAGACCTTCCCGGAGTTCGCGCAGAGCCGCGCGACGACGAAAAGCAACGACGGAAAGCGTGGCAGGTCCGCCCGCAAGTAAGAAGCCGGGATCATCCCGATGCGTCCGGAGTGCCGCAAAGAACAGGCCCGCATCAGCGGGCCTTGTTCGTTGTCGGATCCGGCGGTTGCGAGTTTCTGAATCTACGCGGCGTTCTGCCGCATCTCCGTGCGACTGCACGAGTACACCACCTGCGCCTGGCGCGGCTGGATCCAGTTCTGCACGAAGGCCTTGCCGCGTTGCACGGTGGGTACGGCTACCGGCCGGCCGGGGGTGTCGATGCCGCACGGCAGGAAACGGGCGATGAGTCCACGACCCGAGGGCTCGATGCAGGCGAGCGGGACATCGTCGAAGTAGAGCGTGTGTACCTTGCGGTGCGTATTGATGCCGAAGGGATCCGCCTCGTGCGGACGTTCGCGCCAGCTGAAGGCGGGGGGAGAGGGTGGACATGGTACGACTCCTGACAAGGGCGACAGTGACGCACTTCGCGCGTCGATCCCGCGTCAAAAAAAGCCGCTGACGACCAACCATCCGCGTGGCGTATGCGATCCGTTCAGCGCGTGGCGGAACATCGCCTTGGTCATCCTCGTGGGTTGCCAAGCGCCATCCACGAAAACGGAAACAGGGGGCAGCGTGGGTTTTCATAGAAGCCGGAGTGGGAGTACGGTGTTTCAGAATGCGTCTGTTCCGGAAAAGTACGCTGCCCCCTGTTGTCGCAGTTGAGATGATCCCGTCCGAGCTTGTTGGCGGCAGTCCGTGGGCTTGAAGCCTGAGCATTCGTTCAGGCCGAGCGTCGCGATCGCGGAAATGGCACTAAAATGAGCGATTGCCGCGGCCGCACCTCGGCCAGGTTCAACTCAGGCGTCAGGCCTTTGTCGCCCCATGGGACAGCATTGAAAGCAAAACAACTCCAATTGAAAACGGACTGGCGCTTCGAAGAGAGCGAGCAGCGGCGGCACTATGTCATCGAGCCGTGGCTCGATGGCCGCCGGGTAGGTCGTGCCCATGGCTGGTTCGAACCCGGCGAACGCTTTGTGCTGGAGAAGATCGAGATTGATTCGAGGCAGCGCTCACGCGGTTATGGCAGTACCGTGATTGAGCAATTGCGGCAGAAGGCGCGTGAGAAAGGGTGCCGGGAGCTTGTGATCAACAATGTGCGCGCCAGCAATCACAGGGCCATCGCACTCTACGAGGGCATCGGTGCGAAGGCCGTCCCGATGTCGGCAAGCCTCTACGCGTTTGTCATTTCGCCGCCGTAGGCCTATGAAGCCGGGGTCAGAGCAGGTTTCACGACTGAAGAATTCAGGACGGGAACACTTCCTTCTTCCGTGAACACAAGGCCCGCATCGGCGGGCCTCGTCTTTACGGAGTTTCGTGGCAACTCCTGGGCATCACACCGCCTCGAACCGGTTCGCCGCCACGTTCTTCCTGACCTTCGCCGGATCCCAGATCCGCCCGTTCATGGCGATGTACACGCCGATCGGCAGCGACTGCACCGCGCCGATGGCGCAGCCGATGTTGAACTCCGCGTCCGAGCCGCGGAAGCGGGCCGGGCTGAGGGCGCCGGTCATCACGATGGTCTTGTCCGGGATGGACGCCAGCACGTGGCCGGTCTGCACCATGCTGTCGGTGCCGTGCGTCACCAGCACGTGCTTCGTCGGCTGCGCCGCGATGGTCGCGCGGACCAGCTCACGGTCCTCGTCGGTGATGTGCAGCGAATCCTTGCGCAGGATCGGAATGACGGTGAAGCGGAACGTCACCCCCAGCTCGCGCAGGATCATGCCGATCTGCGGATCGCCGATCTGGTAGTCGGACTTGTCGTCGAAGTAGATCTTGTCGATCGTGCCACCGGTGGTGACGATCAGCAGCTCGTCCATCTCAAAGCTCCTGCCGGCGCTCACGGCGCGCCTGGCGTTGTGTCGGGGGAAGTCAGTTCGTAGGACTCGCCGTAGTGCTCGCAGATCCGTTCCAGCGCGTGCGAGGGCGGGGCCACCACCCGCGGATTATCGCCGCTTTGCCGCGTGAACGTGCAGCGCACGTCGGTGACGTTGCCGGCGTCGTCTCCGCCCGCATCCACCTGCACCATCAGGTCCATGTTGTCGTACTCCAGCGGCAGGTCGTGCGGTGCATCCAGCTCCCACAGGTGGAACTCCCAGCTGCAGCAACTGCTGCGGCCCGATTCCACCAGCCAGCCGTCGATGACCTGCAGTTCGTAATAGCCACCGCTGAAGAAATGCTGGAACGTCCGCTTGGCGGGGTCGACCCGGTAGACATTGCCCTCGCAGTTCGGTCCGGCGCCGCACATGCCGCGGATTTCGATCTCGTGCATGCCGTCGTCGTCCAGATCGATCAGGCCCGCGCCGCCCATGCTGTTGTAGGCCACCTCCTGTGTGACCTCCAGCCGGTCGCACACGCGTTCCGCCTCGCAGGTGAGCGTGGCGACATAGCGGCGCAGATCGGGCGATGCGCACTCCGTCAGCGCGGTCAGCACGGTTCCGTCGCGGTTCTCCGCGCGGACGGGATCCGCAGGTTCGCAGACCGCATCCTGCGCCCATGCACACGGAGCCAGCAGCCCCAGCAGCAGCGCGAACGCGAAGCGCCTCATCCCTTCCTGCCGAACCGCTTGGCGAGCGCCGGCCAACTGGTCGCCACCACGATGCCGATCGACAGCACGATGCCGGCCCACGCGAACGTCGCCTTCGCAGGGTCGGCCCACGCCACCATCACCGCGTGCGAGAACCAGAACAGCGCGAAGACACCGGCCCAGAACGCGGCCGTGCGCCGGCGTGCCATCACGCCGATCATCAGCAGGATGGGCGGCAGCGCGAACACCAGCAGCGCCAACGTATACTGGCGGTCGCCGTAGAACCACAGGGCGTACAGGATGGCCAGCAGTTGCAGCAGGCCGGCAAGGATCAGCCGCGAGCGCTCCATCAGTGCGCCCCCAGCCGGCGGGCGATGTCGGCCACGCGACGGCCGAGTGCGCGCGCGAGCGTGGCTTCCTCCTCGCTGGGTTGCGGATCGTCCTCGCCACCGGCGACATGGCTCGCGCCGTAGGGCGTGCCGCCGGTACGCGTGCTGCTGAGCTGCGGCTCGGTGAAGGGAATACCGACGATCACGCACCCGTGGTGCAGCAGCGGAATCTGCATCGACAGCAGCGTGGATTCCTGGCCGCCGTGCTGGGTGGCGGTGGAGGTGAACACGGCGGCCGGCTTGCCGACCAGCGTACCGCTGGCCCATTCCGCGCCCAGGCCATCGATGAAGTGCTTGACCGGCGCGGCCATGTTGCCGAAGCGGGTAGGGCTGCCGAGGATCAGGCCGGTGCATTCGGCCAGGTCCTGACGGTCCACGTACGGCGCGCCGTCCTCGGGCACCGGCGGCGCGGCCTGCTGGGTCACCGCGGCGACCGGTGGCACCGAGCGCAGGCGCGCGGACATGCCGTCGACTTCGCCCACGCCGCGCGCGATCTGCCGCGCCAGCCGCGCCACGGACCCGCCGCGGCTGTAGTAGAGCACCAGGATCTCGGGCATCGGGACGTCTTCATCGCCAGGGAGAGGCCTAGTATCGGCGATGTCGCGTCCGTGACGCATCGGTTACCCTTCCGCCCATGGAGCCACTGGACTCGTTGAACCGCTGGACAGAGCGTATGCGCGACCGCGCACGCATGGGGACGTTCTTCCGCTTCCTGGCCAAGCGCTTCCTCGACGACCGGCTGTTCCAGGCCGCAGGCTCGCTGGCCTACACCACCCTGTTCGCGCTGGTGCCGCTGGCGATGGTGGTGTTCGGCGTGCTGTCGGCGTTCCCGGTGTTCCAGGAATGGAGCGCGTCGTTGCGCGACTACATCTTCGCCAACTTCCTGCCGGGCGCGGCGGTCAGCCTGAAGGAAAAGCTCGACGGCTTCCTCGCCAACACCGGCAAGCTGACCGCAGTGGGCGTGATCGCCCTGATGGTGTCGCTGCTGATCACGCTCAACAGCATCGAGGCCACGTTCAACCGCATCTGGCGCGTGCGCAGTGCCCGGCCGAAGCTGTCGCGCTTCCTGGTGTACTGGACCGTGCTGACACTGGGTGCGCTGATGGCGGCGGCGTCGCTGGCGCTGTCGGCACGCTTCTACGCCCTGCCGGTGTTCGCGACCAGCGGCGGCAAGTGGCTGCAGACGCTGTCCCTGAGCGTGGCGCCGGTGCTGATCGAACTGGCGGCCATCGTGGTGATCTACCGCGTGGTGCCGCACCGGACCATCAAGTGGCGCTATGCGGTGGCGGGCGCGCTGCTGGCCACCGTGCTGCTGGAACTGGCGAAGTGGGGACTGGGCCTGTACCTGGGCAGCTTCAACACCTACCAGAAGATCTACGGCGCCGTGGCGGCGGCGCCCATCCTGCTGCTGTGGATCTTCCTGTGCTGGGTCGCGGTGCTGCTGGGCGCGTCGCTGGCGTCGGGCATGGCGGCGTTCCGTTACCAGCCTGTTGCGCTGCGGTTGCCGCTGGGCTACGAGATCTACGGCCTGCTGCGCATGCTCGGTCGCTTCGCGCAGGCGCGGGAGAAGGGATGCGGCCTGCACAGCGACCAGATCCTGGCGATGGAGCCGATGCTGACCGATTCGCTGATCCAGCAGATGCTGGGCCAACTGTCCGAGATCAACCTGCTGCGCCGCGACGAGGAAGGCGAATGGCTGCTCGCGCGCGACCTCGACGACCTGACGCTGTGCGACCTGTACGAAGCCTGCCAGCTGCGCGTGCCGGTCGCCGAGGCCCACTTGCCGTTCCACGACGATGCGCTGGGCCGTGACGCGCGCGCCGCGCTGGACGACCTGCGCATGCCCTTGCGCGAACTGCTGAAGCGGCGCGTCAGCGACGTGTTCGCCGAATCAACCAACCAGGAGCCTGCATGAAATCCGTTTCCTCCCTGTCGCTGGCGATGGTGATGTCGTTGGCGGCGTGCAACGCCGGCTCGGCGCCCTCGGAAGCGGCCTCGCCGGCGATCGAGGCGCATGTGCAGGCCGTCGACCCCGCAATCGGAAAGTCCACAGACCGCACCGTCGACCTGCCGGCACTGCAGGTGAAGACGCTGGACGGCGTCGATTACACGCTGGCCGCGCATCGCGGCAAATGGGTGGTGGTGAATTTCTGGGCCACCTGGTGCGCGCCCTGCCTGAAGGAAATGCCCGACCTGTCCGCGCTCGACAAGGACAACGAGCACATCGAGGTGATCGGGCTGGCCTACGAGGAAATCGAAGCGGACGAACTGAAGGCGTTCCTCGCCGAGCGACCGGTCGTGTATCCGATCGCCATCCTCGACGTCTACAACCCGCCCGCCGATTTCGCCACGCCGCGCGGCCTGCCGCTGACCTACCTGATCGCGCCGGATGGCAAGGTCGCCAAGCAGTTCCTCGGCCCGGTCACCGGCAAGGAGATCGAAGCGGCCATCGCCGCGGCCGGTGGCCCGCACGCGAAGGCGTGATGGCGACCGCGCGCTTCCTGGTCAGCGGCAAGGTGCAGGGCGTGTTCTACCGTGCGTCCACCCGCGAACGTGCGCTCGATCTCGGCCTGTCGGGGGCGCGCGACCAACCTGCCGGACGGCCACGTGGAAGTGATCGCCGAGGGCGATGCCGATGCGCTCGATGCGCTGGAAACCTGGCTGAGGCAAGGGCCGCCGTCGGCGCGCGTCGAATCGGTCGCGCGTGAGGCATGGTCCGAGCCGGTGAACCAAGGCTTCGTCACCGGCTGACGCGCCCGTCCACGTAGCGTGCGCCACGCGCACGATCCGACGCGCCGAATTCCGTGCGCACGGCGCACGCTACGCACACGCGAGGGAGCACGGGCGTCACCGTGATGGCTCGCCGGCGTCGTAGAGGCGCAGGGCGCGTGCAGACTGTGCGTCGTCCAGCGGTGGCGGGCGCGCGAAGGCGGGTTGTTCCGGCTCTTTCCAGCCCGGGATTTTGCGCGCGCCCTTCTGCACCTGCTGCGCCGCCAGGCCCGCGAGCACCGGCACGATGCCACCGTTCTTGCCGAGTTGCTCGAGGCTGGTGGGTTCTTTCCAACTGCGGCCGAAGCCGCCGGAGTCGACCTCGATGGGATTCCTGAAGCGGTAGAGGTCGACCACTTCTTCCGGATCGGGCCGGACCGTCAGCGTTTCCAGCGTGGTCGCGGCCGGATCTTCGGCTGGCGGCGCGTCCTGCGCCATCGCGTGCGACGTGGCCAGCCACAGGCTGGCCATCCAGATCCGCCTCATCGATCAGTCGCCGCGCGACGGCTTGATCGGCTTCAGGACGCCGTAGCGTTCCTTGTGCAGTTTTCCCTTCAGCGGCGGCAGGCCGAGAGGCTCCAGCGGCACCCGCGTGTCGGGCAGGCGGTCCAGCAGGTCGCGGATCAGCGTCAGCCTTCCGGTGCGCTGGTCGTTGAAATCGACCAGCGTCCACGGCGCATGCCTGGTGTGCGTGGCCTTGAGCATGGTCTCGCGCGCAGCGGTGTACTCGGCGTACTTCTCGCGTGCCTTCAGGTCGATCGGCGAGAGCTTCCAGCTCTTGAGCGGTTCTTCGGCACGCTCGGCGAAGCGCTCCTCCTGCTGCGCCTGGTCCACGCACAGCCAGTACTTGAACAGCAGGATGCCGTCGTCGGTGATGCCGCGTTCGAACACCGGCGCCTGTTGCAGGAAGCGCGCGTGCTGCGTGTCGGTGCAGTAGCCCATGACCTTCTCGACACCGGCGCGGTTGTACCAGCTGCGGTCGAACAGGACCATTTCGCCCGCGGCCGGCAGGTGCGAGATGTAGCGCTGGAAGTACCACTGCGTCGCTTCGCGCTCGCTCGGCTTCGGCAACGCCACCACGCGGCACTGGCGTGGATTGAGATGCTCGGTGATCGCACCGATCGCGCCGCCCTTGCCGGCGGTGTCGCGGCCCTCCATCACGACGACGATGCGTGCGCCGCAATGCGACGCCCAGCGTGCCATCGCCGCCAGTTCCAGTTGCAGCGGCTTGAGGCGGGCTTCGTAATCCTTGCGCTTGAGGGCTTTCATCGCGTGTCCTGTGCGGCGGGGAAGGGAATCAACGCTTGCGGCGCGGTTGCCCGGCCATGCTGCGGGCGACTTCCAGCAATGCGCCCTGCTGGCGGGTGTTGAGCGCGCGGTACGCAGCCAGCAGGTCGTGCTCGCCCTGGGTGCGGGCCGGGTCCAGGGTCGACGCGAGTTCCGAGAGCAGTGCGCCGGCGGGCACGCCGAACGCGCGGGCCAGTGCGGCGAGCTGGTCGCCGCCGGGCATCTTCTCGCCGGCGAGCCAGGATTTCACCGTCGCCACGCCGGCGCGCGGGATGGCGGCGGCGAGATCGGCGGCGGTCAGGCCGCTGGCCTTGGTCAGCAGGCGCAGGGTGGCATCGAGCGACATCGCGGGCTCTCCTTGCTCATTCCTTCAAACGGGGACGCAGCGTGGCCAGGTTGCAGGGGCGCGTGCGGGCATCGAGCTGGGCGCGGATGATCTTCTCCCAGGCGGTGCGGCAGGCCGAAGTCGAACCCGGCAGGCAGAAGATGAAGGTCTGGTTGGCCAGGCCGGCGAACGCGCGCGACTGCAGCGACGAGGTGCCGATCTCTTCCACGCTGACGTGGCGGAACAGTTCGCCGAAGCCAGGCATTTCCTTGTCGAGCAGCGGGATCAGCGCCTCGGGCGTGGAGTCGCGGCCGGTGAAGCCGGTGCCGCCGGTCACCAGGATGCCATCCACCGCGGGATCGGCGATCCACTGCGAGACCTGCGCGCGCAGGCGGTAGCGGTCGTCAGGCAGCAGGGCGCGGGCGTGCAGGTGGTGGCCTTCCTGCGCGAGCGCATCGGCGAGATAGTCGCCGGAGCGGTCCTCGGCGAGCGTGCGGCTGTCGGACACGGTCAGCACGCAGAGGTGCAACGGGATCAAGGCATCGGCATGGCTCATGCCCGCAGGGTAGCGCAATCGCGGGTCAGTCGAGCGGGGCCGGCGACAGGCCCTTGCGATGCCGGTCAGCCATCCTCCGCGCCATGTCGGCGAAGCCTTCCGCGAACCGCGGCATGTCGAACAGCGGCGCCTGCGTGATCGCCGCCTGCAGGCGCGCCCGCAAGGCCGTGCGGGCGCCGGCATCGCGGCCCAGCCGGATGGCGACGGTGATGAAGGCATCGTCATCGGCCACGTTCATCTCATCCAGGCCGAGATGATGGTTGAGGCTGCCGGCGACGCGCGCGGCGAACGTTTTGCCCGGGCAGGTCAGCACCGGACAGCCCGCCCACAACGCATCGGATGCGGTGGTATGCGCGTTGTAGGGATGCGTATCGAGGAACAGGTCGGCATGCCGGTAGCGCGCCAGGTATTCCGCGTGCGGCAGCTTGCGCATGAACACCAGGCGGGTCGGATCCACGCCGCGCGCCTGCGCTGCCGTGCGCAACCGGTCGTCGGCGCGACCGGGGCCGGACAGCAGCCACAGCACGCTGCCGTCGACCTGCACGAGCACCTCGAACATCCGCGCCATGCTGCGCGGATTCAATTTGTAGCTGTTGTTGAAGCAGGCGTAGACCATCCCGTTATCGGGAAGGCCGCATTCGGTGCGCGAGGGCGGCATGTCGACCGCACGACGCGTGTCCGAAGGCTGGAAGGCACCGGGCAGCCAGGCGACGGCTTCGCTGTAGGACGGCACCAGTGCGTCCGGCAGGGCGAAGCGATCCGCCAGCACGTAGTCGATCCAGGGCGCGCCGGAGGTGCCGGGATAGGCCAGCCAGTTGACCTGCACCGGTGCGGGCCGCATCGCCAGTACCTCCGGCGTGCCGCCGCCGCCCCAGCCACGCAGGTCGTACAGTACGTCGATGCGCTGGTCGCGGATGGCCTGCGCGATGCGCGCATGCGGCTGTCCTGCGAGATCGTGCAGTCGTGTGGCCGCCGTCAGCCGCTGGCGGATGGGGCTGCCGTCGTCGGGCGTGAGCGCGAACAGGTGCGCGGACACCGCTCCTTGTGCCTGCAGCGCTTCGAAGAACGCCACGGTCAGCAGGCCGGTCGGATGCGCGCCGAAGCCGTTGGACAGGAAGCCGAGGCGCGGTGGTGCGTCGTCCTTCGCAGGCGGAGACGGCGGCAGCGGACGGATCGCCGACGCCAGTGCCTGCGCGCGCTGGCGGGCGCAGGCGAGTTGCTCCTCCGCGGTGGCGTCTTCGCTCAGGAACGCGAACGGCTCGACGACGCCGGTCCCGTCGCGTACGGCGCGGCGCACCTGCGTCGACAGCATGTCGAGGTCGCGCCAGTCGCAGAGCTTGCGGCGCCAGTTCAACAGATGGGCGGCGAACATCGGCTCGCCGGGCACCAGTCGGTAGGCATGTTCGTAGGCCTGCGCGGCAGCTTCCGCTTCACCGGCGTCTTCCAGGGCGTGACCCAGCCACAGCGCGATACCGGGATGCTGCGGTACCTGCGCCGCAGCGTCGCTCAATGCCTGGGCGGCTTGCACGTGCCGCCCCGACAGCCAGTGGCTGCGGCCGAGCCGCGCGAGCGCTTCCGGATGGCGCGGACGGAGATTCAGCGCGCGCTCGGCGGCGCGCTGCCCGGCGTCGGCATCGCCGTGGTCGAGTTCCGCGTCCGACAGCATCACCCAGGCGATGAAGTCCTGCGGCTGCTGCCGTACGTGCAGCCGCAACCGCGCGAGTTCGTTCCGTGGATCGTCAGCGATCACCGCGACCGCCCGGTTCAAAGGTGCGCGTGGTGGCGAAGGCGGCGGTGATGATCATGGGCGCAGCCTAGCGACTGCCGGCCATGCGAGACAAGCTTGATGCTGCACGAAGTGGCGTGGCAGCGATGTCAGTCACGAACAAGGCATCGCGATCGCGACTGACGTCGCTCCCACCACCCGCACATGACGATCCGGTCTGGAGCGACTAGAGCGGCAGGCGGAAGCGCAGCGTGCCCTCGTACGGCGTCCAGCCCATCGCGCGGTACAGCGCCTGCGCGGCGGGGTTGTCGTGGTCGGTTTCCAGTTCCAGTCGCAGCGCGCCGTCTTCGCGGGCGAACTCGGCGGCCGCTGCCAGCAGCGCACGGGCGATGCCGTTGCGCCGCGCCTCAGGCAGCACCAGCAGGTCGTTGAGGATCCACACGCGCGATGCGCTGACGGACGAGAACGCGGGATACAGCTGGGTGAAGCCGACGGCCGCATCGTCGACCCAGGCCAGCAGGATGACGGACTCGTCACGCTCCATGCGGGCGCGGATGAAGTCGCGCGCCAGTCCGGGATCGGACGGCTTGCCATAGAACACGCGATACAGGTCGAACAGGTGAGCGACGGTGTCGAGGTGCGTCAGCCCCGTACGACGGACGAAGGTCGTCATGCGGCCTCTGTCAACCGTGCCAGTTCATCGGCCAGATGCTCGCGGCCGAGGCGGTCGATCAGTTCGTCCAGGTCGCCCTGGATGATGTTGGGCAGGTCGTACAGCGTGAGGCCTTCGACGCGATGGTCGGTGATGCGACCCTGCGGAAAGTTGTAGGTGCGGATGCGCTGGCTGCGGTCGCCGCTGCCGACCTGCAGCTTGCGCGTTTCCGCCTGCGCAGCCTGTTGCCTGCTGCGTTCGGCGTCGAGCAACTGCGCCTTCAGGCGCTTCATCGCCTTGTCGCGGTTGGCGTGCTGGCTGCGTTCGGTCTGGCATTCGACCACCACGCCGCTGGGTACATGGGTGATGCGGATCGCCGACTCGGTCTTGTTGACGTGCTGGCCGCCCGCACCGGAAGAACGGAACGTGTCCACCCTCAGGTCCGCGGGATTGATGACGATCTCGTCCACCTCGTCCACGTCCGGAATGATCGCGACCGTCGCCGCCGAGGTGTGGATGCGCCCCTGCGATTCGGTCTCCGGCACGCGCTGCACGCGATGCGTGCCGGATTCGAACTTGAGCTTCGAGTACGCGCCGCGACCGACCACGCGCGCCACCACCTCCTTGTAGCCGCCATGCTCGCCGGGGCTGTCGGATTCGATTTCCACTTTCCAGCCCTGCCGTTCCGCGAATCGCGCGTACATGCGGAACAGGTCGCCGGCGAAGATCGCCGCCTCGTCGCCGCCGGTGCCGGCGCGGACTTCGAGGAACAGGTTGCCTTCGTCGCGGTTGTCCTTGGGCAGCAGCAACAACATCAGTTCATCGTCGAGCTGCGCCAGGCGCTGCTGGGCGGCGGTGATCTCCTCGTCCGCCAGTTCGGCCAGCTCCGGATCGGAGCGCATGGCCTGCGCGGCGGCCAGGTCGGCCTGCGCGCGCTTTTCCTCCGCCATCGCGGTGGCGACCGGCTCCAGTTGGGAGAACTCGCGCGAGAAATTGCGGAAGCGATCGCTGTCGCCGATCACGCCGGGATCGGCGAGCAGGCGTTCGAGTTCTTCCCGGCGTTCGGCCAGCGCTTCGAGCTTACGGCGCAGCGTCGGCGTCATCGTCTTTCTTCAGGTGCGAATAGGGCGGTTGCGCGGGGAACAGCCGATCGGCCGCACGCGCCAGGTCGGCATCGCCGCTCATCGCCGCTTCGCGCAGCGCCGCGGTCGGTGGGTGCAGCAGGCGGTTGGTCAGCGTGTGGGCGAGGAATTCGAGTACCTGCTCCGGTTCGCGACCGTTGGCGAGTTGCTGGCGCGCTTTCGCCAGCACGTCCTCGCGGGTGGACTCGCCGAGCGCGCGCAGGCGCTTGAGCGGCTCCTGCCGCGAGCCGGCCTGCAGGTTCTCCATGAAGCGGCCGACCTGCACGTCGATGATCGCCTGGGCGGCATCGGCGGCTTCGCGGCGGCTGCGGCGGTTGTCCTCGACCGCGCGTTCCAGGTCGTCGACGGTGTAGAGGTAGGCATCGCGCAGGTCGGCCACCGAGGCCTCGATGTCGCGCGGCACCGCCAGGTCGAACAGCAGCATGGGCTTGTGCTTGCGCTTGGCCAGCGCGGCGGCGACCTGCGCATGCAGCACGACGGGTTCGCGCGCGGCAGTGGCGGAGAACACCACGTCGGCTTCGGCCAGGTGGCGTTCCAGTTCGGCCAGCGGCAGCGCATAGCCGCCGTGGCGGCTGGCCAGGTCCTGCGCGTGCGCCAGCGTGCGGTTGGCGATCAGCAGCCGGCGCACCTTGCCTTCGCTCAGGTGCTTGGCCGCCAGTTCGATGGTCTCGCCGGCGCCGACCAGCAGCACGGTGGATTCGCTGAGGCGGGCGAAGGAGTTCTGCGCCAGGCGCACGGCGGTGGAGGCGACCGAAACCGGATTCGCGCCGACGCGGGTATCGGTGCGCGCGCGCTTGGCCACGGCGAAGGTCTGCTGGAACAGGCGGTCCAGGCGGTTGCCGAGCGCGCCGTGTTCGCGCGCGGTGGCCCAGGCGTCCTTCACCTGGCCGAGGATCTGCGGCTCGCCGAGCACCATCGAGTCCAGCCCGGTCGCGACGCGGAACAGGTGGCGCACGGCGTCCGCATCACGATGGCGGTAGAGGTAGCCTTCCAGGCCGTCCGCGTGGGTGGCCAGCCAACTCGCCAGCACGTCGCCATCCTTGGCCACCGCGTAGAGCTCGGTGCGGTTGCAGGTCGACAGCAGGGCGGCCTCGACCACATCGGGCAGCGCCCGCAGCGACGACAGCGCATGCGGCACCGTGCCGACGTCGAACGCCACGCGTTCGCGCAGGTCGACCGGTGCGGTCTGGTGGTTCAATCCGAGGACCCACAACGTCATCGTTCAGGCGCTTGCAGTAAGCTGCTGGCTCATATCAGGGCCGCCATTTTACGGCCGACGTGACGTTCATGCCCGAAATGATTCGCAGCTGGGTTGCCGCGCTGGCCCTTGCGGCCGCATTGCCTTCCGCGAACGCCGCGCCCGCGGCATCAGCGGCCGCCCCACGGGACGACGCGCTGACCACGGTCATGGCAGGCGAATTCGCCCTGCAGGCGGGCCAGTTGCCGGATGCGGCGCGCTGGTACCTCGATGCGGCCAAGCGCGACGATGATGCCGGCCTGGCCGAGCGCGCCACCCGCATCGCCCTGCTGGCCAAGGACGACGCCCGCGCTGCGGAGGCGCTGAAGCTGTGGCGCGCTCGCTCTGCCCGGACCCTGGCCCTGCGCGGCGCCGAGGCCACGCTGGCGATGCGCCAGGGGCAGGCGCGTATCGCACGCCGTGAACTGGCGGCGTTGATGAAGGAATCCGACGACCTGGGGTGGCGTTATGCGCTGACGGCGCTGGGCAGTGGCGGCAAGGACCCGGCGCTGGCGCCGCGGTTGCTGCGCGAGTTGGTGGACGACGGCGCCATCCCCGGCAGGCTGCAGCCCTGGCTGGCCTTCACCGGTCTTGCCCAGCAACTGGATGAACCCGTGTTGGCGGAGCGCATGGTCGGGGACGTGGTGAAGCGTTTCTCCGGCGAGCCGCTGGTGGCGTTGTTGCAGGCCAGTCAACTGATGCACGCGGATCGCAAGCCGGAGGCGCGCGCGGTGCTGGATGGCCTGCTGCCGAAGGCGGCCACCGACGCCGCGCTGCGGCTCAAGCTGGCCGAGGAATACGACCGGCTGGGCGATCCGGCCGCCGCCTCGCATGCGATGGGGCAGGGGCCGCAGGACACGCTGACCTATGGCCTGCGGGCGCAACTGCTGGCCAAGGCCGACGACAAGACCGCGTTGAATGCCCTGTACGAGGAGTTCAAGCAGGCGGGAACGGACCAGCCGACCCAGTACAGCCCGGACCGTCGCCTGCTGCTCGGCCAGATGGCCGAGTTCCTGGAACGGCGTGATGAGGCGCTCACCTGGTATCGCAGCGTGCCTGCCGGCGACCTGCGCGCCGAAGCCCGCTTGCGTGCGCTGAAGACGCTGTTCGACCTGAAGCGCAAGGAAGAGGCCTTCGCCGAAGCCCGCGTGCTGCAGGGCGATGCCAGCGTGGAGGACGGCACGCGTCGCGACGCCTATCTGATGGAAGCCGAACTGCGGCAGCAGGACGAGCAGGACGAAGGGGAACTGGAGGTCTTCGCGCGCGGACTGGCCGCCTATCCCGACGATCTCGCGCTGCTGTATTCGCGTGGACTGGCCTGGGAGCGGCGCGACCGCATCGACCATGCGGAGGCCGATTTCCGCCGCATCCTGGTGATCGAGCCGGACAACGTGGCGGCGCTCAATGCGCTGGGTTACACGCTTGCCGACCGCACCTCGCGCTACCAGGAAGCGCTGGAGCTGATCGATCGCGCCCGTACGGCCGCGCCGGAAGACGCGGCCATCATCGACAGCTACGGATGGGTCCTTTACCGACTGGGCCGGAACGCGGAAGCACTGGTCGAACTGCGCCGCGCATTCGCCCTGCAGAAGGATCCCGAGATCGCCGCCCACGTGGCCGAAGTGCTGTGGGTGATGGGGCAGAAGGACGAGGCGCGCCGCTATTTCGACGAAGCGCGCAAGCTCGACCCCGACAACCGTTCGCTGCTGCGGGCGCTGGAGAAGACAGGCGCATGAAGGTTCCAGGATTCCTGCTGGCAGGGCTTGCGGCCCTGTCGATGGCGGGCTGCGCCACGCGCGGTCCGGCCACGGATTCGCCGGTCCTGAGCGACCCCGAGGCGCTGGCGGCAGCGCAGGCCGGACAGGCCACCCGCGCGGCGTGGCTGGCCTCGCGGCCGGACTGGTCGTTCGCCGGCCGGGTGGCGGTCAATGCGAACGGGAAGGGTGGCAGCGGTCGCATCGACTGGCAGCAGGCCGGGGCGGACTATCTCGTCGCCCTGAGTGCTCCGGTCACGCGCCAGAGCTGGCGTTTGAGCGGAGACCTGCAGACCGGTGCCGGACGGCTCGACGGCCTGGAGGGCGGGCCGCGCGAAGGGCGTGATGCCGACGTCCTGCTGCGGGAAGCCACGGGCTGGGATATTCCAGTCGCCTCCATGGCGTATTGGGCGCGCGGTCTGGCGGACCCGGCGACCGGCACGGATGGCATGGACTACGACGCCACGGGGCGTTTGCGGACGCTGGCCCAGCATGGGTGGCGGGTGGATTACCTGGACTGGTTCCCGGCCGAGGGCGCGCAGCCACCGATGCCGCGTCGCATGGAGGCACGCCGGGAAGGTGCGACGGTGAAGGTCGCCGTCGACCAGTGGCAGCTCGCGCCGCAATGATCCGGTTTCCGGAGACGGAAGGCTGGTCGGCCTGGCCGGCGCCGGCCAAGCTCAATCTGAACCTCCAGATCGTCGGCCGTCGGGCCGATGGCTATCACCTGCTACAGACCGTGTTCCGGCTGCTGGAATGGGGCGACACGGTCCATCTGCGGCCCCGCCCGGACGGCGACGTCGTGCGGGTGGGGGAATCCGTGCCCGGCGTTGTCGCGTCGGACGACCTGGTTGTTCGAGCAGCCAGGTTGCTGAAAAAAGAGGCCAATGTCATCGAAGGTGTCGACATTGGCGTCGAAAAGCACATTCCTGTCGGCGGTGGCTTCGGTGGTGGATCGTCCGACGCCGCCACGGTGCTGGTCGCGCTGGATGGACTGTGGGGGTGCGGTTTCGGCCCGGACCGGCTGGCGTCGCTGGGCTTGCAGCTGGGCGCCGATGTCCCGGTCTTCGTGCGTGGTGAGAATGCCTGGGCCGAAGGAGTGGGCGAGATCCTGACGCCGGTCGTGCTGCCGCCGGCCTGGTATTTGCTGGTCGACCCCGGTGTCCATGTGCCGACTGCGGCCCTTTTCGCATCACCCGATTTGACGCGTGATGCTGCACCCGCGAAAATATCGGACTTCGTTTCGGGATCACTGCTCGGCAACGTGTTCGAGCCGGTCGTGCGTCGCCGGGAGCTTGCCATCGAGGCGGTCTTCCAGGCCCTTTCGCGCATCGGTACGCCACGTTTGACGGGTTCGGGTGGCGGCTGCTTCGTGGAGTTCGCTGATCGGACCTCTGCCGAGGCCGCGCTGGCTTCCCTGCCGTCCGGGCTGCACGCCTGGGTGGTGGAGGGCGCCGCGCGATCGCCACTGTTGCGCGCGCTGGAGTCGTGTCGCGAGACGGAGAAAAACGCCTAGGGGCGTCGCCAAGTGGTTAAGGCACCGGGTTTTGATCCCGGCATTCGTAGGTTCGAATCCTTCCGCCCCTGCCAATTCACGCAGTTCCCAGCCGCGCCTGCCGAGACGACCCATGCAAGACGAACGCAACCTGCTTGTCTTCTCCGGCAACGCCAACAAGCCGCTGGCGAACAGCATCTGCCGCGAGCTGGGGGTGCGTCCGGGCAAGGCCCTGGTGTCGCGCTTCTCCGATGGCGAAGTGCAGGTGGAGATCCAGGAAAACGTCCGCCGGCAGGAAGTCTTCGTCGTGCAGCCGACCTGCGCGCCGAGCGCCGAGAACCTGGTGGAGCTGCTGGTCCTGATCGACGCGCTGAAGCGCGCATCGGCCAGCAGCGTCACCGCCGTGGTGCCTTACTTCGGTTACGCCCGCCAGGATCGCCGCATGCGTTCGTCGCGCGTCCCGATCACGGCGAAGGTGGCGGCGAAGATGTTCGGTGCCGTCAGTGCGGACCGCGTGCTGACCGTCGACCTGCATGCCGACCAGATCCAGGGGTTCTTCGATATCCCGGTCGACAACGTGTATGCCTCCCCGCTGCTGCTGGCCGACATCTGGCGCGCCTACGGCACGGAGAACCTGCTGGTGGTGTCGCCCGACGTCGGTGGCGTGGTGCGTGCCCGTGCGGTGGCCAAGCGCCTGGATGATGCCGACCTGGCGATCATCGACAAGCGTCGCCCGCGTGCCAACGTCGCCACGGTGATGAACATCATCGGCGACGTGGAAGGCAAGGACTGCGTGCTGGTGGACGACATCGTCGACACCGCCGGCACGCTCTGTGCCGCCGCCGCGGCGCTGAAGCAGCACGGCGCCAACAAGGTGGCGGCGTACTGCACCCATCCCGTGCTCTCGGGCCCGGCGGTGGACAATCTGAACAACTCGGTGCTCGACGAGCTCGTCGTCACCGACACCATCCCGCTCTCGCCGCAGGCGCAGGGCTGCAGCAAGATCCGCCAGCTGTCGGTGGCGGAACTGCTGGCGGAAACGATCCGCCGCATCGCCTTCGGCGAGTCGGTCAGTTCGCTGTACGTGGATTGAGTCTTCGCCGCGCGCCGGTCCATCGGGGCGTGGCTTTCCGGGTTCATCTGGTCGCGGATGAACCTTCATCAGATCGCCGAAGGGCGGTCCAACAACCTAGGTAGTGAAGCAAATGGCTAAGACACATGAAATCAAGGTCGAGCGCCGCGCAGACGAGGGTAAGGGTGCGAGCCGCCGCCTCCGTCACGCGGGCACCGTGCCTGCCATCGTCTACGGTGGCGAACTGAAGCCGGTCAGCATCCAGCTGAACCACAACGAAGTCTGGCTGGCCTCCCAGCACGACTGGTTCTACGCATCGATCCTGGACCTCAGCCTCAATGGCGACATCCAGAAGGTGCTGCTGCGTGACATGCAGCGTCATCCGTTCAAGCAGCAGATCATGCACCTGGACTTCCAGCGCGTGAACGAGAACGAGTCCCTGCGCACCGCCGTGCCGCTGCACTTCCTCAACGAAGACAAGTCGCCGGCCGGCAAGTCCGCCGAAGCCGTGGTCACCCACGAGCTGAACGAAGTCGTCGTCGAGTGCCTGCCGAAGGACCTGCCGGAATTCATCGAGATCGACCTGGCCGACCTGGCCATCGGTGCGGTGATCCACCTGTCCGACGTCAAGCTGCCGGCCGGCGTCGTCATCCCCGAGCTGAAGCTGGGCAAGGAACACGACGTCGCCGTCGTGATCGCCAAGCACGGCAAGGAAGAGGCCGAGGAAGCCCCGGCCGAGTCGGCTGAAGTGCCGGCCGCCAAGGTCGCCAAGAAGGACGACAAGTAATCGCGTGAGCCTTCGCCCGCTCCGGCGGGCGAGGGTGCGCGGTGCGTCCCCATGGCAGGCTTGCGCCTCATCGTCGGACTGGGCAATCCCGGTGCCGAACATGCCCGAACCCGGCACAACGCCGGGTTCCATTTTGTCGATGCCCTGGCGGAACGGCAGGGCGAGCGGTTCGGGCTGGACAGCAAGCTGTTCGGCGAGACCGCGAAGGTGGTCGTGGCCGGACAGCCGGTCTGGCTGCTGAAGCCGGCCACGTACATGAACCTCAGCGGCAAGTCGGTGGCGGCCGCGCTGCGCTTCTGGAAGATTGCGCCGGAAGAGGCGTTGCTGGCGCACGACGAACTCGATCTCGCGCCTGGCGCTGCACGCCTGAAGTTCGATGGCGGACACGGGGGGCAGAACGGCCTGCGCGACACCATCCAGCATCTCGGGCATGGCAAGTTCCACCGCCTGCGCATCGGCATCGGCCATCCCGGCCACAAGGATCGCGTGACGGGCTGGGTACTGGGTAAGCCCGGCAAGGACGACGAAATCCTGATCGCGCGTGCGATCGATGATGCGATGGATGTGCTGCCGCTGGCGGTGACGGGCAATTTCATGGACGCGATGACGCGGTTGCATACGCAGAAGCCGTGATTGGTGATTGGTGATTTGCAGGGACGGACCGAGCCCCGAATCACCAATCACGAATCACGAATCACGGATGTAGACATGGGCATCAAATGCGGCATCGTGGGCCTGCCGAACGTCGGCAAGTCCACCCTGTTCAACGCGCTGACCAAGGCGGGCATCGCTGCGGCCAACTTCCCGTTCTGCACCATCGAGCCGAACGTGGGCGTGGTGCCGGTGCCGGACCTGCGCCTCAACCAGCTGGCCGAGATCGTCAAGCCGCAGAAGGTGATCCCGACGGCGGTCGAGTTCGTCGACATCGCCGGCCTGGTGGCGGGCGCCGCCAGCGGTGAAGGCCTCGGCAACAAGTTCCTGGCGCACATCCGCGAAGTGGATGCGATCACCCACGTGGTGCGCTGCTTCGAAAACGACGACGTCATCCACGTCAACAGCCGGATCGATCCGCTGTCGGACATCGACACCATCGACACCGAACTGGCGCTGGCCGACCTGGAGAGCGTCGAGAAGGCGCTGAACCGCGCCGAGCGTTCCGCCAAGGCGGGCGAGAAGGACGCCATCGCCCGCAAACCGGTGCTGCAGAAGCTGCAGGCCGGCCTCAACGACGGCAAGCCCGGTCGCGCGCTGGGCCTGGACGACGAGGAGAAGGTGCTGGTCCGCGACCTGTTCCTGCTGACGCTGAAGCCGGTGATGTACGTGGCCAACGTGCTGGAGGATGGGTTCGAGAACAACCCGCACCTGGATGCCGTGCGCGCCAGGGCCGCGACCGAGGGTGCTCAGGTGGTGCCGGTATCGGCCGCCATCGAGGAGGAGCTGTCGCAGCTGGACGACGCCGACCGCGACGCGTTCCTGGCCGACCTTGGCCTGGACGAGCCGGGCTTGAACCGGGTGATCCGGGCGGCCTACACGTTGCTGGGCCTGCAGACCTACTTCACCGCCGGCGTGAAGGAAGTCCGCGCCTGGACCGTCCGGGCGGGTTCCACCGCCCCCCAGGCGGCGGCCGTGATCCATACGGATTTCGAGAAGGGCTTCATCCGCGCCGAGACCATCGCCTTCGACGACTTCCTCAAGTACAAGGGCGAGTCGGGTGCCCGCGATGCCGGCCGCCTGCGGCTGGAAGGCAAGGAATATCGCGTGCAGGAAGGCGATGTCCTGCATTTCCGCTTCAACGTCTGAGAAAAAAGTGCGCCGGGCGCGTTGACAGACGCGCCGGCACCCGCCAAAATCTCGGGCTGTTTCACCCTGGTTTGATTTGGCCCTCCAGCCCAGTCACTCCGGTGATCCCGGAGGGATACCCAAGCGGCCAACGGGGGCAGACTGTAAATCTGCTGGCTTACGCCTTCGGTGGTTCGAATCCACCTCCCTCCACCAGTTTTCGTTGTTGTTTCGAGTTGCAAGTGGTCTCCCGGTGCGGGAGTAGTTCAATGGTAGAACTGTAGCCTTCCAAGCTACTAGCGCGGGTTCGATTCCCGTCTCCCGCTCCACTGAACGCCAGCGCAGGATCTGCAGCAACCCGGGCAACACAGCCGGTTTCACGCTCACGTAGCTCAGTCGGTAGAGCACCTCCTTGGTAAGGAGGAGGTCGAAGGTTCGATTCCTTTCGTGAGCACCACTTCCATCCATTGATCCACTCGAGAACCAGCAGCCATGGCAAAGGGTAAGTTCGAACGCACCAAGCCCCACGTGAACGTGGGCACGATTG
>NZ_DAIUEE010000002.1:0-410283 GCF_036845285.1 Pseudoxanthomonas sp.
ACTTCGATCCAGCAACTACGGCCCACTCTGGTCCGGAAAGGCTAGGAATTACCTTGTTTTTCTCAGGCCTTCGCGACCATGCGACCGCCTGCGTAGACGCCTGACACCAGGTCGCCCCCCAGCCAGTACGCCAGCTGCGCGGGCTGGCCGATGCACCAGCGCACGAAGTCCGCGCGCTGTCCGGCGACCAGACGTCCCCGATCCGACAGTCTCAATGCCTGCGCCGCGTGCACGGTCGCGCCACGCAACGCTTCCTCCGGCGTCAGGCGGAAGTGCGTGCAGGCCAGCGACATCGCCAGACGCAACGATTGCAGTGGCGACGTACCGGGATTGCAGTCGGTCGCCACCGCCATCGGTACCCCCTGCGCGCGGAACGCGTCGAGCGGCGGCAGCGTCGTCTCGCGCAGCACGTGGAAGGCACCCGGAAGCAGCACCGCGACGCTGCCCGCACGCTTCATCGCGGCCACGCCGGCGTCCGAGGTGTATTCGACATGATCGGCAGACAGCCCGTCGAAGCCGGCCACCAGCGCCGCACCGCCGCCATCGCTCAGCTGGTCCGCGTGCAGCTTCACCGGCAGCCTGAGCGAGCGAGCGGTCTCGAACACGCGCTGCGTCTGCGCGACGGTGAAACCGATGCGCTCGCAGAACGCATCCACCGCATCGACTAGTCCTTCCGCATGCAGGATCGGCAGCCATTCGCAGACGGCCGCGATGTAGTCGTCCGCACGCCCGGCATACTCCGGTGGCAATGCATGAGCGCCGAGGAAGGTCGTTCGCACGGTGATGCCGAGCAGATCCCCGATACGGCGCGCCACGCGCAACATCTTGCGCTCGTTCTCCAGGTCCAGCCCGTATCCCGATTTGATCTCCAGCGTGGTCACGCCGTCATCGCGCAGTGCGCGCGCACGCGGCAGCGATTGCGCGAGCAGGTCGTCCTCGCTGGCGGCGCGGGTGGCACGCACGGTCGACACGATGCCGCCCCCGGCGCGTGCGATCTCCTCGTAGCTCGCCCCCTGAAGGCGCTGCTCGAACTCGCCCGCACGGTCGCCGCCGAACACGACGTGCGTATGGCAGTCGATCAGGCCCGGCGTGATCCAGTCGCCCTGCGCGTCCACGACATCCTCGGCAAGATGCTCCGGCGATGCTGGCAGCAGATCCTGCGGACCGGCAAAGACCAGCGCGCCATCGCGCCAACCCAATGCGCCACCCTCGATCACGCCATATCCCGCGTCACCGGCCAGGGTGGCCAGGCGCGCGTTGACCAGCATGCCGTCCCAGCGCGGTTGCATCGGATCAGTCGCCATCGCCGCCTCCGCCGTCGCATCCGGCGGTGTCCGCGCCGCAACCGGAATGGCTGGCGCCGCCATGGACGCCGTGTACTCCATCTCCGTGATGCGATGGCGCCTGTTTTTTCCGCGCTCGCATGGCGGCGGCCACCACCGTCGATGAAACGGCGACGGCGAACAGCGACAGGCCGATCGCGATGGGGGGGTGAGCGACGCGTCCATGGAGGTGTCTTGGCGGTGGCGACGCGGTAGCCTAACGCACCCCTGTCGCCGGCCGTAAGCATCGCCATGTCGAATCCTGATTCCACCGCAGGCCTGGCCATCGCCACCGAAGGCGGATGGCGCGTGCCCGGCATCGCCAACCTGCATTCGCATGCCTTCCAGCGTGCCATGGCCGGGCTGGCGGAGCGGCAGACGCATCCGGAAGACAGCTTCTGGACCTGGCGCGAGATCATGTACCGCTTTGCCGCGCGGATGGATCCCGACAGTACGTACGCGGTGGCGACGCAGCTCTATGCGGAAATGCTGGAGGCCGGTTACACCACGGTCTGCGAATTCCACTACGTGCACCACCAGCCGGACGGCACCCCATACGCTGATCCGGCTGCGATGTCGAACGCGTTGGTCGCCGCGGCACGCGACACCGGCATCCGCATGACCTTGTTGCCGGTGCTGTACATGACGGGCGGCTTCGACGGGCGCGAACTCTCTGCGCGGCAGCGGCGCTTCGGCCATGGCGTGGATGGATTCCTGCGCCTGCTCGACGCGTTGCGGCCGCTGCAGGACGACCGGCTGCGCATCGGTTGCGCCTTCCATAGCCTCCGCGCCGTGCCGGAAGCCGCCATGCGACAGGTCTTGGCGGCACTGCCGGCCGATGCGCCCCTGCATGTCCATATCGCCGAACAGGTCGGCGAAGTGCAGGACTGTCTTGCGGTGCGCAATGCGCGTCCGGTCGAATGGTTGCTGCGCGGGTTTGCCGTCGACGCCCGCTGGACGCTGGTGCATGCCACCCACCTGACGGAAGAGGAAACGCGCGGCATCGCATCCAGTGGCGCGACCGTGGCGATCTGTCCGACGACCGAAGCCAATCTCGGCGATGGCCTGTTTCCGTTGCACGCCTATCTGCAGGCGGGCGGGCGTTGGGGCATCGGTTCGGATTCGCACGTCTCCGTATCGCCCGTCGAGGAACTGCGCTGGCTGGAGTACGGGCAGCGCCTGGTCACGCGCCATCGCAACATCGCGGTAACCGCGCATTCGCCCAGCGTTGGAGAAACCCTGCTGCGTGGCGTCCTGGACAGCGCGGGGAACGCCACCGGCTTCCGGCAAGCGTCGGGGGACGAGGTGCTGTTGGACGCGGACGCGCCGGCGCTGGCGGGCGCAACGACCGGAGACGTGGTGGATCGCTGGCTGTTCGCCGGCAACCGGCCGCTGGTGAAGCGGGTACGCGTAGCGGGGCGCGACGTCGTCAACGACGGGCGGCACCGGGACCATGAAAGCATCGCGCGCCGCTACGGCGAAACGCTCCGCCGGCTCCTGCGTGACTGAGGCCTGCGGATGATGTCGCCGCAGGGTGGATCATCCGCCGGATCGGGGGTTCCATCGCGGGCATGCCGTGCTCCATCCGATGCACGCATGGCCTGCGGCCCGGCGCGGCAGCATGGCCGGCATCCCCTCCGGAGCCTCGCCATGCCCTATGCGCACACCCTTGCCCTCACGCTGGCGATCGCCAGCGGTTCCGTCCATGCGACGAGCGATGCCGCACTCGCCGATACCGTCGGCCAGCGACTGCAAGGCGACCGTACGGGCGCCTGCATGGCCGTCGCCGTGATCCAGGGTGGCGACGTGGCCCGCACGTTCCAGTGCGCGGATGCGAAAGACGCCGCCCGCATCGACACCGATACGGCGTTCGAGATTGGTTCGGTCAGCAAGACCATGACAGCGGCGCTGCTGGCCGACCTGATCGGGCATGGCCAGGGTTCGCTCGACGATCCGTTGTCCGCGTGGTTGCCCGACGGCACGGTGCTGCCGACCTACGAGGGCCAGCCGATCCTGTTGCGCCATCTGGTGACCCACACTTCCGGCCTGCCGGCATTGCCGTCGCGCATGGCCGCACCGGACATGGCGGACCCGTACGCGAAGCTGGACGAGGCCGCGCTGCTTGCCTCGCTGAGCGACGCCACCCTGACCGCTGCACCGGGTACCACGTTCGAATACTCCAACTTCGCCTCGATGGTGCTGTCGTACGCCGTCGCGCGCCGCGCCGGCACGGACATGGAAACGCTGCTGAAGCAGCGCCTGTTCGCGCCGCTCGGCATGCGTCACGCGTACCTCGATGCCGCACCGTCGGGTGTGCGGGCCGCAGTCGGACACACGCCGAACACGCGGCCCACGTCCGCCTGGCATTTCCAGACCAATCTGGCGGGCGTGGGTGGCGTGCGTGCCACGCTGGACGACATGGTGCGCTACGTGGAGGGCCAACTCGGCACCGCGTCCACGTCCATCACGGCGGCGCTGGAACGCTCGCAGCAGAAAGTGTCGGACGCGCCGCCGATGGCGATGAACTGGATGCTGATGCCGGTCGGCGGACGTACCGTGCATGTGCATGAAGGCGGCACCGGCGGGTTCTCGTCGTTCGTGGCGTTCGATCGGGAGCGGCAGCGGGGCGTCGTGATCCTGTCGGACACGACCTGGAATTCGATCGGCGGCCTCGGCTCGCTGGGACTGCACCTGGTGGATCCCGGCCTTGCGCTCGGTGCCCCCCGCCATGAGGCGACGCCGGACGCCGCCCTGCTCGACGCGCTGGCCGGCGAGTACCAGTTGGTCGGCGGCATGAAGATGGTCCTGCATCGCCGTGGCGATGCGCTGGAGATCCAACCGGCCGGGCAGGGTGTGTATGCGATGGGCTACGACAGCGCCGGCGATTTCTATCCGCGCGACTTCGATGCCGTGCTGCGGCCGCAGCGTACGGCGGAAGGCCAGTCCTTCATCTGGATGCAGATGGGGGGCGCGTTGCCTGCCAGGCGCGTCGATGCGGCAACCGTCAGGCCCCTGCTGCATGTCGATGCCGCCGCGTTGCGCGACTACGAAGGCGAGTATCCGCTCGTGCCGGGCTTCGGCCTGAGCGTGAAGGCGCATGGCGAAGCGCTGACCATCCAGGGCACCGGCCAGCCGGCGCTCCCGGTGCAGGCGGTGGAGCGCGACGTGTTCGTGATGGATGCCGTGGGTGCGGAAATCCGGTTCGAGCGCGACGCCGGCGGCAAGGTCATCGCACTGACACTGAAGCAGGCGGGTCAGGCGCTGCGCGGCGAGAAGCAATGACCCGGCACGACGACTATTCGCTGCGCCAGACGCTGCCGTCCGACGTGCTGGTCGGCGGCGATGCGGTGTGGAGCCGCTACCGGCGGTACCCGGTGTTCGGCCTGCGCTGGTTGATGGGTCGCAGCCTGCTGTTCTGCGGCATCATCGCGGTGGTCGCCGCTTTCATCGGTGCTGGGACCGGCGTCGTGGTGCAGGATCTCGGGGTCGCACTGAAAGTGGCGGCCACCCAGTTCGTCGCGTTCAGCCTGATGGCGATGCTGGGACCGGCACTTGCCACGGCGGTGCGGCACCGCCACTGGCCCGTGGCTCGCGAACGCAAGGCGGTGGTGATCGCGGTACTGGCAGGCATGGTGCTGAGTTTCTTCATCGACCGGGTGGCATCCGCGTACATCCAGCAGTCGATGGCGCCTGGCCTGGCCGCGATCGGGCTGAAACCCACGATGCCGACGCCGGCACCGCTGGTGCAGGCGATCGGTCTGGCGCTCAACCTGGCCGGGCTGGTGGTGGTCTACGGCTTGTTCGGTGGCGGCCTGGCATTGCGTGCCTACTTCAGCGAGCGCCAGCGCTGGGATCTGCATCGGCATGCGCAGGCGCTGGGCGACCTCGAAAGCCGCGTGCACGAAGCCGACCTGCGGCTGGGCGTACTGCAGGCGCAGGTCGAACCGCACTTCCTGTTCAACACGCTCGCCTCCGTGCGTGCGCTCGTGCGCCAGGATCCACCGCAGGCCGAGGCCACGCTGGACGCACTGGTGGACTTCCTGCGCGCCACCATCCCCAAGTTGCGCGATGACCGCGGCCTGCACGCCACCCTCGGGCAGCAGCTCGACATCTGCACAAGCTACCTGGCGCTGATGCGCGTGCGCATGGGCGGACGGTTGACGTATGCGGTGCAGGCCGATGACGCACTGCGTCCGCTTCCGTTCCCACCCTCGTTGCTCATCACCCTCGTGGAGAACGCGATCAAGCACGGCATCGAGCCGCGTCCCGGCGCCGGTCACGTGGAGGTGATCGCCGCTCGTATCGACAACCACCTGAGTGTCCGCGTCGTTGACGATGGCGCCGGCCTGCAACCGGGCCTGAGCACGGGCATGGGACTGTCGAACGTCCGCGAACAACTCGCGGCGCGATACGGGAGGAAGGCGGCATTCTCGCTGGTGGCGGGGCCATCGGGCCGCGGCGTCTGTGCCGAGATCCAGCTGCCGGCAGGGTCGCCGGCATGAACCCGGTCACCGCGCTGATCGCCGAAGACGAGGCCCCGCTGCGGCGTGCGCTGCAGCAGCAGTTGCGCGCCGCATGGCCGGAGCTTGATGTCGTGGCGGTCTGCGAGGACGGCATCGCCGCACTCGAGGCCGTGGCGCAGCATCGGCCACAGGTCGCCTTTCTCGACATCCGCATGCCGGGTGTCAGCGGGCTCGACGTCGCACGGCAGGTGGTCGCATGCGGTGGCCTGGTCGTGTTCACCACCGCCTACGAGGACTACGCCATCCGCGCCTTCGAGGCTGGTGCCGCCGACTACCTGCTCAAGCCGGTGCAGGATGCGCGGCTGGCGCAGGCCGTTGCGCGTGTGCAGGCGCGGTTGGCGGATGCGCACGCGCCGGACCTGCGCACGCTGATCGACGACCTGGAAGCGCGCCTGCGTCCGCAGGGCGACCGTCTGATCCGCTGGATCACCGCGAGCGTCGGCGACAGCGTGCGCATGATCGCCATCGACGACGTGCTGTTCTTCCAGGCACAGGACAAGTACGTGCGCGTGGTCACGGCCGACGACGAAGCGATCATCCGCATGCCGCTGAAGGAACTGCTCGGCGGCCTGGACCCGGACGTGTTCTGGCAGGTCCACCGCGGCGTGCTGGTGCGCGTGCAGGCGATCGATCGTGTGCGCAAGGACGAACTCGGCCGCCACCAGCTCAGCGTGAAAGGCCGTCCCGACGTGCTGCCGGTCAGCGCTGCGTTCCAGCAGCGTTTCCGCGGCATGTAGCGGCGGTCAGCCGAACAGGTCGTCCGCCTTCGCCAGCGCGCCTTCGAGTTCCAGCAGGAACTGCTTGGTCGGCAACCCGCCGCCGAAACCGGTCAACGATCCGTCCGCGCCGATCACGCGATGGCAGGGCAGCACGATCGGCAGCGGATTGCGCCCGTTCGCGGCACCGACCGCACGCATCGCCGTGGGCTTGCCGACGCGCTGCGCGAGTTGTGCGTAGCTGATCGTTTCGCCGTAGCCGATCCCCGCCAGCGTCATCCACACCGTGCGCTGGAATTCGGTGCCGCGCGGTGCCAGCGGAAGATCGAACGCATGGCGCTGCGCCGCGAAATATTCATCCAGCTGCCGTGCCGCGAGATCGATCAGCGCATGGTCGCCTTCCTCCCAACCCTCGCGATCCGCGGGATGGCGGTTGCGCGGGAACTCGATCGCATGCAGTCCCGCATCGGTCGCGGCGACCGTGAGCGTGCCGACGGGGCTGTCGAGGTGGCGGAAGAGGATCATGGTCGGGAAAGCTCGATGTAGGAGCGACGTAAGTCGCGACCGCATGAAGGAAACATCATTGTCGATGGAAGTATCCCGGTCGCGACTTACGTCGCTCCTACAACAGCCGGGGATTTGCTCGGCGCCATGCTGCCCTTCCACACATGGATCACCGCATACGCGCGCCATGGCCGCCACGCTTCCGCACGTGCGGTGAGCGCTTTCGCTGTCATGCGCACGCCATCCGTCGGCACGGCCTTCTGCAAGACCAGGTCGTCGGCAGGGAATGCATCCGGGTGGCCGAGCGCGCGCAGCGCCATGTAGTGCGCCGTCCACGGGCCGATGCCGGGCAGTGCGATCCAGCGCGCCGCGAAATCCTCCAGCGTCCGTTCCGGATTGAAGTCCACGCGCCCGTCCAGCAGGGCGCGCGACAGGCCGCGGATGGTGTCCGCGCGTGCGCGGGTCAGGCCGATCTCGGTGAGCGCCGCGTCGGCCAGCGCATCGGGCGTGGGGAACAGATGCGTCAATCCCGCGAACGGTGTCGTCAGCGGCGTGCCGTGCCGTTGCGCGAGGCGCGCCGTCAACGTCCGTGCCGCGGCCACGCTGACCTGCTGGCCGATCACCGCGCGCGCGGCGATCTCGAAACCGTCCCATCCGCTTGGCAGCCGCAGGCCGGGCCGTTGCCGCAGCAGCGGGCGCAGCCGCGCATCGTGGCCCAGCGCCTGCGCGATGGCCTGCGGATCGGCGTCCACATCGAACATGCGGCGCAGCTTCTGCACGATGCCCAGCAACTGCGCCGGCGCCGCGCCATGCAGTTCCAGCTTGAGCGCGTGCGCATCGGCGCCCTCCCATGCGCTGACGCGCAGCCAGCCGGGCGCATCGGCAGCGCCGATCACGCGCAGGTAGCTGCGTTCGTCGACCACTTCCACGCCGGGCAATGCGCGCCCGCGCAGGAAGTCCAGCATGGCGGTGAAGTCGTATGGCGGGCGGTAACCCAGCCGCAGCGTCATCACGTCGTGCGTCGCCGGCATGTCGCGCTTGCGCAGGTCGCGCGGCGCCATGCGGTACTCCTCGCGGAACGCCGTGTTGAAGCGGGTCAGGCTGCCGAAGCCGGCCGCCAGCGCCACCTGCGTGATCGGCAACATGGTCTCGGTCAGCAACTGCTTGGCGAACAGCAGCCGGCGCGTGCCATGCACTTCGTTCGGCGTGGCACCCAGCCGTTCGCTGAAAAGGCGGCGCAACTGCCGTTCGCCCAGGCCCATCTTCGCCGCCAGGTCCGCGAGCGACGTGTCGACCAGCACGCCCTGGTCGATCATCTTCAGCGCACGCGCGACGACATCGTCGCCGCGTCGCCAGGTGCCATCGCCTGGTGCGAGTTCCGGCCGGCAGCGCAGGCATGGCCGGAAGCCGGCCGCCTCCGCCGCGGCGGCATGGCGGTAGTAAACGATGTTGGACGGCTTCGGCGCAGGCGCCGGGCAGACCGGCCGGCAGTAGATCCGCGTGCTGGTGACGGCCGTGAAGAACAGGCCATCGAAGCGCGCGTCGCGGCTCAGCCGTGCCTGTTCGCAGACGCGCGGATCGGGCAGGGCGGTGGCATCGGTGACCATGCGCGCAGGCTAGCACCGCCTCCGCATATGGACTCACCGTTTCCGGACATCAATGGGCGGAGCCTGCCCGCGGCGTCAGCGCCGGTGCGAATGTGTCCAGCGTGCCGTCGTTCGGCGCGGGAGCGATGCGCAGCAGATGGGCCAGCAAGGGATAGACGTCGACGTTGTCGAAGGCCGGCAGCTGCACGCCGGGAACGAAATCAGGCCCCGACGCCACGAAGAACGCGCGCATCTGCGGATCCTCCGGCACGAAGCCGTGCTCGCCTTTCACGGCCCGCGCGGGCAATGGATGACGGTGCAGCTGCAGGCGCCAGCCGGTGTCGGACTGGCAGACGAAGGGGGCGATGCGCGGATTGCGCCCGTAGTGCCACGCGGCGGGCAACGCTTCCTTGTTCCAGCAGGTGTAGTGGTCGTGGCGACCGATCAGCCTGCGTGTGACCTCCGCCTCATGCCCGGGGCGCGGCGTGATGTGGGCGACCGGGCCCAGCGACGACCACGAGAACAGCGATTCCGGCAGCACGTCGTCGAGATACGCGGTATCGCCGGTGCGAACATCCGCCATGCCATGGTCGGACAGCACGATCAGATTGGTGGTGCTGCGCAGCCCGCGCGCGTCCAGTCCGCGCACCAGCGTCGCCAGTGCGGCATCGACGTCGGCCATGGCATCGAGCGCCTGCGGCGAGAACGTGCCGGCAGCATGCGCGGCCACGTCGTACTGCTCCAGGTAGAGCGTGATGAAACGGGGTCGCTCGGCCGGCGGCAGGTCCAGCCAGCCCAGCACTTCCGCGACCCGTGCATCGGCGGTCATCGTGCCGTCGAACGGGCGCCAATGGTCGGGACGGCCGCCGGCGATCTCCGCTTCGGAGCCGGGCCAGAACATCGTCGCCGTTTTCAGGCCGGCGCGCCGCGCCGCGATCCAGATCGGCTCGCCGCCCCAGAAGCGGCCGTCGCGGCCGGAGGCTTTCTTCGATGCGAACCTGCCGAGCACGGGATCTTCCAGGTCGTTGTGGACGATGCCGTGGCGATCCGGGCGCAGGCCCGTCACCAGGGTGTAGTGGTTCGGGAAGGTGAGGGTGGGATACGAGGGGTTGACCCACGCGGCGCGCGCGCCCTGCGCGAACAGCGCATCCAGCGTGGGCATGCGGCCACTGCCGGGAATGTCGGCGCGCAGGCCGTCGATGGAGACCAGCACGACGCCGTGAGGTTCAAGAGGGGGCGGGGCGGAGGCGGGGGTGGTGGCGCAACCGGCGACCCAGAGCAGGGCGGCCAGCAGCGTCACCCTGACCAATGGCAGGCGCATGCGGTACGGACAGAAGCTGAAATCGCACACAGCTTGGCAGACTCCCGGGCAATCCGCATGACACCGACCATTCGACGTTCGTCTCTACTGCTCCTTGTCGCGTGGGCCGGGCACCTGCACGCGGCGCCGATCGATGCGGCGGATTCGGCGGAATGCGCCGTATGGCAGCGCGAACTGAGTTTCGCCCGCGCCGTGGCCGACCACGACGCGACAGCCTTCGCCGCGCACCTGCACCCGGATGCCGCGTTCGGCGTCAGCGGCACCCCCACCCGCGGCCGCGACGCGATCACCCGCGAGTGGGCCGGCCTGATCGAAGGCACGGCCCTGGTCCTGCGCTGGTATCCCGCCGTGGTGACCCTCGGCGGCGACGGCCGCACCGCATACTCCAGCGGCCCGGCGCTGTACGAAGACCCCAGCACCGGAGTCACCAGGCTGGGCCGGTTCGGATCGGTCTGGCAGCGCGGCGATGATGGCGTCTGGCGCGTGCTGTTCGACGACGGCATTCCGCCGCAACCGGCCGACGCCGCCGCCGCGCAGCGTTTCCGGGACGGTCGCGACCCGCCGTGTCCCGGCGCCTGAGGCTGGCCTAAACTGCGGACCCCGGACTTGCGCCATGTACGCCGGAGCGGCGTATCGTGATTTCACATTCCGCCGTGGGAGCCGCCCATGAAACGCATTCCCTTGTTCATGATCCTTGCCGCCGGCCTGGTGGCCGCCAGCGCGCACGCGCAGACGCCGGCGGAACCGGTGCCCGCCACGCCGCCGACCACCGCGCAAGCTCCCGCCGGTATGACTGCCGAAATGCCGTCGCCCGCCGCCCTCGGGGACGACAAGCGGCTGTCCGACATCAATTGCCTGCGCGAGACCGGCAGCCGTATCACCAAACGCGATGGCAAGCCGCGTTGCACCGGCCAGCCCGGTCGTTCGTACACCAAGGATGACCTCGACCGCACCGGCCACACCAACCTGGGCGACGCGCTGCGGGCACTGGATCCGGCGGTCCGCTGACGGGGCGGCTGCGGCGCGCTGCGTCCTGCCGTGCGGGCAGGGAGCAGCGAGCGTCAGCAGTCCCCGCTTCGCCCTGCTGCGTAGCGCAATCCGCGCATGAGCTGCGCGATGACGTGGGCGTCTTCGTACACCTTCGCATCGTGGCCCAGCCCGGTGTACCAGCTGCGGCCGCCGTCGAAGGCATGGCACCACGCGATCGGGTGGTCATCGCCCATCAGGCCGCCCTCATATTCGCGCTCGTCCACCGTGGCGATGACACGCACCTTCGCGCGCGGATTGTCGCGGTAGTTGTACAACTCGTCGGTGACCGGCCAGCGTTCGCCCACCGGCTTCCCATCGCGTTCCAGCTGCACGTGCGTGGATTGCAGTCCCGGTGGATGGCTGTGGAAGTACGCGCCGACCAGTCGTCCGTACCAGGGCCAGTCGTATTCGGTATCCGCTGCCGCATGCACACCGACGAACCCGCCACCGCCGCGCACGAAACCTTCCATCGCCGCCTGCTGGGCCTCATCCAGCACGTCGCCGGTGGTGCTGGCGAACACCACCACGCGGTAGCGCGCCAGGTTGTCGGCGGTGAAGGCCTGTGCATCCTCGGTGTGGTCGGCCGCCATGCCTGCGTCGGTCGCCAGCGTCTTCAATGTCGCCACGGCCGTGGGAATGGCGTCGTGACGGAAGCCGGCGGTCTTGGTGAAGATCAAGACCCGGTCCGGCGAGGCGGCGGGCGCCGGCGACGACAGCGTCAGGCTGGTCAGGACCAGGGCAGCAACGGCGGCGCGGAAGGCATTCATGGCCGGATTCTGCCACGCAGCCCATCACGCACTGCAGCATGGCGATGGCTCGCGCCGGGCCACGCCTCCCGCCGATAATGCGGCATCCCTGTATCCGGAATACGCGCATGTCCGATCCCCGCCACGACCCCTCCCGTGTCATCCGAGCCCCGCGTGGCGCCACGCTCGCCTGCAAGTCGTGGCTCAGCGAAGCGCCGTACCGGATGCTGCAGAACAACCTGGACGCGGAGGTCGCGGAGGATCCCACCTCGCTGGTCGTCTATGGCGGCATCGGCCGCGCCGCGCGCGACTGGGCCTGCTACGACGCCATCCTGAAGTCCCTGCGCGAACTCGGCGACAACGAGACACTGCTGGTGCAGTCGGGCAAGCCGGTCGGCATCTTTCCCACGCATCCCGACGCGCCGCGCGTGCTGATCGCCAACTCCAACCTGGTGCCGCACTGGGCCACGTGGGAACACTTCAACGAACTCGATAAAAAGGGTCTGGCGATGTACGGCCAGATGACGGCCGGGTCGTGGATCTACATCGGCAGCCAGGGCATCGTGCAGGGCACGTACGAGACCTTCGTCGAAATGGGCCGCCAGCACTACGGCGGCGACCTGACCGGCAAGTGGATCCTCACCGCCGGCCTGGGCGGCATGGGCGGCGCGCAGCCGCTGGCGGCGGCGCTGGCCGGCGCCAGTTCGCTCAACATCGAATGCCGCCAGTCCAGCATCGACATGCGCCTGCGCACGCGTTACGTGGACGAACAGGCCACCGACCTCGACGACGCACTCGCGCGCATCGCGAAGTACACCGCAGCCGGCGAAGCGAAATCCATCGCGCTGCTCGGCAATGCGGCGGAGATCCTGCCGGAACTGGTGAAGCGCGGCGTGCGCCCGGATGCCGTCACCGACCAGACCAGTGCGCACGATCCGGTGCACGGCTACCTGCCGATCGGCTGGACCGTCGAGCAGTGGCTGGCCGCGCAGAAGTCCGAACCCGAGCGCGTGCGCGATGCCGCCAAGCAGGCGATGCGCGTGCATGTCGAGGCGATGCTTGCCTTTCAGAAGATGGGCGTGCCGACGTTCGACTACGGCAACAACATCCGCCAGATGGCGTTCGACGAAGGCCTCCAGAATGCGTTCGACTTCCCCGGTTTCGTGCCGGCCTACGTGCGGCCGCTGTTCTGCCGTGGCGTGGGTCCGTTCCGCTGGGTCGCCCTGAGCGGCGATCCGGAAGACATCTACAAGACCGATGCGAAGGTGAAGGAGCTGATCCCCGATGATGCGCACCTGCACCGCTGGCTGGACATGGCGCGCGAGCGCATCAGTTTCCAGGGCCTGCCGGCGCGCATCTGCTGGGTCGGCCTGGGCCTGCGCCACAAGCTCGGCCTGGCGTTCAACGAAATGGTGCGCAACGGCGAGCTGAAGGCACCGGTGGTGATCGGCCGCGACCATCTGGACAGCGGCAGCGTGGCCTCGCCGAACCGCGAGACCGAAGCGATGAAGGATGGCAGCGATGCGGTGTCCGACTGGCCGCTGCTCAACGCGATGCTGAATGTCGCCGGTGGCGCCACCTGGGTGTCGCTGCACCACGGCGGTGGCGTGGGCATGGGCTACTCGCAGCACTCCGGCGTGGTCATCGTCTGCGATGGCAGCGAAGCCGCCGGCCAGCGCATCGCCCGCGTGCTGTGGAACGACCCAGGCACCGGCGTGATGCGCCATGCCGATGCCGGCTACGACATCGCCGTGCAGTGCGCGAAGGAGCAGGGGCTGAAGCTGCCGATGGTGTGAGCACCCGGCCGCGGTTCCACCCTGGAAAGGCACGCAACCGCGGGCCTTTCTTTTGCCCGAACCCGTACATCGTGCGGGGCCTGGGGGATGGCGCGGGCCGGCCTGAACCCGTCGGGTCCGTGGCGCGCTCCGATTGCGGTACGCTCCGCGCAACCCCGGAGAACCCATGCGTACACCGCCGCCCGCCACGATGCCGTCACTGCGCCGCTGGTCGGCGCCGCGCGTGGCGGCGTATCTGGTGCTGGCGGCCGTCACGGTCTGGGGTGTGGATTTCCTCCTCGACGTGATCGGCAAGTACCGGCACGTGGACGCGACGACCTACGCGATGTTCTGGGACCGGCGCGCATGGCTGTGGACACATCTCGCGGGCGGTGCGTTGACGGTGGTCCTCGGCCCGGTGCAGTTCCTGACCCAGCGTTGGCGCCGTGCCGGTCGCGTGCATCGCTGGACGGGCCGCGTCTACCTAACGGGCATGCTGGTCGCCAGTACCGGTGCGGTTGGACTGATCGCGACCTCGCCGGCGCCGTTCGGCATCCGCCTGGCGTTCGCCGCGACTGCGCTGGCATGGCTGTCGACGGCGCTCGTCGCCCTCGTGCTGATCCGGCGCGGGCAGGTACAGCGACACGGTGCGTGGATGACCCGCAACTACCTCGTCACGCTGGCGCCGATCACCTTCCGCCTGTTCCTCCACTTGCCCGCCGTGTTCACTGTCCTGCCGCCTCCACCGGACGGCATTGCCTGGCTGCTCTGGCTGTCGTGGCTGGTGCCGCTGGCGGTGCATGAGGCAGGCCGGCGCATCTGGCGGGCGACCTTGGGAACGTCGCGCGCGCTCACGGGGTCCACCTCGCCGCACCGGGCGTGACGGATGCGGACCGGCGTCACCCGGTGCCGATTCGCGGCGTGGTCTTGGTCCGCCGGACGCATGGCGCTCCGACCCCGCATGGATGTGTCATGCTCCCGCCGGTCGCAACGAGCATGGGAGTGCAGGTGATGGCGAAGGGTCTGGACAAGAAGAAAGAGCAGAAGAAAAAACCGGCGAAGACGTTGAAGGAAAAACGCTCGGACAAGAACGAGAAGAAGGCCACGCGTGGGTTCTCGCCGGTCTGATCCTGCCGTTGGCGGGTGGCATCGCGCAGGCGCGGATGCCACCCCGCCGCAGAAGCCGGGCGCAGCAGAAAACGGCTCGACGCCGACAACGCCGGCCTCGTACAGCAGCACCTCAACCTCTCCAGTCCCGGCATCGACGCGCGCGCGTTGATCGCCGTCGTGGCGTTGGCCATGTTCTAGGCGGGAATGCCGGAGACCACCGCACACGCCGTGTGGCAAGACGGGAAGTACAACGCCGGCAGGCAAATCGCACCATCGAACGGACGGGACGGACGACACCTTCCGTATAAGCGATGGCATCGTGATCGTGGAAGGTAGCGCGGCGGCTCCACGCTTTGGCGATGCGCCATGCCGGCGCGATGTCGCGTGCCGTGCCGTGCAGCCGCGTCCTCGCGCAGGTATCTTGCATCCAGCCCGCCCGTCGCCCGCCAAGGATCCGCCATGACGTACCGCCGCATTGCCTGGACCGCCATCGTGTTGCTGGCCGGAGGACTCGCGGGCGCGAGCGTTGCGCAGGCACCGGCACCGAAGCCGGCTGCGCCGGAGCTGACCGAGGCTGCCGCGGCGCAGGCCTCCAGCAATTACCAGCGCTATTGCGCGCTCTGCCATGGCCGGGACCGCGAGGGGCATGTCAACGACCATGCACCGTCGCTGCGTTCGAAGTCGCTGCTGGAATCCGACTTCCCTGTGCTCGGCGAAGCGATCGGCTACGGACGGCAGGGCACGCCGATGGGCGGCTACCTCGATGAGGTCGGTGGTCCGATGACGCGGCAGGACATCATCGACATGCTGCGCTGGCTGCGGAAAACGGCGGCCGTGGAACCCATCGACACCGGCAGGCAGCGCTTCGACCGGACCGTTGGCGACGCGAAGCGCGGCGAAGCCGTGTACGGCCAGCATTGCGCGACCTGCCATGGGGCGAAGGGCGAGGGCGGCACCGGTACGGCGCTCGGCAATGCCGCGATGCTGGCGCTCACGCCGGACACCTTTCTGCGCCATGCCATCGTCCATGGCCGGCAGGGCACGCCGATGCCGGCCTTCGGCGGCATCCTCAGCGACACGCAGATCGACGACGTCACCGCCTTCCTGCGCAGCCGCAGTACCGGCTGGACCGCAGGCAAGCGGCCGTTGCGTACGCCGCCCGCGCTGGGCGAGTACGTGATCAACGCCGCCGGCAGCGCGCCGGCGTTCGGTGAACTGAAGGATGGGCGTTACGTCAGCGCGGCCGCGCTCGACCGCGAATTGAAGGCCGGGCGGCGCATGGTGCTGCTCGACACGCGCGTGACCTCGATGTGGCAGATGGCGCACATCGAAGGCGCGGTGCCGGTGCCGTACTACAGCCGCGAAACGGCCCTCGGGGCATTGCCGCGCGACGGCACGTGGATCGTCGCCTACTGCGAATGTCCGCGGGCTGCGGCGGATTCGGTGGTGAAGCGGCTGCGCGAGGATGGCGGCTTCAAGAACACGGCCGTGCTCTACGAAGGCATCCAAGGGTGGGTCAGCCTCGGTTATCCCGTGGTCGCCGGTGATGCGTCGGAGGCGACGGCGCCCGCGAAGCCCTGACGTCCGCGAACCGCCGGGGCCTGCGCGCCGTCAATGCGGTACGCGGCGGAGCTTCGAGACGTCGTAGCCCATCGCCCTGATCTGCTCGACGCGCGCCGCGTATTCGGTTTCGGGGATCTGCGGCGTGCGCGCCATCAGCCACACGTAGTCGCGCTTGCTGCGCCCGACGATCGTCTGCCCGTAGTCGGCATCGACCCAGGCGATGACGTACTCCGCCTGGATCGGCCAGACAAACTGCATGCCCCACACGGCGCCGCCGCCGTCCGGGCGTACGGTGCCGACGGGGTGCATCGTCTTCTCGGGACCGTCCAGCGCACCCTTGCGGAAGCGGAACGTGGTCTGGATGCGGCCGTCGGGCAGTTTCGCGTAGGACTCCACCGCCGCATACGCCTCGCGCTCCGGAAACGACGGGATATGGGCGATGACGTACCAGTCGCCCATGAAGCGGTCGACGTCCACCGGCGCGGCGGTGGGGATGGTCGGTTTGACGTTGGTTGAACGGCAGGCGGTGGTCGCCATCACCGCGGCGAGCAGCAGCACGATCGGCAGCGGGCGCATGTCAGGCCTCCGAAGGACGCTGGAAACGGTAGTGCGCGACCAGCCACTCCTGGCCGTCGCGATAGTCGAACAGTTCGGCGCAGGCCATCCAGAACATGCGCCAGCGCTGGTGCCACAGCGCGGCGGCGTCGCCGTAGGCGGTACGCAGCACGGCCATCACGGCATCGCGGTTCGCATCGTGGTTCGCGAGCCAGTGGTTGGCGGTGCGCTGGTAGTGCGTGCCGTCGAGCAGCCAGCGCTCCTGCAGCTGCAGGTGCTCCTGGAAGAACAGAAGCCAGTCGGCCGATGGCATCATGCCACCGGTGAAGAAGTGCCGGCCCATCCAGTTGTCCTCGCCCTGCGTCTCGAACGGGTACATCAGGTGGCGGTGGACGAAGATGTGCACGAACAGCGCGCCGCCGGGGCGCAGCGCGTCGTGGATGCGTTGCATCAGCGCGGCATGGTTGCTGACATGCTCGAACATCTCCACCGACACGCAGCGGTCGAAGGCCTGCGCGTCCAGTTGCAGCTGGTTGACGTCGCAGGTGATGACGCGGACGTTGCGCAGGCCGCGTTCGACGCAGCGCGCTTCGATGAAGTCGCGCTGCGAGTGCGAGTTGGACACTGCGGTGATGCGGGCATTCGGATAGCGCTCCGCCATCCACAGGGTCAGGGAACCCCAGCCGCAGCCGAGTTCCAGGATGTCCTGCCCGTCGGCCAGTGCCGCGCGTTCACCGTACAGGGCCAGCATCGCGTCCTCCGCCTGGTCCAACGTCTCGTTGCCGGTGGCGTAGAAGCAACTGCTGTACTTCAGCCGATGGCCCAGGCAGTGGCGGAAGAACGGCGCGGGCAGTTCGTAGTGCTGGCGGTTGGCGGCGTCCGTATGCCGCGCGACCACGCCGCGGCGCAGCTCATGCAGACGTTTGGCAAGACGCGCGGACTGTCCCGCCTGGCCGCCGTCGCTCTCCTCGCGCAGGCGTTGCGCGCATAACCGGCGGATACCGGCGCGGATCGCGGCATCCGGCAGCACGCCGCGCTCGGCCAGACCCAACAGGCCGGTCGCGGGTCGATCGAGCGGCAACTCGCCGGCCATCGTGTTCATCGTGTCGTCTCCTTGCCTGCGGGTTTCGGGAACCAGGGGAACAGCATCGGCGTGCGGCGCTGGTAGTCGCGGTAGTCGTCGCCGCGCGTGCGCAGCGCCTGCGCCTCGGTGAAGGGAATGCCGCTGATCCAGCGCAGGAACACGAACATCACCAGCGGGCCGCTGAAGGACAGCCAGTACCATGGCGAACCGACCGCCAGCGCGACGTAGGCGAACCAGTGCAGCCATTCGAAGAAGTAGTTCGGATGGCGCGAGTAGCGCCACAGTCCCTCGCGGCAGGTGCGGCCACGATTCGCCGGATCGGCGCGGAAGCGGGCGAGCTGGCGGTCGGCGACGGTTTCGCCCGCCACGCTGACGGCGCCGATGAGTGCGGCCAGCGCGATCCACGGCCAGAGCGCGGCGACCGGACTGCGCGCCACGGCGGCGAACGGCAGCGCGAACAGCAGCACCAGCAGCGACTGCCCGGCGAAGAACAGGTAGAACTTGCCCTGGTGGCCCTGCCAGTGTGCGCGCAGGTACCGGTAGCGGCCGTCTTCGGGTTCGTGGGTGACACGCTGCCACAGGTGCAGGGCCAGCCGCAGGCCCCAGCCGCCACCCAGCACGGCGAGGGCGGCACGCGCCTGCCAGGTGCCATCGCCGCACGCGGCCAGGAAGATCGCGGCGAATCCCACGCACGCGGTCCACACCACATCCACCATGCCGGCATTGGTATGGCGGCGCTGCCACCACCAGCCGACGGTCATCGCCAGCAGGGACACGCCCCAGACGATCGCAAGTGCCGGCAGCAGGTTCATGGCGCCTCCGTGCTGCCATGCAGCGGGCGCTGCATCAGCAGGTGCGACACGCCGATGGAGCGCTCCAGGAAACCGCCTTCGCAATAGGCCAGGTAGAACTCCCACAGGCGGATGAAGCGCTCGTCGAAGCCCTGCGCGCGCACGTCCTGCAGACGCAGCATGAAGCGCCGTCGCCAGGCGCGCAGCGTGTACGCGTACGACAGGCCGAAATCCTGCTGGTGCACCACCTGCAGGTCGCTGGCCCGCGTCTTGGCGGCATACATCGCGTTGAGCGAGGGAATGAAACTGCCGGGAAAGACGAAGCGCTTGATGTAGTCCACCGAATCGCGCGCCTGCACGTAGCGGTGGTCCTCGATGGTGATGGCCTGCAGCAGCGCCTGGCCGCCCGGCCGCAGCAGCGCACCCAGCGTGCCGAAGAAGGTGTCGAGATACGGCGCGCCGATCGCTTCGATCATCTCGATGGACACCAGCTTGTCGTACTCGCCCTGCAGGTCGCGGTAGTCCTGCAGCAGCAGCGTCACGCGGTCCTGCAGCCCGGCCTCGGCCACGCGCTGGCTGGCCAGAGCGTGCTGCTCGCGCGAGATCGTGGTGGTGGTGACGTGGCAGCCGTGATGGCGCGCGGCATGCAGGGCGAAACCGCCCCAGCCGGTGCCGATTTCGACGACACGGTCGCCCGGCGACAGTGCCAGCGTGCGGCACACCGTTTCGAGCTTGCGGAACGAAGCGGTGTCGAGGTCGTCGTCCGCCGAGGCGAACATCGCCGAGGAATACATCAGGTCCGGCGAGAGGAACAGCGCGAAGAAATCGTTGCCCAGGTCGTAGTGCGCCGCGATGTTGCGCCGGCTGCCTTCGCGCGTATTGCGGCGCAGCGCGTGCCAGCGCCGCAGCGCCCAGCCGCCGAGGCGGGCGATGCCGGTTTCCATGCCGTCGAGCAGCACGCGGTTGCGCACCAGCAGGCGCACCAGCATGACCAGATCGTCGCAACGCCAGTGTCCGGCGATGTACGCCTCGCCCGCGCCGACGCTGCCATGCGCGGCGACCGCACGGTAGAACGCGGGATCGTCCACCCACACGTGGACGGTGGGAAGCGCGTCGCCGCTGGCGCGACCGACACGGTGCTCGCCCAGTGCGTCGCGGATCACCAGTGTGCCGTGGTCGAGCGCATCGAAGCGGGCGAGCAGCCGGGTGCGCAGCCAGCGGTCCATCGCGCCGAAGGCAGGGGGAGTGGAAACGTCGGCGATCTCGTTCATGGGGCGTCGCGGGAGAGGGAAGGGTGGTCGTGGACCGGCGTGCGCTTCAGCCACAGGCGCAGGGCCTGCCAGTGGATGCCGGCGACCACTTGCGCGGTCATCAGTGGATAGCGCCACAGCACGCGCGCCAGCGATGTGCCGTCCAACGGTCGTCTCGACAGCGTCAGCGTGGCGTCGAAGGCGCGCCGGCCCTCGCGATCCACCTGCATGTGTATGCGCAGGGCGTCGTCGGGCGTGCCGAAGCGCCAGCGGTAGGCGCAGTCCATCGGCAGGAATGGCGAGACATGGAAGGCCTTGTCGAAGCCCCACTCCCAGCCATCTCCCTGCGGCGCGCCATCGCGCACCGGCAGCACGTAGCTGTGCCGCTCGCGCCAGGGCGTGTTGGTGATCTCGGCCACGATGGCATCCAGCGTGACGCCGTCCGGCTGGAAGCAGTAGTAGAAGCTCACCGGATTGAACACGAGGCCGCCATAGCGCAGGTGCGTGAGCAGGCGGATGGGGCCGTCGGGGCGCCGGCCCAGCTGCCGCGCGACGCGGTCGCGCACGGCATCGCCCAGCGGTTGGTCGTGCGGCGCCAGGTAATCGCTGCGACGGAACTCGGCCAGGTTGCGGCGATCGACCGACCATAGCCAGCGCCGGTCGAACACGCGGTCCAGCTCGTCCAGGTCCAGATACAGTTGCGCCATGCGATAGCGGAACGCGTGCGGTCGCGGCGTGTGCCGCCGATGGCGCACCCAGCCCTCGTACACGGCGCTGGCGATCGTCGCGCTCATGCCGTCGCTGGCTCGCGCTCATGGACCGCGTCCGCGCGCAGGAGCATCGCATCGAACGCCGCCACCAGGTCGTGCGCGCTGCGGATGCCGTCCTCGTGGAAGCCCCAGCCCCAGTACGCACCGGCGAACCACGTGCGCCGGCGGCCCTGGATCTCGTCGCGGCGCTGCTGCGCGGCCACCATCGCATGGTCGTACACCGGATGCCGGTACTGCATGCGGCGCAGGACGCGGGCGGGATCGATGTCGTCGCTGCGGTTCAGCGTGACGATGAACGGCTCGGGCGATTCGATGCCCTGCAGCAGGTTCATGCAGTAGCTGACGGTACACGGCGCGTCGGGCTCGCGCGGTACGTGCGCGTTCCATGCCGCCCACGCCTTGCGACGGCGGGGCAGCAGGCGCGTGTCGGTGTGCAGCACGGTGTCGTTGGTCTGGTAGCGGATCGCGCCGAGGATGCTGCGTTCGTGTTCATCCGCGTCGTGCAGCAGCCGCAGCGCATCGTCGCTGTGGCAGGCCATCACCACGTGGTCGAACCGCTCGCTGCCGCGATGCGAATGCAGTACCACGCCATCCGCATCGCGCTGGACCGCCAGCACGGGGGTGGCCATGCGCTCCCGCACGTGCCAGCGTGCGCGCAGCGCCTGCACGTAGGTCGCCGATCCGCCCGTCACCACGCGCCACGGCGACCGCGCGCCCAGCGTCAGCATCCGGTGGTGGGCCATGAACTGCACCAGGTAGCGTGCAGGGAACGCCAGGATGCCCTGCGGGGGCGACGACCACAGCGCCGATGCCATCGGCACCAGGTGTTCGTCGCGGAACATCGCGCCGTAGCCGCCGGCGTGCAGGTAGTCGCCGAGCGTGGGACCGGCATCGTCGCCGGCCAGCAGCGCGGGCGCTTCCCGGTAGAAGCGGGCCAGGTCTTTCAGCATGCCGAGGAAGCGCGGCGACAGCAGGTTGCGGCGCTGGCAGAACAGGCCGTCCAGGCTGGTGGCGTTGTATTCGACGCCCGTGCGCTCGCTGTGCACCGAGAAGCTCATGGTGGTGGCCTGGGATGCCACGCCGAGTTCGTCGAACAGGCCGCACAGCAGCGGATAGTGGTCCCGGTTGAAGACGATGAAGCCGCTGTCGACGGCGTAGCGCTGGCCGGCCTGTTCCACCGCATGCGTATGCGTGTGGCCGCCCAGGTAGTCGGCGGCCTCGTACAGCACCACCTCATGGCGTTTCGACAGCCACCAGGCGGACGCCAGTCCGGCGATGCCGGATCCGATCACGGCGATGCGCATGCTCAGTGCCTCGCCTTCGACAGTACCCATGCGGGGACCGGCTTGAGGTCGCGCACCAGTCCCAGCATCGCCAGCAGGCGCAGGCCGTACCAGGTCAGGTCCACCTCCCACCAGCGGAAGCCCTGGCGTGCCGTACCGGGAAAGAAGTGATGGTTGTTGTGCCAGCCCTCGCCGAACGTCAGCAGCGCCAGCCACAGGTTGTTGCGGCTGTCGTCGCGCGTGTCGAAGCGGCGCTTGCCGAAGCGGTGCGCCAGCGAGTTGATGGTGACCGTGGCATGGAACAGCACCACCGTGGACACGAAGAAACCCCACACCAGCAACTGCGGACCGCTGGTGCCGAGAGACGGCGCGACGCGTTCCAGCATCGCGCCGAGGCCATACAGACCGGCGGCGAGCAGCACCGGCACGACGGTGTCGTAGCGGTCCAGCCAGCGCAGTTCGGGATAGCGCGCCAGGTCGGGAATGCGCGACCAGTCGGTGCGGAAGCCCTCGCGCGTGAGGAACCAGCCCGCATGGCTCCACCAGAAGCCGCGCACGGACGGCGAGTGCGGGTCGGCCACGGTATCGGCATGCCGGTGGTGGTTGCGATGGTGGGCCGCCCACCACAGCGGCCCGCGCTGCACGCTGGAGGCACCGATCAGCGCGAACACGAACTGCAGCACGCGCGAGGTGCGGAACGTGCGGTGCGAGAAATAGCGATGGTAGAAGCCGGTGATGGCGAACATGCGCACGGCGTAGAGGGCCACCGCGACGATCACGGCCGTCGGCGATACGCCGACCCACAGCACCGCGGCGCAGGCGAGATGCAGGCCGATGAAAGGGGCGGCACGCAGCCAGTCGATGCGCCGGTCGGCGCGCATGCCGTCTTCGTCGTCCGCCTGCGTATCGAACCACCGGCGCAACGTGGCCAGGCCACGCGTCATGATCGAAGGGGAAGGTGAAGCGCTGGCCGGCATTGCACGTGTCTCCACTGCGTTGATGAGACATACGTGCCTGCGGCCGGATCGGATGCAGGCATGCGGTTCATCCTGCGCACGTCGAGACCAGCGGCGTCGCGAGCGCGGTCTGCAACCCGCGCGCATCGGCCGTCGCGGCCGCTTCGGGAAAGACGATGCGCACATCCTGGTGCTTGCCGGCGCTGTCGCGGATGGTCGCGATGCCGGCGAACTCCAGCAGCCGCTGATCGGCGCTGGCATAGGTCAACTGCATCGTCGGCGCGACGAATCCGTACCAGCGGTCCAGCCGCATCGTCATGCGTTGCGCGGGAATGCCCTCCCAGCGCACGGCCGCGCCCGGTGTCAGGCGCACCGGCATGAACGCCATGCGGCTGGGCAGCAGGAACGGTTGCGTCACGTCGCGGCCCGCCTGCAGCGCCGTCCAGTGCAGGCGCACGCTGGCATCGAAGCCCGCGTCGATCACGCCGTCGGCGGGGACGGCCAGCGCACGTTCCTTCTGCGCAGCGCCGGCAACGTCGCGGACGTACACGATGCGGCCCTGCGGCCCGCTGCGCACGCCTTCGCGATAGCCGTCGCGGGCATCCTCGAAATCGAAATCCGGCGCCTGTGCCCGTTGCCGCTCGATCACCGTCTTGCGCGCGAACGCACGGCCGTCGGGGCAGCGGTACAGCACCAGCCGGCGTGCGCCGCCGTCCTGGCGGTAACGCCAGTGCGATTCGCGATAGAGCAGCGTGGCGCCGCCGCGGGCGTAGGCCCGGGCTTCCTGGTGCTGGATGTCGGCGGTCGCCGCGTCCCGGCTGCCGGCGGCGGCGAGCAACGGAGCGGCGGCGAGCAGGAGCAGGCAGTGGCGTGCAGGCATGCGGGGCGCCTTGTGCGGGGGACCAGGTCCATACGGCGTGGCGACGATGCCGGATGCACCACGTCGCATTCGGCATGCCGCATCCAAACCCCGGACTTGCCCGTAAAGGCCGCCATCACGAACCGCAACGGGAACTGGCATTACCATGCCGTCCGACTTCACAAGGAAACCGTCGTCCTTCGGGACGGCCCGGCCGGTGTCCACGCCCACGCCCTCCCCACGGGATGCCCATGACTGGACCGGCGACATGATCGCCGTCGCACGCTTGCGCGACCGTGCCAGTTTCATGCGCCTCTACGATCACTTCATGCCGCGCCTGTGCCTGTACCTGCGCGGGCTGGGAAGCCCCGAACCGGTGGCCGAGGAGCTGGCGCAGGAATCCCTGTTGCGCCTGTGGCAGCGCGCCGCGATGTACGACCCGCAGCAGGGCGCGGTGTCGACGTGGCTGTTCCGCATCGGCCGCAACCTGCACATCGACCGGGTGCGCCGCGAACCGGGCTGGGTGCAGATCCTGGAGGACGCCGGTCCGGCGACCGACGATGAGCTGGCGCGCCCGTTCACCTCGGCCGAGGACCATGCCGAACACGCGCACCTGCAGCGCCGCATCGAGGACCTGCCGGCCGTGCAGGCACGGCTGATGCGCATGTCGTACTTCGAGGCCAAGAGCCACCAGGAAATCGCCGACGAGCTGCACATGCCACTGGGTACCGTGAAGTCGCACCTGCGCCGCGCGTTCCTGCGCCTGCAGGGTCTCGTACGAGGTCAGCCGTGAATCCGCACCATCATCTCGATCCGTCCACCATGGTCAGCTACGCCGCCGGCGCTCTCGCCGTCGAGGTCGCGATCGTCGCCGCCACGCACCTGGAGACCTGCGCGCATTGCCGCGCGCGGTTGCAGGAAGCAGAGCGCATCGGCGGACAGCTGATCGAACACCAGCAGCCCGCATCCGCCGTGATGGCCGAGGGCCAACGGGCCGCCCTGCGCGATGCGATGCTGCGCCATCTCGATGACGTGCCACCGGCGACCCCATCGCCACCGGTGCGCGTGGCGCCTTACGAAGCCGACGATCGCCTGCCGGCGCCGCTGCATCCGTACTTCGGCACCTCCTACCGCGCGCTCAAGTGGCGCTGGATGGCGCCGGGCGTGCATTGCATCCGCGCGCCCGGCACCGGGACCGGCACCCTGCTGATGCTGAAGATCGGTCCCGGCCGCAGCATGCCGGTACACAGCCATGGCGGCACCGAACTGACCCAGATCCTGCGCGGTGCGTACCACGACGCCCTGGGCCACTTCGCCCCCGGCGACGTCGCCGACCTCGACAGCGAGGTCGAACACCAGCCGGTCACCGTGCCTGGTACCGCCTGCATCTGCGTGTCCGCGCTCGATGCCCCGTTGCGGTTCCCCGGCTGGCTCGCACGGCGGCTGCAGCCGTTGTTCAAGCTGTAGCGCGACGTTGCCGTCGGCCGGGTCGGCACGCATGGCATGCGTCCAGAAGGCTCCCTTCTTCCGAGGACAGTCATTGCGCTCTGTTGTCCTGGATCGCGTTCTCCTGGAGCACAGGAGCGAGGGAAGCGATGCAGTCGTCTCATACCCTGCACCAGGCACTGGCTAGACTGACCCCATGCAACTGAAAGACAAGCTGGCGATCCTGGCCGATGCGGCGAAATACGATGCGTCGTGCGCGTCCAGCGGTGCGGGCAAGCGGCATTCGCTGGGCAAGGGCGGGATCGGCAGCACCGAGGGCATGGGCATCTGCCATTCGTACACGCCGGACGGGCGCTGCGTGTCGCTGCTGAAGATCCTGCTGACCAACTTCTGCATCTACGACTGCGCTTACTGCATCAACCGCGCCAGCAGCAACGTGCCGCGGGCGCGGTTCACGCCGGACGAAGTGGTGCGGCTGACGCTCGATTTCTACAAGCGCAACTACATCGAGGGGCTGTTCCTGTCCAGCGGCATCATCCGCAACGGCGACTACACGATGGAGCAACTGGTCGAGGTCGCGCGCAGCCTGCGCGAGGACCATCGCTTCGCCGGCTACATCCACCTGAAGACGATCCCGGAAGCCTCGCCGGAACTGCTCGCCGCCGCCGGTCGCTACGCCGACCGCCTGAGCATCAATGTGGAACTGCCGACCGAGGCGGGACTGAAGCAGCTGGCGCCGCAGAAGGAAGCGCAAGGCATCCGCGACGCGATGGGCGAACTGCACTGGCGCATCCAGGCGGCGAAACCCAGCAGGCAGGAAGCGCAGCAACCCAAGCGCAAGCGCCCGCCGAAGTTCGCGCCGGCCGGGCAGAGCACGCAGATGATCGTCGGCGCAGACGCCGCCGACGACCGCGCCATCCTGCAGACCAGCGATGCGCTGTACGGCCAGTTCCGCATGCGCCGCGTCTACTACTCCGCCTTCAGCCCGATTCCCGACGCGTCCACGCAGCTGCCGCTGCGCGCGCCGCCGCTGCTGCGCGAACACCGCCTGTACCAGGCCGACTGGCTGTTGCGCTTCTACGGCTTCGACGTAAAGGAGATCGTCGACGACATCGGTGCGCAGGGCGGCATGCTGGACCTGGACGTGGACCCGAAGCTGGCATGGGCGCTGCGGCATGCCGACCGGTTTCCGGTCGACCTGAACACCGCACCGCGCGAAACCCTGCTGCGCGTACCGGGACTCGGCGCGCGCAACGTGCAGCGCATCATCGATTCGCGGCGGCAGGGCAGGCTGCGCGTGGCCGACCTGGCGCGGCTGCGGGCGCCGTTGCAGAAAGTCCTGCCGTTCGTGGTGCTGCTCGACCATCACCCGCGCCAGCGCCTGGACGATCCGGTGCGACTGCGGCAGGAACTGGCGCCGGCCCCGCGCCAGGCCGACCTGTTCGGCTGAGGCGGGCGATGTTCCGCGCCGCCGTGACGCCTGCGTGGGAGCTGGATGCCTGGCGTGTACAGGCGCGGCATGCGTGGGAAGCGGAACTGCCGCCCGACGCAATCGAGTGGCAGGCGGATGCGCAGTGCGAGTTGCTCGCGGCCGCGGGCGTGATCGAGCAGCCTGTACGCCGGAAAGGCCTGTCGGTACCGGCGGACTTCATGCCCTTCGCGGCCTCGGTGCTGTGCCATCGGGAGGCGGGCCGGCACGCACTGCTGTACCGGCTGCTGTGGCGGATCGGCAATGGCGAGCGCGCCTTGCTCGATCGCGCCACCGATCCCGACGTGCACCGCGCGATGCGCTGGTCGCAGGCCGTGCGGCGGGACACGCACAAGATGAAGGCCTTCGTGCGCTTCCGCCAGGTGGACGGCGATGACAACGCGTACATCGCCTGGTTCGAACCCGAGCACTGCATCGTCGATCGCGTCGCACCGTTCTTCATGCGCCGCTTCGCCGGCATGCGCTGGGCGATCCTCACGCCGTACCGCAGCGTGCAATGGGATGGCGGACAGTTGTGGGCGGGCGAGGGCGCGCAACGTTCGGATGCGCCGGCCGACGATGCCGAGGACGCCCTGTGGCGGACCTACTACGCCAACATCTTCAATCCCGCGCGGCTCAATACACGGATGATGCGGCAGGAAATGCCGCAGAAATACTGGAAGCACCTGCCGGAAGCACACCTGCTACCCGAGCTGATCCGCGACGCAGGCCGTCGCGTGCGCGAGATGGACGAGCGTGAGGCGCAGGCGCCGCGACGGCGCATTCCGGAGCGCAAGCCGCCGTCGCGCTGACGATGGCGATGTCGAATTCGCGATCACGCGATGACGTTCGACAGCGCGAAAGTAATCTGCGTTATGGCCTGAATCCCGCTGTTTCCATACGGTTTCCGCATCGCGCACTTGTCTGGTGCGCGATGCGCCACGATCGTGCGGCGTCGCAGGTGTGTGCGTATACGCGTGTACCTGCGAGCATGATGGTCGCGAACACGACGCGCGATGAGCTGCCGGACATTCCGGCATGGACGCGCGCGCTGCGCGCCCTGCATTCGCTCATGCAGTCGCACCGGGCGACGCGCGATGCGTCGCCCGGCTTGCATGGATCAGGCGCGCAGTTCCACCACGGGCGAAAAGCCGCCGAAGATCATGCGCTGGCCGTCGAACGGCATCGGCGGGTTGTCCTTGTTCGATGGATCCATGCGCGGGTCTTCCATCATCTTCTTCATGCCGGCATCGCGCGTGGCCTTGTCCGGCCATTCCACCCACGAGAACGCCACCGTTTCGTCGCCCTTCGCCTGCACCGCCTTGCGGAAATCGGTGACCTTGCCGTCGGCGACGTCATCGCCCCACGCCTCGATGATGCGGGTGGCGCCATAGCCCATGAAGATCGTGTCGAAGGTGGTGGCGTAGTCGGTGAAGGCCGCCTTGCCCGCGGTGGGCGCGGCGATGACGAAACCGTCCACGTAGGACATGGCCGCCGTGGCGTCGCCCAGTTCCAGCGTCGGAGCGAAACCGCCATGGATCAGCCGCTTGCCGTCGTACGGCATCGGGTTGGTCTCCGGCGACATGCGCGGGTCGTCCATCATCGCCTTCATGCCGGCGTCGCGCGTGGCCTTGTCGGGCCATTCGATCCACGAGAACAGCACGGACTCGTCTTTCTTCGCCTGCACGGCCTTGCGGAAATCGGTGACCTTGCCGTCGGGCACGTCGTCTTCCCAGCACTCGATCACGCGCGTGGCGCCGAGTTCGATGAACACGGGATCGCCCAGGTTCGCGTGGTCGATGAACTTCTGCTTGTTGGCGGTGGGCACGGCGGCCACGAAACCATCGATGTACGGCATGGAAACCTCCGGAGATGCGGCGCCGGAATGGCGCCCTCCTGTACGCGACGAATGTGCGGCGAGGATTTCGACATCCTCCCCGCGCAGCGCTTCATCGACTCTGCCCGTGGCACCGGAACGCCGGCGTGATGACCGCCGATCCTGTTGCGGGAGGACAGGTCAGCGCTGCAGGCAGTTCCGATAGCGTTCGTCCACGCGGGTGGCGAACCAGGCGGTGGTCAACTCGCGGGTGATCTTGGGACTCTCCAGCCGGATGCCGGGAATGAGGGCGCGTGGCAACGGCTTGCCCGACCGCGCCTCGGCCAGCGCATAGACGCGCGCGTACAGGTCGGTGTCGCCGAAATCGAGGCGGTCGCCCCGCTCCAGTGCGGCGCGGATGGCGTGGTCGTCCATGCGCAGTGCATCGGCCAGCATGCGCACGGCGCGTTCGGTCTGGCCGGGCCTGTCCAGCGGCGCGCCCGGGTTCAGCAGGTCGCCGTCGAGCGCGAGCGTGGCGCCGGTTGCCACGCCGACCGCGCTCTGGAATGCGGCATTGCGGCTGGCGTACCAGCCGGCGTTGTAGTCGGCGAAGCGATGCACCTTGCGCGTGTACGGCGTCCGGTAACCAAGCAGGTGCGCGATGCCGAAATACAGGCCGCCGCGGCGGGTGAACACTTCGTCGCGGATGCTGCCTGGCACGGGATAGGGATAGCCGGCGGCCTTCGATTCGGCGAAGGGGATGCCGACCTGCATGGGGCCGCCGGTCTGCACGGGGTTGTAGTCGGCGAACAGGCGCTTGCCGAGCGGCACGCGGCCGATCATGTCCTCGTAGATGTCGCTGAGGTCGCGTTCGGTGCGCACGGACTGCAGGCGCTCCGCGTAGGTGCGCCCGTCCGGTGAACGCAATGCCAGCGCCGCGTCCACCACGAACCGCGGCACGTGCATGGCCGCCGCGCGCCGGTCGATCTCGCCGCGCGCGATCTTCGGCAGGTTGGCCACGGCCGGATCGGCCACGTAGCCAGACTCCTGTTCGGTGACGGCCAGCACCGCACAGATGTTCTCGCTGGTGGGTTCGATGCGCTGCGCGGCGAACGCGGTTTCGATATCGGCGGCCCAGCGGTCGCGGTCGGCGACCTTGGCCGGCATCCGTCGCGTGATCTCGCTGCGGGTATCGGCGGGCGGGCGGGTCGGCGCGGGCGGGGCGGTCACGCAGCCGGCGAGCAGGAATGCGCCCAGCAACGTCGCGGCACGGTGCAGGGAACGGAAAGCGGCGGGCCTGGTCATGCGCGCAGCATACGGAGCGCGCCGTCCCGGTGCATCAGGCGCCGACGTGTGCGATGCGGATGTGGATAATCCCGAATCCGCCCGACCTCCGCGACCATGGACACTGCGCTCGACAATCCCTTCTGGTGCGCACTGGATTCGATCCACCGCGACATCGCGCTGCGCAGCGGCAGTGCGGCGCGCTATCCCGCCGACTACGCGCCGTTCCTGGGCGTGGCCGCGGCCGATGCGCCGCTTGCGGGATCGTTCGAGGCGCTGGTCGCACCGGGCGAGGCGGTCTACCTGCTGGGCGTGGCGCCGGCCGCGCCTGCGGGATGGGCGCTGCATGCGTTCCGCCCGTTGGCGCAGATGGTGTGCGAAGCGGTAGTGCCCGTCGACGACGGCCCGCAGATCGTCCCGCTGGATGACACGCATCGCCACGAGGTGCTGGCGCTGACGGCGCTGGTGTATCCGCATTACTTCCGTCCGCGCACCATGGGCCTGGGACGCTACTTCGGCATCCGTGAGGATGGCCGGCTGGCCGCCATGATCGGTGAACGCCTCGGCAGCGCCGGCACCCGCGAGATGAGCGCGATCTGCACGCATCCAGATTTCACCGGCCGTGGTTATGCGCGCCACCTGACCCGATGGCTGACCAACGACACGCTGGCGCGTGGCGTGCTGCCGTTCCTGCACGTCAGTCACGAGAATCCGCGCGCGAAGGCGCTGTACGAACGACTCGGCTACCGCGTGCGGCGCGACATCGGGTTCTGGTCGCTGGTACGTGTCGCTGACTGAAGCGAGCGCAGGGTGCGGTGCAGCTTCGTGAAGCGGATTTGACGCGCCCCTGCACCTGCACGGCTAAGGTCGCCGCTGGCTTTCATGGAGCGTGCGCATGATCGAGATCCTGGCCAGTCCGCCCCATGTGGCGGCCTACCGTTTCGCCGACCAGCTCACCGGCGCGGACTACGACGCCTGCATCGCCGACGTCGAGTCCCGTCTGGCGCGGTTTCCCCGCATCGCCGTGGTCAGCGACATCAGCGACCTGCATGGGCTGGCGCCGGAAGTGGTCGGCAAGGACCTGCGCTACGCGCTGTCTAAGCGGGGCGAGTACGACCGCTTCGCCCGTGCCGGTGTGGTGACCGACAAGCGCTGGCTGGTCGCGGTCGCCGGGATGGCGGGCCGTATCATGCCGCACACGGAGGTGCGGACCTTCGCGGCGGAAGAGCGTTCGATCGCGCTGGCGTGGGCCTCGGAACTCGATCCCGCGAAGGCAGGCTGACGGTTGCGGGCCTCAGGGAAGCAGTGCGCCACCGACCAGCGCAAGCGTCATCCCCAGCCCGAGGAAGGCCAGGCGATGCAGCAACGGCAGGGGGGCGGGGGCGCTTGAACGGTGCATGACGCTATCCAAACCTGATCGGCGCGAACGCGCCGTGAAGCCCCTGTTCCCCTTCAACGCCGCGCCCGGATAGGACCGGCCAGCCTGCGTCACGGTCCCGCCGCGCAGGTGTTCGCATCGTGGCCGGTGCCCGCGCTGGTAGCGGCGTGCGTCTCTTTCGACGCTGCGATGGCGGGGATCTTGGGGTGACCGGTTCCCTTGCGAATCAGGCCTGCGAATCAGGCCTGGGAGTGGCGCAGTTCGCCGCGTGCCAGCGCGGTGGCTTCATCCACTTCCATCGGGCGGCCGAAGAAGTAGCCCTGCATCTCGTCGCATCCCATCTGTTGCAGCGCGTGCATCTGTGCCGAGGTTTCCACGCCCTCGGCGATCGTGCGCATGCCCATCTCGTGCGCCAGCACGAGGATGGTGCGCGCGATGGCGCGGTCGGTGCTTTCCGCGGCGATGCCATCGACGAAGCTGCGGTCGATCTTGATGATGTCCAGCGGCAGGCGCTGCAGGTACGACATGCTGGAATAGCCGGTGCCGAAATCGTCCAGCGCCAGGCGCACGCCGAGCGCGTGCAGGGTCTGCAGCATCGCCTGCGCCGCGCCCATGTCTTCCACCAGCACGCTTTCGGTGAGTTCCAGGGTCAGCGCGTCGGCGGGCAGGTCGTGGCGTTGCAGGCATTCGGCGATCCATGGCGCCAGCGTGGGCTGGGCCAGTTGGCTGGGCGATACGTTCACCGCCACCCCCAGCGTGCGCAGGCCCATGCTTCGCCAGCGCGCGAGTTGCTGGCACGCCTGTTCAAGCACGAAGTGGCCGATGTCTTCCATCAGCCCCGCGCTTTCCGCCAGCGGGATGAAGACCGACGGCGGCACCTCGCCCCACACCGGATGCCGCCAGCGCGCGAGCGACTCGAAGCCGGTGAGCTGCAAGGTGTCGCCGGCCACCACGGGCTGGTAGGCGAGCCGCAGCTGTCCACGGGCGACCGCCTCGCGCAGCGCGGTCACGCGGCTGAGGCGATCGTTGGCTTCCTGCTGCGCACTGGCCGATGGCAGGCGCACCTGGTTGCGGCCGGCGCGCTTGGCCAGGTGGCGTGCCTCGTCGGCACTGCGCAGCAGCGTCTGCAGATCCGCGCCGTGTTCGGGCGAGTGCGCCAGCCCGATGCTGGCGGTGACGGTGAACGAGGGATGCGTGGAATAGAGCGCGATGGGTTGGCCCACGGCACGGCGGATGTCTTCGGCCAGCCGGGTCAGCTGGTCGATGTCGATATCGGCGAAGTGCGCCAGGAAGCCCTCGCCGCCGTAACGATGGACGCTGCCCTGTCCATCGCAGACCACCGAAATGCGCTGGCCCATCCGCCGCAGCACTTCATCGCCGCCGTCGTGCCCGAATGAATCGTTGACCATGCCGAAGCCGTCGAGGTCGATGATCGCCAGCCCATGGCCGGATGCGGAGGGTGTCGCGATCTTCTCGGTGATCAGGGTGGCCTGCGCGGAAAAACGCGGCAGGCCGGTCGCGCTGTCCATCGCCGCGGCATCGTTGAGCCGTCGTTGCGCATCGAGGCGCCGTTCGGTTTCCAGCAGCAGCGAGCGCGTGGTTTCCGCCGCTTCCGACGAGCGCCGCCGCGAGATGTCCAGCAGGAACAGCACGAACGCGATCAGCAGGCCGCTGCTGAGTCCGCCGACGATCAACGCACGCGGCAGCGTGAACGAGGTCAACGCCGGCGGCGCCCACAATTCAAGCCGCACGTCGTGGCCAGGCAAGGGCACGCGCTCCACCGACAGCGGCGTGCCCTTCGGATGTCCCTGTTCCACCGGCGCCATGCCGTCGGCGGTGGCGCGCAGCGGACGATCCGACAGCACGGCCTTGCTCAGCGTCCTCACGAAATCATCGAGTGCGATGAACGCCTGCGTGCGGCGTCCGGCGGTATCGACGGTCAACCACCAACCGCCGGCCACCGGCTGCAGGTGGCCCGCGTCCGCCACCGGTACCGGCGGCGACGGCGCGACGGGGGCATCGAAACCGGGATGCACCCAGCGGAACTCACCACCATCGCCCACGCTGCGCACCACGCGGTAGCCGGCGAAGGCGCCCACCATGTCGTCGACATAGTCGTGGAACAGGCCTTCGGCGGATTCCGGCGCTGCGGCCGTCAGTGCGGCGGAGAGCTGGCGCAGCGCGCCACGGCGTAGCTCGATGCCGCGCAGGAATGCGGGTGCGGCGGTCGCCGTCTGCGTCCTCATCACGTTCCGCGTCATCGTGTCGCGATCGGCGGAGGCGGCCATCCAGAACATGCCGCCGAGTATCAGCGCAGCGGCCAACGGCAATACGCCGAACAGGCGCTCGCGCAGCGAGTGCTCGCCGGCCACGGCCAGCGCCAGGCCCAGGGCGACCAGCTGTGCCGAGGCGGTCAGCGAAATCTGGTAGATCGACAGGCCTTCGCGGTGATAGGGCAACTGGATCAGCAGTCCCAGCATCGCCATGCCGGCGACGGACGCCATCGCGATGCCGAGCCCGCGGGTGATGCCCCAGCGCACGTTCTCCCAGCGTTGCAGCGCCTGCGGCAGCGCCGCCACGGCCATCCATGCCGTCAGCACGCCGTAGTCCGTGTAGCCGCCGATCAGCGGCGTGGTCGGGCGCGGCAGCCAGCCCAGGCGATGCAGCAGCGCGTTGGCCGGCGTGACAATGTCGCCCAGGGTCTGCAGCAGGGTCAGCAGCAGCGGCATCGTGACCAGCGCGAGGACGACCCAGGCCGCGCGTTCCTGGTTCCGCTGGCGGAGCAGCAGCGCCAGTGCCACCAGGGCGACGCACAGCGTCGAGACGGGACGCATCGGTGGAAGGTCCACGCCCATCTGGCCGACCAGGCTGCCGGGCACATGCCAGCCGACCAGCGCGATCATGGCGAACGCCAGCACGAAGGCGACCAGTTCGGCGCTCGTTTCCAGTGTCCGGCCGTCACGCAGTGAAGGCGTGTACACCAGCAGGAACATGGCCAGCGCCGACAGCGACAGCGACCAGCCGATCTCGGCGGTGGTCGCCCCGGCCTGCAGCGCACCCAGTACCGGTTGCACGGCCAGCAGCAGCAACGTGGCGGCGAAGACGCGCATGACGAATTCCGGCCAGAAGCCGCGCCATACGCGTGCCCATGCGATGGCCGTCGCCGCCGCCAGCACCAGGCAGGTACCCAGGGCATGGAACTGCCACAGGTGCATCAGGAACAGCGCCGTCAGCAGGCCCGCCACGGCCAGGCGGACGATCCGCTGCGCGCTGCGCCACGTGGCGATCGCCACCAGCACCCCCACCAGCGGCATGCTGTCATCGAGGGCATGGCCGCTGCCGGCGTCCACCAGGACGAAGGCGGCGGCCAGCAGCCACGCGAACGCGGCAGCGAAGCGCTGCGCCCACTGGACAGGCCGCCAAAGGTCCTGGTGTATCGCCAATGCGTTCCCCTGCGGAGTCGACACTCCGTGCCACTGTGATACCCAAATCACCGGCATGCCGCAAGCGGCGGGGGGCGTACGGTGGACGGGTAGCCTGCTTTCACCGCGAAGCAACGTCCCCATCGACGCGGGCAGGCAGCGCGTGGAGCGAAGGGGCACCCGCGCGCGGCGCGCCACATGCCGTCGGTCCCTGCCGGCGCAGGTACGTGATGCACGTCAATGTTCCGGACCGGCGTGCGCGACGCATCCATCGCGCAGCGCGACCAGCCTGGACACCGCGGGCACGTGCGTGCCCGCCACGCGATCCACGTGCGTGATCGACGGCTTGTCGTCGTCGTTCCGTTTCGTGAAGAAGTGCCGCAGCCTGTCGCCATATGGCATGACGGAATGCGGAGTTGCGATTTCCACGTGATGCATGAAGTGCGTGAACGACCTTCGCGCCGCAGCGTCATCCCGTGGATCTGGCCTTCCACTGCACGCGCTGCCGTGCAGGAAGGCCGATGCCATCCTTCATGGCGAGCGGAACGTCCCGCCATGGCCCACTCGCCGTCAGCCTGGCAACCGTCGCCCCGGTCGGATGCTTCAGCTACATCAAGCGCGAGGAGTTGGACGGCACGATCGCCGAACGTCGCGCGACCGACCAGCGCCCGCAGTCGCAGGTCGATGCGCTGTCGCAGAAGCATGGCGCGCTGGTCGCCCGGCTTGCCGGGCGCATCCGGATCGAAACCGGTGCGCACTTCGCCACCGACGACGCCACGCCCAGTGGACAGGACACGCCGCTACCCGGCGATTTCGCCCGCGTGATCCGCGACAGCCATGCCGGCGCGATCGTCGCCATCGAGGGCTTCGCCGATCCATCCGGGCCGGGTCCAGCGCGCACGACAAGCACCTCGGCCAGCGTCGCGCAGACGCGATGCCGGCTGCGCTAGAGTGCCGGGCATCGTCCGCCGGGAACCCGTGCCATGCCGATCGAACTGAAGATGCTTGCCTGGGCCATTGCGCTGGGCCTGGCGCACGTGCTGCTCGGGGCGGCGCTGACGACACGCCAGCGGGGCCTGGCATGGAATGTCGGTGCGCGTGACGCCGCATTGCCACCACTGACCGGCGTGGCGGCGCGGGTGGACCGCGCGCTGCGCAACTTCCTGGAAACCTTTCCGTTCTTCGCCGCCGCGGCGCTGGCGGTGGTCGTGCTGGAGCGCGGCGATGCCGGCACGGCACTGGGCGCACAGTGCTATGTCTGGGCGCGGCTCGCCTACGTGCCGGTCTACGCGGCGGGTATCCCGTACCTGCGTACGCTGATCTGGGCATTGTCGCTGTGGGGTCTGCTGCAACTGCTGTGGGCGCTGTTGTGACGCGATGCCGTGGACCGGATTCATCGCGCGGTCGGCGGGCGCGCAGGGTTTGACACTAGACTAGACCGCCTCCCTCCCGTGCCGGGGCCTTCGGGTCCGTGCATTGCGCCGTGATCGATCGGATGTCGTCTTTCCCCCTCTGCCGCCTGCCCCTGTCGTTGTTGCTTGCCGCCAGCCTTGGACTGGCCGGCTGCCGCATGGGCGAACCGGCAGCCGCGGCGCCCGACGCCCTGGCGGACGCGACGCAGGCGCCTGCGCGGCAGGACACGCCGGCCCAGCAGGCCGAGCGCGGCGACGGTGCGGTATCGACCGGGCCGCTCGCCATGCCGGCCGAGGCGCCACGCGCCGGCCTGTCGACCGACTGGCCGGTTTCGAAAGTGGCGTCCGGCAAAGCCTGGATCAGCTGCCAGGCCGACTACAACACCGAAGAAGGCGATGGCGCGCCGCTGGAATCGCTGGCGTTCTTCAGCGTGGTCGATGCCTTGTCGCCATGCCAGAAGGGCGGCGTGCTGCGCTTGCGCTACCAGGGCAAGATCGCGGCCGACTTCACCGACCTGGTGTCGCGCGTCGCGGACATCGCCGGCCGCATGGACATCCACAAGCGCATCCTCGACCTCGATTCCGCGGGAGGGCAGGTGGAGGACGCGATCAAGGCCGGCGATGCCATCGGTGCCGGCGGCTGGACGATCTGGGTGCGTGAAGGGTCGGTCTGCCACAGCGCCTGCGTCTTCGTACTGGGCGCGGGCGACAACCGGCTGATCTCCGGCAAGGTGGGCGTGCACCGCATCATCCGCATGAGTTCCACCGCGACCACGCGCAGCGAACTCAACGAGGAACTGCGTGGCGTCTATGACCGCGTCAAGGACTACCTGTCGCGCAACGGCGTGGCGGTGGCGGTCGCCGACCTGATGATGACGGTGCCCAACCGGCGCCTGCGCCTGCTGAGCAAGGACGAATTGCAGGAGTACGGCCTGGACGGCACCAACGCGGCGCAGGACGACCTGGACCGCCTGCAGCTGATGCGCCGGTGCGGCGACGACTTCGTGCTGCGCCGCGATGCCTTCATGCGCAGCTTCGATGGCCAGTGCAAGGCCGCCGGCAAGGGCCTGGACGACATGCAGGCCTGCGGCCTGGCGTTGCGCACAAAGTTCGGATTCCCGGACGCCAAGTGTCCGGCCGACAGTCCGCTGTCGGAATTCGACCGCATGGCGGACAGTGAAGAAGCGCCGGTGTTGCCTTCGGGCGATGTCTCCGGTACGTCGCCGTAGGCGGACGTACCGTCGCCTCAACCGGCGGCCGTCACGACCCGGATCTCCACGTCGTCGATCCGGACGGTCTGGCCGGCGCGGATCTTCGCGGTCTTGCGCAGTTCCACCGCGCTATCGACCGTCACCGCGCCGCTGGCCACGATCGCCTTGCCCTGTCCGCCGCTGTCGGCGATGCCGACCAGTTTCAGCAACTGGTTGAGTTCCACGAAGTCGTGGCCCTGATCGAGGTCGAAGTCGATGTGCTGCATGCGCGCAGTCTACGCGACGCCGTGCTCACTCGGCCTCGAAGCGCGCGATCTCCTCGATCTGCGCACGGGCCCGCCGCAGGCTGCCACCGGTGACGCTGTCCTCCATCGCCTTGACCAGACGCGGACGCGCCGGGTCGCGCGACCAGCGATGGAACCACGCGGTCGCCGCCAGGCCGGCCGCGCCGACGCCCAGTCCGATCCAGACCACGCGGGGCGCGCTGGCGAACAGGTCGTTGCCGCCCAGGCCGGCCAGCACCATCAGCAGCGGCACCCACAGGAACCACCACGGCAGGCCAGCGAGCATGCCGTTGACGAGGTAGGTCCGACGCAGCGTGGCCAGGCGCTTCTGGATGTCGACGACGGGTCGCGTGTAATCGATCTCGCGGATGCGCAGCAGTGTCTGGCCGGCCATGGCGAGGGTGGCGATGCCGTACAGCTGCACGACGATACCGGCGGCGATCGTCGTCCACGGCAGACCTTCCGCGGACTGTCCGCCGCGGATCCACAGCAACGCGGCCAGCAGGATGAAGGGGATGCCGAACAGCGTCTGCACCACCTGGCCCCAGAACAGCGGGCGCAGGCTGGAAATCGCCTTCTGCTTGCGTTGTTCCAGCAGCACGTGGGTCTGCAGTGCGTCGTGGCGTTCGAGGCGACGCGACAGCGTCTGCCAGACGAGTTTCAGGTCATCGGGTTCCATGGGGAGGCTTCCGTGTGCGGTGGTCATCGGTCAGAGTTCCTGGCGCAGCCGCTGTTTCAGCCGGCTGATCTTGGTGGCGACGTTGGTTTCGCTCAGGCCGAGCACGTCGGCCATCTCGCGGTAGCTCCGGTCTTCCAGGTAGAGCAGCAGCAGCGCGCGGTCGAGCGGCGGCTGCGCCTGGATGAAGCGGTACAGCAGGTCCACCTGCTGCCGGCCTTCGTGGTCGTGCGCACGGGGGTCGGGCAGGTCGTGGTGGTCTTCGTTCCAGGCATCCGTCTGCGCGCCGCGTGTCCGGCTGCGCACGTGCGAAATGGCCACGTTCAGCGCGATCCGGTACATCCAGGTGGAGAACGGCCGCGCCGGGTCGTAGTCCGGCCAGGCCCGCCACAGTTGGGTGGCGATGTCCTGCATCAGGTCGTCGCGGTCGTCGGGGTGCCAGGCATAGGTGCCGGCGACCTTGGCGACGATGCCGCGGTGGGCCTGCAGCAGGACCTGGAAGCCGGCGCGGGCGGCCGGGTCCGTGGTCATGGCGGGGGTTGATTCCATCCGGGCATGCGCTCGATTGTGCGGGTCTGGCAGGTGATTCGCCGCCGCGCGGGAAACATCACAGTCCCCGCAGGCGTGAAGGCCCGGCCGTGCTGCAACGCGACAGGAGGCCCCCGAAGGCGCACAATGTGCGGCTCGGCGTGCGGCTCCGCGACGCCCCGGAGTCTCCGCATGTCCACCGAATCCCCTTCGTCCGCCCCCCTCCTGTTCGCCGATCTCGGCCTGCCGGCGCCTGTCATGGCGGCCGTCACCGCGGTGGGCTACGAAACCCCGTCGCCGATCCAGGCCGCCACCATTCCCGCCATGCTGGCCGGCCGCGATGTGCTGGGCACGGCGCAGACCGGTACCGGCAAGACCGCCGCGTTCGCGCTGCCGGTGCTGGCCAACATCAAGCCCAATGCCGCCAGTCCGCAGGCGCTGGTGCTGGCGCCGACGCGCGAACTGGCGATCCAGGTGGCCGAGGCGTTCCAGAAGTACGCCGGCAAGATCCCAGGCTTCCACGTGCTGCCGATCTACGGCGGGCAGAGCTACTACCCACAGCTGCAGGCGTTGAAGCGTGGCGTGCACGTCGTCGTCGGCACGCCCGGCCGCGTGATCGACCATCTGGAACGCGGCTCGCTGGACCTGTCCGGCCTGACCACGCTGGTGCTGGACGAAGCCGACGAAATGCTGCGCATGGGCTTCATCGACGATGTCGAGACCGTGCTGAAGAAGACGCCGGAGACGCGCCAGGTGGCGCTGTTCTCGGCGACGATGCCGCCGGCCATCCGCCGCATCGCGCAGACCTACCTGAAGGATCCGGTCGAGGTGAACATCGCCTCCAAGACCACCACCTCGGCCAACATCCGCCAGCGCTACTGGTGGGTCAGCGGCATGCACAAGCTGGATGCGCTGACCCGCATCCTGGAAGTGGAACCGTTCGACGGCATGATCGTCTTCGCCCGCACCAAGGCGGCCACCGAAGAACTCGCCGACAAGCTGCAGGCGCGCGGCCTGGCCGCGGCGGCGATCAATGGCGACATGCAGCAGGCCGCGCGCGAGAAGACCATCCAGCAGCTCAAGGAAGGCAAGCTCGATATCCTCGTCGCCACCGACGTGGCCGCGCGCGGGCTGGACGTGGAGCGCATCAGCCACGTGCTGAACTACGACATCCCGTACGACACCGAAAGCTACGTGCACCGCATCGGCCGCACCGGCCGTGCCGGCCGCGCGGGTGACGCGATCCTGTTCGTCACCCCGCGCGAGAAGGGCATGCTGCGCTCGATCGAGCGCGCCACGCGCCAGCCGATCGAAGAGATGCAGCTGCCGAGCGTGGAAGCGGTCAACGACCGCCGCGTGGAGAAGTTCCTGGCGCGCATCACCGACACGCTGGCGTCGGGCGCGGCGGGCGAGTTCCGTGCGCTGATCGAACGCTACGAGCGCGAACAGAACGTGCCGGCCGTCGATATCGCCGCCGCGCTGGCGCAGCTGGTGCAGGGCGACACGCCGCTGCTGCTGTCGCAGGAGCGCACGCCGCGCGAACAGCGCCCTGCGGTGCGCAGCGAGACCTATGGCAACGCGCCGCGCCGCGAGCGCGACGAGCGTCCACGCCGCGACGACAGCCAGGGCGAACGTCCGGCGCGCAGCTTCGACAAGCCCGAGCGTTCGCGCATCGAACGCCCCGACACCGAGCGGCCGCGCGCCGACAAATCGCCGCGCGGCGACAAGCCGGACGTCGGCATGGAGACCTATCGCATCGAGGTGGGCCATGCGCATGGTGTGAAGCCGGCCAACATCGTCGGTGCGATCGCCAACGAGGCTGGGCTGGAAAGCCGTTACATCGGCCGCATCGACATCCAGAACGAATACACCACGCTGGACCTGCCCGAAGGCATGCCGCGCGAAGTGCTGATGCACCTGAAGAAGGTCTGGGTGTCCGGCCAGCAGCTGCGCATCCACAAGCCGGGCGAGGGTGGCGGTGCCGGTGCGGGCGCCGCACCGCCGCGCAAGTTCGGCGGTCCGGGCAAGGGCAAGCCGCGTGGCGACAAGCCGTTCGGCGCCGGCAAGCCGCACCGCAAGGGTCCGCCGCGCGAGTGAGCGTGACGCCTGCCGGCGCATCAGCGCCGCGCGCATGAGGCAAGTCCGGCATGGGAGCGCCGGACCGTGGCACGGAAATTGCATTTCGCACACGCAAGCCAGCACACCGGAGGTCGGGAGGGCGGCGACGTACCGGAGTGTCAGTGAAGTCGAACAGGGGACGAGCAGGCGGGATCGCGGGGTGGCTGTGGCTGCTCGTGGTGCTGTCGTGCCCGACGCTGGCAGCGCCGCAACCGGGCCGTGACTACCTCGTCACCGGTGCGCCGACCTCCGAACAGGCCCCTCAGCGTCACTGTACGCCCGGGATGCAGGCGGAACTGACCGAACGCGTCGAGATTCCCGCGCCGCCCGCAGGATGGTCCGGCGCTCCGCAGGCCATCAACGTGTTCAACATCTTCGCCGGCGAGGTGCGCGTGCACCACGGCGACCGCGAGATCTGCGGGCGCACGCACGATGCGCGCACGCGCGACTCGCGTTTCCGTGCCGGCGTCGGCATGGTGGTGGTGCCGCCGAAGGGCAACCACGAGCCGATCCAGGTGGCCTGGGAAAAACCGCTGAAGCCCGGCTGGATCCCGACCGTGCGCATCGGCGCACCGAGTCCCGTGCAGCAGTTCGACACCGCGCGCCTGCTGGTGCGCACGGCCTGCGTGGCGATCGCCATCGCACTGGCCTTCATGGCGTTGATGGGGTTCCTGACGACGCGCGACCGCGTTTTCCTCGGCTACACGCTGCTGTGCGCCCTGAGCGTGCTGGGGCAGTCGGTGCTCAGCGGCCTGAGTGGTTATCCGGAGCCGTGGCTGCCGATGGACGGCCAGGAAATACGCTGGCTGGTGGCCTTCTCCTGCGTGGGGCTGCCGATCCTGCTGTACGTGATGTGGCTGCTGGTCGGCGGCGCGCGACTCTGGCCGGCGACGCAGCGCTGGCTGCCCTGGTTCACCGCGGGCCTCTGCGCGCTGGGCGTGGCGACGGCATGGCTGCCGACCGCAGGCCTGTCGCGCCTGGCCACGGCGATGGACAGCGGCTTCGTGATGGGCTGCGGCGTGGTGTTCGTGCTGGGACTGGGCCTGCTGCGCCGCCATCGCGCCGACGCCGTGCTGGCGATGGCCGCGGTGCTGCCGTTCCTGGCGATGGCGGCGATGGACCTGGCCGGCAACCGCCTGCTGATCGAATACCGCGTCGAGGCGATCCAGCTCTCGATCACCTGGTTCCTGACGGTCAGCGCCTACGTGCTGAACCTGCGCCTGGGCCAGTTGCGTCGCCAGCGCGACGAGATGCGCGCGCTCGCCGACACCGACGAATTGACCGGCCTGCCGAACCGTCGCGCCGGCCTGAAGCGGCTGGAACAGCACATGCGCGATGCGCGCACCGGCGACGACACGCTCGCGGTGGGATTCCTGGACATCGACCTGTTCAAGCGGATCAACGACGTGCATGGACACGAGACCGGCGACCGCGTGCTGGTCGCCGTCGCGGCGACGCTGACCACGGCAGTGCGCGATCCGGCGGACGTGATCCGCATGGGGGGCGAGGAATTCCTGGTGCTGCTGCCGGGCATCGGCGGTGCGACCGCGCGTGCGCGTCTGGAGGCGATGCGGAGCCAGGTCAGTGCCACCGGCGCGAACCTGGGCGTCGACGGCCTGACAGTCACCGCCAGCATCGGCCTGGCCACGCTGGCCGTGGACGATGCCGATGCGGCATCGCTGCTGCGCCGGGCGGACGAAGCCATGTACCGCGCCAAGCGCGCCGGGCGCGACCAGGTGGTCGATGCCGAGAGCACGCGGGACGTCGACGACTGACGCCACGCGACCGCAGGCGCTCGGGCGCTGGCGGTGCCGCGCACGGTTGGCGGCGACGGGTGGAAGACTGCGCCATGCAGACGCCGTGTCCCTCGATACGCTTGCCGGCCCCGCGCGATGCGGACGCCGGGCGGCCGATCCCGGATAATGCCGGCATGACCACCCGCCTCAACAAGCACATCGCCGAGACCGGCTTCTGTTCCCGCCGCGAGGCCGACCGCCTGATCGCCGAGCGCCGCGTGACCGTCAACGGCATTGCCGCCGGTGTCGGCGCGGTGGTGGGCGAGGGCGACGAGGTGCGCGTCGACGGCCAGCCGATCAAGGCGCGCACGGTGAAGGCCGGCAAGCGCAAGCACGTCTACATCGTGCTGAACAAGCCGGTCGGCGTGACCTGCACCACCGAGTCGTCGGTGAAGGACAACATTGTCGACTTCATCGGCCACGAGCAACGCATCTTCCCGATCGGCCGGCTCGACAAGGATTCGGAAGGCCTGATCCTGCTGACCAGCAACGGCGACATCGTCAACCAGATCCTGCGCGCGGAGAACCGCCACGAGAAGGAGTACCTGGTGGCGGTGAACAAGCCAGTGACTGACGAGTTCCTGCGCGCCATGGCGCGCGGCGTGCGCGTGCACGGGCAGACGACGCTGCCGTGCAAGACCGGCCGGATCGCCAAGTTCGGTTTCCGCATCACGCTGACGCAGGGCCTCAACCGGCAGATCCGCCTGATGGCCGCGGCATTCGATTACCGCGTCACCCAGCTGCGGCGCGTGCGCATCGACAACGTCAGGCTGGGCGATCTGAAGGCCGGGCGCTGGCGCAACCTCACCGACCAGGAACTGCGCGGCCTGCTGCCGCAGCAGGACACCTGGTGACGCGATAGCGTGATGACGGTCGCGCCGGAGCGGGGTAACGTCCGTGCCGTCGCAGGCATACTCTGCGCATCCTCCGGTTTCCGACTGCCGGCATGAGCCGACCGCCCAAGCCCGACAACGAAGAAGAGCGTCTCGCTGCGCTGCACAGCGTGGATATCCTCGACAGCGCGCCCGAGCGCGCGTTCGACGATCTGGTCCGCATCGCCGCCGCCATCTGCGGTGTGCCGATGGCGGCGGTCACGCTGATCGACCGCGACCGGCAATGGTTCAAGGCGCGCGTCGGCATGGACCATCCCGATCCGTCGCTGGACACCTCGTTCTGCGCGCACACCATCCTCAATCCGACGACGATGACGGTGGTGCCTGACGCCACCCGCGATGCGCGCTTCGCCGACAACCCGCTGGTGACCGCCGAGCACGGCATCCGCTTCTACGCCGGTGCGCCGCTGGTCACGACGGAAGGACTGGCGCTGGGCGCGCTGTGCCTGGTGGACGAAACGCCGCGCGAGCTGACGCCGTTCCAGCTGGACGCGCTGGATGCGCTGTCCCGCCAGGTCGCACAACTGCTGGAGCTGCGTCGGCTCAGCCAGAAGCTCGGCCACCAGTTGCGCGAGCGAGTCTGGTACGAGCAGCAGATGCAGGTATACCAGCAGCAGTTGGAGCAACAGAACGCCGATCTTTCCGAGCAGACGAAGACCGATCCGCTGACCGGGCTGCCGAACCGCCGCGCATTCGCGGCCGCGCTCGACACCGCCATGCGGAAGGCCGCACAGAGCGGCGATCCGCTTGCCGTCGCCGTGCTGGACGTGGACCACTTCAAGACGGTCAACGATCTGCACGGGCACGACGAGGGCGACCGGGTGCTGGTGGCGCTGGGCGACATGCTGAGGTCGCAGGCGGCCGGCCGCGGATTGGCGGCGCGGCATGGCGGCGAGGAGTTCGTCATCCTGATGCCGGGCGCCACGCTGGAAGAAGCGCGCCTGCAATGCGAATTCATGCGCCAGAGCGTGGGCCTGCTGCCTGTCGGCCTGCCGGTTTCCGTCAGCATCGGCGTGGCCGCACGGCAGCGCGACGACAGCGCCGAGGCGATGTTCCGCCGTGCCGACCAGGCCCTGTACGAGGCCAAGCGCACGGGTCGCGACCGGGTGGTGGCCGCACCGGGTTGATCGCGATCAATGCGCGCTGCGACCGGTGGACGCATTGTCCTCCCATCGGCGGCGCGTCGTGCGTCCGCCCCGCATGCGGAGCACGACGATGAAGATCCTGGTGGCGGTGGATGGCAGCGAGATCGGCCTGGCCGCGGTGCGGCAACTGGTCGACGTGAGTGCGTCGCTGGCGGAGACGCCGGACGTCACCCTGTTCTACGCCGACCCGCCGCTGTTGCGCTCGGTCGCGTTGAGCCTGGGCAAGGACGGCGTGGCGAGCTATCACGCGGAGAACGCCGCCTATGCGATGAAGAAGGCGCGCACGGCGCTCAGGCGTGCGCGGCTGCCGTTCCGGGAGACGTACCTCGTCGGCGAACCCGCCGACAGCATCGTCAAGCAGGCGAAGGCGTCGAAGGCGGACCTGATCGTCGTCGGCACGCACGGCCGCGGTGCGCTGAAACAGTTGTTCGTCGGCTCGGTGGCGCTGAAGGTCATCGCGACCAGCCCGGTGCCGGTGCTGGTCGCGCGCTGATCGCGCTCAGTCGACGATGTTCTTGGCCTCGGAGGTGCCCAGCATCTCCGGGTGCTCGATGCGCTTCGGCCGCTGCACCAGCGGATGCAGGAACACCGCGGCCAGGATGATGCCGACGCCGAGGTAGAACAGTGGCGTGAGTTCGCGCTGTTCGCCCAGCAGCACGATGGCCAGCACGATGGCGTAGACCGGTTCCAGGTTGGTCACCAGCTGCACGCCGTACGCGCTCAGGTGTTTCAGCGCCACCAGCGACAGCGCGAACGGCAGCAGCGTGCACGCAAGCGACAGCACCACCAGCAGTGCGCCGTCCTTCAGGCCGGGCAGCACGAACAGGTCGCCGGCGAAGGCGGGGAACAGCATCGGCATCAAGGGCGCGAGCAGCGTCAGCAGGATCGTGCCCGCGCCCAGTTCCAGTCCGGTGATCGTCAGCGGCTCGCCGTGTTCGACCAGGCGCTTGTTGAGCGGACCGAATACCGCGACCAGCAACGCGGACAGCGCGCCGACCAGTACGCCCAGCCGCATGCCGTCCGGAATGCCGCCGACCACCAGCGCCACGCCCGGCAGCACGGCCACGCCGAACGCCAGTTCGCGCCAGGAAAAGGGACGCCGCGTCAGCCACGGCTCGATCACCGAGGTGAAGGCGGGTGCGAGTGCGATGCACGTCACCGCCACGGAAGCATTCGAGAGCTTGATCGCGCCGTAGAACGTCAGCCAGTGCAGCGCGACGATCACGCCGATGCCGCAATAGGCCAGGATCAGCTTCGCCGGCATCGCGCGCAGCCCGCGCCAGACGCGCGGCAGGAAGGCGAGGGCGACCACCACGATCAGCATGCGCCACCACACCAGCGGCAGCGCGGACAGGCTGATCAACTTGCCCAGGATCGGGGTAAAGCCCCACAGCAGCACGCACAGGTGGATCTGCAGCTGGGCCTTGGCAGTCGGGGTCATCGGCATGCGCCATTGTCGCCGAAGGCGCGGGATGCTGGCGATGGGACCACTCCCGACCGGCCGCGTGCCGTGGCAAGCTGGCGCCACTACGGACCGAGGATGACCGATGTCGCCGCCACGCCTTTCCGTCGTATCCCGTACGCTCGCCGCCCTCGTCGGTCTGCTCGCCCTGTCGGCGCTGGTGTTGCAATACCTGCTGATCCTGGCGCTGACCCACGACACCACCGGCGTGGTCCTGGGCACGGTACGTTTCCTCACCTACTTCACCATCCTCAGCAACATCGCGGTGGCGCTCGTTGCGTTCGCGGCGGCCGCGGGGCGTTCCGGCTTCTTCGCACAGGCCCGGGTGCGCGGCGCGGTGGCGCTGTACATCGGCGTCACCGGCAGCATCTATTTCGTCATCCTGCGCCACCTGTGGCAGCCGCAGGGCGCACAGTGGTGGGCCGACACCGGCCTGCACTACGCGGTACCGCTGGCGTACTGGGCGTGGTGGCTGGCGTTCACGCCGCACGGCAGCCTGCGCTGGCCAAACGTCGCCGGCTGGTTGCTGTTCCCGCTGCTGTACGTGGCCTGGGTATTCGCGCGTGGCGCGTGGCTGGGCGAGTACCCGTATCCCTTCATCGATGTGGGCCAGCTGGGCTGGACGCGCGTCGGCATCAACGCGCTGGGCGTCATGGCGGTGTTCGTGGTGCTGGGGTTGGTCATCGCGGGGTTCGATCGGATACTTGGCCGTCGCCGGGCGTCCCTGTAGGAGCGACATCAGTCGCGACCGTACACCGACCTCACCAGTACACATCGGCGACCGACGGCCTGCGGACGATGCAGCTTTACCTGACCGGACAACCTGCGGTCGCGACTGATGTCGCTCCTACAGGGAGAAGCGACGGCGCTGGACGCGTGGCGAGCAGCATGCGATGTTCGCGCGCCGTGACTTTGCCGACGTGCAGGACGACCGTATGACCTCCGGCGATGCATCGCCTCCGATCCTTCGATCCTTCGGCCGGCGCGATGCGAAGACGCTTGGCCTGTCGGCCCTTGGCGGCGCGCTGGAGTTCTACGACTTCGTCGTCTTCGTGTTCTTCGCCAAGACGCTGGGTGCGCTGTTCTTCCCGCCGGGTACCGCACCGTGGCTGGCGCAGCTGCAGGTGTACGGGATCTTCGCGGCGGGGTACGTGGCGCGGCCGCTGGGCGGCATCGTGATGGCGCACTTCGGCGACCGGCTGGGCCGCAAGCGCATGTTCACCCTCAGCGTCTTCATGATGTCCGTGCCGACGCTGCTGATCGGCCTGCTGCCGACGCATGCGCAGGTCGGCGCGCTTGCGCCGCTGCTGTTGCTGGCGATGCGGATCGTGCAGGGCATCGCGGTCGGTGGCGAAGTGCCGGGGGCCTGGGTGTTCGTCGCCGAGCACGTGCCGCGCAACCGCGTCGGCATCGCCTGCGCCACGCTGACGGCGGGACTGACGGCCGGCATCCTGATCGGCTCGCTGCTGGCGGCGTGGATCAACGCGACCTGCACGCCGGCCGAGGTGCAGGCAGGCATCTGGCGCATGCCGTTCGTGCTGGGCGGCGTGTTCGGTTTCATTGCGGTGTGGTTGCGTCGCTGGCTGGAGGAAACGCCGGTGTTCGTGGACATGCGCGAACGCAAGCAGTTCGCGCGCCAATTGCCGGTGAAAACGGTGCTGGCGGCGCACCGGCCAGCGGTGGTCCTGTCGATGCTCGCGTCGTGGCAGCTGACGGCGGCCATCGTGGTCATCGTGCTGCTGACGCCGACGCTGGTGCAGACCAGCTTCGGCATCGATCCCGCCACCGCGTTCCGCGGCAACAGCCTGGCGACGCTGGCGCTGATCGCCGGCTGCCTGGTGGCGGGCTGGGCGGTGGACCGCTTCGGCGTGGGATGCGCGCTGTTGGCCGGCTCGCTGGGGCTGGGCCTGTCCGCGTATGCGCTCTACGGCACGCTGGTGTCTGGCAACCACGAACAGTTCGTGGGTTGGTACGCGCTGGCCGGCTTCTGCTGCGGCGTGACCGGGGTGACGCCGGCGCTGATGGTGGCGGCGTTTCCGCCGGAGGTGCGTTTCTCCGGCCTGTCGTTCTCGTACAACGTGGCGTATGCGGTGTTCGGTGGCCTCACGCCACCGATGATCGCGTGGTTGTCCACGTCATGGGGCGCGATGGCGCCCGCCCACTATGTCGCGTTCACCTGCCTGGTCGGCAGTGGCGTGGCGATCTACGTCCTGCTGAAGCGGCCGCTGCGGCACTGACGGCGGAGATCAGCTGCCAAGACGGCGGATCAGTTCCATCGCGGCAGCCGGATTGCGCTCCTTCGCACTGCTGATGAAGTAGACGAACACATCGCGTCGCGGCAATGCCGGCGCGGCGTCGCCCACGTGCGGCAGCCCGGCGATGTCTTCGCCGCGCGACCATGCCTCCGCGCGCCTGGCCCACAGGTCCAGTTCGTTCGGCGGATATCCGCTCTCGATCGGCTGCGAACGCATCAGCCTGGCGTAGACGAAGTCGGCGGTGAGGTCCGCGAAGGACGGATAGTCCGTCGAGTCGGTGAACACGGTCGCGACCTGGTGCCGGCGCGCGAGGTCGATCAGGTCCGCATCGACCGCGGCAGGATCGCGGACTTCCAGCGCATGCCGCAGCGGTCGCCCGGCGATTTCGCGCGGCAGCAACGCGAGGAAGGCATCGAGTTCCCCGGCATCGACCCGGCGGCCCGCTTCGAACTGCCACACCAGCGGTCCCAACCGCGCACCGAGTTCGGCGATGCCGCCGACGAAGTCCTGTACCTGCGTCTGCGTCGACGCCAGCGAGCGCGACTGCATGATGCGCTTGGGCGCCTTGGCCGAGAACACGAAACCGTCCGGCGTCTGGTCGCGCCAGTTCGCATAGGTCGCGGGTTTCTGCGCGCCGTAATACGTGCCGTTGATCTCGATGGCGGTCAGCTGGCGGCTGGCGTATTCCAGCTCGCGCCGCTGCACCAGGCCGGCCGGATAGAAGTTGCTGCGCCAGGGCGCGAAGGTCCAGCCGCCGATGCCGACGCGGATGCCGTCGGTCGCAGTGGGCGGTGCGGAAGCGAAGAGATCGGTCATGCGTCGAGCATAGCCCGGGGCGCGTGGTGCCCGCGTTACCATGCGGTCAGCCCACGCCCTCGGAGATGCGCCATGTCCTGGACCACGCCCGACCTCTGCGACCAGTTCCCCGATGTGCACGTGGCCGAACCGGTGTTCCGCAGCTTCGGTGGACAGGCGCGCTTCGCCGGACCGGTGGTGACGGTGAAGTGCCTCAACGACAACTCGCGCGTGAGCGAGCTGGCGGCGACGCCGGGCGAGGGCCGGGTGATCGTGGTCGATGGCGGCGGATCGCTTCGATGCGCGCTGCTGGGCGACATGATCGCGGCGAACGCGGTGAAGCACGGCTGGGCCGGGTTCCTGGTCTTCGGCTGTGTGCGCGACGTGGAGATCCTGGCGACGCTGCCGCTGGGCGTGCTGGCGCTGGCCGCGCATCCGATGAAGACGGACCGTCGCGACCTGGGCGACGTCGACGTAGCGGTGGCGTTCGCCGGCGTGTCGGTCGTGCCGGGGGACTGGATCTATGCCGACGCCAATGGCGTGCTGGTCGCCAACGCGCGCCTGCACGGGGCGTAGAAAGAAAAGGCAGGCGCGAGGCCTGCCCTTTTCCACTGGTGGATGCCCGCAAGTCGCTGGACCCCCGCCTGCGCGGGGGTGGCGTCCCGGCAAAGGCGCGCTGCGCGCGCCGGGACGTCACTTGATCGGTTCGTCCAGCATCAGCTGGCGCACGAAACGCACCGGCGGGGCGCCGTAGGACAGCACCTGGTCGTGGTAGGCCTTCAGGTTGAACGCGGCGCCCTGCTTGGCTTCGGCGGCCTTGCGCAGATCGAAGTGCTCCTGCACGCCGACGAAGTAGGTCGGCAGCTGCGCCGAGGTCAGCTGCGCGCGCGTCCACTTGCCGGCGGCTTCGCGCTCCTGCTGGAAGGTCTGGCGCACCATCAGGTCCATGGCCTGCTCGCGCGTCCAGCCGTCCACCTGCACGCCCTGGTCGAGGATCGCGTTGGCGATCGTGCGCAGGTAGAACTTCATCTGCACCAGGTGGAACAGCGGATCGTTGTCCAGGTAACCGGCGTCGGACATCATCTTCTCGGTGTAGACCGCCCAGCCTTCGGCGAACATGCCCGAGCGCAAGACGGCGCGCAGCGTGGACGGGAACTTGGCCGAGTGCCAGCCTTCCAGGTAGTGGCCCGGCGTACCTTCGTGGATGCTCAGCAGGTGGATCATCCGGCTGTTGTACTCGCGCAGGAAGGAATCGACCTGCTTCTGATCCCAGTCTTCCGGGATCGGCGATACCGCGTAGAACGTCTTCAGATGCTTGTCGAGCGGGCCGGGCGAATCGCAGTAGGCCACCGCAACGCCGCGCTGGAACTCCGGCATCTCGATGATCTCGACCGGCGCGTCGGGCAGCGTGACCAGATCGTGCTTGCGCACGAACTCCGTCGCCTGCGCCAGCGCCGCTTCCGCATCTGGCACCACCTTGTCGCGTGCAGGACGCTCAGCGTAGGCCAGTTCCAGCGCGGCTTCGATCGCCTTTTGCTGTTCGTCGGCGGTCGGTGTTTCCGGTAGCGCGGGTGCGCCGGGCTTGTCCTTCAGTACGGTGCGCGCGATGCCGTACATCGCCTCGCGCACGCGCTTGAGCTCGCCTTCGGCGCGCTGCTTGATGTCGGCGCGCGACAGCGACGACAACAGCGCGAACTGCAGCTTCTGGTCGTACAGCGCCTGGCCGATGCGGAAATCGCCCTTCGCGTTCGGCACCAGCGTCTTGTCGAGCCAGGCCTGGTGTTCGGCGACCGCCTTCTTCAAACCGTCGATGGCGGCCTGCGCCTGCTGGCGGTCGGCGTCAGACAGGTCCTTGAGGTTCGGCGTGATGAAGGTGTCGACGATGCTGAGGATGCCGGCGTTCTGCCTGGCGACCGTCTCGGCGTGCACCTTCGGCACGCGCGCGGGATCGAGGTTCTCGCGCGCCTGCGCCAGCAGCGCGGGGATCTTCTGCATGCGCGCGGTGGCGGACTTCAGGCGGTCCGGCAACGGCGCGAACTCGCGCGCCATCAGGCCGTAGAGCGCGCCACCGGCGACGTTGTTGTAGACCTGCGGATCCCAGGCCCAGCTCTGCAACGTTTCGGCGGTCCAGATGTCGTACTGCAGCTGGTTGCGCAGGATGGCGGCGTCGACCTGGTTCTCGCGCGACAGCGCGGCGATGTCGGTCGCGTCCAGTTCGGCCAGGATCTTCCTGCTGAACTCCAGGCCCTTCTGGCGGCCGGCGGCGCTCAGGTCGTCGAGTTCGCCGTCGTACCTGTGTTCGCCGATCTGGGTGGCGCTGACCGGCGACAGTTGCAGCCAACCTTCCAGCGCGCGCTTGGACAGGTCAGCGAAGGCGGCATCGGCCTTCGTGGTATCCGTGGCGGTGGCGGCGGTCTCCGCACCGGAAGCGGCAACGGGGGCTTCGCTCTTCTGGCAGGCGGACAGCGAGGCCAGCAGGGCGGCGGCGAGCAGGGTCTTGCGCATGGGAATCCTGTTGCGGTGCACGATGGGGCGGAGCCGGCAGCATAGGCCGAAGGTCATGCCCGGGACCTGTGCCATTCGATATACGCTGGCGCCCCCAGGTCCCGGAGTCGCGATCATGAAGCACGAAGGAAGCTGCCATTGCGGCCGCATCGCGTTCGAGGTCGAGGGCGACATCGCCGACGTCATCGACTGCAATTGTTCGCTGTGCCGGCGGCGCGGCGGCCTGCTGTGGTTCGCGCCGCGCGAGGCGCTGGTACTGAAGACGCCGGAAGGCGACCTGTCCACCTACACGTTCAACAAGCATCACATCCGGCACCACTTCTGCGCGGTGTGCGGCATCGCCCCGTTCGGCGAAGCGGCGCATCCCAAGACCGGCGCGCAGATGGCGGCCATCAACGTGCGCTGCCTGCCGGGTGTCGACCTGGCGACGCTGAAGGTCACCGCATTCGACGGCGCCAGCCTCTGACGTCCATGGAAACCGCCGAACGCGACTGGCGCACCCCCCTGGAACTGCTGGTGCTCGGTGCGATCTGGGGCAGCTCCTTCCTGTTCATGCGCATCGCGGCGAATCCGTTCGGTCCGTTCGCGCTGGTGGAAGTGCGACTGGCGCTGGGTGCCCTGGTGCTGCTGCCGTTCCTGTGGCGCGAGCGCGCGCATTTCCGTACCTCGCTGTGGCCGAAGCTGGCGATCATCGGTGCGATCAATTCGGCCGTCCCGTTCCTCCTGTTCGCGTGGGCCGCGCAGCGCTCGCCTGCGGCGATCGGCGCGATCTGCAACGCGATGACGGTGCTGTTCGCGGCGATGGTCGGCTTCCTGTTCTTCGGCCAGAAGATCGGCCTGCGTCGCTCGCTGGCGTTGCTGGTCGGCTTCGTTGGCGTGGTGGTGCTGGCGACGAGCAAGGCCGGTGGATTGAGCGTGGGTGGCGCCGTCATCGCCGGTGCGACCGCGGCGCTGCTCTACGGGGTCGGCGTGAACCTGGTGCGGAAGCATCTGGCCGGCATGCCGCCCGCTGCGGCTGCGGCCGCCACGCTGAGTTGCGCCGCGCTGCTGGTGCTGCCGTTCGCCGCGACGCACTGGCCGACGCACGCGATCGGGGCCGGGTCGTGGGCCGCCGCCATCACCATCGGCGTGCTCTGCACCGGCTATGCCTTCCTGCTGTACTACCGCCTGATCCACCGCATCGGTCCCGCACGTGCGGCGACGGTCACCTACCTGGTGCCGCTGTTCGGCGCCGGCTTCGCCTGGCTGTTCCTCAACGAACCGGTCACGCCGGCGATGCTCGCCGCAGGTGCGCTGATCCTGGGCAGCGTGGCAGTGAGCCAGCGGGCTGCCTGAGCGTGCATTCCGTTGGTGCAGGAGCGACGTGAGTCGCGACCGCACGGCGCGCAGGCTGGCGGCGTTGGTCGTGCGCGCCTCTGCCACCCATGCAGGAACATCGTCCTGGATCGGGCGGGCATCATGCGGTCGCGATTTGCGTCGCCCCTACAGAAAGATCTCGCGAATCACCGCTTCGCTTCGCGCACCGGCAGCGGCACGTTGCACAGGTCGATGTGGCCGGCAGGCTGCACGTACCAGCCATCGCGGCGGTTGCGGCGGGCTTCGGTGGCCGCCGCGAAGGTCTTCGAATCGGTGCGCAGGACCTGCAGCGGGGTGCGCTCGCCCTCCGGCAACGCGCTGGCCAGGCGCACGGCCGTGATCGGGGTGCGTTGCTCCGCCTTCTCGTAGAAGCCCATCGGCTCGGGGCCGCGCGGGATCGCGCTAAGCAGTTCCATGCCCTTCACCACGCGGCCGACCAGGGTGATGTTGCGGTCGAGCTGGCGTGGCGACTGCCCGGTGACCACGTACAGTTCGCTGCCGTTGCTGCTGTCCGGCGGGCCACCACGGCCCGCGCCCAGCGCGCCATAGCAATGCGCCAGCCACGTGTCGCCACGCTTCGGATCGCGCGCTGCGGGAAAGCCGTCCACGAAACCCACCTGCGGCGCCCAGCCATCCACGTCTGGCAGCCTCGAGAAGGTCAGTCCCGCGGACTTGCGTGCGAATTCCGCCGGCAGCGCCGTCTTCGCCGTGCCCAGCGATTTCGCCTTCGCCGTGTCTTCCGCATCGGCATCGCCGAACTGCACGACGAAGTTGTCCTGCGAGCGGTAGATGGCCAGCCCGTTCCAGAACCCCTCGCGTGCCAGCGTGCGGATGTTGTCGACGTGGGCCGGAGCGAACGCCGGCGCCAGTTCGATCACCACGCGGCCGCCGGGCACGTCCATGTACAGCGTGTTGGCCGGGTCGAGCGTGCGCCAGTCGCCATCGGGCGAGGCATCCAGGATCTCCTTCGCGCTGGGGTACTTCGGCGGTTCGGCCGCGTGCGCGACGGGCAGGGTGAACAGGCAAGCGAGCAGCAGGGGAGTCAGGCGCATGGCAGGTCCGGGACGGAAGGATCGGCCGATTGTAGTGCGCATGAAACCGGACCACGCGATCCGTGCGCAGGCCGGGCCTGGCGCACCGTGTCGCCCTTCTTGGCCGGCATTCGCTGCACGTTGCATCCACCGGAATCGGTCCTCGACATGACGATAGTTCGGTCACGGTTCATGCTCGGAGCGACCTGGCGCCTGAATTCACGGATTCATTCCATGGATCTAATAGCAGGTTAACTTCGAGCTAATCGAGCCTTAATTGAGCGAATCCAGCATGCCAGCCCATGCACTGGATACGCCCCCACGTTGAACTCGCCCCCTTTCCCGGCCGCTTTTCCCGGGTCGCCCTCTTCGGTCCGGATGACGACGGCCGGCCTGCCGTGGAGGCGTTCGTCTCGGCGGTCTACCTCGCGCGCTACAACGCGCGGCTGCACAGCTTCATGCCCCAACTGCTCGCGTATTACGACGATCAGGACCAACTGGTGGCAGCGGTGGGAATCCGCTCGGCGGACGAAGGGCCGCTGTTCTCCGAGCAGTATCTGGCGTCCCCTGTCGAGTCGGTCATGGCGCAACGCGGGATCGCCTGGATCGCGCGCGAGCACATCGTCGAGGTCGGCAACTTCGCGGCCGTGACGCCGGGGGTCGCGCGTGAACTGATCCTGCAGGTCACCTGCATGCTGTCCGCAGCGCGGCGCCCGTGGGTCCTGTTCGTGGCCACGCAGCAGCTGCGGAACGCGTTCCGGCGGCTGCACCTGTCGCCGATCGAACTGGCCGAGGCCCGTGCGGAGCGTCTGGCCGATCAGGGCAGCGACTGGGGCGATTACTACGCCTCCCACCCGCGCCTGATGTGCGGCAACGTGGCCCAGGGCAAGGCGTACCTGCAGGGAGCGCGCGCCGAGGACGACCGCGTCGATTGGCTGGCGCCGTGCATGGCGGCGATGTCATGACCGCGTCCCTCGATACCCGCCTCGGCGCGCTCCTGCGGAATCATCCCGCGCGCCTGATCACATCGCACGGCACCGTGGACGACGCGTCGCTGGCCGCGCGCATCGAGCACGCGGCCGAGTGGCTGCTGCGCTCGGGACTGAGCCGGGTTGCCAGCCGGCTGGACAACGGCGCCGCGTGGTGCGTGCTGGATCTTGCCTTGCGGCGCATCGGTGGCGTCCACGTGCCGTTGCCGACGTTCTTCTCGAACGTGCAGGTGCGCCACGCGCTCGCCACCAGCGGCGCCCAGTGCGTCATGACGGAGATGCAGGCGGAGATGCCATCCGGTGCCGAAGCGCTGGTGGGATTCCTGGATGACGACAATCTCGCCTGCTGGCGTGTCGCGCCGACCACGGAAGCGCCGGTATTGCCCCCCGGTACGGCCTGCATCACCTATACCTCCGGCACGACCGGCCATCCGAAGGGCGTATGCCTGGATGCCGCAACCCTGATGGCGGTCGCAGCGTCCCTGGTCGAGGCGTCATCGGCGGTCTCGCCGCGCCGCCATCTTTGCCTCATGCCGTTGTCGACGCTGCTGGAGAATGTCGCCGGCCTGTACGCCGCGCTGCTCGCAGATGCCGCGATCGCGGTGCCCTCGCTGTCCGAGATCGGCTACACGGGCGCAAGTGGCCTGCACGTCCCCACGCTGCTGCAATGCCTGCATCGCTACCAGCCAGAGAGCGTGATCCTGGTACCGCAGTTGTTGCTGGCGCTCGTGATGGCGGCGGAACAAGGCGCGCCCCTGCCTGCCAGCCTGCGGTACATCGCCGTGGGCGGCGGACGCGTGGGTCCTTCGCTGCTGGCGCGCGCGCAGGCGCTGGGATTGCCCGTATTCGAAGGCTACGGGCTGACCGAATGCGGCTCGGTGGTCGCGCTCAACCGGCCTGGCGCAACGCGCGCCGGCAGCGTCGGGAAGGTGCTGCCGCATGCCCGCGTCGTCATCGTGGAGGGCGAAATCTGCGTCCAGGGAGCGAAGGCGCTGGGCTACCTGGGCGACGTGTCGTTGCCCGCAGGGCCGATTCATACCGGCGATCTCGGCTACCTGGATCCCGACGGCTTCCTGTACATCACCGGTCGGCGCAAGCATGTCTTCATTACCGCCTTCGGCAGGAATGTCTCGCCCGAGTGGGTGGAGAGCGAACTGCTGGCCCAGTCCGCCATCGCGCAAGCCGTGGTGTGGGGGGAGGGGCGTGCGGACAACGTGGCCGTACTGGTGCCGCGTCAGCCAGGGACCAGCGACGACGCGTTGATCCACGCGATCGCCGAAGTGAACGCCCAGCTTCCCGACTATGCGCGGATCTCCCGGATGGTGCGCGCGACGGCGCCTTTCAGCGTGGCGGAAGGCCTGCTGACGGCGAACGGCCGGCCGCGTCGCGATGCCGTCCTGGCCCGTTACACGGACGAGATCGAATCCAGCTACCGCCACATTCCTTTGTTTTCCACCTCCGGAGTTCCCGCATGAGTTTCCACGACGACCTGCTGGCGCAGACCGCGCGCGAGCGCGAAGCGCTCGTTTCCATTCCCATCATCCAGTCCGCCCTGTCGGGCCAGATCGCGCGCGACGACTACGTGGCCTTCCTGGGGCAGGCGTTCCACCACGTGCGCCATACCGTTCCACTGCTCATGGCATGCGGCGCCCGCCTGCCGGCACGGCTGGAATGGCTGCGGACGGCGGTCGGCGAGTACATCGAGGAAGAAATGGGGCACCACGAATGGGTGCTGGATGACATCGCGGCCTGCGGGGAAGACCGGGCGGCCGCCGAGAATTCGACCCCTTCGCTGGCGACCGAATTGATGGTGAGCCATGCGTACGACACCATCCATCGCGGCAACCCGGTGGGTTTCTTCGGCATGGTGTTGGTGTTGGAAGGGACCAGCGTGGCACTGGCCACGCGGGCGGCCAACACCTTGCAGACCTCCCTGGACCTGCCGCGCAACGCCTTCAGCTACCTGCTTTCGCATGGCGATCTCGACATCGAGCATGTCGGATTCTTCAAGGGATTGATGGACCGGTTGGACGACGAGGACGATCGCGCTGCGGTGATCGATGCGGCACGGCGCTTCTACGTGCTGTACGGCGATATCTTCCGGACCCTGCGAACGGGTGGTGTCCGCCTGGCCGAGGCGGCGTGATGAAGCTGGCCGGACAGACCGCGATCGTGACCGGCGCAAGCGGCGGCATCGGCGCACCGTTGTGCGCTGCCTTGGCCCACGCGGGTGTGCGCGTGCTGGCGGTAGGGCGCAACGAAGCCCGGCTGAGGTCGCTCGTGCAGCGGATGCCCGCCGATGCCTTGCATCCGGTGGTGGCCGATGTGGTGACGCCCGAAGGACAGGCGCGAATCCTGGAAGCCGCCGAAGCCATGCATCCAGCGCCCTCGATGCTGGTGGTGGCGCATGCGCAGAGCGCCTTCGGCCTGTTCGAGGAACAGGATGCGGAATCCATGGCCCGTCTCGTGCAGACGAACCTGGTGGCGCCCATGCAACTGATCAGGCTGCTGCTGCCCTTGTTGCGGACGCAGGAGCGTGCAGCCGTGGCGGTCGTGGGCTCCACGTTCGGGAGCCTGGCGTTTCCGGGGTTTGCGGCCTACAGCGCTAGCAAGTTCGGGTTGCGGGGGCTGACCGAGGCATTGGCACGGGAGTACGCGGACTCGCCGGTGCGATTCCAGTACCTGTCGCCACGTGCCACGCGCACGCCCTTCAACACCGCGGCCGTCGATGCGTTGAATGAAGAACTCAAGGTCGCCAGCGACGCACCGGCCGATGTCGCACGTCACCTGGTCCGCGCGCTTGAACGGGGTACTGCGCGCCTGCAACTGGGATGGCCGGAAAAACTGTTCGCCCGCATCAATGGCCTGGTGCCCGGCCTGGTCGACCGCAACCTGCATGCGAGCCTTCCCGTCATCCAGCGCCATGGCCGACGACAACATCCCACGCTCCCGGAGAACGCCCCACATGAAACGCTCGCACGGTAAGTCCATGTTCTATCTCATCCTGTTTTCCACGCTGATCCTGGTTGGCGTCGCGTTCGCGGCGGAACCGCCAACGCCGACCGTCGTCCAGGTGCGGGACCGCTGGGCACAGATCAATTACCAGGTACCCAAGCCCCAGCGCGAGTCTGCGTTCGAGGACCTGGCGCGGCAGGCGGAGAAAATCCGGCAGGCCCACGCGCATGAGGCCGACGCATTGATCTGGGAAGGCATCGTGCTGTCGTCGCTGGCCGGCGAAAAGGGCGGCGTTGGCGCACTGGGCCTGGTAAAGCGCGCGCGCGCCGACTTCGAGGCAGCCATCAAGATCGATCCCGGTGCGCTCGATGGCGCCGCCTATACCAGCCTGGGTGCCCTGTATTACCAGGTGCCTGGCTGGCCCATCGGTTTCGGCGACGACGATACGGCCCGCACCTTGCTGCGCAAGGGCCTGACCCTCGACCCCGACGGCATCGACGCGAACTACTTCTATGCCGATTTCCTGCGCGACCAGAAAGATTGGGCAGGCGCCAGGACCGCCTACCAGAAGGCGCTGGCGGCGCCCGCCCGCCCTGGACGCGACGTGGCGGACGCAGGCCGTCGCCACGAGGCCGAGGCGCGCCTGAAGGAAGTCACTGCACACCTTGCGCACTGACAGGGTGCGCACCAGACTGGCGGCATGCGCATCCTGCTGGTGGAAGACGACCTGTCTTTAGGTGAGGGCATCTGCGCCGCATTGCGGCGCGGGGCGTTCGCCGTCGACTGGATGCAGGAGGGTGCCAGCGGGCTGGCCGCCATCCGTGACGGGGAGTTCGACCTGGCGATTCTCGATCTCGGCCTTCCGCGTGTGGATGGCATCGAGGTGATCCGTCAGATCCGAAGCCTGGGTCATGCCATACCGATCCTCGTGCTCAGCGCGCGCGAGCGGCCTTCCGACCGGACGCTCGGGTTGGACGTGGGTGCGGACGACTACCTCGGCAAGCCTTTCGATACCGCCGAACTGCTTGCACGGGTGCGTGCCTTGATCCGTCGCAGCGCCGGCCGCGCGCAACCCAACCTCGAAGCCGGCGCCTTGCGGCTCGATCCCGCCACGTTGACCGCCACGTGGCATGGCCGCGCGCTCGACCTGACGCGGCGCGAGTTCTCGCTGCTGCGCCTGCTGATGGAGCAGCGCGGACGCCCGATGGCCCGCGATGCGATCCAGCGGCATCTGTACGGCTGGAACGAAGACGTCGCCAGCAATGCGGTGGACGTGCACGTGCACGCGCTCCGCCGCAAGCTCGAGCCGGGCGCGATCCGCACCGTGCGTGGAATCGGCTACGCGCTTGGCGGTTCAGGGGATGCGGCCGAGTGAGATCGATTCGCGCCACGTTGCTGTTCACGCTGCTGGGTACCCTGGTGGTGCTCATGGCCGCCGCGGGGTGGTTCAGCTATCGCGCCGGCCTGCAGGAAGCGGGAGAGATGTTCGATGCCCGGCTCGTGCAATCCACGCGGGTGCTGGTGAGCCTGGTCGACGAGCCGCTGAGCGATCTCAGCGAGCATCCCGGAGAGCCTGTCGTGCTGAAGGGCTGGCATGGTCAGGCCCATGGCGTTGGTGAAGCGCTCGCCTTCCGGGATGGGCACGCCTACGAGAACAAACTGGCGTTCCAGGTCTGGGACGGACGGGGGCGTCTCCTGCTGCGGTCGGACAGTGCGCCGGCCACGCCCTTGACCGAGCGGACCCCCGGATATGCGGACGTCGTGATCGACGGCGCCATGTGGCGCGCCTTCACCCTGCGTTCGCCGGAGGGGCGCTGGTTCCAGTCCGCCGAACTCTCCGACATCCGCGACGAACTGGCGTCGGACATCGCGGAAGGTACGCTGCTGCCGCTGCTGCTCTCGCTGCCCCTGATGGCGGTGCTGATCTGGGGAAGCGTCGCGTTCGCCACGCGGGCGCTGCGCAGGTTGTCGGGCGAGATCGGCGAACGCGATCCGGAGCGGTTGTCCCCGCTGGATGCCTCGCGCGTGCCACGCGAGGCGCGAGGCCTGGTGGATGCGATCAACGGGCTGTTGCATCGCCTGGATGCGGCGCTCGTACGCGAACGCCATTTCATCGCCGATGCGGCGCATGAACTGCGTACCCCGATCAGCGCGTTGAAGGTGCATGCCGACAATGCACGGCTGGCGATCGGAGACACGGAACGCGAAGCCGCGCAGGAACTGCTCTCCGCCAGCATTGCGCGGATCGAGCGACTCGTCGTGCAACTGCTCTCGCTGAGTCGGGCGGAGAACATTGGTGGCGTGAGGGATCGCACCCCCTTGCGCCTGGATGCGCTGGTGCGCACGGAAGCCGAGGACATCCGTCCTCTTGCGCAGCGCAAGCGGCAGGAGGTCGTGCTCGATCTGGAGGAGGTGCAGGTCGAGGGCGACGAACTCGCGTTGAGCCTGCTGTTCCGCAATCTGCTGGAAAACGCGGTGCGTTACACGCCACCCGCCGGCACGATAAGGATCTCGACGCGCACGACCGGCCAGGGAGCCTTGTGCACGGTCGAGGATTCGGGACTCGGCATCGCGGAGTCGGAGCATCAGCGCGTCTTCGATCGCTTCTATCGGCAGCTGGGGACCGGCCAGGAAGGGAGCGGGCTGGGCCTGGCCATCGCGCAGGAAGTCGTGACGGCACACGCCGGCCACATCGGCCTGGGCCGATCGCAGGCGCTGGGCGGTCTCAAGGTGGTGGTCGAACTGCTGGTGAAATCCCGGCCCGTGTGAACCCGGGCGCAGCAGCCGAGTTTGGCCATCGATGGGGCGTGTCCCGTGGACCGACGCCCCCGGGGCAACGGTAACTTTCAACAACGGCGCACCCCTGGTCCGCGTGGGGCGCCCGCGATGTCATCCAGTTGGGGCCTGTTTCGTCCGGGGCATCCTCGTGCTGGCGGAGATCGCTCGCTGGACCGGGCGGACCGATGGGGAGGCCGCCGGTCCCGGTGACTACTGGCACATTCGCTATATCAAACTTCGCAATAGCATCGTCTCCAACCTAGCGGGGGTCCCGCGGAGGGGGAAGCGATGAACGAACCCGACATCCACCTGAAGAAGTTCCAGAAGGAACTCAGCGCCGGCACCGTATCGCTGGCCCTGCTGGCGGTGCTGGCCCGCGCCGGCGAGCCGCTGTACGGCTACCTGATCGCCAAGCAGCTGGAGCGCGTCGGCGACGGCGTGCTCAGCGGCAAGCAGAGCGCGCTCTACCCGGTGCTGCGCAACCTGGAAGGCGGGGGACTGCTGGACAGCTTCGTCGAACCCTCGGTGGCCGGCCCCCCGCGCCGCTACTACCGCATCACCGAGCCAGGGCGGCAGACCCTGCAGTCCTGGGCCGCCGCCTGGCGTGCCACCCGCGATTCCGTCGATTCCGTGCTTGAGGGGATTCCCGCATGAACACCACCACCGCCCCGGGCAGCCGACTGCCCACCACCATCGCCGAGTATCTCGACCAATTGCGTGCGGCCCTGGTGGGCGCCGACAAGGCGATGATCCAGGACGCCGTCTACGACGCGGAGGAATACCTGCGCTCGGAACTGGCGGAGAACCCCGGCCAGTCGGAAGCGGAGGTGATCGCCTCCGTCGCCGGCAGCTACGGTGCGCCGGCCGAAGTGGCCGACATCTACCGCGAAACCGAAGTGACGGTGACGCGCGCGCTGCGTCCGCCGGTGCCGCCGAAGCGCAAGTCGCTGCTGGGCCGTTTCTTCGGGGTCGCCGCCGATCCGAGGACGTACGGCGCGCTGTTCTACATGCTGCTGTCGCTGGCGACGGGCACGTTCTATTTCACGTGGGTCGTCACCGGCGCCAGCCTGTCGGTCGGCCTGCTGATCCTGATCATCGGCATCCCGCTGCTGCTGCTGTTCCTGATGTCGGTGCGGCTGCTGTCGCTGGTCGAAGGACGTGTGGTCGAAGTCCTGCTCGGCGAGCGCATGCCGCGGCGGCCGCTGTACACGCAGCGCGACAAACCGTGGATGACGCGCCTGAAGGAGCTCTTCACCGATGGCCGCACCTGGACGGCGATGCTGTACCTGCTGCTGATGCATCCGCTCGGCATCCTGTACTTCTCGGTCGCCATCACGTTGCTGGCCCTGTCGTTGGGTTTCATCGCCGCGCCGGCGGCGTACTTCCTGCCCTTCGACTACGTGATGAACTTCGGCGACTGGAATCTTGTGTCGGATGCGCCGTGGCTGCTGCCGCTGGTGTCCGTCTTCGGTGTCATCCTGCTGTTCGCCACGCTGCATCTGGCGCGCGCGGTCGGCCTGTTCCACGGCTGGCTGGCCAAGCACCTGCTGGTGCGTACGCCGGTGGTGTGAAGGCGCGACGCGGGAGCGACGCCAGTCGCGAACGAAAAGGCCGCCCCGAAGGGCGGCCTTTTCTTGTGCAGGCATCAAGGCGGCGCTCCTGCAAACGCTTCGCGACTGACGTCGCTCCCACAGGAGGCAATGCGTCAGCCCGCGTACTTCGCGATGAAGTCGCGCACCTGCGGATACACCGTCTCGCGCCAGCGGCGTCCGCTGAAGATGCCGTAATGGCCCGCGCCCTCGACGGTCAGGTGCTTGTGGTGCGCCTTCGCGATGCCGGTGCACAGGTCGTGCGCGGCGGCCGTCTGGCCCTGGCCGGAAATATCGTCCAGCTCGCCTTCGATGCTCATCAGGGCGGTTTTCCTGATTGCCGACGGCGTCACGAGTTCGCCGTCGACCTTCCACTTTCCGCGCGGCAGCAGGAATTCCTGGAACACGGTGCGGATGGTGTCCAGGTAGTACTCGGCCGGCATGTCGAGCACGGCGTTGTACTCGTCGTAGAACCGGCGGTGCGATTCCGCGTCCTGCAGGTCGCCCTTCACCAGGTCGGCGTAGAAATCCCAGTGCGACATGAAGTGGCGGCTGGGGTTCATGGCGATGAAGCCGGCGTGTTGCAGGAAGCCGGGATACACGCGGCGGCCTTCGCCCGGGTAGGGCGTCGGTACGGTGTTGATGACGTTGTTCTCGAACCACGACAGCGGATTGCGCGTGGCCAGGCTGTTGACCTCGGTGGGGCTGCGGCGCGCATCGATCGGACCGCCCATCATCACCAGCGAACGCGGCGTGGCTTCGCCGCGCGCGGCCATCAGCGACACCGCGGCCAATACCGGTACGGTCGGCTGGCAGACGCTGATGACATGCAGTTTTTCCGCACCGATGTGGCGGATGAAGTCCTCTATGTAGGCGACGTAGTCGTCGAGGCTGAAAGCGCCTTCGGACCCGGGGACCATGCGCGCATCGACCCAGTCGGTCACGTAGACCTTGTGGTCGCGCAACAGCGTGCGCACGGTGTCGCGCAGCAGGGTGGCGTGATGGCCGGACAGCGGCGCCACCACCAGCACGGCGGGGTCGTCCTTCAGTGCCGTGATCGTGTCGGCGTCGTCGGTGTAGCGCTTGAAGCGCAGCAGCCGGCAGAACGGCTTCTTGACCACTTCCAGTTCGACGACGGGGACGGTACGGCCCTCGACTTCCACCTCGTGGATTTCCCACGCCGGCTTTTCGTAGTCCTTGCCGATCCGGTAGATCAGTTCGTTGCCGGCGGCGATGCGTTCCGCCCCCGGCACGTTGGACAGCCAACTGGTGGGCGCGGAAAAGATGCGCGCGTTCGCTTCGGCCATGTAGGCCAGCGGCGCCATCCATGCGCGTCCGAGTTCGTGCAGTTGGTACAAGGTCATGGTTGTCCGGAATCCCGCTTTTGGTGCGCAGTGCTGCGCCGCAGCATACCCCAAAGGGACGGGCGCCGCGCGTGGCCTGTTCAGGTTATCGGCCGATAGTCGGCGGACTCCAGTACCGCGATATCGCCGGCCAGGCGCGGCCCCAGCCAGCAGTGGTTGCCGATGGACTGGAAGCCTTCGCCGTTGAAGGCCTGCCGGTACCACGCCGCCTTCCTCGGCACGAATCCCTCATGGTCGCCTTCGAACGCGTCCTCCTTCGCGAACGTCTCCAGGAACGCCACGCCGCCGCACAGTTCGGCCAGGCCGGGCAGGCCGCGTTTCAGGTCGCGGGTCGGCACGTAGTGCAGTACGTCGGAACACACCAGCAGGTCGACCGGTGCGCAAGGACGCAGGTACTCGAAGTCCTCGACGCGCGCGTAGTGCACGTTGCGCGTGCGCCCGAAACGCCGGACGGCGTACTCGCTGCCGTCGAAGCCCAGGTACTGCAGCTTGGGGCGCAGCTTCAGCAGCGGCGCACGCCACGCGGCTTCGCCGCAGCCGATGTCGAGGACGGTACGGATCGGACGCTCAAGGTGGTATTCGGCCACGGCGACCGCCAGCGCCACCTTGCGCGCGAGCCGCGGCGCACCGCCGATGTCGCCGTCGCGGTACCAGCGCTGGAAATAGTCGGCGTCGTAGTGTTTGGTCATGGGGGACACGAGATTCGGGATGTGGGAGAGTGAGGCAGAACTTTGTCGCTCGTCATCCCAGCGTACGCTGGGATCCATTGTGCTGGTGCTCTGTCTGATCCGCATAGCGACAGCAGGATCAAGATGGGTTGCAGCTTACGCCGGGAACGACGGGTCGCGATCCTGGAATCGAGCGGAGGGCGCACCACGCCTCGACGCCGCAGTCGCGTGTTTGCTCGTCATCCTGGCGAATGCCGGATCCATATTGCCCTTGCTTCCGTGGACGCGTGAGCGCAGCGCCAGAGTCAAGATGGGTTCCAGCGTGCGCTGGAACGACGGGACGGGGTCCTGGCCCGGCGTTCGCGTGCAGGCGTTGAAGTGTCCTTGCATCGGACCGGCGCGTGTTTGCGCGTCATCCCGGCGAATGCCGGGATCCATGTTGCCGTTGCTCCGGGGATGGGTAAGCGCAGCGCGAGAATCAAGATAGGCTCCAGGGTGCGTCGGAACGACGGGGTCCTGGCATCCCGTTCGGTTGGACAGCGCTTGTGGCAGTAGCGGAGAATCCCGCATCACCATTTCAAGCGACGGAGCGGCCAGCGTGGACCAAGCCAGCCTCTACCTGTGGGTCAAGACCTTCCATCTCGTCTTCGTCATCGCCTGGATGGCGACGGTGTTCTACCTGCCGCGCATCCTCGTCAACCTGGCCGAGACGCCCGGGCAGGCCGATGTACAGGCGCGCCTGCAGCTGATGGGCCGCCGGCTCTACGGCTTCGGCCACAGCATGTTCGGTATCGCCGTGGTCCTCGGCGGCGTGCTGTGGTTCCACTTCGGCATCAGCGGCGGCTGGTTGCACGCCAAGCTCACGCTGGTCGCGCTGATGCTGACGCACTTCATCGTCACCGGACGCTGGCTGAAAGGCGTGGCGAAGGGCAGGTCGCTGCCGTCGCCGACCGCACTGCGCTGGTTCAACGAACTGCCGCTGATCGCGTTGATCGTGGTGATCTGGCTCGTGTTGGCGAAGCCGTTCTGAGGCGACCCCGACCGCGCGGGAACGTCCCGGCGCGTTGCGACGCGCGTTTGCGAGTCCGAGGCCACGCCCTCATGCGGTCAGCGCGTCCGAACTTCTTTCTGAGATGCGGCGGAAAACGTGGACTCCCACTGCATCAGGGTTTCCAGCCGTGCGCGCTCCGTCATGCGGCGGAACACCGCAAGCAGGCGCCGTTCCCGTTCGTCGTACACCAGTTCGCCGTCGACAGCGGGGACGTTCTCTTCGTTGCCGGCGTGATCGATGGCGCCGCGGCCCGTGGCCAGCCACTCGAAGTTGACGCTGGTCAGTTCGGCCAGTCGGGCCAGCCGTGCCGAGGCGGGTAGTACGCCGTCGGCGCATTCCCAATTGGCGACGGCGCTGCGGGTGACGCCAAGATTGATGGCGAGGGCTTCCTGGGAAAGCCGTGCGCGCCGGCGCGCGATCCTGATGCGCATCGAAAGCTTCATTGCGTAGTGCGTCTTGCGTTGGGCTGTATCCACGCTAGTCGAGAAAAGGATGCCAGACAACTAACAATACTGTGTCAGCAATACTGGCACCTGGTTGTGCAGTCTGGCTGGCATTCCCGCGCAAGTCACTGATGCTCAATGCGGCTTGTGGTGTGATTGCCAGCAAGACTGGCAGGCAACGCTGTTTTGTGTGTTGAGAGCAAGGATGCGGCTGCGACAGGATGGTGGCGAAGGCAAGCGCGAGGCGTATCGCCGAAGCGCAATGGGACCCTAAGGACCCTATGCTTTAAACACCCAAGGACGCATCACCGCCATGACGCAACCGCTGTTCCGCCCCGAAGTCCTGGAAGCCAAGCGCGGCAGCTGGCTGGGCGGCATATCGCTGGCGCAGCCGGTCCGGTTGTGGGTGTTGACGCTCTCTGCTGTCGTGGTCGCCAGCGCCATCGTCCTGTTTGTGACCTTCGGTACGTACACGCGCCGTTCCACAGTGACCGGACAACTGGTGCCATCGCAAGGTCTCGCCACGGTACTCGCACCGGCCACCGGCGTGGTGACCAGGCTCGATGCGTCGGAGGGTGGTCGTGTGGAGGTCGGCGCTGTGTTGGCGGTGGTCACGGTGCCTCGCGCGACGTTGGCCTCAGGGGATACGCAGGTCGCGCTGGAGCAGCAGTTGGGCCAGCGGCAGGCGGGATTGATGTCCGGACAGCTGGCGCAGCAGCGGCAGTTGCAAGCGCAGAGGCAAGGTGCACGAGAGCAGTTGGTGGTCGCCCAGCTCGAACTGGCGCAGATCGAATCGGAAGTGGCGACCCGCCAGGACCAGATCCGCATCGCCAGCGAAACGCTTGAGCGCCTGCGCCGGCTGGAGGATGGGCAGTACGTCAGCGTGTTGCAGATCAAGCAGCAGGAAGCCGGTGTACTGGAATACACGGGGCAGATGCAGGCTTTGCAGCGTCAGGCTATCGGCACGCGTCGTCTGATCGCGCAGTTGCAACAGGCAGTGCGCGAGTTGCCTGCGCAAGGACAGGCAAGCGACGCGGGCTTCCAGAGCGAGCTGGCGCAGCTTGAGCAGGAGCGGGTGCAGACGCAGGCCAGCGGTGCGCTGGTGGTGAAGGCGCCGGTCGAGGGCATGGTGGCGACGCAGGTAGTCAAGCCGGGTCAGGCCGTGCAAGCCGGCCAGCCATTGATGACGTTATTGCCGGGCAATGGGCGTCTGGAAGCCGAGTTGCTGGTGCCGAGTCGGGCGATCGGCTTCATCGAGCCAGGAGACCGCGTGCTGCTGCGCTATCAGGCGTTTCCCTACCAGAAATTTGGCCATCAGGAGGGGCGAGTTGCGGCCATCAGCCGCAGTGCGCTGAGTCCGGGCGAATTGGGTGCCTTGATCGGCAATGCGCAGCACGGTGAGCCGTTTTACCGGGTGACCGTATCGCTCGCCCGACAGGCGATCACCGCCTACGGCAAACCTGAGTCGCTCAGGCCGGGAATGGTGCTGGATGCCGATGTGCTCGGTGAACGCAGAGCGTTGATTGAATGGATCTTCGAGCCGCTGTACTCGCTGGGTGGAAAAGTCGCCAGTGGTTGACGTGTTCGGAGGTAACGAGATTGCCGGGAATGTTCCCGGACCCAGGGTGCAGGGGCTGTGCCAGAAAACGAAAGGAGAAGGGCGATGCGTGGATTGAATAGGGAAGAGCTGAGCGGTGTGAGTGGCGGCGCCGGCGAGGCGCCCAACTATCCGGGTCAGGACCGTCAGCAGACGGAGTGGGAAATTCAGCAGTTCCTGGAAATGCTCCAGGAGCGTGAGCGTCAGCAGGCGGTTCGTGGTCGCTGAGCCGCCCTCTGCCAGGCTTCGTGCGTGGCTGCCAGCACTAATGCTGGCCTGGGCGCCGGTCCTGGCGGATGAAGCGCCAGTGCTGTTGCTTTCGCCACAAGAAGTGGCGGCGTTGGGTGGGGCTTCCGCTCGGATGATCAACGATTCGACATGCGAGGTGGTCTCTCCTGTGACGTACGGCAAGGGGCAAGTCGTCGCGGGTGCAAATGTAGCCTTGTATCGTGCAGGGAAGCGAAAGCCGTTCATGGATGCCGTCACGCGCGACGATGGCGTTTATGTGGCCCGTTTTTCTGCGAAGCCGAATGAGATCGTGTACGGACGGGCATATCGCGTGGAGCCGCGAACAGGAGCGGTGAGTTTCGGGAATGCGGCAAGAATGGTATGCGCTCCGACAAGAGTGTCGGTGGGTGAAGTGAAGAGCTTTGGCCAGGAACTGGTCGAGGACGGCAAGAATAACGTTCAAGGCGATCAAAACTAGGGCGAACCTCTGGCTGCCAGCCCCCGCCAGACAGGAGCATGAATTGCCGGGTGTGTTCCCGGCCCACGATGCAGGGGAACTGCGTCACTCAAAAGGAGTTGTACTTGAATGCGTGAACTTACTTTCAATGAGTTGTGTTTCATCGATGGAGGCTTGGAAAAGTGCGAGATGTCGACGGCCACTAAGGTCGAAATCGCCGTCATTTTCGCTGTGAGTCCGCTGATGGGCGTGGCGGCGATTGCTTCCTACTATTCAAAGCGTGATTGCTGAGTGGATGACTATGAAAGAGCTAACTCAAGATGAGATTCAGAATGTTGCAGGTGGTCTCGTTCCGGCACTGATTGGTGCCGCAGTCACCATCGCGCTCGCTACAGTCGCTGCTGGTGCGTATTTGGGGGCTAACATGGCGGAGCGAGACAACGCACAAACCAAGTAAGACCTAAAAGAACAGTCCCCCGTGGATGTGTATGCATCCTCGGGGGACAAGAATTTGGTGAGTATCATGTCCAAGAAAAGAATAGTTTCAATTGCAGTATGTGCTGCAATATTCATCTCCGTTGTGGCTTTCTTTTTAGGGTTGATTCTGGGTGGGCGCATGGCGGAAAGAGATAATTTGAGAGCGCAGGGCTTGTTCGAGAATAGAACCTCCGACGTCGGGAATTGAGTTTTGATTAGATTGATATGGATACTCGGAAGCGCTTCAAGGATTCTTTTAGCGTGTTCTTTGCGGTGGGTTTCAAATAGTCGGGTGCCAAGGAGGGTCGTGGCTCTCGAGTCATGACGGAGATGAAGGCGATCATTCAGTCCGAGGCCGCAGAGTGCGGCCTCGCTTCCTTGGTCACGGTGGCTGGTGCATACGGTATGCGCCTCAGCTTGGCGGAAATGCGCCATCGTTTTCCGCTGTCCCTCAAGGGTGCCAAGCTCAGCCACTTGATACATATCGCCCAGCAACTGGGTTTCAGTGTGCGTCCGTTGCGGCTGGACATGGAAGACTTGGGCGAGCTCAAGCTGCCGTGCTTGCTGCACTGGGACCTGAACCACTTCGTGGTGCTGGCCAGGGTAGGCAAAGACAAAGTCACTGTCCTCGATCCGGCCATCGGCGAGCGCAAACTCTCGCTGTCCGAGGTCTCCGATCACTTCACCGGCGTAGCGCTGGAACTGACGCCCACGGCTGAGTTCAAGCCGCAGAAGGCATCGCCTGCGGTAACGGCGAGACAACTGACTGGTCCCATCCGTGGCCTTTGGCGGGTACTGGGACAGATCCTGCTGCTGTCTGTGGCACTGCAGGTGTTCGTGGTGCTGGCGCCGTTCTACATGCAGTGGGTGGTTGACCAGGTGCTGGTCTCCGCCGATCGCGATCTGCTGACCGTGCTGGGTTTGGGCTTCGGACTGGCGCTGGTCCTGCAGATCGGCATCGGGCTGCTTCGCGGCTGGTCCGTCGTTTACTTGTCTTCGAAGCTCGGCCTGCAATGGATGGGTAATGTATTCGCCCATCTGCTCAAGCTGCCGCTGGACTATTTCGAGAAGCGCCATCTCGGCGACATCACCTCGCGCATGTCGTCGGTGCAGGCCATCCAGCGCACGCTGACCACCAGTTTTGTCGAAGCCATCATCGATGGCCTGATGGCCGTGGTCACCCTGGGCCTGATGCTGTTCTATAGCTGGAAGCTGGCGCTGGTGACGTTGCTGGCCGTGATCCTGTATCTGGGCATCCGTGCCGTCGCGTACCGTCCCGTCCGCGACCGCACCGAGCAGCAACTGGTCGCCGGCGCAAAGCAGCAGACCCACTTGCTGGAGTCGCTGCGCGGCATGCAGAGCCTGAAAATCGCAGGCGAGGAGTCGCAGCGACGGAGCACCTACGACAATCTGATGCACGACACGGTCAACCAGGAGGTCAGGCTGGCGCGCATGGGGTTGGGCTTCAACAGCGCCAGCCAACTGGTGTTCGGCATCGAACGCATCGCCGTGATCTGGATCGGTGCCACGCTGGCGCTGCAGAACGTGTTCTCGGTCGGCATGCTGATCGCCTATCTGGCTTACAAGGACCAGTTCGCGGGAAGGATGGCTGCACTGATCGACAAGTGGGTCGAGTTCCGCATGCTGCGCCTGCATGGCGAACGCTTGGCCGACATCGTGTTGACGGCGCCGGAGGAGCAGGCCGCCCAGCCCGAGGCGCTGCCGCCGGCCACCACCAGGATCGAGGTGGAGAACCTCTCGTTCCGTTATGGCGACGGTGAGCCGTGGGTGCTGAAGGACTGCAGCTTCATGATCGAAGCCGGAGAATCCGTCGCGATCGTCGGCGCCTCCGGCTGCGGCAAGACCACCTTGGTCAAGCTGCTACTGGGCCTGTTGCCGCCCACCGAGGGAAGCATCCGGATTGGCGGACACGATCTGCACAGGATCGGTCCACGCAATGTCCGCGCCATCGTGGGTGCCGTCATGCAGGACGACCAGCTGTTCGCCGGCAGCGTGGCCGACAACATCAGCTTCTTCGATCCGGAGATGGATCAGGCCCGCATCGAAGCGGCAGCCCGGCTTGCAGCCGTGCATGACGAGATCGCCGCGATGCCGATGGGCTACCACAGCCTGATCGGCGACATGGGCAGTTCGTTGTCGGGTGGCCAGAAGCAGCGCGTGATCCTGGCGCGGGCGCTGTATCGCAATCCCAAGCTCCTGTTCCTCGACGAGGCTACCAGCCATCTCGATGTGATGAAGGAGCGGCTGGTCAACGATGCAGTCAAGGCGTTGAGCCTGACCAAGGTCATCGTCGCCCATCGTCCCGAGACCATCGCCAGCGCGGATCGTGTGCTGGTGATGGAGCAGGGGAGCATCATCCAGGAGTTGCGTCCGCAGCAGGCGTCCGCTGAATCGGTTGCCGTACCGGCTTGACCGTAGGAGCGCCTCATGGGCGCGATGCTTTTGCTTGGGATCGTCGGAAAAGTATCGCGGGCATGGCCCGCTCCTACAGGAGCGCTACGGATCCCGTCGGGATCACTTCTTGTGGAAATCCACCGGCTTCGGCAACTCCACCGGCACGCCATTGGCGTCGCAGGTGCCGGCTGCGCACAGGCGTGCGCGCAGCGCCGGCGCTGCCTGCACGATGAAGTGGTAGATCGTGTTCTGTTCGACGGTGCCGCGCACGGCGTCGCTGCCGGGGCCGATGGCCCAGATGCCGACGTCTTCGCCGCCGTGCGATTCGGACTTCAGCGGCACCAGTGCTTCCTGCAGGTAGTCGGGGTGCTCGGTGTCGACATGGCTCAGGTCGGGGCGACCTTCCGAGGGTTCGACGCTGCTGGGTGCATGCAGGAAGCGTTTCGGACCCGCGGGCTGGCGGTTGCTGGCGCCGGTGTAGCCGGGGCCATTGGCGTAGGTGAGCGTGGTGAATGTCTGTCCGTTCTGGTCACGGGCGAGGTCGCCCGGCGTGTCGTCTTCGCCGCCCTGGCCGCGTACCTTGCCGAGGATCGGGTTGCCGCGCACCGGATAGCCGACGAAGTTGAGCGTGTGCGAATGATCGGCGGTGACCAGGATCAGCGTGTCGTCGCGCGAGGTGGCGTCCAGCGCGGCCTGCACCGCATCCGACATCGCGACGGTCTCGTCGAGCGCGCGATATGCATTGCCATAGTGGTTGGCGTGGTCGATGCGCGCGCCTTCCACCAGCAGCACGAAGCCTTCGGGCTTGCGCGACAGCGTGCGGATGGCGGCACGCGTCAGTTCGGCCAGCGATGGCTCGCCTTGCGCATCCTTGCGGCGGTCATGTTCGAACTGCATGTGGTCGTATTCGAACAGGCCGAGCAGTTGCGGTGCCTCGGCGGCGGCCTGCAGCTGCTGCGTGTTGGTGACGTAGGCGCCCTGCGGATGCGCCTGCTGCCATTCGGCGATCAGGTTGCGCCCGTCGAGGCGCTGGCCGACCTTGTCGTCTTCTTCCGGATCGCGCACGTCGACGGGAAGGAATTCGCCGCGCCCGCCGCCTAGTGCCACGGTCGGGCCTCGACCGAAACGTGCGGCCGCCAGCAACTGCTGCGCGATGTCCTTGCAGCCGGCCTCGATGGCTTCCGGTGGCAGGTCGGTGTCGTTTTCCCAGTCGCGGTGCGAGACGTGCGCGTACGTGGCCGCAGGCGTCGCATGTGTGATGCGCGCGGTGGTGACGATGCCGGTGGCCAGCCCCGCGCTGTCGGCCAGCGTCAGCCAGCTCAACAGGTCCTTGCTGCCATCGGGCGTGCACTCGCCCCGGTGCCCGGCCGACACGCCGATGGCGCCCATGTGCGACTTCACGCCGGTGGCGACGGCGGTCATGGTGCCGGCGGAGTCGGGTGTCTGCGAATCGGTGTTGTAGGTCTTGCTGAAGGCGGTGTGCGGGAAGCGCTCCCAGCTCAGCAGGTTCTCTTCGCCCGGCGTACCCTTGCGCTGGCCTTCGAAGATGCGCGCCGCCGCCACCGTGGTCAGGCTCATGCCATCGCCGAGGAACACGATGACGTTCCTGGCGCGTCCCCGCATCGCGCCGTTCTCGGCGGCCTTCGCGGCGCCGTTCCGATACCACCATTGCGGCGTCTCGCCCTTGGGGTGCGCGACGACCGGCACGTCGACGTGCACTACGGACGACCTGGAAGGAGGCGGGGTGCTGGCGCAGCCGGCCAGTGCAGTCAGGAGGGTCATGCCGGCGAGCGGCGAGACGAAAGAGCGCAGGAGCATGGCAAACCGGGGTAGGGCGGACGCATCATTATGACGTCCGCGCAGTGTCCTGTTCATGACACCCGGCATCCCGCGTGCAGGGTCGCTGCCCGCAGGGGCTTGGGCTAAGGTGTCGCCTCCGCTTATGTGAGTCGTCTGGATGAAGCTGGTCTCGGCCTGGTTGAGGATCCCGTTCTGGCAGCGCGTCGTCGCCGGCTTCGTGCTGGGTGCGCTGGCGGGATGGCTCATGGGGCCAGCGGCGGGGGTCTGGCTCAAGCCGCTGGGCGACCTTTACGTCACGCTGATCAAGATGATTGCGGTGCCGCTGGTGTTCTTCGCGGTGATCAACGCTGTTTCCAGCCTGCATGGCCAGAAGTCGGTCGCCGCGCTCGGTGGACGCACGTTCCTCTGGTTCGCCATCACGGCGGCGCTGGCGGTATGCGTGGGCCTGGCGGTGGGCTGGATCGTGCAGCCCGGCAAGGGAATCACGGGTCTGATGACGGCGCCGGACTACCAGGTGCGCGAGGTACCCACGCCGGTGCAGGTACTGCTGGACATCGTGCCCGCCAATCCGTTCAAGGCGCTGACCGACGGCAAGATCCTGCAGGTGATCTTCTTCGCCGGCCTGCTGGGTTTCGCACTGGTCAAGCTGGGCGAGCGCAGCGCGGGTCTGCGCAAGCTCGCCGGCGAAGCCAGCGACACCATGGTGCAGGTCACCCGCTTCGTGCTGGAAATGACCCCGATCGGCACGTTCGGCCTGATCGGCAGCCTGGTCGGCACCTATGGATTCGCGAAGCTGTTGCCGCTTGGCAGCTACATCGGTGCGCTGTACGTGGCGTGCGCGCTGCATATCGTGGTGGTGTACGGCAGCCTGCTGCTCGCGCATGGCCTGAACCCGTGGAAGTTCTTCCGCGGCGCGGCGCCCGGCATGCAGGTGGCATTCGCCAGTTCCTCCAGCTTCGCGTCGATGCCGGTGGCGCTGCGCAGCGTCACCCACAACCTGGGCGTGGACAAGGACTACGCGGCGTTCGCCGTGCCGCTGGGCGCCAGCATCAAGATGGACGGTTGCGGGGCGATCTATCCGGCGCTGACCTCGATCTTCGTGGCGCAGTATTTCGGCCTGGACCTGTCGGTCAACCAGTATTTCCTGATCCTGCTGGCCTCGGTACTCGGCAGCTTCGGCACCGCCGGCGTGCCCGGCACGGCGACGGTGATGGTCACGGTGGTGCTGAGCGCGGCCAACCTGCCGCTGGAAGGCATCGGCCTGCTGGTGGCGATCGACCGCATCCTCGACATGATGCGCACGATGACCAACGTCACCGGCCAGATGCTGGTGCCGGTGCTGGTAGCGAAGGAAACCGGTTTGCTGGACCGGGAAGTCTACGAGCGGGCGTCCAGCAACGTGGGTCTCGCGGATGAGGCCTCACCGACGCCATGAGCAGTGCGGGGGTGATCCAACTGGTCGAATCGTTTCCCGACACGCCCACGTATCGGCGCCTGCGCGTGGACACCGGCCTGTCGCCCAAGTCGCTCGAAGCGGCCGAGCGCGGCCTGGCGAACACGCTGTACGGCGTCAGCCTGGTGAAGGCGGGCGAGGTGATCGGCATGGGCCGGGTGGTCGGCGACAACGGCACCGTGTTCGCCATCGTCGACATCGCGGTGCGTCGCGACCATCAGGGCACGGGACTGGGCAAGCGCATCATGGCGGCACTGGACGCGTGGCTGCGTGCCAATGCGCCCGCGTCGGCCTACGTCATGCTGATCGCGGATGGAGAGGCCAAACACCTGTACGCGCGGTTCGGCTTCGCCGAGACCGCGCCGGCGTCCATCAGCATGGCGTATGTCGCGCGCGGACCAGGTGAGGAAGGTTAGGCGTTGGCCTCGCGCGTACCGCGCGACACCCACCACGCGAACAGCGCTGCCGTGATGAACATCAACAGGCTGTAGACCGCCGCCGGCACCGAGACGGTGGGATTCTGCAGCACGTTGAGCGCGATGAAGATCGCCAGCGTGCCGTTGTGGATGCCGATCTCCATGGCGATGGCGATGGCCTGCTTCTTCGGCAGGCGCAACGCCAGCGGCGCGGCGTAACCGGCGCCCATGCTGGCGAGATTGAACAGCAGGCAGGCCAGGCCGACGATGGCGAAATACGTGGTCAGCGTTTTCCATTCCTGCGCCACGGCCGCGACCACCAGCAGCGCGAGCACCAGGACGGAAAGGAGCCGGATCGGCTTCTCCGCGCGTGCGGCGAAGCCGGCGGCCTTCGCGCGCAGCAGCATGCCGATGGCCACGGGCAGCAGGATGATCGCGGCGACCTCGACCACCTTCCTGGTCGGCGGCGGCACGTACTGGCCCGCGCCCAGGAAGTATTCCAGCGACAGGTTGAGGATCACCGGCAGCGTCAGCAGGCAGAGCAGGCTGTTGATCGCGGTGAGCGTGATGTTCAAGGCCACGTCGCCGCGCGCGAGATGGCTGTAGATGTTGGCGGTGGCGCCACCGGGCGAGGCCGCCAGCAGCATCAGGCCGACCGCGAGTTCGGCAGGCAGGCCGAAACCGAGCGCAAGCCCGAACGCGACCCAGGGCAGCACGAGTATCTGCAGCGCCAGCCCGATCAGCACGGCCCGCGGATAGCGTGCGACACGACGGAAATCCTCGAGCGTCAGCCCAAGCCCCAGGCCGAGCATGATGATGCCCAGGGCCAGCGGCAACAGCAGATTGGTGAGCAATGAAGCCTGCATCGCGTACGACTCCCCTTCGGCGCAACGGACAGGTGGTGCGCGATGATCGGCGCGTCCGCCGGAGCATCGCCGCAACGCATTGCCAGACGCAAGTTGCGGCGCACCGCAAGCGGAAAACAGGAAGGCCGCACGAGGCGGCCTTCTTCAGATGCACAACGTGGCGACCGCGTTACATCGCGACGCGGCGGCCGCTCAGGTAGCGGTTGGCCCAGTAACCCGTGATCAGACTGTCCACGCGCACGTCCTTGCCGCTGCTTGGCGAATGCAGGAAGCGGCCTTCGCCGACATAGATGCCGACGTGGTTGATGCGGCCCTTCAGCCCGAAGAACACCAGGTCGCCCTGGCGCAGTTCCTCGCGCGCGCCGACGAGTTCGGCATCTGCTTTCGAGGCCATGTCGCGGGAGACGCGAGGCAGTTCGATGCCCAGCGCCGTGCGGAAGACGTAACCGACCAGTCCGCTGCAGTCGAAGCCGCTGTCGGGCGAAGTGCCGCCCCAGCGGTACGGCGTACCCATCAGGGCGAGCGCACGTTGCAGGACGATGTTGACCTTGCCGCCCTGCTGTTCCTGCGAGACCACGCCTTCCTTGCTCAGGTCGTAGGCGGCGAGCAGCTTGCTGATGTCACCCGCGACCATGGCGGAGCGATCGACCAGCGGCAGCGTATCGCTGGCGGCCAGGCGCGGAAGCAGGGCGGACAGCGTGGCGGTGGCGGCCTCGGCGGCGCGCTCCTTGACGCTGGCAGTGACGGACTTGGTGGGCGGTGCGGCCTGGATCACCACGTCGGCGGATGCGGGAGTTGACGCCGCGTCGACATCGGCGGCTGCAGTCTGTGCCTGCACCACGGATGCCGTGGCGCACAGGCCAAGGGCGACGAGAAGTCGGGAAACCCTCCGCGGCAGGCGGTGGGTGGCGGCTGGCTGGCCTGTCGGCAGGTCGTCGGTCGTCACGCGCGGAGAGGGTTTAACAAGTCAGGGGCGATAATGCCGGCTGAGTGGCCTGATTTGGTTCATAAATCGTTATTTATTCGTTAAGCGTGAACGTTCCACGTCACAGACTTGACCGAATCCTAACGAAGGACGCGTTTCGCGCCGCTGTAGTGATCCCGCCAATAAGGGCCGTCCAGATGGTCCAGGCGGACCGTGCCTCCCGTGCTGGGAGCGTGGACGAACCGGCCTTCGCCCACGTAGATGCCGACGTGGGTGACATTGCCCTTGCTGCCGAAAAACACCAGGTCGGCCGGTGCCAGGCGGCGTGGTTCGATCTTCGGTCCCTGCACCTGCGCCAGTTCGCGCGAGGTGCGCGGCAGCCGCAGGTCCAGCATGTCGCGGTAGACGTAGGTCACCAGCCCGCTGCAGTCGAAGCCGGATTCCGGTGTGTTGCCGCCGTAGCGGTACGGCGTGCCGACCAGGCCGATGGCGCGCATCAGGACGGACGTGGCCGCCGCCGGGTCGTCGGCCTGCACCGCCGGCCACGCGCGCTGGGCGGAAGGCGGGGGCGGCGGCGAGCGGGACTGCGGTGCGGAGCCGCCGCAGCCTGCGAGCGCGAGCAGGCCGGTGCAGAGCAGCAGCACGGCCGGCCATCGAAGTGGCGCGGGCAGGGGCAAGCCGGGATAATGTCGGGCCTTCATCGCGGCGCATCTTCGCCGCATTCCCTTGCGGCCGACAAGCCGCTCCCGTCCTGCCGGCCGGCAGGCCCCGTCCAGAGTCCCGCATGAAAATCGCAAAAGACAGCGTCGTCCGTTTCCACTACACCGTGTCCGAAGCCGGCCAGGAGCCGATCGAAAGCTCGAAGGACCGTGAGCCGCTGGCGATCCTGGTCGGCCACGGCAACATCATCCCCGGCCTCGAGAACGCCCTGCAGGACCGCGAAGCCGGCGAGAGCTTCGGCGTGGAGGTGGCGGCGGCCGATGCCTACGGCGAGCGCCGCGACGGCCTGAGCCAGCGCGTACCCAAGAAGCACTTCGGCAACCAGCGCCTGGTGCCGGGCCAGCAGGTCGTGCTGCAGACCAACTTCGGTCCGCGCGCGGTGACCATCCAGAAGGTCGGCATGAGCGTCGTCGACGTGGACCTCAACCATCCGATGGCCGGCAAGGACCTGCACTTCGACGTGGAGATCGTGGACGTGCGCGAAGCCAGTGCCGAGGAACTCGAGCACGGTCACGTGCACGGCGACGGTGGTCATCACCACTGAGTCGCGCGATATCGCGTGATCCGGCGGCCCGCGCAAGCGGGCCGTTTCTTTTTGCGAGCCGGATGCCGCGCGGCGCATGGTCTAATCGATGCGACCAACAAGGGGAAGGGAATGACGGCAACGATCACGGAGAACCTGGCACCGATCGAGGTGGCTGAACGCATCGAAGCGATGGATGTCCTGCGCGGCTTCGCGCTGCTGGGCATCCTGCTGATGAACCTGGAAGGCTTCGTGGGGCCGGTGATGGCGTCCGGCAGCGGCCTCGATCCTGCGCTCTCCGGGATGGACCGCACCGTCGACCTGCTGATCTACATCCTGGTGCAGGGCAAGTTCTACACGTTGTTCTCGCTGCTGTTCGGCATGGGCTTCGCGGTGATGTCGCAGCGCGCCGAGCAGGCGGGCCGGCCGTTCGCCGGCGTGTACTGGCGGCGCAGCCTGGTGCTGCTGGCCTTCGGCATGGTCCACGCGATCTTCATCTGGGCCGGCGACATCCTGATGATGTACGCGCTGTGCTCGTTCCTGCTGCTTGCCTTCCGTCCGCTGCCGACCCGCTGGCTGGTCCCGCTGGGGCTGGTCACGTACGCGATGCCGGTCGGCTTCATGTATCTGATGGGCGCCATGGGTTCGGTGCTGGGCGGCACCGAGGGCTGGGACAAGGCCATGGGCGAGATCGGCAAGCAGATGCAGGTGCTCATCGAAAGCGAACGGACCGCCTACGGCAGCGGCACCTATGCCGAGGCCACCTGGCAGCGCCTGAAGAGCACCGGCATGGCGCTCAGCAACCTCACGATGTTCGGTTTCATCGTGTTCGGCATGTTCCTGCTGGGCGCCTGGTTCGTGCGCAGCGGCGCCATGGCGCGACCACGCGAGTTCCCGAGGCTCTACGCGGTACTGCGCTGGATCGCGTTGCCGATCGGCGTGCTGGCGATGCTCGGTTCGGTGGCGCTTGAGCCGACGATGGATTTCGCCACGTTCGACCTGCGCATCTCCACTGCGTTCGCATTGCAGATGCTGGCGAACCTGCTGATGTGCCTGGGCTACGTGGCCTGGGTGGTGCGTGCGCTCGGCGCTCCATGGTGGCGGCGGCCGCTGTCGGCGCTGGCACCCGCCGGCCGCATGGCGCTGACCAATTACCTGATGCAGTCGCTGGTGTGCACCTGGATGTTCTATGGCTATGGCCTGGGGTACTTCGAGCAATTGCCGCGCGCCTGGCAGCCGGTGTTCGGACTGGCGCTGTTCGCTCTCCAGGTGCTGGTGAGCCATCTGTGGCTGTCGCGGTTCCGGTTCGGCCCGATGGAGTGGCTGTGGCGGTCGGCGACGTACCTGAAACGGCAGCCGCTGAAGATTCGTGCCGGCTGATTGCGACTAGACTGGGGGGGTGAATCCCCCCCGCGACGACGTCCTCATCATCGGCAGTGGTGCCATCGGTCTGGCGACCGCCGTGGCCCTGCTCGACGCCGGTCGCGGCGTGCGCATCATGGACGCCGCCACGGCCGGTGGAGGCGCATCGCACGGGAACTGCGGCACCATCACGCCCAGCCACGCGCCGCCGCTGGCAGCACCCGGCGTGGTGGCGCAGGCACTGCGCTGGATGTTCACTCCGGACGCACCGCTCTACCTCAAGCCGCGCGTCGATCCCGCCCTGTGGCATTGGCTGCTGCGCTTCGCCGCGCGCTGCAACGTACGCGACTGGCGCCGGAGCACGCAGTCCCGTGCCGCACTGCTCAACGATGCGCGAGTGCGGCTGGCCGACTGGGTAGGCCGTTATCGCCTGCAGTGCGAATTCGAAGAGGAGGGGCTCGACTACGTCTTCCGCGACCCCCGCAGGTTCCAGCAGTACGTGGATGAAGCCGCCGTGCTCGCGGATTTCGGCATCGAAACCCGCCTGTTCGATGGCGCCGCCTATGCCCGCGAGGAGCCGGCCATGCTGCCGGGCGTCAGCGGCGCGATCCGCTTCCCCGGCGATGGGCGCTTGCGTCCCGACCGCTATGCGGCGGAACTGGCGCGCGTGGTGCGCGAGCGGGGCGGCATCATCGAGGAGCATTGCCGCGTGGATCGGCTGGAAACGATGGCGGAGGGCGTGCGCCTGACGACATCGCAGGGCGCGCGCGACGGACGCGACGCGGTGATCGCGCTTGGCGCGTGGACGCCCGCGTTCGCACGCACGCTGGGGCTGAAGGCGCCGATCCAGCCAGGCAAGGGCTACTCGATCACCTATTCGCGCCCGTCGCTCGTGCCGCGCCATCCGATGGTGCTGAAGGATCGGTCGGTCTGCGTGACCGTGTGGGACAGCGGCTTCCGCCTCGGCAGCACGATGGAGTTCTCCGGTCACGACGACACGCTCAACACGACGCGGCTGTCTGCGCTGGAGCGGGGTGCGCGCGAGTTCCTGCGCGAACCGGTCGGCAACGAAGTGCATGAACGCTGGTGCGGCTGGCGACCGATGACCTGGGACGACCTGCCGCTGCTGGGACGCGCGCCGGGATACGAGCGCGTCTGGATGGCGGCCGGCCACGGCATGCTGGGCATCAGCATGAGCGCCGCAACGGGGCAGTTGATGGCCGACCTGATGACGGGCCGCACGCCGGCCTTCGACCCTTCGCCTTACCGACCGGAGCGATTCGCATGAAACCCCAGGCCTTCGACCTGATCGTGATCGGCGGCGGCTCCGGTGGCCTGGCCGGCGCTTTCCGCGCGGCCTCGCACGGCGCCAGGGTGGCACTGCTCGAGCCGAAGGAACTCGGTGGCACCTGCGTCAACGTCGGTTGCGTGCCGAAGAAGGCGATGTGGCTGGTAGCGGAGCTGTCGCAGAAGATCGCGCTCGCGTCGTCGCTCGGCTTCGACACCGTGCCGCCGACGCTGGACTGGAAGGAATTCATCGTCCATCGCCAGCGCTACATCGCCGGCATCCATGCCAGTTACCTGAAGCGGCTGGACGAAAGCGGTGTGGTACTGATGCCCTGCCGCGGCCGCCTGCTGGATGCGAACACCGTGGTCAATGCGGACGGCGTGCGGCTCGGTGCGGAACATCTGCTGATCGCGACAGGCGGCCATCCGGTGCGTCCTGCCATCCCGGGTGCGGCACTGGGCAAGGTCTCGGATGATTTCTTCAACCTGTGCGCCGCCCCCGGGCGCGTCGCCATCATCGGCGGCGGCTATGTCGCCGTGGAACTGGCCGGCGTGCTGCAGGCGCTCGGCAGCCAGGTGGAGATGTTCGTGCGTGGCCAGCGGCTGCTCGACGGGTTCGACACCCAGATCACCGACGAACTCGCTGCGGACATGCGCCAGCACGGCGTGCGCGTGCAGTTCGGCCATGCGGTGGCGGCGCTGGAGCGCGCACCCCGTGAGGGTGTGGTGCTGCTGGCCGAAGACGGGTCGCGCACGGAGCGGTTCGACGGGGTGATCTTCGCCACGGGGCGTCGTGCGACGACGCGCGACATGGGGCTGGAATCGGCCGGCGTGACGCTCGATGCCAAGGGATTCGTGCAGGTGGACGAACGGCAGGACACGCGCGTTGCCGGCATCCATGCCGTGGGCGACGTCACCGGGCAGGCGGCGTTGACGCCGGTCGCGATCGCGGCGGCGCGGCGACTGATGGATCGCCTGTTCGGCGGACAGGCGGACGCACGGCTGGATTACACGCAGATCCCGACCGTGGTGTTCTCGCATCCGCCGGTGGGGCGGGTGGGCCTGACGGAAGCCGAGGCGCGCGAGCGGCATGGCGACGCGGTGACGGTGCTGACCGCCCGTTTCCGTCCGATGCTGCATGCACTGGCCGACACACCGCAGCGCAGCCTGTTCAAGCTGGTGCTGGTGGGCGAGGACAAGCGCGTGGTCGGCCTGCACCTGCTGGGCGAAGGCGTGGACGAGATGCTGCAGGGCTTCGCGGTGGCGCTGAAGAAGGGCATCACCCTGGCCGACCTGCACGACACGGTGGCGCTCCACCCGACCAGTGCCGAGGAAGTGGTGCTGATGCGCTGAGCGGTGCCCGCCGCGCGCGGCGATACAATGGCGCATGGACACCTTCACCCTGCACCGCGGCACCGCGCCGCTGTTCATCAGCCTGCCACACAACGGCACCGCGCTCCCCGATGACATCGCCGCGCGCCTGACACCCGAAGCGCGCCGTGTGCCCGATACCGATTGGCATGTCGCCGAACTGTATGCATTCGCCCGCGGACTGGGCGCCTCGATCATCGCGCCGGCGTACTCGCGCTATGTCGTCGACCTCAACCGGCCCGAGGACGATGTCTCGCTGTATCCCGGCCAGAACACCACCGGCCTGTGCCCGGTCGTGCGCTTCAGCGGCGACCCCGTGTACCTGCCAGGCCAGGCGCCGACGCCGGATGACATCGCGGTACGCGTCGAGCGCTACTGGCGGCCCTATCACCACGCATTGCAGCAGGAACTTGCGCGCATTCGCGATGCGCATGGCCGCGTGGTGCTGTGGGAAGGCCACTCCATCCGCAGCGTGGTGCCGTTCCTGTTCGACGGCCGCCTGCCGGATTTCAACCTGGGCACGGCCGGCGGCACGAGTTGCTCGCCCGCCCTGCAGCTGGCGCTGGAAACCGAACTGGCGATGCAATCGGATTTCAGCTTCGTCGTCAACGGGCGTTTCCGCGGCGGTTACATCACCCGCCACTACGCCGACGTCGCCCGCGGCATCCAGACCGTGCAGCTCGAACTGGCGCAGCTGAACTACATGGACGAAGACACGTTCGCCTATCTGCCGGAGCGCGCGGCGCGGACGCAGGCCCTGATCCGTCGCCTGCTGGAACGCACGCTGGCGTGAGTCGGGCGCGATGACACAGGCGAAGGCGGAAGACGAACTGGCGCAGCCGCTCGACGTCGCGCCGGCCGAAGCGCTGGAAGCGCCGCATGCGCGGCCCGCGCTTGGCGTGGCGAGCCGGTCCGGCCTGGTGCTGGCGGCCTTCGGTGCCATCGCGTTCTCCGGCAAGGCGATCATCGTCAAGCTGGGCTACCGCTACGGCGCGGATGCGGTGACGTTGCTGGCGTTGCGCATGCTGGTGGCGTTTCCGTTCTTCCTGGTGATGGGCGCATGGGCGGCACGGCGCAGCGCGCCGCTGTCAGCGGCGGACAGATGGCGGGTCCTGTTGCTGGGCTTCCTCGGCTACTACCTGGCGAGCTTCCTGGATTTCGCTGGTCTGGTGTACATCACCGCCACGCTGGAGCGGCTGATCCTCTATCTCACCCCGACCCTGGTGGCGTTGATCGGCTGGCTGGCGTTCGGCAAGCGGATCTCGCGTCGTCAGCTGGTCGCACTGCTGGTCAGCTACGCCGGCGTGGCGCTGGCCTTCGGGCACGACCTGCATGCGGGCGACGGCGATATCATGCTGGGCGGCGCCCTGGTGTTCGGCAGTGCACTGGCCTACGCGTTGTACCTGGTGGGCAGCGGTGAACTGGTCGTACGCGTCGGTGCGGCGAGGCTGACCGCGTACGCCAGCAGCGTGGCCAGTGTGCTGTGCCTGCTGCAGTTCGTCGCATTGCGGCCGATGCAGGCGATGGTGCTGCCGTGGGAGGTCTATGCGCTGTCGCTGGTCAACGGCACGGTATGCACGGTGCTGCCCGTGCTTGCGGTGATGATGGCGGTGGCGCGCATCGGGTCGGCGCTGGCGGCGCAGGTCGGCATGATCGGTCCGGTATCGACCATCGTGCTCAGCCTGGTGTTGCTGGGCGAGCCGATGGGGCCGTGGCAGGTCGCAGGCACGGTGCTGGTGATGGCCGGCGTGTTCGTGGTCTCGCAGCAGAAGACCGCATCGCGTTGAGCAGCTAGGCGGGCACGCTCGCGTCGGCGAGCCATTGCACCACGTGCGCGAGCGCGTCCGCATGGGTGTCGCCGGCCAGCCTGCGATCGCGGAACCGCTGCAATTGCCGGTGCGCACTGGTGCCTTCCTCGAGGATGCGCCACACGTGTTCGATCTGCGTCATGCCATCGAAGTGCCGGATGCCGTCCTCCAGCGCCTGCACCGTGCTCTCCAGCATCTCGCGCACCGACACCAGGCGCCGGCTGCCGAGGTCGATCAGGCCGGCATCGAATCCGTGGCGCTGCGCGCGCCACAGGTTTTCCGCGATCACCGCCTGATCGCCGGCGTTCAGGCCGGCATGCAGCGATGGGCGGCGCTCCAGGTGCCGGACGAGGCAGCGGAACAACTGGGCGATGGCGAGGGCATCGCGTGGATCGGTGCATGCATCGGTCACGCGCAGTTCCAGCGTGGGAAAGGCGAGGGACGGTCGCAACGCCCACCACAGGAAACGCGCATCCTGGATCGCGCGGCCGTCGATCATGCGCTGCACGTACTGGTCGTATTCCGCCTGGTCGCGGAACAGCGGGGGCAGGCCGGTGCGCGGAATTTCCTGGTACGCGGTTTGCCGGTACCCCATCAACCCCGTGTCGTGCCCCATCCAGAACGGCGATGACGTGCTCAGCGCAAGCAAGAGCGGGAGAAAAGGCTGCATCCGCGCCATGAGGCAGACGCGCTGCTCCGGATCCGCCGGTTGCACATGCACGTGCAGGCCGCACAGCAGGTTGCGGTGCCCGAGCATCCGCAACTCGTCCATCACCCGGTCGTAGTGCGGCTTGTCGGTGCTGCGCTGGCCGCGCCAGTGCGCCGTCGGATGGGTGCCGGCCGCGAGGATCCCCAGGCCGTGTTCGCCCGCGATGCCGCCGACGATGCGGCGCAATGCGACCAGTTCGGTTTCCGCAGCGCGCGCGTCGTCGTGGATTCCTGTCTGCACTTCCACCTGGGTCTGCAGCATCTCGCTACCGAATCGCTCACCCAGCGCAGCGCGGCAACCATCGAAGAAGCGGCGCGGCATGTGCCGCAGCCGGCGGCCATTCCGGCGCACGAGGAAATACTCTTCCTCGATGCCGAAGGTGTAGGGGTGGGCGTCACGATCCGTTGCCATGCGCCGGTTATCGCATCGGGGAAGTGAACGCCCCGTTCAACCGCGCCCCGCGATAGATCCGAACCTGTCATGGCGAGGCCGTCGCAACGGCCCCAAGCTATGAACTTCCGCAATCAGGCTTCCAGAGAAGCCAGGTCGCCCTTCGTCTCCAGCCACGACTTGCGGTCCGATGCACGCTTCTTCGCCAGCAGCATGTCCATCAGGCCATGCGTCTGCGGTTCGTCGTCCACGGTCAGCTGCACCAGGCGACGCGTATCCGGATGGATGGTGGACTCGCGCAACTGCGACGGGTTCATTTCACCCAGGCCCTTGAAGCGCGTGACGTTGACCTGGCCGCGGATCTTCTCGCGTTCGATCTTCTCCAGCAGCAGCCGCTTTTCTTCTTCGTCCAGCGCGTAGAACACCTGCTTGCCCACGTCCACGCGAAACAGCGGCGGCATCGCGACGAACACGTGGCCCGCATTCACCAGCGCCGGGAAGTGGCGCAGGAAGAGGGCGGTCAACAACGTGGCGATGTGCAGGCCGTCGGAGTCCGCATCGGCGAGGATGACGACCTTGCCGTAGCGCAGTCCGCTGATGTCGTCCTTGCCCGGATCGCAGCCGATGGCGATGGCGAGGTTGTGCACTTCGTCGGAAGCAAGCACCGAGGTGCTGGCGACTTCCCAGGTGTTGAGGATCTTGCCGCGCAGCGGCAGGATCGCCTGGAAATCCTTGTCGCGCGCCTGCTTGGCGCTGCCACCGGCCGAGTCGCCTTCCACCAGGAACAGTTCGGTGCGCGAGAGGTCCTGGCTGATGCAGTCGGCCAGCTTGCCGGGCAGGGCGGGACCCTGGGTGACCTTCTTGCGGACGACCTGCTTCTCGGTCTTCAGGCGTGCGCTGGCGCGTTCGATGGCGATCTGCGCGATCTTCTCGCCCAGGTCGACGTGCTGGTTCAGCCACAGGCTGAAGGCATCGTGCGCGGCGCCTTCGATGAAGCCGGCGGCCTGGCGCGAGGACAGGCGTTCCTTGGTCTGGCCGCTGAACTGCGGGTCGGTCATCTTCAGCGACAGCACGAACGTCACGCGGTCCCACACGTCTTCCGGCGCCAGCTTCACGCCACGCGGCAGCAGGTTGCGGAAATCGCAGAACTCGCGCAACGCATCGGTCAGGCCGCTGCGCAGGCCATTGACGTGGGTGCCGTGCTGCGCGGTCGGGATCAGGTTGACGTAGCTCTCCTGGACGATCTCGCCCTCGGGCACCCACGCGACCGCCCAGTCGACGATTTCACTGTCCTTCTTCAGCTGGCCGACGAACAGCTCTGGCGGCAACAGCTCGCGGCCGGCCATCTCGCCGCGCAGGTAGTCGCGCAGGCCGTCCTCGTAGTGCCAGCTGTCGCGCTCGCCGGTGGCTTCGTCGAACAGGGTGACGTTCAGGCCCGGGCACAGCACGGCCTTGGCGCGCAGCAGATGCTTGAGTGCGCGCACGTTGAACTTGGGCGTATCGAAGTACTTCGGATCGGCCCAGAACCGCACGCGGGTGCCGGTGTTCTTCTTGCCGACGCTGCCGACCACTTCCAGCGGGGAGGCGCGGTCGCCATTGCGGAAGGTGATGCGGTGTTCGCTGCCTTCGCGCTTGATGTGCACTTCCACCAGCGTGGACAGCGCGTTCACCACGCTGACGCCCACGCCGTGCAGGCCGCCGGAGAAGGTGTAGTTCTTGTTGCTGAACTTGCCGCCCGCATGCAGGCGCGTGAGGATCAGTTCCACGCCCGGGATCTTCTCCTCCGGGTGGATATCGACCGGCATGCCGCGGCCATCGTCGCTGACTTCGCAGCTGCCGTCCTTGTACAGGGTGACCTCGATGCTGCCGGCGTGGCCGGCCAGCGCCTCGTCCACGGCGTTGTCGATGACTTCCTGCGCCAGGTGGTTGGGACGCGCGGTGTCGGTATACATGCCCGGCCGGCGCTTGACCGGGTCAAGGCCGGAAAGGACTTCGATGTCGGCGGCGTTGTAACGACTGCTCATGGGTCTTCAGGTTCTCGATACGGCGCAGCGCCCGGGGCGCCGCGGGATGACGAAGGGCGGGAACAGTCGGCCACGGGGCCGTCGCAGGGCGCGCGACGCGCCGGGTGTCCTGTCCGGCCTTTCGGACCGGGCGGCAGTGTGCGGCCAGCACGGCTTTTTTTCCATGTTCAGTCGAGGGCCGGGCAGCGGGCGCTAGGCTTGCGCCGTGGACATGGATGCCCTTGGGAACGCCATCCGGCGCCCCCAGATTCCCGCCATCCACGAGGAGCATTGCCATGAAGTCCCGCAACCTGTTGCTGCTGTCCGCCGCCGCCATCGGCGCGCTGTTCGCGGTCCAGGCGTTTGCCCAGTCCCGTACCGGTACGGAGGCCGACAAGCCGAAGCAGGACCAGTCCCAGACCAGTGATCCGTCCGATCCCGAGGCGAAGGCTCGCCGCCGCGCCGCCAACGAAGCCGCCGCCAAGCAGCGCAAGGCCGCCGAAGGCCAGCAGAAGAAGGCCGGCGAGGAAGACGAAGAGCGCAAGCCCTGATCATCGTCGTTATGCCGTAACCCTTGCCGCACAAGGGTTTCAGGCGCGCAGTCGACTCACTGACACCCCGCTTCGGCGGGGTGTCGCGCTTCCGGGCGACACGCGTTGCCTGTAGACTATGGCTTTCCGGAGCCCCGCCCATGACTCCCCTGATTTTCGTTACCGGCGGCGTTGTGTCCTCGCTAGGCAAGGGCATCGCCGCCGCTTCGCTTGCGTCCATTCTCGAAGCACGTGGCCTGACGGTCACGATGATGAAGCTGGACCCCTACATCAACGTCGACCCGGGCACCATGAGCCCGTTCCAGCACGGTGAGGTGTACGTCACCGACGACGGCGCCGAGACCGACCTGGATCTGGGCCATTACGAGCGCTTCGTGCGCACGCGCCTGAGCCGCAAGAACTCGGTCACCACCGGCCGGATCTACGAGAACGTGATCCGCAAGGAGCGCCGCGGCGACTACCTCGGTGCGACCGTACAGGTCATCCCGCACATCACCGACGAGATCCGCCGCTGCATCGACGAGGCCACCGAGGGTTTCGACGTGGCGCTGGTGGAGATCGGCGGCACCGTCGGCGACATCGAATCGCTGCCGTTCCTGGAAGCCATCCGCCAGATCCGCACCGAGCGCGGTCCGGAGAAGGCGCTGTTCATGCACTTGACGCTGGTGCCGTACGTCGCCGCCGCGGGTGAGCTGAAGACCAAGCCCACGCAGCATTCGGTGAAGGAGCTGCGCTCGATCGGTATCCAGCCCGACGTGCTGCTGTGCCGCTCCGAGCAGCCGATCCCGGATTCCGAGCGCCGCAAGATTTCGCTGTTCACCAACGTGCCAGAGCGCGCGGTCATCAGCGTGCCGGACGTCGACGTGCTGTATCGCATCCCGATGGGCCTGCACGGCCAGGGGCTGGACGAGATCGTGCTGCGTCAGTTCCGCATCGAGAACACCCGTGCCGCCGACCTGTCCGAATGGGAGGCCGCGGTCGATGCGACGCTCAATCCGTTGGACGAAGTGACCATCGCCGTCGTCGGCAAGTACGTCGACCACCAGGATGCGTACAAGTCGGTCGGTGAGGCGCTCAAGCACGGCGGCCTGCGCCAGCGCACGCGCGTCAACCTGAAGTGGATCGAGGCGCAGGAACTGGAAGGCACCGACATGGCCCTGCTGCAGGGGGTCGACGGCATCCTGGTGCCGGGCGGCTTCGGGGATCGCGGTTTCGAGGGCAAGGTGCTGACTTCGCGTTTCGCGCGTGAGCAGAAGGTGCCGTACTTCGGCATCTGCTACGGCATGCAGGCGGCGGTCGTCGACTATGCGCGCCATGTCGCCGGCATGGCCGACGCCAACAGCACCGAGAACGACAAGCAGTCGCCGCACCCGGTGATCGGCCTCATCACCGAGTGGCGCACCGCCGCGGGCGATGTCGAGAAGCGCGACGAGCGCTCCGACCTGGGAGGCACCATGCGCCTTGGCCTGCAGGAGCAGCGCCTCAAGCCAGGCACACTGGCGCGCGACCTCTACGGCAAGGATGTGGTGGCCGAGCGCCATCGCCACCGCTACGAATTCAACAACCGCTACCGCACGCAACTGGAGGACGCCGGCCTGGTGATCGCCGCCAAGTCGATGGACGACCTGCTGGTGGAAATGGTGGAGCTGCCGCGTACCGTGCATCCGTGGTTCCTGGCCTGCCAGGCGCATCCGGAATTCCTGTCCACGCCACGCGACGGGCATCCGCTGTTCGTCGGCTTCATCCGCGCCGCGCGCGAGAAGAAGGCAGGCGGCAAGCTGTTGAAGGAAGCGCGGGCCTGAATGCTGTTTCCTTCTCCCGCCGGGAGAAGGTGCCCTGAAGGGGCGGATGAGGGTAAGGCGGAGTTCCAGATGTTCCAGCCTTCCTGATTCCGCCGTACCCTCACCCCAACCCCTCTCCCGAGGGGAGAGGGGCTCAAAAGAGAGGTGTTTGAATGAAGCTCTGTGGATTCGACGTCGGCCTGGACCAGCCCCTGTTCCTGATCGCCGGTCCCTGCGTGATCGAGTCGATGCAGTTGCAGATCGACGTCGCCGGCCGCCTCAAGGAAATCACCGGCAGGCTGGGGATGAACTTCATCTTCAAGTCCAGCTTCGACAAGGCCAACCGCACGTCCGGCACCAGCTTCCGCGGCCCGGGCATGGAAGAAGGCCTGAAGGTGCTCGACGCGGTGAAGAAGCAGGTCGGCGTGCCGGTACTGACCGACGTGCACGAATACACGCCGATGGATGAAGTCGCCGCCGTCGTCGACGTGTTGCAGACGCCCGCGTTCCTGGTACGCCAGACCGACTTCATCAGGAAGGTCTGCTCGGCCGGCAGGCCGGTCAACATCAAGAAGGGTCAGTTCCTGTCGCCGTGGGACATGAAGCCGGTCGTCGACAAGGCCAAGTCCACCGGCAACCAGGACATCATGGTCTGCGAGCGCGGTGCATCGTTCGGTTACAACAACCTGGTCAGCGACATGCGCTCGCTGAGCGTGATGCGCGATACCGGCTGCCCGGTCGTGTTCGATGCGACGCATTCGGTGCAGTTGCCGGGCGGGCAGGGCAGCAGTTCGGGCGGCCAGCGCGAGTTCGTGCCGGTGCTGGCGCGTGCGGCCGTCGCGGTCGGCGTCGCCGGTCTGTTCGCCGAGACGCATCCGGATCCCGCCAAGGCGCTGTCCGATGGCCCCAACGCCTGGCCGCTGGACAAGATGGAAGCGCTGCTGGAAACGCTGCTGGCGCTGGATGCGATTACCAAGAAGAACGGGTTCCTGGAGTCTACCGTTTGAGTTGCCGCTCGATTGCGAATGCAATCGGGCTGGCTTCGCTGACGGCAGCCGGTCATGCTCTCGCGTGTTCGCCCACGCCAAATCGCGATATGAGCGTTGAAGGGGCCGTTGAGCGTTCTGAGCAGATATTCATCGCGCAGGTCGTCAAGGCAGAACTGCTGCCGCGGAGTGCCAGCAATCCCAAAGCCAATCAGGTGGTTGCGACTTACCGGCTGAACAAGGTGCTGAAGGGAAGCCCGCCGAAGAGCGGAGTGGTAGTTACAAGCACGAGCAATTGTGGTGCCTTTCTCCAAGTCGGATCACAAGTGCTTTTCTTTGTAGACTTACAGCGCACCAGATTCGGCATTCCCGAGGTAGACGGCATTCCGACGGGGACGCAGGAGTACTACGAGTATGTCGAGCCACATCGCCAATTGATGGCAGAACTTCAGATCGCTCTTAAACCCCAACCTTCGACTGTCCAATCAACCCCATGACCAACATCGCCAAGATCCACGCCCGCGAAATCCTCGATTCCCGCGGCAATCCGACCCTCGAAGCCGAGGTCACGCTGGAAGACGGTTCCTTCGGTCGCGCCATGGTGCCGTCGGGCGCCTCGACCGGCACCAAGGAAGCCGTTGAACTGCGCGACGGCGACAAGACCCGCTACCTGGGCAAGGGCGTGCGCAAGGCGGTGGAAAACGTCAACACGACGATCGCGACCGCACTGAAAGGCTTCGATGCCATCGACCAGGAAGGCCTCGACCGCCGCCTGATCGACATCGATGGCACCGAAAACAAGGGCCGGCTGGGCGCCAACGCGCTACTCGGCGTGTCGATGGCGAACGCCCATGCGGTGGCCGCGTCGAAGAAGCTTCCACTGTGGAAGTACCTGGCCAACGGCAACGACGTCACCTTGCCGGTGCCGATGATGAACATCATCAACGGTGGCGCACATGCTGACAACAACGTGGACTTCCAGGAGTTCATGGTGCTGCCGGTCGGCTTCGACTCGTTCGCCGAGTCGCTGCGCGCCGGCACCGAGATCTTCCACTCGCTGAAGTCGGTGCTGAAGGGCCACGGCCTGAGCACCGCAGTCGGCGACGAGGGCGGCTTCGCCCCCGACTTCCGCAGCAATGTGGAAGCGCTGGATACCATCCTGGAAGCGATCGGCAAGGCCGGCTACACCGCTGGCGATGACGTGCTGCTGGGGTTGGACGTCGCGTCCAGCGAGTTCTTCGACAACGGCAAGTACCACCTGGTCGGCGAGAACAAGCGCCTGACCAGCGAGCAGTTCGTCGACTTCCTGGCCGACTGGGCTGCGCAGTATCCGATCATCACCATCGAGGACGGTCTGGCCGAGGACGACTGGGCGGGCTGGAAGCTGCTCACCGACCGCATCGGCAGCAAGGTGCAGCTGGTCGGTGACGACCTGTTCGTCACCAATCCGAAAATCTTCAAGGAAGGCATCGAGTCCGGTACTGCCAATGCCATCCTGATCAAGGTCAACCAGATCGGCACGTTGACCGAGACGCTGGAAGCCATCGCGATGGCCCATCACGCGAACTACGCGGCCGTCGTGTCGCACCGTTCGGGCGAGACCGAAGACACCACCATCGCCGACATTGCGGTGGCCACCACGGCCACGCAGATCAAGACCGGTTCGCTGTGCCGCAGCGATCGCGTGGCCAAGTACAACCAACTGCTGCGCATCGAAGAGGCGCTGGGTGCCAAGGCGCGCTACGCCGGTCGCAACGCCTTCGTGTCGCTGAAGCAGTAATCCATGCGCAAGGCGCCCTGGCTCCTGCTCGTGCTTGTACTGCTGCTGGGATGGCTGCAGTACAAGTTCTGGTTCGGCGTCGGCAGTTCGGGCCAGGTCGTTGCGCTGGAGCAGCAGGTCGAGGTGCAAAAGCGCGAGAACGCTGGCCTGCAGGAGCGCAACGACGCCCTGGCTGCCGAAGTCGAGGACCTCAAGTCCGGCGAATCGGCGGTCGAGGAGCGTGCGCGCAGTGAGCTGGGCATGATCAAGCCGGGCGAGAAGTTCTACCGCGTGGTGGAGTCGGTTCCGCCACCGCCTGTCACGGGCGACGGCGTCGACGCGGAACCTGCGCCCTGATGGCCCGCATCTGGGCCGTCGTGCCTGCGGCCGGACGCGGCACCCGCTTCGGTGCCGAGCTTCCCAAACAGTATCTCGTGGTGGACGGCGCGCCGTTGATCGCGCACACGCTGACCGCGCTGTTCGCGCACGAGGCGGTGGAGGGCGCGGTGGTGCCGGTGTCGGAGAACGATCCCGACTGGCCGCGCTGGACGGAGTTCTCCGGCAAGCCGGTGCATGCCTGCGTCGGTGGTGCGAGCCGTGCCGCGTCCGTGCTGGCGGGCTTGCGCGCGCTGCCTGACGACGTGCGCGCGGACGACTTCGTGCTGGTGCACGACGCCGCGCGTCCCAACCTGGCGCTGGCCGATCTGTCGCAACTGCTCGAACGGGGACGCAACGATCCGGTGGGTGCGATTCTCGCCGCTCCGGTGCGCGACACCTTGAAGCGCGCAGGAGACGATGGCGGCATCGACGGCACCGAGCCGCGCCAGCGGCTGTGGCGCGCCTTCACTCCGCAACTGTTCCGTCGCCTGCAGCTGACACGGGCACTCGAGGCCGCGATGGCGGCGGGCGTCGAAGTCACGGACGAAGCGATGGCGATGGAGCTTCAGGGGCAGCGCCCCTTGCTGGTGGAAGGCTCCGAAAGCAATTTCAAGATCACCACGCCGGCGGATCTGGCGCGGTTCGCCTATGAGCGCGCGCAGCGGAGCGACTGACGCGACCATGGAAGAAGGAAGAATGTCCGACTCATTGAACATCCGCATCGGCCAGGGTTTCGACGTGCACGCCTTCGGCGACGGCGACCACATCATGCTCGGCGGCGTCCGCGTTCCGCACGATCATGGGGTGCTGGCGCACAGCGACGGCGATGTCGTGCTGCATGCGCTGTGCGACGCCATGCTGGGCGCACTGGCGCTGGGCGACATCGGCAGGCATTTCCCGCCGTCCGACGAGCGCTGGAGAGGCGCCGACAGCATCATGTTCGTGCATCACTGCGAGCAACTGCTGCGCGAACGGGGTTGGCGAGTCGGCAACACGGACATCACCGTCATCTGCGAGCGGCCGAAAGTGGGGCCGCATGCATGGGCGATGTGCGAGCAGATTGCAGCTGCGCTCGGCATCGAAGTCGATGCGGTGAGCATCAAGGCCACCACCACGGAGACGCTCGGCTTCACCGGGCGCGGCGAAGGCATTGCGGCGCAGGCCGTGGTACTGCTGGTGCGGGCGTGAGCGAGGCGTTGCCCCGCGCATTCGGCGTGCCGGTGCTGTCGGCACGTATCCGCAGCGCACCGGAGGATTTCTTCGTCGAGGAGCTACCGGGTTTCGAGCCGTCCGGTGAAGGCGAGCATCTGCTGCTGACCGTCGAGAAGCGGGGCATGAACACGGCGTTCGCCGCAAAGCGCATCGCCGCGTGGGCCGGGATCGCCGAGATGGGCGTGGGCTACGCAGGCCTCAAGGATCGGCACGCCGTAACCCGGCAGCGCTTCAGCGTGCACCTGCCGCGCAAGGTGGCCCCCGACCTGGGTGCGTTGGCGAACGATGATTTCAAGGTCGTCGATTCGACATGGCACTCGCGGAAACTGCCGCGCGGCGCGCTGGCCGGCAACCGATTCGAACTCGTACTGCGCGAGGTCGGCGGCGACGCCGATGCCGTCGAGGCGCGCCTGCGCGAAGTCGCCGCGCATGGTCTGCCCAACTGGTTCGGCGAGCAGCGCTTCGGTCGCGACGGCGGCAACGTGGCGGCGGCGCTGGCGATGTTCGCCGGGCGACGCGTGAGGCGCGAACAGCGCTCGATCCTGATATCGGCGGCGCGGTCCGAGCTGTTCAATCGCGTGCTGGCAGTGCGGCTTGCGGAGGGGAATTGGAACCGCGGGCTGGAGGGCGAGGTCTGGATGCTCGCGGGCAGCCGCAGTGTGTTCGGTCCCGAGCCGTGGAGCGATGCGCTGGCGCAGCGTCTGGGTGAGTTCGACATCCATCCGACTGGCCCGTTGTGGGGTGCCGGGGAGCCGCGCACGCTGGCCGACGCGCGGGCGTGCGAAGAACGCGCATTGCATGACGATGACGCGCTGGCGCTGCGCGCGGGACTGGAGCATGAAGGCCTGCGCCAGGAACGTCGCGCGCTGCGCCTGATTCCGGCGGGCCTGGCGTGGTCATGGCTGGCGCCCGATGCGTTGCGGCTGGAGTTCGCGCTGCCGCCGGGCAGCTACGCCACGGCGGTACTGCATGAACTGGGCGAGGTCGCCGACGCGTCGCAGGCTGGCGACCGTCCGTCGGAACGCGGCTGACGGCACTGGAAGCCCGCTGGCAGCGGCGTATAAGCGGCATCAGGCACGTCGCGCGATGGTGGCATTGGGGAGCGCAGGCGAGGCCAGACCATCTTCCCCTTGTCGGAGGGATCGCCGTGAACGCCATGATCCGTTTTGCCGTCGTCGTGTCCTGCTGCGCCGTATTGACTGCATGCGCGAGCACCCACGGAGCCACATCCGCAGCGCCGCCCGAACAGCGCCCCCTCACCGCCGAACAGCAGTACATCGCTTACGTCGAGCGGATCGCCAAGCGGCGCGGCATCCAGCTGACCTGGGTCAATCCGCCCCGCATCGCGGAAAAGACCCCCAGCCAACACTGAGGGCGCGGCAGGCCATGACCGCAGGCACTGGGCGGTGCCCGCAGCGTGCGACGCTGTCAACGATGGCGATGCGCCAGCAACACCAGCACCGCGCCGGTGCCGCCCTGCGTGGGTGGCGCGGAGTGGAACGCCATCACGTCGGCGCGCTGGCGCAGCACGCGGTCGACGAGGTTCTTCAGCACCGGCGCATCGCCCTCTGATCGCTGGCCCTTGCCGTGGATGATGCGCACGCAGCCATGGTCGTGCGCATGTGCATCCGCGAGGAAGCGGCGAAGCAACCCTTCCGCCTGCAGCGCAGTGGCGCCGTGCAGGTCCAGCTCGTCCTGCACCGAGAACTGTCCACGCTTCAGGCGCTGGAATGCGCGGGGCGACAGCGCTTCCCTTCGATGGCTCAGGACGTCGCCGGCCGCATGCAGGTCCAATGTCTCCAGGCCGCGCTGGAACTCGCTGCGTGCGTCGTGCTCGTCGCGCTCGGCCATGCGTGCCGCGGGCCTCGGAGGCGCCTTGCGCGGAGGCAGCGGCGCATCCTGCAATCGGCGCACCTCGCCGATCGCATCGCGGAACAGCGCGGCGTCGTCATCGTCAGGCGGGATGGCGCGGGACATGGCGCCAGCGTAGCGGCAACGCGACATGACGCAAGCGCGGGAAGCCTCGGCGCGGTTCCGGTATCATGGGGCCGTCCCCGAGGAACCCCATGCGCGTACTGGTCAGCAACGACGACGGCGTCGACGCCCCCGGCATCCGAATCCTGGCAGAGGGCCTGCGCAGCGCAGGTCATGAGGTGTACGTGGTCGCGCCCGACCGCGACCGCTCCGGCGCCAGCAATTCGCTGACGCTCGACCTGCCGATCCGGCTCAAGCGCATCGACCACTACACCTGCAGCATCGCCGGCACGCCGACCGACTGCGTGCACCTGGCGCTCACCGGCATGCTGGAGTTCGAGCCGGACATCGTGGTCTCGGGGATCAACAACACCGCGAACCTGGGCGACGACGTCATCTATTCCGGCACGGTATCGGCCGCGATGGAAGGCCGCTTCCTCGGCCTGCCGGCCGTGGCGATGTCGCTGGCCAGCAAGAACCACGATGCGAAGCACTACGAGACCGCGGCGCGCGCCGCCGTGGAGATCGTGGCGCGCCTGAAGTCCGATCCTCTGCCCGCCGACACCATCCTCAACGTCAACGTGCCCGACCTGGCGTGGACCGACGTGCGCGGCTTCGAAGTCACGCGGTTGGGCAACCGCCACCGGTCCGAGCCCTGCGTGCCGCAGCCGGATCCGCGCGGCCACACCGTGTACTGGATCGGTCCGGCCGGCCGCGAACAGGACGCCGGGCCGGGCACGGATTTCCACGCGGTGCGTACCGGGCATATCTCGATCACGCCGATCCACGTGGACCTGACCCGCTACCAGGCGCTCGAGAAAGTCGCCGGCTGGGTCGGTGGCCTGACCGCCGCGCTCGAGGACTCCGCATGACGCCGCGCCTGCGGCTGCAGCCTGAAGCAGTGGGCATGGGGATGACGTCGCAGCGGGTGCGCGACCGGCTGGTCGAGCGGCTGCGTGAAGGTACTGCCAACGGCGGGGGCATCGCCGACGAGCGCGTGCTCAATGCCATCCGCACGCTGCCGCGGCACCTGTTCGTCGATGAAGCGCTCGCGACGCGCGCGTATGAGGACACGGCGCTGCCGATCGGCCACAGCCAGACCATTTCGCAGCCGTGGGTGGTGGCGAGGATGACCGAGGTGCTGCTGGAGAGCGCGCCCAAGAAGGTGCTGGAAATCGGCACGGGATCTGGTTACCAGGCCGCCGTGCTGGCGATACTCGGGCTGGAGGTCTACACCGTCGAGCGCATCGGCGACCTGCTGCGACAGGCACGCAAGCGCCTGCGCCAGCTCGGCATGAACGTGCGCAGCAAGCACGACGACGGCCGCATCGGCTGGGCCGAGCACGGCCCCTACGACGCCATCATCGTGACCGCCGCCGCCCCGGTGCTGGTACCGGTGCTGGTGGAACAGCTCGCCGTCGGCGGGCAACTCGTCGCCCCCGTCGGTGGCAGCGGTTCGCAGTCGCTGGTGCGGCTGGTGAAGCGCGCCGACGGCAGCATCGAGGAAACCACGCTGGCGCCGGTGGTGTTCGTGCCGCTGCTGTCCGGCACACTGGATTGAATGAAGTGACTGATTCTCCGCAACACGATGGACTCCCCAACGGCACGGCCTCGCTGGGAGAGCAGGTGGCCGGCATCATCGAGCGGCTGCCGCCCGACACGCTGAGCCTGGGCGAACTGCTGGACGTCTTCAGCGACGAAGGTCTGTTGCTGCTGACGATCCTGCTGACGCTGGTGTTCCTGATCCCGGTGTCCATTCCCGGCGTGAGCACCGTGTTCGGCGCCGCGATTCTGCTGGTCGGTGTCAGCCGCCTCATCAACCGGCCGCTGTGGGTACCGCAACGGATCAAGCACAAGGCCCTGCCGGCAGACCGCCTGCGTCCCGGGCTGAAGGCGGGTCTCGTGTGGGTGCGGCGCATGGAGAAGATCAGCCGTCCGCACCGCCTGCGGTTCTTCGTCGATGGGCCCGGGCAGGGCGTCATCAACAACCTGGCTTTCATCCTGGCGGCGCTGCTGTTGATGGCGCCGTTTGGATTCGTGCCATTCAGCAACACCCTGCCAGCCTTGGCGCTGCTGCTGTATGCCATCGGTTTCATCCAGCGGGATGGTGGCGCGATCCTGCTCGGCCACCTGGCGAACATCGGCACGATCATCTACTTCAGCGTATTGATCGGCGGCGGCGGTGTGGCCGCGCGCGAACTGTTCCAACGACTGACAGGCTGAGCCACCTGGCTCCTGCCTTGCGAGGAAATGACCGACCGCATGATCACCACGCTCCGCTCCGGCCATCGCATCATGCGTGCTCTCCTGATCGGCATCGCCATGGCCGTGCTCGGCGCCTGCTCCACCACGGTGGTGCGCGAACCTTCCTCTTCCTCGACGACGCGGCAGACATCGCAGGGCAAGCCGGGTGCCACGGTACGCGTGCAGCGTGGCGACACGCTGTATGGCATCGCGTTCCGCAATGGCGTGGATGTCAACGATCTGGCCCGCTGGAACAGCCTGGTGGCGCCGTACACGATCTATCCCGGCCAATCGCTCAAGCTGTTCCCCGGCAATGGTGGCAGTCGCCCGTCGACGCCCGTCACCAGCACGCCCACGCCGACGAAACCCGCCACCACCCGCCCGATGCCGCCCCCCGCCGTGGTCTCCCGGCCGGCCCCGACACCGGCGCCGGCCAGTAGCGGCTTTTCGTGGCGCTGGCCTGCGGATGGCCATCTGATCGGCCGCTTCGTGGCGGGCGATGCCACCAAGCAGGGCGTGGACATCGCCGGCAGCAGCGGGCAGGCCGTACGCGCAGCGGCGGATGGCGTCGTGGTGTATTCCGGTGCCGGCCTGGTGGGATATGGCGAACTGATCATCGTCAAGCACAGCGAAGCATGGCTGTCGGCCTATGGCCACAACCGCAAGCGGCTGGTCAACGAAGGCCAGAACGTCAAGGCAGGCCAGCAGATCGCCGAGATGGGCAGCAGTGGCGCCTCCCGCGAAATGCTGCACTTCGAGATCCGCCACAACGGCAAGCCGGTGGATCCGCTGCAATACCTGCCGGCGCGTTGAGCGTCTTGCAGCCATCGTCGGCGTGGCGCAGGCCGTTCCTCGTCGTCGTCGTCGTCGTTGCGCTGCTGGCACTCGTCGCTTGCGAGCCGCCGCGCGATGCGCCAGCTCCCTCGCCCGTCGAGGTCGTCACCCTTAACCTGTGGCACGACAAGCAGGATTGGCCACACCGCCAGGACATGATCGTGGCGGAACTGAAAGCGCTGGCGCCGGACGTGATCGTGCTGCAGGAGGTCCTGCAGGATGTTGCGCTACCGAACCAGGCACAGGCGCTGGCTTCGCGCCTTGGATATCAGTACCGATTCTTTTCCGCTGACGATCCGGCCCAGGTGCGCCGCTATGGCAACGCGATCCTGGTCAGGGGCGCGATCGACGCATCGCGTGAGATCAAGCTGGCACCGCTGGACGATTACCGGACTGCGGGCTGGGTGCGCACCACCATCGACGGACATCCGGTGAACGTCTACGCCACCCATCTGCACTACAAGCCGGAAGGCGGTGCGATCCGCGCCGAGCAGATCGCCGGCCTGCTTACCCTGATCGATGAAACCGCAGGTGATGCGCCGTCGATCGTCGGCGGCGACTTCAACACGCGGTCGGATACCCCCGAACTGTCGGCGCTGCGTGCGCGATTCGTCGAAGCCTACGACCAGGCCCATGCCGGTGAGGACACCAACGCGCCCGCGCACGCCACCCTCAATACGCATCTGGGCCACCCGCCGGTCCGCATCGACCATGTGTTCGCGGAGCGCGACGCGTTCCGCGTCGTTGATGCCGACATCATCCTCGACAGGGCTGACGCGACAGGCGCGTGGCCGTCAGACCACTATGGTGTTCGGGTGCGGTTGGCGCGCGTTGCACACTGACCGGCGAGCTTCAACGCGCGTTACTCCGCTGGATCGGTGTGCCGTACGAGCGGACCGATCGCGTCGAGGCGACTAGCGTATCGCCAGCAGGAATCCCGCCACGACCTTGCGCGATTCGCCGGCCAGCACATTGAAGGTACGGGCGGCGGCCGCATTCGTCATCACTTCCAGGCCGACGCCCTGGCGCAGGCATGCCGCCATCACGGTCGCAGGCGGGAACACCTGCCGTTCGCCGGTCCCCAGCAGGATCACTTCCGGTTGCAGGGCCAGCAGCGGCGCCAGATCGTCCGGGGCCAGCGCGGCGCTGTCGTGGACGGGCCAGTCCTCGACGAGCTGATGGGGCGAAAGGATGAAGCTGGACGACAGCGTGCGATCGTTAACCCGCGCCGTGGCGCCGTCGGCGGACCGCAGGGCGAAGGCGTAGTCGGGCAGTTCGTGGCTCAGCTGCATGGCGGGCGATGCGCGCCGTGATCAGCCGCGCGGCAGCACGATCTGGCGGCGTTCCTTGCTGGGACGGTACAGCACGGCGGTGTGGCCGATGCGCTGGACCAGCGCGGCATCGGCCCGGTTGGCCAGATCGCCGATCATGGCGTCGCGTGCATCGCGGTCGTCGCCGACGACCTTGACCTTGACCAGTTCATGCTGCTCCAGCACTGCATCCAGCTCGGCGATGAAGGCCGGCGTGACGCCCTTGTTGCCGATCTGCAGCAGCGCCTTCAGGTCGTGGGCCTGGCCGCGCAGGAAACGGGTCTGGGCAGCGGTCAGGGCTACGGGCATGCGGCACGGTACGGGTCGAAAAGGGTGATCAGGGTATCATGGCCACCCCCACGAACGGCTCCGGCGGCTCCCGTCGCAGCGTGCCCGGAGACCTTGCCGACATGGCCACCCGCAGCAAGAGCAGCCAGCGCTGGCTCAAGGAACACTTCTCCGATCCCTACGTGAAGAAGGCCCAGGCCGAAGGCCTGCGGTCGCGCGCTGCGTACAAGCTGGAAGAACTGCTGGAGCGCGACCGCCTGCTGAAACCGGGCATGGTGGTGGTCGATCTGGGCGCCGCCCCGGGTGGGTGGTCGCAATTCGTCCGCCAGGCGCTGGGCGACAGCGGGCGGATCGTGGCGATGGACATCCTCGACATGCCGCCGCTGGCTGGGGTGGAGTTCCTTCATGGGGATTTCAGGGAAGACAGCGTCCTATCCCAGCTGGAAGCGATGCTGGACGGCGCAGCGGTGGACCTTGTGCTGTCCGATATGGCCCCCAATAAGAGTGGTGTGGATGCGGTCGACCAGCCGCGGATGATGCATCTGGCGGAGTTGGCGATGGAGTTCGCCGACGGTCACCTGAAGCCGGGCGGGGCGTTCCTGATCAAGTTGTTTCAGGGAACAGGCTTCGACGACTACATCCGCGAGCTCCGCCGCCGCTATGACAAGGTGGCGATCCGCAAGCCGGACGCGTCCCGCAAGCGCTCGCCCGAGGTGTACGCCCTGGGGCAGGGCAAGCGAACCCAGATCAAGTAAGGTGACGTAACGTGCGCAACACGAAAGAGGAACAGCGGAGCCGATGAGGATGAACGACCTGACCAAGAATCTGCTGCTGTGGGTAGTCGTCGCCGTCGTGCTGATGGTCGTCTTCCAGAGCTTCTCGCCGAAGGGTGGCAATACCGCGGCCATGGCCGGCGGCACCACCTACTCGACCTTCCTCGACCAGGTCGACGGCGGCAACGTCCAGCGCGTCGAGTTCGGCGGGGATGCCCGCAGCGGCGTGGGCGAAATCACGTATACGCTCCGCAACGGCGACAGCAAGACCATCAATGCGCCGTTCGACCGTGACCTGATCAACGTCCTGCGCAACAAGCAGGTGGAGATCATCCAGAAAGACCCGCCGAGCGGTCTCAGCCTGACCACCATCCTGCTGAACTTCCTGCCGGTCCTGCTGATCATCGGCTTCTGGATCTTCATCATGCGGCAGATGCAGGGCGGTGGTGGCGGCGCGAAGGGTGCGATGTCCTTCGGCAAGTCGCGCGCCAAGCTGCAGGGCGAGGACCAGGTGAAGGTCACCTTCGCCGATGTCGCCGGCTGCGATGAAGCGAAGGAAGAAGTCGGCGAACTCGTCGAGTTCCTGCGCGATCCCGGCAAGTTCCAGAAGCTGGGCGGCAAGATCCCGCGCGGCGTGCTGATGGTCGGCCAGCCGGGTACCGGCAAGACACTGCTCGCCAAGGCCATCGCAGGCGAGGCGAAGGTACCGTTCTTCAGCATTTCCGGTTCCGACTTCGTCGAGATGTTCGTCGGCGTCGGCGCCAGCCGTGTGCGCGACATGTTCGAGCAGGCCAAGAAGCATGCGCCGTGCATCATCTTCATCGACGAAATCGATGCCGTCGGCCGCCATCGCGGTGCCGGCCTGGGCGGTGGTCATGACGAGCGCGAGCAGACGCTGAACCAGTTGCTGGTGGAAATGGACGGTTTCGAGGGCGGCGAAGGCGTCATCGTGATCGCTGCCACCAACCGCCCCGACGTGCTGGACCCGGCGTTGCTGCGCCCGGGCCGTTTCGATCGGCAGGTCGTTGTCGGCTTGCCCGATGTGAAGGGCCGCGAGCAGATCCTGCGCGTGCACATGCGCAAGCTGCCGCTGGCCGACGATGTCGAGCCGATGGTCATCGCGCGCGGTACGCCGGGCTTCAGCGGTGCCGACCTGGCCAACCTCTGCAACGAGGCGGCGCTGTTCGCCGCGCGCGAGAATGCGAAGGACGTCCGCATGGACCACTTCGACCGTGCGCGCGACAAGATCCTGATGGGTGCAGAGCGCCGTTCGATGGCGATGAGCGAGGACGAGAAGACGCTCACCGCCTACCACGAGGCGGGCCATGCCATCGTCGGTCGACTGGTGCCGGAGCACGACCCGGTCTACAAGGTCACCATCATTCCCCGTGGCCGCGCACTGGGCGTGACCATGTACCTACCGGAAGGCGACAAGTATTCGCTCAACCGCGTGGCGATCGAATCGCAGCTGTGTTCGCTGTATGGCGGCCGCGTGGCGGAGGAGCTGATCTTCGGTGCCGACAAGGTCACCACCGGTGCTTCCAACGACATCGAGCGCGCCACCAAGATGGCCCGCAACATGGTCACCAAGTGGGGCCTGAGCGACGAGATGGGACCGATCGCCTACGGCGAGGAAGAGGATGAAGTCTTCCTCGGCCGCTCGGTCACCCAACACAAGAACGTCTCCAACGAGACCGCGCGCAAGATCGATGAAGTCGTGCGTATCATCCTGGACCGTGCGTACAGCCGGACCAAGACGCTGCTGACGGACAACCTGGACAAGCTGCACACCATGTCGCAGTTGCTGCTGCAGTACGAGACCATCGATGCGCCGCAGATCGATGCGGTCATGGAAGGCCGTGAGCCGCCGCCGCCGATGGGCTGGAACAAGAACGGCAAGGACGACGACAAGTCCGAGTCCCGTCCGCTGCCACCGATCGGTGGTCCGGCCGCGCAGACCTGATCCGCGTTGCCAGCATGATGATGAAAGGCCAGACTGTGTCTGGCCTTTTTTCTTGGCCATGGTCATCGCGTCAGCCACGAGGGGATCGTGTGAAAGGGAATGCCATCAAGGACGTCTTCAAGGGCGTCGCGCTGTCGGGCGTGTTGTCGATCGTGTCGTTTGCGCAGGCTGCGGATTTCACCGCCCCGCGGTCGATGCCCTTCGCCGAGAATGCGATCGTGGCCGGCAATATCAAGCGCGAATGCGCGATCGATACCCAGCTGACCCAGGCGCTGGTGCGTTTCGCGGCGGAGGGCGGCCATCGGATCGACCTGCAGGACACGCTGGACACGGCCTCCGGGCAGGCATTGAAGCTGGAATTCCACGATGCACAGAGCGCCGGCAACGCGTGGATCGGGCATCGCAAGTCGGTCACCGTGAAGGGCTGGCTCTACCGTGACGGCGCGCCGGTGGCCAAGTTCGTGGCCCGCCGCAATTCCGGCGGTGGCTTCGCCGGGGGGTTCAAGGGCTCGTGCGCGGTGCTGGAGCGCACGGTGACCGCCCTGGGCAAGGACATCGCCGGCTGGCTCGGCAACCCGATCGACGGCGCCCAGCTCGGCGACCTCCGCTGACGCAACCGAAGGACATCGCATGTTCGACACTGTTCCCCAACTCGACTGCGCCGGGCGCATCCTCCGGCTCGATCGCCCCCTCGTGATGGGCATCGTCAACGTCACCCCGGATTCGTTTTCCGATGGCGGCGTGCACGACACCACCGAAGCCGCCGTCGCGCATGCGCTACGAATGGTGGAGGAGGGCGCCGACCTGCTCGATATCGGTGGCGAATCGACACGGCCGGGCGCCGACGAAGTATCGCTGGACGAAGAGCTGCGTCGCGTCATCCCCGTGATCGAACGGCTCGCCGCACGCGTGCCGGTGCCGATCAGCATCGATACCTACAAGCCCGCAGTAATGCGCGCCGCCGTCGAGGCGGGTGCGGGCATGATCAACGATGTCCATGGATTGCGGCGCGACGGTGCGCTGGAGACGGCGGCGGCACTCGGCGTACCCGTCGTCATCATGCACATGCAGGGTGAGCCGCGTTCGATGCAGGCATCGCCGGATTACGACGACGTGGTGGGCGAGGTGCACCGGTTCCTGGCCGAGCGCATCTTCGCGGCCGAGATGGCGGGTATTCCGAAGAAGCGCATCGTCATCGACCCCGGCTTCGGCTTCGGCAAGGACACCGCCCACAATCTGCAACTGCTCGCGCAACTGGAGCGCTTCGTCGAACTCGGCGTGCCGGTGCTGGCTGGCCTGTCGCGCAAGCGCAGCATCGGCCAACTCACCGGACGGGACGTGCCCAGTGAGCGCGTGTTCGGATCGGTCGCCGCGCACCTGGTCGCCGCGCAACGCGGGGCCGCCATCGTGCGCGTACACGATGTGGCGGCGACCGTGGACGCACTGAAAGTGTGGAATGCCATCGCGGCGCTACCGGCGCCGCGCAAGGCGGCGACCGTACCGACCATCCGCTGGCCCGACGACGACTGACCGCTGCCCGATAAAAACCCGCCAGGGCATGTGCGGCTGGCGGGTAGGGTCACGCGCGTCTCCGGCGGCAAGCGCCGGGTATCGCTAACGGGTCAGGCTTGCACGGGCCGTGCGCTGCGGCGTGCTGGAGGCAGCGGCGCGGGGGAGCGGGCGCGTCTGTTCGATCACCGCGGTGGACAGTGTGGTCACGCTCTGGGGAGCGGTGCCGCTGGCTGCCACCGGTTGCGACGTTGCGCTGGTGCTGCGGGTCGGTGTCAGCGGCTGCGAGCCATTGACGAGCGTCGGGCCGCCCCCGGTTGCCTGCTTCCATTGCCGCAGCAGCGCGCGCAGGGCTTCGGGTTTGTTGGTGGCCTTCGCGCCGTTGGCCTGGTTCATGCTGTTTTCGCCATGGCAGCCGGCGCAGGTGCGGATTTCGCCGGGCTGCATCGTCACCCATACCCGCTCGCGCACGACCGGTTCGCCGCTGGCGTCCGTGGTTTGCCAGGCCAGTGCGCGGTTGGCGGGAACGAACAGCGCCGTGGAGCCGTCGGCGGCGATCTTCGCGCTGCCGGCAGGTCCGGTGGGATTGGCGATGTTGTGCTGGCTCGAGGCCATGGGCTGGGCGAGGACGCGACGACCGGCCTCCACGCCCGGGTAGCCCCGGACCTGGTTGCCCTGGAGGACCTGGTAATGGCTGATCTGGTAGACCTTCCCGCTGGCCTTGGCCGTCTTCACGCCGCCGGGCACTTCCAGGTTGAATGGTTGCTGCAGATCGCCGCGGTCGCGGCTGGTCTGGTTGCGCGTGACGATCAGCGACAGGTTGTTCGTCTTCAGCCAGGCACGCAGTGCGGTTTCGTTGACCTGTTCCTCGGCTAGCACGGCGCGCTCGGGGGCTTCCAGCGCCCAGCTGCCTGCCGTCGGGCGCTGGCGTGCGACCACTTCAACCGGCTCAACTTCCCACAACAGGCCATCGAAGGTCTTGAGGGTGTCGGGATTCCACCACGAGATCGACTTGCGGATGCCGGAAGTCAACGCGCTGTTGGCGACCAGCATGTTCGATGCGTCCGTCCGCAACTGGTACAGGCGGAATTGCGTGCTGGTCTGCACCATCGGGCTGGCCGTGTAGCTGGCCAGCATTTGCCCCGTGCTGATCGGCAACGGGTTCCGGAAACGTCCAGCAGACAGGCTGTTGCTCACGGCCGCAGGCGAAGCATCCTCGAAAACCATTTGCTCGGCGTTGAGCGTCGGTGCGCCCGTGAAACGCACGATCTGATCGCTGGTCAGCGAACCGAACTCACGTGCGTAGATTCCGTAGTAGGTGCCTGGGGTGCGTGGATCCTCGCGGATCTGGAAGATCCCGCCGTCGTTGCGGATGTATTTCTTGTTGGCGATGATCGAGGTGTTGGTGTTGTCCGACATCGCCGTATCTGTGGCGAACGAACGTTCGATGTAACCGAACATCAGTTCCTGCCGGCCGATATGGTTGAGCGTCAGTTCCTCGGTGCCGTCCTGGTTCATCTGCCAGGGTGTGAACAGGTTGAAGGTGAACGGATTGACGCGGCCATAGGCGGAGGACGTCTGGCCCAGCCGCGATTCCGGGAAATTCTCGGCTTGCCGGCCGATATTGGCGGCGCCTGAGGCCTCACTGGCGTAGTTCGTGGCGGCGAACGTTCCTGCATCGGCCTGCTGATCGCGCTGCAGGTGATCCCAGCGAGTGAAGATCACCCGGCCGTAGCTGTCGACGGTGGGCGAGAAGGCGCCGCTCGGCGTGTGGTTGAGCAGTCGCAGTTCACCCGTGGAGGGGGTGAGGCTGTACAGGCCGACCAGTGTCGGTGTGCTCTCGTATTCGTCCAGTTGCGGGTACAGATGCGCTTCGCCCGTGCGCGGGCGGTCGGACGCGAACAGGATGCGGTCGTCGCTGGCATACAGCGGGGACAGGTTGTTGTACGAGGCTGGCTGGCCGGCCACTTTGGTGATCACCGCAGTCTGGCCCTGGGCCAGGTTGGTGACTTCATAAAGCTGCCAGCGGGTGCTGATGCCCTCGTACTGTCGGGTCGGCGCCCCGACCAGCATGCTGAAGACGGCCCTCTTTCCGTCCCAGTGCACCGTCGGTTCGCGCACGGCGATCGCGTTTGCACCCTGCCGGCCCTCCATGCCGAAGCCCGCCTCCTTGGTGAGGTTGCGCAAAGAGCCATCGGGGTAGCGGATCATCAGATCGCCACCGCGCGGTACCGATCCCATATCGGTCATGTGATTGGCAAACGCCGCCAGGCGGCCGGCGAAGATGTCGCCGGCGGTAGGCACCTGGGTCACGAACATGATCGGCGTGGTCGGTGCGCCAGTGGCCACCGCGGTCGCGCTGGCCATTACGCGTGCGTTGGATGCCTGTGAGGTGGCCTGCGCGGGTGCGCCGACGGCCGTTGCCGTTTCTTCGGAAAGCGATTCGGCGCCGTTGCAGGCGGTCAGCAGGGCGCCGAGTGCCAGGAGCAGCGCCGGGGTACGCAGGACAACGAGTGTGTTTCGGATCATGCAGGCGGTAATCATCACGGGGGGGTGGCATGCACACCCCCAGCACCGGGGTCCGTCGTTGACGGAGCCAGGGCGCACGAATCGGGTGCGGGTCTACGCTTCGGTCCGTCCTGCATCCACGAATGGAGGCCCCCGTCGGATCGGATGAACCCAGTCGATGCGGCCCATCACGCGCCATCGCAGGATATAGGGCTTTCTTCAAATAGCCAGCGCTGGTGTTCCATAACGCGTACTCCGGCACAAATAATCGCGAGGCGGTGACTGCTTTGTGTTGGTCATCGCGATTGCCGCGTGCGCCGCATGCCTCCTTTGTTTTGCCGGAGTCACATTGCAGAAAGGGCGTTCATGCCTCTTTCATTCGCGCGCGCGTTAACGCGAATGCCATCTTCGATCCGATTCGACGGTGGTTTTCCCGGGAAACGACGAGTCGTCATCGTGCCGCGGGTTCCTTTTCGCCCCTGCCGCAGGGCAGAGGGGTGCCACGTCCGGGCGGGCGCATCCCGGTGCGACAATGCCGGCATGCCGCTCGACGCACGTCCGCTCGCCATCGCCATCATGGGTCCGACCGCGTCGGGCAAGACGGCGTTCGCGCTCGACGTGGCCGAGCGCGTTGGAGGGGAGATCGTCAGCGTCGATTCGGCGCTGGTCTACCGCGGCCTCGACATCGGAGCGGCCAAGCCCACGATCGACGAGCAGGCGCGCGCCCCGCATCACCTGCTGGACGTGCGCGATCCGTGGCAGCCCTATTCCGCGGCCGAGTTCGCGGAGGATGCACGGCGCGCGCTGGACGGCATCGTCGCGCGTGGCCGGATGCCGATCCTGGCCGGCGGTACCGGGCTGTATTTCCAGGCCGTGCTTGACGGGCTGGCGGCGATGCCGGCGGCGGATGCCGTGCTGCGGGCCGACATCGCCGTGCAGGCGCAGGCGCGTGGCTGGCGAGCACTGCATGCCGAACTGGCGCAGGTCGATCCCGCCGCGGCCGCCCGCATCCACGCCACCGACCCCCAACGCATCCAGCGGGCACTGGAGGTGTACCGCCTGACCGGCAAACCGATCAGCGCGTGGCAGCAGGAGGCCCGGGGCGCGCGCCTGCCGTTCCGCGTGCTGAAGCTGGTGCTGGCGCCCGCCGATCGCGCCGTGCTGCACGAACGCATCGCTCGGCGCTTCGATGCGATGCTCGAACAGGGATTCCTCGACGAAGTGCGCCACCTGCGCGCGCTTCCCAGCATGCAGATGGTCGCGGCCCCGCTCGAGCTGCCGGCGGTACGTGCCGTCGGCTATCGCCAGGCTTGGGAGTATCTGGACGGGCAGGGCAGTGCGGCGGATTTCCGCGAACGCGCCATCGCCGCCACCCGCCAGCTCGCCAAGCGCCAGTTGACCTGGCTGCGCGGCGGGCTGGACGCCCGCTGGTTCGATCCGGCCACCGACCGCGCCCGCCTGGACGCGGCCCTGGGGCTGTTTCTGCCCGCATCGTGAGCCGTTCGGCTCGCATTCTCCGGAATTGGGACCTGCTGCCTGACTCGGCAACGCCTCCGTGGGCCGATGTTGTGTAACATCGGGGCTTCCGGGCGGCAGGGGAGCAGTTCGCCGGCCCGGTATGGCAGCACATACCTAACTATAAGAACGCAAGGCGGGAGTACGTCATGTCCAAGGGGCAATCCCTGCAGGATCCTTTCCTGAATGCACTGCGGCGCGAGCGCGTCCCGGTGTCGGTCTACCTGGTCAACGGCATCAAGCTGCAGGGCACCATCGAATCCTTCGACCAGTTCGTGGTCCTGCTGCGCAACACGGTCAGCCAGATGGTCTACAAGCACGCCATTTCCACCGTCGTGCCGGCGCGCAACGTGCGCGTGGGTCCGGGCGGCGGCTATGTGCAGCAGGGCGACGAGGACGCGGAAGGCGTCGACGACGAAACCGCGTGATAATGCGTGCCTCGATTGAAGAGGCACGACCCCATTGTTTGAAAGATCCCGCAAGGGCGAGCATGCGCTGCTGATCCAGCCGCATGCCGGCGGCCGTCCCGACGACGGCCTCACCGAAGAGTTCAGCGACCTGGCGCGCTCGGCCGGCGCCACCATTGCCGCGCTGCTGACCGCGCGCATCGACCGGCCCAATCCCTCCACGCTGATCGGCAGCGGCAAGCTGGAGGAAGTGAAGGCGGCTGCCGATGCGACGGGTGCCGACCTGATCCTGGTCAACTTCCCGCTGTCGCCGGGCCAGGAACGCAACCTCGAAAAATTCCTCGAGCGCCGCGTACTCGACCGCACCGGGCTGATCCTCGACATCTTCGCCCAGCGCGCACGCAGCCATGAAGGCAAGTTGCAGGTGGAACTGGCGCAGCTGCGGCACATGGCCACGCGGCTGGTCCGCGGCTGGACCCACCTGGAGCGGCAGCGCGGCGGTTCCATCGGCCTGCGCGGCCCCGGCGAAACCCAGTTGGAAACCGACCGCCGCCTGCTGCAGAAGCGCGTCGAGCAATTGCAGAAGCGGCTGGAAAAAGTGGAAGTGCAGCGCACCCAGATGCGCCGCGCCCGCGTGCGCAGCGAACTGCCGCGCGTGGCGCTGGTCGGTTACACCAACGCCGGCAAGTCCACGCTGTTCAACGTGCTGACCGGCGCCGAGGCCTACGCGGCCGACCAGCTGTTCGCCACGCTGGATCCGACCGTGCGCCGCATCGATCTGCCGGGCGGCGCGGTGGTGCTGGCCGACACCGTCGGCTTCGTCCGTGACCTGCCGCACGAACTGGTCGCCGCCTTCCGCTCCACCCTGAGCGAAGCGCGTGAGGCCGACCTGCTGCTGCACGTCATCGATGCCGCCGATCCGCACCGCGAGGAACGCATCGCTCAGGTGGATGAGGTGCTGCAGGAAATCGGCGCCGGCGACCTGCCGCAGATGCTGGTGTTCAACAAGATCGACCGTATCGAAGGCGCGGCCCCGCGCCATGACCAGCCCGACCCTGGGGTCGACGAAGGCGATGCGCCCAGCGCCGGCATGGGCCGCGAGCGCGTGTGGCTGTCGGCCCGCGATGGAGAGGGCATCGACCTGTTGAAGGGCGCGCTGGCGCAGCGGCTGGGCTTCCAGCGTGTCCGCGGCGAACTGCACCTGCCTGCGAATTCCGCGCGCCTGCGTTCGCGCCTGCACGCGCTGGGCGCCGTGCTGGCCGAGGATTTCGAAGAACAGGGCTGGCGCGTCACCGTCGACCTTGCCCTGGCCGATGCGCAGCGGCTGGCGTCGCAAGCCGGCGGGCATCCGCTGGAAGCCCTGCTGCCACAGGCGGAGCGGGAAGACTGGCAGTAGGGCGCAGGCGGCTTTCTGTAGGAGCGACGTCAGTCGCGACCGCACGGCCACCGTCTACTCGGAAAGCCGGTGGTTCTCCTTCCAGGCGCGCTGCGGCGCGTTCCTGTTCCTGCAGGGGGCACCTCCATCGGGGCGCGGTCGCGACTGACGTCGCTCCTACAAAAGAGTGGCGGGCCATGACCTCCCGGCCTTGCCTCCCGGCCGGGCCGTCCCTATCTAGTAGAATCGAAACCTGCGCCGGCCCCGGGCCGCGCGAATCTTTCAGAATGGAGTGGGCATGGCCTGGAACACCCCTGGCAGCGGCAGCGGCGGATCTGGCAACAACGGCAACCGGAACAACAGCGGCAGGCCGCGCAATCCGCGAGGGGGCGGCATCGACGATCTGGTCGAGCGCCTGCGCGGGCTGTTCGGCGGCATCGGCGGCGGTGGCAATCCGCTGCGTTGGGTGCTCCTCGGCATTGCGTTGCTGGTGCTGTTCTCCAGCTTCCAGCTGATCGGCGAACAGGACCGTGGCGTCGTGCTGCGCTTCGGCCAGTATGCGCGCACCATGCAGCCCGGCCCGAACTTCAAGTTCCCCTGGCCGATCGAAAGCGTCACCAAGGTCAACGCCACCGGCGTGCGCACCTTCAGCAACAGCCTGCCGGTGCTGACGCGCGATGAGAACATCATCACCGTCTCGTTCAACGTGCAGTACCGCGTGGGCGATCCCAAGCTGTTCCTGTTCGGCACCACCGATGCCACCCGCGTGCTGGAACAGACCGCGCAGAGCGCGGTGCGCGAAGTGATCGGCCGCTCCGACCTGGATGCGGCGCTGAACAACCGTGGTCCGCTGTCCGCCACCGCCGGCACCGCGCTGCAGGCCTCGCTCGAGGCCTACCGCACCGGTCTGGTGGTCACGGAACTGAGCCTGCAGGACGCGCGTCCGCCGGAGGCCGTCAAGCCGGCGTTCGACGAGGTCAACAGCGCGCAGCAGGAGAACGAGCGGCTGGTGTCGCAGGCGCGTGCCGTCGCGGCCCGCATCGTGCCCGAGGCGCGCGGCGACGCGCAGCAGATCCGTACCCAGGCCGAAGGCTACAAGACCGCGTCCATCGCCAAGGCGACCGGTGATGCCACCCGTTTCAGCCTGCTGCTGGACGAGTACCGCAACGCGCCGGAAGTCACCCGCAAGCGCCTGTGGCTGGATACCGTGCAGCAGGTGCTGGCTGGCAACCGCAAGGTGGTCGGTGGCGACAGCCGCCAGCTGATCTATGTGCCGATGGGCAATGCGCCGGCGACGGCGCAGCCGCCGGCCGGTGTCATTCCCACCGAGGTGCTGCCGCAGGTCGAAAGCACCCCGTCCAGTTCCCGCAATTCGGCGCGTAGCCCACGCCCGGCCGGCCGTGAGGAGGCGCAGCCATGAGGAATTCATTGATCGTCGGCATCGCCGTGGCCGTGCTGCTGGGCCTGATGGGTTCGGTGTACGTGGTGCGCGAAGGGCAGGTGGGCCTGGTGCTCAACCTTGGTCGCGTGGTGCGCAGCGAGATCGGCCCCGGCCTGCATTTCAAGCTGCCGCTGGTGGAAACCGCACGCGTCTTCGACCGCCGCTTCACCGCCAACGAGTTCCCGCCGGAGCGTTCGCTGACGTCGGAGCGCAAGGACGTCAGCGTCGATTTCATCGCCATCGGCTTCATCGTCAACGCGGCGGACTTCTACCGCGCCACCGGCGGCCAGGCCGAACTGGCCACCGAGCGACTGGCGCCGATCATCAAGGAATCGCTGCGCAACGAGATCAACTCGCGCACGCTGACGCAGCTGGTGTCGGGCAACCGCAACGAGCTGATCGAGAAGCAGCTGCCGGGCATCAACGCCGGCGCCAAGAACCTGGGCATGCAGGTGGTCGACATCCGCTTCAAGCAGATCGACCTGCCCACCGACAGCGAAGTCATCGACCAGGTCTACAACCGCATGCGCGCCGAACGCACGCAGGTGGCCAGTGCGCTGCGCGCGCAGGGCGCGGAGCAGGCGAGGATCGTCGAGGCGCAGGCCAACCGCGATGTCGCGGTGCTGCTGGCCGAAGCCGAGCGCGATGCGCAGAAGCTGCGCGGTGAAGGCGATGCCGAAGCCGCCCGCATCTACGGTGCCGCCGCCAACCGCGATGCATCCTTCTACGCCTTCCAGCGCAGCCTCGAGGCCTACCGCGCCTCGTTCAAGGACGGGCAGGGCGTGATCGTGCTGGACAAGAACGACCCGTTCCTGCAGTACATGCGCAGCGATCGCTGAGTGGGATTCCCCGGCCGCCCAAGGGCGGCCGGTTTCGTTCGACCCGCCTGTAACGCCCGCCGCCATCGCCCGCCGCGGCGATGAAGGAAGTCTCCATGTCCGAACTCTGGTCTGCCCTGTGCCTGGTCACTATCCTCGAAGGCCTGGTGCTGTTTGCCATCCCCGCCAGTTGGAAGCGCGCCGCGTTGCAACTGCTGCAGTTGAGCGATGGCCACGTGCGTGCGGTGGGTGGGTTCATACTCATCTTCGGGCTGACGTGGCTGTGGGTGTTGAAGCGCTGAGGGAGCGCTTGCGGCGTGGCCTTCGCGGCATCGGACGGGAAGCACCCTTCATCCGCCTTCGGCACCTTCTCCCCGCTTCGCAGGGAGAAGGGAGCGATCACGGCTTCGCTGTTTCTTGCTGCTTCGCAAGGGGAAGCGAGCAATCAAGACGTCGCTGTCTCCCGGCTGCGCAGCGAGAAGGGAGTCGTCACGGCTGCCGGCTTTTCCTTCTCCCCGCTTGCGGGGAGAAGGTGGCCGGAGGCCGGATGAGGGGCGAGCGCGGTGAGGATCGCCGCCAGCACCGCGTCCGTCTCGCGCAGCACGTCATCGTTCCAGAACCGCAGCACGTCGAATCCTTCGTGCTTGAGGTGCTCGGTACGCGTGCGGTCGTATTGCCGCCGTTCGAGATGCTGGCTCCCGTCCAGTTCGATCACCAGCCCCGCCTCCAGGCACGCGAAGTCGGCGAAGTAGGGGCCGATCCGGTGCTGGCGGCGGAATTTCCATCCCTGCAGGCGGCGGTTTCGCAATCGCCACCACAGCCGCCGCTCGGCTTCGGTCTGTTCGCGGCGTAGATGCCGCTCGCGTTCGTGGTCCAGGGTGCTGCGCATGGGCGGTCTCCGATGGGTTGGAAACAGCGTCGATGACACCTGAGGTCGATGGGATCGGGGAAGGGCGTATATGCGGATAGGAAAGCGCCCCTCATCCGCCCTCCGGGCACCTTCTCCCCGCTTCGCAGGGAGAAGGCATGGTCAAGGCTTCGCTTCTTCCTGCTCCCCTGTCCGCGGGGAGCGCGGGTTGATCATGGCGCCGCGCTTTCCTTCTCCTCGCCTCGCAGGGGGGCGTTTCCTTCTCCCCGCAGGCGGGGAGAAGGTGGCCGGAGGTCGGATGAGGGGCCGCTCTTCGCGCCAATCCTGAACACGCCAGCGTGCCTCCGCCAAGGTAGCCCCCGTCCCCGGAAACCCGGATAATGCACAAAAGCCGGACGGGCTCCCCGCGTGGGACCGCCGGCTTTTTCCGTGTCTGGACCCGGCGTGGCGGGCGGCTCCCCGATGGAGCCTGCCGGCATCAACGGCGTTGCGGACCAGCACGACCCTTCCGGCGGCCCCGATGGCCGCCACCAATCGAGGAGTTACCCGTCATGGGTCAGTCAGTCGTCGTTCTCGGCGCCCAGTGGGGCGATGAAGGCAAGGGCAAGATCGTCGATCTGCTTACCGAGGAAATCGGTGCCGTCGTCCGTTTCCAGGGCGGCCACAATGCCGGCCACACGCTGGTCATCGGTGGCAAGAAGACCGTGCTCCACCTGATCCCGTCGGGCATCCTGCGCCCCGACGCGCTGTGCCTGATCGGCAACGGCGTGGTGCTGTCGCCGGCCGCGCTGATCAAGGAGATCGACGAACTGGAATCGGCGGGCGTGGAAGTACGTTCGCGCCTGAAGATCTCGCCGGCCACGCCGCTGATCATGCCGTACCACATCGCCCTGGATCAGGCGCGCGAGAAGGCCGCCGGCGGCAAGGCCATCGGCACGACCGGTCGCGGCATCGGCCCGGCCTACGAAGACAAGGTGGCGCGTCGTGGCATCCGCGTGGCCGACCTGCATTACCCCAAGCAGTTGGAAGAGCTGCTGCGCACCGCGCTGGATTACCACAACTTCGTGCTGACCAAGTACCTGGGCGTGGATGCGGTCGATTTCCAGAAGACCTACGACGAAGCGCTCGCGTTCGGCGACTACGTGCAGCCGATGAAGTCCGACGTGGCCGGCATCCTGCACGACCTGCGCAAGCAAGGTAAGCGCGTGCTGTTCGAAGGCGCGCAGGGCGCGCTGCTCGACATCGACCACGGCACCTACCCCTACGTCACCAGTTCCAACACCACCGTCGGCGGCGCGTTCGCCGGCACCGGCGTGGGCGCGGACGCGATCGACTACGTGCTGGGCATCTGCAAGGCCTACGCCACGCGCGTGGGCGGCGGTCCGTTCCCCACCGAACTGGACGATGACGTGGGCCAGGGCATCCGCGACCGCGGCCAGGAATACGGTGCCTCCACCGGCCGTCCGCGCCGCTGCGGCTGGATGGACATCGTCGCGCTGAAGCGCGCCGTCGCCATCAACGGCATTTCCGGCCTGTGCATCACCAAGCTCGACGTGCTGGACGGCATGGAGAAGCTGAAGATCTGCATCGCCTACGAGTACCGTGGCAAGCGCACCGAGTACGCGCCGCTCGATGCCGGTGGCTGGGAAGAATGCACGCCGGTGTACCTGGAGTTCCCGGGCTGGGACGAGAATACCCACGGCGTCACCGAGTGGGACAAGCTGCCGCCGGCCGCACGCGCCTACCTGCGCGCGCTGGAGGAACTTTCCGGCTGCCCGCTGGCCATCGTCAGCACCGGTCCGGATCGCGACCACACGATGGTGCTGCAGGACCCGTTCGCATAACCGGACGTGCGTTCATGCACGGGCTGTCCTGTCATCGCATGACAGCCCGACATGATGGGGTGTGCACGGATGGCACGCCGCATCGAAAGGAAGCCCCGCGAATGCGGGGTTTTTTCATGCGCTGACGGTCGCCGGTTCCTGCGGCACCGCTGCGGTAGAGGTATCCCTTCCCCATGGTTGCGCCTGCGTCGGCCTCCCCGTGCCGTCCTTGCACGTGCGCGCCTGTTTTTCGAGCTGCCCCCCCATGCATGATCCCAACGACCGCGCGCACGACGACCTGACGGCGGACGATGCCGCGTCGCCGTCCTTCACCCTCGACCGCCGCGACCCCGCACCCGTGGAAGATCCCACTGTCTTGCGCTCGGGCTTGTCGCGCGCGCAGCTCGACACCCTGGAAACGATGGAGAGCTTCCGCTGGCGGCTGGCCTTCGTGCGTTGGCCGGTGTTCGAGGCCCCGATCCCGGTGTTGTTCAACCGCGACGGCACCCGCTATGTGGTGATCCGGGAAGACGGCAGCCTCGACGAACGTCCCACGCTGCAGTTGCGCGACTGACCGGGTTGGCGCGCTTTGCGCGTACCCGTCCGCAAACCCCGCATGCGTGGGCCGGCGACAACCGGTGTACGGCCTGTTTCCGGCACGCGCCTTGCATCGCGCACCACGACCCTCGATCGCGGCCGCATGTGGCCGCTATCCCTGCAGGCGTCGCTCGCAATCGCCGGAGTCTCCCCCGATGTACCGCAATGCTGCCCGTGCCGCCGTCATCACCGGCCCCTGGCCCTCTCCCGCGCCGGCCGCACCCGAACGCCGCAAGCCTGTGCCTGAGCAGGATGCCGACGCGCTGCGCGCAGGCCTCACGCCCGCGCAGTTGATGACGCTGGAAGCGTTGGAGATCTTCAAGTGGCGCCTCGCGTTCGTGCGTCGCCCGCTGTTCCGCACGCCCATTCCGGTGCTGTTCGACCGCGACGACACGCGGCATGTCGTCATCGAGGAAGACGGCACGCTCAACGAGCAGCCGACCCTGCAATTGCGCGTCTGACACGCGGCGATGGGTCGCGGAGGATTTCTGCCCGCATCGCTGAATCGTGTATGGACACGGCATCTCCCTCCTCACGTTTTGTTCCGGTCGGCCGATACAGGGTGTAACCCTTCGCGTGCCCGTGGCACGCATGTACTTCCCACGCCATCAGGAGCCTTTCACCGGATGACGGATCCGCATCGCCCCCGCGATCCCGCCGAGCCCGGCAACCCCGGCGCCGCACCCCGCAGCCCGGAGCGCCGCACCGGCGCGCCGACGATGGACGACGTCACGCTGCTGGCCGGCCTCACGCCCGCACAGCGGGTTACCGTGGAGACGATGGAGGCCTTCCACTGGCGCCTCGGGTTCGTCCGTCGCCCGCTGTTCAAGAGTCCCATCCCCGTGCTGTTCAACCGCGAAGGCGACCGTTTCGTCGTGGTCAACGAAGACGGCACCATCGATGAGCATCCGGCGTTGACGTTGCGGGATTGACGGAAGCCCGACGCGTGCGGCAATTCCGCGCATCCTCGGCCTGTCCGTTGTTCGCGAATGGCGAGCGGCATCATCACGCGGGGCCGGCCACACACGAGACACGTGCGAGACGCGTTCCTTTCTTGCGATACAGGACCGCATCGCCATGGCGTTTCAGGACGGCTGGGGCGCACCGACGGCCGTTCTCGAAGCCGATCCCGACCCGCTCCCACATCCCGGATACCTCGACGAACTGTATCGAGGGGCCTTTCTTCCGGGCGTATTCCCTGAACAGCAGCCCTCGCTGGCGATCACCCCCTGCCAAGTTTCACGGGTCGCGCACGTCGTCGGGCGGTAGGGTCACGCATCGCCATCAGAAACAGCACGCTTTCATGGACAGTTCCTTGATGGCAGGTGGTGCGCACGCCCCCGCGGAGCAGCGCGTTCGCCTGTACGAAACCCTGCTGCAGACTACCCCCGACCTGGTCTACATGTGGGACCTGCAGCACCGCTTCACCTACGCCAATGCGGCCTTGTTGGCGATGTGGGGCATGACCTGGGACGAGGCCATCGGCAAGACCTGCCTGGAGATCGGCTACGAACCCTGGCATGCCGCCATGCACGACCGCGAGATCGACGACGTGGTCGCCACCCGCCGGCCAGTGCGCGGCGACGTCCCGTTCAACGGCACCAACGGTCGCCGCATCTACGACTACCTGCTGGTGCCGGTGATCGGCCCGGACGGCGAGGTCGAAGCCGTCGCCGGCACCACCCGCGACGTCACCGAGCGCAAGCTGCACGAAGAGGCGCGCCGCCAGAGCGAGGAGCGACTCAGCGCGATGGTCAACGCCACGTCCGATCTGGTCTACCGCACCAACCACGACTGGACCGAAGTGGACGTCGTCGGCGGCAGCCTGCTGCTGGGCCGGCACGGCTCGCTGACCCCCGACTGGCTGGACGTGCTGGTCCATCCCGACGACCGCGCCCTGGTGGCCGATGCCGTCGCGCAGGCGCAGGCCACGCAGACCACGTTCAAGGCCGAGCACCGCGTGCGCAGCGACACCGGCGAGTGGGCGTGGCTGTCTTCGCGCGCGGTGCCGATCCGGCCGCTGGGTGGCCAGGTGACCGAGTGGTTCGGTGCCGCCACCGACATCACCGAGCGCAAGCAGCACGAGGAACACCAGCGCCTGCTGGTCAACGAACTCAACCATCGGGTCAAGAACACCTTGGCCATCGTGCAGTCGATGGCGGTGCAGACGCTGCGCAACACCGGCAACCCCGCGCTGGCGGCGGAGCGGTTCGAGGCACGGCTGCACGCGCTGGCGCAGGCGCACGACATCCTCACGCGCACGTATTGGGAAAGCGCGCAGATCGAGGAGATCGTCCGTGCCGCGGTGGCGCCGTGCCTGCAGGACGACGCGGAGCGCTTCGTCATCCGCGGCCCGCGCGTCGATCTTGACCCGCAGCGTGCGCTGGCGCTGTCGATGGCGCTGCACGAGCTGTGCACCAACGCCATGAAGTACGGCGCGCTTTCGACACCCGTTGGCCGCATCGACATCCAGTGGGTCCACGATGCGCATGACGGCCGGTCGCGGCTGGTGCTGTGCTGGGAGGAACGCGATGGTCCGCCGGTCGTCACTCCGGCGCAGCGCGGCTACGGCTCACGCCTGATCGAGCGCGGCCTGCGCCACGACCTGCGCGGCGACGTCGACCTGACCTTCGCGCCAACCGGTGTCGTCTGCCGCATCACCGCCCCCCTTCGCAGCAAGGAGCTGCCTGCATGAGCACAGCCACCCACCGTTCCATCTTCATCGTCGAAGACGAGTTCATGCTGGTGATGTTGCTGGAAGACCTGTTGCCGGCGATCGGCTATACGGTTGCCGGCACTGCCGGGTCGGTCGAGGCGGCGCTGGAACAGCTGGAGACGCTCGACGTGGACCTGGCGGTGGTGGACGTGAACCTGGCGGGGACCGAATCGTTTCCGGTGGCCGACGCGTTGCGCGCACGCGGCGTGCCGTTCGTGTTCACCACCGGCTACGGACAGGAAGGCCTGCCCGCACGTTATGCCGGCACGCCCGTACTGGCGAAGCCTTTCCGCCGGCATGACCTTGAAGCGGCGCTGTCGCGCCTGCAGCCGGCGCGCTGACCGCCGGCTCAGCCAGCGCCGTATTCGGCGCCATGCACGTAACTGACGCCAAGCCGGCGCGACAGGCCATGCAGGCGACGCAACGCCGAAGAACGCAGGTGCATCGGTGCCTGATCGTAGACCTGCGTCCACAATGCACGCAGGAAGGCGTGGGGATCGCCGATATCGGCGCCGGTGAGGACCAGGATTTCCGCGTCGGACAGGCGCGCGTCGATACGTTCTTGGCAGAGCATGCGGCGACGGTAGTGGCGCGCATGTAAAGACGCCGTCGGTACACGGTGCATGCATTCATCCCGCAGTCGATTCCGGCACCGCGTGACTGTGCGCTGAAAATGCGGACGTCGCCCTCACGGATCGCGAACGCATCGGCGGCGAGGCTGTTCGCACACGATTGCGAGGAAGCGGCCATGACCCGCGCACCATCGACGCACGACACGCACGACACGCACGCGTCGAATGCCGTAGAGCGGCAACGCCGTCCCGACGGTCCGCTCGCGCCCGGCGAATCGCCCGGCAAGCGCACCAACGAAACGCGCAACGACCCGGACGTCGAACCCGGCGCCGGCGAAGGCCAACCCCGCCACCATGCCAACCCCCTCTAGGACCCACAGGAGCCACCATGACGCCTCTCGACAAAGCACTGCGACGCGAACTCACCATCGGCGACAAGCCGTACACGCTGACCATCGATCCCGACGGCCTGAAGCTGGTGGAGAAAGGGCGACGCAATGGCGTGGAAGTTCGCTGGAGCGATCTGGTATCCGGCAATGCCGGACCGGCGGCGGCCTCGCGTGCGTCCACTACGAACGACTGACGGCGCCGTGCCCGTCGCATCGGAGTACATGATGATGAGTGCGCATGCCCCATCGCTCATGCCGACGCCGCCGGGTACACCGACACCTCCCGGAAAGCCGTCACCGCCCGGCACGCCGTCCGAACCTGGCAAGCCCAGTACACCGGGCACGCCGAGCGATCCCTACCAGCCGGGCGATCCGCAGGTGCCGCCGATGCCGCGCGACCCCGGCGACCCCGGGGATGTGCCCGGTGGTCCGGACCAGCCACGCGGAGAGCCATCCCACATCGATGATCCGCGCGATCCGCGCAGCATCGCCGACTGATCCGCGTGCGGGTGGCGGAACGATCGAATCCGCCCGCGCGGTGAAACGAAGAGGAAGACCGGATGACCGTAGGCCTCACCACTCGACACCGGGAGCAAGAAGGAGTGCTCATGCGACTTGCCGACTTCATACATGCGAACACCGAGCGCATTCTCGAAGACGCCGTGGAGTTCGCCATCACCCAGGCGCCACCCGGCGTGCATTTCGATGTCAAGACGCTGCGCAACGACATCCCGCTGATCCTGCGCGCCATCGTGCTGGACCTGCGTACCGCGCAAAGCCCCGCGCAGCAGCGCGCCAAGGCGGAAGGCCGCGCACCGGCCGCGCCCGGCCAGGAGTCGGCCGCCACCAGTCATGGACGCAGCCGTGCCGATGATGGCTTTGGCGTCAACCAGATGATTGCCGAGTACCGCGCGCTGCGCGCATCGGTGCTGCGGCTGTGGGCAGCGGACCAGGCGCTCGTCGCCGATTCCATCGAGGACATGATCCGCTTCAATGAAGCGATCGACCAGGCCGTCGCCGAATCGCTGCTCGAATTCTCGCGCACGGTGGAGTCCTGGCGCCATGTCTTCCTGGGCGCGCTGGGGCATGATCTGCGCGGACCGCTGGGTGCCGTGGTCGGCACCGCGGACATGCTGGTGGACAGCACGAAGGGCACGCCGCATGCGCGGCAGGCGGAACGCATCCTCAGCGGTGGTCTGCAACTCGGCCGCCTGGTCGACGGCCTGCTGGATTACAGCAAGAGCACGCTGGGCGGCGGCATGCACCTGCAACGCGCGACGTGCGACCTGGGCGAGGCGATCGCGGAGGAGATCGACCTGCTCCGCGTATCGTTTCCCGAGGCCTCCATGTCGCTGCGGGTTGAGGGCGACACGTGCGGCGACTTCGACGATGCGCGCGTCCGTGAAGCGGTCCATAACCTGGTGACCAACGCCGCGAAGTACGGCGATGTACACGGTGGGATCGGCGTGTCGGTCGCGGGCGCTGGCGAGCGGGTGCGGATCGCCGTGGTCAACGCCGGCGAGTCGCTGTCGGGCGATGCGCTCAACGCCCTGTTCGATCCGTTGCGGCGCGGCTCCAGGGCCGCGAACAAGGGTGAGCATTCCAGCCTGGGGCTCGGCCTGTTCATCGTGCGCGAGATCGCCAACGCGCACGGCGGCGACGTGACGGCCGGTTCGGGCGATGGCAGCACGACGTTCGTCATCACGCTGCCGCGCGACGGCCGTCGCGGAGAAGTTCCGCAACATCGATAAGCGCAGGCGCGGCGCATCGTGCGGGCGATGCGCCGCGGATTCATCGCGTGTTGTCGAAATGCGGGCACTCCGGTCACGGTGTGCTCACCAACATGACCCGGCTGCACATCGCTATCACCTGCAATGCGGAGTATCGGGATCACGCCGCGCACGGCGCTTGGTCTTTGTCCGTGCCGGCATGGCGCGATGCATGTCGCTTCGCGCCATCACTTCGGAGGATCCCCAGATGACACGCGATACTTCACAACGCGATGCAAACCGTGACCCCATCAGCGGCGCGCCGGGTTCGCACCCGGTCGGCGTCGGCGTTGGTGGCGCTGCAGGCGGCCTGGCCGCCGGCGCGGTGGCCGGCACCGTGTTCGGTCCCATCGGTACGTTGATCGGTGCGGCGGCCGGCACCGTGATCGGCGCCGCCGCTGGCAAGGGCGTGGCCGAACGCATCGATCCCACCGGGGAAGCCGACTACTGGCGCGAGGCGGCGCCGACACGCCCCTATTACTCGGGCGAGCATGATTTCCAGCGCGACTACGCGGGCGTGTACCACGCCGGTGCGGTAGCGCGCGGCGAGTATCCGGAACAGTCGTGGGAAGACACCGAGCGTCGCCTGCAGGCCGGCTGGGAAGCGCGTCGCGGCGAATCGCGCCTGGACTGGGAGCGTGCACGCCCGGCATTGCAGGAGGCGTGGGAGCGTGCGGATCGCACCTACGGTGCGTACGCGCAGAGCGACGATACGTTCGCCAAGCGCTTCGACCAGGCCCCGTATCGCCAGGACGGCGACGCGTTCGACGACTACCGGTCGGCGTACCGGTATGGCACGTACGCGCGCGGCCAGTACAGCGATCGCACGTGGGACAACAGCCTGGCCTCGGACCTCGAGCGCGGCTGGGAGCGCGCCCGCGGCGGTTCCCGCCTGACGTGGGAACGCGCGAAGCATGCCGTCGCCGACGCGTTCACCCTCGACCGCCAGAAGCCGCACTGATCCGTCGCGCGCCTCATCCACGAGGGCGGGGCGCGCAAGGGGGATGTCATGACCCCTACCGCGCGGATGACGCCGTCACCGAACCGTTGCGCGCCGCGGTCGATGCATGGCCGGGAACGGTGGTGCTGGAATTCGGCGCGCCGTGGTGCGGGCACTGCCAGGTCGCGCACCCCTGCGTGCAGGCCTGGTTGTCGGGACGCGCGGACCTCGCCCACCTCAAGGTGGATGACGGCAAGGGACGCCCGCTGGGCCGGTCGTTCGGGGTGACGCGGTGGCCGACCCTGATCGTGCTGGAAGGAGGACGTGAGCGTGCCCGCGTGGTGCGTCCGACGCGGGCCTCCGACCTGGATCCGCAGCGGGACGCGACCACCGAATGAGGCGTGGCCGCTCGCCTTCGTAACGCCGGTTCGTAACGCGCATTTCGCCTGCATGACCTGCCGGTGCAGGTTCCCGCGTGGAAAGGAGAAGGGAATTCTGTGACCTGATCGCCACTCTGGCGCTCGGCTCGGCAGTTTGCCGCCGGACGGCATCATGCTGGCGCACACGCGGTCGCTATAGCCGTCAGGAGTGGGAGCGCGAAGGACGTTCCATGGAAGCAGGACTCATCGCGACCTATGTGCCGCACCTGGTGGCCACCTCGTTCGTGGTGGCCGTCGTCGCGTCGTATGCGGCGCTGAAAACGACCGGGCGCATCCGCGCCAGCGATACCGTGGCGCGGCGCTGGTGGCTGGCCGGCGGTGCGCTGGCCATGGGCATCGGCGTGTGGTCCATGCACTTCATCGGCATGCTGGCGCTGCGCCTGCCGATCCGGCTGGGTTACGACATCGGCATCACCTTGCTGTCGCTGGCGATGGCGGTGGCCGCCAGCGGTTATGCCCTGTGGCTGGTCACCCGCGACGACGTCACCCGGCTGAGGCTGCTGAGCGGTGCGGTGGTGATGGGCCTGGGCATCGCCGCGATGCATTACGTCGGCATGGCGGCGATGCGGATGAATCCGGACATCATCTACCGACCGTCGTGGTTCGTCGCGTCGCTGCTGATCGCCATCGTCGCCGCCGGCGCCGCGCTCGCCATTGCATACCGCCTGCGCGACAACGCACGCCACGAACGCCTGCACCGTGCGCTCGCCGCCGGCGTAATGGGCGTGGCCATCGTGGGGATGCACTACACCGGCATGGCCGCCGCGCATTTCCCCGCCGGTTCGATCTGCAGTGCCGCGCTGCGCGATGGCCTGTCGCCCGATTCGCTGGCTTGGCTGGTAGTGGTGGTGAACACCGCCGTGCTGGGGACGGCGATCGGCGCGAGTGCGCTGGACCGGCTGCTGCACGACCGCACCGCGCGCCTGTCCGATTCGCTGCAGCAGGCCAACCGCCAGCTGACCCACCTGGCGATGCACGACGCGCTGACCGGGCTGCCGAACCGGCTGCTGCTGATCGACGCGCTGCAGGAGCGCATCGTGCAAGTGCAGTTGCAGGGCGGGCGCTTCGCCGTGCTGTTCATCGACCTGGACGGCTTCAAGGGCGTCAACGATGCATTCGGCCACCACGTGGGCGATGCGCTGCTGGCGCGCGTGGCGGACACGATGCGGCGCATGGCGCAGCCGGGCGACACCGTGGCCCGGCTCGGGGGCGACGAGTTCGTCATGGTCACGCCGGTATCGCAGGTGGGCGAAGCCACCGCACGCGGTGAGCGCCTGCTCGCCAGCCTGGCCGAGTCGGCGCGACTGGCGGAAAACGACGACGTGGCGGTCAGCGCCAGTGTCGGCATCGCGCTGTATCCCGGCGATGGCGAGGATGCGCAGGCGCTGATCGCGCACGCCGACGCCGCGATGTATTACATCAAGCAGGCCGGCCGCAACGGACTGGCGCTGTATGCGCCGTCGATGGGCGACGAAGTGCAGGGCCAGCTGCAGCTGACGTACGAACTGCGCAAGGCGCTGGAACGCAGCCAACTGGTGCTGCACTACCAGCCGCAGGTGCGTGCGCAGGACAACGGCATGGCCGGCATGGAGGCGCTGGTGCGCTGGCAGCATCCCCGACAGGGCCTGGTGATGCCGGACCGGTTCATCGCATTGGCCGAACGCGTGGGCCTGATCGTCGACCTGGGCCAGTGGGTGCTCGATGAAGCCTGCCGGCAATGGGCGGCATGGCGGCGCGCGGGTGCGCGCGTTCCCACGGTGTCGGTGAACCTGTCGCCAGTGCAGGTGCGCGGCGACTACCTGGTGGCGCAGGTGGCCTCGGCGATGCGCCGGCACGGCCTGCCGCCGGGCGCGCTGACACTGGAGATCACCGAATCGATGGCGATGCTCGAACCCGAGCGCACGGTCGATGTACTCACGCAACTGGTGGCGGTGGGCGCGCGCATCTCGGTGGACGATTTCGGCACCGGCTATTCCAGCCTGTCGTACCTGGCCTACCTGCCGGCGCACGAAATGAAGATCGATCGCCTGTTCGTGCGGCAGATGACCACCGGCTCGCGCCACGCCGCGATCGTGCAGTCGGTGGTGATGCTCGGCCAGCAACTCGGACTCGAGGTGGTGGCGGAGGGCGTGGAAACACTGGAGCAGAAGCAGATGCTGGTGGCGATGGGGTGCAATCGCCTGCAGGGGTACTACATCGGCAAGCCGCGTGCGGTGGAGGACATGTCCATCCACCCCTTGCAGGAAGCAGCCACGGCCTGGGGGACGCACGGGTAGCAGGTGCGCCGCGCGCCCCGGAGGCGCAGAAGGCGGAAAAAAGAAAGGCGCCTGCAGCCTCGTCGCTGCAGGCGCCGGTGGCACCTGTCCCGGGGGAGCGGGTGCACTTAGCGGTAGATGCGCTCGCAACGGCGCTCGACGACGCGGTCGCCCTTGTGCTCCTGGCTGTTGCCCTGCACCTTGCGGCCGATCGCGCCACCGGCGACCGCACCGCCCACGGTGGCGACCTTCTTGCCGTTGCCGCTGCCGACCTGGTTGCCCAGCAGCCCGCCAACGACCGCTCCGATGGCGGTGCCGGCGACGCGGTTCGGGTCACGGCTGTTCTTGTGTACTTCCACGTTGCGGCATTCGACCTTGCTGCCATCGCTGAAACGGCGCCCCTCGTCTGCCGGACCATAGGTCTGCGCAGCGGCTGCGGACATCACCGACAGCAGGCCGAGCGACAGCAGGACACGTGAGGTGGTCATGACGGATCTCCTTGGCTGGGTATTGCGGGGCCAGCCTGCGCCGCCCGATGCGAACGAGCAGTGAAAAACACCTCACGCAAGCTGGGGCATTCATGCAGCGGTTCAACGGCCGTGACGTACGCATGACAAAGATGAGGGCGACCTGACAGATGGCGCGCAATATTGACGGGAGCACCACGTCGGCACGCTTACCGTTTTCCATACACCCCAGGAGCACGCCATGCATACGCCCGAGGAACTGGAAAGGAAATTGTGGAAGGCGATCAAGTCCGATCGCACCGTGATGATCGGTCTCGACGGTGGCGAAGATGGCCATACACGGCCGATGACCGCATTGCTCGAGCATGAGGGCAGGGGACCGCTGTGGATTTTCACCGCCACCGACAACATGCTGGCGCAACGCACGCGCTCGCCGCAACGCGCGGTGGCGACGTTCGCCTCGATGGGGCACGACATTTTCGCCAGCCTCCAGGGGGTGGTGGTGCGCGATGACGATCGCGCTGTCATCGAACGTCTCTGGAATCCCTTCGTCGCGGCCTGGTATGAAGGAGGAAAAGATGATCCGAAGCTCGCATTGCTGCGCTTCGACGCCGAGCACGCCGAGATATGGCTCAACGAGCAGAGCCTGCTCGCCGGTGTGAAGATGCTGCTCGGCGTGGACCCGAAAGAGGATTACCAGGACAAGGTGGCGGACGTCGACCTGCGCGGATGACGTCGATGCGCGGATAGGCCGGAAGTCATGCGTTCCCCAACGGCGCATGACTCCGACCGTTGGCGTGTGGCCGGCGTCTGCGCCGGCGCGCGTGATCCAATGCAACCGATGCGCTGGAACAGGGGCCACGCATGCGGTGGATCAGTCCCGGAAGCCCGCCCCATGTTGCCGTACTCGCAAACCCATCTGTACAACCTGCTGGACCGCCTGGATACCAGCGACGCCCGCACCACCGGTCAACTCGAAGCCCTTACCGTGTGGGTGGCCGCCCTGGTGCAAAACCACCCCGACGGTGATCGCCTGCGGGCATCGGCGCAGGCACTGTCCGCCCGCAATCCGTTCCGGGCGCTGTGCCAGCATCAGGAAGAAGTCGCCGCCTACGATGCCACGTTCTGCCAGTTGCAATCGCTGGCTGCGCCGCTGGAGGTAATTCCACGCATCCGCACGTCGTTCCCGCCAAACGCATGACACGGTTCTCTCCCGATGCAGGACGGCGGCGCGTACGTCGACGCCATGAAAGAAGCCCGGTGGAGATCGCGCCGATGTGCGCCACCGGCATGCTGGCGGCTGCGACGTTGGCCGTCGTGACGTTTGCCGCGCCTGCCGCGCTGCTCGCGTCGCGCGAGTCGGCCGATGCCGGATGCGGCTTCCACGCGCTGATCGACTCCCGCAAGGAGGGAACGCGTGGCTGAGGCCACGCGTTCCGTCGTCGCACAACGATGAAGCAGGTACCGTGCCAGCGATCCTTCGGACGGGGACGCACATGCAGCCAGGCTGGACGAAGCTGGGGCTTCGCACAACGGTACCGGTGTGGCCGCCGTGGCTGTTACCGCTGGATCCGGCTCGCTGCAGAAGCAGCATCGACCACGCCGGAAGTGTCGCGTGCGGTTTGCGAACACCATGTCAACGTATCGGTCCGGTGCGGCGGGAATTGCGGGCCGGGTCACATGTGAGCGTGAACATGCGCTGTCCTGCGCTTCGGTTCGCTGGTCGTGGCGTGACTACTCCGCCTCCAGCTTCTTGCGCATGCGCGCGTAGTCGCGGCGGTACTGGCGCGCCAGCTGCGTTTTCTTCGTGGTGCTGAGGATGCGGCCGGAGACCTGGAAGAATTTCCTTTCCTCCTCGCGCAGGTGGTGGTGCACCTTCTCCGACAGTTCGCGCGCCTTCTTCAGCCACGCGGCATGGCGCGGATCGAGCGACTGGATGTCCTCGACCAGCTCGTCGATCTCGTGGTGTTCGTGCAGCGCGTGGCGCGATGAATCCAGGCCACGGTCGTCCATCAGGATCGGTGCGTAGAGGAAGCGTTCCTCGGCGGCGGCATGCGCGGCCAGTTCGATGCGCAGCGCAGTGAACAGGTCCAGCCGTTCGCGCGTGCCGGGCTTGGACCGCAGCAGGCGGCGGCACAGCGAGCGCTGCGTCTCGTGGCTTTCATGCAGCGCGTCGTAGATGGATTCAGGCATGTGCGGAGTTCCTGGCGACGGCGGGTAACGGGATCAGGGAAGGGTGCGGACCTTGGGTTCGCGCGCGTACTGGCGCGTGCGCGCGGCCTTGATGAAGCCGGCGGTGTCGGAGGCCTTCACCACGCCGGCATCCTTGCCGATGGCGGCCACCTTGATGATCGCCGCCGCGCCATCGTCGTGCGCGATGGCCTTCAGGTGGCCGAAGGCATCGCGCACCCAGTCCACGGCTGCGGCTTCCGATGCGAGCGCCTTGCCGGCAGTGTCCGACAGCACCAGCGCCACGGCGTCGAATACGGTGGAAGGCGTGCCGGCCAACTGCCCGTCCGCCGCCAGGCGTTTGCCGTTGTGCAGTTTCGCACCGCCGATTTTCGGCGCGACGATCTTCACCTGTGCGCCGTCCGCTTCCGCCGCCTTGCGCAGCGCGGCGATCGCGGCGGCATCGGAGCCGTCGTCCACCAGGAGGCCGACGCAGCGACCCTTCAGCGTGGACTTCATCTTGCCGATGATCTGCAACGCGGGCGAAGGTGGCATGTCGCGGGGTTGCACGGTCGTCGGCGGAGCCGGCGGCAGCGCATCCAGGCCGAGGCCAGCGGCGACGCGTCTGGCGAGATCGGCATCAATGTGGCGCAGGTGGCCGACGATGGCCTCGCGCACGTGGGGTGTCTCCACCTTCGACAGTTCGAAGACGAGCGCTGCCGCCATGTGCGCCTGTTCCGGCGCGGTCTGGCTGCGGAAGAACAGCCGCGCCTGGCTGTAGTGGTCGGCAAAGCTCTCCGGCCGCACGCGTCCCTTGCGGCCGTCGGCCATGCTCGCATGGCTGCGGAACCCGGCCGGCGTTTCGCGCGGCGTGTCCGGCTGCAGGCTGCTGGGTTCGTAGTTCACCCGACCCTTCGGCACCTGCATCTGCATGTGGCCGTCGCGCTGCAGGTTGGCGAACGGACACTTGGGGGCGTTGACCGGAATCTGGTGGAAGTTGGGTCCGCCCAGGCGCGAGAGCTGCGTGTCCAGGTACGAGAACAGACGGCCCTGCAGCAGCGGGTCGTTGCTGAAGTCGATACCGGGCACGATGTTGGCCGGGCAGTAGGCGGCCTGCTCGGTCTCGGCGAAGAAGTTGTCCGGCCAGCGGTCCAGCACCATGCGGCCGATCACCGTCAGCGGCACCAGTTCTTCCGGAATCAGCTTGGTCGGATCGAGATGGTCGAACGGGAAGGCGTCGGCCTGTTCCTCGGTGAACAGTTGCACGGCCAGCTCCCACTCGGGGAAGTCGCCTTTCTGGATGGCCTCGAACAGGTCGCGGCGGTGGAAGTCGTTGTCGGCGGCCTGCAGCTTCACCGCCTCGTCCCAGACGGTGGACTGGATGCCGAGTGTCGGACGCCAGTGGAACTTGACGAAGGTACTGTTGCCCTTGGCGTCGAGCAGGCGAAAGCTGTGCACGCCGAAGCCTTCGATCATCCGCAGCGAACGCGGAATCGTGCGGTCGCTCATCGCCCACATGACCATGTGGAAGGCTTCCGGCGTCAGCGAGATGAAATCCCAGAACGTGTCGTGCGCGCTGCCGGCCTGCGGGTAGCCGCGATCCGGTTCCATCTTCACCGAATGCACCAGGTCTGGGAACTTCATCGCATCCTGGATGAAGAACACCGGGATGTTGTTGCCCACCAGGTCCCAGTTGCCCTCCTGCGTGTAGAACTTCACCGCGAAGCCACGTACGTCGCGCGGCGTGTCCACCGATCCGGCACCGCCGGCCACGGTGGAGAAGCGGCAGAACACCGGCGTGCGCACGCCGGTCTCGGTGAGCACGCGTGCGGTGGTGTATTTCTTCAGCGACTTCGTCAGCTCGAAATAGCCGTGCGCGCCGGTGCCACGGGCGTGGACGATGCGCTCGGGGATGCGCTCGTGATCGAAGTGCGTGATCTTCTCGCGCAGGATGAAGTCCTCCAGCAGCGTCGGCCCCCGGTCGTGCGCGCGCAGCGAGTTCTGGTTGTCGCCGACCGGGATGCCCTGGTTGGTGGTCAACGGCGGATGCCTGCCGCCGGCGGTGACGTGCAGTTCGCCCCCTTGGCCGGGCACCGCGGCGCCTGTCTTGGCCTTGGGGGTGGACGCGGATTTCGCGGAGGATTTGCGCGCAGCCATCTGGGGTCTCCTGGACGACGTGGCGGCCGTCCGTGCTGGAGGCCTTGGCGCATTCGATCATCCGCGCTGTCGCGTGCAGGCCATGTCATGGCCGTTGACGGCGGGCAGACACGCGGTCGCGGACACTGGCTGTCCGCGTTCAATGCCATCACTGTCGGCTCTTCACCCCGAGGATCGCACCATGGAAACCCAGGAACTGCATCGAGGCCGCCTGATCGACCACATCCAGCTGGTCGTGCGCGACCTGGATGCCAGCAGGACGTTTTATCGCGCCGTGTTCGAGGTACTCGGCGTGCCGATGGGCGGTGAGGAGGAGGGCTACTTCTGGGCGGACGAGCTGTTCGTCTGCACCGCCGACAGCGAGGCGGCGGATGGCGTGTTGACCGGTCGCCACCATCTGGCGTTCCAGGCGCAGGATCGCGCGATGGTGGACCGTTTCCACGAAGTCGCGCTGGCGCATGGCGGCAAGGACAACGGCGCGCCGGGACTGCGCGATTACCATCCGGGCTACTACGGCGCGTTCGTGCTGGACCCGGATGGCAACAACATCGAAGCGGTCTTCCACGGTGAAGCGAAGCGCAGCGCCGCTTCGGTGAAGATCGAGTTCTGATGTATGCCTCCCTCTCCCTGCGCGAGCGGGGAGAGGGTGCCGAAGGCGGGTGAGGGGCGAACGAAGTCCGGTTGCATGAGTACCGCAGCACGGTGGAGTTTGCGCTAGCCCCTCATCCGCCCCCGTATCAAGTACGGGGCAGGCTCTCCGGGCACCTTCTCCCCGCCTCGCGGGGAGAAGGAAACACAAGGCTTACACGAACATGCCGCCCGAGACTTCGATGCGCTGTGCGTTGATCCAGCCAGCGCCCGGGGACAGCAGCAGGGCGACGGCGCCGCCGATGTCGTCGGGCAATCCGACGCGGCCCAGCGCGGTCTGCTCCGCAACGAACGCATTGAGCTCGGCGTTGTCGCGCACGGCGCCGCCGCCGAAGTCGGTTTCGATCGCGCCGGGCGCAATGATGTTCACCGCGATGCCACGTGCGCCGAGTTCCTTGGCCTGATAGCGCGTCAGCACCTCCATCGCGCCCTTCATCGCTGCATACGCTGCGTAGCCGGGCAAGGCAAAGCGGGCGAGGCCCGAGGAGATGTTGACGATGCGGCCGCCGTCGGCGAGCAGCGGCAGCAGGGTCTGGGTCAGGAAGAACGGGCCTTTGAGGTGCACGTCGACCAGCGCGTCGAACTGGGCGCGGGTGGTCTCGGCGAAGCCCGCGTGCACGCCCATCCCGGCGTTGTTGACCAGGTGGTCGAACCGTTCTCGACCCCATGCAGTGAGTCGGGTACGCACGGCATCGGCGAAGGTGTCGAATACATCGCTCTGGCCGACGTCGAGCGGCAGCGCGGCAGCGCGCTGGCCGAGGGCTTCGATCTCGGCGACGACAGCCTCGGCTTCGGCCTGCTGGCTGCGGTAGGTCAGCAGCACGTCGTGGCCCTGGCGGGCAACGGCGAAGGCCATGGCGCGGCCGAGACCGCGGCTGCCGCCGGTGATCAGGGTGAGGGGAGCGGATTTCGTGGTCATGGTGGGACTCCAGTCGGGGAAGGCGGTGGTTGCACCGTGCGGTCACTGTATTGGGCGGTGATCATGGGATAAATCGGCTTACACTGATTGGACCGTTCGCGATCAGCGAACAATCACGAGCGTCGCCATGAATCGCCTTGATGCCATGCAGGCCTTCATGCGGGTGGCCGAGATGGCCAGCTTCACCCGCGCCGCCGACAGCCTGGGCCTGCCCAAGGCCAGCGTGTCGACCGCCGTGCAGCAACTGGAAGCCTGGCTGGGCACGCAACTGCTGCACCGGACCACCCGGCGCGTGCAGATGACCCAGGACGGACAGGCGTTCTACGAACGCTGCCGCGACCTGTTGGCCGACATGGACGAGGTGCAGCACCTGTTCGCGCGCACGCCGCAGGCGTTGCGGGGCCGTCTGCGCGTGGACATGCCGGCGCGCTTCGCCCGCCACTTCGTGCTGCCGCACCTGCCGGATTTCCTCCATGCGCACCCGCAGCTGGAACTGGAACTGAGCTGCACGGACCGCCGTGTCGACGTGGTGCGTGAGGGCTTCGACTGTGTGCTGCGCGTGGGCGCGCTGGCCGACACCAGCCTGATCGCGCGACCGCTGGGCCAGTTGCGCGTGGTGACCTGCGCCAGCCCGGTCTACCTGCAGCGGCATGGCGTGCCGTCATCGCCGGAGGACCTGCACGCGCACCGGCTGATCCATTACGCCAGCACCTTCGGCGGCAAACCGGACGGCTGGGAATACTGGGATGGCGCGCGCTACGCGAGCGTGCCGATGGAAGGCGCGCTGACGGTCAACAGTTCCGATGCCTACGAAGCCGCCTGCATGGCCGGCCTCGGCTTGATCCAGGCGCCGGTCGCGGGTCTGCGCACGCTGGTGGAGCAGGGGCTGCTGGTGGAGGTGCTGCCGCAGTACGCCGCCGAGCCGATGCCGGTGACGTTGCTGTACGCGCATCGCCGCCATCTGCCGCAGCGCGTGCAGGCTTTCATGGCGTGGCTGGCGGAGACCGTGCAGCCGCACCTGCAACCGAACTGATGCGTGTCCGCTGTATTCGTGGGAGCGACGTCAGTCGCGACGATACCTCGGGGGAACGGCGAAAGGCTTCGCGACTGGCGTCGCTCCCACAGGGAGTATCCCGTGCCGGAACGCAGAAGGCCCCGCGGTGCGGGGCCTTCTCGCGCGGAAGCGTTGGTTGATTACGCCTCCACATCCTCCTTGTACGCATCCACCGGGATGCAGGCGCACATGACGTTCTTGTCGCCGTAGACGTTGTCCACGCGTGCGACCGGCGGCCAGTACTTCTGCTGCTTCAGCGTGGCCAGCGGGAACGCGGCCAGTTCGCGCGGGTAGGCGTGGGTCCACTCGCTTGCCATCACCATCGTGGCGGTGTGCGGCGCGTTCTTCAGCGGGTTGTCCTCGCGATCCAGGCGGCCGTCCTCGACGGCGCGGATCTCTTCGCGGATCTCGATCATCGCGGCGATGAAGCGGTCCAGCTCGTGCTGCGATTCGCTTTCGGTCGGCTCGACCATCAGCGTGCCGGCGACCGGGAAGCTCAGCGTGGGCGCGTGGAAGCCGAAGTCGATCAGGCGCTTGGCCACGTCCTCGGCGCTGATGCCGGTGGCGTCCTTGAGCGGGCGCAGGTCGAGGATGCACTCGTGCGCCACCAGCCCGTTGCGGCCGGTGTAGAGCGTTTCGAAGTGCGGGGCCAGCCGCGTGGCGATGTAGTTCGCGTTGAGCAGTGCCACCTGGGTGGCCAGCCGCAGGCCCTGCGCGCCCATCAGGGTGATGTACATCCAGCTGATCGGCAGGATGCTGGCGCTGCCGAAGCTGGCTGCCGACACCATGCCTACATCGCCTTCACCGCCGAGCTTCTTCGGCAGGTACGGTGCCAGATGCGCCTTGACCGCACACGGACCCACGCCGGGACCGCCGCCGCCATGCGGAATGCAGAAGGTCTTGTGCAGGTTGAGGTGCGAGACGTCCGAGCCCCACTTGCCCGGCTTGGCCACACCGACCAGCGCGTTCATGTTGGCGCCGTCGGTGTACACCTGGCCGCCGTGCTGGTGGACGATGTCGCAGATGGCGACCACGTCCTCCTCGAACACGCCGTGCGTGGACGGGTAGGTGATCATGATCGCGGCCAGGCGCTCGCTGTATTTCTCGGCGGCGCGGCGGATGTCCTCGACATCGACGTTGCCGTTGGCATCGCACTTGGTCACCACCACCTGCATGCCGCACATCTGCGCGCTGGCGGGGTTGGTGCCGTGGGCGGATTCGGGGATCAGGCAGATGTCGCGATGGCCCTCGCCGCGGGCGCGGTGATAGGCGCGGATGGCGAGCAGGCCGGCGTACTCGCCCTGCGCGCCGGAGTTGGGCTGCAGGCTGACCGCGTCGTAGCCGGTGCACTCGACCAGCATCGCTTCCAGCTCGTCGATCAGCTGCGTGTAGCCATGGGTCTGATCTGCCGGTGCCAGCGGGTGGATGTTGCCGAATTCGGGCCAGGTCACCGGGATCATCTCGGCGGTGGCGTTGAGCTTCATGGTGCAGCTGCCCAGCGGGATCATGGTGCGATCCATCGCCAGGTCCTTGTCGGCCAGCGAGCGCATGTAGCGCAGCAGTTCGTGCTCGCTGTGGTGCGTGTTGAACACCGGGTGGGTCAGGAAGTCGCTGCTGCGGCGCAGATCCGCCGGGATCAGCGACGGCGCACTGGCGTCCAGCGCATCCACCGAAGGCAGGGTGGAGCCTTCGCCGGCGAACACGCACCACAGCGCATCGAGGTCGGCGCGCGTGGTGGTTTCGTCCAGCGAGATGCACAGCGAGCCGTTGCCGCGCACGCGCAGGTTGAGGCGGGCGGCGCGGGCGCGCGCCAGGATGGCCTCGCGTGCATCGCCGGGTTCGATGCACAGCGTGTCGAACGCGCTGGCGTGTACGGCCGGATAGCCTAGCGTGCGCAGGCCCTCGGCCAGGATGGCGGTCAGGCGGGCGACACGGCCGGCGATGCGCGCCAGGCCTTCCGGACCGTGGTAGACGGCGTACATGCTGGCCATCACCGCCAGCAGTACCTGCGCCGTGCAGATGTTGGACGTGGCCTTCTCGCGGCGGATGTGCTGCTCGCGCGTTTGCAGCGTCAGGCGGTAGGCGGCCTTGCCTTCGGCATCGACCGACACGCCGATCAGGCGGCCCGGCATGCTGCGCTTGTAGGCATCGCGGCAGGCCATGAACGCCGCATGCGGGCCACCGAAACCGAACGGCACGCCGAAGCGCTGCGAGTTGCCGATGACGATGTCGGCGCCCATCTCGCCCGGCGGCTTCAGCAGGGTCAGCGCCAGCAGGTCGGTGGCGACGACGAACAGCGCGTTGTTCGCGTGGATGGCCTCGGCATCCTTCGCCCAGTCGGCGATCCAGCCGCTGGAGGCGGGGTACTGCACCAGCACGCCGAAGTAGTCGCCGGCGGCGAGCTTCTCGTGGAAGGCATCGGTGGAGCGCACGACATCGACGGTGAGGCCGAGCGGCTCGGCGCGGGTGGCGAGCACTTCCAGCGTCTGCGGATGGGTGTCGCCGGCGACCAGGAAGGTGTTCGACTTCGACTTGGCGGAGCGCTTGGCCAGCGTCATCGCCTCGGCGGCGGCGGTGGCTTCGTCCAGCAGCGAGGCGCTGGCGATCTCCATGCCGGTCAGGTCGGTGACCATGGTCTGGAAGTTGATCAGCGCTTCCATGCGGCCCTGCGAGATCTCCGCCTGGTACGGCGTGTAGGCGGTGTACCAGGCTGGGTTCTCGAGGATGTTGCGCAGGATGACCTTCGGCGTGTGCGTGCCGTAGTAGCCCTGGCCGATGAAGCTGCGGAACACCTGGTTGCGGTCGGCGACGGCGCGGATCTTGGCCAGTGCCTCTTCCTCGTTGATCGGCGAGGGCAGGGCCAGCGGCTGCGCGGACTTGATGTTGCCCGGCACGATGGCGTCGGTCATCGCATCCAGCGAATCGTGGCCGACCACGCGCAGCATGTGCGCGATCTCGGCGTCGTTGGGGCCGATGTGGCGTTCGAGGAACGCGCCGTGGTGCTCGAGCTCGCGCAGGGAAGGGGTGTTCGACATGGGAGGCATCCGGAAGGGCGAAGAGGGCCAGCGCGCGGAAGCCGCACGTGGGATGCCCCTCTGTCCTTTTGCCTGAGAGTTTGGAAGCGCGCCGACGAGGATCGCGTGCTTCGTGCCCCTTCGGCGCCGGTGCGGCCACGAGGGCGACCGGTCTCTCCAGAGTGTTTGCAGCAGCGGTGGTATCGGGCCTGAGCGATTACGGGCGTTTGCGCCTTCGGCAGCACGTCGCGGGCGACGGGCTTCTCCCACCTGGGTCTTGCCGGCGGATTATAGCCCGGCACGGCAGGGCCCCGGCGGTTTGGGCGTACCATGTGCCACCCGGCGCGGCCTGTTCATGAAGTCCGCGCCGCGCCTGTCCGGAGCTTCCCCGCAATGAGTGCCCCCCACGCCATTTCCAACCGCCGCCTGGCCCTGCTGCTGGGCGGTCTGGCGATGTTCGGCCCGTTCTCGATCGACACCATCTTCCCGGCGTTTCCGGCCATCGGTGCGCAGTTGGGTGCCGACAAGGTGGCGATGCAGCAGACGATCAGCGTCTACCTGCTGACGTACGCGCTGATGAGCCTGGTGCACGGGCCGCTGTCGGACAGGTTCGGGCGCCGGCGGGTGATCCTGGGCGGGCTGTTCGTGTTCCTGCTGGCCTCGGTCGGCTGCGCCCTGGCCACCGACATGGGCACGCTGCTGCTGTTCCGCGCGGTGCAGGGCCTGTCCGCCGGTGTCGGCTTCATCGTCGGGCGCGCGGTGGTCCGCGATGCGCGCGACGGCGACGATGCGCAGCGATTGATGAGCCAGGTGTCGATGATCTTCGGCATCGCCCCGGCGATCGCGCCGATCGTCGGCGGCTGGATCCTGGGCTGGAGCGCGTGGCCGATGATCTTCTGGTTCCTGGCTGGCTTCTCGCTGCTGCTGATCGCGGCGGTGATCGGCTGGCTGCCGGAGACGCATCCGCCGGCGGCGCGCCTGAAGGTATCGCCGCGCATCCTGCTGCGCGACTACGTCGGCATCGCGCGCAACCCGCGCTTCCTGCGGCTGGCGGCGGCCGGCTCGCTGAGTTTCGGCGGCCTGTTCCTGTATATCGCCTCGGCGCCGGCGTTCGTGATGGACCTGCTGCACCTGGACGAGCAGCAGTTCGCCTGGCTGTTCCTGCCGACCATCGGCGGCATGGTGCTGGGTGCGTTCCTGTCCGGTCGTGCCGCCGGGCGCATCGAGGGTGCGCGGCTGGTGAGGATCGGCTACGCCTGCATGGCGCTGGCGATGGTGGCCAACGTGGGCTACAACGCCTGGGCTGGTGATGACATCGACGTGCCGTGGGCCGTGCTGCCGATGATGCTGGCGGCACTGGGAGTGGCGCTGGTGTTCCCGATCCTGACGCTGGCGATCCTCGACATGTACCCGCGCCAGCGCGGTGCAGCGTCGTCGCTGCAGGCCTTCAGCAATCTGATCATCAATGCCGTGATCGCCGGCCTGCTGTCGCCACTGTTGAGCCATCATGGCCTGCATCTGGCGCTCGGCATGGCCGGCTTCGTGCTGCTGGGCTGGATGATGTGGCAATGGGAAGCGCATGCGCACCATCGCCGCCTGCGGTGCCCGCGCGAAGCCGCCGCGCTGGAACCCACCGATCAACTCTGACCTTCCGCGAGAACTTCCATGTCGATCCAGTCCAAGGCCCGCCGCGAGGCGAAGAAGCGCAAGGCAACGAAGGCCCAGAACCAGGCGCGCGCGAACGCGCCGGCGATCGAGCCGCATGCCGAATTGCGCAATCCCGAAGGGGAGCTGCTGGCGGGCGTCGTGCGCCAGGCCGGCGTGTGGGTGCTGGGCCTGGACGGCCGCATCGCGGGAACCTCCGACAGCGCGGCCGAGGTCCTGGCGATGATCAAGCAGGCGGCGGCCCTGCACGAGGCGCAGGGCAACGCGGTGCGGCTGGTCTATTCGGATGAGCTGCGCGACACCGCGGTGATCGAGGCAGCCGCGCAGGGCCTGACGCTGGAGCAGTTCGAGGAACAGCTGGCCGAACAGATGAAGGCGCGCAAGCCGGAGCCTGCGCCGGACGTGAATTGAGTCGCTTGTGTTCTCTGTAGGAGCGACGTCAGTCGCGACCGCGGATCACGACGTGCCATCCATGCGTCAGCAGGTGGATATGGTTGCCCCATTCATGCACGCCTTCGTAGCGATCGACTTCTCCTGCCGTGCGGTCGCGACTCACGTCGCTCCTACGGAAGAGCACGGCGGCGCAGCCATGCAGCGACGCCAGCGAGCATCAGCACCGGCAACCACACCCAGCGCAACTCCGACAGCAGCACCTCCACGCCACGCGCACTGAAGAAGCGGTTCGCGAAGGGCGACACTTCGATCATCCGCCATGGCGCGAAGTGCCGCGTCTCCGACCACGGCCAGAACAGCGCGACGCCCAGGCCGCCATCGGTCAGCATGTCCAGTAGCGCATGCGATGCGGCGGACAGCGCGATGAACAGGAACGCGGTGATCGCCGACGCACGGAGCCAGCGTGCGCCGCAGGCGGCGACGGCGCCGCACGCCATGGCGAACACCAACGAATGGCTGGCGCCGCGGTGGCCGAGCGCATGCGCATAGTCGATGCCCAGCTTGAAGGCGACGACATCGGCATCCGGCAGCATCGCGGCCACCATGCCGGCGGCGACCACGCGTGTCGGCACGCGCCGCGCACCCAGCGCGATGCCACCGGCCAGGGGAATCAGTGCGTGGGTCAGGACGGTCGGCATGGGGCGGGTCCGCGGGACATGGCCGACAGGTTCGAGGCGTTTCGTGTGCGCACGATGAAGTGGGTGCGGGCGCAGAAAAAAGGCCGGCTGCGCCGGCCTCGTCTTCGTTGTCGGCAGGTCGACGTCAGCGCTCGAGCATCCCGGCGCGTCGCGGCGTCGCCTGCGGCTGACGCTCGCGACCCGACGGCGGCGTCACCGCCGCAGGTGCCGGCGTGGACGTGGCCGGCGACATCCTTGCACCCTGGCCTTGGGCCACGGCACCGGCACTGCGGACCAGCGGCTGCGCGCTGTTCTCGCGGACCGGATCGGCGGCGATCCATTGCCTGATCTGCGGAAAGACCAGATCGAGGCGCGAGTAGTGATCGCGATTCTCGGTGTTCGCCAGGCTGCCGCTGTTCGAGCACAGGGCGTCGCCGCCATACAGGCCGCCGCGCAGGCGATAGCTGTTGTCCCGGTAGCGCGTGAACAGTCCCGAGCCGCTGCTGCCGCCTTCGGTGGTGCCCTCGAGCCATCCGACCGTGAACTGTTGCGGGTAGCGGTCGATGACATGCTGGCCGCGCGAGTATTTCTTGGCATCGCCGGCGGGATGGTGGATGGCGATCACCTCGGCGTTCGCGGCCAGCGGACTCGCGTCCCATCCGGCAAAGGTCGCGATGGCCGGCGCTGGATTCCTCAGGCGCAGCAGCAATGCATCGCTATCGGCATCGACGAACAGCAGTTCGGCACCGCCGGTGAGCGGATTCGTCCTGCGGCCGTCCACGGTGCTGCAGCCCGAGTTCTCGTAACCCCAGTACGTGTTGAGGGTGTTGGCGACGGTCTGGTTGTCGATGCAGTGCGCAGCCGAATAGAAATAGGGCACCTGCGTCGACGGCGTCGTGTCGTTCAACAACGTGCCGGTGCAGACGTAGCTGCTGCCGTTCTTGGTGAACACCATGTGGGCGACGGCATTCTTGGCCTGCACGTAGGCGGGGCCAAGTGCGTCGACGCGGCAGACCGCATTGATGTTGCAGGCACCCGAGTCGCCCAGCGCCTTCAGGATCTTGAAGTCGTTGCGGCTGTTGGTCAGCAGGTGCGAAACCTGCGGTGCCTGCAGGCGGGCCTGCAGCGCGTTGACATGGGCGGGGCGATAGATCTCGATGATCTGGGCGATGCCATCGGTGGCCGGCGTCCAGTACAGACCGTTGCCGTCGGCGAGCGCCTGTGCCTCGGCGGCGGTGACGGAGGCGATCACCCGTCCCGGGTCGTCGGAGCCGGCGACGCGCAGTTCGACCTGCGGGTGCAGCCCCTTCACCTGCACACCCACGCGCAATCCCAGCGCATCCGGCGAGTCCACCTGAAGGCGCGCGACGGCGCCGCCCGTCTTCAGCGGCACCCAGCGCAGGGCGGGCGTCGTGCGTGCGATGCCTTCGCTGGCCAGCGTGCGACCGATGCCGATCTGCGTGGCCTTGATGCGCTGGCGCGTATTGCGGTTTTCCAGATCCACCAGTCGCCTGAGCGGGACTTCCCGGTAGGCCTGTTGCGTGGCACTGCGCGCAGGGAACTGCGCAAGCTTCCATGCCGGCGCTGCCTGCACCGGCGTGCGGCTGGCCTCGCCGGCGGCCTGGGTCACGCCGGCGGAGGCGACACAGGGCGTGAGGAGCGCGAAGGTCGCCAGGATGCGGATCAGGGTGGGCGGATTCATGGGGCGGAGGTCCTTCCGTGGGGTGTCTCGAGTGGAAGACGGGCCGTCGCCGGCCCGTCCCGGTCTTCGCAGTTACGATTTCGCCGGAGTTGCCGGAGCTGCCGGAGCTGCCGGAGCCGGTGCAGTCGCCGTGGTCGGCACCTGCCAGCCGCAGGTCTGGCCTTCGTTCTGCTGCTTCAGCCAATCCTGCAGCGGGGCGAAGTATTCCAGCACCGCGCCGGCGTCCATCTTCTCGCCACCGGTCAGTTCCTTCAGCGTGGCCTGCCACGGCTGGCTGGCGCCCTTCTCCAGCATCGCCCAGAACTTCTGGCCCGCCGCCTTGTTGCCGTAGAAGCTGCAGTTGTACAGCGGGCCCTTGTAGCCGGCCGCATCGCACAGGCCCTTGTAGAACTGGAACTGCAGCACGTGCGAGAGGAAGTAGCGCGTGTACGGCGTATTGCCCGGCACGTGGTACTTCGCGCCCGGATCGAAGAAGTCCTCGCCGCGCGCGGTGGCCGGCGCCACGCCCTGGTACTTGGCCTTCAGCTCCCACCAGGCCTTGTTGTAGTCGGTCGGCTTGATGCTGCCGTCGAACACGCCCCAGCGCCAGCGGTCGATCATCAGGCCGAACGGCATGAACGACACCTTGGCCAGCGCCATGCGCATCTGCGCATTGATCAGCGCTTCGTCGCTCTGCTGCGGCGCGTCCACCATGCCGATCGACTTCAGGTAGTCAGGCGTCATCGCCAGCACCATCGTGTCGCCGATCGCTTCGTGGAAGCCGTCGTGCGCGCCGGTCTGGAACAGCGGCGGCAGCTTGTTGTAGGCCAGGTAGTAATACACGTGGCCCAGCTCGTGGTAGATGGTGGTGAAGTCTTCTTCGTTCGGCTTGATGCACATCTTGGTGCGCACGTCGCCGCTCATGTTCATGTCCCACGCGCTGGCGTGGCAGACCACGTCGCGGTCCATCGGCTTGATGAACTGGGTCTTCGACCAGTAACTCTCCGGCAGTTTCGGCATGCCGAGGCTGGTGTAGAACTCCTGCGCGCGTTCGGTCATCTGCTTGGCGACCTGCAACTGCGCCTCGCGCTCGGCCTGGAACAACCTGTCGGTACCCGGACCGGGACCGGCCTTGGCCAGCGCGGCGAGGTAATCGGCCTGGTACTGCTTCTCCAGCGCGCCGGTGATGTCCAGGCTGCCGGCGCCCTTGTACGGTTCCAGCACGTCCCACAGGTTGCCCCAGTCCTGCTGCCACATGTTGCCCATCAGGTGGGCCGGCAGCAGGCCGTTGACCTGGCCCTTCTCCACGCCGTAGGTGGCCTGCAATTTGGTGCGGGTGTAGCAGTGCAGTTGCTCGTACAACGGCTTGACCTGTCCCCACAGGCGATCGGTCTCGGCGGCGATTTCGGCCGGCGTCATGTCGTAGCCACTGCGCCACATCTCGCCGGTGTCGGCGAAGCCCATTTCCTTCGAGCCTTCGTTCACCAGCTCGACGAAGCGCGTGTAGTCCTTGCGCATCGGCTGGGCGATGGTGTGCCAGCCCTGCCAGGCATCCAGTTGCGCGTCGTAATCGCGGCTGCTGCGCAGCACGTCTTCCAGTTCGCCCAGCTGACGGCACTTCTTCGCATCGCCCTCGCCGGTGCAGTAAGTGCCCGCGCCGTAGGTGCCTTCCATCCGGGTGGCGATCTGGGTCAGCTCGGCCAGCTTGGCCGGATCCTTCGGTGCCGGCATGGAGGTGGCCAGCTTCAGCAGCTGGATGGCACGCGCGGTTTCCGGCGACATCGGCTGGCCTTCGAACTTCTTCGCCTGTTCGATCCAGCTGTTGAGCTGGGTCAGGTAGCGCTCGTTGCCCTTCGCCGCCAGCAACTGGCTGTCGTCGTTGATGTAGGTGCTGGACAGCCACTGTGCGGCGGTGAGTTCCGGATACATCTTCTTGAATTCGTCATTGACGCGCGCGATGAACTGGTCGGCGGTCTCGCCCTTCGTCGCTGCGGGAGCGACGGCCGTACCGGCCGGCTCATCCTTCTTGCAGGCGGCGAGCGTGGCGATGCTCGCGCCGACGGCGAGGGCAAGCAGGAGGTGACGATGCTTCACGGGACGTCCTTCAGGGTGCGCGGGCGCAGGAACCTGAAGGGTAGTGAGAGCGGGGGAGGGGGTGCAAGTGCGGGGGCCGTTTCGCCCGTAGGAGCGACGTCAGTCGCGGCCGTCCGCCTTCCGGCGACGTACAAGCCTATGCATCCGGTTACAGAAGGGATACGGACGCCGACGCCGTGCGGTCGCGACTGACGTCGCTCCTACAGGAATGCGTGTTCTCAGTGGTGAGGCAAGCCACGTTCGCGCAGGAAGGCGCGGGCGTCATAGGCATCCCGTTCGAACCGCGCCCGCGCGAGAGCGGCGCCGCGGCAGTTGGCGCGCCGCAGCGCGCCCGGATCCCGCCGCCGGGCTACGTGTGTGGCAGCCCACGTTCCTTCAGGAAATCACGCGCATCGCCCGCGTCCTGTTCGAACCACGCCCGCGTCGAACCGAGCCGGTACGTATACCCCCACGCGTCCATGTCGGCCATCAGCTGCATGCGCCCGACACCCGGCAATTCGTCGGCCAGGATGATCTGCAGGCAGCAGGTGGCATCCTCTTCGATCACCGAGTCGGTGGCGTCGGTGTGCACCTGCGCGCGCCGCTCCGGCGGGAGGACGATCAGGTGGCAGGCTTCGTGCAGCATCGAGTGCACCGGCGTGTCGCCGCGGACGTAGACGTTGTGCGCGATGACGCCGGCTTCGGGTTCGCCCCAGAAGCTGCCGGGGATGGCCGCGCCATCGTCGATGCGGTGCAATTGCAGGCCATACCGGGACAGCAGGGCCACCGCCGCCGGAAAGGGCAGCGCGGCGACCCGCATCACCTCGGCTTCGACCGTGCCTGCAACGACGTCCATGATCGAATCGTGCGTGGGCGGAGCAGGCTCCGCCCCGGCGGTCAGGCGCTGCCTTCCTGCAGCGAGACCGAGATATCCAGCACGTCGTGCTCGCCTTCCTTGATCAGCTTCACGTTGACCGCTTCGGCGTCGACATTGACGTACTTCTTGATCACTTCCAGCAATTCGCGCTGCAGCATCGGCAGGTAGTCGGGCGCGCCACGGGTGGTGCGCTCCTGCGCGACGATGATCCGCAGTCGATCCTTGGCGATGGAGGCGGTTTCTTTCTTCGGCTTGAGGAAATCGAACATGCCCATGCTCAGGCTCCGAACAACTTGCTGAAGAAGCCTTTCTTCTCCACCGTGGTGAAGCGCAGCGGGCGATCTTCGCCCAGCAGCCTGCCCACCGCATCGTCGTACGCCTGGCCGGCGGGCGATTCGAGTTCCAGGATCACCGGCTCGCCCTTGTTGGAGGCATTGAGTACGTCGCCGGACTCCGGGATGACGCCCAGCGTCTTCAGTCCGAGCACCTCTTCCACGTCCTTGATGCTCAGCATCTCGCCGCCTTCCACGCGCGACGGGCTGTAGCGGGTCAGCAGCAGGTGCGGCTTCAGCGTTTCGCCGTTCTCGGCCTTGCGGGTCTTGGAGTCCAGCAGGCCGAGGATGCGGTCGGAGTCGCGCACGCTGGAGACTTCCGGATTCACCACCACGATGGCGGTATCGGCGAAGTACATGGCCAGGAAGGCGCCCTTCTCGATGCCGGCAGGCGAGTCGCAGACGATGTAGTCGAAGCCGTCGGCGTCCAGGTCCTTCAGTACCTTCTCGACGCCTTCCTTGGTCAGCGCATCCTTGTCGCGCGTCTGCGAAGCGGCGAGCACGAACAGCGTTTCGAACCGCTTGTCCTTGATCAGGGCCTGCTTCAGGGTCGCTTCGCCCTGGGTGACGTTGACGAAGTCGTACACGACGCGGCGCTCGCAGCCCATGATCAGGTCGAGGTTGCGCAGGCCGACGTCGAAGTCGATGACCGCGACCTTCTTGCCGCGACGGGCCAGCCCGCACGCGATGCTGGCGCTGGTGGTGGTCTTGCCGACGCCGCCCTTGCCGGACGTGACTACGATGATTTCAGCCAACGGTGTTCTCCTTGGTCGTTCTTATGTTCGGGTAACGCCGCGCGTCATTCCTGCGCGGCGATCTTGAGTTGGTCCTGGTCCAGCCAGATCTGCACGGCCTTGCCGCGCAGTTCCTCGGGCACTTCTTCCATCACCTTGTAGTGGCCGGCAACGGCGACCAGTTCGGCATGGAATTCACGGCAGAAGATGCGCGCGTCGGCATTGCCGCGCGCGCCGGCGAGGGCACGGCCGCGCAACGCGCCATAGATGTGGATGGAGCCGTCCGAAATGACTTCCGCGCCGGCGCCGACGGTGCTGAGCACGGTCAGGTCGCGGTTTTCCGCGTAGAGCTGCTGGCCGGAGCGCACGGGGGTCTTCTGCACCAGGCCCGGCTTCGTGTCCGCGGCCTTCGCGGCAGGCGCGAGGGCGGCCTTCACCGGGGCGGGTTCGGGGGAGGCGGCACGGGTGGGCGCCGGCGCCGCCTGCGCCATCGGTTCGTACTGTGCGCGGAACTTGGCCAGCAGCGGCAGGCCGAGCTGTTCGGACAGGGTTTCGGTTTCGCGCGTGCCATAGGCCAGCGCGACCGGGATGACGCCTGCGCCGCGCAGGCCATCGATCAACGCGCGGGCGGTGGCGGTATCCGGCAGCCGGGTCAGACCGCCGAAATCGACGATCACCGCGGCCCGGCCGAACAGCTTGGGTGCGCGCTCGACGCGCTCGCGCATTTCGCGGATCAGCTGGTCGACGTCGAGGGTGCGGATGCGGAGGTTGGCGATGCCGACCTGGCCGATCTTCAGTTCCCCGGCCTGTTCGTAGTCCATGGAAGCCCGGGTCACGCTCATGTACCGGTCGGCCGTTGCACGCTGGTGCCGGCCAGCAGGCGGGTACGGGCCCACGGAACATCGGGGAGGGCATCGCCGTAGGTATCGCGCACCCACGGATAGCTGCAGAGTTCCTTCATCAGCATGCTGGCGCGCACTTCCGCCTCGGCCATGACGTTCTGGCCCACTTCGCGGAAACCGAAGCTGCCATGGAACAGCAGTGCCGGGTCGGCGCCGTGGTCGAGGAATACCTCGCACGCCAGCTGCGGATAGCGCAGTTCGGCGAAGCTCTGTACGTCGGCATAGAACGCGCGGCCGACGCCGCCGCCGCGACGGCGGCTGGCCACGACGATGCGGTCGATGTAGAAGAACTGCGGGTAGCGCTCGCCGAACCAGGCGAAGTTGCTGCTGTCGTGCGCGGCGCCGGAGCCGAAACCGACCAGGAACCCGGCCAGGTTGCCGTCGCGCTCGGCGACGCGGAAGTATTCGGCCGTCTCGTAGAAGCGGCGGACCTTGACCGAATCCAGCGGCAGGATCGCGAGTCCGGCATTGTTGTTGAGGGCTAGGACGGAATCCAGCTCGTGCTCGCGCACGTCGCGGATGACAATCGACATTACCTGACTCCGAACGGGTCTTGCAGGGCGGCACAGGGCCAAGGCCGGATTATCGCATGGTGCCGCCGCCACGGGCGAGGCACGGGTGAGCCGGGGATGAACCCGCCCACCTCACGTTCCAACGTCGGCATGACTTTAGTTGGGACATCGGCGCGTGCGATTCCGCCTAAGATGCCCGGATGTTGGGACGACTCAGCCATACCCGCCTGCTGCGCGCCGCAGGACTCTACACGTGGGCCCTGGTGGGAATTCCCATCATCCTGAACGTGTGGGTGCTGCCGCCGTCCAGTGGCACGGACGGACAGGGGGTCAACCTGCCGCTGACTGCCCTGTGCTACTTCGCGTTCGGCGGCGTGTACTGGCTGGCGACGCGCGCGCTGGACGGTCGCCGCGACGGCGTGCCGATGGCCTGGAACGTTCCGTTGGCCATGGTGCTGACGGCGACCGCGATCGGGGTGGGCTTCTATACCCAGACCGGCCTCGGCGCGGTGCTGCTGCTGATCATGGCCGGCGTGCTGCCGTGGCTGCTCGAGTTGCGCTTCGCGGTGGCATGGCTGCTGGCCGCGCACGTGCTGCTGGTGCCGTCGTTCATGGCGCGCGACGACTTCAATTTCTGGGAAGCGCTCTTCCAGTCCATGTTCTATGTGGGCTTCTCGGCCTTCGTGCTGATCACCACCTATGTGGCGCGGCAACAGGCGCAGGCGCGCGAGGAGCAGCGCCGGCTCAATGCCGAACTGCGGGCCACCCGCGTGCTGCTGGCCGAGAGTGCCCGCGTCAACGAGCGCACCCGCATTTCGCGCGAGCTGCACGATCTGCTGGGCCACCACCTGACCGCGCTGAGCCTGAATCTGGAAGTGGCCGGCCACATGACGGAAGGGCGCGCCCAGGAACACGTGCGCCAGGCGCATACGCTGGCCCGCCTGTTGCTGACCGACGTGCGTGAAGCGGTCAGCCAGCTGCGCGACAGCGGTGCGATCGACCTGGGGGCGGCGCTGATGCCGCTCGCGGAGAAGGTGCCCTCGCTGGCCATCAAGATGGACATCGAAGAGCCGCTGACCCTCGAGGATCCGCACCGCGCGCATGTGCTGCTGCGATGCACGCAGGAAATCATCACCAACGCCGTGCGCCACGCCCGTGCCAGGCACCTGTGGCTGCATTGCCGCAGGGACGGGGCGAACATCCTGATCGACGCCCGCGACGACGGCGCCGGCAGTCCGCACGTGGTGGCAGGCAACGGCCTGACCGGCATGCGCGAACGGCTGGCCCAGTACGGCGGCGACCTGCGCATCGAAACGCAACCCGGGAAAGGTTTCTGCCTGCATATCGCCTTGCCCGTGAACGAGGCGACGCCCGTGCTCGCCCCGCGTCCCATCCCGCAACCCGAACCCATACCCGAGCTCAGCTCCGGAGGAACCCCGTGATCCGTGTCTGTCTGGTCGACGATCAAACCCTGGTGCGCCAGGGCATCCGCTCCCTGCTGGCGCTGGACGACGGCATCGAGGTCGTGGCCGAGGCCGCAGACGGCAAGCAGGCGGTGGACCTGGTCCCGCAGGTCAAGCCTGATGTGGTCCTGATGGACATGCGGATGCCGGTGATGTCGGGTCTGGAGGCGCTCCAGGCGCTGGCGCGCCTGGGCCAGTTGCCGCCTACCATCATCCTGACGACCTTCGATGACGACCAGTTGGTCCTCGCCGGGCTGAAGGCCGGTGCCAAGGGCTACCTGCTGAAGGACGTTTCGCTGGAGCAACTGGTCGGCGCCATCCGTACGGTGGCCGACGGGGGGTCGCTGGTGCAGCCTGCGGTGACCCAGCGGCTGCTGTCCGGACTGGAGCACATGCGCAACGAGTTCGTCAGTCTCGACCGTCCGGATCCGCTGACGGACCGTGAGACCGAGATCCTCCGCCTGATGGCCAGCGGCTTCTCGAACAAGGAAATCGCCAACTCGCTGGGCGTGGCAGAGGGCACCATCAAGAACCACGTCTCCAACATTCTCTCCAAGCTCGGCGTGCGCGACCGCACCCGGGCGGTGCTGAAGGCCTTCGAACTGCAACTGGTCTGAGGCGAGGATGCCCGGCCCGGCGCCGGCGCTCGTCCGTCGGCGGTGCGACGCCTCGGAGCGGGGGCGTTTCACGTTGTCCTGACGCGGCGGACGCAACGCTGGAAGCGGGATGGCGGAGACTGCCGACCATGCGGTCCGTCCCGTCGATGGACTGCCCGGTTCCGCGAGCGACACCAGGCGCCGATGGTCCATCGGGCTGGGCCGTCGCGACCCCCGTCGTTGCAGCGCAGCAGGGCGTTGGAAGCGAGGATCGCATGCGCCCGCGTACGTCCCCTGACGGGGGCGGCCAACCGGTGTCAGGTGGCTGCGCGAAGCCCCGCAACCCTGCTAGGATGCGCGGTGCATTTTTTTCACGGCCGAGGCACCGGCCCCCGGAGACTCCTGAATGACCCGTTTGATCGAGTTCGTGATTGCGTTGGCGCTGGTTCTGGCGCTGTTTCTGGTGATCGGCCTGGTCCTGCCGTCCTCGCGCCAGCTGCAGGAAAGCATCGAGACCAACCGCCGCATGACCATCGTGTTCGACACGCTGAACAACGTGCGTCGACTGAAGGACTGGAACCCGCTCATCCCGGGTGCGGCCAACGAGCTGAGCTACTCCGGTGGCGACGACAACACGGGCGTCGGCGCCAAGGTGGACTTCAATTCCGCCAATGCGGCCTGGGGCCAGGGCAGCTGGGAAATCGTCGAGAGCGAGCGCCCCGCGCCGACCGGCGGCCCCGGCAAGATCGCCTACGCGATCGTCGACAAGCGCATGGGTACCGACAAGCGCAGCGTCTTCACGCTGCAGCCGAGCGGCAAGAACAATCGCAACGTCAAGGTCACCCAGAGCTATGAAGTCAAGTACGGCTTCAACCTGCTTGGCCGCTACGCCGGCATGTACGTGACCCGCCACGTCGGCGACGCCGTCAAGGTCGGCCTGGGCAAGTTGACCAACATGCTGGCCACCGTGCCGAACTTCGACTACCGCACCGAAGGCAGCCCGCTGACCGACCTGAAGATCGTCGACGTGCCTGCCGAAGATCTGCTGGTGGTCAACGCCGGCAACATCGATCGCACCAATGACGCCATCAAGGGTTCGATCAAGCAGAACCAGGAGTGGATCAAGCGCGTGATGGACGCCAACGGCCTGGTGGCCGCTGGCCCGCTCCGCATCATCACCACCGACTTCGGCTCCGAGAAGTACGCGTTCGACATCGCCCAGCCGGTCCGCAAGGGCAGCGCGGCGCCGAAGGCCGATTCCGCCGAGGCCGCCGCGCCGGTGACGCCGCCGCCGGCACCGGTCGCATCGACGGCCGAGCTGAAGGTCACCATCCCGTCCGGTGCGCCGGTCGAGTATGTCCGTACCCAGCCGCGCAAGTCGGCGTTCGCCAGCTACACCGGCTACATGGCCGAGCTCGACAACCAGCGCAACGCGCTGCGCGCCTGGGCCGTCACCTCCGGCCACGAAGTCGTCGACCGCCCCTACGAATCCTGGAAGTCCGGTGTCGACGGCGCGTTCCTGGAAGACGGCAAGTTCGACATCTACTGGGCGGTCAAGCACTAACACCGCGTCCCTGATGCCAGGTACCACGCCAACGCGCCGCTTCATGCGGCGCGTTGCGTTTTGGGGGAACCTCCGCGCATCGATTCTCCACGCCACTGGCAGGATGCCGGTCTCTTCACGAGGTCCGCAGCGCCCATGAACTACGACAGACGCCAACGCAAGCCTTCATTCCTTGCCCTTGCCGGCGCATTGCTCGCTGCTGCCTCGGTGGGGCTGTCCGCGTACGCATCGCATGGCGTGGCGGACGCCCAGGCGCAATCGCACCTGCAGACGGCCGCGTTGTTCGCGTTCGGGCATGGACTCGCGCTGGCCGCGCTGACGGCAGGCACGGTGCGCCGCATGGGCAAGGGGGCGCTCTTCCTGTTGTTTCTGGGCACGCTGCTGTTTTCCGGCAGCCTGGTCGCGGGGGCACTGGGCGGCGTGAGCACGCGGTTGGCGCCGGCAGGCGGCATCACCCTGATGCTCGGCTGGGTGCTGTGGGCGGTCGACGCCGTCCGGCGTTGAGCCATGCCACGGCACGCGCGCGGCTTCGACACCGGGCAGGCATGGGACCATCTGGCACGGCGTGACCGGAAGCTGGGTGCGTGGATGAAGCGGATCGGCTACATCGAGCCGCAGCCCGCGTGGAAGAAGACCTTCGATCCGGTCGATGCGCTGGCGCGCGCGATCCTGTACCAGCAACTCAGCGGCAAGGCGGCGGCCACCATCGTGGGGCGCGTGGAAGCCGCCATCGCCAGCACACGGCTGCACTTCGATACCCTCGGCCGCCTCGATGACGCCGCGCTCCGTGCATGCGGCGTGTCCGGCAACAAGGCGCTGGCGCTGCGTGATCTCTCGGCACGCGAGCAGCGTGGCGAAATCCCCACGTTGCGGCAGATGTCGACCATGCACGAGGACGAGATCGTCGCGGCGCTGGTCCCGGTGCGTGGCATCGGCCGCTGGACCGTGGAGATGATGCTGATGTTCCGCCTGGGCCGCCCGGACGTGCTGCCGGTCGACGACCTGGGCGTGCGCAAGGGCGCGCAGTTCGTCGATCGCCTGGACGCCATGCCGACGCCGAAGGAACTGGCGGCGCGTGGCGAGAAGTGGGGGCCTTGTCGCACCTACGCGGCGCAATACCTGTGGCGCATCGCGGATTCCGGTACCGAAGCGAAAACGGCGACGAAGCGTTCGCAGGATTGATGCGGCGCTAGAGGCTGGCGAGGTAGCGGTCCCACAACAGATTGCGGAACCGGTTGTCCGGATCGACTTCGCGCTTGATCGCGACGAACCGGTCCGCGCGCGGATAGGCGCGTGCGAATTGCCTTCGCGTGGCGTGCAGCCGGTATGGCAGGTAGTAGCGTCCACCATGATCCAGCGCGGCGTCGATCAACGCCCGCGTCCAGCCGGCAGCGCGCGCATCCTGCCATGTGCGCTGCTTGTGGTAGAGGACGAAGCAGAACATGTCCTGGTCCGCCCAGCGCATCAGCGACGTCGTATCCTCGACGGCATGCCGGATGGAGACGTTGAGCACGTCGGCGTCCGCGGCGCGGAGAATCGCGCGCAGCCGCGCAGCGAACGAACGGAACGCACCCATCGGGACGAAGTATTCCTGCAGGAGGTAGGTCGAGATCCGCCGCGTGCGCGGCTCGATCGAGGCCACGTCCAGGCTGGCCTCGCAGTTGCGCATGATCACGCGCGGCTCACTCAGCAGGCGGCGCGTCATGTAGCGTTCGCGAAGCGCGCCCCCGCCCGGCAGTTCGGTGGCGGACCAGATGAGGTTCTGCTCGAGGCCGTAGTCCAGGCCCTCGGGCACGAGGCGGCGTCCATCGGTCAACGGCCGGTCCGTGCGCGCCCAGGTGATGGCCAGTGGTGCGCCGAAATCCGGCGGCACCAGGTCGGCGTTGTGCATGACGACATCGTTCTTGCCGAGTACGTTTTCCTGGAACCAGTCCGGGTAGTCGTCGAGCCGCACCGCGGCCACGGCGCGCGCGATACGCGTGTTGCGCGCGAGGTCCAGTTCGACCTCGGTGATCACGCCCAGGCCGCCGTATCCGCCGAGCACCGCGCCGAACAGGTGGGGTTCGCGATCGCGGGAAAGTTCCAGTACACCGCCGTCCGCGGTGACGAGTCGCACGGCGCGTACCGTATTGGCGATGGCGCTTTCACCGATGTAGCGGCCATGGCAGTTCACCGACACCGAGCCGCCTACACTGAAGTTGCTGTAGCTCTGCATGACTTTGACCGATAGATCATGCGGGTCCAGCAGCGCTTGCAGCCGTCGCCACCGCATGCCGGCCTGGACGCGCACGGTGCGTGCAACCGGATCCAGCCGCAGCAATCGGTCCATGTCCGCCAGGTCGAACTGCAGGGCATCGGGCTCGCGGGTCTGTCCTCCCATGCTGAAGCGCGCGCCGGCGATGCAGACGGTGCCCTGCCATGCGCGCAGCGCCGCGGCGATACCGGCGGTCGTCGTCGGTCTGACGATGCCGGCGAGGCGGGTGCTGTCGAGGCGGGCGATATCGCGGGCCGACCGCGCTTCGGATTCCCCTGGTCCCTGGCATGCAGGCAGTGCCGCAAGGGCGCCGGAGGCAAGCGCGCAGCGCAGTGCGTCGCGGCGGTGCATGCCGGTCAGGCTGCCGCTCGGTAGCACCAGTGCCACGGCTCGTAGACGATGCCGTGCGGATTGTCGCGGGGATAGCTCATGGCGAAGCCGAAGCCGCCGGCATGACGGGCAAGCCAGGCGAAGGCGGGCGTGGCTTCGAACGATTCCTCGGCCGGAGGCTCGCCCGGCGTGCCGATGTCCAGCGCGCGCCCGCCGTGGTGCTCGCTGTAGCCCGGCGCAGCGTTGACGGTAAGGATCTGTTCCATCGTCTGTCCGCGCGCCAGCTTCCGCGCGAAGATGCCGAGTTGGTAGTCGTGGCTGCGGTAACCGGAGATCGCCTCGAGGACGACGCCTTCCGCATGCGCCGCGCGCTGCATCGCGAGCCACGCGCGTGCGGCACCGGCGGTCAGCCACAACGGCCTGCGATAGCGGTCGCGACCGGCGAATACCAGTGCAGCCGGTTCGGCCATCAGCGCCAGGCCACTGCGCTCGCCGTAGGTGTCGTCAAGCCCCAGCCCATGCAGATGTTCCTGCAGTGCATGCAGCGGCAGCACGCCCTGCGCGTCCGCGTGGAGGCCGCGGGTCGCGCCTTCCAGGCGGTCCAGCGCGTCCCAGGCTTCGTCGAGTCCCGATTCGCGGGGCAGTCCCGGTACCAGCGGGCGAACCGCGTGCGCCGACACCGCGGCAAGGTAGCGGCCATCACGCTTGCGGCGAAGCACGGTGTGCGCGCCGGCGAGCGCACGCGCATCGGCGTTGCTGCGCGCTGGCAGCAGATCGGCGGGCCACAACTCGATCCGGGCGGAGTTGAGCAGCAGCGTCTTCAGTGCTTGGGCGGGCAGGCGGCGCATGCCCGCAGCTTAGCGGCGCGACGCAGGCGTCGCCAGTTCGCGCAGTCGTGCCAGCAGGTCGGCGGGCCGAGCCGGACTCAACAGCAACATGCCGCCACTGCGCAGGGGCAGGGTGAGCACACGCGTGCGATCGGTGACCAGGCAGAACGCCTTGGTGAGGTTGCGCAGGCGGAAGTGGCCGGCCTTCAAGCCAGGCAGGCTGAAGCCGTTGGTCTTCAGCATCGGCGCGAGGTCGGTGTGTTCCTCCAGGCTCAGGATGCGCGCCTTGTCCAGGTCGATGGCTTCCACTGCGAGCTTCTTCGTGTAGAACGTCGCCGCCACCTGCAGTTCACGGTTGTCCAACACGATCCGTCGCCGCCGCAGGGCAAGCGTCAGCACGACGCCGATCGCCAGGACGAGCGGTATGGCCAGCCATGCGGCCAGGGGTGGCGGCGTGCGCGACTCCATCGTCATCGCCGCAATGACGCCTGCCGCCGCGAGCAGCATCGGCACCCAGAGCCACCAGGCCGTGTGCGCGGAAAGCGGTGCGAGGTCGAAATCCTGTTTCTGTTGCATGGTGGGTTCCTGCGGCGGGCCGGGGACGGTCGATCAGGCCGGCTTCTTGAAGAACAGGCGCACCGAGACCTCATGCTCGATGAAGAGGGTGCTGACCAGTTCCCATCCCTGCGCGCTCATCTTGTCCAGGTCCTGCTGGATGCGGTCGGTGAGCTTGCCGGCGAACATCTTGTAGGGGACTTCGACGACCTTGTGGCTCCAGCGGTGGTTCATGGCGATTCCTTCTTGTCGGTGTCGTGGGCGCCGCCCTTCGGCAGCCGCCCGGCCTTGCGCAGCGCGTCGCGCAGCACGTATTCGATCTGTGCGTTCAACGACCGCAGTTCGTCGTCGGACCATCGCTGCACCGCCGCCAGCACGTCGGCGCTGATGCGCAGCGGGTACGCCTTCTTGTCCTGCTTGTCACTCACCTGGGCGTCCTGTTGCGGCGCAGTTGCAGCACCATCGACACGATGAGTGCATTCACCAGCACCACCATCGCGATCACGACGCCTTGTGCGAATCCCTCGTCATCGCCGGTCGCGTAGACGCCGACGGCACCGGCCTGGATCGTCAGGCCGATCAATACCCAGTGCAGTGCCATGCCGCGCGAGCGGTCGTCCGCCGCGCGGCTTGTCCATGCGCCGATCAGCAGGGCAGGCAAGCCGGAGACGGCGAGGATCAGTGGGACGAGGACATGCATGCGCGTGCGCCCGCGTCAGTAGATGGAGCCGGTGTTGACGATGGGCTGGGTGCCGCGTTCGCCGCACAGCACGACCAGCAGGTTGCTGACCATCTGCGCCTTGCGTTCCTCGTCCAGCTTCACCACGTCGTTCTTCTGCAGTTCGGCGAGCGCCATTTCCACCATGCCGACCGCGCCGGCGACGATGCGCGTGCGTGCCGCGATCACCGCATTCGCCTGCTGGCGCTGCAGCATGGCCTGGGCGATCTCGGGGGCGTAGGCGAGGTGGCTGATGCGTGCCTCGATCACGTCCACGCCGGCCTTGCCCAGGCGTTCGGCGATCTGCTCCTGCAGATGCTGCGAGATCTCCTGCGGATGGCTTCGCAGGGCGATCTGGCCTTCTTCGTGCTGGTCGTACGGATAGCTCGATGCCATCGCACGCAGCGCGGATTCGGACTGGATGTGCACGAAGCTCTCGTAGTCGTCCACGTTGAATACGGCCTCGGCGGAATCGACCACCTGCCACACGATCACCGCGGCGATCTCGATCGGACTGCCGTCCAGCTCGTTGACCTTCAGGCGGCTGCTTTCGAAGTTGCGGATGCGCAGGGAGATCTTCCGCTTGCTGAAGAACGGGTTGTTCCAGCGCAGGCCGTTGTCCTTCACCGTACCGACGTACTTGCCAAACAGGCTGAGGACGGCGGACTGGTTGGGTTCCAGCTTGTACAACCCGGCCATCAGGAACATGAGGACAAAGCCGAGCAGGACGGCCACCCCCATGTAACCGGGCTGCTTGTCGGCGGCGCCCGTGATGAAGATGGCAACGACCCCCAGGCCCAGCACCAGCAGGCCCAGCAGGGTCGGAATTCCGGGCAGCGACGACTTGGCGTTCTCTCTCATGGCGGTTCCCTTGGTTGAGGCTTAAAGATATCAATTTGATATCAGTTGTCAACACGCGATCGGCGCCGTCCGTCGGCGTGCCCGCTACACTGGCGCCCCCTGTCCCGGACCGCCGCGCATGACCATCCTTGGAACCCCGCTGTCGCCCCATGCCACCCGCGTCCTGCTGCTGGGGTCGGGCGAACTGGGCAAGGAAGTGGCCATCGAGCTGCAACGCCTGGGCGTGGAAGTCATCGCTGCCGACCGCTATGCGGATGCGCCGGCGATGCAGGTGGCCCATCGCTCCCACGTGTTGGACATGCTGGACCCGGCCGCGATCCGCGCGCTGGTCGCCAGCGAGCAGCCGCACCTCGTGGTACCGGAAATCGAGGCCATCCATACCGAAACCCTGGTGGCGCTGGAAGCGGAAGGCGCCGCCCGCGTCATTCCCACCGCGCGTGCCGCGCGCCTGACCATGGATCGCGAGGGCATCCGCCGGCTGGCTGCGGAAACGCTGGGCCTGCCGACGTCGCCGTACCGCTTCGTCGATACGCGCGAGGAGTACCGCGACGCCGTGGATGCCATCGGCCTGCCGTGCGTGATCAAGCCGGTGATGTCGTCCTCCGGCAAGGGCCAGAGCACGCTGCGCAGCGAGGCCGACATCGACGCTGCGTGGGACTACGCGCAGACCGGGGGGCGTGCCGGCGCGGGCCGCTGCATCGTCGAAGGCTTCATCGACTTCGACTACGAGATCACCCTGCTGACGGTGCGCCATGCCGGCGGCACCGCATTCTGCGATCCCATCGGCCACTGGCAGAAGGACGGCGACTACCGCGAGAGCTGGCAGCCGCAGCCGATGTCGTCGCGCGCGCTGGAGCGCGCGCAGCAGATCGCCCGCACCGTCACCGACGACCTCGGCGGTTGGGGCCTGTTCGGCGTGGAACTGTTCGTGAAAGGCGACGACGTGTGGTTCAGCGAAGTCTCGCCGCGTCCGCACGACACCGGTCTGGTCACGCTGGTGTCGCAGGAACTGTCGGAATTCGCGCTGCATGCGCGCGCCATCCTCGGTCTGCCGATCCCCGCGATCCGCCAGAGCGGTCCGTCCGCTTCCTGCGCGATGTTGGCGCACGGCCACGGTGTACCGGTGTTCGGCAATGTCGAAGGCGCACTGGCCGCGCCCGACACCGGCCTGCGCCTGTTCGGCAAGCCGCGCGTGGAAGGCCATCGCCGCGTCGGCGTCACGCTGGCGCGTGCGGCGGACACCGATGCCGCACGCGCCGTGGCGCGCACTGCGGCCGACGCCATCACCATCGACCTGGCATGAGGTGCGCGGCATGAATGGAGCGAATCCATGAACGGCAATACCGGTTACGCCGTGTTCTTCTTCCCGCAGGCGCTGGAAGCACTGGGCGAGGCGATCAAGCCCTACCTGACCGACCAACCCGACGGTCCGCACATCTTCTGCAGGGAAATCGACACCGGCGGCGCCTTCACGGAGATGACGCTGGTCGGCAAGAATGCCGAAGGCCATGAGGTGCAGGTGGAACTGATGATCCCCGGCAGCATGATCCGGATGATCGTGTCGGCACAGAACGAGTCGTTGTTCGGTTTCGGGCCGCGGGTGGCAGCCGCGACACCGTCCACGCCTACGGCATGAGGTCCACCCAGACCAGGTGATGGTCGCTGCCATCGGCGATGGCGGCGTCCGCCTGGTCCTTCTTCGGCCAGAACACGCCGCTGCCGGTCAAGGCGAAGCCGGTGGACGGCAACACATAGTCCAGTCGAAGGGCGCCGTTGCGGCGGCCGAAATCGCCGGTGACATGCGCGGGTGCCCCGCGGCGCTGCATGCCCTTGGCGGCATAGGCGAGGGCGGTTTGCTCGCCGCCCTCGCTGCGTGGCGTGGCCATGTGCATCACGCGCAGGTGCTCCAGCAGTTCGATGATGGCGTCGTGCTGCCCGTCACCATCGGCGGGATCGTTGTTGAGGTCGCCCGCGATGACGAAGCGCGCATCGGGCGCCAGTCCGCCGCAGCGTCCCTGGTCATCGCACAGCCATGGCGCATCGCCCGGTGTCAGGTACTCGCGCCACAGGCGGATCTCGTCGGCATTGCGCAGGCCATTGCGGTTCTCCGGTCCGTCGAATACCGGCGGCGTCGGGTGCGAGACCAGGAAGTGCACGGTGCCGCCCGGCATGCGCACCGGCACATCCCAGTGCGACTTGGAGGACAGGCGGAGCTGCTTCCAGATCGCGTCCGGATAGAACCCTTTGCGCGTGCCCGGATCCACGGGATTGGTGGCGCCGGGCAGCGTGCTCCAGCGCAGTCGCTGGAACGTCCGCACCTGTGCTTCGTCGATCGGGAAGCGCGACAGCACCAGCATGCCGTACTGGCCGGGATGCAGGCCGTATCCCCAGGCATCGTTGCCGAGTTCGCGGCCACTGGTTCCCACGCTGCCGTTCTGGTCCAGGTCCAGTCCGCTGGGGACACCGGTGTTGACCGGGGCGAGGTAGCGGTACGGGTAGCGCAAGGACTCGCCGCCGCCGGGTTGCGGGACCTCGAGATAGCGTCGCTGGAACAGGTCTGCGGCGCGATGCGCGTCGTCGTAGTCGAATTCGTTGAGCAGGACCAGGTCGGGGCGCACTTTCTGCAACACCGCCGCGATCTTGCTCGCGTGCGTGCTGTCGCCTTCCAGCTGCCGGATCACGCCACCCGCTTCGTCGGAGAACAGCGACGTGTTGTAGGTCGCCACCCGGAGCGGCTTGGCTTGCCGGTCGGCGGGTTCATCCATCTTCGTGGGCGAACTGCAGGCGGCTAGGGTCATCGTGAGCAGGAGGAGAAGAGTGCGCATGCGCGGATTCTGGCATGCCGCCATGACAGGCGTGAAAAAGGCGCCCCGGAAGACCGGGGCGCCACAGGCCAAACGACGGGTTGGCCTGGTGGATCGTCAGAACGCGCAGCCCATCGCGCCGTAGGCAGTCTTGGCCTGGTCCATCGCGGTCTTGCACTGGGCGGCCAGCGCGGTCTTGTCGGTCAGTGTCGACCAGCTGGCCTTCGACTGCTCGATGCCCTGCTTCATCATCGCGCGCTGGGCTTCCGGCACCTTGTCGCTGATGCAGGCGTAGACCTTTTCCAGGTACTGATCGCACTCGGGGACGCCGGTGCCGGCTTCGACAGTCTCCGAGGTGGCGGCGGCGTCAGCCGGTGCCTCGACGGCCGGCGCATCGGCGGGCTTGCATGCGCCCAGCGCCAGGGTGGTCAGCGCCGCGATGGCGAGAAGGTTGAACTTCATGAAAGCTCCAGACGTGTGAGTGGATGTGGTTCCGTTGCCGGCCACGCAGGCGTGCCGGCGGCACATTCTGTGCACTCCATCACGAAGTTGCTATTCACATTTACGCCTCACATGTGTCGCGCGGACGTCGCTCCACCGATCAACCGTCGGTGCGGACCCAGCGCCGTCCATCGAAGCGTTCGAGGGGGGCGAAGCGGCGCTTGTAGTCCATCTTGCGATGGCCGTCGATCCAGTAACCGAGGTACAGGTGCGTATAGCCGTCGCGACGCGCCCATTCGATCTGGCGCAGGATCGCCAGCGTGCCGAGACTGCGTGCTTCCAGCGCAGGATCGTAGAACGTGTAGACAGCGGACAGTGCCCCCGGGATGACGTCGGTCACCGCCACAGCCAGCAACTGTCCTTCCTCGCGCAGCTCCACGAAACGACCGCGCGACCAACTGCCGACCAGGAACTGGTCGAACTCCGTGGCGCCATGGTCGTCCATGCCGCCGAGCGGATGCCGGGCAGCGAGATAGCTCTGGTACAACGCCAGGTGTTCCTCGTCGCGCAGCGCGGCGACGATCCGCGTTTCCACGCGCGCGTTGCGCGACGCACAGCGTCGCTGGCTGCGGTCGGGCGCGAAGTCGGCCACGGGAATGCGCACCGCGACACAGGCGCGGCACTGCCGGCAATGCGGTCGGTAGACGATGTCGCCGGAGCGGCGGAACCCCCATCCCAGCGCATCGGGATACAGCTGAGGCAGTCGCGGATCGCGCGGGTCCAGCACCAGGTCGCGGGCGACGCGGTCGGGCCAGTAGCCGCATGGATGTTCACCGGTGTGGAACAGGCGCAGATCGTCGATGGCATGCGTGTTGTCGCCCACGTCATGCCATCCAGTGCGAGGCCAATGGCCAGAACGCGAATCCCGCGAGCGCACCGGTCACGGCACCCGCGACGAGGTCGCGACGCGTATGGCGCCGTAGCGCGAGGCGCGACCAGGCCACGGCGCCGGCGAACAGCAGCGCGGCCAGCATCCACGCCGTGCCGAGTTCGCGCAGCAGGCACGCCGCGAAGACGGCGAACGCCAGGTGCAGCGAGAGCTTGCACCAGCGTGCGGTCAGCACCGCGACCAGGATCATCGCCGCGGACAGCGCAAGTCCCAGCGCGAGCAGCGGTTGCCCACCGCGCCAGGCAACAAGCACGGCCCCCGCAGCGAGCGATACCAGCAGGAATCGGTTCAATGCGCTGCGCTCGTGCTTGGCGCTCGCGTCGACATGCGTCCAGTGGCCGCGACGCACCTGCCACCCGGCATAGCCCATCACCAGCATGGCGAACGCACCGAAGCCGGCAGCAGACCACGCCGCCGCGCGGGCGTCGCCCTGTGCCAGCGCGATCGCCAGCACGGCCATCGGCAGCACCAGCATCGGGTGGCCGAAGATCGACAGGGCGCGGGCGAGCGTGACGGGCATGCGGCCAGCATACTGCGGAGCCGCAGTCGCGTGGATCGCGACCATCCGCTGGCTGAACGCGTCCGTCTGCGCGTCAACCGGCGCGGCAAGCACGCGTTTTCCGTGTCAGTGGCGCAGGTGGCGCCGCGTTTCCAGGAGAACACGATGAACCGCAAGACCCTGCTTTTCGTGGCCGTGCTGGCCGCCCTCGGTGCCGGTTCCGCACTGGCTGCCACGCAGGCTGGCGATGCGCAGAAGCCCACGCGCTCCAGTCTCGACAAGAACCAGGATGGCGCCGTCGACAAGGCCGAGGCTGCGGCGCATCCGCGCCTCGCGGAACGCTTCGCCGATCTGGACAAGAACGGCGACGGCAAGCTGACCGCCGACGAGCGCCCGCAGCACAAGGGCATGCGTGGCCATGGTCGCCACGGTAGTCCGCGCCATGGCGATGGGTTCAAGAAGCTCGATACCGACGGTGATGGCCGGATCAGCAAGGCGGAAGCCGCCGCCGACCCGCGCTTTGCCGCCCGTTTCGATGCGATGGATGCCAACAAGGACGGCGTGATCGACCGCGCCGACCGCGAACTGCGCAACAAGCAGCGCCGCGACGCATGGTTCGCCAAGGCCGATGCCGACAAGGACGGCAAGCTCACCCGCGCCGAGATCGACCAGGCCGATGTCGCACGTCGCGCCGAGTTCCAGCAGCGCATGCAGGCGCGCATGGACGAACGCTTCGCCGCGATGGACGCGAACAAGGATGGCCGCCTGTCGCGCGACGAGGTGAAGGACAAGGGCCGCTTCGCCGAGCGCTTCGATGCGCTGGACGCCAACAAGGATGGCTTCCTGTCGAAGGAAGAACTGGCGGCAGGCCGTCCGACCCGACGCTGAGCGATCCGTCATCGCGCACCGGTCCTGCGGGATCGGTGCGCTCACGCCGTGGTTAGAACGCCAGCCGTCCCGTGCGGATGAGCACGAAGGCGATGGCGCCGACGGTGAACAGGCTGGTCAGCACGATCGCCTGCTTGCCCAGCAGATAGTCGTAACCGCGACGGCGCCGTTGGTTGTCGGGACGGACGAGGATCGGATCCATGATCCGGGGCAGGATGGAGAGGTACTGGTAGTTGACCGCGGACAACCCCACGACCGTGGTGATCGCAATGGCCTGCCAGCCCGTCGTCAACAGCGTCGCCAGCATCAGGCAGAACAGCCAGGCCGAACCGGTGACAGTGTTGAGCGCCATGAAGCGACGCACCTGCTGCCGCTCCTGCGCGGTCTGGCAGAAACGCGCCAGATACCACCAGGTAAAGGCATAACCGAGGAGGCCGCCGAGCACGCCCCCCACGGCGCCGCCAAGCGCGGCAGGATGCTGGGTGACCTGTTCGAAGATCACGCCCAGCGAGCCGCCCGCGACGCCACCGGTGACGCCGCCCGTGGTCAGTCCACCGGTGCTGATCTTCCCGACGAGACCACTGCCCAGCACGCCGGACCCGATCACCGTGGCGGCACTGGCAGCGGGCATCGCACCGACCAGGCCACCCAGCACGATCATGGTGAAGGCCGCCGTCGGCGCGCTGGAACGTGCGAACTCGCCGAAGCGTTGCAGCAACTCGTCACGCACCATCGCGCGGGCGCGCGACAGGCGTTTGCGCACAGCCGCATCGCTCAGGCCCAGCAGGTCGGCGACCTGTTGCGAACTCTGGCCCTCGCGATAGAACAGCAGCAGGGTTTCGCGGCTGTCTTCCGGCAGCGCCGAGATGATGTCGGTGGCGACGAGTTCCTCTTCCGTCTGCAGCAGCCGCTCGGCGGGCGTGGGGCCGGGATCGGCGGCCATACCGATGGCGATCTCGGCGGCTTCGCCCGACATCGGGCGGCCGTGCTGGGCGCGCAGCCAGTCGCGCGCCAGGTTGCGGGTGATCTGCCGTAGCCACGGCAGGAAGCTGGCGCTGTTCTTCAGCCGGTCGAGCTGCTGCCACGCTTTGAGGAACGCCTCCTGCGCGATGTCTTCGCTGGCCTGCACGTCGCGGGTGATCGCCAGTGCGATGGCGGTGACGGTGTTCTGGCAGGCGTTGACGATGCGACCGTAGGCTTCCTGGCTGCCGCGCGTGGCGGCAGGCAGTTCGGTCTGCAGCATCAGGTCCAGGGCGATCGCGTTCATGGCATCGGCATCATCGGAGGGGTCGATGACAGGGACGACCCGGTAGAGAGGATGTGACCGGCTTTCGCACCGCGCCGCCGCAGGCCACGCGAAGGCTCAGCTACGGGTGACGGGCTGGATGCGGATACGGTCTTCCTCTTCCTCGACAGGTGCCTGCTGCGCGGGTGGCTGCGGCTGTTCCAGCCCTGGCTGCGGCACGGCGGCCGGCGGTGGGGCGGGACGCCGCATCCACATCACGACGGCGGCCAGCGCGATCAGCGCCAGCAGGACCAAACGGATGCGCCAGGCCCACGAGCGCCCTGGCGTCGCCGCTTCCTGCGGGCTGTTGAACGTCAAGGTCGTCGCGTAGCCCGGCCGCGTGGTTTCCATGAGCCCGGCCTCGCGCAGCAGTTCGCGCGCGCGCGGCTGGTCCTCGGCGTGGCGTACCCAGACGGCCGGCTGCAACTGCGCCTTCACCGGCTCGGTATAACTGAACTGTCCGCCGCGCTTGCTGTGGTAGGAGCGACCGTTGCTGATGAAGACGGGAACGCCGGCCTCGGTCAGCAGCTTGGCGACGCCTTCGACGGTTTCGATCCGCTGGCTGGAAAACACCTGCCGCATGGGTGCGTCCTCAGTCCTTCGCCGGTACCGCCGAGGCCGCGTCGGCATCGGGCACCACGCGGATCAGGCCTTCCTGCGCGGTGCTCGCCACCAGTCGGCCCTGCCGGTCGAATATCTGCCCGCGCGCCAGTCCGCGCGAACCGCTCGCGCTGGGGCTGTCGATGGAATACAGCAGCCAGTCGTCGGCGCGGAACGGGCGGTGGAACCACAGCGCATGGTCCAGCGACGCCATCTGTACGTTGGGCTGGTAATAGCTGATGCCGTGCGGGTAGGTCGCCGTACCCAGCAACTGGAAATCGGAGGCGTAGGCGAGCAGGGCACGGTGCAGTTCCGGCGAGTCGCCGACCGGCTCGCTCAGGCGGAACCAGACCTGCTGGAACGGCGGACGCTTGGGCGGGTTCAATTCATCGCGCGGGTACACATGGCGGAACTCGAATGGACCGCGCCGCGACATCCAGCGCTGCACCTTCGGCGGCAGCGTGGCCATCACCTCCGGCGGCACCGGCGGCGCGGTGGCGATGTCTTCCGGCTGCGGTACCTCCGGCATCGACAGCTGGTGTTCGGCGCCTTCCTCTTCGGCCTGGAACGAGGCCGCGCAGAAGAAGATCACCCGGCCATGCTGGATCGCGGTGACGCGACGGACCGAGAAACTGCCGCCGTCGCGCGTGCGGTCCACTTCGTAGACGATCGGCGCTTCGATGTTGCCGGCACGCAGGAAGTAGGCGTGCAGGGAATGGGCGCGCCGCTCGCCCGCGCCGCCGTCCACGGTCGCCTGGGCGGCCGACAGCGCCTGGCCCAGCACCTGCCCGCCGAACACGTACTTGGTGCCGATATCGCGGCTCTGGCCGCGGAACAGGTTGTCTTCCAGCCGTTCCAGCGACAGCAGTTCGATCAGCTCGGAAACGACGGGTTCGGGTGCGGGCACGGCAGGGCCTGGATTCGTGGCGAGCCGGGATTATAGCGGCGGAGCGGTGAGCGCCTTTTCCGGCGAAGTCAGGGAGTGAGCCGTGCCAGCGGTGTTGCGCGCAGTACGGTGTCCCACGGGAACATCGGCCCCGGATCCATCTTGCGCGGGACCTGCACGGCGGGATCGTCGCTGGCGGGTTCATGCGCGGTGTCGAGGTCTTCGTGGCCGGCAATGAAGCGCAGCGCAGGCAGCGTCGTGCGCAGGTCCGCGAGCAGGGCCACCAGCGCGTCGATCTGCGCCTCGGGGTAAGGCTCGTCCATCGACTGGCTGCCGGCGGCCAGCCAATCCGGATAGCGTCCGGTGTTCACCAGTTCGATGCCGACGGAACGCGGGTTGTAGCCACGCACGTGGTGGGCGACGCGGTCCGGGCGCACGTACACATGCACCGCGCCATCGCGATCGATGTAGTAGTGGCCGCAGTTGCCGGTGCCCGAGGCATGCAGGATGCGTTCGCCGTACTCGCGTGCGGTCGCCAGGTCCGGCAGCTCGGTGCAGTGGATGACCACCAGGTCGATCTGGTCCAGCGCTCGCGCCTCCAGCCGGGCTTCGTAGGGCAGCGGATCGACGATGGGATGCAGCAGGGAAGAGTCGGGAGCCATGCGCCGATGCTAGCAGGGCGGGGCGGTCCGCAGCCCGGTCCGGTAAACTGGCGGCCTTCCACGTCGCGCCGTTTCCCATGCCGCTCAATCCCGATTCCCCGCTGGCCAGGCTGATGGCCACCCTGCCGCGTGCCGGCAAGGTGGAATGGATCGGCCTGCGCCCGGCGCGCGACGAGGCCATGGTCGCCACCGGGACCGTCGAGGCCGTGGCCGGCGCCGGCCTGCTCGGCGACCGCTACAAGGGCGGCAGCGGCAAGCGCGGCATCACCCTGATCCAGGCCGAACACCTGCCGGTGATCGCGGCGCTGGCGCAGCGCCCGGATCTCGCGCCTTCGCTGCTGCGCCGGAACGTGGTGGTGTCGGGCATTTCCCTGGTTGCGCTGAAAGGGCGTCGCTTCCGCATCGGCGACGCGGTGTTCGAAGGCACCGAGGAGTGCGATCCCTGCTCTCGCATGGAAGACGCGCTGGGTCCGGGCGGCTACAACGCGATGCGCGGCCATGGCGGCCTGTGTGCGTGCATCGTCGAAGGCGGCACGTTCCGCATCGGCGATGCGGTCGAGGCGCTGTGATGCGGGGCCACTGCATCCTGTCGCACGGGTTCGAGAGCGGTCCGGACGCGACCAAGGTCACCGCGCTGGCCGAGGTGGCCGAACGGCTGGGCTGGACGCACGAGCGTCCCGACTACACCGACCTCGACGCGCGCCGCGACGTCAGCTCGCTGGGTGACGTCGTGGCAAGGCTGGAACGCTTGCGCGGCCTGGCGCAGGCCGCCGCCGCGCGTGGCCCGCTGGTGCTGGCCGGTTCCAGCCTGGGCGGTTACATCGCCGGGCGCATTTCGCTGGAGGTGCCGGTGCGCGGCCTGTTCCTGATGGCGCCGGCGATCGCCATGGGGCCTTTGCCGGCGCTGGATGCTGCGACGGTGCCCATTTCCATCATCCATGGATGGGACGACGAACTGATCCCCGCGAAGGCGGTCGTGGACTGGGCGCTCCCGCGCCGCGCGCGCCTGCTGCTGGTCAACGATGCGCATCGCCTGTCCGATCATGTGGCCGCGTCGGCGGAGGCGTTCGGGCAGTTGCTCGCCCATCTTTGAAGGCCGTCATCCCGGCGCAAGCCGGGACCCAGCGACGTTGATCGCGGCGGATGAAGTCACTGGGCCCCGGCCTTCGCCGGGGTGACGTTCATTACGAGGTTCCATCGTGAAATTCTTCGTCTCCTGCGCCAAGGGCCTGGAATACCTGCTTGCCGATGAGCTGCTGGCGCTCGGCGTGCCCAAGGCCACCGCCACCGTCGCCGGCGTCAATGCCGAAGGCGAACCGGTCGATGCGCAGCGCGCCGTGTTGTGGTCGCGCCTGGCCAGCCGCGTGCTGTGGCCGATCGCCGAGTTCGAATGCCTCAACGAGCAGGCGCTGTACGACGGCGTGATGGCGATGCCATGGGAGCAGCACACGCGGTCCGAGCTGACGCTGGCTGTGGACGCGCACGTCTCCGGCGAGGCGATCACGCACGCGCGTTTCGCCGCGCAGCGGGTCAAGGATGCCGTGGTCGACCGCCTGCGCCAGCAGGGCCTGGAACGGCCATCGGTCGATGTGGAGCAGCCGGACGTCCGCATCAACCTGTCGCTGCGCAGGAACCGCGCGACGATCTCGATCGACCTGGGCGGCGGCCCGATGCACCGTCGCGGCTGGCGGCAGGCGCAGAACGATGCGCCGTTGAAGGAAAACCTGGCGGCCGCGGTGCTGATGCGCGGCGGCTGGCCGGCGCTGTATCACGAGGGTGGCGCGCTGCTGGACCCGATGTGCGGCAGCGGCACGCTGCTGATCGAAGGTGCGTTGATGGCAGCCGACGTGGCCCCCGGCCTGCAGCGGCATGGCAACGTGCTGCCGTCGCGCTGGATCGGGTTCGACGTCGACGCGTGGCGTGCGCTGTTCGCCGACGCGGTGCAGCGCGAAGCCGAGGGCCGAAAGGCCCTGCGGCCGGTGTTCTTCGGCAGCGATATCGACCTGGGCGCGGTCCGCGCCGCGCGCGACAACGCCGTGCTCGCGGGTCTGGCCGGCCAGGTGCAGTTCGATGCGCGCGATGTGGCGCAGTTGCCCGTGCAGGAGGCGCCGCGCGGCTTGGTGGTCTGCAACCCGCCGTACGACGAGCGCCTGGCGGCCGACGCCGATCTGTACCGCGCGCTGGGCGATGCATTGCAGCGCGCCGTGCCGCAATGGCGTGCCAGCCTGCTGTGCGGCAATGCCGAGCTGGGCTACGCGACCGGCTTGCGTGCCGCGAAGAAATACCAGCTGTTCAATGGCGCCATCGAGTGCGCGCTGATCGTCTGCGATCCTGTCGCCGCGCCGGCCCGCGAGCCGCGCGAAGCGAAGCCGCTGTCCGACGGTGCGCAGATGGTCGCCAACCGACTGCGCAAGAACCTGAAGAAGTTCAAGCGCTGGCGCGAACAGGAACAGGTGACCTGCTACCGCGCCTACGACGCCGACCTGCCCGAGTATGCCGCCGCCATCGACGTCTACCTGGAAGAGGGCGGTCAGGCGCGGACGTTCCTGCATGTGCAGGAATACGCCGCGCCCGCCACCATTCCCGAGCATGATGTGCGCCGGCGCTTCAGTGAATTGCTGGCGGCCACGCGCGAGGTGTTCGGCGTGCCGCAGGAGCAGATCGCAGTGAAGTCGCGCGAGCGTGGCAAGGGTGGATCCAAGTACGGGCGCATGCAGCAGCGCGACGAATTCATCGTCGTACGCGAATCGGGTGCGCTGCTACGGGTGAACCTGTTCGACTACCTCGATACGGGGCTGTTCCTGGACCACCGCCCGTTGCGCCGCCGCATGGCGCAGGAAGCGCGGGGCAAGCGCTTCCTCAACCTGTTCTGCTACACCGGCGTGGCCAGTGTGCAGGCGGCCGTCGCGGGCGCGGCGAGTACGACCAGCGTCGACCTGTCCGCGACCTACCTGCAATGGTGTGCCGACAACCTGGCCGAGAACGGCCTGGGCGGCGCGACGCATCGCCTGGTGCAGGCCGATGCGGTGCGCTGGCTGGAAGCGGAGCAGGCCGAATACGACCTGATCTTCTGCGACCCGCCGACATTCTCCAATTCCGCGCGTGCCGACGATTTCGACGTGCAGAAGGAACAGGTACGCCTGCTGCGCGCCGCGGTCGCGCGGTTGTCGTCCACCGGCGTGCTGTACTTCAGCAACAACTTCCGCCGGTTCAAGCTCGACGAGAACGCCGTGGCCGAATTCGCGCGCTGCGAAGAGATCAGCGCCGGCACGATTCCACCGGACTTCGAACGCAACGCCCGCATCCACCGCGCCTGGCGGTTGACGCGGGCGTAATCCCGGTCAGCCGACGATCAGGACGAAATCGCCGCGCTGCGAGGCCATCGACAACGCCAGCGTGCTGCGGCTGGCGGCGAGATCCGCCGCCGACAGCGCCGTGCTCGGCGGGTGCGCGCGATAGCTGGCGTCATCCGGCAGCGTGTCGCGCACCACATAGCCCATCAGCACGTTGACCAGTTCGCCCAGCGCATCCACGGCGAGTTCGTCGTCGCACTGTCCGGGCGCGATCGACAGCAGCGAACAGGCGATCGCGTGCATCGTGGTGCGGTTGCAGCCGATGCCGATCAGCATCGAGTCCGTGCCGGCCTCGATGCGCACGTGTGCGGTGACGTCGCACGCGTCGAGGGTGGCGCCGTCGGCGATGCCGGAGGCCTGGCACTGGCTGCCGAGCAGGCGCGGGAACAGGCGGTTGCTGACGCGGATCGCACTGGTGGCCAGGTCGGCCAGCGCATGGCCGGCGATGCCGAGCGCCAGCGCATGGTTGGCTTCGTCGAGGTCGCGGCGATGGGCGCCCAGTTCGACTTCCAGCTGCTCGGCGGTGACTGCGCCCTGTTCGACCAGGATCTGGCCGAACAGCTTGCGGCCCTTCTTCTGCGCCATCAGCAGGACGTCGAGCTGCCCGGCGTCGAGCATCCCCATCTCGAGGGCGATGTCGCCGAAGCGGCGGTCTTCGGCGCGCTGGCGGTCGTTGATGCGGCGCGCCTGGGCGAGGTCCAGCATGCCGTGGTGCACGGCCAGTTCGCCGAGCAGGGGATTGGAGGCGCGCTGCGCATCGAGCGCGGCAAGCAACTGCGCCGAGGTGATGGTGCCGCGTTCCAGTAGGAACTGGCCCAGGAATTTCGCTGCCATGATGTGATCTCGTACTGGAAGGGAAGGAAGACGTGCGCGGCGGTCAGGCGACCGCTTCGTGCAGCACGCGATCCATCACTTCCGGATCGATGGGCTTCTGCAGGTACGACTTCGCGCCCAGCCTGAGGCATTCCTCGATGTCCCCTTGCCCGCCCAGCGAACTGAGGATCACCACGCGCGCGCCCGCGTCCAGCGACAGGATCCGGCCAAGGGCCTGCTTGCCGTCGCATTCCGGCATCACCAGGTCCATCAGGACCACGTCGGGTTTGAGGGCCTGGTACTGGCTGACGGCTTCGTGGCCGTTGCCGGCCTCGCCGACGACTTCGAAGCCGCACTCTTCGAGCTGGCGCGCCGCCAGCATGCGCAACGCGCGCGAATCGTCGCAGAGCAGGACGGTAGGACGTGACGTCATGGTGAAGGATCCCCCTGTTGGATCGTGGAAACGCCCCCGTCGTTCGACGCGGGGCGACATGTAGGCACTATCGGCGGACCCGGCGACATCTTGAGCAGGCACGACGGATGCGCACCCGGGTGTCAGGGGGATGGCGCGCCCGACGCGAGCGTCTCCTCGATCCGGCTGAAGGCGGATCGCTCGCCGCCGCGCGAGCCGCCGGCGTCGGTCGCGAAGTACACCACTCCCGTGCCGGCGTCCACGTCCACCCACAGGCCGGACCGCAGCCCATAGGCGTCGCCGGAATGGCCGACGCGCGCGATGTGGTCGCCGAACGGATCGTCACCACAGCCCTGCACGGGTGTCGCCAGCGTCTGCACGGCCAGGCCGTAGCGGCAGAAGAAGGCCTGGTTCCGTCCGTCGCCGGTGTCTTCTTCGTGCGTCACGCCGTTGCCGCCATCGAAGGTCCATTGGGGTTTCAGCATCGCGGCCACGCTGGCGGGCGCCAGCAGGCGGATGCCATCGACCTCGCCACCGTCCAGCAGCAGGCGGCCGATCTTCGCCAAGCCATTGGCCGAGATGCGCAAGCCACCCTGCGGCGAGAACAGCGCGCCGTTTTCGCCGGCTTTCCAGCGGGCCAGATCGCAGTCGGCGCCGTCCTCGACCACCACGGGGCAGGCGGGTTTGCCGGCGCGGTTCTCGTCGCGCACGGGTGCGCCATCGCGGTACAGCACGACCGCGCGCATGGCGGTGGCGTCATCGCACGTCGCCCAGTTGAAGCAGGCGTCGAGCTTGAGCGGTGCCAGCACCAGGCGCCGCATCAGCAGGTCGAAGCGCTCGCCGGTGGCGCGCTCCATCGCCATCGCGACGAGCGGGAAGTTGAGGTTGGTGTAGCGGAAGTGCGTGCCGGGTGCGTGTACCTCGTCCCAGGCCCTGGGATCGTCGAGGATGCCCTTCAGCGGCTCGCCCAGCGGCGTGGCGTAGTAGCCGGCGGCATCGGTCAGGCTGGAGCGGTGCGACAGCAACAGGCGCAGGGTGAGCGGGGTATCGGGGAACTGCGGATGACGCAGCGTCCAGCCGAGGTACTGCGAGACGTCGGCATCGAGGTCGAGCGTGCCGGCCTCGACCAGCCGCATGACGCCGAGCGTGGTGACCAGCTTGGAGATGGAGGCCACGCGCACGGGATCGTCGGCGGTGACCGTGCGGCCCGTGGCGAGGTCCGCCATGCCTTCCACGCGGGTACTGACGATGCCGTTGCGATCGAAGGCGACGCGCACCTGCGCGACGGGCTCGCCTGCCGAGGCGATCGACGCGACGGCGAGGCAGGGCAACAGGGCCAGAGTGCGAATACGACGAAGGGACATGCGCCAGTGCCTCATGGGGACCGGCCCCGACTTTACTTCATCGTCGGCATCACGAACTCGGCCGTGTGTGTCTCGGGCCAGCGGGCGGTGATCGTCTTCAGGCGCGTGTAGAAGCGCACGCCGTCCGGACCATGCACGTGCAGCGGGCCGAAGATCGAGCGCTTCCAGCCACCGAAGCTGTGGAAGGCCATCGGCACCGGGATCGGCACGTTGATGCCGACCATGCCCGCCTGCACACGGTGCGCGAACTCGCGCGCGGCGCCGCCATCGCGCGTGAACACGGCGGTGCCGTTGCCGTATTCGTGCGCGTTGACCAGGTTCAGCGCAGCATCGAGGTCCGGCACGCGCATCACGCACAGCACCGGCCCGAAGATCTCCTCGCGATAGATCGTCATCTCCGGCGTGACACGGTCGAACAGGCAGCCGCCCAGGAAGAAACCGTCGGCGTGGCCATCGACGACATGGCCGCGTCCGTCGACGACAAGCGCCGCACCTTCCGCCACGCCGGCATCGACATACCCACGCACCTTGTCGCGGTGCGCACCGGTGACCAGCGGACCCATTTCGGGGTCGAGGCAGCCGGGGCCGATCTTCAGCGCGGCGACCTTCGGCGCCAGCGCCGCGACCAGCGCGTCCGCGGTGGCGTCGCCCACGCAGACCGCGACCGAGATCGCCATGCAGCGCTCGCCGGCCGAGCCGTAGCCGGCGCCCAGCAGCGCGGAGACGGCGCCGTCGAGGTCCGCATCCGGCAGCACGACCATGTGGTTCTTCGCACCGCCCAGCGCCTGCACGCGCTTGCCGTTGGCCGAGCCGCGCGCGTAGAGGTATTCGGCGATCGGGGTGGAGCCGACGAAGCTCAGCGCCTGCACGCGCGGCTCGTCCAGCAGCGCATCCACCGCCACCTTGTCGCCGTGCACGACGTTGAATACGCCGTCGGGCAGGCCTGCCTGCTTCAGCAGGTCGGCCATGAACAGCGCTGCCGACGGATCGCGTTCCGAAGGCTTCAGTACGAACGTATTTCCACATGCCAGGGCGACAGGAAACATCCACAGCGGCACCATCGCCGGGAAATTGAACGGCGTGATGCCGGCGACCACGCCGAGCGGCGCGTATTCGCTCCACGAATCGACATCGCGGCCGACGTTCATCGAATGCTCGCCCTTCAGCAGGTGCGGGATGCCGCAGGCGAACTCCACCACTTCCAGTCCTCGCGTCACTTCGCCGCGCGCATCGGACAGCACCTTGCCGTGCTCGGAGGTGATGATCTTCGCCAGGTCGCCGGCGTGCTTTTCCAACAGTTCCTTGAAACGGAACATCACCCGCGCGCGGTTGAGTGGCGTGGTCGCGGCCCAGGCAGGGAAGGCAGCGGATGCGGCATCCACCGCCTGTTTCACATCATCGGCCGACGCCAGCGGCACGCGTGCGGTGACGGAGCCGGTGGCGGGGTCGAACACATCGCCGAAGCGGCCGCCCGTGCCGGCGGCCGTGTGTCCGTTGATGAAGTGGGAAATCGCTTCGGCCATGACGGACTACCTGGTGAAGTCCCTCGCCCCGCGTGCGGGGAGAGGGTGCCCGGAGGGCGGGTGAGGGGCGACGGCGCCCGAGTCTTCAAACTTGATGCATTGTTTCGAGTGTTCTGCTTTCCGGACGTTCGATCAGTTGGCTACCACCGAGGCAATGACTGCGCCGGCGTGCCCCTCATCCGCCTTCGGCACCTTCTCCCCGCAGGTGCGGGGAGAAGGAACAGCGGGTTACGCCAGCGCTTCGCGCGCCGGCACGTAGGCGTAGCCGAGGTCGTCGGCGACCGCCTTGTAGGTCACCTTGCCGGCGTGCACGTTCAGGCCGTTGAGCAGGTGCTCGTCGTCCAGCAGCGCCTGCTTGGCGCCCTTGTTCGCCAGTTGCACGGCGAAGGGCAGGGTGGCGTTGGTCAGCGCGAAGGTGGATGTGCGGGCGACGCCGCCGGGCATGTTGGCCACGCAGTAGTGGATGATGCCGTCCACTTCGTACGTCGGGTTCTGGTGGGTGGTCGCCTTCGAAGTCTCGAAGCAGCCGCCCTGGTCGATCGCCACGTCCACCAGCACCGAGCCGGGCCGCATCAGCTTCAGCTGCTCGCGCGACACCAGCTTCGGTGCGGCGGCGCCGGGGATCAGCACCGCGCCGATCACCAGGTCGGTGTCGGGCAGGCGTTCCTCGATGGCGTCGCGGGTCGAATAGATCGTGGTCAGCTGGTGGCCGTACAGTTCATCGAGGTACTTCAGGCGGTCGAGCGAGCGGTCGAGGATGGTGACGTGCGCGTTCATGCCCATCGCCATGCGCGCGGCATTGATGCCGACCACGCCGCCGCCGATCACCAGCACTTCCGCCGGCTTCACGCCGGGCACGCCGCCCAGCAGCACGCCGGAACCGCCCTGCGCCTTCTCCAGCGCGTGCGCGCCGGCCTGGATCGACATGCGGCCGGCCACTTCCGACATCGGCGCCAGCAGCGGCAGGCCGCCCTTGCGGTCGGTGACGGTTTCGTAGGCGATGCAGGTGGCGCCGGAGGCGACCAGCGCCTTGGTCTGCTCGGGATCGGGCGCGAGGTGCAGGTAGGTGTAGAGCACCTGGCCGGGGCGCAGCATGGCGCACTCGTTCGGCTGCGGCTCCTTGACCTTGATGATCATGTCGGCGCGCGCAAAGATCTCCGCCGCCGTGTCGACGATCTGCGCGCCGGCCTTGACGTACTGCTCGTCGGTCAGGCCGATGGCCTTGCCGCCGTCGCGCTGCACGATGACCTGGTGGCCGTTCGAGACCAGCTCACGGGCGCCGGACGGGGTAAGTCCGATGCGGTATTCGTGGTTCTTTATTTCCTTGGGGACGCCGATCAGCATGGTGCTCTCCAGTAGCGGGAAGGGGCTTCGCGCGAGGGGGAGCGCTGGTGCCGTTGGTCCGTAATTTTACGCGGTTGCCCGTATGGTGTCCGCCAGGACATCCACGATCCGGTCGATGTGTGCCCTTTCCACGATCAGCGGCGGGGACAGGGCGATGACGTCGCCGGTCACCCGGGTCAGCAGGTGGCCTTCGTGGAAGGCGCGGGCGAAGACGTCATAGGCCCGCGCACCGGGCGCACCCGCGCGCGGCGCGAGTTCGATGGCGCCGACCAGGCCGATGTTGCGGATGTCGATCACGTTCGGCAGGCCCTTCAGCGAATGCAGCGCGTCCTGCCAGTAGTCGCCCAGTTCCAGCGCCTTGTCGAAGAGGTTTTCCTCTTCGTAGGTGTCCAGCGTGGCGAGCGCGGCGGCGCAGGCCAGCGGATGGCCTGAATAGGTATAGCCATGGAACATGTCGATGGCGCTGTCCGGCCCGCTCATGAAGGCCTCGAACATCCGGTCCGACACGAAGGTGGCGCCCATCGGCACGCAGCCGTTGGTGATGCCCTTGGCGGCGGTGATCATGTCCGGCGTGACGCCGAAGCGTTGCGCGCCGAAGGCGTGGCCGACGCGACCGAAGCCGGTGATGACTTCGTCGAAGATCAGCAGGATGCCGTGTTTGTCGCAGATCTCGCGCAGGCGCTGCAGGTAGCCCTCCGGCGGGATCACCACACCGGCCGAACCGGAGATCGGTTCGACGATGACGGCTGCGATGGTGGAGGCGTCGTACAGCGCGATCTGGCGTTCGAGGTCTTCGGCCAGTTCGATGCCGTGCGGCGGCAGGCCCTTCGAGAACGCGTTGCGCGACACGTCCAGCGTGTGGCGGATGTGCGAGACGGCTGGCAGGCCGGGACCGAACCACTTGCGGTTGTTCGGCAGGCCGCCGACCGACATGCCGCCGAAACCGACGCCGTGGTAGCCCTTCTCGCGGCCGATGAAGCGCGTGCGCTGGCCTTCGCCGCGCACGCGGTGGTAGGCGAGCGCGATCTTCAGCGCGCTGTCGACCGCTTCGGAACCGGAGTTGCTGAAGAACACCTTGTTGAGGTCGCCCGGCGCCAGTGCGGCCAGCCGCTCGGCCAGCTTGAACGGCAGGGGCGAACTCATCGAGAAATTGGGCGCGAAGTCGAGCGTGCCGATCTGCTGCTTCACCGCCTCGACGATGCGCGGGCGCGCGTGGCCCGCGTTGCAGCACCACAGGCCGGCGGTGGCATCGAGCACCTCGTTGCCGTCGACGTCCTTGTAGTACATGCCGGAAGCACTGGCGAGCAGGCGCGGCTTGGCCTTGAACTGCTTGTTGGCCGTGAACGGCATCCAGAAATGGTCCAGCGATCCCGGCGCTTCCAGGTTCTGGCGTGCGTAGTGGTCGGCCAGGGCGGAGGGGGTGTCGTCAGCGCTCATCACGGCTCCGGGGCAAGGACTGCGCGAAGCTTAGCGCGTTGAAAAAACTTTACAACCGGCGCGAGGCACAGCCATTCGCTTGTAGGAGGGGCTTCAGCCCGCGCCTCCTGAAGAAGAAGGCGCCAACACACCAAAACGCGTCGCAACGCGAAGAATCCGTTCCGCCGCAGCTGGCAGCTCCTCAGCATTCGGGCGCGTTGCGACGCGCCCGCCATCGAGGGCGCTGACGAGCCCGGTGGGCGCGGGCTGAAGCCCCTCCTACAGCAGCGGGGGCAATGCTTCCCAGATGGGCCATCATGCGGTGTAAAGTATCCCGCAACACTTCGGTCTTCCGGCAAGGGTGGTGATGGACATCGGCGCACGCCTGCAACTGGTCCGCAAATCCAAAGGCCTCAGCCAGCGCGAGCTGGCCAAGCGCGTCGGCGTCACCAACAGCACGATCTCGCTGATCGAGCAGAACAAGGTCAGTCCGTCGGTCAGTTCATTGAAGAAGGTGCTGGACGGCATCCCCATCTCGCTCGCCGACTTCTTCACGCTCGATCTCGAACAGGGCCTGCCCGACAGCCCGTTCTACCTGGCGGACGAGCTGCCGGACGTCGGCAGCAACGGCATCCATTATTTCCTGGTCGGCCAGCATCGCCCGCAGCGGCAGATGTGCATCCTGCGCGAGGTCATGCCGCCGGGCAGCGACACCGGCGACAGCATGCTGGCGCACGATGGCGAAGAAGGGGGGGTGGTGATCGCCGGCGAGATCGAGGTCACCGTTGGCGAGCAGGTCCGCGTGCTCAAGGTCGGCGAGGGCTACTACTTCGAAAGCCGCGTGCCGCACCGGTTCCGCAATGTCGGCGAGGTGGATGCGGTGATCGTCAGCGCGAACACGCCGGCGACGTTCTAGGAAACAGCCCCTTCCCCCGCCTGCGGGGGAAGGTCGGGATGGGGGCGACGGTGCCCCATTCCCGGTGAAGAATCGATGTTTCGAGTGTGGCGCCCGTGTCACCGCACTCGAGTTATCACGAGGGCGAGCGATCTTTGCGCCGGCTTGTCCCCACCCCAACCCTCCCCCGTGAACGGGGGAGGGGGCAGATGACCAGGAGTTCCCATGAGCAATCCCCGCACGCAACAGGACTGGCAGGCCATGGCCGCCGGGCTGTCGATCCGCACGCAGGCCTTCATCGACGGCAGGTACGTCGACGCGGCGGCCGGCAAGACCTTCGACTGCATCAGTCCCATCGATGGTCGCGTGCTGGGCCAGGTGGCCGATGGCCAGGAAGAGGACATCAACCGCGCGGTCGCTGCGGCGCGCCGCAGCTTCGAGTCCGGCGCATGGTCGAGCGCGCGCCCGACGCACCGCAAGAAGGTGCTGCTGAAATTCACCCAGCTGATCGAGCGTTATGCGGATGAACTGGCGCTGCTGGAATCGCTGGACATGGGCAAGCCCGTCAGCGATGCGCGCAGCGTCGACCTGGCTGCGACCATCCGCTGCATGGGCTGGACGGCCGAAGCGCTGGACAAGGTCTATGGCGAAGTCGCCGCCACCGGGCCGGACGAACTGGGGTTGGTCACGCGCGAGCCGCTGGGCGTGGTCGGTGCGATCGTGCCGTGGAATTTTCCGCTGCTGATGGCGTCGTGGAAGCTGGCGCCTGCGCTGGCGATGGGCAACTCCATCGTACTGAAGCCGTCGGAGAAATCCCCGCTCACGGCGATCCGGCTGGCCGAGATCGCCATCGAGGCGGGCATTCCGGCTGGCGTGCTGAACGTGGTGCCTGGTTTCGGCAAGACCGCCGGCGAGCCGCTGGCGCTGCACATGGACGTGGACGGGCTGGTGTTCACCGGGTCGACCGCGGTCGGCAAGCGCCTGCTTCAATGCGCGGGCCTGTCGAACATGAAGCGTGCGTACATGGAATGCGGCGGCAAGAGTCCGAACATCGTGTTCGCCGACGCGCACGATCTGGACGTCGCCGCGAAAGCCGCGGCCGGCGGCATCTTCTACAACCAGGGTGAGGTCTGCACCGCCGCCTCGCGACTGCTGGTCGAACGTTCGATCAAGGACGAGTTCGTCGCCCGCGTGGTCGAGGCCGGCAAGGCGATGCGTCCGCGCCATCCGCTCGATCCCGGCGCGCCGATGGGCGCGATGGTCGACGAAGGGCAGACGCAGCGCGTGCTGGACTACATCGAGAAAGGCAAGGCCGAAGGCGCGCGGCTGGCGCTGGGCGGCCAGCGGGCCGACGTGGAAGCCGGTGGCTGCTACCTCGAGCCGACCGTGTTCGACGACGTGGCGCACGACCACACCATCAGCCGCGAGGAGATCTTCGGTCCGGTGCTGTCGGTGATCGGCTTCGACAGCGAGGAAGACGCCCTGCGCATGGCCAACGACAGCGACTACGGCCTGGCCGCCGGCGTGTGGACGCGCGACATCAGCCGCGCGCACCGCGTGGCGCGCAAGCTCCGCGCCGGCAGCGTGTGGGTGAACTATTGGGACGGCGGCGACATGACCGCACCGTTCGGCGGCTACAAGCAGTCCGGCAACGGGCGCGACAAGTCGCTGCACGCCTTCGACAAGTACACCGAGATCAAGGCGACCTGGATCAACCTGGGCAGCTGAGCCATTGCGCTCCCTTCTCCCCGCAAGCGGGGAGAAGGTGCCCAACGGGCGGATGAGGGGCGAGCGCTGACGCCTGTCGGGCGTGCAGGTATCGCATCTCCGTTCGCCCCTCACCCGCCTTCGGCACCCTCTCCCCGCACACGGGGAGAGGGGAGTCATCGAAGAAGTTCTTCTGCCAGAATCGCCCCGTCCCACTGACCGGCCCGTCCATGACCGCCACCGCCGTTGCTCCCGCGCCCGCCAATTCGCCCGGGCGCGTGCTGTTCGCCAGCCTGATCGGCACCACCATCGAGTTCTTCGATTTCTACATCTACGCAACGGCGGCGGTGCTGGTGTTCCCGCACCTGTTCTTCCCGCAGAGCGACCCCACCACGGCAACGCTGCAGTCGTTCGCCACCTTCGCGCTGGCCTTCATCGCGCGGCCGGTCGGGTCGGCGCTGTTCGGCCACTTCGGCGATCGTGTCGGCCGCAAGGCGACGCTGGTGGCCGCGTTGCTGACGATGGGGATTTCCACCGTGCTGATCGGCCTGCTGCCGACCTATGCGCAGGTCGGCATCCTGGCGCCGCTGCTGCTGGCGCTGTGCCGGCTGGGGCAGGGCATCGGCCTGGGGGGCGAGTGGGGTGGGGCCGTGCTGCTGGCGACCGAGAATGCGCCGCCCGGCAAGCGTGCGTGGTACGGCATGTTCCCGCAGCTCGGCGCGCCGATCGGCTTCCTGTGTTCCACCGGCATCTTCCTGCTGCTGACCGAGGTGATGACGGATGCGCAGTTCCTGGCCTGGGGCTGGCGCATTCCGTTCGTCGCCAGCGCGGTGCTGGTGTTCGTCGGCCTGTGGGTACGCCTGCGCATCACCGAGACGCCGGATTTCCAGAAGACGCTGGACAAGGATGAGCGGGTGAAGGTGCCGATGCTGACCACGGTGCGCGAGCATCCGTTCGCACTGCTGACCGGCACCTTCGCGCTGGTCGCGACCTTCGTGCTGTTCTACCTGATGACGGTATTCGCGCTGAGCTGGGGTACCTCGAAGCTCGGCTACACGCGCGAGCATTTCCTGCTGCTGCAGATGGTCGGCGTGCTGTTCTTCGCGCTGACCATCCCGGTGTCGGCGCTGTATGCCGACCGGTTCGGGCGACGCAACGCGATGATCGTCGCCACGCTGCTCATCATCGGCTTCGGATTCGCATTCGCCCCGTTGCTGGAGTCGGGCAGCGACCTTGGCGTGCTGGCTTTCCTGGCGCTCGGGCTGGGGGCGATGGGGCTGACTTATGGTCCGTGCGGCACCATCCTCGCGGAGATGTTCCCCACCGCCGTGCGCTACACGGGCGCGTCGCTGGCGTTCAACCTGGCCGGCATCCTGGGGGCCTCACCCGCGCCCTACATCGCGACGCGGCTGGGCGAGCGGTATGGTCTCGCATCCGTGGGCTGGTACCTGGCGGGCATGGCGGTGCTGACGTTGCTGGCCCTGCTGGTCATGCCGCGCCGCCGGTAATGCGCCCGCGCGCGATGAGGCATCACGCGGTCGTGCGCATGGCGCACGCTACGATCTCGCCCCGCCATGATCCCGTAGCGTGCGCTACGCGCACGACCGCGTGATTCGTCCCCAGGCGAACAGCGCACGCTACCCGAACAGGCGCTTCACGGTGCGGCTCAGCCAGCCGCCCTGCTGGTGTTCGCGGACGAACTGGTTGAGGTGGCGCTTCACCGTGTCGGCGTAGGCCTTGTCGTCGTTGCGGATATGGTTGAACAGCCAGCGCGACAGCATGCTGCGGAGGTCGTCGACGATGTCCTCGCCGGCCTCGAAGCGCATGCGGTACTCGGACACGCGTTTGGTGAACACTTCATGCACGCGGCGATGCGCGGCGCTGAACGGATAACCGGCCTCTTCCATCAACTCTTCCTCGAACGCGAAGTGGGAGAGGGTGTAGTCGACCAGCTCGTCGATCACTTCGCCCACCGCGAAGCGCTCCATCGATTTCTGGGTCACGTGCAGGTGGTTGATCATCTCCACGATGCGGCGGTGCTGGCCATCGATGATGTCGATGCCCGTGTCCATGTCGTCCTGCCAGATCAGCAGTGTCATCGCGCGTCCCCCTGCCGGCGGATGCCGGAATGCAGGGGAATCTAGGTGCGCGCAGGCGTCGCGGCATTGATCGGGATCAATGCCGCGACCTGCGGTCGCAGGGCGGGAGCTTTTGTAGGAGCGACGTGAGTCGCGACCGTAGATCCCATGAGGTCCATGGTCTTGGAGCTGGCTGGCGCAGTCATCGGTGTCGCGCCGGTCTTCGCTTATCGGGATCCGACGCGGGCGCTTTGGGCATGCGGTCGCGACTCACGTCGCTCCTACAGAAAGCGGCTAGCCGCTCGACACCACCCGGTTCCGCCCGCCTGCCTTGGCCAGGTAGAGCCTGCGGTCGGCTTCGCTGATCAGGTGGTTGAGCGTCTGGCCGGGGAAGCGGGTACGGAAGACGCCGATGCTGACGGTCATGCGCAGCAGGTGGCCGCCGATGTCGATGTCCAGCGCCTCGATCGTGGCGCGCAGCGATTCGAAGTACTCGACCGCCTCGCTTTCGCCCAGGTAGGGCACGAGGGCGCAGAATTCTTCGCCCCCGAACCGGGCGATGAGGTCCTGCGTACCGGCATGGCGCGCGATCGCCTGCGCGGCCGCCTTCAGGGCGACGTCGCCGGCCTCGTGGCCATAGGTGTCGTTGATGTGCTTGAAGTGGTCGATGTCGATGATCGCGGCGGTGACGGACTGCTGGCGGCCCAGCGTGTTCGGCAGCAACGCATGGCATTCGGCCAGAAAGTGGCGACGGTTCGGCAGACCGGTCAGGAAGTCGCGGGTGGCCAGGTCCTGCAGCGTGCCGATCAGTTCCAGCTGGTCGATGTTCTGCGAGACGCGACAGAAGAACTCCTCGCGCGAAAAGGGTTTATGCAGGAAATCGTTCGCACCGCTCTTCAGGAAGCGCGGCACCAGGCTGCCGTCGCTGGTGCCGGAGATGCCGATGATCGCCAGGTGGTCGCGGGCATGGCGCGCCCGCAGGCGGCGCGTGAATTCGTGGCCTTTCATGCCCGGCATTTCCTGGTCGACGATGGCCAGGCGGATGTCGGGATTCGCGTCCAGCATCGCCAGTCCGGCTTCGCCATCGGCCGCCTCCACCACGCGGAAGCCGTACATCGACAGCAGGGCGGCGGCATGCTGGCGTGCGGAACGGGAGTCGTCGACGATCAGGGCCGCGATGCGGCGGTTGCGCTCCAGCCGCTGCACCAGCCAGACCAGGTAATCGATGCTGCCGGGGGTGTTCTTCAGGACGTAGTCGACGACCTGGCGCCGCAACACCTGCTCGCGCAGGCCGTCGTCGTAGACACCGCTCACCACGACGGTCGGCAGCTGGCGCGACAGGAAGAATTCCACCACGTCGTCGTGGCTGCCGTCGGCGAGCACCAGGCTGGTGACCACCATGAACCAGTCGGCATGCTTTTCCAGCGTGGTGCGCGCCTCCGCCAGCGTGGATGCGTACACCACCGGCAGGCTCAGCTTCTGTTCGATGGCCTCGCCGATCAGCCGCGCATGCGTGCGCGAATTCTCCACCACCAGGATGCGCTGGGGCAGGGCGTGCTGGCCGGAGGCGGTGGACGTGACGCGTTGCGGTTGGGACATGCTCTAGAACGCCGCGGGAAGGTTCCTGTCACCGTTATCGGCGTCCGCGGAGAGGACTTGAGAGCGCCGTCACGAAACCGCCCTCGGCCGGGCCTACCACAGCGCGTCGCGCAGCTTGAACCAGGCCATCGCCGCGACCAGCATCGGCGTGCGCAGGGCGCGGCCGCCAGGGAACGGGCGGTGGTCGATCTTCGCGAACAGGTCCAGCCGCTCGGACTGCCCGCGGATCGCTTCCGCGATCAGGGTGCCCGCCAATCCGGAGGCGATCAGGCCATGTCCGGAAAAGCCCTGCGCGAAATAGAGCGTCGGCGACAGCCGGCCCCAGTGCGGCGCACGGTTGAGCGAGATATCGATCATCCCGCCCCACAGGTATTCGATGCCGACGTCGTGCAGCTGCGGGAACACGCGATGCATGCGCCGCGTCATCACGCCGCGCAGGTTGGGCGGGGTCATCGTCGAATAGCTGGCGCGGCCGCCGAACAGCAGCCGGTGGTCGCGGCCGAGGCGGAAGTAGTCCAGCGCCCAATTGGTGTCGGCCACCGCCATGTCGTTGCGGATCAGGTCGCGTGCGCGCGCTTCGCCCAGCGGCGGCGTGGCGGCGATGTAGGTGCCCACCGGCATCATCCGCGACTCCAGTTCCGGCGCGATCCCGCGCAGCAGCGCGTTGCCGGCCAGGATCGCGGTGTCGCAGACGACCTCGCCCTGTGCGGTCTTCAGCACCGGACGCGCGCCCCGCACGAGCTCCGTCACGCACGAGCCTTCGAAGATGCGCACGCCGGCATCCAGCGCGGCGCGACCCAGGCCCAGCGCATACGCCAGCGGGTGCAGGTGGCCGCTGACCGGGTCGTACATCGCGCCCAGGTAACGGTCGCTGGCGAGTTCGCTGCGCAGGCGCTCGCGGTTCCACCACTGCACGGGATGGCCATAGCGCGTATTGAAGTCCTCGACGGCGTCTTCCACCTCGCGTTGCTGGCGCGGCTTGATCGGCACGGTGGCATGGCCGTCGCGCCAGTCGCAGTCGATACCATGCCGGTCGATGCGGCCACGCAACCAGCGCAGGCCTTCCACCGACAGGTCGAACATCTTCTTCGCATCGTCGAAGCCGACCAGCGCCTCCAGCTTGGCCTCGCCGCAACCGAAGCCGGCGATGGCCTGGCCGCCATTGCGTCCCGACGCGCCCCAGCCGACGCGCTCGGCTTCCAGCACGACGACCCTGTAACCGGCTTCGGCCAGTTCCAGCGCCGCCGACAGGCCGGTGTAGCCGGCGCCGAGGATGCAGACGTCGGCGTCGATGCGGCCTTCCAGCGAAGGTTGCGCGGGTAGGGGCGTGGCGCTGGCGGCGTACCAGCTGTCGGGATAGGAAGAGATGGGAAGAGGATTCACGGTGTCTCCCCGCCGTCATCCCCGCGAAGGCGGGGACCCAGTGCCTTTGTCTTCGTGGTGCGGAAGTCGCTGGGTTCCCGCCTTCGCGGGATTGGCGGTATCCGGGAAGACATGCGCCGCATCACACGGACCGCAGGTACCACGCGTACTCTAGATCCGTCACCTCGGTATAGAAGCTGTGCATCTCCTTGAGCTTCTGCTGGCCGTAGATGTGCTGGAACGGGGTGCCGAACTGCTCGCGGATGAACTCGCTGACCATGAACGCGCCGATGGCCTCGCGCCAGAACGGCGTGCGGATGTCGGTCTGGTCGTAGGCGTTGCCGGTGACCGGCGGGCCGGGATCGAAGCCCTGTTCCATGCCGTGCAGCATGCCGGCCAGCACCGCGGCAGTGACCAGGTAGATGTTGGCGTCGGCACCGGCGATGCGGTGTTCGATGCGCGTGTTGGCTTCGTCGCTGTGCGGGATGCGCATGGCCACGGTGCGGTTGTTGTAGCCCCACACGTCGTTGAGCGGGACGAAGGCATTCAGTACGAAGCGGCGGTAGCTGTTGGCGTGCGGCGCGAACAGCAGCAGGGCATCCCGGTCGCTGCGCTGCAGGCCGCCGATGGCGTGCTTCAGTGCGTCCGCCGGCGCTGCCTGCGGCGAGGCGAAGATGTTGCGGCCCTCGGCATCCAGCACGCTGGCGTGGATATGCATGCCGCTGCCGGCCTGTTCGGCGAACGGCTTGGCCATGAAGCTGGCCATCAGTCCCTGCTGCTGCGCAACCGCCTTGATCGCGCGCTTCAGGTAGATGGCGTCATCGCAGGCGAGCAGCGCATCGTCGCGGTGCTTGAGGTTGATCTCGAACTGGCCCGGCGCGTATTCAGCCACGGCGGTGTCGGCCGGGATGCGTTGCGCGCGACACGCAGCGGCCACGCCGTCGGTGAAACCGCGATAGTCGTTCAGGTCTTCCATGTAGTAGACCTGCGTACTGGTGTTGCGCTGCCCGGTGACCGGATTGATGGACGTGCGCGGGCGGCCGGCATCGTCCATGCGCTGGTCGAACAGGTAGAACTCCAGTTCCACCGCCACCACCGGCTTCAGTCCGCGCGCCGCGTAGCGCGCCAGCACGCGCTTGAGCACTTCGCGCGGGTTGGCCTCGAACATGCCGCCCTGCGCGTCTTCCATGCTCAACAGCAGTTGTGCGGCCGGGCGCGGCGACCACGGCACCGGCCGCAGAGAACCCGGCACGGGCCGACAGATGCGGTCCTCGTCGCCGATGTCGTAGCCCAGGCCGGTTTCCTCCACCGTGTTGCCGGTGATGTCGGTGGCGATCAGCGACATCGGCAGGCACACACCGTCGCGGTAGACCTTCTCCAGGGCCTCGCGGGTCACGCGCTTGCCGCGCAGCAGGCCGTTCATGTCCGGCAGCAGCAGGTCGACCTGTTCGCAGTCGGGGATCGAGGCGAGCGTGGCGGCGTCGTCGGCAGGCAGGGAAAGCGCAGCGGAGTCGGGGCGCATGAGGGTCATCCAGGAGGCTGCGGCGCAGCTTAGCAGAGCAGCGGTCGCGTCAAGAATACTCAACGCGCGCATTTCCATGACGGGCTTAAATGCCCGGAATTGGTGCCGCGGCGCACCATATCGGCGCTGGAAACGTCGTCTGGCGGCTTCGTGTTGTAAAAATAAAACGGCCGGGTTAAGTTGCCGGCAAGCCACTTCGGGCTTCCTGCATGACCCCGCTGCCGCGGGTCGGTCTGCCGACCGACCACAAGCAAATCGGTGCGCATCCCTTCCTTGCCGTCGGCGAGAAGTACGTCCGCGCAGTGGTCGATGGGGCAGGTTGCCTGCCGCTGCTGGTGCCCACGCTGGATCCCGTCCTGCCATTGCGCCAGGTGCTCGACGGCCTGGACGGCCTGCTGCTGACCGGTGCGGTCAGCAATATCGAGCCGCATCACTACAGCGACGAGCCGAGTTACGAAGGCAACCTGCTGGACCCGCGCCGCGATGCCACCAGCCTGCCGCTGATCCCGCTCGCCATCGAGATGGGCGTGCCCGTGCTGGCCATCTGCCGCGGCTTCCAGGAAGTCAACGTGGCCTTCGGCGGCAGCCTGTACCAGAAGGTGCACGAGCAGCCCGGCTTCATGGATCACCGCGAGAACAAGGACGACCCGCTGGACGTGCAGTACGGACCGGCGCACGACGTCGCGCTGGTGCCGGGCGGGCTGCTCGCCACGCTGGTCGGCGATACGCGGGCCACGGTCAATTCGCTGCACGGCCAGGGCGTGCGCCGGCTGGGCGAAGGCCTGGTGGTGGAGGCGCAGGCGCCGGATGGCCTGATCGAAGCCTTCCGCCACGACGGCCCGGCCTTCATGCTGGCCGTGCAATGGCATCCGGAGTGGAAGGTGGCGGAAAACCCGTTCTACCTCGCCATCTTCCGCGCCTTCGGCGACGCCTGCCGCGCCCGTGCGGCACGGTGGGGAGTGGCGGCATGAAACGGCGGCATCCCCCGCCATGGGAGGGCGGGCACTGACGTGCCCGTTGCGCAGGCGCCCGGCGATCTTGCCGGCCTTTTCCTCCCAGGACTGTTTTCCCCATGAGCCAGAAACAAACACAACGGAAAAAGAAATCCGCTGCCGCCGAGTTGCCCGAGAGTTCGCTGAGGCGCTGGCTGAAGGAGCGCAGCATCACCGAGGTCGAATGCCTGGTGCCCGATATCACCGGCATCGCGCGCGGCAAGATCATCCCCGCCGACAAGTTCAGCCACGACTACGGCACGCGCCTGCCGGAAGGCATTTTCGCCACCACCGTCACCGGCGATTACCCGGACGATTACTACGACCTGACCTCGCCGTCGGACTCGGACATGTTCCTGCGGCCGGATCCCGACACGGTGCGCATGGTGCCGTGGGCGACCGATCCCACCGCGCAGGTGATCCACGACTGCCACACCAAGGACGGCAAGCCGCATGACCTGGCGCCGCGCAACGTGTTGCGTCGCGTGCTGGCGGCCTACGAAAAGGAAGGCCTGCGCCCGGTGGTGGCACCGGAGCTGGAATTCTTCCTGGTGCAGAAGAACACCGATCCGGACTTTCCACTGCTGCCGCCTGCCGGCCGTTCGGGTCGTCCGGAGACGGCGCGGCAGTCGTATTCCATCGATGCGGTCAACGAGTTCGATCCCATCCTCGACCTGATGTACGACTACTGCGACGCCATGGAACTGGACGTGGATACGTTGATCCACGAATCCGGCGCGGCGCAGTTGGAGGTCAACTTCACCCATGACGACGCGCTGTCGCGCGCCGACCAGGTGTTCCTGTTCAAGCGCACGATGCGCGAAGCGGCGATGCGCCATGGTGTGTACGCCACCTTCCTGGCCAAGCCGATGGAGAACGAACCCGGCAGCGCCATGCATATCCACCAGAGCCTGCTGGACATGAAGTCGGGCCGCAACGTGTTCACTGGCAAGAGCGAGGGCAAGGGCAGCAAGCTGTTCGGGCATTACCTGGCGGGCCTGCAGAAGTACGTGCCGATGGCGATGGCGTTCTTCGGCCCCAACGTCAATTCCTACCGCCGGCTGGCGCTGGGGCAGGTGGCGCCGATCAACGTGCAGTGGGGCTACGACAACCGCACCTGCGGCCTGCGCGTGCCGATGGACACGCCGGAGAACATGCGCGTGGAGAGCCGCTTCGCCGGTTCCGATGCCAATCCCTATCTCGCCATGGCCGCCACGCTGGCCTGCGGGCTGCTCGGCATCCGCGAACAGCTGAAGCCGACCGAGCCGCTGACCAGCAGCGCACAGGACATCGGCTTCGAACTGCCGCGCTCGCTGGGCGAGGCGCTGGACGAACTGGAAGGCAGCAAGCCGCTGCAGGAACTGATGGGCGCGCGCTTCGTGCGTGCGTACGTGTCGGTCAAGCGCAAGGAATACGAGACCTTCTTCCGCGTGATCAGCTCGTGGGAGCGGGAATTCCTGCTGTTGAACGTCTGAATGCTGTGCCCTTCTCCCCTCGGGAGAAGGTGGCGCGAAGCGCCGGATGAGGGTACGGCGACATCGGGATGGTTCATCGCCGATGGTGCCGCCGGACCCTCACCCCAACCCCTCTCCCGAAGGGAGAGGGCTCAATAATTGGAGCTCACATGACCCAACTCGACACCCGCACCCTGCAGAAGCTCGATGCCGAGCACCACCTGCATCCGTTCAACGACAACGCCGCGCTGGCGAAGAAGGGCACGCGCATCCTCACCAGGGGCGAGGGCTGCTACGTCTGGGATGCCGATGGTAACCAGTTGCTCGATGCCTTCGCGGGCCTGTGGTGCGTCAACGTCGGCTACGGACGCAAGGAGCTGGGCGAGGTGGCGTCGAAGCAGATGACGCAGCTGGCCTACTACAACAGCTTCTTCCAGTGCACGACCGAGCCGACCATCGCGCTGGCCGCCAAGCTGGCCGAACTGGCGCCGGGTGATCTCAACCACTCGTTCTTCGTCAATTCCGGCTCGGAAGCCAACGACACCATCCTGCGCATGGTCCGGCACTTCTGGGCGGTGCAGGACCAGCCGCGGAAGAACATCTTCATCGGCCGCCACGATGGCTACCACGGCACCACCATGGCCGGCGCCAGCCTCGGCGGCATGAAGGGCATGCACAAGCAGGGTGGGCTGCCGATCCCGGACATCCACCACATCGATCCGCCGTTCTGGTTCGCCGATGGTGGCGACCTGTCCGAGGACGAGTACGGCCTGGTCGCGGCGCGCCGGCTGGAGCAGAAGATCCTCGAACTCGGCCCGGAGCGCGTGGCCGCCTTCATCGGCGAACCCATCATGGGCGCGATCGGCGTCTACATCCCGCCGAAGACCTACTGGCCCGAAATCGAACGCATCTGCCGCCAGTACGACGTGCTGCTGGTGGCCGACGAAGTCATCTGCGGCTTCGGCCGCACCGGCGAATGGTTCGGCTCGCAGTACTTCGGCTTCCAGCCGGACATCATGCCGGTCGCCAAGGGCATCACCTCCGGCTACATCCCGCTGGGCGCGGCGATGTTCAACGACCGCGTGGCGAAGGTGCTGAAGGAACAAGGCGGCGAACTCGCGCATGGCGCCACGTACTCCGGCCACCCGGTGTGCGCGGCGGTGGCGCTGGAGAACATCCGCATCCTGCAGGACGAAAAGATCGTCGAGCGGGCCAAGACCGAAATCGCGCCGTATCTGGCGCAGCGCTGGGCCGAACTGGGCGAGCACCGCCTGGTCGGCCAGGCGCGCATCGCCGGCATGGTCGGCGCGCTGGAGCTGGTACCCGACAAGCGCAAGCGCGCGTTCTTCCCCGAGCGGGGTACGGTCGGTCCGCGTTGCCGCGACCACGCGCTGAAGCACGGGCTGATCCTGCGTGCGACCTGGGATGCGATGCTGCTGTCGCCTCCGCTGGTCATCACGCGGGCGCAGGTGGACGAGCTGTTCGAGAAGACGTGGAAGGCGCTCAACGACACGGCGGCCGATCTGGGGATGTAGCGTGCCGAACCGACCGTGCGCTGCGTCACAGCGTCGCAGCCCGGGCGTATGATGTTTCCATTCCCCCGATCCTGTTCATGGAGAACCCGATGAAGCTCAAGACCCTCACCGTCGTGCTGGCTGCCGCCGTGCTGGCCGGTTGCGGCGGCAAGGACGAGAAGGCTGCCGACGGCGCGTCGTCGAAGACACTCAACGTCTACAACTGGTCCGACTACATCGCCGAGGACACCATCCCGAACTTCGAGCAGCAGTCGGGCGTCAAGGTCACCTACGACGTGTTCGACAGCGACGAAATGGTCGAGACCAAGCTGTTGGCGGGCAGCAGCGGCTACGACGTGGTGGTGCCGTCGCTGAGCTTCCTCGGCCGGCAGATCCAGGCGGGCGTGTTCCTGCCGCTGGACAAGAGCAAGATCCCCAACCTGAAGAACGTCGACCCGAAGATGCTGGAGCGCATCGCGCTGCAGGACCCGGGCAACCAGTACGCCGTGCCCTACCTGTGGGGCACCAGCGGCATCGGCTACAACGTCGACAAGATCAAGGCCATCTTCGGCGACACCGCCGTGACCGGCAGCTGGGACGTGGTGTTCAAGCCCGAGAACGCGGCCAAGCTGAAGGACTGCGGCATCACCGTGCTGGACACGCCGTCGGAACTGATCCCGATCGCGCTGAACTACCTCGGCGAGGATCCGCACAGCTTCGATCCGGCGGTGATCGACAAGGCGGCCGCGCTGCTGAAGTCGATCCGTCCCTACATCCGCAACTTCCACTCGTCCTCGTACATCAACGACCTTGCCAACGGTGACGTCTGCCTGGTGGTGGGCTGGTCGGGCGACATCATCCAGGCGCGCGACCGCGCGGCCGAATCGGGCAATGGCGTCAACGTGGCGTATGCGATCCCGAAGGAAGGCGCGCCGCAGTGGTTCGACATGCTGGCCATCCCGAAGGACGCCAAGAATGTCGACAACGCGTATGCGTTCATCAACTACCTGCTGGACCCGAAGGTCGCGGCGGCGAACACCAACTACGTGACCTATCCGAATCCGGTGCCGGCATCGAAGCCGCTGGTCGACAAGAGCATCGCCGACGATCCGACGATCTACCCGCCGGCGGATGTGGACGCGAAACTGTTCACCTTCGCGGTGCTGCCGCCCGAAGTGGATCGCCAGTACACGCGCATCTGGACGGAACTGAAGACCGGACGCTGAAACAGGAAGGGCGCGTGCCATGACGGACGCGCCCTTCGTCATCGTGGCGTTTCCCGCGGCACGGGGAGCGGCGCAGGGAGGGGGAGAAGGGGAGCGGCACGGCAGGGACAGGCCACTGCATGACAGCACGCCCGCGGCGGCCGACGGCCGGTCCGGGACCACATCAAGGCGCCCTCGCGGGCCGAATGGAGAGAGATTGATGAAACTGCGCGTACTGGCAACCGCCCTGGCCCTGTGTACCACCCTCGCCGCATGCGGCGGCAAATCCGCCGGGGAAGGCGGCGCCGACACCGGCGGCGCCAAACAGGTCAACGTCTACAACTGGTCCGACTACATCGCGGAGGACACGATCCCGAACTTCGAGAAGCAGTCGGGCATCAAGGTCACCTACGACGTGTTCGACAGCAACGAGGTGCTGGAAACGAAGTTGCTGGCGGGCAGCAGCGGCTACGACGTGGTCGTGCCGACGATGAACTTCCTCGGCCGGCAGATCCAGGCGGGCGTGTTCCTGCCGCTGGACAAGTCCAAGATCCCCAACTACGCCAACCTCGACCCGGCCATCATGAAGCGGCTGGAGAACCAGGACCCGGGCAACCAGCACGCGATCCCCTACATGTGGGGCACCACCGGCATCGGCTACAACGTCGACAAGGTCAAGGCCGCGTTCGGCAACACCGATGTCGCCAACAGCCTGGACCTGGTGTTCAAGCCGGAGAACATCAGCAAGCTGAAGGACTGCGGCGTGACCTTCCTCGACACGCCGTCGGAGATCATCCCGATCGCGCTGAACTACCTGGGCGAAGACCCGAACAGCCGGGACCCGGCCGTCATCGACAAGGCGGCGGCACTGCTGAAGAAGATCCGCCCCTACATCACCAACTTCCATTCCTCGCAGTACATCGACGCGATGGCCAACGGCGACACCTGCCTGGTGCTCGGCTGGTCCGGCGACGTCATCCAGGCGCGCGACCGCGCGGCCGAGGCCAACAACGGCGTCAACATCGCGTACGCGATCCCGAAGGAAGGCGCGCCGCAGTGGTTCGACATGCTGGCCATCCCGAAGGACGCCAAGCACGTGGACGAGGCCTACGCCTTCATCAACTACCTGCTCGACCCACAGGTGATGGCGAACAACTCCAACTTCATCAGCTACCCGAACGCCATCCCGAAGGCCAAGGCGCTGATGGACAAGGCGATCACCGACGATCCGACGATCTACCCGAAGCCCGAGGTGGAGGCGAAGCTGTTCACCTTCGCGATCATCACGCCCGAGGTCGACCGCCAGTACACGCGCATCTGGACGGAACTGAAGACCGGCAAGTAATACGCGCCGCGGCCGGGGCGGGCGGTGCCCGTCCCGGTGTCCGGCGGTCCCACGCGACCTATCGATGGCCGGTGCGCATTCCGCACCGTTGACCAGGGGAATTCCATGGCGGCAGAACAGGGCAACGGCGGCAAGGACACGGGGCAGAACGGCAAGGCGAGCGCGCAGGAGTATCTGCGCATCGTCGACGTGCGCAAGGAATTCGACGGCTTCGTCGCGGTGGACGACACCAACCTGACCATCCGCAAGGGCGAGATCTTCGCGCTGCTGGGTGGTTCGGGCAGCGGCAAGTCCACGCTGCTGCGCTGCCTGGCCGGGTTCGAGACGCCCTCGTCCGGCAAGATCTACCTGGACGGACAGCTGCTCAACGAGTTGCCGCCGTACGAGCGGCCGCTCAACATGATGTTCCAGTCGTATGCGCTGTTCCCGCATATGACGGTGGAGCAGAACATCGCGTTCGGCCTGAAGCAGGACGGATTGTCCAAGGACGCGATCAAGACGCGCGTGGAAGAGATGCTCGCGCTGGTGCAACTGGGCAAGCTGGCCAAGCGCAAGCCGCACCAGTTGTCCGGCGGCCAGCAGCAGCGCGTCGCGCTGGCGCGGTCGCTGGCCAAGCGACCGAAACTGCTGCTGCTCGACGAGCCGATGGGCGCGCTGGACAAGAAGCTGCGTTCGCAGATGCAACTGGAACTGGTCAGCATCATCGAGAAGTCCGGCGTGACCTGCGTGATGGTCACCCACGACCAGGAAGAGGCCATGACCATGGCCACCCGCATCGCGCTGATGGACCAGGGCTGGATCCGCCAGGTCGGCACGCCCGACGAGATCTACGAGCAGCCGACCAGCCGCTTCACCGCCGAGTTCATCGGTTCGGTCAACCTGATCGAAGGCGTGGTGGAGGATGACGAAGCGGATTACGTGACCATCCGTTCGCCGCTGCTGCCGGATCCCATCTACATCGGCCACGGCATCTCCGGGTTCGAGGGGCAGGAAGTCGGCTTCGCGGTGCGGCCGGAGAAACTCGGCATCGGCAAGGACGAACCGCCCCAGCCGCACAACAAGGCGAAGGGCCTGATCGAGGATATCGCCTATTTCGGCAGCCATTCGGTCTACCACGTGCGCCTGCCGAGCGGGTACAAGTTCATGGCCAACTTCGCCAACGTGCAGCGCTGGGCCAGCGAGGGACTCACCTGGAACGACGAGGTCTGGGTGTGGTGGGGCGACAACGACGGCGTGGTGCTGACCGCATGAACATCCTCCGTTCCCTGCGCAAGCGCCTGCCGGGGCCACGTTGGGGCGTGATCTCGGTGCCCTACGTCTGGCTGCTGCTGTTCTTCGCCATTCCGTTCCTGATCGTGCTGAAGATCTCGTTCTCCCAGCTGGCGATCGCGATGCCGCCGTACACGCCGGTCCTCGAGTACATCGACGAGGCGCTGACGCTGAAGCTCAACCTCGGCAACTACGTGGCGCTGTTCACCGACTCGCAGTACGTCCAGGCCTACCTGAGTTCGATCAAGATCGCGGCCATCTCCACCCTGCTGGCGCTGCTGGTGGCGTATCCGATCGCCTATGTCATCGCGCGCTTGCCGCCTTCGACGCGCAACATCGCGATGATGCTGGTGGTGCTGCCGTCGTGGACCTCGTTCCTGATCCGCGTCTACGCCTGGATCGGCATCCTCAAGAACAACGGCCTGCTCAACAACCTGCTGATGAAGATCGGCATCATCGATGAGCCGCTGCAGATCCTGTACACGCCGCTGGCCGCGTACATCGGCATCGTCTACTGCTACCTGCCGTTCATGGTGCTGCCGCTGTACACCAACCTGGTGAAGCACGACCACCGGTTGCTGGAGGCGGCGTACGACCTCGGCGCCAAGCCGTGGAAGGCGTTCTTCACCATCACGCTGCCGTTGTCGAAGGCCGGCATCATCGCCGGCTGCATGCTGGTGATGATCCCGGCGGTGGGCGAGTTCGTCATTCCCGAACTGCTGGGCGGCCCGGACACGCTGATGATCGGACGCGTGCTGTGGGGCGAGTTCTTCAACAACCGCGACTGGCCGGCGGCCTCGGCGGTGGCCATCGTCATGCTGATCCTGCTGCTGATCCCGATCCTGATCTTCAACCGCGTGCAGCAGCGCGAGCTGGAAGGGAGGCTGACATGAGCCGCGTCGGACAACGCGCCGTCAACTGGACGGTGCTGGGGCTGGGCTTTGCCTTCCTGTACGTGCCGGTGCTGATCCTGATGGTGTACTCCTTCAACGAGTCGCGCCTGGCCACGGTGTGGTCCGGTTTCTCGCTGAAGTGGTACGGCGAACTGTTCCGCGACAAGCAGATGCTGCAGGCCGCGTGGATCAGCATCAAGGTCGCGTTCTGGACTGCCACGGCGGCCGTCGTGCTGGGCACGATGGCGGCGCTGGTGATGGCGCGGATGCGGCGGTTCCCGGGCAAGACGCTGTTCGGCGCGCTGATCACCGCGCCGCTGGTGATGCCGGAAGTGATCATCGGCCTGTCGATCCTGCTGATGTTCGTCTCGCTGCAGGGCATGACCGATGGCTACTTCGCGCCGAAGGGCATCGTCGCCATCTGGATCGCCCACGTGACGTTCACGCTGGCGTTCGTCACCGTCGTCGTGTCCTCCCGCCTGTCCGAACTGGACAAGTCGCTGGAGGAGGCGGCGATGGATCTTGGGGCGAACCGGATCAAGGTGTTCTTCCTGATCACGCTGCCGATCATCGCGCCGGCGCTGGTGTCGGGCTGGTTGCTCGCGTTCACGCTGTCGCTGGACGACGTGGTGATCGCCAGCTTCGTCGCCGGCCCCAACTCCACGACGCTGCCGATGAAGGTGTTCTCGTCCGTGCGCATGGGCCTGAGTCCGAAGATCAACGCCCTTGCCACATTGATGATCATGGTGGTGAGCGTGGCCGCGTTCCTCGGCTGGTGGCTGATGTACCGCGAGGAGAAGCGTCGCCAGCGCGACATGCAACTGGCGCTGCAGGAGAACGGCTAGCGCGTGACGGCGGGAATGGGGTCGTATCGGTCCCGCGTCCGAATCCGCATCCGGATCCGATTCGCCACGGCGCCGTAACGTCGCTGCATCCAGACTCCCTCCCATCCGCTGCGCACCACGACTGAAAAAGAAGCCATGACTGTCGAAACCGTCAACCCCGCGACCGGACAGGTCGAGTACCGCCACGAACTGATGACCGCCGCGCAGGTGGACGCCGTGCTGGCGGCATCGTCGAAGGCGTTCCCCGCATGGTCCGCGCTGCCGCTTGCCGACCGCGGCAAGGTGATGCGCGCGGTCGGCGCCGAGTTGCGCCGGCGCCGCGACGACCTGCAGCGCACCATGACCGCGGAGATGGGCAAGCTGCGCAGGGAGGCGCTGGCCGAAGTCGACAAGTGCGCGGGTGCCTGCGATTACTACGCCGACCATGCGGCCGACTACCTGCAGGACCAGCCGATCGCCACCGATGGCCAGCGCAGCTACGTGCGCTACGAGCCGATCGGCTGCGTGCTGGCGGTGATGCCGTGGAATTTCCCGATCTGGCAGGTGTTCCGCTTCCTCGCGCCGGCCTTCATGGCGGGCAATGTCGCAGTGCTCAAGCACGCGAGCAACGTGCCGCGCTGCGCCGACCTCATCGCCGAGGTGCTGGCGGCGGCGGGCCTGCCGGAAGGCGTGTTCGGCGTGCTGCACATCGACAACGACCAGGCCGCCGAGGTGATCCGCGATGCGCGCGTCGCCGCGGTGACCCTGACCGGCAGCGAGCGCGCGGGACGTTCCGTCGCGTCCAACGCCGGCAGCCAGTTGAAGAAGAGCGTGATGGAACTCGGCGGCAGCGATGCCTTCATCGTGCTCGACGATGCGGACCTGGAGAAGACTGTCGCCGGCGCCGTGGCGTCGCGCTTCGGCAATGCCGGTCAGACCTGCATCGCGGCCAAGCGCTTCATCGTGCAGGAGGGCATCGCCGACGAGTTCGTGAAGCGCTTCGTCGAGGCGGCGTCGAAGCTGCAACTCGGCGATCCACAGGACGATGCGACCACGCTGGCGCCGATGGCGCGCCAGGACCTGCGCGACGAACTGCACAAGCAGGTGCAGGCCAGCGTGTCGAAGGGCGCGCAGGTGCTGCTGGGCGGTTCGCCCGATGCCTCGCATGCCGGCTATCCGGCTTCGATCCTCGACGCGGTGGCGCCGGGCATGCCGGCCTACGACGAAGAGCTGTTCGGCCCCGTCGCCAGCATCCTGCGGGTGAAGGACGATGCCGATGCGGTGCGCGTGGCCAACGACACCACGTTCGGTCTGGGCGGCAGCGTGTGGACGCGCGATGCCGAACGCGGCGACCGCATCGCGCGCCAGTTGCAGGTTGGTGCCGCGTTCGTCAATGCGATCGTGCGCAGCGACGTGCGGCTGCCGTTCGGTGGTACCAAGCGCTCGGGCTTCGGTCGCGAACTGGCCGAGCACGGCATCCACGAATTCATGAACATCAAGTCGGTCTATATCGCCTGAGGTTCGTCGGCGTTGCGGGCATGTGGGAGCGACGTCAGTCGCGAGGTTGTGCCGGCATTGCGGTTTTGCGACTGACGTCGCTCGCACGCCGCATCATGATCCATGGATGGAACGGATGGTTACGTCCGCCGCCGTTCCTAAGTCGCCATGCCGGTGCCATCTTGTCGGCAATTGAACAGGAGGCGTCATGAGCACCCCGACCGACACCACGCCCGCCCGCGTGATCCGCACGATCCGCGGCCGACCCACGTCCGATGGCGCCGGCGTCAAGCTGACGCGCGTGATCGGCGGCCCCGACCTGCCCGACCTGGATCCGTTCCTGCTGCTGGACGAGTTCGGCACCGACAAGGCCGAGGACTACCTGGCCGGGTTCCCCGAGCATCCACATCGCGGCTTCGAGACCGTCACCTACATGCTCGACGGCCGCATGCGCCACCGCGACAACCATGGCAACGAAGGCCTGCTGACCCCGGGCGCGGTGCAGTGGATGACGGCTGGCCGCGGCCTGGTGCATTCGGAAATGCCCGAGCAGGAATCCGGCCGCATGCGCGGTTTCCAGTTGTGGGTGAACCTGCCGTCGCGCGACAAGATGACCGCGCCGAAGTACCAGGAATTCGCGCCGGAGAATATCCCGGTCGCGCATCCGGCGAAGGGCGTCGAGGTGAAGGTCATCGCCGGCACCGTCGGCGACACGCAGGGACCGATCTCGCAGCCGGCCACCGATCCGGTCTACCTCGATATCGCGCTGCAGCCGGGGCAGGCGTGGGATTACGCGCTGCCGGCGGGCCACAACGCGTTCGCCTATGTGTTCGAAGGTGCGGCGACGGTGGGCGAGGGCGAGGATGCACGCGCGCTCGATACGCACGAGATGGGCATGCTGGGCGGCGGCGAGATCCTGCAGCTGCGTGCGGGCAGCCAGCCTGCGCGCCTGATCCTGGTGGCGGGGCGTCCGCTGCGCGAGCCGGTGATGCGCCACGGTCCGTTCGTCATGAACACGCGGCAGGAACTGATGCAGGCCTTCGTCGACTTCCAGGAAGGCCGGTTCTGAAGCAGGTGCGGCGGGAGATCCTCCCGCCGTGGCGCGCGATCGTCAGTTGCCGGCGGACAGCTGCGCGCCGGCACTGCGCACGTCGAGTTGGCGTGCCAGCGAGATCAACGAACCGAGTTCCTCGGGCGACCCGGCATTGATCCACACCTGCGCGTAGCGGTCGTCGTCGTACTCGACCACGGCGATGCGCCGCGAGGCCATCGCCGGCAGCGTCTCCTGGCCACCCAGGTTGGGTCGGTACCAGTACATCTTTTCGCCGGAGAACGTGCTTTCCTCCTGACGCAGGCGCCGTTCCAGGCTGATCCTGGGGTCGCGTGCGGTCAGCATCACGTTGAGCACCTGCCGGCCATCGTCGGTGACCGCCTTGCAGGTGATGAAGCTCGTATCGACGCGCTGTTCCCAGCTCAGGCCGGCATTGGCCGGCAACGTCGGGCACGCCGGCGCGGTCTGCGCCCATGCGGCAGCGGAAAAAAGGCTGAGGCCAACGGCAATCACGGTCTTCATGTAGTCCCCTGGATCGAACGCCCGGGCATGGGCGGTGCCACGTCATCCGTGCACCGTGGCGAGCCACGCAGGCCCTGCATCATCCCCTTGCATTCCCCGGCGCCGGCTGCCGGTTTCCCCTGGCAGTCGACCCGACCTTAGCCCATGCTGCGGCGCAAAACAACGCGGCATGCATGCGAAGGGCGACCCCAGTCACACGCGGATCCGGCCCACGCCCGGCGTTGCCGGGCATGGGCCAGGCGGCTCAGCTGCGGTCGCGGCCCAGCCAGCCGTAGAGCATGCCGCCGATCAGTCCCCCGAGGATCGGCGCCAGCCAGAACAGCCACAGCTGCCCGACGGCGGCGGGACCGGCGAACAACGCCACGGCAGTGGAACGCGCGGGATTCACCGACGTGTTGGTGACCGGAATGCTGATCAGGTGGATCAGGGTCAGTGCCAGGCCGATGGCGATCGGCGCGAAGCCGGCCGGTGCGCGGCCATGGGTCGATCCCATGATGACGATCAGGAAGAACGCCGTGAGCACGACTTCGATCAGGAACGCCGCCGCGACGGTATAGCCACCCGGCGACATCGCGCCGTAACCGTTGCTGGCGAAGGCGCCTGCCGCGTTGGGATCGACCGCGAAGCCCGGCTGGCCGCTGGCGATCTGCCACAGGATGAAGGCGGCCGCGAGACCGCCGACGACCTGCGCCACCACGTACGGCACCAGGTCCTTCGCGGGGAACCGTCCACCGGCCCACAGGCCGACACTGACCGCAGGATTGAAGTGGGCCCCCGAAATGTGGCCGAACGCATAAGCGCCGGTCAGCACCGTCAGGCCGAAGGCCAGTGATACGCCCAGCAGGCCGATGCCCAGCGGATTGCCATCGCCGCCGAACTTGGCCGCCAGCACCGCACTGCCGCAACCACCCAGCACCAGCCAGAATGTCCCCAGGAACTCTGCCGCGAGCTTCTTCGGCATACTCATGCCAGACCCCTTGTTTGTGTGCGCCCCGTCACATGACGGTGCGCGCACGATAGCGGAAGCCGGGCGTGGCAGGTGTTTGCTTTGCGTTACGCGGAGTGCTTTCGAACACCCGTGAAGCAGGTGCCGTGTTTGCAGGCCATCGACGGCCGGTTCACCGTTCCGGCAATGGAATGAATTCGGTTTCGCCGGGCACGTGGCCGAAGCGGCCTTCCAGCCAGTCCTGCTTGGCCTGCTCGATGCGCTCCTTCGAACTGGAAACGAAGTTCCACCACAGGTGGCGGGGCGCATCGAGCGGCTCGCCGCCCATCAGCAGGCCCTTCACCGGCGTCTTGGCGCGCAGCACCGGCCGGCTGCCGCGGTCGAAGACCACCAGGTGCTTTTCCGGAATGTCGGCACCGTCCACCTGCGCTTCGCCTTCCAGCACGTAGAGCGCGCGTTCGACATGGCCGTTGTCGATCTCCAGCTCGGCATCCGGCTGCAGGTCGACGGCGACGTTGAACGTCCCGCTGAATACCTTCACCGGCGACTCCTGGCCGTAGGCGCGCCCGGCGATCACCCGCAGCCGCGCGCCGGCATGGTCGATCACGGGCAGCGTCGCCGCCGTGTGGTGGTGGAACTCCGGTTCGACTTCTTCGGCCGACCTGGGCAGCGCCACCCAGGTCTGCATCCCGTGCACTTCGTGTCCGCTGGCGCGCGCGTCGCCGGGCGTGCGCTCGGAGTGCGCGATGCCGCGGCCGGCGGTCATCCAGTTGACGTCGCCAGGCGTGATCACCTGCTCCGACCCCAGCGTGTCCCGGTGATGGATCGCGCCGGCCCAGAGGAAGGTCACCGTGGCCAGGCCGATGTGCGGATGCGGGCGCACGTCGATGCCGCGACCGGGTTCGAACACCGCCGGTCCCATGTGGTCGACGAACACGAACGGCCCCACGCTGCGGGCCTGCAGGCTGGGCACGGCGCGGCGCACGTTGAAACCGCCGCCGAGGTCGTGCACGCGGGGCGCGATGATCGTGGTCATGGGCAGGTCCTCCTGGAGAAAGAGGAAGCATCGCACGCTGTCGCATGCCGGTCGTGCCATGCCAGGGAAACGGTCCGTTGCGCTCCGTCAGGCGCGCCGCGAGGCCAGCCGGTCGGCCAGTCGTGTCGGTTCGGGCAGCCGGTAGCCGCGCAGCGTGCGTTGCACCCAGGCCAGCGCGGTATCCATCGAGATGCGGTGCCCGGGCGACACCACCAGCGGATTGCACCGCAGCTTGCTGCGCAGCACCCAGCCGATCTGTTCGCCGCGGTGGACCAGGGGCGCGTGCTCGCCGGCGGGTGCGCCCAGCGGTACGTGCCGGCCGCAGAGCACGTGCTTGGCGACGCCGATGCTCGGCACGCCCGTCACCACGCCGAAGTGCGCGGCGATGCCGAGGCGGCGCGGGTGCGCGATGCCCTGGCCGTCGATGAAGGCGAGGTCCGGCACCTGCGGCAGGCGTTCGAGCGCGGCGACCAGGGCCGGCAGTTCGCGGAAGCTGAGCAGGCCGGGCACGTAGGGCATCGACGTCGGCATCCGCACCAGTTCCGATGCGATGGGCTGCAAGGTGTCGGCCGCCAGCAGGACGGCAGCGGCGCGCGTCGTGGCGCCCTCGTCCTCGAATCCGACATCGAAGCCCGCCAGCCAGCGCGGCGCTTCCGGCAGGTCATCGCGCAGCACGACCCCGGATGCCAGTTGCTCCTGCAATCGGCGCGCGTCGGCGATGCTGCCGTCCCAGTCGCCGAAGACTGCGCTCATGGCGTCGATGGCGCACCGTAGCGCTGCACCTCCAGCGTCGCGCGGCCATCGCCATCGATGCGGACCAGCGACAGCCGGTCGTATTCGCGGTCGTCCATCGGTGCCGTCGTGCACTCGCACAGCGCGGCGACCAGGTCGGGCACGGTGTTGCTGTGGCCGACGACCAGCACGGTGCCGTGGCGGTGCGCCTGTCGCCAGCGCGCCGCGACTTCATCGGCCGGTCCGCGTGCGTAATAGGGTTCGACCGGCAACCGGTGCGCGTTGGCGGTGGGCTGGGCGGTCTGCTGCGTGCGGCGGAACTCGGTGGCGTACGCGGCCACCAGCGGCGCATCGTGCAGGCGCGCCGCCAGGGCGTCGGCGCGTGCCTGCCCGGCAGCGGAGAGGCTCGGGTTCTCCGGATCGTCGGTCGCCTTTTCGGCATGGCGCACGACAACGAAGGTCAGCGGTGCCGTAGCGGCATCGCGCGCGGGCATCGTGCTGCAGGCGCTCGCCAGCGAGGCGAGCAGCACGGCAAGCACGCGGGGCAGGGGCATCGGGGACATGGCGGTCACGGTGAAGGGAAGAAAGGGCGAGGGTGCAACCGGGACGCACGCCGACGCAAGCGGCATCCTCACGACGCCGCCGCTACGATAGGGCCTGGTCCGTGAAGAGGGGGACACCATGCGCAAGTGGCTGCGCCGGCTGGGCATCGTGGTGCTGGTGATGGCGGTGGGTTCGGGCGTGGCGCTGTACAGCTATGGACGCTTCGCCGAGGGCGCGCGCGGCCCGGCGTCGCAAGCGCTGCCGACCGCTGCCGATGCCACCGCGCTGGATCGCGCCATCGCGCCGCTGCTGGACGCGCATCCGCGGCAGAGCGGCATGGCGCTGCTGTCCGACAACCTGGACGCGTTCACCGTGCGCGCCGCCACGGCGCGCGCCGCCGGCCGCAGCCTGGACCTGCAGTACTACATCTGGAACCACGACTTCACCGGCAACCTGCTCGGTTACGAAGTGCTGCGCGCGGCCGATCGCGGCGTGCGCGTACGCCTGCTGCTGGACGACATGACGGCACACGGCAAGGATTCGCACCTCGCAGCGCTGGACGCGCATGCCAACATCGAAGTCCGCCTGTTCAACCCGTCGCGCAGCCGCGCCGGCGTGCTCGGCCGCGCCACGGAGATGCTGCTGCGGCCGGTGGCGATGAACCGCCGCATGCACAACAAGGCGTGGATCGCCGATGGCCGCGTGGCGATGGTCGGCGGCCGCAATGTGGGCGACGAGTACTTCGACGCCGCCGCGCAGACCAACTTCATGGACCTGGATGCCGTGCTGATCGGGCCCGCCGTCGCGCAGACGGCGGCGATCTTCGACGACTTCTGGAACAGCGCTTCGGTGATCCCGTTGTCGGCCCTGACGACGGCGGAGCCGGGTGCGCTGGAAAAGCTCCGCGAGAACGGCGACGCCGGTTACCGGTCCGCCCAGGCCGCGGACTACGTCGCGCGGCTGCGCGGCACGCCCGGCATGCGCGCGCTGGTGGGTGGCAATGCACTGCATTGGCTGGACGAGGTGGGCGTGTATTCCGACCCGGCCTCGAAGGGACAGGGCGAGGGACAGGGGCAGTGGCTGGTGCACCGGCTGGGCAGGGCGATGGGCCAGGCGAAGCACGAACTGCGCGTGGTCTCGCCCTACTTCGTGCCCGGTGACGAAGGCACACGGTGGCTGGTCGGCAAGCGCGCGCAGGGCGTCGATGTCAGCGTCCTGACCAACTCGCTGGCGGCCAACGACGTGATGGCCGTGCATGGCGGCTATGCGCCGTATCGCATGCCGCTGCTGCAGGGTGGCGTGGAACTGTTCGAACTGATGCCGCATGGGAAGCAGGACAGCAGCCTGTTCGGTTCCAGCGGTGCCAGCCTGCATACCAAGGCCTTCGCGGTGGATGGCGAAGCGGGCTTCATCGGCTCGTTCAACCTCGATCCGCGCTCGGTCAACCTCAACACCGAGATGGGCGTGCTGTTCCGCGACCGCAGCGCCGCTGCGGCCCTGCTGCGCAGCTACGAGGCGAAGATCGCGCCGGATACCAGCTATCGGGTGACCCTGCAGGACGGCGCCTTGCGGTGGGAAGACGCATCGACCGATCCTCCGCGCATCTGGGACCGCGAACCCGAAGCCAGTGTCTGGCGTCGCTGGACCGCGCGCGCTGTCGGCTGGCTGCCGGTCGAATCGCAGCTGTAGCGTGCGCCACGCGCACGACCGCACGATCTGGAACCGCGCGTCGTGCGCACGGCGCACGCTACGTGGTCGGCCACGTGCACCGCCGCCTGATCCGTCAACACTCGCATCGTGCGCGCGGCGCGCGCTACGTGTCGGCGCTCAGGCCTCGCGCAGCGTGGTAGCACGCATCAGGCGTTCGAACACGCGGAACACGTCCGCATCGATCTTCTCGTCCTGCTCCGCATGCAGGATGCGCATCGCCGCGTCGTGCGCGCGTCCTTCGGCATAGGGACGGCGCGTGGTCATCGCGTCGTAGCTGTCGGCCACGCGCAGGATGCGCGCGCCCAGCGGGATGGCGGCACCGGACAGGCCGTCGGGATAGCCGCTGCCGTCGATGGCTTCGTGGTGATGGCGGATCAGCGTGGCGACCGCACTCGCATGGGGATGCCCGCTGGCCAGGAAGATCCGTTCGCCGAGTTCGCTGTGTGCCTGGATCGACGGCCAGTCCTCGTCGGCGACCGGCCCGGTGTGCAGCAGCACGCGGTCCGGCACGCCGATCTTGCCGACGTCGTGGAAATGCGCGGCGAGCTCCAGTTGTTCGAGATGGTCCGCATCCAGGTCGAAGCACTGTCCCAGCGTCCGCGCGATGCGTCCGGTACGGTCGCAATGGCCGCGCGTGTAGGCATCGCGCACTTCGATGGCCAGGGCCAGCGCTTCCAGGGAACAGGCGATGTCGCTGAAGTCCGGGGCGGGGTCGAAGGTCACGGGCTTTCTCGGAAGGAAAGAGGAGAGGGGGTGCTCGTCGTGCGTGGGTTCAGCTCGGCGCCAGCGTCATCAGCAACGCCTTCGCCGCATTGAAGCGGTCTGGCGCGTCCGGCAGCGGTACCTTGATGCGCAGCTTGTCGGGGCCGTCCATGGTGTAGAGCTTCGGCTGCTTCTGGATCAGCTGGATCACCGCCATCGGGTCGATCTTCGGCTTGGCTTCGAACACGATGCGGCCACCGTGTTCGCCCAGCTCCAGCTTGCGGATGCCCATCTCGTTCGCCGCCAGTTTCAGTTCCGCGGTGGCGAACAGGTACTTCGCCGGATCCGGCAGCAGGCCGAAGCGATCGATCATCTCGACCTGCAGGTCGCGCAGCTCGTCCTTGTCGCGCGCGCTGCTGATGCGCTTGTACAACGTCAGGCGCGTGTGCACGTCGGGCAGGTAGTCGTCCGGAATCAGCGACGGCACGTTGAGTTCCACCTCGGCACCGCGGCGCTCCTGCCCCAGGTCCACGTCGGGCAGGTGGCCGGCCTTGATCGAGCGCACCGCGCGCTCCAGCAGCTCGGTGTACAGGCTGAAGCCGACCTCGGCCATCTGTCCGCTCTGGTCTTCGCCGAGCAGTTCGCCGGCACCACGGATTTCCAGGTCGTGCGTGGCGAGGGTGAAGCCGGCACCCAGTTCGTCCATCGAGGCGATCGCCTCCAGCCGGCGTTGTGCGTCGGCGGTGATGCTGCGCTTGTCCGGCACCACCAGGTAGGCGTAACTGCGGTGGTGCGAACGGCCGACGCGTCCGCGCAGCTGGTGCAACTGCGCCAGGCCGAACTTGTCGGCGCGGTTCATGACGATGGTGTTGGCATTGGGGATGTCGATGCCCGACTCGATAATCGTCGTGCACAGCAGCACGTTGAAACGCTGCTTCTGGAAATCCAGCATGACCTGTTCCAGCTCGCGCTCCGGCATCTGTCCGTGCGCCACGCCGATGCGTGCTTCGGGTACCAGTTCCTGCAGCTCGCGCTGCATGCGGCCGATGCTCTCCACGTCGTTGTGCAGGAAGTACACCTGGCCGCCGCGCGACAGCTCGCGCTGGAAGGCCTCCTTCAGCAGCGCCGCGTCCCACGGCGTGACGAAGGTCTGCACGGCCATGCGGTTGGCCGGCGGCGTGGCGATGATGGACAGGTCGCGCAGGCCGGCCATCGCCATGTTGAGCGTGCGCGGGATCGGCGTGGCGGTCAGCGTCAGCAGGTGCACGTTGGCGCGCAGCGCCTTCAGCGCTTCCTTCTGGCGCACGCCGAAGCGCTGCTCCTCGTCGACGATCACTAGGCCCAGGTCCTTGAACTTCACGTCGGGCTGCAGCAGGCGGTGCGTGCCGACGATGACGTCCAGCGTGCCTTCGGCCAGTTTCTCCAGCTCGGCCTTGATCTCCTTCGCCGTCTTGAAGCGCGACAGCACTTCGACCCGCAACGGCCAGTCGGCGAAGCGGTCGCGGAAATTGCGGTAGTGCTGTTCGGCCAGCAGCGTGGTCGGCACCAGCACGGCGACCTGCTTGCCGGCGCTGGCGGCGGCGAACGCCGCACGCACCGCGACTTCGGTCTTGCCGAAGCCCACATCGCCGCAGACCACGCGGTCCATCGGCTGGCTGCTCGCCAGGTCGCGGATCACCGATTCGATTGCGTGGTGCTGGTCGGGCGTTTCCTCGAACGGGAAGCCGGCGGCGAACGGCTCGTACATCGCGCGGTCCAGGTGCAGCGCGAGGCCGGCGCGGGCCTGCCGGCGTGCCTGGATCTCCAGCAGTTCGGCGGCAACGTCGCGCACCTTCTCGGCGGCCTTCTTCTTCGCCTTCGCCCAGGCTTCGCCGCCGAGCGAATGCAGCGGCGCGGTTTCCACCGACGCGCCCGAGTAGCGGCTGATCAGGTGCAGTTGCGCGACCGGCACGTACAGGCGGTCGCCCTTGGCGTATTCGATCTCGAGGAACTCGCCGGGCATGCCGCCGACGTCCATCGCGATCAACCCGCGGTAGCGGCCGACACCATGGTCTTCATGGACGATGGGCGCGCCCTCCGTCAGTTCGCCCAGGTCGCGGATGATGGCTTCCGGCTCTCGGCCGGTGCGCTTGCGCCGGTGCGCCTGCGTGGCGCGCTCGGGGAACAGCTGGCGCTCGGTCAGCACCGCGATGCGTGGATCGTCCAGCGCGAAGCCGTCGGCGAGCGGCGCGACGGCGATGGCGAAGCTTGGAAGCCCCTCTCCCTCCGGGAGAGGGGTTGGGGTGAGGGTACGGGACGTGCGCGGTGATTCCTTTGTCGCAATCTCCGCCGCACCCTCATCCGGCGCTTCGCGCCACCTTCTCCCGGGGGGAGAAGGGAGGAATGCGCTGAAGTCGGCAACCACCACCGGCTTCAGTTCCGCCGCCTGCAATACCTCCAGCAGCGCCTCGCGGCGGCCGGGCGAATCCGCGGCGATGAGCACGCGGCCCGGGTAATGGCCCAGGAACGATTTCAGCGCATCGCCCGCCGGCGCGTCCTTCGCCGCCACCGGCAACGGCGGCAGCGGCTGGTCGCCCAGTGGCAGGGCGTCGGCGTGGCGACTGTGCTGCGGGCCACAGACCTCCACGCGCGGCCGCTGGTTGAGCTGCTCGCGCAGGCCGTCCGGCGACAGGTACAGCTCGTCCGGCGGCAGCAGCGGGCGCTCGATGTCGTGACGGCGCTGTTCATAGCGGTTGCGCGTCTGCGCCCAGAACGCTTCCGCCGCTTCGCCGAACCCGTCGGTGAGCACGGGCAACGCGTTCTGCCGCAGGTAGTCGAACAGGGTCGCGGTCTTGTCGAAGAACAGTGGCAGGTAGTACTCCACGCCCGCCGGCGCCAGGCCGGACTTGAGGTCCTGGTACAGCGCGCTGCGACGCGTGTCGACATCGAAGCGGTCGCGCAGCAGCGTCATCGCGCGCTCGACGGACCGCTCGTCCAGTGGCACTTCGCGGCCTGGCAGCAGTTGCACGGCCTCGGTCCGGTCCAGCGAACGCTGGCTTTCCGGGTCGAAGTGGCGGATCGAATCGATGGTGTCGTCCAGCAGTTCGATGCGCAGCGGTGCGTCCGCGCCCATCGGATACACATCCAGCAGGCCGCCGCGCACGGCGAAATCGCCCGGGTCCAGCACCTGTGGCACGTGGCGGTAACTGGCGGCTTCCAGCCGTCGCTTCTCGGCATCGAAGTCCAGTCGCTGGCCGACCCGGTAATCGAAGCTGCCGCCCGCGATATGGCGCAACGGCGACAGCCGTTGCATCAGTGTCTGCACCGGCACGATCACGATGCCGCGCGCGAGCGTGGGCAGCCGGTGCAGGGCGGCCAGGCGCTGCGAGACGATGTCCGGGTGCGGACTGAACTGGTCGTACGGCAGGGTTTCCCAATCCGGGAACGGGACGATCGGCAGCGCGGCGTCGTTGCCGAGCAGCGTGTGCAGGTCGGCTTCGATCTGGTGCGCGTCGTGGTTGTCGCGTGCGACCACCAGCACCGGGCCGTCATGCGAACGGGCGGCGGCGGCCACGGACCAGGCCAGCGCAGTCGGCGATGCGGGTGCGCGCCACCAGGCGCGGGATTGCGTACCACGGGGCAGGGGCGGGGTGGACGGGGAGATTTTCTGGGTGTCGGTCATGGGTACACGGAACAACGGCAGCGCCGGATACCGTGGGATACCCAGCGCGAAGGGACGTGCAGTTTACCAAGCGGACCGGACGGTCCCGTCATGGTCCGCGGAGGATCATTCCGCGGTGAGCGGGTCGATCACCTGGCTGACGGGGGAAATGCGGTCGACGGGAAAGCCACCACGGCGCGAATGCTCCAGCACCAGGGCCTCGCTCGGGGCGCGATACACGCAATAGATCCGGTCGTCGGTCACGTAGCTGTGCTCCCACTGCACCTGCGGCCCCAATTCGTCGAGCACGCGGCACGAGAGTTGCGAGACGGCCTTCAGCTCGGCCGGCGTCATCAGGCCGGCGCCCTGGATGTCGCGTTCGATCACGTAGCGGGGCATGACGGCTTCCCGGCAGCGTGGCGAAACCACGCCCTCGTCAGCAACACGCAGGAACCGGCGGCGGCGGGCCGACCACCGGTCGGCACCGCTCAGGGTTCTTCGTTGAGGTCCAGTACCACGCGCACGAGGCCGGAGCCGTCGTTCTCGCGCACGCGCTTGAAGCCCAGCGATTCCGCCAGCGCCAGCATCGGCAGGTTGCTGTCCAGCACGTCGCCGTACAGCCGGTCCAGCTTCTTCGAGCGCGCCCACTTGGCGAGCTTGCGCATCAGGTGGCGCCCCAGGCCCTGCCCGGCGATGAAATGGCTGACCAGGATCGCGAACTCGGCGTCGCGCGTGCGCGGCACCAGCGCCGCACGCGCCACCGCGCCCACCAGCGCCTCGCCCGGTGGCAGCGGCTCGGCCGCGACCAGCGCGAACTCGGTGTTGGGGTCGGGATGGGTCAGTCGCTGCGCCATGTCGGGCGACAGCTCCTTCAATGCATACATGAAGCGGTGCCGGATCTCTTCCGGCCCCAGCAGTCCGAACGCACCCTGGATCGGGCCGGCATCCTCGGGCCGGATCGGGCGGATCAGCAGGTCGCGCCCGCTGGGCAGGCGGAAGTGTTCATGCCAGGGCGGAAGGCGTTTCGGCGCAGTCATGGTGAGATGCTCGCATGAAACCCGGAAGGGCCGCGAGGGCCGGGCGGCGCTGGTTCAGGCACCGTGGCGTTTGCCGCGCAGCCGGCCGACCAGCATCACCACGGCCACGATCGCCGCGCCGACCAGCACGCCGACACCGGCGTTGAACAGGGCGCCCCACAGCCAGCCAAGCTCGCCTTCCGCATGGGGCTGGATGACGTGGTGCAGCGCCGGGATGCTGTGGACGAGGATGCCGCCGCCCACCAGGAACATCGCCGCCGTACCGGCGATGGACAGGAACTTCATCAGGTACGGCGCGCTGTACAGGATGCCGCGCCCGAAGGCGCGCTTGAACCTGGCCCAGCCGCTGTCGCGGGCATCGGCGGCGAGCGCCAGGCCGGCGTCGTCCAGCTTCACGATGCCACCGACCAGTCCGTACACGCCCACCGTCATGATCGCCGAGATCGCCACCAGCGTGAGCACCTGCTCGAGGAAGTTGCGGCCCGCCAGCGTGCCCAGCGAGATGACGATGATCTCGGCCGAGAGGATGAAGTCGGTACGGATCGCGCCACGCACCTTGTCCTTTTCGAACGCGACCATGTCGACGTTCTCGTTCTGCATCGCCGCCACGCGCTCGGCGTGGCGATCGTCGTCGCCCTTGCGCAGGAACTTGTGCGCCAGCTTCTCCACGCCTTCGAAGCAGAGGAAGGCGCCGCCCAGCATCATCAACGGCGTCACCAGCGGAACGTTGTAGCCGCGCCCATGCAGCCACGTCTCCAGCGCGCTGATGGCCAGTGCCGCCGGCACCAGGATGGCCTTGTTGACCATCGATCCCTTCGCCACCGCCCACACCACCGGCAGTTCGCGGTCGGCCTTCACGCCGGTGACCTGCTGCGCGTTGAGCGCCAGGTCGTCGCCCAGCACGCCGGCGGTTTTCCGTGCTGCCACCTTGGTCATCACCGACACGTCGTCGAGCAGCGTGGCGATGTCGTCGATCAGGGCAAACAGGCTGGATCCGGCCATGGACGGGGGGTCGAGGATAGGAGGAAGGGGCGATTCTCGCACAGCCTTCCGACGGTGCCGCGTGAGCGGGACGCGGTGGTCAGGTCGGCTGCCGCAGCCACTCGAGCCGGTGGCTCGCGCCGGTTTCGCCCAGGGTCGAGGCCAGCACGGGCAGCACGGGTGCCAATGCCTGGTCGAGCTGCCATGGCGGGTTGACCACCAGCATGCCGCTGCCGTTGAGCCGCAGCGGGGAGTCGTCCGGGCGCACCTGCAGTTCGGCGACGAACGCGCCCTTCGATGGCAGCGCCGCCGCCTTGCGGAAGAACGGCAGCAGGCTGCGACGCTGCTTGATCGGGTACCAGACCGCGTACGTCGCGGCGGGCCAGCGTTCAAGTGCGTCGCGCAGCGAGGCGACGATCTGCGGATACTCGGCGTCCTGCACCTCGTAGGGCGGATCGATCAGCACCAGCCCACGGGCGATGCGCTGGCTGCCGATGCGCGGCGGCAGCAGCGCCTTCATCGCGGCATAGCCGTCGCGCGCATGGACCGCCACGCGTTCGTCATCGGCGAACACCTCGCGCAGCGCCTTCGCTTCGTCCGGTTGCAACTCGCACGCGGCCAGCCTGTCGTGCGGACGCAGCGCCTGCGCGGCCAGCAGCGGCGAACCGGGGTAAGTGATCAGCGCCCCGACCGGATTGTTGGCGACCACCGCGCGCAGGTAGCGTTCGGCCGGGTCGGGCAGGCGCGCGGCCCCCATCAGCTTGAAGACGCCGCTGTCGGCCTCCGAGGTCTTGCGGCTTTCCGCGCCACCCAGCAGGTAGCGGCCACGCCCGGCATGGGTGTCCAGCACGAAGAACGGCGCGTCCTTGCGCTTCAGCGCGTCGATGGCGGCCAGCAGCACGATGTGCTTGAGGACGTCGGCATGGTTGCCGGCATGGAAGGCGTGTCGATAATTCATGCCGCGCAGCATATATGCTTGCGCCATGCCCCGCGTACTGATTGCCGAAGACGAAACCGCCATCGCCGACGCCGTGCTGTACGCACTGCGCAGCGAAGGCATCGAGGCCGACCACTGCCTGCTGGCGCGCGAGGTCGTGCCGCGCGTGCGCGCCGGTGGCGTCGACGTGGTGGTGCTCGACGTGGGCCTGCCCGATGCCAGCGGCTTCGACGTCTGCCGCGAACTGCGCACGTTCAGCGACGTGCCGGTGATCTTCCTGACCGCGCGCAATGACGAGATCGACCGCGTGCTGGGACTGGAGCTGGGCGCCGACGACTACGTGACCAAGCCGTTCTCGCCGCGCGAACTGGTGGCCCGCGTGCGAGCCCGCTTGCGCCGTGCGGGCGCCACCGCGGCGCAGCCGAGTGCGGGCGACTGGGTCGCACGCGGCGAGTTCGCTATCGATCGCGACGGCCACCGCATCCGCTACCGCCAGCAGCTGCTGGACCTGACCCGCTATGAGTACGCCCTGCTGGACGCGCTGCTGCAGCGCCCCGGCGCCATCCTCAGCCGCGCCCAGCTGATGGACCGCGGCTGGGACAGCGACGCCGACAGCGCCGACCGCACGGTCGACACCCACGTGAAGACGCTGCGCGCCAAGCTGCGTGCCGCCGGCGCCGAGCCCGACCCGATCCGCACCCATCGCGGACTGGGTTACGCCATCGAGACCTGAGATGCGGCTTGGGCTGAAGCTCGTGCTCGGCTTCTTCCTGATCGTCGGCATCGCCGCGTTCTTCGTGATGCGCGTGTTCGTCAACGAGGTGAAGCCGGGCGTTCGCCAGGCGATGGAATCCACGCTGGTCGATGCGGCCAACATGCTGGCCGAGATGGCGGCCGGCGACCTCAAGGCCGGTCGCATCGCCGATGGCGCGTTCGCCGGCAATGTCGCCGAAGCGCAGCGGCGCGACCCCAGGGCGTGGGTGTGGCGCTTCCAGAAGCGCAGCGTCGACTACCGCGTCACCGTCACCGACGCGCGCGGCACGGTGGTGTTCGATTCGCAGGGGCGCGACGTCGGTCGCGACAACTCGCGCTGGAACGACGTCTACCGCACGCTGCGCGGCGAGTACGGCGCGCGTTCCAGCGCCGAGGCGCCGGGCGACACGGCCAACACCGTCATGCACGTGGCCGCCCCCATCTACGACCCCGGCGACCGGAGCGCCCTGATCGGCGTGCTGACGCTGTCGCAACCCAACCGCAGCATCGAGCCCTTCATCGTCGCCAGCCAGCGCAGCATCCTGCTGCGCGGCGCGTGGCTGATCGGCATCTCCGCGCTGATCGGCGTACTGATGACATGGTGGCTGATGCGCGGCATCGGCGGCCTGAACCGCTATGCGCAGGCGGTCAGCGCCGGTGAGCCGGTACCGCCGCCGCGCCCGCGCACCGACGAGATCGGCGACCTCGGCCGCGCGCTGGAGACGATGCGGCGCAAGCTGGAAGGCAAGGCCTACGTCGAGCAGTACGTGCAGTCGCTGACGCACGAGATGAAGAGTCCGCTCGCCGCCATCCGCGGCGCGGCCGAGCTGTTGCAGGAGCCGCTGCCGGAAGCCGACCGCCAGCGCTTCGTGCGCAACATCCAGACCCAGGAACACCGGCTGACCGAGACCATCGACAAGTTGCTGGCACTGGCCGAAGTGGAACAACACGGCTGGCTGCAGCGACGCGAGCGTATCGATGCCGCTGCACTCGTCGATGACGTGGTGCAGGGACTCGACGCGCAGTTGACGCCGAACGGCGTCGACGTGGTGCGCGTACCGCAGGCGGGCACCTGGGCGGTGGAGGGCGACGTGTTCCTGCTGCGGCGCGCGCTCGGCAACCTGCTCGACAACGCCATCGCGTTCTCGCCGCCGGGCGGCAGGGTCGAACTGGTGGTCGATGCGGTGGACGGGCAGGTGCGCTTCAGCGTGCGCGACCGCGGACCGGGCGTGCCCGACTATGCGCGGGAACGCGTGTTCGAGCGCTTCTACTCGCTGCCGCGGCCCGATGGCGGGCAGCGCAGTTCCGGGCTGGGCCTGCCGTTCGTACGCGAGGTCATGCGCCTGCATGGCGGCGAAGCCACGCTGGACAACCGCCCCGACGGTGGCGCCGAAGCGGTGCTGTCGCTGTCGAGGGTGCAGCCATGAAGGAGTCCTTCTCCCCGCGCGCGGGGAGAAGGTGCCCGAAGGGCGGATGAGGGGCGCTTCTCCTTCGGATACGACAGCGCTGCCAGTGAGCCGGATGTTGGTCGTGCTCTGCAGTACACCGTCCGCGGACTCCGTTCGCCCCTCACCCGCCTTCGGCACCCTCTCCCCGTAGAGCGGGGAGAGGGAACATGACGGGCATCAGCGCGACTTCACACAGCCTTCAAACACGCTTCCTGCCGGTTGCACCGAACCCCCGGACGATGCGTCCCGTATCCAACCGGGGCATCGACATGAAGTCATTGAAGTTGCTGTTGCGTTTCCTCACCGTCGGCGGGCTGGTCCTGCTGCTGCTCATCCCGCTGATGATGATCCGTGGCGTCATCCAGGACCGCGAGCTTTACCGCACGCAGGCGGAAAATCGGGTCTCCCAGAGCATGGCCGGCCCCCAGCAGGTGGTCGGCCCGTTGCGTGTCGTGCCGTGGCGCGAAGAGCGTGTCGTCAATGCCGTCAACGAGGACGGCAAGCCGGAGGCCCGCCGCGACGTGAAGGAAGGCTACCTGGTGCAGATGCCCGCCAGCCTGGTGGTCGATGGCCGCCTGCAGCCGGGCGAGCGGCGCATCGGGCTGTACACCGTCAATGTCTATGAGTGGAAAGCCGCGATGAAGGCCGACTTCGCGCCGCTGCAGGTGCCGACTGCGGACGGGCGCAGCTACGGCCAGCCCTATGTCGTGGTCGGCATGGCCGACGTGCGCGGCCTGGTGGGCACGCCATCGCTGAAGGTGGATGGCGTGCCGCGTACGCTGGCGGCCGGGACGGGGGCGATGTCCTCGCGCATGGACGGCATCCATGCCCCGATCGGTACGCCGGGCGTGTCGTTGCCGGCCAGCAGTGCGCAACTGGAGATGACGCTGGCGGGCACGCAGTCGATCGGCATCGCGCCGATCGCGGACAGCAACGACATCACGATGAACTCGCCGTGGCGGCAGCCGTTGTTCGGTGGCCGCTTCCTGCCCAACAGCAAGACGCTGGACAACACCGGCTTCACCGCCCGCTGGCAGGTATCGTCGCTGGCCAGCGCCGCGCAGAGCCAGCTTGAATCGGCGTCCGGCAAGCTGACGCAGCCGCCGTCGCTGGGCGCCACGCCATCGGAATACGTCGCCGATGATGGCAGCGCCTCCGCCATCGACAGTGCCGTGGTCAGCCTGGTGGATACGGTGGATGTCTACACGCAGGTCGATCGCGCCAGCAAGTACGGCATCCTGTTCGTGGTACTGACCTTCGTCGGTTTCGCACTGTTCGAACTGATCAAGCGCCTGCCGATCCATCCGCTGCAGTACCTGCTGGTGGGGCTGGCGCTGGCAGTGTTCTTTCTGCTGCTGCTCAGCCTCTCCGAGCACATCGCCTTCTGGCAGGCCTACCTGGTCTCGGCGGCGGCCTGCATCGGCCTGCAGTTCTTCTATCTGTCCGGCGTGCTGCAGAGCTGGCTGCGCGCCGCGGGCTTCGCCACGATGCTGACGGCGCTGTACGGCGTGCTCTACATCCTGCTGAAGTCGGAGAACAACGCGCTGCTGATGGGCTCGCTGCTGCTGTTCGGCATCCTGGCCGTGATCATGTGGGTCACCCGCAAGGTGGACTGGTATGCGCTCGGCACGGAACTGCGCTGAGGACCGGACGATGCTGGATCTCGCCACTCTGCATCGGCGCGCCTGCCGCGTGCTGCCGCCCCAGATCGACACCTGCCGCATTGTCCTCGACGTGGCAGGCGAGGCGGGATTGATGGCGTTGCTGCTGCCGCTGGGTCACCGGCATCGGGGCACGATCCTATTCGAGCTGTCGTCCTCGACGCGGCAGGCGCTGGGTACATGTCCACTGGTGTTGCTGCAGAACGCGTGCGTGGCCAGGGAAGGCCTCGCGCGCCATGGCGCGCCGCTTGCCTACGAAGCCTGGCGGCCGTTGCCGCATGGGTTGTCGAACGGTTTCATCACCCGCAGTCGTGATGGCCGCGCACGCCTGCAGCTCGATCCCGCGCAGGGACTCGCGTTATACGCGTGGGACGACCGTCGTGGCGACAACTTCATCCACTGAGTTCGCCCCGGCCGGCGGCGTGCCCGGATCTCCACGGAGGGAGCCGGGCACGTCGCCGGCCTCTTTAGCTTGTGCGGCATAAGCACATGAGTGCTGGCTATCAGTCCGAAGGTATAAGCAGCGTGGAAGCACGAAGGGCGGCGCGTAAGCTCGCGATGATCTTCTCCCGGAGCCTGTGCATGCGATTCCTCTCCCGTCTTCTGGTCCTCGGTCTGTCGTCCCTGGTGACGCCCGTGTTCGCCGCCGATGTCGCCGCGCCGCGCATCACCGTCATCTACGACGCCTTCGGCGACGATCCCGCGCTGGAGAAGGACTGGGGTTTCGCCGCGCTGGTCGAAGCCGGCGGCAAGCGCATCCTGTTCGACACCGGCAACGACGCGGCGATCTTCACCCGCAACGTGAAGGCCAAGGGCATCGATCTGTCGCGGCTGGATGCCGTGGTGATGTCGCATCGCCACGCCGACCACATGGCCGGCCTGGTCGAAGTGCTGAAGGTCAATCCGCAGGTACCGGTCTACGCGCCGCAGGAAGGCTTCGGCATCTATGGCTCGTCGCTGCCCTCCAGCTTCTACCGCAAGGATGCGTCGCTGCCGGCACGCATGCGCTATTACGACGGCGAACCCGCCGAACGCCTGCAGTTCGGCCGTGCCTGGCCGACCGGCAATTTCAAGCCGCTGGCCGAGACCACCGAGATCGCGCCCGGCGTGTGGAGCATCGCGGCCGTCTCCGACGCGCCGGGTACGCGCGAACTGCGCGAGTTGTCGCTGGCCATCCGCACGGACCAGGGCCTGGTGCTGGTGGTCGGCTGTTCGCATCCCGGCATCGCGCACATCGTCGATGCGGCGGCGAAGATCGATCCGCAGATCCACCTGGTGATCGGCGGTTTCCATTTCGTCAACGCCGACGACATCGCCATCGCCGGCCTGGTCGATGCCTTGGAGGCGCATGACATCCAGTACATCGCGCCCGGCCACTGCACCGGCGAACCGACCTTCGCCGCATTGCTGAAGGCGTTCGGCGACCGTTACCTGTATGCGGGCGTCGGTGCGGTGCTGGATTTCGGCAAGGATGGCGTGGCGTCGCGCCCGCGCGGCGTGGACCTGGGCGATGCCGACCGTGTGCACTACCGCCTGCTGGCGCAGGACGGCGAACGCCTGCATCGGCACGTCGCGCACGCGCACTGAGGGCGCGTCGCCGGCGCGGGAGGCATGCCGCTACACTGGCGGCATGACGCCTGCCTACACCATCGGCCTGTTCCGCGGGCCCGAGATCACGCCCTGGCTGGAGGATGTCGCACGCCTGCGCGTGGCGGTGTTCCGCGACTGGCCTTACCTGTACGACGGCGACCTCGATTTCGAGCGCGACTACCTGGACGCCTATGCGCGCTCGGCCGAGAGCATATTCGTGCTGGCGATGGATGCCGGACAGGTGGTCGGCGCGTCCACCGGCCTGCCACTGGCGGACGACACCGAGGCGTTCCGCCAGCCGTTCATCGACAGCGGCATGGACCCTGAGGACGTCTTCTACTTCGGCGAATCCGTGTTGCTGCCGGCCTACCGCGGCAATGGCATCGGCCACACCTTCTTCGACCTGCGCGAAGCGCATGCGCGCGCGCTGGGGCGGTTCTCGTGGACTGCATTCTGCGCGGTGGATCGCGATCGCGACGACCCCCGGCAGCCTTCCGGGCATCGCGGCAACGAGATGTTCTGGGACAAGCGTGGCTATACCCGCCAGCCCGGCATGACGATGCGGTTGGCCTGGAACGAGATCGGCCATGGCGAGGTCGACCACGCGCTCACCTTCTGGTTGCGCGGCCTGGAACCGATGCGATGAAGGTCGCCGTCGCCAAGTACGCCATCCAGGCGCCCGCCGATTTCGCGACGTTCGCCGAACGGCAGGCGACAGTGCTGGGCGACGCGGCGGCGCAGGGCGCGCGCATCGCGGTGCTGCCGGAGTATCTGGCGCTGGAACTGGCCGCGACCTTCGATACGGCCACACAGGCGGACCTGCATGCGTCGCTGGCGGCGATCCAGCGTTATCGCGCCGACTGGCTTTCGCTGTACGCGAGGCTGGCGAAGGCGCTGGACCTGCACATCGTCGCCGGCAGTTTCCTGCTGGCGCAGGGCGAGGGGCGTTATCGCAACCGCAGTGACGTGTTCACGCCGCAGGGCACGCACGCTTGGCAGGACAAGCTGCAGCTGACCGGCTTCGAGAAAGAACTGGGCGTCATCGACGGCGGTGATGCGTTGAAGGTGTTCGATCTCGGCGCGGTGCGCAGCGGCGTGTCCGTCTGCTACGACAGCGAGTTTCCGCTGCCGGTGCGTGCGCAGGCAGAAGCGGGCGCACGCCTGCTGCTGGTGCCGAGTTGCACCGACACCAAAGCCGGCGCGACACGCGTGCGCGTGGGTTGCCTGGCGCGTGCGCTGGAGAACCGCATCTTCGTTGCGCAGTCCGTGACCGCAGGTGAAGCGCCGTGGAGTCCGGCGCTCGACGTCAACACCGGCGAAGCGGCGATCTTCGCCCCGATGGACCGCGGCCTGCCTGCCGACGGCGTGGTGGTGCAGACCGCTGGCGACCGGGCGTGGGCCATCGCCGATCTCGACGTCGATGCGCTCGACCGCAGTCGTGCCGGGGCGCAGGTGGCGAACGACCGCGACTGGGCGGGCCAACTGCAGCCGGCCCTGGTACGTGCCCGCGTCGAACGGCCGGGCTGAATGGCGTCATCGCTCAGCGTTGCCCGCTGAAGACCTGGGCCAGCGGCCTGTCGAATACGTCCGCGATGCGGCCGCGGCGTCGGCATCCACCGCTTCAGCCCAGCAGGCTGACGCCAGGCACCAGCCAGATCGACAGTCCCGCCAGTGCCGAACCGATCACCGTCGCCGCCAGCACGTCGCTCGGATAGTGCAGCCCCAGCACCACGCGCGAGGCCGCCACGCAGGCCGCGAACGGGATCAGCAGCGGCGCCAGCGCGGGATAGTGCGCCAGCGCCACCACGGTGAACGCGACCGCATGCAGCGTGTGGCCGGAGGGGAAGCTGAATTCGTCCAGCGGCGCGATCCACGCGCGGATGCGCACATCGGAAGCGAAAGGCCGTGGCCGGCGCGTCCAGCGCTTCAGTGCCTTGTACAGGATCAGCGCAATCGCGCCGGTGCCGGCAAGATGCGCCGATGCCGCCAGGCCGTCCAGGCCGTCCAGGCCGTCGGCCACGATCAGCGCCGCCATCAGTACATACCAGAACACCCCGTCGCCCAGCCGGCTGACGAGGGCGAAGAAGCGGCGCACGCCACTCCACTCACCCCAGCGGTTGGCCCGCAGGCACCAGCCGGCGTCCCGGCCCATGAAGGCGTTACGCGGCAGCGGCGGTCGCATGGTGGCTTCTCCGTGTCAGGGCGAGATCGGTCAGCAGGGCATCGAAATCGGCGGCCACCTGGTCCGGATGGAGCGCGCGCATCGCCGAACGGGCGGCCTCGCCCTGGCGCCGCCGCAGCGCGGCATCCGCTGCCAGTCGCAGCGCAGCGGCGACGAAGTCGTCATCGCTCTCCACCGCGGCCCCGTGCACCCCGTCGACCAGGTGCTCGCGCGCGGCGCCGTAGTCGAACGCCACGGTCGGCACGCCACTGGCCATCGCTTCCAGCGTCACGTTGCCGAAGGTCTCGCTGTGGCTGGAAAACAGGAACAGGTCGCCGCTGGCGAAATGCCGCGCCAGCGCCTCGCCGCGCTGCACGCCGCAGAACAGGAAATCCGGATGTTCCTGCGCCAGCCGCTCGCGCACCGGCCCGTCGCCGACCCACACGAACTTCGCGTCCGGCTGCGCCTGCCGGATCGCGCGGAACGCGCGGATCGACAGGTCCAGGTTTTTCTCCGCCGCGATGCGACCCACGTAGATCACCGCTACGTCGTCTGTTCCCAGGCCCCACGAGCTACGCAACGCCTGGTCGCGCTTCGCCGGACTGAAATGCTTCGCGTCCACCGCCCGTGCCAGCCGCACCACATGGCGGAATCCCTGCGACTGGAGGAACTCCGCCAGTTCGCGCGTCGGTACCAGCGTCGCGTCGGCGCCGTTGTGGAAGCGGCGCATCCAGCGCAGCGCGGTGTGCTGCAGGAAACGCAGGCCGTAGTCGCGCATGTAGTCGTCGAAACGGGTGTGGAAGCCGGTGGCCGCCGGAATCCCCAGCCGCCGCGCCGCACGCAGCGCGGACCAGCCAAGCGGGCCTTCCGTGGCCACGTAAATGGCATCCGGCGGTGACGCTTTCCATTGCGCCAGCAGGCGGCGCGTCGCCGGCAGGCCGAACTTCAATCCGGGATAGCACGGCAGGCTGGCACCGCGCACCAGCAGGGTGTCGTCGATACCGGCGCCGTCGCTCGGCTGGCGGGGGCGGACGACCGACACCTCATGCCCGCGCTGGCGCAGCCCGGCTTCGAGTCCCTGCACGGTGAGGGCCACGCCGTTGACTTCCGGCGGATACGTTTCGGTGACGATGGCAAAGCGCATGCGCAACTCCACGTTTTGCGCATGCTGGGCGTGCAAGGTGTCGCACGTGTGTCGATTGGGTGACCACGCGATGACGGCGTGCGCGTCGGCACGCTTTGTCGGATGCCCACCCGATGGCGGCGGGCATCAAGGCGCGGGCGTCATCCGTTCTTCGCCCGCAGGTAGGCCACCAGCGCGTTCGCATGGCCGTGGCCCAACTGGTGTTCGGTCTTCAGGAACGCGACCTGCTCCATGTGCTTCAGGTCCTTCACCGTGTCCAGCACCGCGAACCAGTGCGATACCGGCTGGCCGTAGGTCTTTTCGATGGACGGGAAGTAGGAGGCAGGGCCCTTGATCCTGGTGTCGGTGGTCATGCGGAATTCCGGAGGGAAGAGGGGGAGCATCGTCTGCCATGGTCAGCGAGGCGTGCGCATGCGCTTCGGCCCCGCATCCTTGCGCACCCGGGTGTCGTAGGCCTTGTCGACAAGCGCCTTGATCACCGCGGGCGTGGCCTTGGCGAGGTCCACGCGCAGCCCCAGCACCTTGCTGCCCCAGAACAGTTTTTCGACGAATGCGGCATATAGCGCCAGCGCCTGTTCGCGGTCCTCCTCGCCCACGAAGACGTGCAGGTGCGTCTCCTCCGGCGGGATGGTCACGAAGATCTTGCCGCGCACGCGGAACGACGAATACGTGTGATGCGGCTCCTCGGTGACGGCGTCAAGCGACAGCGCATGGGTTCGGATCATGGCAAGCTTCATGGCGGTGCCATCGTCGTGCTGCTGGAAGAGGCTCAGCCCGCACGCGTTCCACGCGATACCCAGCGATGCCCCAACCGGGCCATCGGCAGGTAGGCGAACAGCAGGTCCACGACGGTAAACCACGCAGGCGAAGGCAGCATGGCGACGGCGGCGATGCCGCCGATCAGGAAACATGCGCCCACCACCCAGGCCGGCCCGGACGTACGTCCGGGCGTCGCCAGCGTGGCGATGAGGGCGCCGACCAGCGTGCCGAACGCATGGGCGAGGAAGGGGAACAGAAAGTGCTTGGCCTCGAACAATGGCATCGCCGCCTTCAGGCCTTCGGTCGTGGTGGTGTCGACCCCGGTCGGCGGCGGAATCACGTGGCCGCCGAGCATGATCAGCGCCATGTTGGCGAGGCTGCCGACAAGGACACCGGCGACGACCGCAAGGATCAAGCGGAACACGCGCTTCATGACAACCTCCGGCAAGGATGCGAGGGACTGCCCGTCGGCGTGGGGCCGGCCGTGACTGGGGGCGACTATAGCGGGGCGGCGGCTGGTGCGGGCGATGTCGGGGCGGTCGGCCCCGCCCGCGCAGGTGTCTTCGTCACTACCACGCGAAGCCTTCCTGCCAGTCGCTCGCCGGTAGCCACGTGGTCTGGTCGGGCGATGCGGCATCGACATCGCCCGACTCCACGCTGCGCATCACCATCGGTTCGATGTCGGAGAACCGCGCAGCGCGCGATCCGATCGCGGCGCCGATCAGGTTGTTGTGGATGTCCATGGCGTTCGCGCGCGTCCCGCGTCGTTCCATGACCCGGTTGACCAGGTGTACGGCACGCGCATCCAGCGTGTAGGCCACGATTGCGCTGGCCAGCGTATGCCGGTAGGCGTCCAGTGGACCGTGCCGCCCACCGGGCAGCGGACTCTGCAGGACGTAGGACCATGTGCAGGTCAGGACGAATGCGGGGTAGGTCGCCAGTAGCAGTCCCACCATCGCCAGCCTGGCGCTTCTTTGACGCAGGTACTTGGATGCAGGCTTGGGAGGCTTGGCGGGCATGGCAGGCCGGATGGGCGCGTGAGTCAGGCGTCGTGCGGTTCGACGATTACCGCCGTGCCGTAGCACAGCACTTCGGTCAGGCCGGCCATCACGTCGGTGGCGTCGTAGCGCACGGCGATGATGGCATTGCCGCCCAGCATCCGGGCGTGCTGCACCATGTCGCGGTAGGTGGCGCTGCGGGCCTGCTCGCACAGCTCGGTGTAGATGGTGATGTTGCCGCCGAGCATGGTCTGCAACCCGCCCAGGAAGTTGCCGATGATCGACCGCGACCGCACGGTGATGCCGCGTACCAGGCCCAGGCTGCGGACGACGCGATAGCCGGGCAATTCCATGGCGGTCGTCACCATCGCATCGTTGAGTGGGGTGGCCGCGACGCGAGGTTGTGTGGGCGGGTAGGTGGACGAAGCGTTGTAGGGGTCTGCCATGGAGTTACCGGTGAGGCCAGGGGTGGAGTCGGGCGATTTCACCACGACCGCGTGTCAGGGCGCGATGGCGTGGGCGGCGCCTTTGCCGTCCTTGATGAAGTAGATCGTTTGCCCGGATGGCACCTCCTGGTTGAGCAGGAACTGGACTTTCGCCGTGCAACGACATGTGGCGACCTGTTTGAATTCGAAGGATTCGGCGACAAAGCCGGTCGAAGGAATACCGTTCAACAGGATGGCCGCTGCAAGCCATCGCCGCATTCCGCTCCGCTACTCGCTGGTCGATCGCCTATACCCACACGTCATTGCGTGCGGTGTACGCGCCACCGGCATCGCCGGTGTTCACCACGCCTCGCGGTTCCACCAGCATGATGCTGCACTCGCTGGTAGCCACCGGCCTGTGCTCGACGCCCTTGGGAACCACGTACATCTCACCGGCGGACAAAGGCACGGCCTTGTCGCGGAATTCCAGCGTCAGGTGACCCTCGATCACGATGAAGACTTCGTCGGTATCCGCGTGCGCATGCCAGACGAATTCGCCCTGCACCTTGGCCAGCTTGAACTGGTAGTCGTTCATTTCGGCGATGACGCGGGGCGACCAATGTTCCGAGAAGCGGGACAGCTTGTCTTTCAGGTTGATGGCGTTGTCTGGCATGGCATCCCTCGGTCGCGGGACCGGCTGTCGGTCGTGACGTGGATGATAGGCGGGAACGGCGGGTGCGGCCGCCACGATTTCGGCCGCCACGATGGCCAGCTCCGCATCCGGTGCCTCCACGTACTCGGTGGACGTCAGTACGTTGTCCAGCACTTCCCGGATCAGCGACAGGTCGCCGCTGTCCAGCACGTCGATCATGAAATCCGCCGCGTGGTCGTTCTCGAAGGATCCGGTGCCCCAGGCGCCCATCTGTCTTGTCCTGTCGGGAGTACGCCGCAAAGCGCGTACGGAGATCGGGTGTGTCAGCGCAGGCCGTGGGAGGCCTTGAAGCGGTCCAGCAGTTCGAAGAACAACACCATGGCCATGCCGTCATCCTGCTCGGTACGGGCGATGGCCGCTTGCCAATGGAGGTTTCCGATATCCAGGATGCCGTCCGGGGTGGTCAGCGAATCCCGCTCGTCCTCGTGTCCGGTGGATGTCCGCACGAAGTCCGAAAAATGCATCAGGAAGACCGTGTGATGGTCGTCGCCGATGCCGTGATCCATCAGGGCGGACTCGTATCCCTCGATGAAGGCGCACAGCGTGGTGAAACCCGCTGGCTTCAAGTGCATCTCGGGACGCCTCCTGACACGTTCAAGCACTTCGAAAAACGACATGGCCTGTTCCTGGGCGGGGGGAGAGGATGGTCACGAACTGGAAGGTGGTGGCGCGGCGGCGTGCAGCGGCCAGTTCCTCCGTCCTGAAGTCCGGTGTCGATGCCAGCGCGCCTCCGCAAGCCACCCTCGGTGGCCCGGCAGCAGCACGGCCGCAGATGGCGTCCGCCCGAGCCGTCATGGCACGCGTGCTCCGCGCGCCGCCGTGAACAACGCATACCACTCCTCGCGCGTCAGTACCACATCGTCCGCCGCGCAGCAGGCGGCCAGACGGGCGGGATCGGTGGTGCCGACGATGGGCTGGATGCCGGCCGGGTGGCGCAACAGCCAGGCGAGCTGGATGGCTTCCGGGGTGACGCCTTTCTCCTCCGCCAATTGGCGCAGCAACGTGGACGTCGCGCGGATCACCGGATCTGCGAACCCGGAGGTGGTGGCGAGCTTGCCACCCGCCAGTGGCGACCACGCCTGCACGCGGATGTCGTGCAGGCGGCAATAGTCCAGCGTGCCGCCCGCCGAGGCGTACACATGACCGGTGGTGTTGGCGACCACGCCGTCGTCGATCAGATAGGGGTGCAGCAGGCTGACCTCCACCTGGTTGACGATCAGCGGCTGCCGCACATGACGACGCAGCAGTTCGATCTGCCCGGCGGTGTGGTTGCTGACACCGAAGTGGCGCACCTTGCCGGCGGCCTGCAGGTCATCGAAGGCGCGGGCGACTTCCTCCGGCTCCATCAGTGCATCCGGGCGGTGCAGCAGCACTACGTCCAGATGCTCCACGCCGAGCCGCGACAGGCTGCCTTCGACCGACGCGACGATGTGCGCATGGCTGACGTCGTAACGGCCCGGCGTGCCGGGTGGATCGTCGGCGAAGCGGATGCCGCACTTCGATTGCAGCACCATCCGCCCGCGCAGGCTGGGTGAGGCGCGCAGCACGTCGCCGAACACCTGCTCCGACTTGCCGCGCGCATAGATGTCGGCGTGGTCGAACAGGGTGATGCCTGCACCGAGCGCGGTTTCGACCAGGTGTTGCGCGTGGCGACGTTCCTCGGCCGTGACCGGCGTGGCATCCCAGGCGCGGCTCAGCTGCATGCAGCCGTAGGCGATGCGCGAGGTAGGCAGGCCGTCGGCGAGGAGACAGGTCTTCATGGTGTCGTCGTGGAAACGCGGGAGTGCATCATGGCAGAGCGCCGATACGGATCAGTAGCGTCGGCGCTCGGCGGTCAGCCGGCGCGCCAGTGCATCGGCTTCCAGTGGGCGCGCGAGGTGGTAGCCCTGCACGTCGTCGACCCCGAGGGCCTGCAGCGCCGCCAGTTCCGTCGCCGTTTCCACGCCTTCGGCGACCACGTGCGATTGCGTCTGGCAGGCGAACTCGATCAGTGCCGCGGCGAGTGCGCGGCGCGGCGAATCGCTGTCGATGTCGCGTGTCAGGCTGAGGTCGAGCTTGATGATGTCCGGGTGGATGGCCAGCACGTGACGCATGCTGGCGTAGCCGGCGCCGGCATCGTCCACGGCGACCCGCACGCCGGCCGCGCGCAGCGGCACCAGCCGCTCGTTGAGCAGCTTGTAGTCGTCCACCAGCGAGTGCTCGGTGATCTCCAGCACCACGCGATGCGGGTCCAGGTCGTCGATGTAGCCTTCGATGCCGCCGCTGACGATGGTCTGTGGGGACACGTTCAAGGCCACGTAGAAGTCGCCGCTGATCTGCCGCAGGCCGTCGAGCGCGGAGAGGATGGCGTTGAGTTCGAGGCGCACGCCCAGGCCGATCTCGCGCGCTTCGGCGAACCATACGTCCGGCGTACGACGCGGCTCCAGCTCGAAGCGCGACAGGCATTCCACGCCGACGATCCGCCGCGTGCTGCTGCGGTAGATCGGCTGGTACACCATGTGCGGCTGGCCCAGTTCCAGCACCGAGGTGATGCGCGCGACCTTCTCTTCGTGCGCCTGCACGGCGTCGAGGTCGCCATCGATCTGGTAGGCCAGCAGATCGGCGAAGGCGCGCATCATGTGCAGGTCGCGCTGGCCCAACGTCAGGGTGGACGCCAGGCTGAAACAGCAGAAGGTGCCGTAGACGCGGCCGTCGCGCAGCTGGATGGGCACGCTGATGTGCGCGCCGATGGGGACGGTCTGCGTCTCCGGGATGCGCTGCAGCGCGGGAATGGCGGCGGTGTCGGGAATCAGCTGCGGGATGCTGCCTTCGACCACCCGCATGCAGTAGCCCTCTTCGAGCGGGCTGGAGTCGCCGGGGCGGATGGGCGCGCGGTCGAGTCGCGTGGCGACATGCCGGAAGATGCGATGGCTGCCGTGGAATTCACTGACGAAGGCCACGTCCATGTCGAGGTGGCGGCGCACCGCGTCGAGCAGGCGGTCCACGTTGCGCGCGATGGCCGCCGCGCCAGGCCCACCGTCCAGCCAGGCGTCGGTCAAGGCGTCCTCGGGTTTCCTACTGTCGATCACGGGCTTCCTCCTGAAGGCAGGTACGCGACGAATAGTCGGCCGTCGGTCCTGCTCCCGCCGCAACGACGGTCGAGGGGGATGGCGCAGGGCAGGTCGCATGGACCACGCCGCAATCCGGGGCCGGCCCGAGTGTAACCTCAAGTTACATTTGAGCGGGTGTAGCGGACGTCATGCCACGAACGGCTTCAGCGCCACGCCCAGTCCCTGCATGTCCTCGGGTTCGCCGACCAGGTCGGAGCGCAGCAGTGGGCGCGAATCGATCCACTTCTTGCTGACCACCACGTCCAGGCGGTCGCCGTTCGCGGTCACGTCCAGGCGGGGGATCGCTTCGGCATCGTGCGAGCGGTGCAGCAGCACGGCCAGCCGCAGCAGCGCGGCCTTGCGCCTGGCGCTCAGCAGCAGGCGATCGGGCAGGGCATCGAATGCGCTCTTGGGCACGCCGCGACGGTGCGTGCGCACCAGGGCGGAAAGGACCTGCTGTTCCTGCCGCGAGAACCCTTCGATGTCGGAATGCTCCAGCACATACGCGCCATGCACGTGGTACTGGCTGTGCGCGATGACCAGGCCTATCTCGTGCAGGCGCGCGGCCCAGCCGAGCATGCGGGCGTCGTCGTCGTCCAGGCCCCAGCTGTCCTCCACCTGTTCGAACAGGCGCATCGCGGTCGCTTCCACGCGCGCGGCCTGGAATTCGTCGATGCCGTAGCGCTGCATCAATGCCGCCGTGGACAGGTCGCGCGGATCGTTCTCGCTGCCGCGGCCCAGCATGTCGTACAGGATGCCTTCGCGCATCGCGGCCTTGCTGACCATCAGGCGCTGCAGGCCGAGGGCTTCGAAAGCCGCTTCGAGCACCAGCACGCCGCCGGCGATGATCGGGCGGCGATCGCTGGACAGGCCGGGCAGGTCGATGTCCTCGATGCGGTCCGCCTGCAGCAGTTTCTCGCGCACCTGCGGCAGCGCCTCGGCGGTGACCGCGCCCTTGGTCAGCTTCATCGCTGCGCAGATCTCGCCGATGGCCTTGTTGGTGCCCGACGAGCCGATCGCTTCCTGCCAGCCGAGGCTGCGGTAGAGGCCGGCGAATTGCTGGAACTCCGCCCCGATCTCGGTGAGCGCTTCCTTCCAGCGCTTGCGCGAGAGCTTGCCGCCCGGAAAGAAGCGGCGGGTGCTGGCGATGCAGCCGGCCTGCAGGCTTTCGCGTTCCAGCGTCTCGAAACCGCGGCCGATGATGAATTCCGTCGAGCCGCCGCCGATGTCGATCACCAGCCTGCGCTGGTTCGTCTTCGGGGGTTGCGCATGGGCCACGCCCAGGTAGATCAGGCGGGCTTCTTCACGGCCGGACACGACTTCGATCGGCTTGCCGAGCGCGGCTTCCGCCGCCGCAAGGAATTCCTGTGGATCGCGCAGCTGCCGCACCGTGTTGGTGGCCAGGGCGCGCACGCGCGTCGCCGGCACGTCGCGGATGCGCTGCCCGAAGCGGGACAGGCAGTCGAGCGCGCGTTGCCGCGCGGCGGCGGACAGGCCGCCCTTGCTGTCCAGGCCGTCGGCCATGCGGACGGTTTCGCGCAGCCTGTCGACGACGCGCAACTGCCCAAGCAGCGAGCGCGCAACGATCATGTGGAAACTGTTGGAACCCAGGTCGATCGCGGCCAGCAGGTCTCCGTCCCTGAGCGGCGGAGAGGTGGGGGAGGTCGGGGGCGCCATGCGGGCAGTTTAGCCAATGGTGCCGCGCATTGCTGCAACGCGATGGCACGGTGCGCCATCGCGGGATGCGTCCAATGGTCGCATCACACCTTCGCCAGCAACGTGGCCTGCGCCGAATGCGGCACGTCGTCGCCGGGCGTCAGCTTCAGGTAGCGGCCATCCGCCTGCAGTTCCCAGGCGTTGCAGTTGTCGTCGAGGTAGTTCTGCAGGCCATCCTTGAACACGCGCGCGGCCAGTTCCTTGTCGAGGATCGGGAAGCAGGTCTCCACGCGATGCAGCAGGTTGCGTTCCAGCCAGTCGGCACTGGCGCAGTAGAGTTCCGGCGCACCGTCGTTGCCGAACCAGTAGAGACGGCTGTGTTCCAGGAAGCGGCCGACGATGGAGCGCACGCGGATGTTGTCGGAGATGCCCGGCACCCCGGGGCGCAGCGCGCAGGCGCCGCGCACGATCAGGTCGATCCGGACGCCCGCCTGCGAGGCCACGTAGAGCGCACGGATGATGCGGGGCTCGTTGATCGCGTTGACCTTGGCGATGATGCGCGCGGACTTGCCGGCGCGGGCCAGCTTCGCTTCGCGTTCGATCTTCTTGATCAGGCCAGGATGCAGGGTGAACGGCGATTGCAGCAGGCGCTTCAGCTTGGTGGTCGGTGCCAGGCCGGACAGCTGCTGGAACAGCAGATGCACGTCGCTGCCGATGTCGGCATCGGCGGTGAGCAGGCCGATGTCGGTGTAGGCGCGCGCGGTGCCGCTGTGGTAGTTGCCGGTGCCCAGGTGTACGTAACGGCGCAGCTTGCGGCCTTCGCGGCGCACGATCAGTAGCATCTTGGCGTGGGTCTTGTAGCCGACCACGCCGTAGACGACCTGCGCACCGGCTTCCTGCAGCCGGTCCGCCACGCCGAGGTTGGCGTCCTCGTCGAAGCGCGCGCGCAGTTCCACCACCACGGTGACGTCCTTGCCGTTGCGCGCGGCCTGCACCAGCGCCTCGACGATCGCCGAATCCTTGCCGGTGCGGTACAGCGTCTGCTTGATCGCCAATACCTCGGGATCGACGGCCGCCTGCTTGATCAGTTCGAGGACGGCGGCGAACGAATCGAAGGGGTGGTGCAGCAGCACGTCGTCGTCGGCGATCTTCTCGAAGATCGCCTCGCTGTCGCGCAGCGTGCGCGGGGTGAAGGCCGGGTACTTCAGCTCCGGGCGCTGCACCAGGTCGTAGACCTGGATCACGCGGTTGAGGTTGACCGGGCCGTTGATCGGGTAGACCGCGTTTTCGGGCAGCGCGAAGTTCTGCAGCAGTTGGCGCACGATGGGTTTCGGGCAGTCGTGCGCGATCTCGAGGCGCACCGCCGGGCGGTAGCCGCGGCCGACCAGTTCGTCGCGCAGGGCCAGCGCCAGGTTCTCGACCTCTTCTTCATCGACCACCACTTCCGAGTTGCGGGTCACGCGGAACTGGTAGGAGCCCTTCACTTCCATGCCGGGGAACAGTTCGTCCACGAATACCGACAGCACCGAGGACAGCAGGACGAAATCGTTCTCGCCGCCCGACACGCGCTGCGGCAGGTGGATGATGCGCGGCAGCGAGCGCGGTGCGCGCACGATGGCCAGGTGGCCGGCGCGACCGAACGCATCCTTGCCCTTCAGCACCACGACGATGTTGAGCGACTTGTTGAGGATCTTCGGGAACGGGTGCGCCGGATCCAGGCCCAGGGGCGACAGCACCGGCATGATCTCGTTGCGGAAGTAAGCACGCAGCCAGCGCGTCTGCCGCGCGTTCCAGCTGTCGCGCCCGAACACGCGCACGCCGGCTTCCGCCAGGCCGGGGCGCAGCACGTCGTTCCAGCATTTGTATTGCGCGTCCACCAGTTCGGCGGCGCGGTCGTGAATCTTGTTGAGTACGGTCGCCGGACTCATGCCGTCGGCGCCCGGCGGCAGCCCGAAGTCGAGCGCGTGGCGCACGGTGGCCGCGCGGATCTCGAAGAACTCGTCCAGGTTGGTGCAGGAAATGCACAGGAAACGCAGGCGCTCCAGCAGCGGCACCGACGGGTCCTGCGCCTGCGCCAGCACGCGGAAGTTGAAGTCCAGCTGGGACAGTTCGCGGTTGAGGTAGAGCGCGGGGTCGCGCAGCGCGTCTTCGCCGGTCGCGGGAACGGGCGTCATATCGAGAGCGGCGGTCATGCGATCTGGCTGTCCGTGAGAGTGGGGAGAGTGGCATCGAGTCGCGGTTCGACGCGCTCGGCACCGAAGTGGATGGAAAACAGGCTGCCTTGCCCGACCTCGCTCTCGATCTCGAGCCGCGCCTGGTGCAGGTTCAGTACGTGCTTGACGATCGACAGGCCCAGGCCGGTGCCGCCGCTTTCGCGCGAGCGGCTGGTGGACACGCGGTAGAAGCGCTCGGTGATGCGCGGCAGGTGCGAGGAGGGAATGCCGTAGCCGGTGTCGCGTACGCTGAGCACCGCACCATCGCCTTCGCGCGCGAAGCGCACCGTGATCGTGCCGCCGACCGGTGTATAGCGCACCGCATTGCTGACCAGGTTGGAGAACGCGCTGTGCAGTTCCTTGTTGGAGCCGGACAGGTCCAGGTTGGCCTCGTCCTGCACCACGATGGTATGGCGGCGCTGGCTCAGCGCCTCGGCTTCGCGCCGCAGCGTGGCCAGCATCGGCGCCATCGCCACGTTCTCGTCGGGCAGGCTGTCCTGCGCTTCCAGCCGCGACAGGGTGAGCAGGTCTTCCACCAGTTGCGTCATGCGCTGCGACTGCTTCTGCATTTCCGACAGCATCGGCGCCCAGTCCGGGTACTCGGTCGGCTCCAGCATGTCGAGGTAGCCATGCACGACGGTCAGTGGCGTGCGCAGTTCGTGCGAGACGTTGGCGACGAAGTCGCGGCGCATCTGTTCCAGCCGCAGCATCTTGCTGACGTCGCGCGCGACCAGCAGCCAGTATTCGTCGGAATAGGGGATCAGCCGCAGGTTGAGGCGCAGGTGGGGATCCACCGGCGAAGCGGCGTCCAGCATCGGCTCGGCGTTGCGGCCGGCGGCCAACCAGTGCGACATCGGGAGCGGTTGCAGGCGCTCGCCTACCGGTACGCCTATGTCGGTCGGGTACTGCAATCCCAGCAGGCTGCTGGCGGCCTTGTTGAACCACTGCACGCGCTGGCTGTTGCGCTCCACCACGACCACGGCATCGGGCAGGGCGGCCGCGGCGGCACGGTAGGCGCGCAGCATGTCGAGCAGGCGGCGCTTGCGGGTGCGCATCTCGGCCTGGCCACGGAACAGCAGGCGGTCCAGTTCGTTCCAGACGCCACGGCCTTGCGCGGGTTCCAGGCGTTGCCGCGCGGTCAGGCGCAACAACACCTTGCGCAGGCGCCAGTAGTGCCACGCCACCACGCCGAGCGCCGCAAGCGTCACCACCGGCCATACCTGGCCCAGCAGCAGACCGGCCACGACCGCGGCCGCCAGGACCAGCGCCAGTTGGCCGAGCGTCTTGAACCAGGCGGTGCGGATGTCGTGGGGCATGGACCGATTGTAGGCAGATGTGTATGACAGCAGGGTATGGGTGGGACGGCGCTTCATTGCGTCATCACGGCGCACGCCGGGATGACGGGCAGCGGCGATAGGCGCTCCCGTCGATTCGCGACGCCTCATTTCCGATTCCCGCAACGACCTTACATCGCGGCCGAGAAGCGGTAACCCGAGCCGCGCACGGTCTGCACCATGTTTTCCAGCGCATGCGGTTCCAGCGTCTTGCGCAGGCGGCGGATATGCACGTCGACGGTCCGTTCTTCCACGTAGACGCTGCCGCCCCAGACGTGGTCGAGGAGTTGCGTGCGCGAGTAGACCCGTTCGGGATGGGTCATGAAGAAGTGCAGCAGGCGGTATTCGGTCGGGCCAATGGCCACCGGCGTGTCGCCGGCGAACACGCGGTGGGCCGCACCGTCGATGCGCAGGTTGCCGACCGCGACGCTGCCGTCCTCGTCATCGTCGCGCGAGCGGCGCATGACGGCGCGGATGCGGGCCAGCAACTCGCGGGCGGAGAACGGCTTGACCACGTAGTCGTCGACGCCGGCCTCCAGTCCGCCGACGCGGTCGTTCTCCTCGCCTCGGGCGGTGAGCATGATGATCGGCACGTCGCGGGTCATGGCGTCCTTGCGCCAGCGGCGGGCCAGTTCCAGGCCGCTGGTGCCGGGCAGCATCCAGTCGAGCAGGATGAGGTCGGGGACGCGGTCGGCGATGGCGTTCTGGGCTTCGCGGGCGTCGCCGGCGTGGATGGGTTCGTAGTCGCCCTTGCGCAGGGCGAAGGCCACCATGTCGCGGATGGCGGGCTCATCGTCGACGATCAGGATGTGCTTCTGCACGCAGGATCCGTGGGGAGGAGGACGGCGCCAGTAGACGACAATTTTGTGACGTTTACATGACATGCCGCCGGGGTGTCACAACGGCCGCACGATAGACCGTCAGCGCCGCTCCACATCGGGGTCGCGCACGCCCTGGCGGCGCAGTTCCAGCACCTCCGGGGTGATCGTCGCGATGCGGGCGTCCACCCGTGCACGCGCGTAGAAGTCCAGGTCGCCTTGCTTCTTGAGATTCTGCAACTGGATCAGCGCCTGCTCCGGCCGCCCGTTCAGGTAGGCGGCCTCGGCATAGGCCTCGCCGGCGCGGGCGGTGTCGCCGGCCAGCTCGTTGGCGCGGGCAAAGTGCTGCTGGAACACCGGATCGTCGCCGGCACGGGCCATCAGCGGTCTCAGCACCGCTTGCGCACGCTGGCCGGCCTCGCGGCCGCCCTGCTCGTTGAGCACCTTGGCGTAGGTCAGGGCGACCGGCCGGTTCTGCGGATAGCGCTGCATCAGCGCATCGAACCGGCGGTTGGCCGCCGCCGCGTTGCCCGTGCGCGACTCCGCTTCGCCCAGCGACAGCGCGACCCACAGGTTGTCTGCATGCTCGTCGGCCAGGCGTTGCAGTTCGGCCAGGGCCGTACGGGTATCGCCCCCTTGCAGGTGGGCTACCGCCAGACCGTAGCGCTCGGGCCCGGTCAGCGGCTTGCCCGCCTGGCGGCGCAAGGTTTCGTACTCGCGAACGGCGGCGGATGGCGTGCTGGCGCTGAGCGCGCGCAGCCGTTCACGGGCCCAGTCGAACTGGCCGGAGTCGCCCTGGCGGAAGGCCAGCGAGGGCAGGGTGACCGGAATCGGAAGCAGTGGGTTGTCGCTGCGGGTTTCCGGCAAGGTAATGGCATTGCGGTCGAAGCGCTCCACGCGCTCGCCACCGGGGACACTGGTGACCGCGGTCACCTGGCTGCCGCGCAGCTGGTCGGCGCGTTGGCGGGCTTCACTGATGCGGGTGGTGGTGACCGGGTGGGTCTGCAGGTAGTCCGGGATCGTTTCGCGTCCGCTGCCGCGCGCGACGCGGGTGGCCTGCTGCAGCTTGGCGAAGAAGCCGGCCATCGCGTCGATGTCGTAACCGGCGCGGGACAGGGTGCGGATGCCGACGCGGTCGGCTTCGGATTCGTTGGAGCGGGTGTAGTCGATCTGGCGCTGCTGCATCAGCCCCATCGCGGAGGCGATGGCGGCCTGCGAGGCGTCGCCGCTGGAGCTGCCCCCCGCCGCCTGCGCCAGCACGATCGCGCCCAGCATGCCGAGCAGGATCGGAATCTGGTCCCGCTGGGCGCGCTCCACGCCGCGCAGGACGTGCTGCTGGGTGACATGGGCGATTTCGTGCGATAGCACCGCCGCCACTTCGTCCTCGCGGTCGGCCGTCAACACCAGTCCCGCATTCATGCCGATATAGCCGCCCAACGTGGCGAAGGCGTTGATCTGCCGGTCCCGCATCATGAAGAACGTGTAGGACTGCTGCGGGTTGTCGCTGTCCGTGCCGAGGCGGCCACCCACTCCCTGCAGCCAGTCGCTGACCAGCGGGTCCTCCAGCAGGTAACCGTAGTTGCGCAGTTCGCGCAGCATCATTCCGCCGTACTGCGCCTGCCGGGCCGGCGTGAGCAGCTCGCCCGCGGAGGAGCCGATGTCGGGCAGGCGGCTTTCCTGCGACGCCGCCAGCGGCGCCGCGAGGGTCAGGGTCAGGACGGTGGCGAGCAGCAAGGGACGCAAACGTGGCTCCGTGGCGGATAATGGGCGTCTTCATCAGGATGACCGGTCGTCGATCCGGGCGAGTGAATACGTGGTTAACCGGGCCGGCGACGGTCCGCACTGTTCCGCTGTCCCGACTGGAAGCCCACGGCCGCGCCCCGATACTGCGTGAGACAGGCATCCGCCCCTTTCGTTCCGGAGATTCCCTTGAGCGACACCCCGCAGGGCACGCATACGCCCGAGATCACCCTCTACAGCACCGCCATCTGCCCCTACTGCGTGGCGGCCAAGAACTTCCTCAAGAGCAAGGGCCAGGCCTGGACCGAAGTCCGGATCGACCTGGATCCGGCCGAGCGCGAGAAGATGATCGCCAAGGCCAACCGCACCAGCGTGCCGCAGATCTTCATCGGCGAGGTACACGTAGGCGGCTATGACGACATGATTGCGCTGCATCGTGCCGGCAAGCTGGAGCCGCTGCTGGCGGGAAGTGCGGCATGAGCGCACAGGACGACAGCCAGGAGCGCGTGCAGGCCTTCACCGAGTTCCGCCAGCGCATGAACAAGCGCATCCTGGACGAGCCGAATCAGGTCGTCCGCCGTTTCTTCGCGCTGGACACGCAGACCTACCAGGCAGGGGCGCTGGATGTGAAGACCAAGGAGCTGCTGGGCCTGGTCGCTTCGATGGTCCTGCGCTGCGACGACTGCATCAGCTACCACGTCGCCCAGTGCAAGGAGGTGGGCGTCACGCGCGAGGAGTTTTTCGAGACGTTTTCGGTCGGCCTGGTGGTGGGTGGCTCCATCGTCATTCCCCACCTGCGCCGCGCAGTGGATTTCCTCGACCAGCTGGAAGGCGGGCAGGCCGACGCGCCGTCCGCGCACGACCACGGCTGACCGCTGCGAGCCTCCCCGGCGGGAGGACTCAGACCATGGTCGATTTGGGGGCTTGCCGGCCGTTCGGGCATAATTGACCGACAAATCTTCCTTTTCGCGCCCGTTGCGGCCTTGTCCGACGCGCGCCCCTGTTCGGAAACCCCACTCAATGACCCAGACGATTACGGTCATCCGCGGCGACGGTATTGGCCCGGAGATCATGGATGCCACCCTGTACGTGCTGGACGCGCTGAAGGTCGGCCTGACCTATGAAGACGCCGACGCCGGCCTGGTGGCGCTGGAGAAGCACGGCGACCTGCTGCCGCAGGCCACGCTGGATTCGATCCGCAAGAACGGCGTGGCCCTGAAGAGCCCGCTGACCACGCCGGTGGGCGAGGGCTTCAGTTCGATCAACGTGGCGTTGCGCCGCCACTTCGACCTGTACGCCAACGTGCGCCCCGCGAAGTCGTTCCCGAACACCAAGTCGCGCTTCGCTTCGGGCGTGGACCTGATCACCGTGCGCGAGAACACCGAGGGCGCGTACATCGGTGAAGGCCAGTCGATCTCGGAAGACGGCGAAACCGCGCTGCTGACGCAGAAGATAACCCGCAAGGGTTCCGACCGCATCGTGCGTTATGCCTACGAGCTGGCGCGCAAGACCGGTCGCAAGAAGGTCACCATCGTCCACAAGGCGAACATCCTGAAGACCACTTCGGGCCTGTTCCTGAAGGTGGCGCGCGAAGTGGCCGCGCAGTACCCCGACATCCAGACCAACGAGATGATCGTGGACAACACCTGCATGCAGCTGGTGATGCGTCCGGAGCAGTTCGACATCATCGTCACCACCAACCTGTTCGGCGACATCATCTCCGACCTGTGCGCCGGTCTGGTCGGCGGCCTGGGCCTGGCGCCGGGTGCCAACATCGGAGCCGATGCGGCGATCTTCGAAGCCGTGCACGGGTCAGCACCGGACATCGCGGGCAAGGGCATCGCCAATCCCTGCGCGCTGCTGCTGGGTGCGGCGCAGATGCTCGACCACCTGGGCCAGCCGGAGAAGGCCGAGCGACTGCGCGCGGCGATCATCGCCACGCTGGAAGCCAAGGATTCGCTGACCCCGGACCTGGGCGGCGAGGGCACCACGATGACGTTCGCCAAGGCCATCGCCAGCCGCGTCTGAGTTCGACGCGTTGGGTACGACAGGAACGGGACGCACAGCGTCCCGTTTTTGTTTGCGTATGTCCCATCCATGAGGTTGGATGCGAGGCTTGTGGCACGCACAATCCGCGGCCCATACAGAAGGCCCTGTTCATGTCCGACCGCCCCAGCGCCCTGGCGCTGACCCCGCTGCTGCTGTTCCTCGCCCTGTTCTTCGGTGCCGGCCTGTATTACACGGCGCAGGGCGAGGCGATGGGCTTCTACCAACTGCGCGCACCGGTCGCCATCCTGCCGGCATTGGCGCTGGGCCTCTGGCTGGCGCGCCGGCGCGGCCTTCCTGCGCAGCAGACGCTGCTGCAGGGCATGGGCGACAGCAACATCATGCTGATGTGCCTGATCTTCCTGCTGGCCGGTGCGTTCGCCACCGTGTCCAAGGCGATCGGGGCGGTCGACGCGGTGGTCGCGTTGGGGCTGGGCGCGCTGCCGGCCAGCCTGATCCTGCCCGGCCTGTTCCTTGTGGCGGCCTTCGTATCGCTGTCCATCGGCACCTCGATGGGCACGGTCGCCGCCGTGGTGCCGATCGCGCTGGGGGTCGCCGACGCGGCCGGGCTGGATCGCGTGCTGGTGGTCGGGGCGGTGCTGGGAGGCGCGATGTTCGGCGACAACCTGTCGATCATTTCCGACACCACCATTGCCGCTACGCGCAGCCAGGGCGCGGAGATGCGCGACAAATTCCGCGAGAACTTCAAGATCGCGCTGCCCGCCGGCATCGTCACGCTCGCCGTGCTGGCAATGCTGGGCGACGCCGCGCCGGTCCAGGCGCCCGAGGCCGCGTCGCCGTGGCTGGTGCTGCCCTATCTGCTTGTGCTCATGCTGGCGCTGGCGGGCCTGGATGTGGTGCTGGTGCTCGGGATCGGGTTGGTCGCATCCGGCGTGTTCGGGTTCGCGCTGGCGCCGGATTACGACGCGGTGTCGTTTGCTGGCGATATCTACCTCGGCTTCGAGAGCATGGTGGAGATCACGCTCCTCTCGATCCTCATCGGTGGCCTGGCTGCGCTGATCAAGGCGACCGGCGGGCTGGCCTGGCTGGCAGGCGTGATCGCACGCTTCGCACGGGGTCGCGCCGGCCGGCGTTCGGGCGAGATCAGCATCGCTGCGCTGGCGGCAGGTTCGGACGCGCTGACGGCCAACAACACGGTCGCCATCCTGGTCACCGGCAGCCTGGCCAAGGACATCGCGCAGCGCCACGGCATCAGCCCGCCCCGCGCGGCGAGCGTGCTCGACATCTTCGCGTGCGTCGTGCAGGGCATCCTGCCTTACGGCGCACAGATCCTGCTTGCCGCATCGCTGGCCGCGGTGTCGCCGCTCGCGCTGGCCGGCAGCGTGCATTACTGCTGGCTGCTCGCCCTGTCGGCCCTTCTCTTCATGATGTGGCCCACGCGCCGCACGGCACCGGTCGCAAAATGAAGACGGGGCGCCCAGGCGCCCCGTCTTCATCATGCCGCAAGCGGGAAGTCTCAGTCGCGCGACTGCAGCTTGGCCAGCAGACGCAGGAACTCCAGGTACAGCCACACCAGCGTGACCATCAGGCCGAAGCCGGCGTACCACTCCATGTACTTCGGCGCGCCGGCTTCGACGCCCGATTCGATGAAGTCGAAATCGAGCACCAGGTTGAGCGATGCGATCACGATCACGAACACGCTGAAGCCGATGCCGATCAGGCCGGACTCGTGGATCAGCGGCACGTCCTTGCCGAACATGCGCAGCACCATCGACACCAGATAGACCAGTGCGATGCCGCCGGTGGCGGCGACCACGCCCAGCTTGAAGTTCTCCGTGACCTTGATCAGGCCGCTGCGGTAAGCCATCAGCAGCGCGAACAGGGTGCCGAAGGTCAGCATCACGGCCTGGGTGACGATGCCTTCGTACATGTGGTTGTAGAGCGCGGAGATCGCGCCCAGGAACAGGCCCTCGACCAGCGCATAGAGCGGCGCGGTGACCGGCGCCCATTCCTTCTTGAAGATCGTCACCAGGGCGAGTGCGAAGCCGCCGATCAGGCCGCCCCACAGATAGCCCATGCCGGTGGCGCCCTCGGGCGTGACTTCGATCTGCGACCACGCGAAGGCGCCCGTCAGAACCGCCAACAGCAACAGGATGCCGGTCTTGTTGACCGTGCCGTTGAGCGTCATCGTCCCGCCATCGCGCGAGACGACCGTCCCGCTGCCAAGGTCGAGGAAGGTGGATTCCTTCAATGCCGGATTGCCGCTGCGTACCATGGTTGCCTCAGGTGGTTGCCGGACGTCTGTCCCCAGAGGCTGAGCATATCGCACGCTGCGGTCGATCACGTTTCGTTTGACAGCCGGGCCGTGGATTCCGACAATACGCGACCTCGTTGGCGTCCAGACGCCACGCCGGGACCCTCGTCGGGGTATAGCGCAGTCTGGTAGCGCATCTGCTTTGGGAGCAGAGGGTCGGGGGTTCGAATCCCTCTACCCCGACCAGCCTGATGCAGCGTCAGGGTGTGTTCCGGCAGGGCGGGGATGCGACAATCCGGAACGGGCGCCCGTAGCTCAACCGGATAGAGCACCGGCCTTCTAAGCCGGCGGTTACAGGTTCGAGTCCTGTCGGGCGCGCCACTCGCGGTGGGCTTCGGCAGGAGCGGCAGGTTTCAGTGGTGGATGTAGCTCAGTTGGTTAGAGCACCGGATTGTGATTCCGGGGGTCGCGGGTTCAAATCCCGTCTTCCACCCCATTGATGCAGGAATCCCGCATTGCGGGGTTTGTAACGAACAAGGGATGCGGGTACACTACGCGCCCAGTTTTTCGGGGCTGTTAGCTCAGTTGGTAGAGCAGTTGACTCTTAATCAATAGGTCCAAGGTTCGAATCCTTGACAGCCCACCAAAGCCGAAAAGCGCCCGGTCACCCCGGGCGCTTTTTTCTTGCCGGTTCCGGCAGGGCGATGGGTACAATGCGGCGACCTGCGAAAGTGGCGGAATTGGTAGACGCACTGGATTTAGGTTCCAGCGGGTAACCCCCGTGAGGGTTCGAGTCCCTCCTTTCGCACCACGTCCCGGATGGGGCGGTGCCTCGCCGCCGACAAGCCCCGGGGACTTGCGGCCGAACTGCGTCCCGGCCCCGAAACGTCCGTCCCGCTGGCAGCCTGCTGCGGAATCGGCCAAACTAGCAAGTTCCGCCGGGAGGGGCCTTGCGCCCAGGTCCCAGGCGTCCCGGATTATCAACATCGCCCCGGCTGTGCCGTGGCCGCAGGAGTCAGTGAGTATGCAAGTTTCGGTCGAATCGGTCGGCAACCTCGAGCGCCGCATGAGCTTCAGCCTGCCGGCGGAGCGCCTGGACACCCACATCGGCGGTCGCCTGCGCGAGCTGTCGCGCACTGCGCGCATCAAGGGCTTCCGCCCCGGCAAGGTGCCGGCCAAGGTCATCGAGCAGCGCTACGGCGACCAGGTGCGTGCCGAAGCCCTCGACGGCCTGTTGCGCGAAACCTTCAACAACGCCGTGCGCGACCAGGACCTGCAGCTGGCAGGCAATCCGCGCATCGAGAAGCAGGGCGAGGGCGAGCTGGATTTCGTCGCGACGTTCGAAGTGGTGCCGGATTTCGGTGATGTCGATGTCGCCAAGCTCGATGTCACCCGCCACACGGCCGAAGTCGCCGATGCCGACATCGACCAGATGATCGACAACCTGCGCATGCAGCGCCGCACCTTCCAGGTCGTCGAGCGTGGAGCGAAGGACGGCGACCGCGTAGCCCTGGAAACCTGGTCGCAGGCTGGCGACGAGCGCATGCCGGCCGAGGGCGCCGAGAAGGGCGCCACCCTGATCGGTTCGGGCGTGATGTTCGGTGAGATCGAGCAGGCGCTCGTGGGCCTGGCCAAGGGCGACGAGAAGACCGTGTCGGTCACCTTCCCGGCCGACTGGCGCGTACCGCAACTGGCGGGCAGGCAGGTCGATGTGCACGTCAAGGTCACCGACGTGGCCGAATCGGTGCTGCCCGACGTGGATCGCGAGTTCATCCGCAGCTTCGGCGTGAAGAGCGGCGATGCCGACCAGTTCCGCGCGGACATCCGCAGCAATCTCGAGCGCGAACTCAAGGGCGCGCTGATGACCCGCCTGCGCCGTGAAGTGGGCGAGCAGCTGATCGCGGCCTATGCGCATGTCGAGATGCCGCCGCGCCTGGTCGAGAACGAGGCACGCGTGATGGTCCAGCAGGCAGCCGAGCAGGCGCGTCGCCAGGGCCAGCAGGTACAGATTCCCGACAATGCCCATGAGGGCTTCACGGATGCCGCCCGCAAGCGCGTGCTGGTCGGCCTTCTGGTCGGCGAGGTCGCCCGTCGCAACCAGTTGCGCCTGGACCCGAAGCGCCTGAACGAGACGCTCCGCCTGATCGCCTCGACCTACGAAGAGCCGGAACAGGTCATTGAGTTGTACCGCAACGATCCCCAACTGATGAACAGTCTGCAGGGTCGTGTGATGGAAGAGCAGGTGATCGACTGGATCGCCGAGCGCGCCCAGCACACCGAGCAGGCGCTTTCCTTCCAGGAAGCCATCCGCAACTGATCCGGGCGCCCCGCCCGGGCAGAAGGTCCGGCTATCCTAGGCCGGACCTTCCCTTGAACGACAGGCGCGAGAACCGATGAGCATTCAAACCCAAGCCCTCAACCTGGTGCCGATGGTGGTCGAACAGACCAGCCGCGGCGAACGCGCCTACGACATCTATTCGCGTCTGCTGAAGGAGCGCGTGATCTTCCTGGTCGGCGGCGTGGACGACCACGTGGCCAACGTCATCGTGGCGCAGATGCTCTTCCTCGAAGCCGAAAACCCCGAGAAGGACATCAGCCTGTACATCAATTCGCCCGGTGGCGTGGTGACGGCCGGCATGGCCATCTACGACACCATGCAGTACATCAAGCCGGACGTCAGCACGATCTGCGTCGGTCAGGCGGCCAGCATGGGCGCGCTGCTGCTGGCGGCGGGCGCGAAGGGCAAGCGCTACGCGCTGCCGAATTCGCGCGTGATGATCCACCAGCCGCTGGGCGGCTTCCAGGGCCAGGCGACGGATATCGACATCCACGCCCGCGAGATCCTGACGCTGCGCGCGAAGCTGAATGCGATTCTGTCCCATCACACCGGGCAGTCGCTGGAAACCATCGAACGCGACACCGAGCGCGACAACTTCAAGAGCGCGGCGGACTCGCAGGCCTACGGTCTGGTCGACCAGGTGCTCGAGCGTCGCCCGGAAGATTCGATCCAGTCCGCCTGACCTCCGGATTGCCACTTTTCAGGCATAAATCCCCCTGTTCACGGTCCCGGCTGACAAGCCGGGACCGTGTGCTATTCTCCGACCGCAAGCCCCTCCGGGCAGGTTGAGCGACCGAGTAATACCAGCATGAGCGAAGATCGTCAGGGCCGTTCCGGCGACAGCACCAAAATCCTGTACTGCTCGTTCTGCGGCAAGAGCCAGCACGAGGTCCGCAAGCTGATCGCGGGTCCCAGCGTGTTCATCTGCGATGAATGCGTCGAGCTGTGCAACGACATCATCCGCGAAGAGCTGGAAGAGAAGGCGCAGTCCGCCCGCAGCCACCTGCCCAAGCCGCGCGAGATTCTTGAGGTCCTCGACCAATACGTGATCGGCCAGAACCGCGCCAAGCGCACGCTGGCGGTCGCGGTCTACAACCACTACAAACGCATCGAGAGCCGCAGCAAGAACGACGAGGTCGAACTGGCCAAGTCGAACATCCTGCTCGCCGGCCCGACCGGGTCGGGCAAGACGCTGCTGGCCGAGACGCTGGCGCGCCTTCTCAACGTGCCGTTCACCATTGCCGATGCCACCACGCTGACCGAAGCCGGTTACGTGGGCGAGGACGTGGAGAACATCATCCAGAAGCTGCTGCAGAAGTGCGACTACGACGTCGACAAGGCGCAGCAGGGCATCGTCTACATCGACGAGATCGACAAGATCTCGCGCAAGAGCGAGAACCCGTCGATCACCCGCGACGTGTCCGGCGAAGGCGTGCAGCAGGCGCTGCTGAAGCTGATCGAGGGCACCGTCGCCAGCGTGCCGCCGCAGGGTGGCCGCAAGCATCCGCAGCAGGAATTCCTGCAGGTCGACACCAAGAACATCCTCTTCATCTGCGGCGGCGCGTTCGCTGGACTGGACAAGATCATCCAGCAGCGCAGCACCGAAGCCGGCGGCATCGGTTTCGGCGCCAAGGTGAAGAGCTCCGAGAAGAAGTCGGAAGTGGGCAAGATCCTGTCCGAAGTCGAGCCTGAAGACCTGATCAAGTTCGGCCTGATCCCCGAGTTCGTCGGCCGTCTGCCGGTCGTCGCCACGCTCGAAGAACTGGACGAGACCGCGCTGGTCAAGATCCTCACCGAGCCGAAGAATGCCATCACCAAGCAGTTCAAGAAGCTGTTCGAGATGGAAGGGGTGGAGATCGAATTCCGTCCCGACGCGCTGTCGGCGATCGCCCGCAAGGCACTGAAGCGCAAGACGGGTGCGCGCGGTCTGCGTACCATCGTCGAGTCGGTACTGCTGGATACGATGTACGAACTGCCGTCGCTGGAGAACGTCAGCAAGGTGGTTGTGGACGAGTCCGTGATCGAGCACAAGTCCGAACCGTATCTGATCTACCAGAATCCGCCGGCACCGAAGGTCGCTTCGGCCGAGTGATCCGGCCCGCAGGTTCTGTCTGACAGGCGCCCGCGTGGCGCCTGTTCAGTTTTTTGCGCTTGTCGGCAAGTGGCCGGTTCCAATGGGGTTTTGGCGACGCTCTTGCATCCCTCTCGCGATGGCCCCATAACGGGCCCATTGGTGCACGCGCACCCCTGCTTTCCGCACTTGCTGGAGCCCCCATGCCCCGCCGTCCCCAGACTGAAATCCTCGACCTGCCGGTCCTGCCGCTACGCGACGTGGTGGTGTTCCCGCACATGGTCATTCCGCTGTTCGTCGGGCGCGACAAGTCCATGCGTGCGCTGGAGCAGGCGATGGAAGCCGACAAGCGCATCATCCTGCTGGCGCAGAAGTCGGCGGAAACGGACGACCCCGCCGCGGCCGACCTGTACACCGTCGGTACGCTGGCGCAGGTGCTGCAACTGCTCAAACTGCCTGACGGCACGATCAAGGTGCTCGTCGAGGGGACGGCGCGCGTCAGCGTGTCGAACGTGGTGGAGCGCGACGGTTCACTGTACGGGCAGGGCGAGGAAATCGATTCGACCGATGGCCGCGAGCCGCGCGAAATCGAGGCCGTGGCACGGTCGCTGGTGAGCCTGTTCGAGCAGTACGTGAAGACCAACCGGAAGCTGCCGCCCGAGCTGCTGCAGACGCTGGCCGGCATCGATGAACCCAGCCGGCTGGCCGATACGATCGCCGCGCACCTCGGCGTGCGCCTGAGCGACAAGCAGCGCCTGCTGGAGACCATCGAGGTCGGCGAGCGGCTCGAGCTGCTGGTCGGCTTCGTGGATGGCGAAATCGACGTCCAGCAGTTGGAGAAGCGCATCCGCGGCCGGGTGAAGTCGCAGATGGAAAAGAGCCAGCGCGAGTACTACCTCAACGAACAGATGAAGGCCATCCAGAAGGAACTGGGCGAGCTGGACGAAGCGCCCAACGAACTGGAAGAGCTGGCGCGCAAGATTGCCGAAGCCGGCATGCCGAAGCCGGTCGAGACGAAGGCGCGCAACGAGCTCAACAAGCTCAAGCAGATGTCGCCAATGTCGGCGGAGGCCGCGGTGGTCCGGAACTATCTGGACTGGCTGCTCGGCGTCCCGTGGAACAAGCGCACCAAGGTACGCAAGGACCTGAAAGTCGCGCAGGACACGCTGGATGCCGACCATTACGGCTTGGAGAAGGTGAAGGAGCGCATCCTCGAATACTTGGCCGTCCAGTCGCGCGTGAAGAAGCTGCGTGGTCCGATCCTGTGCCTCGTGGGGCCGCCGGGCGTCGGCAAGACGTCGCTGGGCCAGAGCATCGCCAAGGCGACCAACCGCAAGTTCGTGCGCATGTCGCTGGGCGGCGTGCGCGATGAGGCCGAGATCCGCGGTCATCGCCGCACGTACGTGGGTTCGATGCCCGGACGCATCGTGCAGAACCTCAACAAGACGGCGAGCAAGAATCCGTTGTTCGTGCTGGACGAGATCGACAAGATGTCGATGGACTTCCGCGGAGATCCCTCTTCGGCCCTCCTAGAGGTGCTGGATCCGGAGCAGAACAGTGCCTTCAACGATCACTATCTGGAAGTGGATCTCGATCTCTCCGAGGTGATGTTCGTCGCGACCTCGAACTCGTTGAACATTCCCGGTCCGCTGCTCGACCGCATGGAAGTCATCCGCATCCCGGGCTACACGGAAGACGAAAAGGTCAACATCGCGCAACGCTACCTGGTGCCGAAGCAACTCAAGGCCAATGGCCTGAAGCTCGACGAGTTGAAGATCGCCGAGGGCGCGATCCGCGATCTCGTGCGCTACTACACGCGCGAATCCGGCGTGCGCAACCTGGAGCGCGAAGTCGCGAAGATCTGCCGCAAGGTGGTGAAGGAAATCGCGCTGGCCGGCCCGAAGCCCGCCAGGAAGAAAGCAGCGGCGATGCAGGTCGGCTCGAAGAACCTCGAGAAATACGCAGGTGTGCGGCGCTATGACTTCGGCCGCGCGGAGGAGCAGAACGAGATCGGCCTGGTGACCGGCCTGGCGTGGACCGAGGTCGGCGGCGATCTGTTGCAGATCGAAGTTGCGTTGGTCCCCGGCAAGGGCGGCATGCTGCTGACCGGCCAGTTGGGCGACGTGATGAAGGAGTCCGGCTCGGCGGCGCTGTCGGTGGTGCGCAGCCGTGCGACCAGCCTTGGCGTGGATGCGGAGTTCCTGCAGAAGCACGATGTGCACCTGCACGTGCCCGATGGCGCGACGCCGAAGGACGGGCCGAGTGCGGGCATCGCGATGGCAACGGCGCTGGTGTCGGCACTCACCCGCAATCCCGTGCGCGCCGATGTCGCCATGACGGGCGAGATCACGCTGCGTGGACGCGTCACCGCGATCGGGGGCCTCAAGGAGAAGTTGCTCGCCGCCCTGCGCGGCGGTATCACGACCGTCATCATTCCGGACGAGAACAAGAAGGATCTGGCCGATATTCCGGCGAATGTCACCGAAGGCATGAAGATCGTGCCGGTGAAGTGGATCGATGAGGTCCTCGATCTCGCGTTGGAGCGGCCATTGGCACCCGTGCCCGCCGATGGCGGTGGCGAACGCGCGGTGCCCGCGGCCAAGAAGGAGCGCGGCAAAGGGTCGCAGCAGCCGGGCGTGAAGCATTGAGCGATGTGACACGTAGTGCCTGTCATCGCTCTGAAACCCGCTTCATTACAGGGTTTGCGGCTTGCGTGGCATTTTTTGCACTGGTATAACGGCGTCACCCGCATGCACGTGGCAGTGCCTCGATGCGCGTGGACATAACGACCGGTTCCCGTGAGGCAAGTGAAGCCCGAGGTTCCGGTCACTCATTCCGCGGTTGTGCCGCACAGGGAGTTACGCAATGAACAAAACCGAATTGATCGATGCCGTCGCCGACGAAGCTGAAGTGTCCAAGGCCGAAGCCGGCCGCGCCGTCGACGCCGTCATCTCCAGCGTCACCAAGGCCCTCAAGAAGGGCGACACCGTGACGCTGGTCGGCTTCGGCACTTTCCAGGTCCGCAAGCGCGCCGCCCGTACGGGCCGCAACCCGAAGACCGGCGACACCATCAAGATCAAGGCGTCCAAGAACCCCGCGTTCAAGGCTGGCAAAGCCCTGAAGGATGCCGTAAACTAATCGACTCGCTGCCGATGGCAGGGTGCGATCACCCGGGTGCTTAGCTCAGCGGTAGAGCGTCTCCCTTACACGGAGAGGGTCGGGGGTTCGAAACCCTCAGCACCCACCACATCGGGGCGATGCAGAATCAAAAAATTGTCGGATGGTCTAGCGGAAAACGCTCAAATCGTCTTACAATGTTCGTCTCAGCGCGGAGTGGTAGTTCAGTCGGTTAGAATGCTGGCCTGTCACGCCGGAGGTCGCGGGTTCGAGTCCCGTCCACTCCGCCATTTCACCCAAGAAGCCCGCGAAAGCGGGCTTTTTGCTGTGCGCCTCTCCCATTCATCCGCAGCGCGGCGACCTCGTTTCGATCGCCGGGCATCCGCCGGGTGGCGAGACGGCGCTGCCCGGGCGCGCTAAACTGCGCGGCTGAACGAATTCGGGTCCGTGCGCACATGCTGCAGAAACTCCGCGACAAAACCTCCGGCTGGGTCGCCAGCCTGGTCCTCGGTCTGCTGATCATCCCGTTCGCCTTCGTGGGCGTGAACGAATATGTCACCGGCGGCACCGCCGGCGACGTGGCGCTCGTGGAGGCGCCGCCGACGTGGTGGGAATCCGCGCCGCAGTGGTGGCCGGTGTCGACGCTGTGGCAGCGCGAAGAGGTCACCCAGGAGGATTTCCGTGCGGCTTTCGAACAGGCTCGCCAGCAGCAGCGCCAGGCGCTGGGGGATGCGTTCGATCCGCGCGACTTCGAAAGCGTCGACAACAAGCGCAAGGTGCTGGAGCAGCTGATCGATCAGAAGGTGCTGGCGCTGGGTGCGAAGCGCACTGGCATCGTCGTGGGCGACGCGGCCGTGCAGAAGATGATCGCAAGCGAGCCGGCGTTCCAGGTCGACGGCAAGTTCAGCGCCGAGCAGTACCAGTTGCTGCTGTCGTCGCAGATGCCGGCGATCTCGCCGCTCCAGTTCGAGGCGCAGCAGCGCGAGCGCCTGCGCATGATGCTGGTGCCGCAGGCGATCGGTGAATCCGATTTCGTCACCGAGAACGAACAGGCGCGCATGTGGAAATTGCTGGGCGAGACGCGCGACATCGGCATCGCGCTGTTGCCGCCGGTGGCCGAAGACACGGCGCCGGTCAGCGAGGCGCAGATCAAGGCGTGGTACGACGGGCACAAGAACGACTTCAAGCAGCCCGAGCAGGTCTCGCTGGAATACCTGGACATCGATGGTTCGGCGTTGCCCGTCGCTGCGGCGGCCGACGAAGCCGCGCTGCGCAAGCGCTATGAAGCGGAGAAGTCGCGCTTCATGTCGCCGGAACAGCGCGTCGTGGCGCATATCCTGATCGCGGCCGATGCGGGCGCCGATGCCGCTACCCAGAAGAAGGCCGAAGAGAAGGCCGCCGCACTGGCCAGGCAGGCGCGCGAAGGGGCTGATTTCGCCGCATTGGCGCGTGCGAATTCGGAGGATCCTGGTTCGAAGGACTCCGGCGGCGAGTTGCCGGCGTTCGCCAAGGACGGCTCGATGGTCAAGCCGTTCGAGGATGCCGCGTTCGCGATGCAGGCCGGCGAGATCCGTGGCCCGGTCAAGAGCGACTTCGGTTACCACGTGCTGCAGCTCAAGCAGATCAAGCCCGGCACCGGCCGCAGCTTCGACGAAGTGCGCGGCGAGTTGGCGGCGGAGGAAGCCAACGGCGAGCGCGAGCGGGCGTTCAACGAACTGGCGGGCCGTGTGGTCAACGAAACGCTGAAGAATCCGACGGCGCTTGCGCCGGCGGCGGAAGCCACCGGTCTGCCGCTGCAGAAGGTCGGACCGTTCTCGCGCGACCAGCCGCAGGGCATCGCGATGATGCCGGCGGTGCTGCGCGCGGCGTTCTCCGACACCCTGGTGCAGGACGGCACCATCAGCGATCCGATCGAGATAGCGCCGAACCACAGCGTGGTCATCCGCGTTTCCCAGCACACGCCCGAACAGGCGCTGCCGCTCGACAAGGCGCGCGATGCCGTGGTGTTGGCCATCCGTGCGGATAGGCAGGAAAAGGCCGCGCAGGCAGCGGCGGATTCGCTGATCGCCCGCGTGCAGAAGGGTGAGTCGCTGGCGACGATCGCCACCGCTGAAGGCCTGCGTTTCAACGAACTGCCGGGCTTGCGCCGTGGCATGCCGATGCCGACGGCGGAATCCAATGAAGCCATCTTCGCGGCAGGCCGTCCGGCGGACGGCAAGGTGGTCGCAGGCAAGGTGGCGCTGGGCAATGGCGCCTATGCGATCTTCACCGTCAACAAGGTGAACGATGGGGCGATCGCGGATATGCCCGCCGAAGAGCGCGCGACCATGCAGCAACAGCTGGTCCAACTCAACGGCGGCATCGCGACGCAGGCGTACGTGGATGCACTGCGCAAGCGCTTCAAGGTGAAGGTGTTCGAAGAGCGGCTCTGATCCAAGCGACATGGTTTGATACGGAATCCCGCCACCAGGCGGGATTCTTTTTTGCGGCTGCCGCGTGCGGAACTCAGTGCGGCTCGTCGTCCAGCTTCAATTTCGTGCCGGGTCGCAACACGGCATTCGCGTCGAGGCCGTTGATCTGCAGCAGGCGTGTCGGGGAGATCCCGTAGCGGCGGGCGATGGTCCAGGCCGAGTCGCCGCTCTTGACGGTATGTGTGCGTGCGGCCGGGGAGGTGTCCCCGTGCGCGTCCGGCCGTGCCGGCGCTGGCGTGCCGGAGGCCGTCGGTGGCACGCCCATGTCGTCGACGCCTGCGCTCGGCGCCAGCAGGCGAAGCGGTTGGCCGGCCCGGCTGAAACGGCCGGCGAGGGCAGGGTTGAGGCGCTTGAGCAGTGCCGCTGGCTGTTGCCGTGCGCCGGCCCACGCCTCGAGCGTCGCATCGCCGGGCAGGACATGCGCCGCCAGGCGCGGCACCGGACGATCCATCTGCTTGAGCCAGGCGTCGCGATCGTCGGCCTGCTGGAAGATGCAGGCCAGCGCGTGCAGTTTCTCCACGTACGCGTAGGTGATGCCGGACAGTCCCGGCAGTTCTGCCGGTCGCGCATTCCGGGCGTTCATGCCGGCGCGACGCATCGATTGCAGTACGCGGTACTCGCCGGCGTTGTAGGCCATCACGGCCAGCCGCCAGTCGCCGCCGAACATGCCATGCAGGGTTTTCAGGTAGCGGACGGCGGCCTGGGTGGAATCCACGGGCGACAGCCGGCCGTCGTAGCCTTCGCGCATGGGCACGCCGTGGTTCCGCGCGGTGATGCCGATGAACTGCCACAGTCCCGCCGGCCCCTGGGCGTTGCGTGCGCCCGGCTTGTAGCCGCTTTCGACGAACGGGATCAGGGCGAACTCGGTTGGCAGGTGCGCTTCGCGCAGGGCGTCGACCACGTAGCCGAACAGGGGCAGCACGTCGTCCTCGGCGCGCGCGAGTTGGCCGGGCGCATGGCTGAAATGCTGCTTCCAGCGCCCGTTCGTGGCCTGGCTGTCGCACTCCGGATCCGCCAGTCCATCGCGGAAGCGCTGGTAGATTTCCAGCCCGCTCCGCTGGTGGGTGGCAGGGAGGGTGCCCGGATCGATCGGTGGCGTCGCCGGCGCGACCTGCGTGGTCGCAGGGGCGGGCGGATCGAAGGCGAATGCCGTCGGCGGGGCGAGGACAAATCCCGCTGCCAGCAAGGCGAGATGACGTCGGCGGCACCGGCTCATGCGCGGAAATCGTTCTTCCACTGCCGCAGGGTGGCGAACGCCTCCACCCGGTCGGCCGGTGGGCGACCCAGCCGGTGGGTCACGGCTGCGCGTACGGCATCGCTGTCCACCCGCAGGAACGGATTGGTCGCGGCTTCGCTGGCCAGCGTGACCGGCAGCGAGGGGCGACCAGCCTGGCGCATCGCATGGACCTCCTTGATGCGTTCGCGCAAGGCCACGTTGTGCGGATCCACGACGCTGGCGAACGCGCCGTTCGCCAGCGTGTACTCGTGGCCGCAGCAGACCAGCGACGAGGGTGGCAGCGCGGCCAGGCGCTCCAGCGACGCGAGCATCTCGGCAGGCGTCCCCTCGAACAGGCGCCCGCAGCCCAGGCTGAACAAGGTGTCCCCGCAGAACAGATGCGGTGGTCCGTCGAGGCTGCCTCCGTGGAAGGCGACGTGGCTGCGCGTGTGTCCCGGGACGGCGAGCACCGAGAGCCGCCAGTGTTTCACCTGTACGACGTCGCCATCGCCGACGCGGCCGGTTGCCTCGGGAATGCGGTCGTCCTCGGGTGCGAAGACCGGCAAGGTCGGCCAGCGGGAGCGCAGGGCCGCGATGCCTCCCGCGTGATCGGCATGGTGGTGGGTGACCAGCACGGCTGCCGGCCACAGGCCGTTGCCGGTGGCCGCCAGGACGGGCGCCGCATCGCCCGGATCGATCACCAGTGCGTCGCCGTCGTCGTCGACGAGCGCCCAGATGTAGTTGTCCTCGAAGGCAGGCAGGGCGAGCAGGCGCATCGGGGGTACGGCTCCGGGCGGGGGACGGACGCCCGGGGGCGGCGTCCTCTACAATCCGAACATGCCTGCGTTCGCGTTTACCCGTCAACCCGATGCCCTGGCGTGGTTCGGGTCCGACCACGGTGGGCCGATCCTCGCCTCCGAACATGCCCGCGTCAGCCAGGCGCTCACCAGCCGGACGCCACAGCCTTGGCTGTGGGTGTCGCCGGAGGGTGGCGACACGCCGTTCCAGACGGCCAGCGCCCCGGCGACGCGGGGCGTTCGGCTGCGGGCGACGGCGGGTTCGCATCGCCTGGCTGGCCATGTCCGGTGCGGATTGCCGCTGCCACTGCCCACCGAATCCGTGGGTGTGATCGTGCTGCAGCACGTGCTGGAGGCGGGCGATCCGCAACCGTTGTTGCAGGAGTGCTCCCGGATCCTGGAGCCGGGCGGCCGCCTGTGGCTGTTCGTCCTGAACCCGTGGAGCCCGTACCGGCTGCGTTGGCGCGGGGCCGGGCTGGTGCCGCGCGCCCTGCCACAGTGGCGCCTGCAACTGGCGGCGGCCGGCCTGGTGATGTCCGAGCATGTCCTGCATTACGGGCCGGTCTGGCGGGGCGTGCCCGAGGCGCCAGGGCATGGACCGGCGTCTTTCCGCGCCGCGCGCCTGCTCGAAGCAGAGAAGCGCGTGGCCAGCCTCATCCCGCCCGCGCCCATGCGGCGTGCGTGGCGCACCGCGCCCGCCGCCTGACGTTGTAGAACAAGAGGATTCATGAAACACATCAGCATCCATACCGACGGCTCCTGTCTGGGCAATCCCGGCCCGGGAGGCTGGGCAGCCCTCCTGCGCTATGGCGACAAGGAGCGCGAAGTGGTCGGCGGCGAGGCGCAGACCACCAACAACCGCATGGAGCTGATGGCGGCCATCGCGGCGCTGGAGGTGCTGACCGAAGGGTGCGAGGTCACGCTGCACATCGATTCGCAGTACGTCCGCCAGGGCATCACCGAATGGATGCCGGGCTGGGTGCGGCGCGGCTGGAAGACCGCAGGCGGCGACCCCGTGAAGAACCGCGACCTCTGGGAGCGCCTGCACGCCGCCACCGGCCGCCACCGCATCGACTGGAAATGGGTCAAGGGCCACAACGGCGACCCCGACAACGAGCGTGTCGACGTGCTGGCGCGCAACGCGGCCGTGCGTTTCCGCAATGGAGCGGTGGCGTGACGCTGGCGATGGCGCCTGGCCAACTCATCGCCGAGACGTCCCGCCTGCAGCTGCACGCGATGTCCGATCGCGACGATGCCGATGTGGCACTCATGTTGGAGTTGCTCAACGACCCCGCTTTCATCCGCCATATCGCCGACCGTGGCGTACGGACGCTGCAGCAGGCGCGCGATTACCTGCGCAATGGCGCACTTCGCAGTTACGCGCAGCATGGGTTCGGCATGTATGCGATCCGGCGCAAGGATACCGGTGCGCTGATCGGCAATTGCGGGCTGGTGCGTCGCGACGGCCTGGATGGTCCCGACCTGGGTTATGCGCTGCTGCCTGCGCATGCGGGTCAGGGCTTCGCGATTGAGGCAGCGCGCGCGGTCATCGCCGACGCCACCGGCCGCCTTGGCATTGCCCGCCTGCATGCCATCGTCAACCCCGACAACGCGGCCTCGATCGGCCTGTTGCAGAAACTGGGATTCGAATTCGACAGAATGATCGTGCTCCCCGCCATCGAACATGCGGTGGACCTGTTCCACCTGCACCTCCCCAAGGAAGCCGCCTGATGCGCCAGATCATCCTCGACACCGAAACCACCGGCCTGGAGTGGAAGAAGGGCAACCGCGTCGTCGAAATCGGCTGCGTGGAGCTGATGGAGCGGCGCCCGACCGGGCGGACCTACCACCAGTACATCAATCCGCAACGCGAATTCGAACAGGGTGCGGCGGAAGTCACCGGCCTCAGCCTGGAGTTCCTGTCGGACAAGCCCTTGTTCGCGACGATCGCGGACGAGTTCCTGGCGTTCATCGACGGTGCCGAACTGATCATCCACAACGCGGCGTTCGACGTCGGCTTCCTCGACTACGAACTGTCGCGGCTTGGCGAGCAGTACGGGCGCCTGGCCGACCGGGTCACGGTCGAGGATTCGCTGCTGCTGGCGCGGCAACGGTTTCCCGGGCAGCGGAATTCACTGGATGCGCTGTGCAAGCGCCTGGGTGTCGACAATACCCACCGGCAACTGCACGGCGCGCTGCTGGACGCCCAGCTGCTGTGCGATGTCTATCTCAACCTGACGGCCGGGCAGCGCGAAATCGGCTTTGGCGGCGCGGAAGAGTCGTCCAGCGGCGCCACTGCCGTGGTCGTGCATCAGTTCGACGCAGCGGCGGCCGGTGCCCGTCCCCGGGTGCAGCCATCCAGTGAGGAACTGGCGGCACACGAGGCCCGCCTTGCCACGTTGCGTAAGAAGGCAGGCGGCCGCTGCCTGTGGGACCCGCCGGTGCTTGAGGCCGGCTGACCAGGCCGCAGTGGCTTAGTGGCAACGCACCAGGATGGCGGTGACGTTGTCCGAGCCGCCTCCGTCCAGTGCCGCCGCGATCAGCGTATCCACGCACTCTTGCGCGCTGCAGTCGTCGTGCTTGAGCGTGGCGGCGATGCTGGGATCGTCCACCTCTTCGGTCAGGCCGTCGCTGCACAGCAGCAGTTGCATGCCGGGGCGCAACTCGCCGGTCATCGTTTCCACATTGAGGTGGTTGGGGTCGGTCACCCCCAGTGCCTGGGTGACGACGTTGCGGTGCGGATGCGTGCGGGCCTGCTCGCTGGTCAGGGCGCCCTGTGCGATCAGTTCCTGCACGTAGCTGTGGTCCTGGCTCAACTGGGCCAGGTGGCCTTCGCGCCACAGGTAGGCGCGGCTGTCGCCGACCCAGGCCACCTCGAAGCGGTTGCCCTGGATGCGCGCGGCCACGACGGTGGTCCCCATCGGCAGCGTGTCGTTGCGGCGGCGGGAGGTACGGATGATCTCCTCGTCGGCGATGCGGATCGCCTGCGCGAGCGGGGTGCCGTCACGGATCTCGCGCACGATGGTCTCGCGCGCCAGCGCGCTGGCCACCTCGCCGCAGGCATGGCCACCCATGCCGTCGGCCACCAGCCACAGGCCCAGCTCGCTGTCGCCGTAGTAGGTGTCTTCGTTCAGCTCGCGCCTGAGGCCGACGTGGGAGATGTGGCCGAATTCGATCATGGTGCCCTGTCTGTGCGGACGTTTTTTTCCTATCCGGTCATACGCAATGATCCGGTCGAACAGGACATCGGACAAGCGGATGGCACCCGTGGCGCCCGTCAGGATTCATCGACGTGGAGGCCAGGTGATGCGAAGAAGCGGTACCTGCGGCGTGCCGCGCTTGTCCGGATGCGGCCGGCCACGTATCATTCACGCCCCCGGGGAAGCCCGGGACCACTGGAGAGGTGGCAGAGTGGTTGAATGTACCTGACTCGAAATCAGGCATACGTTAATAGCGTATCGAGGGTTCGAATCCCTCCCTCTCCGCCAGATCAAGCCCGGAAGCCCGCAGCGATGCGGGCTTTTGTGTTTTCGACGACCTGCGTGCGTGCGGGTGCCCGCTGCGGCGGCAACGCCTAGAATGGCCGTCTTTCGCCGGAGCCCTCCATGTCCGAGATCCTCGTCCCCGTGTCGTTCGGTGAGTTGCTGGACAAGATCGCCATCCTGCAGATCAAGTCCGAGCGGATGAGCGACCCCGCCAAGCTGGCCCATGTGCGCGATGAGCTTGCGGCGCTGGAGAAGACCTGGATGGCGCATCCGGTGGCCGGCCACGACATCGTCGAACTGCGCGCACAGCTGAAGGCCGTCAACGAGCGCCTGTGGGTGATCGAGGACGACGTGCGCTTGAAGGAGAAGGCGCAGGCGTTCGATGGCGACTTCGTGCGCCTCGCCCGCAGCGTCTACCTCGAGAATGACGAGCGCGCCCGCATCAAGAAGGCCATCAACCTGGCGCTGGGGTCCAGCTACGTGGAAGAGAAGTCCTACCAGGACTACCGCGCCGCCGGCGCACCCTGACGCGCCGCGCTCAATCCGCGAGGTCGCTCCGGCGCCGTTCGAACGCGGCGATGCCGTCGTCCACGGTGACCAGTTCCATCACGCCGTCGTGCTCGATCTTGGCGCCCCATGCCAGTTCGTCCGCCGGCCTGCCCTTGTAGCGGCGCGCGGCCGCATCGTAGCGATCCACGCAGTAGCGCACGCTGGAATACGGGCCGCTGCGAAGCGGATTGCTGGCGGCATGCAGGCCCAGCACCGCGCTGCCCATGGCATTGGCGATGTGCATCGGGCCGGAGTCGGGCGTCATCACCAGGTCGGCACGTGCCAGCAGCGCCGGCAACTGCTTCAGCGTGTCCTTGCCGACCAGGTCCAGCACGGGCGCCCACATCGCGGCGCTGATGGCGTCTGCGGTCTGGCGTTCCAGCTCGCTGCGTCCGCCGCACAGCACCACACGCCAGCCCTGCGCCGCCGCGTGGTCGGCGACCGCCGCGTAGCGGTCGGCATACCAGTTGCGGCGCACGTGGCTGGAGCAGGGCGAAATCACCAGCGTGCGCTGGCCATCGCCGGGCCACTGCGCCGCCGCCCACGCGTGCGCATCGGCAGGCACGGGCAGGTCCCACACCACCTCCGTCTGCCGCAGGCCGAGGGGTTCGCAGAAGCTGCCTATCGCGTCCAGGACGTGGATGCCTGGACGATCGGGGATGCGCTCGTTGACGACCAGTCCGTGCAGGTCCTTCGAGCGGCGGCGGTCGTAGCCGATCCGACGCCGCGCGGGGATGAAGGCCGACAGCAGGTTGGCCCGCAGGGCCACCTGCATCTGCAGCAGCGCATCGAATCGGCCATCCGGCAGTTCGCGGCGCAGTGCGCGCATGCCGGCCAGTCCGGTCTTCTTGTCGTAGGTGTGGAAGGTCACGCCGTCGAGACCCTCGAGCAGCTTGAAGCCGCCCTTGTCGATCACCCAGTGCAGCTGCAGATGCGGCCAGTGCCGCTGCAGCGTGCGCACGAGCGGCACGACATGGGTCACGTCGCCGAGGGCGGACAGGCGCAGCAGGCAGAGTGAATGGGGAATCGTGGACAAGTGTTGTTAGACTCGCTGAATGGTCGGTTTTGACGCCTCGGAATCCCTGACGCCGTTCCGCGAAGGCAGCGGATACGGTGCGATTCTGTTCGACCGCAAACACCTGCGGCAAGCGGATCCGGACTGGTTCTCGCCGGAGAAGTGGGGCGAGCGTGCCCGCCCGGTGGACAGTGGCGGTCGCGGCAGCGCCTGGTTCATCGAGGCGCCGTCCAGCCAATGCGTGCTGCGCCAGTATCGGCGCGGCGGGCTGGCGGCGCGTTTCAGCCGGGACCGCTACCTGTGGCACGGGCCGGACAAGACCCGCAGTTTCGCCGAATTCCGCCTGACGCGTGCGCTGCTGGCGCGTGGCCTGCCGGTGCCGCGCCCGGTGGCAGCCAGCTATGTGCGCGATGGCATGTTCTATCGCGCCTCCATCCTGGTGGAACGGCTGATGGAGGTGCGCACGCTGGCCGACATCGCTGCGCAGGCCCAGGGCGACGCGCCGTGGGAAAGCACGGGACGGCTGATCGCCCGGTTCCATCGTGCAGGCCTGGACCATGCCGACCTCAATGCGCAGAACATCCTGTTCGATGGAAGCGGGCATGGTTGGCTGATCGATTTCGACCGTGGCCGGTTGCGCATTCCCGCCACGGCCTGGCGCGAACAGAACCTCGCGCGGCTGCGGCGTTCGCTGCTCAAGCTGCGCGGCGCGCGCAGCGAGGACGAGGTGGGGCACGACTTCGCCCAGCTCCGCCGTGCCTACGACCACGCCTGGTCGCGGGGTTACTGACATGGGCTGGACGTTGCGCTTCCTGGGCGTGGGCAATGCCGGGGCGGTCGAATTGGGTTCGTCGATGGCGACACTGGAGCGGGATGGCGCGCCGTGGCTGACGATCGACTGCGGCGGAGAAGGGCTGACGGCATATCAGGCCCGTTACGGCGGCATGCCCGAGGCCGTGTTCATCACCCACCTGCACCTGGATCATGTCGCCGGCATGGAAAGGCTGTTCGTGGCCAGCTACTTCGATGCGGCGCGACGTGGCAAGGTCCGCCTGTACGTGCCGGCGCCGCTGGTGCCGCTGCTGCACCAGCGCATCGCCAGCTATCCGAACGTGCTGGCCGAGGGCGGCGCGAACTTCTGGGACGCCTTCCAGCTGATTCCGGTGGGCGATGCGTTCTGGCATGACGGCCAGCGGCTGGAGGCGTTCCCGGTGCGCCACCATTGGCCCGACACTGCGTTCGGCCTGCGCCTGCCGGGCAGCGTGGTGTGGACCGGCGATACGCGCCCGATCCCCGAGATGCTTGCGCGCCACGCCGACGCCGGCGAGGTGATCGCGCACGACTGCGCGCTGCATGGCAATCCCTCGCACAGCGGTATCGACGACCTGGAACGCGAGTATTCCTCGGCGTTGCTGGCACGCTGCGTGCTGTACCACTACGCCGGCATGGAAGAAGCGAAGGCCTTGCGCGCGCGCGGCCATCGCGTCGCGGCGGCGGGGGATGGCCTTCCGTTGGTCGACCCGCTGCCGACCGTTCTGCCGTGAACGCCATCACGCTGCCGCAGGATCGGCTGGGGCGTCCGCTGCACGACCTGCGCCTGTCGGTGATCGATGCGTGCAACTTCCGTTGCGGCTACTGCATGCCGGCCGACCGCGTGCCCGAGGATTACGGAACGGACGCGTCGCAGCGGCTGTCGTTCGACGAAATCGAAACCCTGGTGCGTGCCTTCGTCCGGCTGGGCACGCGCAAGCTGCGGCTGACCGGCGGCGAGCCGCTGCTGCGCAAGCGCCTGCCCGAGCTGGTCGGTCGGCTCGCGGCGATTCCCGATCTGGAAGACATCGCCCTGACCACCAACGGCATGCTGCTTGCGCAGCAGGCGCAGGCGCTGCACGAGGCCGGCTTGCGGCGCATCACCGTGAGCCTGGATGCGCTGGATCCCCGGGTGTTCGCCGAGATGTCGGGCCGGCGCGGACAGGTGGGCGATGTGCTGGCCGGCATCGATGCCGCGATGGCGGCCGGGTTCTCGCGGCTCAAGATCAATGCGGTCGTGCAGCGCGGCGTCAACGAGGATCAGGTGATCCCGCTGGTCGAGCGTTTCCGCGGGACCGGCCATGTCGTGCGCTTCATCGAATTCATGGACGTGGGGAGCAGCAACGACTGGCGCATGGATCGCATGGTGCCGTCGTCGGTGCTCCGCGATGCGATCGGAGCGCGCTGGCCGCTGCACCCGTTGCAGGCGGAATACCGTGGCGAAGTGGCCGAGCGTTACGGGTTCGACGATGGCAAGGGCGAGGTGGGCTTCGTCAGTTCCGTCAGCACGCCGTTCTGCGGCGATTGCCATCGGGCGCGCGTCTCCGCCGACGGGCGCTTGTTCACCTGCCTGTTCGCTTCCGAAGGCACCGATCTGCGTGCCGCGATAGCCGACGGCGAAACGGCGCTCGCTGCGCATGTGGGCGGATTGTGGGAACGGCGCGGCGACCGCTACAGCGAGCTGCGTGGCTCGGCGGAAGTGCGGGACCGGCGGCGCGTCGAGATGTATCTTATCGGCGGTTGAAGCTTTCAGGATCCACATGCCTCGCAAGACCCTGACCCATCTGGATGCCCACGGTCGACCGGCCATGGTCGACGTGTCCGGCAAGGTGGCGACGCCCCGCGAAGCCATCGCGACCTGCCGCGTGCGTTTCCCTGCCGAGGTCGCGCGCCAGCTGAAGCGCAACGGCCTGCGCAGCGCGAAGGGCGGCATCGTGGAGACCGCCATCATCGCCGGCACCATGGCGGTGAAGCGCACGCACGAGCTGATTCCGTTCTGCCATCCGCTGCCGATCGACGGCTGTCGGCTGGCGATCGACTGGGACGGCGACACCACGCTGCGCATCGACTGCCATGTGCTTACCGTGCACCGTACCGGCGTGGAGATGGAGGCGCTGACCGGCGCCACGGTCGCTGCATTGACGGTGTACGACATGTGCAAGGCGCTCTCGCACGCGATCGTGCTGGGACCGGCGAAACTGCTGGGGAAACGCGGCGGCAAGCGCGACGTGGGGCAGGTGTGATGGCGACGGTGACGCTGCTCTATTTCGCCAGCCTGCGCGAGCGCGTCGGCCGCGCCAGCGAAACGGTGTCCACGGCCGCGGTCGACCTGGCCGGCGTATACGACGAAGCGCGCGCGCGGCACGGACTCGACTGGCCTCGCGAACACCTGCGGGTGGCGGTGGATGGCGAGTTCGCACGCTGGCGTGACGCGCCGGTGGCAGGCAGCGAGATCGCCTTCATCCCACCCGTGAGCGGAGGCTGAGCATGCCAGCTTTCCATGTGCTCGCAACGCCGCTGGACCTTGAACAATTGCGCGCGTGCGTGCTCGACCCGCGTGCGGGTGGATACGCCAGCTTCGAAGGCTGGGTGCGCGACCACCACGCCGGGCGCGCAGTCGATGGCCTCGATTACGAGGCCTACACGATGCTGGCCGAGCGCGAAGGCGAGCGCATCGTTGCGGAAGCGAAGGCGCGCTTCGACGTGGTCGACGCATGTTGCGCGCACCGCGTGGGCACGCTGGCCGTTGGCGACCTGGCGGTCTGGGTCGGCGTGAGCGCGGCGCATCGTGGCGCGGCCTTCGATGCCTGCCGTTACATCATCGACGAGGTGAAGCAACGCGTGCCGATCTGGAAGCGCGAGCACTACCGGGAAGGCGACGCGGACTGGCTGCATCCGATGGCGGAGAATGCATGAGCGCGCTGCGGTGGTTCCTGTTCGCGGCATCGCTTGCCGGACTGGAAGTGATGGCGCATACGCCCGCCCGTGCAGCGGAACTGCTGGTCGGCAACAAGTCTGCGGATACGGTCTGGCGGCTGTCGTTGCGCGATGGACGCAGGATCGGTGAGTTCCGCACCGGCGAGGCACCGCACGAGATCGCGGTTGCGCCGGATGGCCGGATGGCGGTGGTGACGAACTACGGCAATGCCAGGTCGCGCAGTTCGCTGTCGGTGCTGGATCTGGTGGACGGCAGGCCGACGCGCACCATCGACCTCGGGCAGCATGGCGCCCCGCACGGACTGCGCTTCCTTCCCGATGGCCGCCGCGTGCTGGTGACCACGGAAGCGTCGGCCAGCCTGCTGGTCGTGGAGGTGGAAACGGGCGAGATCGAACGCGTGATTGATGTGGGAAGCGGCACCGGCCACATGGTCGCGGTATCGCCGGACGGGCAGGTCGCCTACCTCACCAAGATCCAGGCGGGCACGCTGAGCCGGATCGACCTGCAGACCGGCACGAAGATCGTCGAGCGGCCGGCAGGCAAGGGCGCGGAGGGCGTTGCCGTGCGGCCGGACGGCGCCGAAGTCTGGGTCACCAACCGCGAGGACGGCACGCTCACCGTGCACGATCCACGAACGCTCGCGGTCAAGCGCCGCATGAGCAGCAAGGGATTCCCGATTCGCGTGGTGTTTTCCGCCGACGGCACATCGGCATTCGTGACCAACGCGCGTGCCGCGACGCTGGCCGTGTTCAATGCACGCACCAAGGTGCCGGTGGCCACCGTCTCCCTGTCGCGCGACGACATGGACTACCAGCCTACGATGCTGGGCAATGCGGCGCTGCCGATCGGCGTGGTGGTCGCTGCCGATCGTCCGCGCGCCTACGTGGCGATCAGCGGCGGCGACAGGATCGCGGTGATCGATACGCAACGCTGGCAGGTGATCGACTACTGGGTCACCGGCCGCGAACCGGATGCGCTCGGCATCGTCGCGGATTAGCCCGCGCCCCGCGGTACATCCGCGCCGACGGCAATGCTGCCGTCGCAACGGCAGGCATCAGTGAATGGCCCGTGCCGGAAAAGGCGGTAGCCCCGCCGGCTGACCTCGGCGCCCGCATCGATCGATACCGTTGCTGCCGCGCCCCGCGGTACATCCGCGCCGATGGCAATGCTGCCGTCGCAACGGCAGGCATCAGTGAATGGCCCGTGCCGGAAAAGGCGGTAGCCCCGCCGGCTGACCTCGGCGCCCGCATCGATCGATACCGTTGCTGCCGCGCCCCGCGGTACATCCGCGCCGATGGCAATGCTGCCGTCGCAACGGCAGGCATCAGTGAATGGCCCGTGCCGGAAAAGGCGGTAGCCCCGCCGGCTGACCTCGGCGCCCGCATCGATCGATACCGTTGCTGCCTTCCGGCCCTGGCGGGATTTTCAATCTAGCGTCGCGAGGGGCCGACGGGGCCACCATAGAAACGAAACCGCGCCGGAGCGCGGTTCGCCGTCATCCCTTGGCGGGACGCGATGAAACTGGCGGAGAGAGGGGGATTCGAACCCCCGAAGCGCGGTTTAGACGCTTACACACTTTCCAGGCGTGCTCCTTCAACCGCTCGGACACCTCTCCGGGACCTGAACGCAGCGTACGGCCGCTTTCAGGGGCGTGAATTCTAGCCTTCGCAGGGGGGCGACCACAAGCGAAGCCGGCGCGGCACGTGGTTGCGGAGGCCGGGGTTGCGGGGCGTGGCACAATGTCGGCATGTCCTACCTCGTCCTCGCCCGCAAGTGGCGCCCCAAGCGTTTCGCCGAGTTGGTGGGCCAGGAACACGTGGTCCGTGCGCTGACCAATGCGCTGGACAGCGGCCGGGTGCACCACGCCTTCCTGTTCACCGGCACGCGTGGCGTCGGCAAGACCACGATCGCCCGCATCTTCGCCAAGTCGCTGAACTGCGAGAAGGGCACCAGCGCCGATCCCTGCGGCCAGTGCCCGGCCTGCCTGGACATCGACGCCGGCCGCTACATCGACCTGCTGGAGATCGACGCGGCGTCGAACACCGGCGTGGACGACGTGCGCGAGGTGATCGAGAACGCGCAGTACATGCCGTCGCGCGGCAAGTTCAAGGTCTACCTGATCGACGAAGTGCACATGCTGTCGAAGGCGGCGTTCAATGCGCTGCTGAAGACGCTGGAAGAGCCGCCGGAGCACGTGAAGTTCCTGCTGGCGACCACCGATCCGCAAAAGCTGCCGGTCACCGTGCTGTCGCGCTGCCTGCAATTCAACCTGAAGCGCCTGGACGAGGAGCAAATCCGCGGGCAGATCACCAAGATCCTGGGCGCCGAGGCCATCGACGCGGATGCCGGCGCCGTCGCGCAACTCGCGCGTGCCGCCGACGGTTCGCTGCGCGACGGGCTCTCGCTGCTCGACCAGGCGATCGCCTATGCCGGCGGCGCCCTCCGCGACGACGGCGTGCGCACCATGCTGGGTACGGTGGATCGCACCCAGGTGGACGCGATGCTGGCGGCGCTGGCGCAGGGCGACGGCGACACGCTGTTGCAGGTCGTGGCCAGGCTGGCCGAATTCTCGCCCGACTGGGCCGGTGTCCTCGATGCCGTGGCCGAAGCGCTGCATCGGATCCAGGTACGCCAACTCGTACCGTCGGCCAGCGTGGAGTCGGAAGGCGTCGATATCGACGCCTTCGCCGGGCAGCTGCGGCCGGAAGTGGTGCAGCTCTGGTACCAGATGGCGATCAACGGTCGGCGCGATCTCCACCTGGCGCCCAGCGGCCGCGCGGGCTTCGAGATGAGCGTGTTGCGCATGCTCGCGTTCCGGCCGGCGCAGGCGGGCGAAATGCGCGGAGAAGGGCGCGCTTCGACGGCGTCCGCGCCGGCGACGTCGCAGGCGCAGGTGTCTGCTGCTTCGCCTGCCTCGGGTGACATCGTCATGCCGCCACGTACGCCGCGCGCGCCCGAGCCTGCAGCGCACCCGCAACAGATGGCCCGCGAAGAAATGCCGGCGCCGCCACGCCCCGCAGCGCCGGCGTCCGTCGATGCGCCGCCCTGGGCTGAACCGGTAGCCGCACTTCCCCAGACGCCGGCTGCGCCGTCGATGCCTGCCGACATCGGGATTACCGACGCCGAGACCTGGCTGCATTTCGCCGGCAGCTGCGGACTCAAGGGGGTCGGCAAGCAACTGGTCGACAACGTCGCGTTCGCCGGCTACGCCAATGGAACGCTGACGCTGGCGCTGGACGGCGGCTTCGACTACCTGCGCTCGGAGCGCACCCTCGGCGAACTCGGCGATGCGATCGCCAGCCGCTACGGCGTCGCGCCGCGCCTGGCGTTCGCCGCCAAGGCCAACGATGGTGAAACGCTGAAGGAGCGCAGCCACCGGCAGCGGGACGAACGCCAGACCGTGGCCGAAGAAACCTTCATGAACCACCCGGACGTACGGCAGCTGATGCAGCAACACGGCGCCAGGCTCGTCCCGGATTCCATCCGACCTTACGAAGAGTGATCACGACATGCGTGGAAACATCGCCCAACTGATGCAGCAGGCGCAGAAGATGCAGGAAAACCTGCAGCGCGCCCAGGAAGAGCTTGCCAAGCTGGAAGTCACCGGCAATGCGGGCGGCGGCATGGTCAGCGTGACGCTGACCGGCGCCAAGGAGTGCCGCAAGATACGCATCGATCCCTCGCTGCTGTCCGATGGCGAAATGCTGGAGGATCTGATCGCGGCGGCATTCAACGATGCCTCCAACAAGGTCGACGCGGAATCGAAGACGCGCATGGGTGCGGCGACGTCCGGCATGCCGTTGCCGCCAGGCATGAAGCTGCCGTTCTGATCACGATCGGGAGCCACTGGCGGCGGCCGATCAGCCGGTTCCAGTGAACGACCATGTCCAGTCCGCTGCTCGAACAGCTCATCGAGTCGTTGCGCGTCCTGCCCGGCGTCGGGCAAAAGACCGCGCAGCGCATGGCCTACCACCTGCTCGACCGTGAGCGGGACGGTGGCAAGCGCTTGGCCGGCGTGCTGGCCGAGGCGCTGGAGCGCATCGGCCACTGCGAGCAGTGCCGCGATTTCACCGAGGGCGCGATCTGCACGCTCTGCGCGAGTGGCAGCCGCGATCGCCACCAGTTGTGCATCGTGGAATCGCCATCGGATCGCCTGGCGATCGAGCAGGCCACCGGCTACCGCGGCATCTACTTCGTCCTGCATGGCAGGCTGTCGCCGCTGGACGGCATCGGGCCACGCGAATTGGGGCTGGATGCGTTGTCGGCGCGACTCGCGCAGGGCGAAGTCACCGAACTCATCATCGCCACCAATCCCACCGTCGAAGGCGAGGCCACGGCGCACTACCTGGCGCAGCTGGCGCGGCAGCAGGGCGTGCGGCCCAGCCGGCTGGCGCACGGCGTGCCCTTGGGCGGCGAACTGGAATACGTGGACCGCGGGACGCTGGCGCATGCGTTCGGCGGACGCAGCGAAATGACCTGACCGCACGAGGACGCACACACCCATGACCGACACCATTTTCGCCAGGATCATCCGTCGCGAGATCCCGGCCACCATCGTCTACGAGGACGACGAGGTCCTCGGCTTCAAGGACATCGCGCCACAGGCTCCGGTGCACGTGCTCTTCATTCCCAAGAACGAAGCGATTCCGACGCTCGACGATGTGCGGCCGGAGCAGGCGCACCTGATCGGCAAGCTGGTGATGGCGGCCGCGGGCTACGCGCGCAGCGAAGGATTCGCACAGGACGGCTATCGCATCGTCATGAATTGCCGGGAGGACGGAGGGCAGACCGTGTTCCACATCCATCTGCACCTGCTGGCCGGAGACGCGCTGGGACGATTCGGCACGCCGGGCTGAGTTGCCGCGCGAGGGACGCAAAAAAAAGCCGCTCATCGAGCGGCTTTTCTGTTCGCGGGATCCGGGAGTCGCTTACCACCAACCCCAACGGCCCCAGCGCGGACCCCAGAAGGGGTCGTAATACGGATAGGGACGGACCACTTCGACTTCGCGCACCTCCGGCCACAGGTACACCACGTCGGCGGCGACGCGCGGCAGTTGGTAGTCGTAGTCGCCGATGCGGGTGCTCTCATAGCCGTCGATCTTGCCGACGAAGGTCACTTCGCGGCCTTCGGCAAACACGGCCGGATCGTAGAAGCCGGCGCGACAGGCGATGAAGCGGCCATCGGTGGCGTCGGGCGCGGACGAGAGCGGCCGGCCGGAGCCGCCCAGCGGACGCGAGACCAACTGGAAGCATGTCGTGTTCTGCCCCGGCGTCGTGCTGATGATGCGGCCGCCCCAGCGCACCGGAGCGCCCACCTGCGGTGCGCCCACCGAGTCGCGCGGATTGACCGGGGTGAAGCTGCCCTGCAGCGGCTTTGGCGCCGACGCGCAGGCGGAAAGCAGCGCGGCGGCTGCGACGACGATGGCGAAGCGAAGGTTCATGGCCAGTCTCCAGCGGGTTTATGGGCGGTGCCGGCGCAGGTCTTCAATCAATGCCCGGTTGTCTCCCTCAGGCGGAGCGTAGCGCGCATCGGCGAAACGGCGGCTGAGCGAAAGCAGCGGTTGTGCCTCCCGCGGGCGCCTAGCGGCGACCCGCCGCGCCCAATCCGCCGGACTCTCGTGCGGCTCCCGCCCCAGCCCGATACGGGCGTAGCGCGCGCTCAACCGGTGCCAGGCACGCAGCAGCGGGTCGCGTTCGCGCTCGCCACGCGCCAGCAACCAGCCCATCCAGGCCAGCGCCGCCAGCGCGAAGATGCCGAACAGCGCGGTCAACGCGCCTCCCCCCAGTTGCTTCGCTCCGAAGCGTTCGAGCAGGCGCGCCTGGCGCTTGGCGTCGAAGCCCAGGACCATGTCGTTCCAGCCGCGGCGCATCCAGTCGCCGACCTGGCCCAGGTTGCCGACGCCGATCAGATTGGCCATCGCACCCATCGCCCCCGTGGCGCCCAGACGATCCTCCAGGGTGTCGTAGATGCGCTCGGGCGCGACCGCCGCCGTCGGATCCACGCGTACCCAGCCGCGTTGCGGCATCCACACTTCGGCCCAGGCGTGCGCGTCCATGTTGCGCACGATCCAGTACTTTCCCAGCGGGTTGTAGGTGCCGCCCGTATATCCGGTGACGACCCGGGCAGGGACACCCGCCGAGCGCATCAGGAAGACGAACGACGAACTGAAGTGCTCGCAGAATCCCTGTTGCTGGTCGAAGAGGAATTCGTCAACGGTATCGCGGCCCGGATACGGCGTATCCAGGGTGTACGCGAATTCGGCGCGGATCCACTGCAGCGCGCGACCGACGATGGCGGCGTCGTTGCTGCCGGCCTCGCGGCGCCATCGGGCCCCCAGCGCACGCGTGCGCGGATTGAAACCGGCCGGCAGCTGCAGCGCCTGCTGGCGCCGTGCCGGCGGCAATTCCGCTTCGAAGCGCACGGGTGCCGACGACTGCAGGCGCCAGCGCGTCAGCGCATTGAGGGGTGTGCCGGCCGTCATGCTGTAGTCGCGCGACGTGCGCACGCCATCCGGGGTCGCGGTGGGAAGGTCCAGCGCCACCAGGTCGCGGCGGTCGGTGGGTTCGACGTCCATCCGGTAATCCCACACCACGGTCGTGCGGGTCGTCTGGGCGGGCACCGCGTCGTACGGGCGCTCGCTGCGCGTCCAGGTGCGGCCATCGAAATCGGCCAGCACCGGCCCCCGCCAGTACATCTGCGAGGTGGGCGGCGTCGCGCCGAAGAACTGCACCCGCAACGCGGGAGTGTCGTCGGCGATCAGGTCGAGATACGTGCCGGGCGACATGTCGTCGCTGAGGCCGGGCTTCGACAAGGCCCGCTCCGGCACGCCCCACAACGGCGACGGAAAGCGCGGGAACAACCAGAACGCCGCCAGCACCAGGGGCACGCCGAGGGCGACGAGTTTTCCGATGGCACGCAGGTGCTGCAGCGGCCGCGTGGTGTCCGCCAGTGCCGCCGCCTCCGCATCGGCCAGCCGGTGCAGCGCCACCAGCGCGCACAGCACGCTGGCCAGGCCCAGTGCCATGCTCAGGGGACCCTGGTCGAGCAGGAAGGCAGCGAACGGAGCGAACAGCGCGAAACCGAGCAGGCTGCGGTTGTCGCGCAGCGTGCGGGTTTCCGTCGGCTTGATCGCCAGCATGCCGGCGAGCAGGGCGCAGCCGGTATCGCGGCCGAACTGCATGCCGGTCACCGACATCACGGCGGCGATCAACGCCAGCGCCAGCAATGCGCGCAGCAGTCCGGGCAGTGGGCGGCGCCAGGATGCCCAAGCCAGTACCAGGCCGATGACGCCGATCCCGGTCGCCAGCAGCGCGGGCAACTGGATCAGCAGGGCCAGCAGGCATGCGCCGGCGGCCACCAGCGTCCAGCGGCGGCTGGTGGCGTCGAGCGTGGGCGCGTCAGGCGTCATGCGGGAGCAGCGCGAGGGCGCGCAGGCAGAGATGACGATGCCCGGGTCCGCTGGCGGGTCCCAGGACGGGCTGGCCGGGCACGCGCAGCCGGTAACGCAGGCCTTCGCGTTCGGCGGATTCGATCCAGTGCGCGAGCCGCTGGATCCGTCGCTCGTGGGGAAGCGTCGCCAGGGCTTCCCAGTTCAGGTCGATGTCGCGACCCAGCGGTTGTTCGTAGTCGCGCACCAGCAGTTGGCCGCGACGCGCGGACGGTTTCCATGCGATGGCGCGTCGCGCGTCGCCGGCACGGTAGTTGCGCAACTGGTGGACATCCTCGCCGGCGGGATCCAGCCGCGTCCTGGTCCCACCATCGTCCGCATGCGGAAGCGGTGGTCCCTGGACTTCCGCCGCCGGGTAGACCAGCAGCGGCGCATCGGGCCACACCCAGGCCCAGGCGCGTGCGAGTCCCAACGGCTGGGTGGTCGACAGGCGCACGCGATCGAGGTCGTACCACCCGCGCCGGCGGGTCGGCAACGACAGCTCGACCACATGGCCTTCGGCCGCCGGCATGATGGCGAAGGTGTGTTCATCGCCTGCGTCCAGGCGCAGGCCGTGACGCACGCGGGCGTCGCGCGAGGCGAGCGCGACATGCAACCGCAGCGGCGTGCCGACCGGCACCGGCTCCGCTGACAAGGCTTCGACACGCAGGCCGGCCAGTTGCAGGTGCGCGAAGATCAGGCTGGCCATCGCGGTCGCGCCCAGCAACAGCGCCAGCAGCAGCGCCGGGTTGTTGTTGTAGTTCAGCGCCCCCAGCAGCATCGTGGATACGAGGATCGCGAAGAACAGGCCGAACCGCGTGGGCAGCACATAGATGCGCCGTCGATCGAGCGCGACCGGCAGCGATTCCGGTCGACGCGGCCGCGCCAGCCGGGCGAAGCGATGGGCCAGGGATGAGGCCATCCTCAATCCACCGGCACCGCTTGCAGGATGGCTTTGGCCAGCGCGCCCGCCGAGGCCGCTTCCGCTTCCGGCACCAGCCGGTGCGCCGCGACGGCTGCGAACAGCGCCTGCACGTCGTCCGGCAAGACGTGGCTGCGGCCCAGCAGCAACGCGTAGGCGCGCGCTGCACGAAGCAGGGCGATGCCGGCGCGGGGCGACAGGCCGACCCGTACGCCGGGATGCTGGCGGCTGCGCGTGAGCAGCGCCTGCACGTAGTCGATCAGGGCCTCGCTGGCATGCACGTCGTTCACGGCGCTGCGCAAGGCCAGCACGTCGTCGGCCGACAGCAGCGGCATGGCCTGCGCGATCAGCGTGCGACGATCGCTGCCGGCGAGCAGCTGGCGTTCGGATTCCGGGCTGGGGTAGCCCAGCGCCAGGCGCAGCAGGAAGCGGTCCAGCTGCGAATCCGGCAACGGATACGTGCCCGACAGGTCGACCGGATTCTGCGTGGCAATCACGAAGAACGGCTGCGACAGCGCGTGGGTCACGCCGTCCAGCGTGACCTGGTGTTCCGCCATCGCTTCGAGCAGCGCACTCTGCGTGCGTGGCGGTGCTCGGTTGATCTCGTCCGCCAGCAGGACGTTGGTGAACACCGGGCCGGGATGGAAGGTGAAGGCGCGTGCCTGCGCGTCGTACACCGACACGCCCAGCACATCGGCAGGCAGCAGGTCTGACGTGAACTGCACGCGCTGGAAGCCCAGCCCCAGCGTGGCCGCCAATGCATGCGCCAATGTCGTCTTGCCCAGGCCCGGCAGGTCTTCGATCAGCAGATGGCCATCGGAGAGCAGCGCAACGAAGGCCAGCCTCACTTCATGCGGCTTGCCGAGCACCAGCGAATTCACTTGCGCCTGCGCGCGCGTGAGGGCTTCGGCCAGGCCGTCGGATAGCATAGGGCGGGTGCGGGGGATGGCGGACATCGCGCGCTCGGTTTCCGATCGTGGTTGAAGGCAGTGTAGCGAGATGGACGAAGAACGACGCGCGCGACAATGGTTCCTTGCGGTGTGGGCAATCGTGACGGTCGTCAAGGTCGTGATCGCCGCACGCTTGCCGTTGTTCGTGGATGAAGCCTTCTACTGGCAGGAAGGGCGGCATCTGGCCGCGGCCTATTCCGATCTGCCGGGATTGACCGCGTGGCTGACGCGGCTGGGTACCGAGCTGGGCGGTCATCACGTGCTGGCGGTGCGTGCGCCATTCCTGCTGATGGCAGTGCTGCTGCCCTGGCTGGTGGCCCGCAGTGCGGCGCACTGGTTCGGCGCCGTCGTCGGCTGGCAGGCCGCGCTGCTGGTCGTGCTGATGCCGCTGTCCGGCACGCTGGGCCTACTCGCACTGCCCGACGTGCCGATGGCGGTGGCGACGGTGCTATGCGCCGATGCCGGTGCGCGCCTGTTGCGCGAGGTCGATGCGATGTCCGCGACCGAGTTGGCGCTCGGCCTGATGCTCGGTGCGCTCAGCCACTACCGGTTCATCGGCGTCATCGGCGTCGGGCTGCTCGCGCTGCTCTGGCTGCCCGAAGGCAGGAAGGTGCTGCGCGATGCGCGCGTGTGGGTCGCGCTGGCGGTGGGCATGCTGGCCTGGGCGCCGTTGCTGGCATGGAACCTGGAATATGCGGATGCCGGCCTGCGTTTCCAGTTGCTGGACCGGCACCCGTGGAGCTTCCATGGCGACGGGTTCCGCTTCCTGCTGGTGCAGGCCGCCATGGCGACGCCGCTGCTGTTCTGGGCCATGCTCGTTGTCTGCATGCGCGGCCTCCGGGGCGATCGGGACGCGGGTCCGGCATGGCGATACTTCGCGCTGCTGGGCGCGATATCCACGCTGGGCTTCTTCGCGCTGGGGTTCTTCGCCGACAACGAGCGCGTCAGTTTCCACTGGCCGCTGCCGGGCTATCTCGCATTGCTGGTCGTGGTGCCCCTGTTGCTCCGCGAGTGGTCGTCCGCGCGCCGGCGCGCGACATGGGGCATCGCCGTGCTGGGTGCGATGCTGATGCTGGGCTATTACGTCGCCGTCTCGCTGCCGGGGCTGCGGACCCAGGTTGCCGGCAGCAAGTACTACCCCGAGAATTTCGCCGGCTGGGACACGCTGGCCGCGGCCGTGCGGACGATGCGTGCGGAGCTGCCGGAAGAAACCGTGTTGCTCGCGGACAGTTTCAAGACGGGTGCGGAGCTCGGTTTTGCCCTGGACGATGCGGACATTCCCGTGCTCGATCATCCGCTGAACCGTAAGCACGGGCGTGCGCCGCAGCTCCAGCTGTGGGGCCTGCAGCACGATGGCTCACGCGATACGCCCGCGCTGCTGGTCGTCGGTGCGACCGACGTGAAGTTCAGCGCGCTGCTCGCGCACTACCAGCAGCTGTGCACGGTTGTCGGCATGTTGCCGCCCGCGCGCGTGGTGAACATCGACCATGGCGCGCGTCGCTTCCTCCTGTTCGCACTGCCGGCCGATCGCACGAAGGGCGATTGCGTCACGCCGGTCCTCGCCAACATCGACGTGCCGCAGGCAGGTGCGCGCGTGGGGCGTCGTTTCAGTGTCGGCGGCTGGGCGGTGAAGGACGTGGTGGGCGTGGCGAAGGTGGAGGTGCTGCTGGATGGTCGCGTCGTCGCGTTGGCGCGCGAGGCGGGCGACAACACGTGGTTGCGCGGCTTTCTCAAGGGTGCTTCGCGCGATCCGCGCATGCCGCGCGTGCAGTTCACGGCCGAGGTCGACGCGCGCGACATCCCGGCGGGTCAACACTGGCTGGGATTGCGGGTGACCGGTGGCGACGGCAGCGTGGAAACGTGGGCGGAGCAGCCGGTCGAGATCCGGTGACAGGCCTGTCTCAGGGCAGGTCGAACCCCGCCTCGCGCAGCATCCGGGACACCGCGATCAAGGGCAGTCCCACCAGCGCTGTCGGGTCTGACGACTCGATGGCGTCGAACAGGGCGATGCCCAGCCCCTCCGACTTGAAGCTGCCGGCGCAGTCGAACGGCTGTTCGGCATCCACGTAGCGCTCGATCTCGGCGGCGGAAAGGGAGCGGAAACGGACGGTGGTGACATCCTGCGCATCCAGGGTTTCTCCGTCCCGGACCAGGCACGCCGCCGTATGGAAGCGGACCTGCCGGCCCGACATCGCGGCCAGCTGGGCGATGGCGGCCTCCCGGTGGCCGGGCTTGCCCAGTGGCTGTCCGTCCAGTTCGGCCGCCTGGTCCGAGCCGATGACCCACGTGCCCGGGTGCTGCCGGGCGATCGCCTCCGCCTTGGCGCGCGCCAGCCGGGTGGCCATGTCGGCCACGGATTCCGACGCCAGCACGGTCTCGTCCACTTCGGGCCGCGCGATGTGGAACGGCACGCGGAGCCGCTCGAGGAGTTCGCGGCGGTAGCGGGAGGTGGACGCGAGCATCAGCGGCATGGGGTGGGGCACCGGCAGGGAACGGGGCGGGGGAGTCTGACCGGCACCGGGTCGGGCGGCAAGCCATCCTGGTGTCTGGGGGTGGTTTGACAGTTCGGGGTTTGATCCTTAACATTCAGCGGCTTATGTCCGCGAATACGCCCGAGATGTTGGATGCTTGGCGCATGGTCGCGGCCCGGCGAAGCTTTGAAGGCCGCCTGCCGCTGTCTGCGATGACGCGCTTGCAGGGCCTTCTGGTCGATACCGAAGGCGAGGTGCGTTACGCGCTGGAATTCGATCGCGACGCGCTGCAGGTGCCTTACATCGGGGTGCGGATCGAGGCCGAACTGCCGCTGGTATGCCAGCGCAGTCTGCGGCGGTTCGTAATGCCGGTGACGGTGGAGCAGCGGCTCGGGCTGGTGCGCAGCGAGGATGAGGAATCCGCACTGCCGCCGGGGTACGAGGCCTTGCTGGTGCCGGAGGACGGCATGCTTCGCCCCGCCGACCTGGTGGAGGACGAACTGGTCCTCGCCGTGCCGGTGGTACCAGTGGATCCCGCATCCGAGGCCGTCGAGCGCGAATGGGCCGCGGACGAAGAAGAGGTGGCGAAGACCAGTCCGTTCGCGGCGCTGGCCTCGCTGAAGAAGAACTAGCCGCTAACGCGGTCTGGCAACACGAACCGCAAGGTTCACCAACAGATACAAGAGCTGGAGCAATCCCATGGCTGTGCAGAAATCCCGCGTCACCCCGTCCCGTCGTGGCCAGCGTCGTTCGCACGACGCGCTGACCGCCAAGCAGCTGTCGACCGACCCGACCTCGGGCGAGATCCACCTGCGCCACCACGTCACCGCCGATGGTTACTACCGCGGCAAGAAGGTCATCGCCACCAAGACGACGGCGGTCGAGGAAGATTGATCCGTGCGGCGCGCCCTGTCGTGGGCGCGCGTCCCGCATGATCAGTGACAACCAGGACCCTTCGTTGGGTCGGCAATGGGAGCGTGCATGAGCGAGCCGGGTAACAAGGGGCGCATTTACGCGCGCATCGCCGGAACGGGCAGCTATCTGCCCGAAAAGGTGTTGACCAACGAAGACCTGTCGAAGCTGGTCGATACCAGCGACGAATGGATCCAGTCCCGCACCGGCATCCGCGAACGGCATATCGCCGCCGAAGGCGAGACCGCGGGCGACCTGGGTTACCAGGCCGCCCTGCGCGCGCTCGAGTCGGCAGGCGTTGATGCGTCCGAGATCGACCTCATCGTGGTCGGTACCACCACGCCAGACCTCATCTTCCCGTCCACCGCCTGCCTGATCCAGGCGCGGCTGGGCATCGCCGGTTGTGCGGCGCTGGACGTGAATGCGGCGTGCTCCGGCTTCATCTACGCGCTCAGCGTGGCTGACAAGTTCATCCGGTGCGGCGACGCCAGGACCGCGCTGGTGATCGGCACCGAAACCCTCAGCCGCATCGTCGACTGGACCGAGCGCACCACCTGCGTGCTGTTCGGCGACGGCGCAGGCGCGGCCGTGCTCAAGGCCGACAACGAGACCGGCATCCTCAGCACCCACCTGCATGCCGATGGCAGCAAGAAGGAACTGCTGTGGAACCCGGTCGGCGTGTCCACCGGCTTCAAGGTGGATGAGCCGAACAACGGCATCCGCATCGAGATGAAGGGCAACGATGTCTTCAAGTACGCCGTGAAAGCGCTGGACAGCGTGGTCGACGAAACGCTCGATGCCAACGGTCTCGACAAGCACGACCTCGACTGGCTGATTCCGCACCAGGCGAATCTGCGCATCATCGAAGCCACGGCCAGGCGTCTGGACATGTCGATGGACCAGGTCATCGTGACCGTCGACAAGCATGGCAACACGTCGTCTGGTTCAGTGCCGCTGGCGCTGGATACCGCCGTGCGTTCGGGCCGCGTGGAGCGCGGGCAATTGCTGTTGCTGGAAGCGTTCGGCGGTGGTTTCACCTGGGGCTCGGTGCTGCTGCGTTATTGACCCGGCTGCAACACGGATAAAGATGGAAGGCGATGCTGCAGAGCATCGCCTTCTTCATTCCGGGCATCGAGCGGCCCGATGGTCGACAACGTCGCGCACGTTCGATGACGCACAGGCGCAGCGCGCATGCGACAGCGCGTCGCATGCGCATACGCCCCGGTACAGACAATCCGACGGGTTCGCCCGTATCATCGCCGCCTGATTTCATGCAGGGTGTCCGAGTGACTTCCACGCAACTCGCTTTCGTCTTCCCAGGCCAGGGCTCGCAGTCGATCGGCATGCTGGCCGAGCTGTCGGAGCTGCATCCGGTCGTACGCGAGACGTTCGCCGAAGCCTCCGAAGGCGCTGGCGTCGACCTGTGGGCGCTGTCGCAGGGCGGCCCCGAAGAAATGCTCAACCGCACCGAGTACACGCAGCCGGCGCTGCTCGCGGCCGGCATCGCCGTGTGGCGCGCGTGGCAGCAGCAGGGCGGTGCGCAGCCGTCGCAGCTCGCGGGCCACAGCCTGGGCGAATACACCGCGCTGGTCGCGGCGGGGGCGCTGTCGCTGAAGGATGGCGCGCACCTCGTGCGCCTGCGCGGGCAGCTGATGCAGGATGCGGCGCCCGCAGGCGTTGGTGCGATGGCTGCGGTGCTGGGCGCCGACGATGCGATGGTGGCCGAGGTCTGCACGCAGGCGTCCGACAGCAGGATCGTCGTGCCGGCCAACTACAACTCGCCGGGGCAGATCGTGATCGGCGGCGACGCCGAGGCGGTCGATCGCGCGATCACGCTGCTCACCGAGCGCGGCGTTCGCAAGGTGGTGAAGCTGGCGGTCAGCGTGCCCTCGCATACGCCGCTGATGCGCGAAGCCGCCAACCGCCTGGCCGGGGTGATGGCGGGCCTCCATTGGCATGCGCCATCCCTGCCGGTCGTACAGAACGTGGACGCGAAGGTGCACACGGGTGCCGATGCGATCCGCGATGCGCTGGTGCGCCAGTTGTATCTGCCGGTGCGCTGGACGGAGTGTGTGCAGGTGCTGGCGTCGAACGGCGCCGCGCGCGTCGCCGAGTGCGGACCGGGCAAGGTGCTGGCGGGACTGGTCAAGCGCATCGACAAGGGTCTGGATGCACGGGCCATCGGCGGCGTCGGCGACTTCCAGGGCGCGCTTGCCGATTGGCAGGCCTGATGCGCACCGCGCTCGTTCCCTTATCCTGATCCGCCACGCGCGGAACGTTCCGAGGACATCATCATGAGCAAGCCCCTGCAGGGTGAAATCGCACTGGTCACGGGCGCGAGCCGCGGCATCGGCGCTGCCATCGCCGATGCACTGGCCGCGCAGGGCGCGACCGTCATCGGCACCGCGACCAGTGCATCCGGCGCGCAGGCCATCGGCGAACGGATGGCGGCGGCCGGCGGTCACGGCCGTGAACTGAATGTCACCGACGCAGGCGCGGTCGATGCTTTGATCGATGCCGTCGGCAAGGAATTCGGCGCCATTTCCATCCTGGTCAACAACGCCGGCATCACCCGGGACAACCTGCTGATGCGGATGAAGGACGAGGACTGGCAGGCCACCCTCGACACCAACCTCACCAGCGTCTACCGCACCTCGAAAGCGGTGATGCGCGGCATGATGAAGGCGCGCAAGGGCCGCATCATCAACATCGCCTCGGTGATCGGCGTCACCGGCAATGCGGGGCAGGCCAACTACGCCGCGGCCAAGGCCGGCATCATCGCGTTTTCGAAGTCGCTGGCGAAGGAAATCGGCAGCCGTGGCGTCACGGTCAACGTCGTCGCGCCCGGTTTCATCGCCACGGACATGACCAAGGACCTGCCGGAAGAGACCAAGAAGGCGCTCGGCGAGCAGATCGCATTGGGTCGCCTCGGCGAGCCGGCCGACATCGCCAATGCGGTGGTCTTCCTCGCAGGTCCGGCCGCCGGCTACATCACCGGCGAAACCCTGCATGTCAACGGCGGCATGTACATGCCGTAAGAATTAGCTGTAAGTGGTTGATTCGGTAACGATTGGCGATACCTGCCCGTCGCCGCCGGTTTCCACTACACTATCCCCGGTTTGCCCTCGCCCCGCGTCGGCAGAATCCAACACGTCACCCATCTCCGTCTGGAGCGAATCCATGAGCAGCATCGAAGAACGCGTCAAGAAAATCGTCGTCGAACAACTCGGCGTTAAGGAAGAAGAAGTCACCACCAGTGCATCGTTCGTCGATGACCTGGGCGCCGACTCGCTGGACACCGTTGAACTGGTGATGGCGCTGGAAGAAGAGTTCGAATGCGAAATTCCGGACGAGGAAGCCGAGAAGATCACTTCGGTGCAGCAGGCGATCGACTACGTCAAGGCGCACGTCAAGGCGTAAGTCCCGCACCTGCAGCAAACCGTGTCGGGGCCGCGCATGCGGCCCCGCGCGTATCCGGCCCCCATGCGCCCGCGTATTGCAGGGTGCGGCCGCAAGATCCACGAGGAATCCGATATGAGCCAGCGTCGTCGCGTCGTCATCACCGGCATGGGCCTGGTGTCCCCCCTGGGCAATGACATGGCCACCAGTTGGGACGGCATCGTCAACGGGCGTTCGGGCCTGGGTCCGATCACCACTTTCGATACCGAGGGCTACAGCACCAAGATCGCGGGCGAGATCCGCGGTTTCGATCCGACCGCCTTCGTGCCGCCGAAGGACGTGAAGAAGATGGACTCGTTCATCCACTACGGCCTTGCGGCATCGCTGATGGCGATGGACGACGCCGGCCTGGAAGTGACCGAGGCCAATGCCGAACGCATCGGCGCGATCATCGGCGCCGGCATCGGCGGCATCCTCGGCATCGAGGAAACCGCGGTGAAGCTGCACGAAGGCGGCCCGCGCAAGATTTCCCCGTTCTACATCCCCAGCACCATCATCAACATGCTGCCCGGCCACCTGAGCATCATGAAGGGACTGAAAGGGCCGGGCTATTCGGCGGTTTCGGCCTGCGCCACCTCCAACCATTCGATCGGTATCGCCATGCGCACCATCCAGTACGGCGACGCCGACGTGATGATCGCCGGCGGCGCCGAGCGCGGCTCGTCGCCCACCTCGGTGGGCGGCTTCTGCGCGATGAAGGCCATGTCCACCCGCAACGACGATCCCACGCGCGCGTCGCGTCCGTGGGACAAGGACCGCGACGGCTTCGTGCTGGGCGACGGCGCCGGCATCCTGGTGCTGGAGGAATACGAGCACGCCAAGGCGCGTGGCGCGCGCATCTACTGCGAACTGGCCGGATTCGGCGCATCGCAGGACGCGTTCCACATGACCGCGCCCAGCGAGAACGGCGAAGGCCCGGCGCGCTGCATGCGGTCGGCGCTGAAGGACGCAGGCTTGAATGCCAGCCAGGTCGAGTACCTCAACGCGCACGGCACCTCCACGCCGCTGGGCGACCTGGCCGAGACGCTGGCGATGAAGCGCGCACTGGGCGACCACGCGTACAACATCATGGTCAGCTCCACCAAGTCGATGACCGGCCATCTGCTGGGTGCGGCGGGCGGTGCGGAAGCGATCTTCTCCGTGCTGGCCATCCACCACGGCATCATCCCGCCGACCATCAACCTGGACGAACCGGGCGAAGGCTGCGACCTCGACTACGTGCCGAACACGGCGCGCGAGAAGAAGATCGATGTCGCCGTCTCCAACGGCTTCGGCTTCGGCGGCACCAACGGTACGCTGGTGTTCAAGCGGATCTGATGATGTTTCCTTCTCCCTCCGGGAGAAGGTGGCGCGCAGCGCCGGATGAGGGTGCGGCGGAGTCATCTGCCGTTGAGCCATCGCCTCTTCTCCGCACCCTCACCCCAACCCCTCTCCCGGTGGGAGAGGGGCCAAGACCAACATGATCGAAACCCGCGCGCTTCCGTCCGATACCGACCTGCTGTCCCTCCATCGTCTCGATCCGCAGCGCTATCCGGTGCTGCTGGAATCGGTGGCGTCAGGCACTGCGCAGGGGCGCTGGGATTTCCTGCTGGTCGCCGACGGCACCGGCTTGCGCCTGGATGCCGATGGCATCACCCGTGATAGGCAGGGGAACGTGGAGGCCGGCGATTTCCTCGCCGTGCTCGACCGTCACTGGCAGGCACAGCGCATGCCGCGCGAGGAGCCACGCTGGCCGTTCCGCGGTGGCTGGGCGTTGCTGCTGGCGTACGAACTGGCGCAGCAGGTGGAGCCGGTGCTGCGGCTTCCGCATGCCCCTGCGACGCACCCCGTCGCGCTGGCCCTGCGCTGTCCCGCCGCCGTGTTGCGCGACCGCAGCACCGGCGATTGTGTGATCGTGGCGGAAGCAGGGCAGGGTGAACTGATCGCGCGTACCGTCGATGACACCGTGCGCTCGGTGCGGCTGCCACCGTTGCCCGCGTGGCAGCCACCGGCCCGTATCGATGAGGACGAACCACGACGCTTCACCGACGGGGTCGAACGCATCCTCGAGTACCTGCGTGCCGGCGACATCTTCCAGGTCAACCTGTCGCGCGCGTGGCAGGCGCGTTTCGATGCACCGCTGGATCCGGCGGCGTTGTACGCGCGCCTGCGCACCGCCAATCCCGCACCGTTCGCGGGCCTGTTCGCCACGCCGGACTGGACGGTCGTCAGTTCCTCGCCCGAACGCCTGGTGTCGGTGCGGGGCGACGTGGTGGAAACCAGGCCGATCGCCGGCACACGCCCGCGCTTCGAAGGCGACGACGATGCGGCGCGCATCCGCGAGCTGGTCGGGCATCCCAAGGAGCGCGCCGAGCACGTCATGCTGATCGACCTGGAGCGCAACGACCTGGGTCGTGTCTGTACGCCCGGCAGCGTGCAGGTGGACGAACTGATGACGGTGGAGAGCTACGTCCACGTGCATCACATCGTCAGCAACGTGCGCGGGCACCTGCGCGACGATGCGACGCCGGGCGAGGTCATCTGCGCCACGTTTCCCGGCGGCACCATCACCGGCTGCCCCAAGGTACGCTGCATGCAGATCATCGCCGAGCTGGAGCAGGTGCCGCGCGGCGCCTACACGGGGGCCTTCGGCTGGCTGAACCGCGACGGCGACCTGGACCTGAACATCCTGATCCGCAGTGCCGAGGTCGTGGCGGACGGCGAGGGCAGCGTCGCCCGCTTCCGCACGGGTGCCGGCATCGTCGCCGACTCGGTCGCGGACAGGGAACTGGACGAGACCCGCGCCAAGGCCCTCGGCATGCTGCGGGCGCTGGAAGGCTGATGGCGGCTGCCTTCTCCCTGCGTTAGCGGGGAGAAGGTGCCCGGAGGGCGGATGAGGGGCGACGAAGGCAGGATGCTTGAATGCCCGCAGCCCTGGTGACTCCGCCATCCATCCCGGCCTCGCTCGAAGAGCCGAGCGGCGATTCGCTGGATACCTGCTCCGTCTGCCCTCATCCACCCTCCGTGCACCATCTCCCCATGCATGGGGAGAAGGGATGCTCCACCGCGGCTGGACAAGGCGCGCCTACAGCCTGAGACGGCGACCGGGTATCCTGCACGGCCTGCTTCACACCCCGAGGATTGCGTGGCGTCAGCACTCAAGCGCGGTTGCCGCTTCATCGTCATCACCTTCGTCCTGCTGCTGGCCGTGGCGGTCGCCGCCGGGCTGTGGCTGTGGCAGGGCCATCAGGGTTTCGGCGACATGCCGCTGGACGGTGTCGCGCCCGGCAGTACGGTGGACGTCGCCAAGGGCGACGCATTCCCCACGGTGCTGCGCAAGCTGCGCGAGCACGGGGTGACACAGGGCTCGGACCTGCAATGGCGGCTGCTCGCGCGCGAGACCGATACTGCCAGCCAGCTGAAGGTCGGCGAGTACGCGCTGGAGCCGACCCTGACGCCGCGCGAACTGCTCAAGCGCATGCGCGAGGGACGCACGCTGCACTACCGCTTCACCATCGTCGAGGGCTGGAACATCCGCCAGCTGCGCGCCGCGCTGCGCAGTGCCACGCCGCTGCAGCAGAAGACCGCGGACCTGGGCGACGCCGAACTGATGGCCGCGCTGGGTCATGAAGGACAGCACCCGGAAGGGCGCTTCCTGCCGGAAACCTACGTCTACACGCGCAGCGAATCCGATCTTGACGTGCTCAAGCGCGCCTACGCGGCGATGGAAAAGGCCGTCGATGCCGCCTGGACCGCACGTGCGCAGGACATCCCCCTGCAGTCGGCGGAAGAGGCGCTGATCCTCGCGTCGATCATCGAGAAGGAAACCGGCATCGCCGAAGAGCGTCCGGCCATCGCCGGCGTGTTCGCGCGCCGCCTGAAGCTCGGCATGCCGCTGCAGACCGATCCCACCGTGATCTACGGCATCGGCAGCAGCTACGACGGCAACATCCGTCGCCGCGACCTGACCACCGACACGCCGTACAACACCTACACGCGCCGTGGGCTGACCCCGACGCCGATCGCCATGCCGGGTGCGGATGCGTTGCGGGCGGCGGTGAATCCCGCCGACGGCACTGCGCTGTACTTCGTGGCCGTCGGCGACGGCAGCGGGCGCCATCTGTTCTCCGCCACGCTGGCCGAACACAACGCGGCGGTGGCGCGCTATCTGGTGACGCGCCGCGAAACGCTGCGCAAGGCGGAAGCCCCGTGAGCGAGGCCCTGTTGTCGCAGCCGCGCCTGATCACGCTGGAAGGCGGCGAGGGCGCCGGCAAGACCAGTGCGATCGCGGCCATCCGCGAGCGCCTGCAGGCCACGGGCCACGACGTGGTGCTGACGCGCGAACCCGGTGGCACCCCGCTGGCCGAACGCATCCGTGAACTGCTGCTCGGGGCGCAGGACGAGCCGCTCGCCGCCGAGACCGAACTGTTGCTGATGTTCGCCTCGCGTGCGCAGCATGTGCGCCAGGTCGTGCGTCCGGCACTGCGACGCGGCGCGTTCGTCATCAGCGACCGCTTCACCGATTCCAGCTACGCCTACCAGGGTGCCGGGCGCGGACTCGATCCCGAGTGGATCGCCGCGCTCGAACGTCGTGCGGTGGGGCTGACGCCGGGCCTGACCCTGTTGCTCGACCTCGACGTGCGCGAAGGCCGCGCACGCACTGCCGGACGCGACCTGTGGCCGGACCGCATCGAAAGCGAGCAGGACGATTTCTTCGAACGCGTGCGTGCCGGTTTCCGTGCACGGGCCGCCGCCGAGCCACGGCGTTTCCGCGTGATCGACGCGTCGCAGCCGCCCACCGGCGTCGGCGAGGCCGTCGATGCCGCCATCGGCGCCTACCTGCGCACGCTGACCGACAGCGACCTGGCATGAGCAGCGTGTTCGCCCCCTGGCAGCAGCGCGCCTACGACCATGCCGTCGCGGCGCTGGATACCGGTCGGCTCGGCCACGGTCTGCTGGTCTGCGGCCCCGCCGGTCTCGGCAAGCGCGCCGTGCTCGACCGCCTGGCGCGCCGCGTGCTCGCACAGCAGCGCGACGCGCGCGGCGAACCGGCACCGGACGACCGCAGTGCGCGGTTGATCGATGCCGGCACGCATCCGGACCTGCAGGTCATCTCGTTCGTCGCCACCAAGGATGGCAGCAAGCTGCGCACCGAGATCGTCATCGACCAGATCCGCGAGATATCGCAGAAGCTGGCACTCACGCCGCAGTACGGCGGCGCGCAGGTGGCGCTGATCGATCCCGCCGACGCGATCAACCGGGCGGCCTGCAATGCCTTGCTGAAGACGCTGGAAGAACCCGCGCCGAACCGCTACCTGTGGCTGGTCAGTGCGCAGCCCGCGCGCCTGCCGGCGACCATCCGCAGCCGCTGCCAGCGCATCGAGTTCCGCCTGCCGCCGCGCGACGAAGCGATGGGATGGTTGCAGGCGCAGGGACATTCCGCTGCCGATGCCGTGCGCGCACTGGACGCGGCGCGCGGCCATCCGGGCCTGGCCGACGACTGGCTGCGCCACGACGGCCTGGCATTGCGCGACGCCGTGGCACGCGATTTGCAGCGGCTGGAGCAGGGCGAGATCGGCGTGGTGGAAACCGCGCAGCGCTGGGCCAACGACGAACTGGCCGATGCGCGCCTGCGCCACGCCGCCGACCTGGCGCTGGCGCAGGCCGGTACCGTCGGCTTGACCGATCCGGCCCGATTGAACAAGCTGGCCGCCTGGTTCGACGCCGCCAACCGCACCCGTGACCTGTTGCGGACCACGGTGCGCGGCGACCTGGCCATGGTGGAACTGCTGCTGGCCTGGGCCGGCAATGATCGTGGACGCGCTGTCGGGGCGCGACGCTGACCGAAACACGGAGACGGTGATGAATGCAGCAGGTGGACGGCAGGGCATCCTGTCACTGGCAGTCAAGGACAAGGCCGCGCTGTACAACGCCTACATGCCGTTCGTGAAAGGCGGCGGCATCTTCGTGCCCACGCCGAAGCGCTACTTCCTCGGCGACGAAGTCTTCCTGCTGCTCACCCTGCCCGAATCCAGCGATCGCCTGCCGGTGGCCGGCAAGGTGGTCTGGGTGACGCCGGTCGGTGCGCAGGGCAACCGCACCGCCGGCATCGGCGTGCAGTTCGCCGAGAACGGCGAAGGCGAAGCCATCAAGAACCGCATCGAGACCATGCTCGCGGGCAGCCTCAACGGCGAGAAGCCGACGCATACGATGTAGGCACAGGCGCCGGTACGGCCCTCCCGGGCCGGCCCACCGCGCTACCATCCGCCACGGGGACGCCGGCGTGCCGGCAGGGAGCGGAGGATGAAGACACCACACCTGTTCCGATCGCCACGTCCGTGGCGCCTGCTGCTCCTGGCGCTGCTGGCGTGCGCGCCGCCGGGGGTGCAGGCACAGGCATTGTCCGGCCTGCGCGTCCTGCCGCATGCCGGACCCGACTACACCTTTTCCGGCTGGCAGAGCGAAGGCACGGTGCCCGCGGTGCTGACGGTGCCGCTGGACCTTGGCGACGACGTCTACGGTGCGACGTTGCAGGTGCAGCCGGCGACGCCGGGCGAGACCTACCGCGTGCGCGTGCAGTATGAAACCAGTCTCGGCCTGAGCGCGGATGGCCCGCACCTCGATCTGACCGGATGGAAGCACTGCGTGTCGGAATGGCGGACGGCACAGGCCATCGATGCGCTGTCGTTCGTGCTGCCCGCGCCGACGGCAGAGCAGGGCGAGTGTTTCCCGAGGTATACGCCCGGCGAACTCGAGACGGCGGTGCGCGCCCATGCGCGCAAGGCGGGCGATCCCGCGATGGCTGCCCGCTGGCTGGACGGCCTGCGCACGCCGGTGTCCGACGTATCCCCCAGGGTGTCGCCGGTATCGCCGTTCGTGGCGATCAGCGGCGTCAGGGTGAAGATAGAGGCGTTTCGGAACCGGACATGGGTGGAGGTCGCCACGGTGGTGTTCGTCCCACCGATGGGGTGCTGAGAAGACGGTCTGACGCATCGGCCGACGGCCTGGAACGAACCGCCTCGCCGGGACCTGCGGCCACCATTCCGCAACATGGTCGATTTCCGGCCATCCGCTTCGTCGCTGATATATCCCTGACCCAAGGAGCACCCATGAAATACCTCGGCCTGGCCTACTTCACGCCGGAAAAATTCGCCGCGATGCGCCCCGGCGACGTCAAGGCACTTGTGAGCCAGTGCCCCGCACTGGACGACAAGATGCGCGCCACCGGCAACGTCCTGGTGTCCGCGTCACTGGGCGATCTGGAGAACTGGCGGACGCTTCGCCCGCGCGACGGCAAGACGGTGGTCAGCGATGGGCCTTACACCGAGTCGAAGGAGGTGGTGGGCGGGCTTTTCATCATCGAAGCCGACAGTCAGGACGAGGCCGTGCGCATCGCATCCATGCATCCGGCTGCCACGCTGGGCGAGCAGGGTGGATGGGCCGTCGAGCTGATCCCCCTGGATTTCTATCTGGCGCCATGAAGGCTTGAGTGCATGCCGGCACCGGGAAGGCGATCCGCCTTGCGCGACTGCACCCCGCCTGCCGGGCTTGACGATGCGGATCCGATGCTATGCTTTCTGTGACTCGGCGACGGCGGGGCATAGCGGCATGCGGCAGCAACGCGCTCTCCCCATCACCGCGCTCGCGCCGGTGCCCGATGCCTGTCTGCGGACCTGCGCGTGAGTGCGACGCCTGACGGGCAGCGCGTGCGGTTCTCGGTCGGGATCACCGGCCATCGTGGCGACAATCCGGCACTGGCTGCCGACGGAACGCGCATCACCGCCGCGCTGGCGGACATCTTCGCCGAGATCGAGGCCGGCCTGGCGGACGAAGGCGCCGCCATGCCCGGACTGACCATCGCGCCGACGCGGCTGCATACGCTGCTCGCGCATGGCGTCGATCAACTGGCGGCGTGGGTGGCCAGCGGACGGGGCTGGGAGATCGTCGCGCCGTTGCCGTTCGGTCGCGTGCTCAACGTCGCCATCAACGCGCAACCGCAGACGCACGCCGACGGCATGGCGCTGCTGGCGGGCGGCGATGCGTCCGATCCGACCGTGCAGGCGCGTGCGCAGGGCATCCGCCAATGGAGCGATCGTGCGCGGCTGTTCCAGTTGGCCGATCGCGACGCCGAGATCGGCGCACTGTTCGAAGCCGCGCTCGCGTCGCCGGAGGATGCATTGCATGCGCGGCGCTTCCAGGCCGCCAGCGGCGCGCAGGCGGCACTCGCCGGACGGATCATGATCGAACAATCCGACCTGTTGATCGGCGTGTGGGACAACGGCAGCCGCGATGGCGTGGGCGGCACGGGGCACACCATCGTGCGCGCACTGGAGATCGGTACGCCGGTGCTGCTGATCGATCCCGCGCGGCCCGAGCACTGGTCGATCCTGTCGTCGACCGAGAGCCTCGCCGGTTGGCAGGACCATGCCGGCCAGGACCGCGCGCGCCTGCGGACGGTCGTCGGCACCGCGCTGCATGCGCCCGACGGCGGCACCGCACGCGCGCTGCGTGCGGAAGCCTGGCATGCGCGTGGCACGTGCGCATCGACGCTGTACCGGCGCATCGAAGCACTGTTCGGCGGCGAACCGCGTCCGCTGCGGTCGCTGGTGCAGACGTACGAACCGCCGGAGCGCATCGCCAGCGGCAGCGCGGCGCCGCTGGTCGCCGCCGCCGCTGCATTGCCGGGCGCCGACCGCAGCTTCAATGCCGCGGTGAGCGAGGACATCCTGCCCGCGTTCGCGCGCGCCGACGGCATCTCGGCACGCCTGTCCGACAGTTACCGCAGCGGCATGGTCGCCAACTTCATCCTGTCCGCGTTCGCCGTGATCGTCGGGGTGGCGTGGCTGCCGCTCGGCATCGATGACGGCAAGTGGCTGTTCGCACTCGCCGAATTCGGCCTGCTCGCCGCGATCCTGGCGATCACCTGGCTGGGCGGACGCCGCCGTCTGCACGCGCGCTGGTTCGAGACGCGCCGCGTCGCCGAGTACCTGCGGCATGCGCCGATCCTGCTGCTGGTCGGCGTGGCCCGTCCGCCCAGCCACTGGCCGCGCGCCACCGGCACCGCATGGCCCGAGTACGCCGCGCGCCACCGGCTGCGCGCGCCCGGCCTGCCGGCGATGGCCGTCACCCGTGCCTTCCTGCGTTCCGCCCTGCAGGATCTGCTCGCTCCCCACGTCGCGTCGCAGCGCGCCTACCACCACGCCAAGGCCACGCGCCTGAACACCATCAGCCATCGCCTGGACCTGTTCGCCGCCACGCTGTTCAAGATCGCGGTCGCGTCGGTCGCGGTCTGGCTGCTGATGCGCGCGGGCGCCGCGCTGCACTGGCTGCCGTACGCGTGGCCGCACGGCAGTTCGAAGGCCTTCGCGTTCCTCGGGGTTGCCCTGCCAACGCTGGGCGCGAGCATCGCCGGCATCCGCTACTTCGGCGATTTCGAGCGCTTCGCCGCCATTTCCGAAGTCACCGCCGGCAAGCTGGCGCAGGTGGAAGTGCGGATCGGCCAGTTGCTGGCCGGGCCGGACGACGCGATCGACTACGAAGGCGTCTCGCGGCTTGCGCACGGCATCGACGGCATCGTCGTCGACGAGATCGAAAGCTGGCAGGCCGTCTTCAGCGGCAAGCCCATCGCCTTGCCGGCCTGAGCATGCAGCGCCCGCCCGCCCGCGAAGGCGAATCCGGCACCGCACCGTCGCATACGGTGTTCCTCAGCTACTCCCGTGCCGACCGCAAGGCGGCGCTTGCGGTCGTGCGCGTGCTCGAACACGCCGGCTACCCGGTGTGGTGGGACGGGCTGCTCGAAGGCGGCGAACGCTTCTCCCACACGACCGAGACGGCGCTCGCGAATGCGCGCGCGGTGGTCGTGCTGTGGTCGAAGACGTCGGCCTCGTCGCACTGGGTGCACGACGAGGCGACGCGCGGCCGCGAGAGCCGGCGGCTGGTGCCGCTGTCGATCGACGGCAGCCTGCCGCCGCTCGGGTTCGGGCAGTTCCAGTCGATCGACGTGTCGCAGTCCCTCGGCAAGCCGCGCAGCGAGCCGATGCAGAAGCTGGTGCGCGCGGTGGCCGCGCTGCACGACGGCGCCGCGCACGTGCCGCCATCGCCGCCGCGCGATGCAGTGCCCTCGACGACGCGCCGGCGCGTGCTGGTCGCCGGTGGGCTGGCCGCGGTGGCGGTGGGCAGCGGCGTGCTGCTGTGGCGCATGCGCGGCGCCGACGGCGCGGCACGGGGCGTCGGCGACGCGCGGCGCATCGCGGTGCTGCCGTTCGCCAACCTCAGCGGCGATCCCGAACAGCGCTATTTTTCTGACGGCCTGACCTCGGAGATCCGCACGCAGCTCTCGCGCAATGCGCTGCTGCAGATCGCGGGGCAGACGTCGTCGAAGAAGGCCGGCGACGAACAGGACGATGCACGCACCATCGCGCGCGCACTCGGCGTCGACTTCCTGCTCGGCGGCAACGTGCAGAAGGCCGGTGGCCGGGTGAAGGTCGCCGCCGAACTCACCGATGGTGCGACCGGCCTCAGCCGCTGGGCCAACAGCTGGGAGCGTCCGCTGGCCGATATCTTCGCGGTGCAGTCGGAAATCGGCGCCGCCGTCGCCGGCGCGCTGTCGGCCGAGATCGAAGGGCCGGCCGCCACGGGTGCCGCGCAGGTCGGCGGTACCGCCGACGTCGCGGCATTCGACGCCTACCTGCATGGACGCGCGCTGTACGAGGCCGGCATCGACGAGGACAGCGACCGCCGTGCGCTGGCCTACTTCGACCAGGCCATCGCGCTCGACGACCGCTACGCCGGTGCGCATGCGGCGCGCGCGCGGGCGCTGGTGGCGATCGGCAACCTCTACGCCGCGCACGACGAACGCGTCCGCCTGTACGACACGGCCGAAGCCGCCGCGCGTGCCGCGACCACGCGCGCGCCGGATTTCGCCGAAGGTTTTTCGGCGCTCGGCTTCGCGCTGGCCAGCGGCAAGCTGGACATGCGCGGTGCGCGCGAACCGTTCGAACGCTCGCATGCGCTGGCGCCCGGCGATGCCGACGTGCTGGCCCGCTATGCGACGTTCCGCTCGAACCTGCGCGACCATGCGCGGGCGAGCGAGGTGATCCTGCGTGCGGCCACGCTCGACCCGCTCAACGCACGCACGTTCCGCTCGCAGGGCGACATCCGCCACAACGCCGGCGACCATGCCGGCGCGATCGTGGCGTACCGCAGGGCGATCGAACTGAATCCGACCCTGGCCGGTGTCCACGCGTCGATGGGCTTCGCGCAGTTGATGGCGGGCGCCGATGCCGATGCGCGTGCCTCGTTTTCGAAGGAGCGCAGCGCCGTGCGCCGGCTGCCGGGCCTGGCGATCCTGGCGCACCGCGCCGGCGACCGGGTGGCGGCTGACGCCGCACTCGCCGCACTGGTGGCCGAGTACGGCGACAAGAGCCACTACCAGTACGCGCAGATCCACGCGCAGTGGGGCGATGCCGCGAAGGCGCTGGCATCGCTGCAGGCGGCGTGGGATCTTCGGGACGGCGGCATCATGCTGATGTACGCCGACCCGCTGCTCGCATCGCTGCGGGACACCGCCGGCTACCTCGCGTTGGCGAAGGCGGTCGGGTTCACTTGATCCACTGGGGATGAGAGGAGAAGCACCATGCGCCACATGATCGGAGCGGTACTCGTGGTCGGGCTCGTGTTCGGCCTGGCGGCGTGCAAGCAACCGGAACCGCCGGCGGAGGTCGTGCCTGCGGCCACCGTGCCCGACGAGCAGACCGGCACCGTGGAACGCACGACGCCGGACGAGCAGACGGGGACGGTCGAGCGTACGACCCCCGACGAGCAGACCGGGACCGTCGAACGGACCACGCCGGACGAACAGACGGGCACGGTCGAGCGCACGACGCCCGTCGAGCAGTAAGCGTTCGCGTGAAGGCATCCGGATCGCGGCAACGCGATCCGGACGCCCGGTTTCGTCAGGGAATGCGCACGATCTCGCCGGATTTCGCCGCCGCCTTCGCCGATGCGATCCAGTCGGCGTAATACGACATCCGCGTATACACCGCCGGCTTGCCCGCGCCGCAGCCGATGCCGCCGGAGACGACGCCGACCAGGCTGCGCACACCGCCGTCCTCTTCCCGGGTCAGTGGTCCGCCGCTGTCGCCCTGGCAGCTGTCCTTGCCCGTGGCGATGCGGCCATCCGCTTCCAGCGTGCCGGCACACAGCGTGCCGGGGCCGTAGGCGTCCGCATACACCTCGGCGCATCGCGCATCGGGCAGGTAGTTGAGCGTGAGTTGCTGCAGGTCGGCGGGATTGCGCTGCAGCTGCCCGGCGCTGTCCAGGCGCGAGACCTTGTCGCGCGCGTTGCGCATGCCCATCCAGCCCCAGCCGGTGACACGCAGTGCCTCGCCGGGATCGAAGTCGCGATCCGCCTTGCCCATCAGCGGCACGGCGGCCAGCCGGCCGGCCTTCTCGAAGGCGGCGATGCGCGGATCAGTGGCGATTCGCACCAGCGCGATGTCGTCGAGCTTGGTCGCCTTCCTGTACGCACCGTGGATCACCACCGCATCGATCGGGAAGAAGCCGTCTTCCACGGTCAGGTTCTGCGTGCCGAGCCGCAGCCGGCGATCGACCAGCACGTTGCCGATGCGGCCGCCGAAGGTCGGCATGTTGTCGACGCAATGCGCGGCGGTAACCACCCAGCCCTCGCCGAGCCAGGCGCCGCCGCACTTGTGCGACAGCTCATAGGACGTGCGTTGCGCCAGGTAGATCTTGCAGGCGTCGCCATCGGCCAGCGTGGCGTCGTAGGCGCGGTCCGCGTCGTCGTAGTCGGGCGACGAGAGGAACTCCACCTGCCACGGCGCGGACCCGGGCTTGGCCGGCTCGCCGCCGACGATGCGGCCACCGGCGTCCTGGTCATGGCGCGCGCGACGGGCCTCGCAGTCGGCCGACGTCGTTGCGGTCGTCGTGACCTTCGGCGCAGCGGCGGGTGCCGTCGCGGGGGCGGCCGGTTCGCTGCGCTGGCAGCCGGCCATGGCGAGACTGGCGAGCAGGCCGGTCAGCAGCGCGTGCAGCGGGAAACGGATCATTCGGCGGACTCCTCGGGAAGGGCGAGTACGGTGGACACCTGCGCGGACCAATCGCCGATGGCGGCGACGCCGGCATCGCGATGGCCTTCGCTGGTGGCGCAGAGCAGGCGTTCGAGCGGCGAGGCGCACGCCGCGATATCGCGCGTGCCGGTGCCGGCCTGCGCGAATGCATCGGCGCGGATCGGGCGTGCGCTGGCCAGCACCACGAAGCGGTAGACGCCTGGCGTATCGAACGACATCCCCGCGCGGCGGTAGGGCTGGCCCGGTGGCAGGGGGCGGTCGAACTCGCCGGGCTTCGGCAGCACCGCATCGACGGCGTTGTGCGGATCGATGGCGAGCACGTAGAGGTAGGCCGGGCGAGAGCCTCGATTGACGACGGTCACCGCGATCCGCTCGCCCTTGCCGATGCGGCGTACGCCACCGGCCTGCAGCGGCGGGCAGGCCGTAGGCCGGTAGCCGTCTTTCGCGATGCAGGCGGCGACCGGGAACGGATCGGCCTCGCTGCCGGCGGCGCTGGTGGTCCGCAACGCCAGCAACTGCTGCACGCGTGCGACCTTGCGCATGGCGTCGGTGAGGCGCTCGCCGAAGGTCGGATCGTCGGCGTGGCCAAGCGATGCAGCCAGCAGCGTGCCGTCGTCGGCGCGCAACGCGACCGCCTCCGCATCGCCCTCGGCTGGCACCAGGCGAAGGGCGCCGGCCGGCGACGCCGTCGCGAAGCCGGAGGCCCGCAGCGCCGCGTCGGCATGGTCGTGCGTGGAACCAGCCGGCAGCGCGTTGGCCACCGTCAGCGTGTCGCCGGGAAGGAAATGCGCGATCTCCTCCGCGACCAGCCGCACCGGTTGCGTGGCTGCCGGCGCGGCATCGAGCGCCAGCGTTGCGGTCATGCCATCGACGCGCGCGACGGACCCGCTGGCGACCCGTGCACGGCGCGCAACGGCATCGGCCTGGCTGACATAGAGCGCGAAGCGCGAGCCGACGGTGATGCCGCCCGTCGTGCCGGCCTGCAACGTTGTCGTCGCACCGTGCTGCTCGACGTCGTACAGCACGGTCGTCCGCGATCGCGCGCCCATCGCCGCGGTCAGTGCGCCTTCTGCCGACGGCGTCTGTGCCGCATGGCCGCGCGCCGCGACCCGCAGGCGCACTTCGTGGATCAGGTCGCCGAACGTGGCGTCGCGCATGCCTGGCATCCGCAACGTATCCAGCAGGGCCGTGGTGAATACGCCGGCCCGTGCGCCGACCGCGCCGCCGCCGGTTTCCTGCGCCTCCTCGCCATCCTGCGCCGCGGCCAGGTGCACCCAGTAGCCATCACCGCCGGCCGTTGCCATGGCAGGCGGGGGCGGTGCCGCGGCGGCGAGTGCGGGCGCGCTGCGCGATTGCCCGGCCGCACCCGCACGCGTGGCCGTGGCGGAGTTGCAGGAATCGAACACGCTGACGAAGTACAGGCCTGCGGCCGTTGCACGGTCCTTCAGCGCCTTCAGTTCGACATCGAAGATATCGCCGGGCGAGCCGTCGGGATTGCGCGCATCGCTGGGCAGCAGGGTGCCGTTGTAGCCGGTGTCCTGGTCGCGCGCCTCATCGTCGCGGTAGCGCGAGCCGTGGCCGGCGAAGTAGAAGATCAGGGTATCGCCGGGACGCAGCGAGGCGATCCGCTGTTCCAGCGCGGCGATGATCCGGGCACGCGTCGCGCAGTCGTCGGTCAGCGTGGTGGTCGCCGCGTTCGACGAAGCGCAGGCGCCGCGTGCCGGCGCGTCGACGTCCACCCCATACAGGTCGACGAGCGCCTGCTTGAAGCGCAAGGCGTCGCCGACCGCGCCGCGCAGGTCGGAGAACCCCGCGCCTGGCTGGCGCGCATCGGAATACCGGTAGCGGTCGATCCCGACGATCAGCGCATGCAGGCGGCGCGTGTCGGGCGCGGATTTCGCCGGCGGCGGATCGCCTGCCTTCTGACCGGGAGGCGGCGACGACGGCCCGCAGCCGCACAGCAAGGCCGCCATCAGGCATCCCATCAATGCGATCCGCCTCATCGCGGCGCCTCGCGCAGCACCACGGTGCTCGGTTGCGGATTGAAGTCGAACAGCGCCGGTTGCTGCACGCGTCGCGCCGGCGCATCGGCCGGCAGGTCATGGAAGGTGATTGCCCGCGCGCCCGTGGCGGAGGTGGCGATGCGACCGACGCGCGCATCGTTCGCCAGCGTCGGCAGCCGTCGTACCGCGTAGGCCAGCCATTCGTCGATGCGGATGCGGCCGTCGCCGTCGAGATCGGCGTCGCCCGCACGCAGTCCATCCACGGCCAGGGCGTAGGTCAGCAGGCCCTGGCCCAGGCGCGCGTCCTCGAGCGCGACGTCGTCGGCCTGGGTCGCGGCAAGGATGCGGAGGCCCTTGTCGTAGGCGAGCTGGCCGAGCCCGCTGTCGCCCATCGGTCCGGGCTTGAAGCGGCCGTCGGCGACGCTGGCGGCGGAATGGCAGGCGTCGATCACCAGCGCGATTTCGCCCGCCTGCATCGCCTGGAATGGCGCCACCAGATCGGCGGTTGCGAACACGGTGGCCGGGTCGGGCGCATCGGCGCCATCGGGCCAGCGGCCGTCGCCCGGGATCAGGTAGAAGTCGCCGCGCGGATTCGCCCAGCCGTGGCCCGAGTAGCTGACGATCACCGCGTCGTCGGGCGTCGCCGCATGCAGCGTGCTCGCGTCGATGCCGTCCGCGCGGAGGGCGGCGAGGGTGGCCTCGCGATCGCCGCTGCCCGCCAGCAGCGACAGCACACGGCCGAGCGTCACGCGATCCACCCGCGTGCGTTTGCCATCGGCATCGCGTTCGGCGGCAAGCACCAGTCGATGCGTCTCGTAACCGGGGATGGCGGACAGCGCAGACGCCATCAGCCGGGCATCGGCGACGGCGTAGTTCAGGCGGAAGCGCGGCGTGTCGTAGTCGTCGATGCCGATCGCCAGCGCGTAGGCGCGGCGCGGGCGTGGGGTGACGGGGGTGCGGTTCCACGCCATCGTCGTCGTTTCGCCCTTGATGCGGTCCTCGTTGAAGGCGTAGGCGGAGAAGACCTGCGAGGCGTCGTCCGCCTGCGTCGGCAGCGGCACGGTGAACTCAAACCGGTGCACGCCGCCGGTGACCGGTACCGCATTGCGCGTGCGCCATCCGGCAAGGTCGCCGCCGTCCGCGTCCCGCTGCACGGGCGCCATCGCCACCAGTCGGCCATTGCGGAACAGCCGCGGGTTGAACACGCCGGACCGGGTCTTGCCGTTGGGCGCACCGGCATCGACGCCTTCGCGCACTTCGATGGCGACCACGGCCTCGGCCGCGTCGCGACCCGCATGCACATCGGTGATGCGCACCGAAGGCAGCACGCGGTTGAGGCTGGCGATGGCCGGCAGCGGCTTGAAGGCGTCGGCGCAGGTGTCGTTGGCGCGGCAATCGAGCAGCCGCCGGTACAAACCGGGTTCGTAGTAGTCGCGCATGAAGGTCTGCGCGGCCAGGCTGCGCCACGGCGCATCGGGCACCACCCAGCGCACCAGTGCGGTGTCGGCGTCCAGGTTGGTGTCGTAGCGGCCGCCCGGCGCGACGGCGAAGTAGCGGTTGCCGGGGAAGGTCTGCAGCGTGAGCTGCCATGCGCCGTCGCCGGTGTCGTGGAAATGGATGGCGCCGTCGTCGGTGGCGACCCACAGCAGGCGGCTGCGCTCGATCCAGCCGGCACGAACGAGCGGTGCGGACAGCGGGATGCGCGCGACGGTGCGGCCGCTGTCGAGGTCGAGCAGGGTGCCATCCTCCAGCCCGAGCACGCGGTTGTCGCCGATCGCGACCGCACGACGCGAAAAGCCGGCCACCGTGCGGGCCTTGGCGCTCGCGTCCGTGTCGACGAGGTAGAGGTCGGCGCGCGGGTCGTCCGGCTGTGCCGCCTTCGCGTGGGTGAAGACGATGCGGCGGCCGTCGGCACTGAAGGACAGCGCACGGACGGTGGCGTCATCGGTGAATCGGCCGGCACCGCCGAGCGGATCGACGATCTCCAGCAACTGGCGTGGCGCGGCCGCGTTGCCGCCCACGAGGTCCAGCAGCCAGAGGCGCAGCACCTGCTTCGCGTCCTGCGCATCGGCGCGATCCCAGCTGCGGGTCGCGACCGCCAGGTGTCGACGGTCGGGCGAGGTCTCGATCGCGGTGATCACCTGGCCCGACAGCGCGCCGGGCGGCATCGGTCGCCAGTGCGTCGTGCCGGCTGCGAGGAACGCCAGTCCCGTCGGCGACGGATCGTAGGTCTCGTTGCCATCGTCGGCATGGCCGTCGGCGCGTACGCAGAACACGCCACGCATGCGCGCCCGGAAACAGCCCGTCGCCACGGACCCGAGCGCGACGAGCGCACCGCCATCCGCCAGCCTCATCTGCCATCGGCTTTCGATGGAGGGGCAGTCGTTGCGCGCGGCGCATGGCGGATCCACCATCAGCGCCGGGGGCAGTCCCGCCTGTGCGTCGGGCATGTCGTTGGTGGCGTCGTAGCCGTCGCTGCCCAGCAGGTAGCGCGTCGTGTCGAGCCATTCCACATGGTGGTAGGCGCGGTCGGCGGTGAATGCGCGATCGCCGCTGCCATTGGCCAGGTGCAGCGTTTCCACGCGTGCGCGTGTTTCGTTGTCGAGGCCTTCGACACGCACGAGATGCAGTCCATCGGGCGAGAGATCCGCGTCGAGGAAATAGCTGCGCGGATTGCCGGTCAGCGCACGCCGTACCGTGTCGCCTGCGGTGGCGAACAGGGTGACACCGTAGCGGCAGCGCTGCGGCGAGGTGCAGCTCGGTTCCGGAAAGACGATGTTCTCGTCGGTGAGGTCGAACAGGCCGCGACGGCCGTCGGCGTGGTTCGGTTCCGGACGCAGTTGTCCATCGGGCGAGACGGGCCAATGCGACGCGGCGCTACCCGCACCGTCGGCTGGAACCGCGACGCTGGCATCAGCGCGGACGACGCGGGTCGCCAGGTCGAGCACATAGGTGCACCAGCGCGTACCGGCGTGATGCGCGGCCCCGCAAGCACGGGCAGCATCGCTGTCGTTGCCGCCCGCGTAGGCGATCACCAGCGTGTCGGAGGAGGTGCCGTCAGCGAAAGCGTGGAAGTGCAGCGGTGCCGGCTTCTCGCCTTCATCCTGCAGCGACCGGGGATCGAGCGGCACCTGCGCGTGGTCGAGGATCGTGCCATCGGCCACGTTCCAGAGGACGAGTGAACCATCATGGGCGAGCGAGACGAGATGGCGACGCTGGTCCACCCAGCGCACCGCGACGACCGGCGCCTGATGCCCGAGCTGCACGATGATCTTCGGTTCGGGCGCGGTGGCCGGCGATGCCGGCGCGGCGGTGGGCGCGGATGCGCGCGGCGTGGCCGCATCCTGCCCGGAACACCCGGCCGTGAGCAGGGCAGCGCAACAGCACAGCAGCAGACCCGCAATGCGCATCGTGGTGCTCCGTGGCGTGTATCGCCCGGAGCCCCCACTCCGCCGACCGCCGGAGCATAGCACCGGGCGTTGGCCGGATCGCCGGCGCCTGTCTGCCGGGACGGCGGTGCCTACGTGGCCGGCGCCCGCTGTGCCCGGCGCAGGAAGCGGACGGCCGCGCTTTCCCATTGCCGCGGACCGCTGGCGCCCCGCGCGATGCGCTGCACCTGGCCGGTTTCCCAACCGGCGAAGATGCGTGGATCCACGTAGTTCTTTTCGCAGATGCGCGGGGTGTTGCCGAGCAGGTCGGCCGCGCCGCGCAGCACCGCCTGCCTGACGCGCGTGCGCGATGCATCGTCGTCGGGAAGGTCGACCGTCGCCAGGGTGCGGAACGCGAACAAGGTGGCGCCCAGGGTGCGGAAGTCCTTCGCGGTGTAGGGTCCTTGCAGTTGCGCCTGCAGGTAGTCGTTGACGTCGCCGGACGTGATGCGCTGGACCGTTCCGTTCTCCCGGTACTGGAACAGGGCTTGCCCCGGCAGTTGCCGGCATTGCCGCACCAGGCGCACCAGCCGTGCATCGGACACGTACGACTCGAGCGCCTTGCCACCCTTGCCACGGAAGGCGAAGCGCACTTCGCTGCCGGCGACGAAGTGCGCATGGACGTTGCGCAGGGTGGTGAGACCGTAGGAACCGTTCTGCTTCTGGTAACTGGCGTTGCCGACGCGTAGCAGCGTGTGGCCGAGCAGGGCGACCACCAGTGCGACTACCTTCTCGCGCGGAAAGCCGGGCAAGGCGAGATCGGTGCGGACCTGGCGACGCAGCTGCGGCAGCGCTTCGGCGAACGCGATCAGGCGGTCGTACTTGCGTGCGCCGCGCTCGGCCTGCCAGGCGGTGTGGTAGCGGTACTGCTTCCGCCCGCGTGCGTCGCGGCCGGTGGCCTGCAGGTGGCCGCGCGCGTCGGCGCATATCCACACCTGCGTATATGCAGGCGGAATGGCCAGCTGTCGGATGCGCGCGAGGGTGGTCGCGTCGCGTACCGTGCGTCCGCGCGCATCCAGGTAGGCGAAGCCACGCCCGCGGCGACGCCGACGCAGCCCCGGCATGGCATCGGTGGTGTAGTGCAGGCTGGCCACAGGGCCTCAGAAATCGTCGACGTACTCGAGCACCAGCCCGTACCGCGCACCTACATCGTCGGCGGTGGCGCCCACGGTGTCGGCGTACGGCGAGGCGACCTCGACCTCCAGCGCATGCACGTCACTGGCGCCGATGTCGTCGGGCAGCCCGGCCGAACTGGAATCGTCGTCGTCCATGTGCGGCATCAGGTCCGCCAATTCCTCGACGCGTTCCACCCCGTCGACGCCCTCCAGCGCCGCCATCAGGGCGTCGAACCCGGTGCCCGGGCCGGTGGCCCGCAATCTGATCATCGTCATCGTCGGTTCCGTGTGCGCAAGGTGCGTTGCGCGTGGATCGACCTTAGGTCGCCCCGGATCATACCGCCGTGAAATCTCCCCATCGGACGCGCGCCCAGGTCAGCCGGTGTTGGGGCAACGTCCCCCCGCTCCGCCGATGCACCGGGTGCGCTGTCGGTGCTGTCCGAGGTTGGTAGGGAGAGACGGGCGATGTACGCTGCGTGCTACCCCTGACGGGCTGGTCGGGAAGAAACGGACATGATCCGATGCGTGGGGTTGCTCATCCTGTGGTTGACGTCGACGGCGGTGCCGGCCGACGCAGCCTCGCTTGCAGGAGCGGCAGCGGACAACGTCGTGCAGGATCGCGTTCCGCTGGATTACCTGCCGGCACTGAAGGGCGATTATTTTCCGTTGACGGATCGCGCGTCCGGCCGCGTGCACCATGTCTACGTACGCTATCCGGAGGGGTACGACGCCACCGCCGCCACACGCTATCCGGTGGTGTACGTGCTGGACGGCGATAGCCTGTTCCCGCTGCTGGCACCGACGCACCTGTTCCTGCATTACGACGAACAGTTGCCCGAAGCGATCATCGTCGGCATCGCCTATGGCGGTTTCGATCCGGCCATCAACAAACGGCATGTCGATTTCACTGCACCGGGGAGTGATACCACCACGGAGCAGGGCGGAGCGCCGGGCTTCCTCGCGTTCCTTCGCACACAGGTCGTGCCGGAGGTCGAGCGCCGCCATGCCGCCGATCCTGCGCGGCGCATGCTGGTGGGGCAGTCGCGGGCGGGCTACTTCGTGCTGTGGTCCGCGCTGCAGGACCCGGACCTGTTCTGGGGACGGATCGCCAGCAACCCGTCGCCGGGACCGGCGCGCGAGCAGTTGTTCGCGCGGTCGCTGCCGCACACGCGCGACGACCTGCACGTGGTGGTCGCCAGCGGCACGCGCGACACCGCCGAGCGCCAGCGCATCGCGCGCGACTGGACCACGCACTGGATGGCGCCGTCGTCGGTGCCGCCGTGGCAGGTGACGCTGCTGACGATGCAGGACGGCACCCATGCGGCGACGATCGGCGAGAGCTACCGTCGCGCGATGTTCTGGCTGTTCCGCGAGGACATCGCTGCGCCGGTGGACTGATCCGTCGGGCGAACAGGCATTCGGTCCGTACACAGCGCGTCATTCATGCGTGTACCCGTGTTTCCTTCGTCGCGACGGACCGGGATCCGTAACCGGATTCACGGAATGCGGCCGCCTGTCGGAAATCGGCGCTCGATGTCACACGCCCGGCACGTGCGCGATTTAGGCTCGTCGCATGGACACGTTGGCTGACATCCGGGCGATTCTCGCCACCGCCGGGCAGCGCATCGAACGGGGTGCACTGCGCGAGGATCCGCGCCTCTTCATGGATGCGTTGTGGCGGCAGGTCTACGACCGCGCGCCCGACGACCTGCAGCCCTATGTGTGGGCGCGCCTGACGGACTTCGCCGCGCAGCTCGGGGTGAGGGGCGACGTCGCCGCCGATCGACGCCCGGTGCGTGCGCCGCCGGAGGTATTCGCGCGCCGCTGAGCCGTTCCGTTCATCTCATGCTTGCGGTCGCGCATGACCTGCATGCGATGCGCGTTGCGTTGTGTCTGTCGAACCGACACGGACGATCCCTCTCGCATGAATTCCGGCACCACCATCCGTCCCGCACGCCTGTCCGAGGCGGCCGCGCTGTCCGACCTGATGCGCCGCACCTTCGTGGCCGCCAATGGCCACTGCGGTACGCCCGGGAACGTGGCGGCCTTCCTCGACCAGGCCTACACCCCCGAACGGCAGGCGCAGGAGATCCGCGACCCCGACACGCTGACGCTGATCGTGGAGCAGGATGGCGAATGGGCAGGCTTCGCGCAGTTGCGCTGGGGCACCGTGCCGCCCGCCGAGGTGACGCTGCGGCCGGCGGTGGAGCTGGGCCGCATCTACCTGGATGCCGCCTTCCACGGCAAGGGCATCGCGGCGCTGCTGGTGACGCACCTGCTGGCGGCGGCCCGCCTCCGCCATTCGCGGTCGGTCTGGCTCAGCGTCTGGCAGGAATCGCAACAGGCCATCCGCTTCTACCGCAAGCATGGCTTCCAGATCGTCGGGCGCTCGGTCTTCCACGTCGGCGACGTCACCACGGAAGACTGGGTGATGACGCAGGCGCTGCCGGTCTCCTGACGCTGGACGCGTCCGCGAGGCGCTATCCGAAATCCGAACGGAAAACCAGTCCCGCGCAGGAGTGATCCGCCCGGGGAAGCTCTTGTTACGCTCGCAGGTAAATACAGGTACAGGCGTTCTGGCCGGGGGTGTTCCCTGGCGGACGCTTGGGGATGCGGATGGGGATCCGCGCCCCCCGTGCCTGCAGGCGACCACATCTGCTGACAGGGGGCCCCGGCAAGGGGCGGATGAGCGATATGACGAAGTTCCCATGGGTGTACCTGGTCGTGGTGGCCGGCTTGCTGTCCGGCCCCGCGCATGCACGCAACGGCGGCGCGCAGGACCTGGATCCGGGCCAGAAAGGACCGGTCACGGGCCTGGGTATCGAGGCGCACGACATCCAGACCATGTCGGACCGCATGGTGCGCGACATGCTGGGCAACGCGACGCTGGCCAACCGCGCCACGCCGCCGCGGATCATCGTAGACAGTGCATTCTTCACCAACGAGAGTTCGCAGCGGATCAACAAGAACCTGATCACCGACCGCCTGCGCGTGGGCCTGAACCGTGCAGGCAGGGGCCGCATGGTGTTCCTTGCGCGGCAGAACGCCGCGATGATCGAGCAGGAACGCGAACTCAAGCGCGAAGGCGTGACGGACACCGGTACCGCGGGGATGACGCGCGCGCAGTTCGGTGCCGATTACCGGCTGACCGGCAACATCGCCAGTACCGAAGCACGCGATCCGAAGACCGGCACCCTGCAGCGCTACACGCAGATCGTGTTCGAGATGGTGGACCTGGAATCGGGTGCCATCGAATGGTCCAACAGTTACGACATCGCGCGCGCCGCGACCGATGACGTGATCTACCGCTGAATCCACGCCACGCCACGCAGCAGTACCGTCGAGACCGCGCCACGGGAAGGGTGGCGCCCACGCTACAGGGGAAAACCGAATGAAGTCCCATGTCCTGCGGCGTTCCGCGCCGCTGCTGTGCCTGCTGCTGGTCGCCTGCGCGGCCAAGACCCCGCGCCCGGTCGATCCGAACGCGCAGGTGCCGCCGCCGAACCATCCGGCGCCGGTGAAGTCGCAGGTGTCGCCGTGAAGCGCGCGCTGCTGCTGGTCGCGCTGGCCAGCCCGATGGTGGCGCAGGCGGCGATGGCCGAGAACACCGTACTCAAGTGCAAGACGTGGCAGGCGCGTCGCGCCGCGCCGGTGGCCGGTCCCGTGCTGGTCGCGAACGTCCCGAGGTCGATGACGCCGATCGACCTCAACGCGGTGCAGTTCACCGACAAGCCGTTGACCCGGCAGGTGCTGGTGGAAGGCCTGTTCGCGCGCCGCACCGAGACCGACACCGTCGAGGTCACGGCACGCCTGGTCAATTGCACCGACAAGCCGCTGCAGGTGCAGGCGCGCTCGTCCTTCATGGACATGACCCAGGCACCGACCGAGCCGGTGTCGGCATGGACGCAGGTGTTCATTCCGCCGAAGGGCACGGGGACCTACCGCGAACGCTCGATGTCGCGCGACGAGGTGGAGTACTACCTCATCGAACTGGCCCCCGGCCGCTGAGCACGGAGGCCCACGATGAGTTCCATGCCCATGCAGTTCGCGCTGGCCTGCCTGCTGCTGTCCGCATTGCCCGTCGCCGCGCAGTACCGCGAGGGGACACCGCCCGTGCTGACGCCCGCGCCGAAGCACGACCCGCAGGCTGCGATGCTGGATGACACCGCATTCCGTGCCGCCTACGCCAGGGCAGGCAGCCCGCGCGTTACCGTGTTCTGGAACCGCCAGCTGAGCGATACGCTGAGCACGCAGTACGACCAGGTGCAGCAGGCAACGGTGCAGACGTCGGCTGCGCGCGTCACCGGGATCAGTCCTACCGGTCGTGCCGTCGGCACGGTGCAGCAGTCCGCGGCCGTGGCCACGGTGCACGAAGGCGAACGCGCACTGCCCGACAGTGGCGCCGCCATGCGCTCACTGATGAGCGAGCGCAACGAATGGCCGATCGCCAGCGCCTTCAGTACGCGCCTGCAGCGTGCGGGCGTGAACCTGGTGGACCGCACGATGGCATTGCGGTCGCAGGCGGCCGGTACCGGCCGCGACCAGCGTCGCGACGTGCAGGCGATGGAGATCGATGCGCTGCAGGGCAAGTCCGAACTGCTGGCCGAGGTCTTGCAAACACCGGATCCGCGCTCGCCGTTCGGCGTGGTCTTCCGCGTCGACATCAAGGACGTGAAGAGTGGTGCGCTGGTGGCCAGCGTGGTCAGCGACGGCAAACCGCCTGAAAAAGGCCCTGGCCGTCATGTCGCCGGCCGTGGCGGCTTCGTCCGCGAAGCCGCGCCCGAACCCACCTTGGCCGACATCGGCGAAGTCGTCGCCCACGCCACGCTGCAGGCGTTGGCTGCGCAGTGGCGCTGACGCCCTCCAGGAGCCTTCGATGATCCGTCCACCTTTCCGCCACCTCTGCCTGCACGCCGCGATGGTGGCCGCCGCCGCGATGGCCGTGCCGGCAGGGGCGCAGCAACCTGCGGAGGAGCCATCCGCATCCGCGTCGCCGGGGCCGGTCCCCGGCATGGACCCGCAAGGGGCGTATGCGGGGACGGAAAACCTCGATGCACCCGCCATTCCGATCTTCTTCAACGAAGCCTACGAAGGCCGTCTGTCGCTGGAGAATGGAGCCAGGACCGGCTACCGCAAGCTCTCGTACTTCAAGTACGAACCCGCGCCTCAGCCCGTCGTGTTCTTCTACATCGACCTGTACGAGAACGAGAAGATCACCTTCGGCGTGCAGACCGATTCGCCGAAGACGCTCCAGGTCAACTTCGACTACGAAAAAGTGGATCGCAAGGGCAACCGCAAGTGGGTCAACGAAACCGGCGGCATGTTCGGCTTCGGTGCCAGCGTCCGTTGCACGCAGATGTTCCAGGCGGGCAAGACGCGCCGTTACCGCATCGAAATCTTCCCGCAGGAAGTGGACGTGGAGGCGAACTACAAACTCATCGTGCTGCCGCGCAACGAAACCGAGGTGGCGGAGTGCGGGGAAAAGCTGTCGCCGGCAGCGTTGGCGCTCTTCGACTCACCCGGCAGGCAGGCCTCGCTGGAGATCGCCAAGGCGTGGCAGGACAAGCCATTCGTGCCGACGATGGCGGCGCCGGCGATCTACACGGCCGACGCCGGTCCGGATGCAGAGGCGTATGCGGCCGGCAAGCCGCAGGCGCTGCAGGCGTTCTATCGCGCATTGCACGCCGACGGCGAACACAATGCCGTGCTGAACTTCCAGCGGCTGGGCCTGGCGGCGATGGAAGCCGGCGAGTACGGCGATGCCGAATGGGCGTTCGACCGGGCGCTGGAGCGTATCGAAGCCTTCTACGGCAGCACCGAAACCGCGAAGGCGGCCCGTTCGAAATGGACCAGTGAAGGCATCAAGGATTACAAAGGCGAGCCCTACGAGCGCGTGATGGCCTACTACTACCGGGGGCTGCTGTACCTGCGGACAGGCGATTACCAGAACGCGCGTGCGGCGTTCGTCGCCGGCGAATTCCAGGACACGTTGTCGGAGACGGAGGAATTCCAGGGCGACTTCGCGCTGATGAACTACCTGGCGGGCTGGTCGTCGTACTGCGGTGGCGATGCGGGGCTGGCCGACGAAGCCTTCGCCCTGGCGGAGCAGGTGAATCCGGCCATCCGCCGCCCGCAGGACGAGACCACCCTCCTGGTGGCGGACATCGGACGCGCGCCGGTGAAGTTCGGTCGCGGGCTGGGCGGTCGCCTGTTGACCTTCGTCCAGGCGGACCAAAGTGGGGCCGAGGACACCGTGACGGTCACCACGGGCAGCGAAGCGAAGGCGCTGGGGCAGGCATTGCCGGTGTACACCGATGTCGCCTTCCAGGCCACCACGCGCGGCGGTCGCGCGTTCGACACCATCCTGGATGGCAAGGCGTCGCTCCAGCATGGCGCGCGCAACTCCGTCGAAGTGGGGTATCTGATGACGCAGACCGGCATCCTGCCGTTGCAGGTCGCCGGCCTGCTGATCACCGCGATCTCCGGGGGTGTGCACAGCAAGGTCAGGCCGGATGCCGACATCCGTGTCTGGGACACGTTGCCGCACCATGTTTCGGTGGGACTGTCCAGGCAGGCATCGACATCGCCGATCGCCTACGCGTTCCAGGGGGAGCATGCACTGGCCACCGGCACGCCGATGATGCGCGCGCAGGCGGGCAGGTGCGGTATCGCATGGAGCCGATCGCGTTCGGCGCTCAACGTGCAGGCGGGTGCGCCCGGCAACTATCCGGATGTCGTGGCGGCGCGCCTGAAGCGCGCCGACGCCGTGCAACGCGATGCGGCCTTCCGCGAAACGCTGCGTCGTGCCACCGAGGACGTGGACCAGGGCGCAGTCGCCCCCTGATCACCCCGGGTCCGCGCGTTCCGGGATGCGCGGAACGGCGAGGCTTCAGACGGTCGGCTGGCGCAGTACCGGATTGTCCCAGCCGGGGCGTGGCGCGAAACGATCGCCGTGGCGCGCCTGCAGGGCCTTGAGTTTTTCCAGCAGCGCGTCGGGGCCGACCGCCTTGACGTGCTCGATCGGGCCGCCACGGAACGGGGCGAAACCGGTGCCGAAGATCACGCCGGCATCCAGCAGGTCGCTGTCGGCGACCACGCCGTCGTGCAGGCAGGCGACGGCTTCGTTGAGCAGCGGCAGGATCAGGCGGTCTTCGAGATCGTCGGGCGCCTTGTAGTCCTGCGGCACCTGCGGTTTGACGGCTTTGCCGTTCTCCCACTTGTACAGGCCCTGGCCGTCCTTCTTGCCGCGCTTGCCGGGTTCCACCGTCGCCAGTGCGGCGGGCAGCGTCAGGCCGAGGAACGGCGACAGTTCCGCGCCGACGCCTTGTGCCACATCCAGGCCGACGGTGTCGATCAGCTCGATCGGTCCCATCGGCATGCCGAACTTCACCGCCGCCTTGTCGATCACCGGGCCGGGGATGCCTTCGGCATAGGCGGTCGCCGCTTCCAGCATGTAGGGGAACAGCACGCGGTTGACCAGGAAGCCCGGCGTGCCGGCGACCGGCACCGGGAACTTGTCCAGCGCCTTGCAGAAGGCGGCCAGCCGCTTGACGTTGGCCTCGTCGAGCGCATCGTGCTGCACGATTTCCACCAGCGGCATCAGCGCGACCGGGTTGAAGTAGTGCAGGCCGGCGAACTGCGCCGGACGCTGGATGTGCTCGCGCAGTTCGGTCAGCGGAATCGACGACGTGTTGGTGGTCAGCAGCGCATCCGGCTTCAGGCGTGGTTCGATGGTCTGGTACAGCTCGCGCTTGGCCTCCGGATTCTCGATGATCGCCTCGATCACCAGGTCGGCCTGCGGCACGCCGTCGCCGGCCAGGTCGCCCTTCAGGCGCGCGGCCACGGCAGGACGCTTGCTGTCGTCCTTCACCTTCTTGGCGAACAGTTCCTGCGCACGCGAGAGCGCGCCGTCGATGAAGCGCTGCTCACGGTCCTGCAGGGTAACGTTGAAGCCCTTGTAGGCCGACCACGCCGCGATGTCGCCGCCCATCACGCCGGCGCCGACGACGTGCACGTTGGCGATGCCGTGGTCCTTGCCGCCAAGACCTTTCAGGCGCTCGGTCAGGAAGAAGATGCGGATCAGGTTGCGCGCGGTCGGCGTGCCGGCCAGCTTCACCACGGCCTTGCGCTCGGCGTCCAGGCGGCCCTGGATGCCCTTGCCGCCCGCGGTCTTCCAGACGTTGATCAGCGCGTAGGGTGCGGGGTAGTGCGCCTTCGGCGCCTTGCGCGCGACCTGCTTGGTCATCTGTGGCGCGAGGATCTGTCGGGCCAACCAACTGTTGCTGATCCAGCCGGTGAAGCGTTGCTTGAACGGACGCGTCGGACGCGAGCCGATCAGGGCGACGGCGGCGTCGATCAGCACGGCGGGTTCCGCGATCTTGTCGACCAGGCCCATCGCCTTGGCGGAACCGGCCGACAGCGTGCGGCCGGTCAGCATCATGTCCATCGCCTTCGGCGAACCGACCAGGCGCGGCAGGCGTGCGCTGCCGCCCCAGCCGGGGAAGATGCCCAGCTTCACTTCGGGCAGGCCGATGCGCGTGGAAGGGTCGTTGCTGGCCACGCGGTAGTCGCAGGCCAGCGATATTTCTGTTCCGCCGCCCATGCAGAAGCCATGGATGGCCGAAACCGTGGGGCAGGGCAGTTCCGACAGTTTCTGGAACACGGCCTGGCCACGACGGATAGCGTCGTTGACGGTGCCCTTGCGATCGAACTCCTGGAATTCCTTCAGGTCGGCACCGGCGATGAAGCCACTGGCTTTCGCCGAGCGCAGCACCACGCCCTTCGGCGGATCGATGGCCAGGCGCTCGATGATGTCGGCCAGTTCGATCAGTACATCCTGCGAGAACGCGTTGACGCTGGCGCCCTGGCGGTCGAAGCCGAGCACGACGATGCCGTCGTCGCGCAGCTCGGTCTGCCAGTGACTGAATCGCAGCCCATCGAAGTTCGTGGCCATGCAGGGGACCATCCGTTCACGTATGGATAAGGCCGCTATCATCCCGAGGTTGTTTCATCCCCGTCAAATCCACATATCCCAGGGAACGTCGCCTCGGGCGTGACGGGCGGCAGGGGGATGGTCCCGCTGCTCCGGTTAAATTCTTGATAGGGCAACGGTTTGGACAAGGCGTTGAACTTTCCTCCGCTAGCGCGGTCACAGGGCCCGGCCAACGCCGAGCCGACAGGAGTGCGGCGCGGCATGGCCGAAGTAGATCCAACCCAGGAGCTGGACCTCGAGCTGGTCAGGCGCGTGCAGCGCGGCGACAGCGCGGCCTTCGACCTGCTGGTGCGCAAGTACCAGCATCGCGTGGTGGCGCTGATCGGGCGTTACATCCATGACTGGAGCGAGTGCCAGGACGTGGCCCAGGAGACGTTCCTGCGCGCATACCGCGCGCTGGGCAATTTCCGGGGCGATTCCCAGTTCTATACGTGGCTGCACCGTATCGCCGTGAACACCGCCAAGAACCACCTGGTCGCGCACAACCGACGTCCTCCGACGGCGGACGTGGACGCCGCCGACGCCGAGCAGTACGACATCGGCGCCCGGCTGCGCGACACCGACACGCCCGAGCGCGAGTTGATGCGCCAGGAGCTGGAGTCGACGGTGATGAAGGCGGTGGACGGATTGCCCGAGGAACTGCGGACCGCGATCACCCTGCGCGAGGTCGAAGGCCTCAGCTACGAGGAGATCGCGCAGAAGATGGACTGCCCGATCGGCACCGTGCGTTCCCGCATCTTCCGGGCGCGCGAGGCGATCGACGAACAGATGCGTCCCCTGCTGGACGCCGACAGTGCAACCCGGGAGCGCACCCGCTCATGACCGCCCGCAACGAGACCCCGATCATCGACAAACTCGATACCCATCACCGCCAGCAGCTCTCCGCCCTCATGGATGGCGACCTGCCGGCAGATGAAGCGCGCTTCCTGCTGCGCCGGCTTCAGCACGACCGCGACCTGACCGGGTGCTGGGAACGCTGGCAGCTGTGCGGCGACGTGCTGCGCGGCCAGGGACGTGCGCCCGCGCCTGCCGGCTTCGCCGAGCGGGTGATGCAGGCCGTTGCGGCCGAGTCCGCCACGCCTTCCGTATCGCAAGCCCCTGCATCCCGTCCCCGCAACCTGCTTGCACGCTGGGGTGGCGGAGCACTGGCGGCATCGGTCGCGCTGGTAGCCCTGTTCATGGCGCGCCAGCAATCGCCGCAGGAGGTGCCGGTGAGCGAAGGCACCCAAGTGGCATCCGCACAGAGCGTGCCGCCGGCGAAGGCGCCGGAAACGCCTGCGCCCGACGCCGAGGCATATGCGGTCGCCGCCATGGCGGCCGTGGCCAGTGTGCCGCGGCGCCAGGACAAGGCTCGCCGGAACGCCACGCGTACCCAGCAGGCCGCACGCAGTGCGCAGCGCGTGGCGCGCGCCAACGCGCCGGTCCGCGCCGCCGGGTCGAGCTCGGGCACACCGGTAGCGCCGGCGAATGCATTGGTTGCGGCGGCGCCGTCGCATGCGACCGGTCCGAATCCTTTCTCGCATCAGGCGCAGGAAGCGGGAGGTGTCGTCTCTCGTCCCTGGCCACGCTCCGCGCTGTCCGGCTATCCGTCGGCCAGCGGCGCGCTGACGACGGGATACAGCGCGGATTCGGCGGCCCGGACGTTCTATCCGTTCGCGCCGCAGCTGCCCTCCGTCCCGCCGGTGGCCTTGCCTGCCGACGCGCCGCGCGAATGAAGTTCCGGCTTCCGCACCGGAAGCCGCCGACATCTCCGTTCTTCCTTTCTATCGAGGCTTGCGTTCGATGACTCTCCATGCCCGTCACAGCCTGTTGGCCCTGCTGATCCTGACCACCCCGCTCGCCGCCTGTGCGCAGCAGGCCGAAACACCCGCGCCGGTGGCGGCGCCTGCCGTCGCGCAGTCGGCCGCTCCGCAACTGGTGACCGGATTGCCGGACTTCACCCAGTTGGTGGAGCAGGTCGGTCCGGGTGTCGTGAACGTGGAGGCCACCGTCGGTTCGCGCCGCAGCGCGCAGGCAGGCGAAGAGGCCGACATCCCGGAGATCTTCCGCCGCATGCTGCCGCCCGGTTTCCAGATGCCCGGTCCGGGCCAGCAGGGGCCGCAACGCCGCGGCACGTCGATGGGGTCGGGTTTCATCATCTCGGCCGATGGTTACGTGTTGACCAATCACCATGTCGTGGATGGTGCGGATGAGGTCAAGGTGACCCTGCCGGACCGCCGAGAGCTGGTTGCCAAGGTCGTCGGCAGCGACCAGCAGTACGACGTGGCGCTGTTGAAGGTCGAGGCCAAGGGCCTGCCGACGGTACGCATCGGCAACTCGGCGACGCTGAAGCCGGGCCAGTGGGTCGTGGCGATCGGCTCGCCGCTGGGGCTGGATCACTCGGTCACCGCCGGCATCGTCAGCGCGGTCGGCCGCACCAACCCGTACACCGCTGAGCAGCGCTATGTGCCGTTCGTTCAGACCGACGTGGCCATCAATCAAGGTAATTCTGGTGGCCCGCTGCTCAACACAAGCGGTGAAGTGGTCGGCATCAATTCGCAGATCTTCTCCGTCTCCGGCGGCTATATGGGCATCAGCTTCGCAATCCCGATCGACCTCGCGATGGCTGCGGTGGAGCAGTTGAAGACGACCGGTCGCGTGAGCCGCGGGCAGTTGGGTGTGCAGGTGGGTGCGCTGACAGCCGATGTTGTGAAAGGGTTCAACCTACCGGACAACCGTGGCGCGTTGATTAGCGAGGTGCTTCCAGGCAGCCCTGCAGCGAAAGCCGGGCTGGACCCAGGTGACGTGATCCGTTCGGTAAATGGGCGCGCGATCAACGATTCCAGCGACCTGCCGCCGATCATTGGCGCGATGGCGCCTGGCTCCAAGGTGACGCTCAGCCTGTTGCGTGATGGGAAGATCAAGGACATCACTGTGATCCTGGTCGAACTCGACGAGGGCAGCGTGGCCACCGATTCCCTGCCGACGCCTTCAGATAGGCAGGCCCCACCCGCGGGTCGGAACACATTGGGTATCCAGAGCCAGAACCTGGATGCCGGCAGCCGCAAGCAGTTGGGCGTCGAGTCGGGCGGCGTATTGATCACCCGAGTCGAGGGCGCGGCGGCACGCGAGGCTGGGCTGGTCCCGGGTATGGTCGTCCTGCAGGTGGGTCGCGCCAAGGTGGACAGCCCGGCGGCACTGGATCGGGAGTTGGCCGCCACCAAGGCAGGTGACACGGTGATGCTGCTGGTTCGCCAAAGAGGCGTGACTCGTTTCCTTGCGGTCACGGTTGAAAAAAGCTAAGTCAAGCTAACGCCGAAGCACATCATTTTGCAAAAAAAAAGTAGTTGAACTGCTAGCAGGGGCGTGGTAGCTAGGACATGCCGCGCTGCGCGGCATATCCCGCAAAACTTAAAGGACTAATAGATGGTTACCAAAGCCAAGATCGGGGCACTATTGCTTACGTTGGTTTCGACAGTAGGGCTGCTGGCCGTCCCACTGGCTGCTGTTGCTCAGGACGCCGGGGGGGAAGAAATGGAGGTCTGCCATAGCGGGTATTGTCACGTGTACTGGTACGAGGACGGGTTTCTTAGCTATTGGTACAGCTACATCTATCTCATGATCGCCTGATTCTGAGAGTTCTCTGGCCCGCCGCTGACGGCGGCGGGCTTCAAGATATTGCCGGTACTATTTTCCATGGCTAGACGGGCACATGTGCCTATCGCATTGGGCGGTGGCGGGAGTCTTGCCGGCTCCCGTGCGATAATCGCCCGTTATTCCTGACGACGGCACAGGCCGCCGCCCCCCCATGTCCTCCGATTCCATGCGGAATATCCGCAATTTCTCCATCATCGCGCACGTCGACCACGGCAAGTCGACCCTGGCCGACCGCATCATCCAGCTCTGTGGCGGCCTCGAAGCCCGCGAAATGGAGGCGCAGGTGCTCGACTCGAATCCGATCGAGCGCGAGCGCGGCATCACCATCAAGGCCCAGTCCGTGTCCCTGCCGTACAAGGCCAAGGACGGGCAGGTCTACCAGCTCAATTTCATCGATACGCCCGGCCACGTCGACTTCTCCTATGAAGTCAGCCGCTCGCTGGCGGCTTGCGAGGGCGCGTTGCTGGTCGTGGATGCGGCACAGGGCGTGGAAGCCCAGTCGGTCGCCAACTGCTACACCGCGGTGGAGCAGGGCCTGGAAGTGGTGCCGGTGCTCAACAAGATCGACTTGCCCACCGCCGACATCGAGCGCGCCAAGACCGAGATCGAGGCCGTCATCGGCATCGACGCCGACGACGCCGTGCCGGTAAGCGCGAAGACCGGCCTCAACGTCGACCTGGTGCTGGAGGCCATCGTCCAGCGCATCCCGCCGCCGAAGCCGCGGGATACCGACAAGCTGCAGGCGCTGATCATCGACTCGTGGTTCGACAACTACCTGGGCGTGGTCTCGCTGGTGCGCGTGATGCAGGGCGAGATCGGCCCGAAGAGCAAGATCCTGGTGATGTCCACCGGCCGTACCCACGAAGTGGACAAGGTCGGCGTGTTCACCCCCAAGCGCAAGGAGCTGAAGAAGCTCGGCGCCGGCGAAGTGGGCTGGATCACCGCCTCGATCAAGGACGTGCACGGCGCCCCCGTGGGCGACACGTTGACCCTCGCTGCCGATCCCGCGCCCGGTCCGCTGCCGGGCTTCCAGGAGATGCAGCCGCGCGTGTTCGCCGGCCTGTTCCCGGTCAATGCCGAGGACTATCCGGCGCTGCGCGAAGCACTGGAAAAGCTGCGCCTGAACGACGCGGCGCTGCGTTTCGAGCCGGAGAGCTCGGAAGCGATGGGCTTCGGCTTCCGATGCGGCTTCCTCGGCATGCTGCACATGGAAATCGTGCAGGAGCGCCTGGAGCGCGAATACGACCTGGACCTGATCAGCACCGCACCGACGGTGGTGTACGAAGTCCTCAGGACCGATGGCACGGTGCTCTCGCTGGACAATCCGGCCAAACTGCCGCAGTCCAACCTGATCGACGAGGTGCGCGAACCCATCATCCGCGCGAACATCCTGACCCCCGAAGCCTATATCGGCGCGATCATCAAGCTGTGCGAGGAAAAGCGCGGCGCGCAGATCGGCATCCAGTACCTGGCCAGCCAGGTGCAGATCAGTTACGAGCTGCCGATGGCTGAGGTGGTGCTGGATTTCTTCGACAAGCTGAAGTCGGTCAGCCGTGGCTATGCGTCGCTGGACTACTCGTTCCTGCGCTTCCAGGCGGGTCCGTTCGTCCGCCTGGACACGCTGATCAACGGCGACAAGGTCGATGCGCTCAGCCTGATCGTGCACCGCAGCCATGCCGACCGGCGCGGCCGCGAGCTGTGCGAGAAGATGAAGGAACTGATCCCCCGGCAGATGTTCGACGTGGCGATCCAGGCCGCAGTGGGGGCGCAGATCATCGCGCGCAGCACGGTCAAGGCGATGCGCAAGAACGTGTTGGCCAAGTGCTATGGTGGCGACATCAGCCGCAAGAAGAAGCTCCTCGAGAAGCAGAAAGAGGGCAAGAAGCGGATGAAGCAGGTCGGCCGCGTGGAGATTCCGCAGGAAGCCTTCCTCGCGGTGCTGCAGGTGGATAGCAAGTAAACAGTGATTCGTGATTCGCGGTGGGTGATTCGTCCTGAGCAGCAGCTGCCGGCTGGATGCTTGAAGTACGAGAAGCCTCGCTTGCGAATCGCCTGTCACCCATCACGAATCACGGACTTTGGGTACACAGATGGTCTGGTTTGAAACAATCCTCGTGGTGCTCACGCTGCTGACGGGCGTGGTGTGGCTGGCCGACAGGCTGTTCCTCGCCAAGCGTCGCCAGGCCAAGGGCGGGCTGCTGGACGAGGAGCCGGTGCTGGTCGACTACTCGCGCGCGTTCTTCCCCGTGCTTGCCGTGGTGCTGGTGCTGCGCAGCTTCATCGCCGAACCCTACAAGATCCCGTCCAGCTCGATGATGCCGAACCTGCTGATCGGCGACTTCATCCTGGTCAACAAGTTCTCCTACGGCCTGCGCCTGCCGATCACCAACCAGAAGTTCCTGGCCATCGGTGAGCCGGTGCGCGGCGACGTGGTGGTGTTCAAGCCGCCGCACGACCCCGAGAACAACTGGATCAAGCGCGTGATCGGCCTGCCGGGCGACAAGGTCGGCTTCCATGGCGATACCGTCTATCTGAACGGGCAGCCCCTGAAGTACCAGACCCTGGGCGAGTACGCCGGGGCGGGCGACCGCGCCGAGGCGTTCGGTGCCACCCTGTTGCGCGAAGAGCTGCCGGGTCGGCCGCACACCATCCTGGAACGCGTGGGCCAGCCGCCGCCGGGCGGCGGCGAGGGCGACTGGGTGGTGCCGCCGGGGCATTATTTCGTGATGGGCGACAATCGCGACAACAGCCTGGATGGCCGGTTCTGGGACTACCATTTCCTGCCGGAGCAGAATCTGCGCGGGAAGGCCTTCCTGGTCTGGCTAAACTGCGAGGGCTGGGTCTGCAAGAATGGCTTCGACGCCTCGCGCATCGGCAACGGCATCGAGTGATCAACCAACACCAACGGGGACGGACGGGGGAATGACGATGAAGCGCAAGCAGAGTGGCATGACGTTGTTGAGCTTTGTGGTGGTGTTGGGTGTGGTGGGCTTCACCGCCTACGTCGCCATGCGCCTGTTCCCGATGTACCAGGAGTACTACGCGGTCAAGTCCTCGATGAAGGGGCTGGCCAACGAGCAGGGCGTGGCCGACATGGATCCGGGCCGAATGAAGGAACTGTTCTTCCGCCGGCTCAACATGAACTACTCCAACAGCATCAAACCGGCGGACGTGAAGATCGAGCGCATGGAAGGCGGCTGGAACATGAGCGTCAGCTACGAAGTGCGCCGGCCGCTGGTCGGCAACCTCGACGTGGTCGGCAACTTCGATGCCGAGCAGGCGATGACGCGGCGCGGCGCGGACTAAGGAGTTGGCGGTTGACCGCATCGGCCATGCCTTCGCCAACCAGGACCTGCTTGCGCAGGCCCTGACGCACCGCAGCGCGGGGGCGCCGCACAACGAGCGGCTGGAGTTCCTGGGCGATGGCGTGGTCAACCTGCTGGTGGCCGATACGCTGTTTCAGCGCTGGCCGAAGGCCGACGAAGGCGCATTGACCCGTGCACGCGCCGAACTGGTGCGCGAGGCCTCGCTGGCGGCCATCGCCCGTCAGCTGCAACTGGGCGAGCGGTTGACGATGGGGCCGGGCGAAATGAAATCCGGCGGCCATCGCCGCGATTCGATCCTGGCCGATGCGCTGGAAGCCATCGTGGCCGCCATCTATATCGATGCCGGCTTCGAGGCCTGCCGCGCCGTGGTGATGCCCTGGTTCGAGGAGTCGCTGGCCGCGTTGCCGGTCGGCCGTCCCGAGAAGGATGCCAAGACCCGGCTGCAGGAGTGGCTGCAGGGCCGCCAGCGCCCGCTGCCCGTGTACGAACTGGTCTCCGAAAGCGGCGACGACCACGCCAAGCTCTTCCTCGCGCGCTGCACCACGCTGGATCCGCCGCTCACGGCGGACGGCGAGGGCACCTCGCGCCGCAACGCCGAGCAGATCGCCGCGGCGGCCCTGCTCGACAAGCTCGATATCTCGAAGTGAGTACCCCGTGAGTGCATCTTCCTCCTACCGCAGCGGCAGCGTTGCCGTCATCGGCCGCCCCAACGTGGGCAAATCCACGCTGACCAACGCCCTGGTCGGCGCCAAGGTCAGCATCACGTCCAATCGGCCGCAGACCACCCGGCACCGCCTGATCGGCATCGCGACCTTCACCGTCGGCAAGGATCGGCCGGCCGGGCAGATCGTGCTGGTCGATACGCCCGGCCTGCACAGGCAGCAGGGCAAGTTCTCCGCCTCGGCGATGAGCCGGGTGATGAACCGTGCCGCGCGCGGCGCGCTGGAGGAAGTCGATGCCGCGCTGATGGTGGTCGAAGCCGGCCGCTGGGACGAGGAAGACACGCTGGCCTACAACGTGCTGCGCGACGCCGGCATCCCGGTGGTGCTGGTGGTCAACAAGGTCGACCGGATCAAGGAAAAGGCGGCGCTGCTGCCGTTCCTGGCAGAAGTCGGACAGGGCCGTGAATTTGCAGCCGTGCATCTGGTATCCGCGTTGAAGCGCAACGGGCTGGACGCGCTGGTGAAGGACGTTCTGGCATTGCTGCCGGAGCAGCCGCCGATGTTCGGCGAGGACGAGATCACCGATCGCAGCGAACGCTTCCTCGCCGCCGAACTGGTCCGCGAGCAACTGATGCGCCAACTGGGCGCTGAGCTGCCTTATGCCACCACCGTCGAGATCGAGAACTTCACCACCGAGGAATCGCCGAAGGGCGAGCTTGCCCGCATCGGCGCGGTGATCTGGGTGGAACGCGAGAGCCAGAAGGCCATCGTGATCGGCAAGGGCGGCGCGCGGTTGAAGGACATCGGCAGCAAGGCGCGCCAGCAGATGGAGCACCTGTTCGGCCGCAAGGTCTTCCTTGAAACGTGGGTGCGCGTGCGCGAAGGCTGGTCCGACGACGAGACCGCGTTGAAGGCCTTCGGATACGAGTGAACCGCCGGCAACGCCCGGTGCCATGCGCCTGACCGACACCGCCTTCGTCCTGCACACGCGTCCCTGGCGCGAGACCAGCCTGCTGGTCGAAGTGCTGGGGCGCGAACAGGGACGGCTGGGCGTGATCGCACGTGGCGTGCAAGGCCCCAAGAAACACGTCCTGCGCGCGGCCCTGCAGCCGCTGCAACGGATCCGGCTGGATGCCGATCTGCGCGGCGAGCTGGCGCGGCTGGTGAGCGCGGAAGCGCTCGATGCTGCCCCGCAGCCGGTCGGCGACGCCATGCTGGCCGCGTTCTATCTCAATGAACTGGTGCTGCGGCTGGCGCCTCGGCACGATCCGTTGCCCGACCTGTTCGATGCCTACGCCCGTACGCGCGACCAGCTCCGGCAGCGCGAAAGCCTCGCGTGGTCGCTGCGACGGTTCGAGCGGGACCTGGTCGAGGCGCTGGGCTTCGGCTTCGCGCTGGATTGCGACGGCGACGGCGACGCCATCGACCCTGCCGCCCGCTACCGGCTGGATCCGGAGCATGGTCCGCGCCGCCTCCACAGCGATCGCGGTCATGGCGAGCGCAGCCAGGCCGCTACCGGCCGTGCGCTCCTGGCGCTGGCCGGCGACCTGCTGCCATCGCCCGACGATCTCGCCAGCCTGCGGTTGCCGATGCGTTCGGTGCTGGCACATCACTTGGGCCCGCGTGGACTGAAATCCTGGGAAATGATCAGCGACCTCGGGCGCCTGAAGCGTCGTGGCGCCGCCCCGACGGGGTAAGAGGGTCAGGGCGTCGGCATGAGCAGGCGACGGCTGGCAGCGGCGAATCCGTCGCGCAATGCCGCATCGCCGGGTGCCGCATGCCAGCGTGCGGCGATCGCGGCCAGCGCGCTGGCGCCGGCGAAACCGCAGCTGGCCTGCAGCCGGTGCAGCTGGGCGCGCAGCGTTGCCTCGTCCGCGCGCTCGAAGGCGTCCAGGCACGCCGATCGAGCGGTCGGCAATTCGGACAGGAACAACTGCCGCAGCATCGCGGCGTGTTCGCGGTTGCCGGCAAGGGCGGCGACGGCGGCGGCTTCATCCCAGTCGGGCCGCGGCGCCAGGACTTCGTCACCGGCATCGCCGAGGAGGGTGCGCACGGCGTGCACCAGTTGCAGCGCGGACAGCGGCTTGACGACGACACCGGCGAAGCCCGCGTGCAGCAGCGCATCGCGCGTCGCGGGAGCGGTATCGGCCGTATGCGCCAGCGCCCGCGGCGACGCATCGGTGGCGCGCAGGCGCTGCAACAGCGCCGCACCGCTGCCATCGGGCAGGTTCGCGTCGATCAGCCAGGCATCGAACGGGCCGCCGGCCGCCAGCGCCTGGGCGCAGGTCTCCGCGACCTGCACGCGCGCCGGCAGGGTTTCCAGCGCGGTCGCCAGGAACAGTGCGCTGGTAGGGTCGTCTTCCACCAGCAATATCGAAGGCCTCGTGCCTGGGGCAGCGGTCATGGTCGGGCATCCTGCGGACTGCGCCCATCTTAGCGCCGCGGGTCGCGCGCGGCGGCCATGCGACAATGCCGCCCCGCCAAAGACACGCAGCCTGACGCCACGTGGCCCGTACCCGCTCCCCCCGCATCGACAAGACCCCGTTTGAAGCTTCCATCTCCGACCTGACCCACGACGGCCGTGGCGTCGCGCGCCGCGACGGCAAGGCCGTGTTCGTCACCGGTGCCTTGCCGGGCGAGCGCGTGATGGCGGAACAGACGGCCAAGAACCGCCATTTCGACGAAGCAAAGACGCTGGACGTGCTCGAGGCCTCGCCCGACCGCGTCACGCCGCGCTGTACGCATTTCGGCACCTGCGGCGGCTGCGTGTTGCAGCACATGGACGAAACGCGGCAGATCGAAGCCAAGCAGCGCGTGCTGCTGGAGAACCTGGAGCGCATCGGCCACGTGACGCCGAAGGCCGTGTTGCCGCCGCTGACCGGCGCCGGCTGGGGTTATCGCCGCAAGGGCCGCTTCTCGGTGCGCCGGGTCAACAAGAAGGACAAGACGCTGGTCGGCTTCCGCGAGCAGGATCCGCGCTTCGTCGCCGACCTGTCCGAATGCCACACCGTCATCCCGGAGATCGGCGGCAAGGTCGCGGATCTCGCCGCGCTGGTCGAGAGCCTGGACGCGCGCGAACACATCCCGCAGATCGAGTTCATCGCTGGCGACGCCAGCGCCGACTTCAGTGGCATCGCGCTGGTGTTCCGCCATCTGCAGCCGCTGAGCGAGGGCGATTGCGACAAGCTGGTGGCCTTCGGCCAGGCCAGCCGTTTCGCCATCTTCCTGCAGCCCGGTGGCCTGGAGAGCGTGCATCCGCTGTGGCCCGATGCACCGCAGCTGTCGTTCTCGCTGGTGCCCTGGGACATCTCGCTGGCGTTCCGCCCGCTGGACTTCATCCAGGTCAACGCCGCGCTCAACGAGAAGATGATCGCGCGCACCTTCGAACTGCTCGATCCGCAACCGCAGGACCGCGTGCTGGACCTGTTCTGCGGGCTCGGCAATTTCACCCTGCCGATGGCGCGTCTGGTCGGCGAGGTGGTCGGCGTCGAGGGCGATGCCGGGCTGGTGGCACGTGCGCGCGGGAACGCCGAGCGCAACACATTGCCGAATGCGCAGTTCCATGCCGCCGACCTGACCCGGGACCAGCGCGGCACGCCATGGATGCGCCAGGGCTTCGACAAGCTGCTGCTGGATCCGCCGCGCTCGGGCGCCATCGAGGTCTTGCAGCAACTGCCGCTGAAACAGTTCGACCGTATCGTCTACGTCAGCTGCCATCCGGGCTCGCTGGCGCGCGATGCCGGTTACCTGGTCAATGAGCAGGGATACAGGCTGGTGTCGGCGGGGGTGATGGACATGTTCCCCCATACGGCGCACGTCGAATCCATTGCCTTGTTTGAGCGAGTTTGATCATGCTGAAAGCAGAGCGATGCGGTGGAAGTCGGGCGCGTTGCGACGCGTTCGTCATCGCGGCGCGCAGGTGGAGTCGGGGCGCGGACATGTTCCCGCATAAGGCGCACGTCGAGTCCATCGCGTCGTTCGAGCGGCGATAACCCTGTAGGAGGGGCTTCAGCCCGGACGGCAGGACCATGGCGAAAGCCGTCGGGGCTGAAGCCCCTCCAACCACGATGCAGGGTTTCACTCGATGGGCATTGAAATCGAACGCAAGTTCCTGGTCGCCGGCCACGCCTGGCGCGCATCCGCGCACGATGTCGTTCCGATGGCGCAGGGCTACATCAACGACATGGGCGCGATGGATCGCGGCGAACAGAAAGCCTCGGTGCGCGTGCGCATCCAGGGCGATACGGCGTTCCTCAACCTGAAGTCGCGCGAGCTGGGCGCCACCCGCCAGGAATTCGACTACGCCATTCCCGTCGCCGATGCGCGCGCACTGCTGGTGCTGTGCGTGGGCGGCGTGATCGACAAGCGCCGCCACTACGTGAAGCACGAAGGCCACCTGTGGGAAGTCGACGAGTTCCTCGGCGACAACGCCGGCCTGGTGGTGGCGGAGATCGAACTGGATCGCGCCGATGAAGCCTTCGTGAAACCGGCCTGGGCCGGCAAACAGGTCACCGACGCCGCGCGCTATTACAATCTGGCCCTGGCGTCGCGACCCTATTCGCAATGGTCGGACGACGAACGCGCCGCCACCGACATCCCCTGAGGACTCCACGAAATGCTCGTCATCGGCATCGCCGGCACCGAACTCACCGCGCAGGAGCGCGACTGGCTGCAGCACGATGCTGTCGCCGGCGTCATCCTGTTCACCCGCAACTTCGCCTCGCGCGCGCAGGTGGCCGAACTGTCGCAGGCGATCCGCGCCGCCGCGCCGCGTCCGCAGCTGGTCTGCGTGGACCAGGAGGGCGGCCGCGTGCAGCGCTTCCGCGACGGCTACAGCGACCTGCCGGCGCTGGAGGTCTTCGGCAAGCTGTACGTGCAGGACCCGCAGGCCGCGCTGCAGCGCGCCGAGGAACACGCCTGGCTGATGGCCGGCGAGATCCTTGCCAGCGGCGTTGACCTGAGCTTTGCGCCGGTGGTCGACCTGGCGCGCGGCAACCGCGCCATCGGCAACCGGGCGTTCGATGCCGATCCGCAGGTTGTCGCCGAGTTCACCCGCGCCTATGTGCGCGGCATGCACAGCGCCGGCATGGCCGCCACGCTGAAGCACTTCCCGGGCCACGGCACCGTGCTGGAAGACACGCACTTCGATGACGCGGTCGACCCGCGCCCGCTGGACGTGCTGCGCGCCGAAGACCTGATTCCGTTCGTCGCCGGCATCGAGGCCAAGGCCGACGCGGTGATGATGGGGCACGTGAAGTACCCGGCCGTCGCGCCGGAGCCGGCGGGCTATTCGCCGTTCTGGATCCAGAAGATCCTGCGCGAAGACGTATCCAATGGAGGCCTGGGCTTCCGCGGCGTCGTGTTCTCGGACGACATCGGCATGGCCGCGGCATTCTCCGCCGGCGGCGTGAAGCAGCGCATCCACGACCATCTGGATGCCGGCTGCGACGTGGTGCTGGTGTGTTCGCCGAAGCTGGTCGACGAGTCGCTGAAGGCGGTCGAAGGCCGCGCCCTGAACACCGCCGCCGTGCTCGGCGTACTGGGCCGCGGCGCACTGGGCTGGGATGGCCTGATCGCCGATGCGCGCTACGGCGATGCGCAGGCGCGCGTGATCGACGACATGAAGGGAGTGGCGTGATGGAATCGCTGGGTAACACGCGGCCGAAACTGGCCGATGCATTGGCCAACGCCGATCTGCTGGTCGACCGCGCGACACTGGACGCTGCCATCACGCGGATGGCCGCACCGATCGCGCGCGACTATGCCGGCGAAGTGCCGGTCTACCTGACCATCATGCACGGTGCGCTGCCGTTCGCCGGCCAGTTGTCGCTGGAACTGGGCGCTCTGGGGCTGGACCTCGAATTCGATTACCTGCATGCGACGCGCTACCGCGGCGAGACCACCGGCGGTGAACTGGTGTGGAAGCACCGGCCTGCCACCTCGCTGTACGGCCGCCGCGTGCTGCTGGTGGACGACATCCTCGACGAAGGCCACACGCTGCTGGCGGTCAAGCAGTGGTGCCTGGAGCAGGGGGCCACCGATGTGCGGATCGCCGCCCTGACCACCAAGCAGCACGACCGCTGCGTGGATGGCATCTGTGCCGACTACGTGGGTCTGGAAGTGGCCGACCGCTACGTCTTCGGCTTCGGCATGGACTACCACGAGCAGGGCCGCAACCTGCCGGGCATCTACGCGTTGAAGGACTGACCATGGCCGACATCGCGCTCGCCGTCATCGGTGGCACCGGCGTCTACACGCTCGCCGACCTGCAGGACGTGGAGACGCGTGAGCAGCAGACGCGTTTCGGTGCGCCCTCCGGTCCGGTCCGCATCGGATCGCTGTCGGGACGGCGCGTGGCCTTCCTCGCGCGGCATGGCGAAGGGCATTCGGTACCGCCGCACCAGGTCAACTACCGTGCCAACCTGCAGGTACTGAAAGACCTTGGCGCCACCCGCGTGCTGGCGCTCAACACCGTCGGCGGCATCACCGACGCCTGTGGTCCGCGCGTGCTGGCCTGCCCGGACCAGCTGATCGACTACACCTGGGGCCGCATCTCCACGATCTGCGAGGAGCCGGGCAGCGAGGTGCTGCACGTCGACTTCGGTGACCCGTACACGCATTTACTTCGCCAGCAGATCCTCGCGGCCGCGCGCGAGACCGGCGTCGATCTGGTCGATGGTGGCTGCTATGGCGCTACCCAGGGGCCGCGGCTGGAAACCCGTGCAGAGATCCGTCGGATGCGCCGCGATGGCTGCGATCTGGTCGGCATGACGGGCATGCCGGAAGCGGGCCTGGCGCGGGAAATGGGCCTGGAATACGCCTGCCTCGCCATCGTCGCGAACTGGGCGGCGGGCTGCGGCACCGACGAGGAGATCACGATGGCGGAGGTGCTGGCGAACGTGGCGGCCGCGTCGTCCGGAATCCCGGCGTTGGTGGCGGCGCTGGCGCACAGGTGATTGTCAACGCGCGCCGGGCTTTGCATACTCGGCATGTGTGACCTCAGGCCACACATTCCACCCGCATCCAGAAAAGGAAATACAAGCGCTATGCCGTACGGTACCGTGAAATGGTTCAACGATGCCAAGGGCTTCGGATTCATCGCGCCAGAAGATGGCAGCGCCGATGTCTTTGCGCACCACACCGCCATCAACAGCAAGGGCTTCCGCAGCCTGCAGGAAGGCCAGCGCGTCAGTTACGAGCTGACCCAGGGCCCGAAGGGTGCACAGGCGTCCAACATCACGCCGGCAGCCTGATCCAAGACGATTTTCTTGAACCCCGCTCCGGCGGGGTTTTTTAACGCCTGCTGTTTTTGCCACGACGCGTCGTGGCACCACGAAGGAACGCCCTGCGCCATGCAGTCCCAGCACATCGCGATCATCGGCTACGGCACCGCCGGCCAGGCAGCGGCGCTGCTGCTGTCGCGCGACGGGCATCGGGTCGAGGTGTTCGAGCGCGCGCCGGTGCTGGGACCGGTCGGTGCGGGGTTCCTGTTGCAGCCCACGGGATTGCAGGTGCTGTGGGAGCTCGGCCTGCTGCCCGGGGTGCTGGCGCACGGCCGGCGCGTGAATCGTCTGTATGGCGAAACGCCCTGCGGCCGTGCGGTGATGGACATGCGCTACGCCGGACTCGATCCGCGTCTGTTCGGCCTCGGCATGCAGCGGGGCGCTTTGTTTGCCCTGCTGGCGGAGGCCTGGACCGGGCAGGGCGCGATCCACCGCGACCATGCCATCGACGCCATCAGCGACGACACCCGTCGCGTGCGCGACCAGCACGGCCACTGGCATGGTCCCTTCGATCTGGTGGTCGCCGCCGATGGGGCGGCGTCCAGGCTGCGCGGCGCCACGGGTGCGGTGACGCGCGAGGCGGTCTATCCCTGGGGCGCATTGTGGCGGCTGGTGCCTCAGGGCGACTGGGCGTGGGGCGACGAACTGCGGCAGCGCTATGTCGCGGCGCGCAAGATGATCGGTCTGTTGCCGGTCGGGACGCGACCGGGCGACGACGTGCCGCGGCTGAGTTTCTTCTGGAGCCTGCCGATTGCCGACTTCGATGCATGGCGCACGCGCGGCCTGCCGGCGTGGCGCGACGAAATCGCGCAGCTGTGGCCCGAGGCGGATGCCCGCCTGGCCGATACCACCGATCCCGGCCAGCTGGCGCGCGCCAGCTACCGCGACGTCACCCTGCGCCACTGGCATCGCGACCGGCTCGTCGTGCTGGGCGATGCCGCGCATGGCATGAGTCCGCAGCTGGGGCAGGGCGTCAACATGGCGCTGATGGATGCGCTGGCGTTGCGCGATGCGCTGCGCGCACAGCCCGTCATTCCTGCCGCTTTGAACGTCTACCAGCAGGAACGCCAGGCGCATGTCGGCGTCTACCAGTTCTGGAGCCGCTGGCTGACGCCGATCTTCCAGTCCGACCTGGACTGGGTCGCGCGTGCACGCGACATCGGATTCCTGCCCGCCGGCCGCCTGCCGGGCGGACGCGGTCACATGCTGCGGGTGCTGAGCGGCACGCAGCACGGGTTCTTCGGCACGTTGAAGCTGAAGCCCGGATTCCTCGCGGCATTGCAGAACGATCTAACCAACGGCCGTCATATCCGCGAAGGCGGGGACCCGGCGACTTCAGGTCATTGAAACGCCGAGGCGCTGGGTGACCAGCCATTCGGCGGTTGAAATGCACTGCCCGCCTTCGCGGGAATGACGAGCAACGGCGCATTGTTCAGGGCAATCCCGGTTTCCGGTTCTCCGTGCATCATCGGGCACAATCGGCGGGGACAGCCCGCCGCGGGAGCCGGTGATGGACGATCTTCCTCCGTTCGAAACGCATCGCGTGGAGAACCAGCCACCGCCATTCGAGCCGCGCGACCTGTGGGCGGACGACGTGGTCCTGCGCGAGGCCGTAGCGCGCGAAGGGGGCGACGCGTTCGCCGAACGGCTCGCCGACTATGGCGCACTGGCCGGTGACGAACTGTATCGGCTCGGCTTCGATGCCAACCGCGACCGGCCGAGACTGCGCACGCATGACCGCACCGGCCAGCGCATCGACACCGTCGAATTCCACCCGGCGTACCACCGCTTGATGGAGGCGGCGAAGACCCACGGTGTCGCGGGCCTGTCGTGGCATGAACCGGCATCCGGCGCGCATGTCGCGCGTGCGGCGCTCAGCTACCTGCATCACCAGGCCGAGGCGGGCACCGGTTGTCCGCTGACGATGACGCATGCTGCCGTGCCGGTGCTGCAGCGCGAACCCGCCTTGCACGAATGGGCAGCGAAAGCCGCTGCGCCGCACTACGACCCGCGCGACGTGCCCATCGCCGACAAACCCGGCATCACGCTGGGCATGGGCATGACCGAGAAGCAGGGCGGCTCCGATGTGCGCGCCAACGCGACGACGGCGACGCCACGCGATGACGGCATGTACGCGCTGGTGGGCCACAAGTGGTTCTTTTCCGCGCCGATGTGCGATGGCTTCCTGGTGCTGGCGCAGGCGCGGGCCGGCCTGACCTGTTTCCTGATGCCGCGCCGCCTGGACGGGGGCGGCAAGAATGCGTTCCGGCTGATGCGGCTGAAGGACAAGCTGGGCGACTGGGCGAACGCCTCCAGCGAGGTCGAATTCACCGGCGCGCACGCGTGGCGGGTGGGCGGGGAAGGGCGCGGCGTGGCGACCATCATCGAGATGGTGATGCTGACGCGGCTGGACTGCATGCTCGGCTCCGCCGCCGAGATGCGCATGGCGCTGGCGCAGGCGCTGCATCATGCGCGCCATCGCATGACGTTCGGGAAGCGTCTGGTCGACCACGCGCTGATGCACAACGTGCTGGCCGATCTGGCGCTGGAGTCGGAAGCCGCCACTGCGCTTTCGTTGAGGGTGGCGCGCGCGGTCGATGCGGCCGCCTCCGATGCGAGCGAGGCCGCGTTCGCGCGCATCGCGACCGCCGTCGGCAAGTACTGGATCTGCAAGCGTGCGCCTGTTTTCGTCAACGAAGCGCAGGAATGCCTGGGCGGCGCAGGCTATGTGGAGGAATCGATCCTGCCGCGGCTCCACCGGCAGGCGCCCCTCAACTCGATCTGGGAAGGCAGTGGCAACATCCAGTGCCTCGACGTGCTGCGTGCCCTGGCGCGGGAGCCAGGCACTGTCCAGGCAGTCGTCCGCGAACTGGCATCCGCAGCCGGCATGGACCTGACCTACGATGTCTTCGTCGAACGATTGCAGGCCGATCTTCCATTCGCGCAGGAAGCCGGCGCGCGAATGATCGTGGAGCGCCTTGCGCTGGCGCTGCAGGCGGCGGTGCTGTTTCGCGCCGGCAGTCCTGCGGCATCCCTGTTCGCCCGCAGCCGGCTGGGCGGTGAGCACGGCCTGGCGTTCGGCACGCTGCCCGCCGACGCCGATGTGGCCCCACTGCTCGCGCGGGCATTGCCGGCATGAGTCGCTGGTTCCTCATCCTGCTGGCATCGCTCGGCGTGGCATCGCAGGCGCATGAAGCCGGCACGCGCCCACCCGCGTTGTTGCCCGCATCGCAACAGGAGGATGCGATCCATGTCTATAAGGCGCAGCGGCGCCTGGACCTGCTGCGCGATGGTCGGGTCATCGCGACCTACCGGATCGTGCTGGGCGGCGTTCCGGTCGGGCACAAGCGGTAGCAGGGCGACCAGCGGACGCCGGAAGGCGATTACCGCATCACCTACCGCAACGACCGCAGCCGGTTCCACCTGTCGTTGCGCATTTCCTATCCGAACGACGCCGACCGGCGGCAGGCCGTGGCGCGCGGCGTCGATCCCGGCGGCGACATCATGATCCACGGCGCCACGCCGCCCGGTTCGCAGGTCGACTGGACAGAGGGCTGCATTGCGGTGACGAATGCGGAGATGGACGCGATCTGGCAGCGCGTGGCGGTCGGCACGCCGATCCGCATCGCGCCCTGACGGGAGGGGCTGCCGGTCAGCGCGCGCCGCCGCGCGAGGCCAGCGCGCGCGAGCCGGTGATGATCAGGCGCACCATCTCCGACAGCTGCTCGATCAGCTCCGCATCCTTCTCAGGCGGCAGGTCCATGGCCGTGGCACCCATCGCGAACACCAGGCGCGTGATCGCCTTGGAGACCAGCGCGGGTTCGTGCAGCGGCGCGTTGTCGCGGGCGGCCAGCCGCACCAGGTCCATGCACAGCTCTTCCTCGAAGAACTGCAGTTCGCGCTCGACCGCGTGCTTGAAGGCGTCCGAACCGACGTTGCCTTCGCGCAGCAGCACATGCAGCAGCTTGTCGTCCGCGCGCAACTGTTCGATGAAGGCTTCCACCGAACCGCGCACTACGCTGCGGTCGCTGCTGGTGGCGCGATGGCGGGCCTCGCCGATGATCTTGCGGAGCGAGCGGCCGGCCAGGTCGATCAGCGCCACGGCCAGTTCGTCCATGTCGCGGAACTGGCGGTAGAAGCTGTTCGGCGCGATCCCGGCTTCACGGGCCACCTCGCGCAGGCTCAGCGTGGAAACGCTGCGATGCGGGCCGACCAGCTTCAGGGCGGCCGCCATCAGGTCTTCGCGTGAAATCGACGCCTTGCGGCCGGGGCCTTGATCGTCCTGGAGCTGCGGTTGCGGGGTTGGGATCACGCGAAGGCGCCGGGCATACGGAAGGGTAGGGGGCATCATAGCCCCGTAAATTAATATACAAGTGTATACACATCCGTCTTCACAGCGGTATAGTGTCTGCCATGAATGCACAGTTCCGTCCGCCCCTCCGCCGGTCCGGTCCCCTTGCGCGGCTGATCCGCCCCCTGGTCAAGCCGGATGTGTTCGATTTCTGGGCCTCGCGCGTCCACCGCACGTGGACCTGGGAACGGCCGCTGGCGCGGCTGGTCGCCCGGGAAACGGCTTCGGTCGACGCGGTGACCCTGCTGTTCAAGCCGAATCGTCACTGGGCAGGCCATCGGGCAGGCCAGCACGTGAACCTGGGCGTGGACATCGATGGTGTCCGGGTCACCCGCAGCTACAGCCTGACTGCGCCGTCGCGCGCGGACGGCCTGCTGCCGGTCACGATCAAGGCGATCGAAGGCGGCCGGGTCAGCCGGCACCTGTGCCGGGACGCCCGCATCGGCGACATCGTCGAACTGGGCCATGCCTTCGGCGAGATGACGCTGCCGGCGTCGCCCGAAGGATCTTTCCTGCTGCTGGCCGCCGGCAGTGGCATCACCCCGCTGATGGCGCTGGTGCGCGAGCTGGCCGGGCAGGGCATGCCGGTCGATGTGACGCTGCTCTATTGGGTGCGCCGCCGCGACGAAGCCTGCTTCCTCGATGAACTGCGCGCCTTCGCCGGCGCCCACCCGCGATTCCGCCTGCGCCTGATGCTGACGCGCGAGGCCGCCGCGTCCGCCGACGAAGCCGAAGGCCGTATCGGCGACGCCTTGCTCTCCGCGCATGGCGGTGAGCTCGCCGCGCAACAGGTGATGGCCTGCGGTCCTGGCGGGTTCGTGGAAGCCGCGCGTGGCCTGCTGGCCTCGCGCGTGACCGCCTTCCATGCCGAAGCCTTCACCGCGCCGCCGGTCGCTGTGGTCGACGAAGGCGAGATCGACATCCGCCTGCAACGCAGCGGGCGCACCCTGCGGGTGGCACGCGGCACGTCGCTGCTGGAGGCGCTGGAGGCGCAGGGCCTCAGGCCGCCCTCCGGCTGCCGCATGGGCATCTGCAACACCTGCGCCTGCGGCAAGTCCGCCGGCAGCACGCGCCACCTGCCCAGTGGCGAGCTGGTCCATGAACCCACCCAGGCGCTGAAGCTGTGCATCCACAGCGCCGCCACCGACCTCGAGCTGGATCTGTAATGGCCGACAACATGCCCTCCCGCAACCGCACGCTCAGCGCCGACGAACTCGACCGCTTCGGCGAAGAACTCGACGCGCTGCGCGCGAAGACCGTGGCGACGCTGGGCGCCCGCGACGCGCGCTACATCCGCAACGTGGTGAAGGCCGTGCGCTACACCAACCTGGCCGGGCGCGTGCTGCTGTTCGCCGCGGCCATTGCCGGTGGCCTGTGGCTGGCCGACAGTGCGGTGGGCTGGCTGTTCTGGGTGCTGTGGGCGCTGGGTGCGCTGTCGCTGGGGCTGGGCAAGATCCTGGACAACATGGAACTGGGCCACAACGTGATCCATGGCCAGTACGACTGGCTGGGCGACCCGCAGCTCAATGGCAAGACCTACGACTGGGACATCGTCGCCACCAGCGACAACTGGCGGCATACGCACAACTTCCGCCACCACACGTACACCAACGTGCGCGGGCTGGACGACGACATCGGCTATGGCCTGCTGCGCATCTTCCCCGAGCAGAAGTGGCGCCCGTTCTACCTGATGCAGCCGTTCATCGCGGTGGTGTTCGCGTTGCTGTTCCAGTGGGGCATCGCCATCCAGGACCTGAAGCTGGGTCGCTGGTGGAGCGGCAAGATGACCAACACGCAGTTGCGCCGCAAATCGGCGCCGGTCGTGCGCAAGATGGGCAAACAACTGGCGAAGGATTATGTGATCTATCCGGCGCTGGCCGGCCCGTTCTTCCTGCCGGTACTGCTGGGCAACATGGTCGCCAATGGCCTGCGCAATGTGTGGACCTACGTGATCATCTTCTGCGGCCACTTCACCGCCAACGCGGAGACGTTCCCGAAGGAATGCATCAAGAACGAATCGCGCGGCCACTGGTACCTGCGCCAGTTGCGTGGCTCGTCGAACCTGCGTGGCGGCTTCCTGATCAATGTGCTGTCGGGCAACCTGAGCCACCAGATCGAACACCATTTCTTCCCCGACCTGCCGGCCAACCGCTACGCCGAGATGGCCAAGGAAGTGCGTGCCATCTGCGCGCGCTACGGCCAGCACTATAACACTGGCACGCTGCTGACCCAGTTCGGCCAGGTGTGCTGGCGCATCGTGCGGCATGCCTTCCCCAGCCGCCCGCGCCATGTGCCAGCGCTGGTGCAGGCCGACGCGATGGCGTAAGCCGTCAGGGGTTGTCCGGCGCCGCGGCCTTGGCTGCGCGCGCCACATCGTGCTTAAGGCGCCACTCGGCGAAGAACGAGGCCGAGATCAGGGCGGTGCCGAGCAGGCCCAGCCACTGGAACCACGGGTTCTCGAAGACGTCGTCCGCCAGGTCGTTGTCCTGCAGTTGCAGGCGCAGCAGGCGTACCTCCGTTGCGATCGCATCGGCGCCGGTCCCGCCATGACGCCGGGCTTCTTCGGCATTGACCGCCAGTTGCGTCATCGCGGCCCGCGACGCGGCATCGTCATCGGGTCTGCGCTCCACGACCACGACCAGCGCACTGGTTACCAGGATCAGGGCGGTGCCCAGCCCGCGCAGCAACGGCGGCAATGATTCGGGGATCATGCGTGGCTTCCGGCCGGGAGACGGCCGCATCCTAGACCACGCGGTGCGCCGTCGTCACCGCGCAAGGCGCGTGCCGCCATCGCCGTCAGTCGAGGAACTGCAGGCGCGCCAGTTCCGCATACAGGCCGTCCTGCGCCAGCAGTTCGGCATGCGTGCCCTGCGCGACGATGCGGCCACGGTCCATCACCACGATGCGGTCCGCTTTCAGCACGGTCGCCAGGCGGTGTGCGATGACCAGCGTGGTGCGGCCCTCCATCAGGCGTTCCAGCGCCTGCTGCACGGCGCGCTCGCTTTGGGCGTCCAGCGCACTGGTGGCTTCGTCGAGCAGGAGGATGGGCGCGTTCTTCAGCAGGGCGCGTGCAATCGCGATGCGCTGCTGCTGGCCGCCCGACAGGCGTGCGCCGCGTTCGCCCAGCTGGCTGTCGAAGCCTCCCGGCAGTTCGCGGATGAAATCGTCGGCCTCGGCGGCTTCGGCGGCGGCGTGCAGCTCCGCGTCGGTGGCGTCCAGCTTGCCGTAGCGGATGTTCTCGCCGGCACTGGCGGCGAAGATCGTCGGCTGTTGCGGCACCAGTGCGATGTGTTCGCGCAGTGCGGCGGGGTCCAGCTCGCGCAGGTCCACGCCATCGACACGCACGCTGCCGGCCTGTGCATCGTGGAAGCGCAGCAACATCGAGAACACGGTGCTCTTGCCCGCGCCGGATGGACCGACCAGCGCGACGGTTTCGCCCGGATGGACGATCAGGTCGAAGTCGTCGAGCGCGGGCAGGTCGGGACGCGACGGGTAGTGGAACGAGACGTTGTCGAAGCGGATCTCGCCCTTCACCGGTGTCGGCAGTGCGCGCGGCGCAGCGGGGGCGCGGATCGCCGGCGTTTCATTCAGCAGTTCGGCAATGCGGCCCATGCCACCGGCCGCACGCTGCAGTTCGTTCCAGACTTCGGCGAGGGCGCCGACCGAGCCGCCGCCGATGAGGGCGTACAGCACGAACTGGCCCAGCGTGCCGGCGGTCATCGTGCCGTCGATGACGTCGTGCGCGCCGGACCACAGCACCAGCGTGATGGCGCCGAAGATCAGCGTGATCGCTGCCGCCGTCACCCAGGCTTGTGCGCGGATGCGGCGGCGCGCCGTGTCCACCGCAGTCGCGATGGCAGCGCCGAAGCGGCCACGCTCATAGGGTTCGCGCGCATGTGCCTGTACGGTGCGCACGGCGCCGAGGGTTTCGCTGGCCAGCGTGTTGGCGTCGGCCACGCGATCCTGGCTGGCCCGCGAGGCTTTCTCCAGCCGGCGCGCACCGAGCACGATCGGCAGGACCGCCAATGGGATACCGATCAGGGCGAATGCCGCCAGCCGCGGACTGGTGAAGAACAGCATGCCCAGGCTGCCGATGACGGTGACGCTGCTGCGCAGGGCGACTGACATGCTGGTGGCGACCACGGTGCGCAGCAGTTCGCTGTCGGCGGAGAGCCGCGACACCAGTTCGCCGCTGCGGGTGCGGTCGTGGAACTCGGCGTCGAGTCCGATCAGGTGGCCGTAGAGCTGTCCGCGCAGGTCCGCGACCACTTTCTCGCCCAGCAGCGACACGAAATAGAAGCGCGCGGCACTCGCCAGCGCCAGCACGACGGCCACCACGAACAGGAAGAGGAAGGCGCGGTTGATGTTCGCGCCATCGGTGAATCCGTTGTCGATCATCTGGCGGAAGGCGACCGGCAGGCTCAACGTCGCGGCCGACGCCAGTACCAGCGCCAGCAGCCAGGCGCTGAACAGGCCAGCGTGTTGCTGCACGAACGGCCACAGGGCGCGCAGGGTGCCCAGCTTGGCTTTCGGTCCGGCGGCTGCGCCGTCCGGTGAATCGGGTGGAGTGCTCATCGGGGATCCGTCTTCGAAGCGGTTGTGGGAGGGGCTTCAGCCCCGTCCAGGCCGCCGTGCTTCCTGCGTGCCGGAAGCCCCTTCCACAAACACCTGCCGTCTACGACTGGGCGGGTTCGATAACGCGCACCCGGTTACGGGTGGCGTCGCGGAGCTGGGATTTCAAGGCGCCGACGCGATCCGCCGGCAACTGCACGCGCAACCGCGCCCCGGTTTCGTCGAAGCCTTCGTCCTGTTTCACGGCTCCATGGACGCTCAAGGCCCCGTGCACATGGCCCAGGTCGTCGAACGGGCAGATCAGTTCCACACTCGCCAGCACGACCAGCGGTTCGCGTGGCGCCAGCCGCAGGCACTCCGCCGCCGCGCCACCGTAGGCCCTGACCAGGCCGCCAGCCCCCAGCTTGATGCCGCCGTACCACCGCGTCACCACGACCATCACCCGGTCGAAGCCCTGGCCATCGATGGCGGCCAGGATCGGCCGGCCGGCCGTGCCCGCAGGCTCGCCGTCGTCGCTGGAGCGGTACTCCTGGCCGATCCGGTAGGCCCAGCAGTTGTGGGTCGCGGCGGGATCGCCGATCTCGCGCAGGAAGGCGAGCGCGTCATCGGCGCTGCCGACGGGTGCCGCCTGTGCGAGGAAACGGCTGTGCTTCACCTCCAGCAACTGCGAGGCGCGCGCGGCGAGCGTGTCGCTCACAGCGTGCCGAGCAGCGGGCGCAGGTCGTCCGGCACGCGCTGGAACGGGTGCTCCTGCACGAACAGTTGCAGGCTGCGCAGGGCCGTGGCGTTGTCGCCCAAGTCGCGGCGCAGGCGGATGCGGTCCAGCCACTCGTCGGGTGGCAGTCGCGTGTCCGCGTCCACCGGCACCTGCAGGTCGGTACGACGCAGCGCATTGCGGGCCGCACTGGGCTGGACGCTGCCGGCACTCGCGGCGGGCGGAGGTGGCGGGGGAGGCAACAGGACAGGTGAGGGTGCCGGGGCGGCATCCTGCGGCCTGGCCTGGCGCTCGCGCGATTTCACCCGGCTGCCGGTCACCGAGATGCGGTCAAGGGACGGGTCGGTCTGGTTCGCGGCCTTGGCCACCGCTTCCCGTTGATCTTCTTCATGGCGGGCGCGCTGCTCCTGTTCCTGCTGTGCCGCGACGCGATACTGCGCACGTTCGCGCACGCTGGCTTCAGGCACGGCCGCAGTAGCCGCCGCGGCGGGGGTCGTGTAGCCATCTGCGTCGGCGGGGAACGCCTGCGGCACCGCTTCCGATGCGGGAGGCGCAGGCGGGCTGGCAGGCGCGGGTATCAGGGCCAGTGGACTGCGCTTCGGCGCAGGCGCCTGGCGCGCGACGGCCTCCGCGTTCTGGCGGGCGGGTCCCGAGGCCGGAACTCCGCGCTCGACGGGTGACGATGACAGGACCTTGGCTGGCACGGGGGGAGCCACCTCCTGCGTCACCGCAGCGGGCGGCGCGGGCATCTCGGCGGCCGGTGCCGCCGCATCCGCCGCAACGACCCGGGCGCTGTCGGCCGGCACGCCCGACGACCGCTCGGTCTCCATCGGCACTTCGCTGGCCACCGGAACCTCGTGGACCGGGCGAAGCTGCCAGGCGATACCGGCCGCAAACAGCACCGACGCCGCCACGCCCATTCCCAGCGGCCAGCGACGACGGTGGGATGAAACGCGTCCACCGGCCGCAGGCGCCGTCTGAACGGCCGCACGCGCCGCGCCCAGGATGCGCGCATCCAGGTCCGGCGACGGGCCGCCATGCGGATCCAGTCGCGACAACGACTGCGCGAGGGCGCGCTCTTCGGGGGTCAGGGGCTCGTGGGGCATGCTCATTCGTTCAATCTCGTCCGCAACCGGTCCATCGCATAGCGCAGGCGCGATTTCACGGTTTCCCGGCCGACGCCGGTGATCTCGCCGATCTCCTCCAGGGTCAGTTCCCGCTCCAGCCGCAGCAGCAGCACCTCGCGCTGCTCCGGCGGCAATTCGTCCATGGCCAGTTGCAACCGCCGCCGCTGTTCGAAGTCGGACAGCTGGCGCTCCGGCGTATCGGGGTCCGGCACGCGGGCGGTCCGTTCGTCCGCATCCGCCGGCGCCGCCGGCCGATGCTTGAGCGCGCGCCAATGGTCGTTCAGGCGATTGTGCGCGATCCGGTAGAGCCAGGTCCCGAACGCCGCTTCCGGTTTCCAGCCCTGGCGCGCGCTGATGACGCGTTGCCAGGTGTCCTGGAAGAACTCGTCGGCCAGCGCGGCATCGCGCAGGTGCCGCAACAGGAAGCGGTACAGCGGGCCGCGATGGCGCGCATACAGTTGTTCGAACGCCGACGCGTCGCCTGCGGCGTAGGCCAGCATCAGGGTCTCGTCGGCGGGTTCTGCGAGGTCGTTCACTGCCGCCAGCGTAAGCGGTCCACGAGTGCCCGTGAAGCCGTGCGGCTGCACGAGCGCCGCCGGGTCCATCGACGCCTGCCCGCCAGGAACCCTGCGGGCTGTGGAGCAGGCGGCGGTGGCGGTGGCGGAAGACACGTGCAGGACGAACGTCCGGACGCCTTTGCCGGGGTTGCGGCAGCGGTTTCCGTTCAGGGGGTGGCAGGCGGTATGCTCGCCGCGGGGGAAATCCGGATACAGCACACCGACTCGGTCGGAATATGGGCATGCCTACGCCATCGGTCAGCACCGACAACCCGGCCAGCGCGGACGCCTCACCAGCGGAACGGATCGCGCTGGTCCTGCGTGGGCTGCTGCCGGCGGGCGCGGAACTGGCGGTCTGCTGGCGCGACTGGGCGCTCGGCAATGCCAGTGGCGCCACGCCCGGGGCATCCATCGCGTTGCGGCGACGCGCCGAGCATGCCCTCGCCGAAGCGATGGTCGACCACGATGGGCCGGAACTGCGCGTGCATGCGTGGGACAACGCCGACGGCAACGCCCGTGTCGCGCTGGCGCTCTCGCTGCCGGCGCCCTTCGCGGACGACGACGAAGCCTCCTGGGTGATGCTGGCCCGCACGTTGCTGGTGACCTCGCTGGACGCCTCGCGCGCGCAGGCCCGCGTGGTCTCGCTGGAAAAGTCCAAACGCCTGCAGCAGGCGCTGTACGAGATCGCCGACCTCGCCGGTGCCGACCTGGAGATGCCCGAGATGCTCCGCCGCATCCATGCGGTGGTGAACTCGCTGATGTATGCGGAGAACTGCTACATCGTCCTGTACGACGACCAGCGACGCACCGTGCGGTTCCTCTACTTCGCCGACCAGCGCGACCCGTACATCGCCGAGCCCGAGCGCGAATTCAGCGAAGAGGAAATGGTCAACAGCATGACCTTCGCACTGCTGCGCCACGGACAGCCGCTGCGCGGACCGTCGGCGGTGATCCGGCAGAAGCTGGGCGTGGTGCGCGATCCATCGCACGGCCCGGACAGCCTGGACTGGCTGGGCGTACCGATGCGCCGCGACGACCATGTCTGCGGCGCCATCGTCGTGCAGAGTTACGACGCGCCGGCGAGCTACGCAGACGAGGACCGCGCGCTGCTGGGCTACGTGGCGCAGCACATCCTCACCGCGCTGGACCGCAAGCACGCGCACGTGGAACTGGAGCATCGCGTGGCCGTGCGCACGCACGAACTGCAGCGCGCCAACCGCGAACTGCAGGCCGAGATCATCGAGCGCAAGCGCGCCGAGAAGCTGCAGCGTGCGCTGTTCCGCATCACCGACCTCGCCATCACCTCGGAAAACCTCGAGCGCTTCTACGCCGACGTGCACATGGTGGTCGATGAGCTGATCAACGCGCGCAATTTTTACATCGCCCTGCTGTCGGACGATGGCAGGGACCTGAATTTCCCGTATTCGATCGACGAACGGGACCCGATGCGCAAGGCGCGGCGCATGACCAACGGCTTGACCGAGTACGTCATCGATACCGGTCGTCCGTTGCTGGCCGACCGCGAGGTGGTCGGCCAGCTGGCCGACGCCGGCAAGGTGCTGCAGCACGGTCCGCCCGCTCACAGCTGGCTGGGCGTGCCGCTGTTCCGCGGTGAGGACGTGGTGGGTGCGGTGGTCGTGCAGAGCTATTCCGAAGAGGTGAAGTTCACCACGCACGACCAGAACCTGCTGACCTTCGTCGCCCACCACATCGGCAATGGCCTGGATCGCCAGCGTGCGCAGGAACGCCTGCGCAGCGCGCACGCCGAGCTGGAGCGCCGCGTCGACGAGCGCACCCGCGAACTCGCCGAGGCCAACCTGCAGCTGCGTGGCCAGATCGGCGAGCGGCTACGCATCGAGCAGCAGTTGACCCACCAGGCCACCCACGATGCGCTGACCGGGCTGCCGAACCGCCCGCACCTGCTCGACCGGCTGGCTGCCTCCATCGAACGTGCGCGGCATGGCGACGGTCAGGCGTTCGCGGTGCTGTTCCTCGACCTGGACCGGTTCAAGCTGGTCAACGACAGCATGGGGCATGCCGCCGGCGACGAATTGCTGGTCGAAGTGGCGCGCCGCATCACCATGAGCGTGCGCGACGAGGACGTGGTGTCGCGGCTGGGCGGGGACGAGTTCGCCCTGCTCGTCGAGTACGCCGAAGGCGTGGAGAACGTGCGCGAGTTCGCCCAGCGCCTGCTCGCCGTGCTCGGCCTGCCGATGTGGGTGGCCGGCCGCGAACTGTTTCCGTCCGCCAGCCTCGGGATCGCGGTGTGGCATCCGCGCTATCGCAACGGCGAGGAACTGCTGCGCGATGCCGACGCCGCCATGTACCGCGCGAAGGAACAGGGACGCGACCGTTGCGCGATGTTCGACGAGGCGATGCGCGAAGCCGCCGTGCAGAGCCTGGATCTCGAGGCCGACTTGCGCCGCGCGATCAACCATCGCGATTTCATCCCGTTCTACCAGCCGATCCGGCGCATGGACGATGGGCGTGTCATCGGCCACGAGGCGCTGCTGCGCTGGCAGCACGAGCGGCGCGGCCTGCTGCTGCCTGCGGAGTTCATCGGCCTGGGCGAGCACAGCGGGTTGATCGAGCAGGTCGACTGGCTGCTGTACGAGCAGGTGGTGCGGCAGATCGCGCGCGGCGTCGAGGGCTATATCTCGGTGAACGTCTCGCCGCGGCATTTCCGTTCGCCCGACTTCGGCGACCGCCTGTTGGCGATGTTCGAGGCCCAGGGCGCCGATCCATCGCGCCTGCGGCTGGAGATCACCGAGGTCGCGCTGCTCGACGACGCACCACGCACGCTGCGCATCCTGCGCACGTTGCGCCAGCACGGCATCCTGGCGCAGCTGGACGACTTCGGCACCGGATTCTCCGCGCTGTCCTACCTGCACCGGTTCCCGATCTCGGTGCTGAAGATCGATCGCAGTTTCGTATCCGGCCTTGGCAACGAGGCGCGTCCGGAGAGCCTGGCGCTGGTGCGCGCCATTCTCGCACTGGCCAGCACGCTCGGCATCGAAACGATCGCCGAAGGCGTGGAAACCGAGGAGCAGCGGCAGGCGCTGATCGACCTCGGTTGCCACCTTGGGCAGGGCTATCTGTTGGGGCGGCCGGCGGCGCAGATGGAGAGAGCAGCGGCTGACGCGGCGTGACCATGCGGTGTGTTCACCCGCACTAGCGAATATCGATGGGCCCTCCGTAGTAAGGGCGACGTTGTCCAGATGAGATCGCTTGGCTCGTGGCAGGAATTACTTTCCAGTTGAGCCAGAAGTCGCCCGTGCAGAGGCGCCGAAACGGGATGCCGATGGACTGGCCCGCAGCCACTTCGACGTCGACGACGCTGGAAAAGTGGGGCGGCACCTCGCCCGTCAGGATGGGCGTGTCGAAGTCATCGCGTGCAGGGGCGGGCAGTTCGCGATCCATGTAAAAGCTCTTCATCGTCACGGTCACCGGATACGACCTGTGATTGACGACCGTCACCGCTGTCCCGCAGCTGTCTGCGAGTGCCATGCCCGGCATCGCAAGCGTTGCGCACAGCATGATCCAACCTGTCCGCATGGCACCTTGCTCCTTGCTGTCGAGGAGCGGGGCCGCCGATGCGGCCCCGCTCGGTTCGGCTCAATCCGCGGCAATCGCCGGTGCATCGCTCTTCACCGCGACCAGCTTGTGGGCCTGGTCCACCATGCCGATGAACTCCGCCTTCAAGCCGTGGGGGTCGCGTCCTGTCGAAGCGCGTGCGGTGCGCGCGACGTCGCTCCAGTTCCAGCCGTCGATGCGCTGGCCACCACGCAGCAGGTCGGCATAGGCCGCGACCGCGCTCGCGAAACGGAACGCATCGCTGGGTTGCGCCGTCAGCGACGTCCGGGCGATGGGCGTCTCGATGAGGCGGCTGCTGTCCTGGCCAGGCAGCTTGTAGCGCAGGCGCACGTGCGCGACTTCGTCCATGGATGCGCCGCTTGCGACCTGCTTGCCACCACCGTAACGCAACGCGGGCAGGCGGTCGGCACCGCTGCCGACCGGCGTGATCTCGTACAGCGCGGTGACTTCGTGGCCCGCACCGATGTCGCCGGCATCGACCTTGTCGTTGGCGAAATCCTCGTTGGCCAGCACGCGGTTCTCGTAGCCGATCAGCCGATACTCGGACACCAGGGCGGGATTGAACTCCACCTGGATCTTCACGTCGCGGGCGATGGTCAGCAGGGTCGACTGCATTTCGTCCACCAGCACCTTGCGGCCTTCCTGCAGCGTGTCGATGTAGGCATGGTTGCCGTCTCCGACATCGGCCAGCTTCTCGGCCAGCGCATCGTTGTAATTGCCGGTGCCGAAACCCAGCGTGGTCAACGCGATGCCGGACGCGCGCTGGTCGGCGACCATCGTTTCCAGTGCATCCTGGCTGACCGTGCCGACGTTGAAGTCGCCGTCGGTAGCCAGGATCACGCGGTTCACGCCGTCCTTCACGAAGGCCTGCTTCGCCATCGCATAGGCCAGGCGGATGCCGTCGCCACCGTTGGTGCTGCCGCCGGCCTGCAGCCGGTCGAGCGCACCGAGGATCTCGTCGTGCCGATCGCCGGGCGTCGGCGGCAGCACGAGACCGGCCGAGCCGGCATAGACCACGATGCTGACGCGGTCCTGCCTGCGCAGCTGGGTGACGAGCTGGGCGAACGACTGCTTCAGCAGCGGCAGCTTGTCCGGCGACTCCATGGAGCCGGAGGTGTCGAGCAGGAACACGAGGTTGGCCGGCGGCAGCGTCGCTTTCGGTACGTCGTAGCCCTTGATGCCGACCATCAGCAGCTGGCGCCGGGTATTCCAGGGCGCCGGTGCGAGTTCGGTGGTCACGTTGAAGGGGCGGCTGCGGTCGATGGGGGCGGCATGGCCATAGCGGAAGTAGTTGATGAACTCTTCCGCGCGTACTGCGTCGGCGGGCGGCCGCTGGCCTTCGCGCAACATGCGGCGCACGTTGCTGTAGCTGCCGGTGTCCACGTCGACGGAGAAGGTCGATACCGGCTCGTCCACCGTGCGGCGGACCGGATTGTCATCGCGTGCGGCGTACTTTTCGGTATTGGCCGGTGCCGCATACGTGGCGACCGCGTTGGCGGTGCGGTACTCCATCATCATCGCGGGAGCCGGCGGCGGCGCGGCGGGTGCGTACGCGTGGCCCGCGGCGATCGCGGCTTTCGCCTGTTCGCTGCGCAGGCGGCTGCCGGTGACGGTCACGCGATCGAGCGTCGCCTGTTCGCGCTGCGTTGCGTCGGCGGCGCTGTTGGCGACGTAGGCGTCGGCGGCGGCAGCCGCTTCCGCGTCAGGGGAGTGTTGCGTGGTGGGATTCGACTGGCAGGCGGCCAGCAAGGCTGCGGCCAGCAGGGTAACGGTGAGACGGTGCGACATGGCGTGACTCCGTGTGTGGGACAGGAAGTCGAACGCGCGGGCCTGGAAAACGGGGTTCGGGGGGATGGCATTCGGCTGGCCAGTCCCCAAGCGGGCTGTCCAGCGTCAGTCGATGGCCCCGACGTCCATGCCGTCATAAGCATCCAGTCCGTGTTCGTCGGCGAAGCGGTACAGCGCCTGGTTGCGCTGGTCGAGGCTGTCCGGCGTGTGCACTTCCGTCTTCTCGACGTGCAGCCACCACAGGTCCGGATCCTTGCGGTTCTCCTTGTCCTCGAGATACAGCGCGATCACGCGGTAGCCCTGTTCCTGCAGCAGCGGCACGACGGCCTCCAGTGCGGGACGCGAACCATGGGTGAAGAAGTAGCCCCACACCAGCGGCTTGCGCAGGTCCCACGGCGTTTCCTTGGCCATGTTGTCGAACATCTCGACCAATTGTTCGTGGGTGATCATGGGTGCTCCTGATGGTCTGGATGCGGAAGGACAGCTGACGCTCCAGCGAAGGATGAATTGCATGCCATCGACTAGGGCATGGGTCGCTGCCGCGCTTGTCGATATTGGCGCCTGTCGCCCAGTCGTCGGCTTTCCGTGTCGATATTGACACAGATAACGCCACTACAAAGGATTGCGTCCGACGCCGCATATGCCTGCAACACGGGGATGGCATCCTCGTGGCGTTGCAGCTCATCCCTGACGGCTACCAGCTCCTGGCGATAATGAGCCAGTGTCATCCAGCCGCACAGAAGTACCAGTAGCAGGATCGCTATAGCGACCCCGCACCAGATCGACAAGGTCCTGTGCACCGACTGGAGTCGCGCCGATACGTCGTGGCCAAAGCCGGTTGCAATGGGCGACAAAGTCTTCCTTGCGTCATCGGTTATAATGCTGGAGGCATTGTCGACGATCGTCTTTACCTGGTTGCCGCTGTAGGAAAGCGCATCCTGCAGCGCCCGCATATGTTGGTTGACCTTGGTCTGCATGCTGATTTCGCTTTGTTCGAACTTGGCCATCATGGCGGCCTGAAGCTTGAGCGAGTTATGCAGGGATGCGATAAGGCTGCGGAGTTCTTGTTCGTCGTACATAGGCAGTCCCTTGCCGCAGCGGTCAGATGGATAGTCCACGAGCGAGTGGCTCGTGAAGCGTGTCCTGCTGATGCACATCCTGTGATGGACCTTCGGTCAGGAGTTCACGGCCCCATTGCTCGAGTTTCCGGATGTGGTCGGACCCGGCGATCTGTGCGATCACCCGGTTCGCAGCTCTGTCATCGCCCGCGAAAACAGCGGCAGCCAGCCGGTCGAGGTCCCGGTCGCCCGTGCCCGCATCGGGTTGCGTGATGCGGTCCCGACCGGGCAGTGGTTGGACGATGTCTGGTGGAGGCTGGACATCGTCAGGTCGGGCGTTGCGTTGCTCCGCCGCACGTTCGATCTCCCTCAACGTTGACGGATCCGCCCGTCCCGTGACGGCGCGCGCGTGCTGCTCCTGGAAACTTCGGACGGCCTGTTCCGTTTCCTGTGTAAAGACGTCGCCCTCGGGCACGCGCCGGTTCCGTTCGGCGCGGACGTCCAGCGCGCGCAGCTGTTCATTGAGTTGTCGAACTTCGTCGCCCGTCTCAAGACGGCGTAGTGCACCATCCTCCATGGCAGGCCGGCCGACCGCTGGCAGGACAGGGTTGCCGGCGGGAACACGTCCCGCGTCGAGGTCAGCGACGAATTCCGGTGTCAGCACGGCACGCCAGGCGTCATAGCGGTTCAACCTGTCTTCCAGACCATTTTCGCCGTTGTTGATCGCAAGTGTTGTCTTGGAGACATCATCGCGCTCCTGTTCAGGCACTTCGTTCTGCCAGAACCAGAGGGCGATGCGTTCGCCGTTTCCACGATCTGCAGCAAGCTGGGGATGGCGTGTCAGATCCAGCTCCAGCGCCGCTCCCGCCGTTGCGTAGTTGCTCTCTCCGGTCAACTGCGTGTATCCGCGGCCACGATACAGATAGCCATCGCCAGCATCGTCATTACCCATACGGTTGCCGTACATCAGCCGTGCCAATTCCTGGGGCCTGCCTTGCAGCGCTTCAAGTCGTGCGGACTCAAGCGCTTCAAGGCCTTCTCGACGCGCGGATCTGACGGGGATCTGGTTGATGCCCCGCGTGTACCGGAAGCTCTCCTCCATAAGGGTGAAACCTGAAGACTCATGGCCCATCTGCGCCATGAAGTTGGCCATTTCCTCGCGTGAGGCTATGCCTGCTTCGCGTGCCGCACGCAGCAGGGAGAGTTCGTTCTCGTTAGGCACCGAAAAAGTCCTTTTCGACGGGAGTTGGGTCAGGGAATCGCATCCGCCGGGTAATCGGCAGGATCGAAGCGTTCCAGGAATACGGTATCGACAGGGGAAAGATCTTGCCGTCGCTCCACGGACCTTCCTTCAAGGCGATCCAGTCCGTGATGGACGATGCTGACCAGTCGCCATCGTTTGTTCCCAGGCATGTAGGCGAAGCTGTACTCGCTGGACCACAGTTCACGCGAGCCGCCCTCGAAGCGGAGCTTCAGCTCGGCCTTCTCGGCGCTCAGGCTTTCAAGCGGGTCTCCCATCATTCCGCCACAGGCACGGCAGAGGATGGCATGGGGATTGTCTAGCGCCTCCGTCAGCGAGCCATCTGGACCACGCAGAAAGATCAGCAACCCTCGCGGGTGGGAGCCGTCGCTGCGCTTGCGATCGATGACGAGCAGGACATCGTCGTTGCCATCCCCGTCCGCATCGCCGCTAACCTTCATCACCACCGATGCATCTTTGGTGGCGAGCCTCACGATGTTTTCCTCGCCCAGGGAGGACGACGTGGCGCAAGCCGTCAGCCAGACAAATGACGCGAAAAGCGCTGTCATGCAACGCACTTGGCGCATGGACATCTCCTTGGCCATACATGGCCTTCCCCGCAACGGCGAAGTCTAGCCATGGGGTTGGCGTCATTTCTATTTACATTCTCGTGTCGGCCGACCTTGCTCGCGGTGTGGACAAGGCATGAAGACAGGTCAAAAGCCACTGCTGAGGCGACGTCAGTCCGCGGTCAGTTCCAGCGTTCCATCGGCAAGACGGGCTTGGACCTTGTCTCCGGGCTCCACCTGCGTCACCGAGCGCACCAGCGTGCCGTCCTCTCTGGTCACCAGGGCGTAGCCTCGCGCGACGGTCGCCAGCGGGCTGACCGCTTCGAGCGAGCGGGCGAGGGCGCGCAGGCGCAGGGCATCGCGTTGCAGCGTGCGCGCAACTGCCGCTTGCGGGCGCGGCGCCAGGGCGAGCAGGCGCTCGCGCAATTGTTCGAGGCGACGCTGTGGCGCGTGCGCACGCAGGATCGCGTCGGCATGGCGGAGCGCGGCGACGCGACGGGCCTGCTGATGCTGCCAGAGGGCGTGCAGGCGACGCGCGGCGTCTTCCTGGCGGCGCCCGAACGCTTCCAGTCGCGCCTGCGGTCGCAGCGCGTTGAGGCGCAGCGCTGCGCGATCGGCGCGCTGCATCGCATTGCGCAGGCGCTGGGTCTGCAGGGTGGCCAGCCGGCGCTGCAGCACCTGCACGCGCGCCAGCAGGTCGCGGCGGTCCGGTACCAGCAACTCCGCCGCGACGGAGGGCGTCGGCGCGCGCAGGTCGGCGGCGAAGTCGGCGAGGGTGAAGTCGGTCTCGTGGCCGATCGCGGACACGACGGGCACCGGTGACGCCGCGATGGCGCGCGCCAGGCGTTCGTCGTTGAACGCCCAGAGATCCTCCAGCGAGCCGCCGCCGCGCGCGATCAGCAGCACGTCGTAGCGACCGCTGCGCGCCGCGCGTTGCAGCATGTCGACGATCTGTGCCGCCGCCGTTTCGCCCTGCACCTGCACGGGCAGCACGTCGACCTCCAGCAGCGGGAAGCGGCGCTGCAGCACGCTGAGTACGTCGCGCACGGCCGCGCCGGTGGGCGAGGTCAGTACCGCGAGGCGCCGCACGTGGGCGGGGAGGGGACGCTTGCGTGCATCGTCGAACAGGCCTTCGGCGGTCAGCCTGGCCTTCAGTTCCTCGAACGCACGCCGCAGCGCGCCTTCGCCGGCGTCTTCCAGGCTGTCGATCACCAGCTGGTAGTCGCCGCGTGCTTCGTACAGGGTCAGCCGGCCGCGCGCGAGCACGCGCAGTCCCTCGCGCGGCGCGAACTTCAGCCATTGGCTCTTGGGCTTGAACATCGCGCAGCGCACCTGCGCGCGCGCGTCCTTCAGCGTGAAATACAGGTGGCCCGATGCGGGGCGCGTGACGTTGCCCAGCTCGCCCTCCACCCATACCAGCGGAAACGCGCCTTCCAGCAGGTCGCGCGCCAGCGTGTTGAGCTGGGTCGGCGTGAGGATGTCGCGTGCGGTGTCGGCCATGCCGCAAGGATAAACGGTGACGCCGGCAGGTGCCGCGAATGCCTGCGACACGCGGTCGCAGTCCCTCGGGTGCGTTCCGTGATGGAATGCCCGGGTCCCGATGGCCGGAATCGTCCTCATGTCCTTGTCCCGCTGGTCCCGCCCCGTGTTGCCGATGCTGCTCGCGACGCTCTCGGCCTGCGCACCCGCGGACGTGCCGGCACCCGCCGACGCCGATCCGGCGCCCCTGGTGGAAGCACTGATGCTGCCGTCGCCGCCCCGCGCCGCCCAGCCCGACCTGGTGGCGACGCCGGACGGTGCGTTGCTGCTGAGCTGGGTCGAACCAATGGGCGAGGCGGGCCATCGTCTTCGTTTCAGTCGCCTGTCGGGTGATGCAGGGGAGTGGACGCCGCCGCAGACGATCGCAGAAGGCGCCGGATGGTTCGTCAACTGGGCCGATACACCGCACGTCTACGCGTTGCCCGACGGATCGCTGTGGGCGCACTGGCTGCGCAGCACCGGACCCTCGCGGATGGATTACGGCATCGACCTGGTGCGCTCCGGCGACGGTGGCGCGACCTGGACCACGCCCCAGCTGGTGCACCCCTCCGGCACGCCCGGCGACCATGGCTTCGTGACGTTCTGGCCGCAGGCGCGCGACCGGTTGGGTATCGCGTGGCTGGACAGCCGGCAGAAGGCGGCATCCGGACATGCGGGTCACGATGCGGGCGGGCACGATCACGCCGGGGGTGCGGCGATGATGCTGCGCGCCGCGACCTACGATGCGCAGGCCGAGCAGGCCGGCGAGTGGCCGCTGGACACGTCCACCTGCGATTGCTGCACCACGTCGTCCGCCGTCACCGATCGCGGCGTGGTCGTCGTCTATCGGGGGCGCGGCGATGGCGAGATCCGCGATACGCGCATCGTGCGTTTCGATGGCGAACGCTGGACGCCCCCGCGCGACGTACACACGGACGGCTGGAAGATCGCCGGTTGTCCGGTCAACGGCCCGGTGGCGGTGGCCGAGGGCGAGACGGTGTGGGTCGCGTGGTACACCGAAGCGGATGGCGAACCGGAACTGCGGGCCGCGCGCTCCGACGATGCCGGCGACACGTTCGGTGCGCCGGTGACGTTGGCCAGGGGAATGCAGGTGCTCGGGCGCCTGGGCCTGGCGCGCGCCGGCGATCATCTGCTGGTGAGCTGGCTGGAGCAGGCGCCCGACGAACGCCAGACGCTGGTCCTCGGCCGTTATGACGGCAGGTGGAAACACGCACGGCGCGTCGAGGTCGCCACCCTGTCCGCGCGCGGCCGCGCCAGCGGGATTCCGCGGTTGCAGGCCAAGGGCGACGCGGCGTGGCTGGCATGGACGGACGTCACCGGCGACACGCCAGGCCTGAAGGGTGCACGCGTGGTCTTCCGTTGATGCACGGATGCGACACTTCGTCGCATAGGCTCCACACCCGTCCCAGGGCTTAGAATCACGCGGTGATCCGCTCTTCCGCCTTCCTCAGACCGATGCTGCAGCTGGCCCTGGTGGCCGCGTTGCTCATGGCGTTCGCACCGTCGGTCACGCGCTGGGTGGCCAGCGCCGGCATGCAGGTGCTCGCTGGCTGGACCGAGTTGTGTACCAGCGACGGCATCAAGTGGGTCGATACGCGCGCCGAATCGCCGGTGGAAAAATCCCCGGCGCCCGCCGGCATGCCGATGGGAGCGGACTGCGCCTACTGCGTGCTGGCGGCCGTGCTGCCGTTGCTGCTGCTGTGCATCGCGCTGCTGTTCCCGCGTCTTGCGGGCGACGTCATCGCGGATGTCGTCGTGCGTCCCCGCGCGGGGCGGACGCGCCTGCGCGGCCTTGGCGGACAAGGGCCGCCCCTCCTGCTCTGAACCACAAGACCCCTCGTTGATCGTGCGGCCGGTGCGCCGCGTCCTTGTGCTTTGGAGTTTCCATGTCCCTGTTTCCCTGGGCGACGCCGCGTGCGTCGCGCCTGTCCGTGGCCGTTGCCGCGGCCCTGTCATTCCCCATCGTCGTGCTCGCCGCCGAGCCGGTCGTGTTGCCCGACGGTTCCCGCGCGACGCAGCTCGATACGGTCGAAGTCAAAGGCCACCGGGCCGGACTCGATCAGGACGCCGGCACCGGCACGCGCCTGGCCTTGAGCATCAGGGAGACGCCGGCGTCCGTCACCGTGATGGACCGCGACACGCTGGATGCGCGCGGCGTGCGCACGACGCAGGAAGCCCTGGCCGGCATTCCCGGCCTGACCGTCGCCTCGCCGCCGGGCAACGGCAACGCGGTGACCTATCGCGGGTTCTCCGGCAGCCAGATCACCCAGGTGTTCAACGGCATCGACGTGCAGTACGCCAGCATCGCTGCGCGTCCCGTGGATGCGTGGCAGTACGAGCGCGTGGAGGCCATCGGTGGTCCGTCGAGCTTCCTCTACGGTGCGGGTGCCGTTGGCGGCACGATCAACTATGTCACCCGGCTGGCGCGGCTGGATCGCGACGAGGCGGTGGTGCGGGCGTCATGGGGATCGTTCCGGGACGGCACGTTGGCGATGGGCGCCAACCTGCGCGTCGGTGGCGACGCCGCGCGGCAGGCGATCAGGCTCGATGCGAGCACGCGCGATGCGGAGAGCTGGGTCGATGGACAGGAACGCGAGGCGTCGACGCTGGCCGCTTCGTGGCTGGCGCAGGTTTCCCCGTCGCTGCGGCACACCCTCGCGGTGGAGTATCAGCAGGAGGACAGCCATCGCCCCTATTGGGGCACGCCGGTGCGCCAGCCGGCGACCGGCCGCCTGTCGGTGCTGCCGCAGACCATCGGCCGCAACTACAACGTGGATGACGGCTACTACGGACAGGACGTGCGGTGGGCGCGATCGCTGCTGGAATGGACGCCCGGCGAGCGCGATACCGTCCGCAACACCGTCTACCACTACGACGCGCTGCGCGATTACCGCAACGTCGAGAGCTACCGCCTGACGGCCGGCAACGACGGCGTGGTCCGCTCGGGCACGCTGCTGCAGCGGCACGACCAGCAGGTCTACGGCAACCGGCTGGAATGGCGCCACGAAGGCGCGCTGTTCGGCCTGCGCACGCAATGGGCCACCGGCCTGGACGTCAGCTACAACCGGCAGACCCGCTTTCCGCTGTCGTTGTCGGGCACCGTCGACACGGTGCCGCTCGATGCAAGGACGCCGGGTCGCTTCCTCGACGTCCCGGGCACCGCGATCGTCTACACGCCCGACCGCACCAACCGGCTGCACACGCAGGCGGTGTACGCCGAGAACCTGACCGGACTGACGCCTTCGCTGTCGCTGCTGACCGGATTGCGCCGCGATCGCATCGTGCTCGACGTGGTCAACCATCGCGCGGTCACGCCCACCAATCCCGCACGCTTCGAACGCGAGTACACCCCCACCACCGGACGCGCCGCGTTGAACTGGGCCGTCACCCCACAGGCGAGCGTCTACGCGCAGTACAGCACGGCGGCCGATCCGCCGGCCGGCATCCTCAGCACGGCCAATTTCGGTGCGCTGCGCGACTTCGACCTGACCACGGGACGCCAGGGCGAGATCGGCACGAAACTGCAGACGCGCGACGGCACCGGCTTCGCCACGCTGGCCGCCTATCGCATCGTGCGCCGCAATCTCGCCATCACCGACCCGGCCAATCCCGGGCAGACGCTGCCGGTGGGCCAGCAATCCTCGCGGGGTGTCGAAGCCACGTTCGGCTGGCGTCCACTGGATGCGTTGAGCGTCGAAGGTAACCTGGCCTGGGTCGATGCGACGCTGGACGACTTCTACGAGAACGTCGGTGGCGTGCCGGTCTCGCGCGCAGGCAACCGGCCCACCAACACGCCCTCGCGCGTGGGCAACCTGTGGGTGGACTACACGTTCGATCCACGCTGGTCCGCAGGCGTGGACGTGCGCGGCGTGTCCTCGCGCTACGCCAATGCCGCCAACACGCTGTCGACGGCGGGCTACGCCACCTGGGGTGCCCACGTGGGCTTCCGGTGGAGCGAGCGCACGGAGTTGACCGTGCGCGGCCGCAACCTCGGCGACCGCGCCCATGTGGTGTACGCGCTCGGCGGCACGATGGCCTACCTCGGCGATCCGCGCAGCTGGGAAGTCGTGCTGCGCAAGACGTTCTGATGCGGCTGGAGAACCCCATGGGCACGATTTTCCTGCTCGGTGTCGGCACCTGGCTGATCGCATGGGCGTGCGGGCTTGGCCTCCATTGCCTGGCGCACGCCGATGCGGCCGCACGGCTGCTGACGCTGTTCGACACCCCCGTATCCACCCTCGACACGGAGACGAAGGAATGAAACTTCCCCTTGCCGCTCTGCTCGCCCTGTCGCTCGCGGCATGCCAGCCGACGCCACCCGCCGCCGCAGGCGATGGCGGGCCTGCCGCGCGCATGAACGTGGCGTCACCCTGGCTGCGCGAGGTGCCGCCGGGCGCGCCAGTGGCTGGCGGCTTCCTCACGCTGCACAACGGTACGCAGGTCGACGACCGCCTGCTGTCCGTCGAGTGCGCCGCGGCGCAGCGCGTGGAGATCCACGAGATGCGCGACGAAGGCGGCGTCGCCCGCATGCGCCGCCTCGCCGATGGCCTGCCGCTGCCCGCCGGCGCCACCGCCGAACTGAAGCCCGGCGGACGCCATCTGATGTTCATCCAGCCGCAGGTCGCGCTGAAAGCCGGCGGGCGCGTCGACGCCACGCTGGTGTTCGAACGCGCGGGCCGGGTGCCTGTCGTGTTCGACGTCCGGGCGCTCGGTGCTCCGGCGACCGCCACGCACCACTGAATCCCGGTCGATTCCCTTTCTTCCTTTCCCTTTCCTGCGGATGCCACGCATCCGCCCCACGGAGTCCTTCATGCATCCGTTCTTCTTCCGTCGTCCGCTGGTCGTTGCGATCGCCTTCGCATGCACCGCGCCCGCCATCGTCCACGCCGAAGCAGCCGGCGATGCGGCCACGCTCGACCGCGTCGTCGTGACCGCCAGCCCGGTCTCGCCGCTGACCTACGAAACCGATCCGACCCTGCCGCGCCAGCCGGTGCCGGCCAGCGACGGCGCCGATTACCTGAAGACCATCCCCGGCTTCACGGCATTGCGCAACGGCGGCACCAACGGCGATCCGGTGCTGCGTGGCATGTTCGGTTCACGGCTCAACCTGCTCACCAACGACGGCAGCATGCCCGGCGCGTGCCCGGCACGCATGGACAACCCGTTGTCCTACGTGGCGCCGGAAACCTACGACCGCCTGGTCGTGGTGAAGGGACCCCAGACGGTGCTGTGGGGGCCGGGCGCGTCCGCCGGCACGGTGCGCTTCGAGCGCGACACGCCGCGTTTCGATGCACCGGGGCTGCGCATCGACGGCAGCCTGCTGGCCGGCTCGCACGGCCGCAATGACCAGGTGGTCAATGCGACCGCCGGCGCGCGCCAGGGCTACGCGCGCCTGAGCGCCAACCGTTCCGAAGCGGACGACTACCGGGACGGCGACGGCCGTCGCGTGCCATCCGCGTGGAAGAAGTGGAACACCGACCTGGCACTGGGCTGGACGCCGGATGCCGATACGCTGCTCGAGTTCAACGCCGGTGTCGGCGACGGCGAGGCGCGCTATGCCGGCCGTGGCATGGACGGCTCGATGTTCCGCCGCGACAGCCTGGGCCTGCGGTTCGAGAAGCGCGACCTGCCGGGCGTGCTGGACACGCTGGAAGCGAGCGTGTTCCGCAACGAGGCCGACCACGTGATGGACAACTACACCTTGCGCGAACCCAACCCGATGAGCGCCATGCCGATGCCGGTGGCGGCGAACGTCGATCGCCGCACCGAGGGCGGTCGGGCGGCGCTGGCCGCGAAGGGCGACCGTTGGGAGCTGACTGGCGGCGTCGACGCCCAGCGCAGCCGGCACCGCCAGCGCAGCGCGATGGGGGTGGATGCGTATCGCGCGCAGCCTTGGGAAACCGATGCGCAGTTCCAGACGCGCGGCGTGTTCGCCGAGGGGTCATGGCGTATCGCCGACCACCGTCGCCTGGTGGCGGGTGCGCGCGCCGATCGCGTCGAGGTGCAGGACCGGCGGTCGACGGCCGGCATGATGGGCATGCCGAATCCGACCGCCGGCCTGATCCGCCGGCAGACGCTGCCGGGCGGGTTCGTGCGCTTCGAACACGATGCCGCCGCCGTGCCGGTCGCCTGGTACGCCGGCGTCGGCCACACCGAACGCATGCCGGACTACTGGGAACTGTTCTCCGCCGACAGGGGGCCGATGGGCGCGCCGAACGCCTTCGCCGGCATCGCGCCGGAGAAGACCACGCAGCTCGATGTCGGCCTGCAGTACCGCAGCACGCGGCTGGACGCCTGGGTGTCGGCCTATGCCGGCCGCATCGACGATTACATCCTGTTCTCGTACATGGCGGGCGGCATGATGGGCACGATGTCTTCGGTGGCGAACGTGGATGCGCGCGTGCGCGGTGCCGAAGCCGGCATCGAGTGGCGGCCGGGCGAGGGCTGGACGCTGGGCGGGACGCTGGCGCATGCCTGGGGCGAAAACCGCGACAGCGGCCGGGCATTGCCGCAGATGCCGCCGCTGGAGGCACGCCTGACCGCCGCGTACGAAGGACCCCGCTGGAGCGCAGGCGTGCTGTTGCGCGCGGTGGCGCAGCAGGACCGCGTGGCCATCGACCAGGGCAACGTGGTCGGGCGCGACCTCGGCCCCAGTGCGGGATTCGCGACGCTCGCGCTCAATGGCGGTTACCGGTTCAGCGACCGGGTGAAGTTGATCGCCGGCATCGACAACGTGTTCGACCGTACCTACAACGAGCACCTCAACCTGTCCGGCAGTGCCGATTTCGGCTATCCGGCCGATCCGGTGCGCATCAACGAGCCAGGCCGCACGGCCTGGGTGAAGCTGCAACTGGCGTACTGACGCGGCCTTCGCATCGGCGCCTCCCTTCTTGGCTACGATGGCCGCCACATCGTCGTCGAAGGGTGCGCCGCATGCGCGGTCTGGATTTCAGTTCGTGGCAGGGCCTGCTGACCACGCTGGCGGGACTGGCGATGATCACGGTGATCGGCGTCGGCATCCGCCTGCTGGTGATGCAGACGGTGCAGGAACGCCGCGCGCGCGAGAACCGGCAGATCAACGAGCGGCTGCGCACGTTGATCGCGGCCTACAAGGTGCTGGGCGGTTCGTTCACCGGTGCGCTGGACGTCGATCCCCGCCATCTGCGCGACCTGCGCGCGCAGGCGCGGGAAACAGGTGCCGATGCCTTCGACGAGGGCAGCGAGCGTCCGCGGCGCATCCGCGATGCGGTCGAAGCGGCCTTGTCTGACGTCATCCTGCTCGGCACCGACGACCAGGTACGGCTGGCGTCGCAGGCGGCGACCGATCTGGCGGCGGGTCGTCCCATCCGTACTGACGCGCTGGTGGTGTCGCTGCGCGATTTCATCCGCAGCGTGCTGGATCTGGAACCCATCCCGTCCTCGCTTGCGATACCGCGGCAGGGACCGGCGCGGCCGGTGGCGCCCAAGGGCAAGGGCGATGCGGCCAAAGGCGAGGGTCGCCAGGGTGGCGGAGGTGCAGCCGGCGGCGCCGGGATGGGCGCCGCCGGCATGGGTGCCGGTACAGGCATGGGGTTGGGTGCGAGCGTCGATCCGGATCGCGATCCCTCGCGCTGACGGTTACTCGTCGATCCAACGCCGTTCCGGTCCCGGCCGCTTCGCCAGCTTGCGTTGCAGCGAACGCCGGTGCATGCCGAGCAGGCGCGCGGCGGCGGAAATGTTGCCTTCGGTTTCGGCCAGCGCCTGCTGGATGTGTTCCCACTCCAGCCGGCTGAGCGGCGTCATGGTGTCGTCGGTGGCGCTGGTGTCGTCTGCGGCGCCCGGCACTTCCAGTCCGAGCGCGCGCAGGATGGTCGGCACCGTCGCCGGCTTCGGCAGGTAATCGTCGGCGCCGCGCTTGATCGATTCCACCGCGGTGGCCACGCTCGCATAACCGGTGACCAGCAGGATCTGCATGTCGGCACGAAGCGCACGCAGCGGTTCGATCAGGCCCAGGCCGGAATCCGCGCCCAGTTTCAGATCGACCAGCGCGAAATCCGGCAGGTGCTCGCGCGCCTGCGCCAGTGCGCTGGCCGCGTCCAGCGCGATCTCGGTCTCGATGCCCTTGCGTGCCAGGCTGCGCTGCAACGTGCGCGCGTAGAGTTCGTCGTCGTCGACCAGCAGGCCTTTCATCGGATGCCTCATCAGGGAGTCTCGTCGTGGCCTGCCACCGGCAGGCGGAATTGCACCTGGACGCCCTTCGGCGGCACGGCGCGCATGGTCATGCGTCCGCCGAGCCGCTCGATGGTGGCATGCGACAGGGCCAGGCCCACGCCCATGCCTTCGGGCTTGCTGGTACGGAAGAGTTGTTCGGACTGGAACGGCAAGGCTTCGTGGAAGCCATTGCCGTAGTCGCGCACGGTGCCGACCAGTTCGTCGCCTTCGCAGCGCAGGTCCAGGTCCACGCGTTGCGAACCGGCCTGGCGGCTGGCATCGGCGGCATTGTTCAGCAGCGCCTGCAGCAGGTGGCCGGTGGATGCGTCGGTGGCCAGCCATGGCGGCAGGGCGCCGGAGCGCCGCAGGTCGACGGTCGGGCGGATCAGCTGCCAGCGCTGCACCACGTCGTCCAGGTCCACGCGCTGGTGCACGCCCATGTCGGCCGAGGCGGCGAGCGCGCGCACGCGGTCGCGGCACAGGTCGATCAGCTGGCGCATGGTGCCCGCGTCCTCGCGGATGTCGGGTTCGGACGCGTGTTCGCGGATGTCCTCGGTCAGCAGCGTCATCGTCGCCAGCGGGGTGTTGAGTTCGTGCGCGACGGCGGCCGCGTGGGTGGCCAGGGCGACGATGCCCTCGTTGCGCGCGAAGCGCTCGCGCAGGCGCGCCAGTTCCTGTTCGCGCAGGCGCAGCGCGGCGACCAGCCGCGTGGAGAAGTACAGCACCACGCCGGCGGACAGCACGAAGTTCACCGCCATGCCCCACAGGTGCACGTTGAAGTTGTCGCCATGCAGGTGCGGCAGCGGGCGGCCGAACACGGCCGTCAGGATGTAGCCCAGCAGGCAGGCCACGCCGGTGGCCAGTACCCAGCGCAACGGCAGCGCCAGCGCGGAGACCGCGATCAGCAGCAGGAACATCGAGCTGAACGGATTGCCGATGCCGCCGCTCCACGCGACCAGCCAGGACAGCACGGCCACGTCCACCAGCATGTGGGCGAAGGCCTCGGCCGGTGTCTCCTCGCCGGGCCGGTGGCTGCGCCAGGTGGCGTAGACGTTGAACAGCGCCAGTGCGCTGATGCCGCTCCACAGCGGCCAGCGGGGCAGGTCGATGCCGAGCAGGCCCAGCGCCACCAGCACCGTCACCGCCTGGCCCACGATCGCCACCCAGCGCAGGTTGCACAGCGTGCGCAGGAACGACGGCGACAGGGCCAGCAGGGTATTCGGCATGCTCACATGCTAGTGCAAGCGCGCAGGCCGGACCCGCGACATGGCGTCGCAGGGCGGGTCCAGCCCCGCGGACGGCCCACGCTACAATGCCGGCATGCACGACGCCGTCACCCGCCCCACGCCCCCCACCGACGCCGCGCCCTGGCCGCGCCGCATCACCCAGGCCGTCCAGATCGGCAACGCCACCGTCGGCGGAGGCCGCCCGGTGGTGGTGCAGTCGATGACCAATACCGATACCGCCGACATCGCAGGCAGCGTGAAGCAGGTGGCCGAACTCTGGCGCGCCGGTTCGGAAATGGTCCGGCTGACGGTGAACAATCCGGAATCCGCCGCCGCCATCCCGCGCATCCGCGACAAGCTGGAAATGATGGGCGTGTCGGTGCCGCTGATCGGCGACTTCCACTACAACGGGCACCAGTTGCTGGCGGGCGAGCCTGCCTGCGCCGAGGCGCTGGCCAAGTACCGCATCAACCCCGGCAACGTTGGCTTCGGCAAGAAGAAGGACACCCAGTTCGCCCAGCTGATCGAATTCGCGATCCGCTACGGCAAGCCGGTGCGCATCGGCGCCAACTGGGGTTCGCTGGACCAGGCGCTGGCCGCGCAGCTGATGGACGAGAACCACGCGCGCCAGACGCCGTGGGATGCGGGCCGCGTATTGCGCGAGGCGCTGATCCGCTCGGCGGTGGATTCGGCCGAACGCGCCGTCGATATCGGCCTGCCGCGCGACCGCATCGTGCTGTCGGCCAAGGTCAGCGGCGTGCAGGAACTGATCGCGGTCTATCGCGACATGGCCAGCCGCACCGATTTCGCGCTGCACCTGGGCCTGACCGAGGCCGGCATCGGCAGCAAGGGCATCGTGGCGTCGAGCGCCGCGCTGGCGGTGCTGCTGCAGGAAGGCATCGGCGACACCATCCGCATCTCGCTGACGCCGGAGCCGGGCCAGTCGCGCACGCAGGAAGTGATCGTCGCGCAGGAACTGCTGCAGACCACCGGCCTGCGCGCGTTCACGCCGATGGTCACCGCGTGCCCGGGCTGCGGGCGCACCACCTCGGAGTTCTTCCAGGAACTGGCCAAGGTCGTGCAGGAACACGTGCGCGGCAGGATGCCGGAATGGAAGGTCACCCATCCCGGAGCGGAGAACATGACGCTGGCGGTGATGGGCTGCGTGGTCAATGGTCCGGGCGAGTCGCGCCACGCCAACATCGGCATCTCGCTGCCGGGTACGGGCGAAGCGCCGGCGGCGCCGGTGTTCGTCGATGGCGAGAAGAAGATCACGCTGCGCGGCGAGAACATCGCGCACGAGTTCGTCGCGCTGATCGACGACTACGTCGAGCGCAAGTACGCACGTGTCGCCGGCTGAGAGGCTGGCCCAGGGCCGGCGCTTCATCGCCGGCCTGCTGCGTGAGCACGGCGGCCGATTCGTCCTGCTGTTCCTGTGCCTGCTGGTGCCCCTGTGGGTCTTCGTCGAACTGGCCGACGAAGTGCACGAACTGGAAGCCTTCTATTTCGACGATGCGCTGCTGTGGCGCGCGCACGCGATGGCGGGGCCGGCCCTGGACCGCTTCTTCGTCTTCATCTCGGCGATCGGCTACCAGTGGGGCGTGGTGCCGGTCGACATCGCGCTGACGGCGGGCCTGCTGATCGTGCGGCGTTGGCGCGAGGCCACCTTCGCCGGCGTGTCGTTCGCGGGATCGGCGCTGTTGAACATGGCGACCAAGCAGTTCTTCCAGCGCGACCGGCCGACGCTGTGGGAATCCATCGCGCCCGAGCACACCTTCAGCTTTCCCAGTGGCCATGCGATGGGCTCGGCGACGCTGGCGATGGTCGTCGTGCTGCTGTGCTGGCCTACGCGCTGGCGCTGGCTGGCAGCGATCCTGGCGATCGCCTTCACCTTGCTGGTGGGCGTCTCGCGCATCTACCTGGGCGTGCATTACCCGTCCGACATCCTCGGCGGCTGGGCTGCCGGTATTGCGTGGGTGTCGGGGGTTTACCTGGTGCTGTACCGCGTGCGTGGCAGGCCGTGGCTGGTGCGCTAGACGGCTGCCAGCGGTTGTAGGAGCGACGTAAGTCGCGACCGGGTCAACGAGAGGTCCTGGCCTCACAAAGAATCAGGGTCCATTCGGTGCCATGACGTGTACTGCATCGATCACGACGCGGTCGGCGTGCGGTCGCGACTGACGTCGCTCCTACAGGGGAGCAATCCTAGGGCGCATACGCGCGCTCGCGCTCTTCCTGCAGGCGCTGGCGCAGGTACTGGTCGCGGGTCAGGCCGGCGGGAATATCGGTCATCGCCATCACCTCGTTGACGACCTGCGCTTCGCGCGTCTTGTAGGCCTGGAAGCGGGGATCGCGGGCCTGCTGCGCGGCAAACGCGGCCATGCGCTGGTCGGCGTGCGTGCGGTAGCGATCGGCGATCACGGCGACCTCCGCCGCTTGCTGCGCGGGATCGTCCACGGTGGCCTTGATCAAGGCGGTGCGCAGCAGCACGGCTTCGCCGGCGGACAGGCCATCCTCGGCTTCGTAGCGATCAATCTGGCGTGACAGCGCGTCCGCGCGCTCACTGCGTTCGACGGCTCGCAGGGACCGTGCGCGTGCAAAGAAATCCTTGGCGTCGGCCTCGAAGCGCTGGCGCTCGCGGTGTGCTTGCGCCTGCGGCGTGGCTTGCAGGGACGCCAGTGCGGACGCGGATGCGTCGGCTGGAACAGCGGCGTCGGATGCGGTCGCAGGCGCCGCTTCTGACGCGTCCTGCTTCCACCACGACACGGCGGCGGCGAGGACCAGAAGCGGCACGAGCAGCGTCAGCAGTTTCTTCATGCAGAACCTCGTATGCGCCGGGACCGCCGCAGCATGGCGGTCCCGGGCGTGGACATCAGCCCATCAACTGGTCGACCAGCCAGTACAGCAGGTTGAACGGCTTGGCCTTGTCGGCCTTGTCGTCCTGCTCGCTGGCGTCGAGCACCTTGCCCTGGCCGTCGAGCACGCTGTCGATGAAGTGCTTCAGTTCCAGGTTCTGCGCCTGCACGTCGGCGTTCTTGAAATCGACGATGGTGGTGCAGTGGCTCTCGTTGAGTGCACGGTACTGCGGGAAGTAGCCGCCGAAATTGTTCAGGCCATTCAGGCGGTCGCGCAGGCGGGCGGTGTCGGTGTTCCAGCGGGCATGGATGCGCGCTTCCTTCGTCGCCTGGTCCGGTGCGTTGGCGATGTCGGGATAGAAGCGCTCGTACGAGTACGAGGAGTAGTTGAGGTCCTTCCAGAAGTGCGTGTGGCCGAGGCGGTCGCCGGCGTACTTGCTGGACAGCGCGGGATACAGGCTGCCGAGTTCGTTGAGGTCGAACTGCGGCAGGCCGCTGGCGAGGTAGGGCAGTGGGCCGTTCGGCTGGTCCAGGCCCCAGGCGCTGCGGATCAGCGCCATCAGCGGCTGCGACGGGTAATCGACGGGATTGCCGTTCTTCGGCGTGGGGAAGATCGGGCCGGAGTCGTCGATCAGGAAGCTGCGCGTCGGTGCCAGGTCGCGGCGCAGCGGGTGATAGCTGGTCAGGCTGCCGGCGCCGCCGGCGCTGCAGCCGGTGGACAGCATCTGCGTGGGCCGCGGCAGGTTGTCCTTCAGCCAGCTGACCACCGCGCGCACGTTGCGCGCGCCGTTGTGGTGCCACACCAGCGGTGCGTTCTGTCCGCTCGGGTCGTTGTACACGGCGACGCGGTCTCCGCTGTAGATGTCGCCGGTGCAGTAGGGCACGTAGACCATGTTCCAGCCCTGCGTCTTGACGCCGTCGAAGGGGCTGATGCGGGTGACGAACGGGCTGACCAGGCTCGCGCCCGGATTCAGCAGGCCCATGTAGTCGTCGGGGATGCCGTTGGGATTGCGTGCGCCGCGGATGCCGCCCTGGCCGCTGCAGCTGGCGTAATCCCAGCACGCGCCACCGCCTTCCATGTAGATGATGGTGTTGCGCGTGTTCGCCACGCGGTTGACGAAGAACTTGAACGGCGAGCCGTCGCCGCAGACCGCACCGGTCGACGGCGCCAGCTGGACGGTCTGCCATGACTCGTAGCGGCCGGGCTGGAAGCCGTCGTTGAAGCCGGAGGGATTGGACAGCAACGGGTAGTTGCCGGTGCGCTGTGCAGCGGTGACCTTGTTGTCGGCCTTGGGTGGCGAGACCAGGTTCACCAGGGTCTGCCAGAAGCTGTAGTCGCCTTCCTCGGCTTTCAGCGGGGCGGCGATGGCCAGCGTGAGCGCCGCGGTGGCGAGGGCAAGCCGCAGGGGTGCGGGACGTACGGGTGCAACCATGATCGGATCCTCCGGCGAGAGTCAGAGCGGACGTTCAACGGGATGGACTGCCTTGGCGTGCGGCGCCTGTGGGGGCGGCCACCGTACGAAGGCGGATGGTGGTGCGTTCGCTTGCCGGCGGGATTAAGCGCGCGTGATGGCGTCGGCTTTGGCTGCGCATGCCCCCGATATTGGCCGTGATGCCCCCCTTCGCGCGGCCCCGGTCTGCATGGCGGCACGAAGGGTTCCCGCGGCGCAGCACGGACATGCGTTCCTGCACGCGTGGGCGGGAGCGCGGGTGGACAACGGATCGTTGCAGGCGGGCGCCTTGCCGCCTCGGTGCCGCCGGCCGAACATGCGCACTCGCCATTGCGTGCCGCGATGGTGCTTCGTCCCGGGGAAAGGACATGCAGGAACTGGTCGACCGCTACGGCGTACTGCTGGTGTTCGCCAACGTGCTGGCCTTGTCGCTGGGCCTGCCGGTGCCGGCGATGCCGACGCTGATCCTGGTCGGTGCCGGACTGGCGTTGCAGCCCGGGGCGATGTGGCTGCCGCTGCTGGGTGTGCTGGCGGTGTCGGTGACGGCCAGCCTGATCGGTGACAGCGTGTGGTTCTACGCCGGACGGCGCTACGGCAACCGCACGCTGCAGTCGCTGTGCCGGCTGTCGCTCTCGCGCGACACCTGCATGAAGCGCACGGAACGTTTCTATGGCCGTTTCGGCATCCGCATCCTGTCGGTGGCGAAGTTCATTCCCGGCCTGTCGATGGTGTCGGTGCCGCTGGCCGGGGCGATGCACGCGCGGCTGCCGCTGTTCCTGCGCTACGACGGCGTGGGCGCCACGCTGTGGGCGGCGCTGGGCCTGGGACTGGGGGTGGTGTTCTCGCGGCAGGTGGAATCCGTCATCGACCTGCTTTCCCGGTTGGGCGCCGGCGCCGGCGTGCTGATCGGCATCGCGCTGGCGGCGTACGTGGCCTGGCGCTGGTGGCGCCGACGCACGTTGCTGAAATCGCTGGAAGCGGCCCGTATCGAGCCGGACGCGCTCGACACGCTGGTGCAGGCGGGCCAGGCGCCGGTGCTGTTCGATATCCGCGCGCCCGGCTTCCGCGATGTGGATCCGTACGTGATCCCGGGCGCGGTGTTCGCCGACGAGCGCGAACTGGGCGGCATCCTCGCGACGTATCCGCGCGACGGCAAGATGGTCATCTACTGCGCGTGCCCGGACGAAGTGTCGGCCGCGTGGATGGCGGCGAAGCTGCGCAAGGCGGGCTTCCGCGACGTACTGCCGCTGCGCGGCGGGATCGATGCCTGGCGCGGTGCCGGTTACGGGGTCGAGCGCATCGGCGACTGATGCCGCGCGCCCGGATCAGTGTTCGATGCACACCCGGTTGCGGCCTTCGCTCTTGGCGCGGTACAGCGCGGCGTCGGCGGCGGCCATCATCCGGCTCACCGTGTCGCGGTCCGGCGTCAGCGCGGCGATGCCGATGCTGACGGTGATCGTCTGCGCTTCGCCACCCGGCCGGAACACTACGGCTTCCACCGCTTCGCGCAGGCGCTCGGCGAAGCCGTAGGCGGCGTCCGGACCGCACTCGGGCAACAGCACGGCGAATTCCTCTCCGCCGATGCGCGCTGCGGCATCGTCGTTGCGCACATGCCGGCGCACCAGCGTGGCGATCTGTTTCAGCACGTGGTCGCCGGAGATATGGCCGTAGCGGTCGTTGATCGGCTTGAACAGGTCCACGTCGATGATGCACATGGTCAGTTCGCGATGGTGGCGCATCGCGCGCGCGATCTCCTTCTCCACCGTCTCGATGAAGTGCCGGCGGTTGTGCATCTCCGTCAGCGCATCGTGGGTGGCGAGCTGGTAGATCTCTTCGTGGTAACGCGCTTCCACGCTGCTGTGGCTGATGAACTTCAGGATGCTCTCGCCCAGCGTGATGTGGTCGCCGTCGGCCAGCACCTTTTCGGACACCACGACATCGTTGACGCGGGTGGTGTTGGTGGCGCCGAGGTCGCGCACGCGGTAGCTGTCGCCGTCGCGCCAGATCTCGCAGTGCAGGCGCGAGACGCTGTTGTGCGGGATGTGCAGGTCGGCTTCCTGCGAGCGGCCCACCCGCACGCGCGCGGTGTCGATGTCGGCACGCCGGCCCAGTCCCTCGCCATGGATCACCACCACGCATGCCGAGCGGTGCGACGCCGGCCGCGGGCCGTCGCTCAGGATGGTCCGTTGTGTGGTGGGTGGATTGAGGAAGTCCCGGGACATGCGAGCGCGGCAGGCAGGTGCGGGTCCGAGTGTAACGGATCGGTCGGTCAACTCATGCTTCCGCTACCATGGCGCCGCGCACCGGGGACAGTGGCATGACATCGCAACCTTACGACGACCTCGCACCCACCGAGAGCCTGGCCACGCGCCTGCAGGACGCGCCCACGGCGCCCGACGGCACGCTCGCGCCGGGTGCGCGGCTGGGGCGCTACCGGATCGAGGCCCTGCTGGGCCGCGGGGGCATGGGCGAGGTCTACCGGGCCGCGCAGCTGGAGCCGGTGCGCCGCGACGTGGCGCTGAAGTTGATGCGCGTCCAGCGCCTGCAGGCGCGCCACCTGGCCTGGTTCGAAGTGGAGCGGCAGGTGCTGGCGCAGATGCGCCACCCGGCGATCGCCCAGATCTACGACGCCGGCACCACCGAGGAAGGCTATCCGTTCTTCGCGATGGAACTGATCGATGGCACCCCGATCACCCGCTATTGCCGTGACCAGCGCCTGCCGCTGGATGCGCGCGTGGCGTTGTTCATCCGCGTCTGCGAAGGCGTGCAGCATGCGCACCACAAGGGCGTGGTGCATCGCGACCTGAAGCCGGGGAACCTGCTGGTGGACACGCTGGACGGCCGCCCCGCACCGAAGATCATCGACTTCGGCATCGCGATGACGGCATCGCTGGTGGGTGACGCCGCGCTGGAGCGCGCGGGCACGCCCGAGTACATGAGCCCGGAGCAGGCGCATGGCGATGCCGCACAGGTGGACACGCGCAGCGACGTCTATTCGCTGGGCGTGGTGCTGTGCGAACTGGTGACCGGCATACGGCCGGACGCGGTTGGCGAAACCTGGGTCGCCGGGACGCCGACCGCCATCGCGCCGTCGTCGCGCCTGGCCGCGCTGCCGCCGGAACAGGCGCAGCAGATGGCGCAGGAGCGCGGCGTGTCGCTGTCGCGGATGCGCGACCGGTTGCGTGGCGACCTGGACTGGATCGTGTTGAAGGCCATGCAGCACGACCGCGACGCGCGCTATGGTTCGGTCGCCGCGCTGGCCGACGACCTGCAGCGCTACCTCGATGGCCGCGTGGTATCGGCCGTGCCGCCGGGTCGTGGCTATGTCTGGCGCAAGTTCCTGCGCCGTCATCGCACGGCCGCGGTCGCGGCCGGCGTCGCGTTGCTGGCGCTGCTGGGCGGGCTGGGCATGTCGCTGTACGGCTTGCAGCAGGCGAAGGCGCAGCGCAGCGTCGCCGAGGCGCGCAGCGCGGAACTGGAGAAGGTCGCGGCCTTCCAGCAGTCGATGCTGGAAGGCATCGATATCGAGACCATGGGGGTCGGACTGTCGGAAGGCCTGGTGCGCCAGGTCAGCAGCCTCGATCCCTCGGCCGCGGATGCATTCGGCGCCACGCTGGCCAGGACCAGCACCAACGATCTGGCACGCGACCTCGTCGACCAGCAGCTGCTCGCGAATGCCGAACAGGCGATCGCGCGTGATTTCGCCGACCAGCCCGACGTGGCCGCCAGCCTGCGCGAGTCGGTCGGCCACGTGTATGCCGCCATCGGCCGTTACGACAAGGCGGCCGCGCACTTCGCCCAAGTCGCCGACTACCGCAGCCGCACGCATGGCGAAGGCGCGCAGGAAACGCTGCGTGCGCGGAACGACCAGGTACAGGCCTTGCTGGAGGGCGCGCACATCGACCAGGCCGAGGCCGTGCTGCAGAAGGCGCTGCCGCGTGCGTTTTCGCTGCCGGACAACGACCGGGTGCGGGTCAAGCTGGAACTGGCGCAGGCGCAGGTGATCTCGGCACGCGGCGACCGCCCGCGCGCGAAGGGCGTGGTCGAGGCCGTCCAGGCACGCCTGCTGGCCAGCGCCGGCGCGGACGATCCGGCGACGCTGGAAGCCACCAATGACCTGGCTGCCGTGCAGCGCAACCTCGGCGAACTGCCGGAGGCGCGCGCGAACATGGAGACCGTGGTGGCTCGGCGCACCGCCACGCTCGGCGCCGACCACGAGGAAACGCTGTCGGCGATGGGCAACCTGGCGGTGCTGCGCATCATGAACCGCGAGAAGGACGCCGCGATCAGCCTGCAGCGCGACCTGACCGATCGGTACGTGCGCAAGCTGGGCAGCGAACACCCGGTCACGCTGCAGGCGCGCAGCACGCTGGCCACGATGATGATTGACGGCGCCGATGCCGCGTCGGTCGAGAAGGCGCTGCCCTTGCTGCAGGAGGTGCTGGCCGCACGCGAACGCGTGCTCGGCCGCGATCACCCGCAGACCATCCGTACGCGCCTGAACCTGGCCACGGCCTACGCCCGGCGCAAGGACTTCGCGGCCGCCTTGCCGCTGGAGGAGCAGGTCATCACCGCGCGCAGCCGCGTGCTCGGCCCGGGCCATCCGGACACGCTGTCCATCCTCGTCAACCATGCCGGCACGCTGCTCAATGCGGGCCAGCCCGAGGCCGCGCTGCAGCTGCTGGGCGATGTGCAGCCGCTGGCGTTGAAGACGCTGGGCGGGAAACACCCGCAGGCGCAGCTGTCGATGGTGATCCGTGCCGAGGCACTCCGGATCACCGGGCGCAAGCGCGAAGCCCTGGCCGAGTACCAGCGGCTGTTCGACCTGCGCCGGCACGCGCTGGGCGAGACGCACGTGGAAACGCGCACGGCGGCATGGAACCTGATCGATACGTACCGCGAACTGGGCCGCCCGGCGGATGCCGAACCGCTGTACCGCCAGTACATCGCGCCGCTGCTGGCCGCCGATCCGAAGACGCTGGACGACGCGGATGCGGAATTCGCCAGCCGCTATCGCGAAGGCAAGCGGCCGGGCAGGCAGCCCGACAAGCGCGGCTGACGCCGCCCCGGCATCATTCGCCGGGCTTGGCCGCCGAACTGGGCGCTTCCGAGGCGGAACGCCGCGACAGCACCGCTTCCCGATGGGCGATATAGGCGTTCGCGCTGAAGATGATGCCCGCGCCGAGCAGCGTCCAGCGGTCCAGCGTTTCATCGAACAGCAGCCAGCCGAACACCGCCACCACCGGCAACTGCATGAAACTGATCGGCGTCAGTGCCGACACCTCGCCCAGCTTGAGCGCACGCGTCCATAGCATGTGTCCGCCCGTACCCAGCACCCCGGCGGCGATCACCCACACCCAGGTGATGCCCTGCGGCCATTCCCACACGGCCAGCGCGGGCACCAGCGACATCGGCACCCACAGCAACGTGGTGTAGATGACGATGCGGTCCGCCGGTTCGGTGTTGGAAAGCTGCTTGATCTGGATCGCGACCAGCGCGCTCATCACCGCCGCGAGCACGGCGATCATCGCGTCGACGGTGAACTGCGACGTGCCCGGCCGCACGATGATCAGCACGCCGACGAAACCCAGCGCCACCGCCGTCCAGCGGCGCGCACGCACCTGCTCGTTGAGCAGCGCTGCGGCGGCCAGGGTGACGAACAGCGGCGTGGAATACGACAGCGACACCGCCTGCGCCAGCGGCAGGTGGCCGATGGCCCAGAACCCGGCCAGCATCGAGCAGATGCCGATGACGCAGCGGAACAGGTAACGCGGGAACTGCGTGGTCTTCAGGAAGCCGGGACCATGGCGCAGGATCAGCGGCGCGGCGGCCAGCAGGCCGAAGAAGTTGCGGAAGAAGGCGATCTCGAACGTATGCAGCGTGGCCGAGGCCAGCCGGATCGCCACCACCATCAACGCAAAGAACATCGTGCTGCCCAGCATCAGCACGGCGGCACGGTAATGGGCGGGCAGGGTGGGCATCAGTGTTCCGGATCAGCTCCTTCCCCCGCGTGCGGGGGAAGGTTGGGATGGGGGCGAACGGCGCCGCGAAGGTCGAGCACCGCGCCGTTCGACGACGACACGAGAAACCGCAGCGGTCGAGTCGGTGGTGCAGGCGGCAGGAGACCGGCTCCGGTCGGCCCCCACCCCAGCCCTCCCCCGTGAACGGAGGAGGGGGCAGTACCCGGGGTGCGGACGCGCATCACCGCGAGCGCGGGCGTCGGGGGCGCATGACATGGAACACGGTCAGCGCGAAAACAGCGGACACGTAGCAAGCGAAGATCAGCCCCTTCCTCCACCTGCGGGGGAAGGGTGGGATGGGGGCCAACGGCCGCGCGAAGGTCGAGCACAGCACGGGTCATCGACGACACGAGAAACCGCAGCGGTCGAGTCGGTGGCGCAGGCGGGAGGAGACCGGCTTCGGTGCGCCCCCACCCCAGCCCTCCCCCGTGAACGGGAGAGGGGGCAGTACCCGGGGCGCGGATGCAGATCATCGCGAGCGCCGGCGTAGGGACCGCATGACATCGCACGCGGTCAGCGCGAAAACAGCGGACACGTCGCAAGCGAAGATCAGCCCCTTCCCCCGCCTGCGGGGGAAGGTTGGGATGGGGGCGCGCGGAGTCGGTGAAGGCTTGTATGCGTTCGATGGGTTGCTGCATGGGAGATCGCCGCACTCTCGGTCGTCGCGGTCGCAAGCGACGATCGGTTCCGGCGTGCCCCCACCCCAGCCTTCCCCTGCAAGCAGGGGAGGGAGCCGTATCCGAAGCGGAACGTGGATCATGGGGAAGGCCTACCAGGTCGCCCCGATGATTTTCGGTTCCGGCTCGATGGCGACGCCGAAGCGTGCCTGCACGGACGCGGCAATCTTGCGCGCCAGCGCCAGCAGTTGCGCGCCGGTCGCCTCACCGTGGTTGACCAGGACGAGGGCGTGCGTGGCGGACACGCCCGCATCGCCATCACGATGTCCTTTCCAGCCGCAGGCCTCGATCATCCACGCCGCCGACAGCTTGCGGTTGTGCGCGGCGTCGCCGCGGAACACGGGCAAGGTGGGGTAGTCGACCAGCAAGGCGTCGGCCTGCGCCTGCGAGACGATCGGATTCTTGAAGAAGCTGCCGGCATTGCCGACCACGGCCGGGTCGGGCAGCTTGCGGCGGCGGATGCGGACGACGGCTTCGCCGACGTCCCGGGCAGTCGGACTGGAGATACCCATCGCCCCCAGTTCGTCGCGGATGCCCGCATAGTCCAGGCGCAGCGCCGGCGTACGCGGCAGCAGCAACTCGACCGCGGTCACCAGGTAGCGGTCGGCCTCGCGCTTGAACACGCTGTCGCGATAGGCGAAGGCGCAGGCCTCGCGATCCAGCCGCACGCGCGTGCCGCCATGGCGGTCCAGCGCTTCGACGACGTGGATGAACTCGCCCACCTCGGTGCCGTAGGCGCCGATGTTCTGGATGGGCGATGCGCCGGCGGTGCCGGGGATCAGCGCCAGGTTCTCCAGCCCGCACAGGCCCTGGTCCAGCGTCCACATCACCAGCGGATGCCAGGCGACGCCGGCATCGGCGCGAACGAGCGCATGCTGGCCATCGTCGGACAGCACGCGCAGGGCATGCGTCGCCATCGCGATCACCGCGCCGGGCGCATTGCCGGCGAACAGCAGGTTGCTGCCACCGCCGATCACCAGCGTCTCGCCTCCGGTCACCTGGGGCAGCGCCAGCACCTTGTCCAGCGCCGAGGCTTTCTCGACTTCGATCAGCCATGGCGCCCGTGCGGGGACGCCGAACGTCGTGCGCGCGCGCAACGAGGCGTCCGCAGTGATGCGGTAGCCGCTCGTCATTCCGGTGCCACCGGGCCACCGCTGCGCGCTTCGCGCCGGCGACGGATCGCTTCCACGCACTCGCGGACCAGTTCCGGACCGCGGTAGACCAGGCCCGTATAGCACTGCACCAGCGAAGCGCCGGCCGACATCTTGGCCACTGCGTCGGCGCCGGACAGGATGCCGCCCACGCCGATCAGCGGAATCGAATCCGGCAGGCGCGTGCGCAGGCGGCGCAGCACCAGGGTGGACTGGCCCATCAGCGGCGCACCGGACAGTCCGCCGGTTTCCCGCGCATGCGCATCCTCCTGCACGCTGATCCGCGAAACGGTGGTGTTGGTGGCGATGACGCCATCGACCTGCATGTCCCCCAGCACGCGCGCCACGGCGTCGATGTCGCTGTCCGACAGGTCGGGTGCGATCTTCACCAGCATCGGCACGCGCTTGCCATGCTGCGCGGCGAGGTCTTCCTGCGACTCGCGCAGCGTACCGATCAGCTGGCGCAGCGCCTGTTCTTCCTGCAGTTCACGCAGGCCGGCGGTGTTGGGCGAGGAGATGTTGACGGTGATGTAGTCCGCCAGCGGATACACGCGTTCAAGGCAGTACAGGTAGTCGGAGGCGGCGCGCTCGTTGGAGGTGTCCTTGTTCTTGCCGATGTTGATGCCGAGCAGGCCGCGGTCGCGGCGCACGGCGCCGACGTTGCGGACCAGCGCCTCGACGCCTTCGTTGTTGAAGCCCAGCCGGTTGATGACGGCCTGGTGCTGCGGCAGGCGGAACATGCGCGGCTTCGGATTGCCGGATTGCGGCCTGGGCGTCACCGTGCCGATCTCGACGAAGCCGAAGCCCAGCGCGAACAGCGCGTCGATGTGCGTGCCGTTCTTGTCCATGCCGGCGGCCAGGCCGACCGGATTGGGGAACGTCAGGCCCATGAGCTTGGTAGGCATCGGCGTGATCGGACGCGCCACCAGGGGCGTGGTGCCGGTGCGGTAGGCCAGATCCAGCGCCTTCAGGCCCATGCCATGGGCGGTTTCGGCGTCGAGGCCGAACAGGAAGGGGCGGGCGATCGAATACATGGACGCAGGCGGGTTCAGTTCAGCGTCGCCAGCCAGGCCATCCCGCCCAGGAACAGGAAGATCACCGCGATGCCGATGATCCACAGCAGCGCCGATACCCAGCCCAGGATCAGGCCGCCGATGGCCATGCCGTCGCCGTCCAGCGTGCCCGCACTGCGGCGGATCTCGGCGCGCGCCATGTGGCCCGTGATGATGGCCACGAGGGTGCCGATGAAGGGCAACAGGGTCCAACCGAGGATGCCGGACACGAGGCTGGCGATGGCGAGGCTGCTGGTGGTGCGGACTTGGTTCATCAGGAACTCCATGCAGGGGTCAGGGAGGTGGGATGGCGCTCGATGGGGCGCAAAAAAAACGCCACCCGTTACGGGTGGCGCGATTATCCCAGATGCAGCCCCGTCCGGGGCGGCCGGCATGCGTGCATGCCGGCGCCGGTGCGGGTCAGAGGTCGAACTTGATCCCCTGCGCCAGCGGCAGCGAGTCGGAATAGTTGATGGTGTTGGTCTGCCGGCGCATGTAGACCTTCCATGCGTCCGAGCCGGATTCGCGACCACCGCCGGTTTCCTTCTCGCCACCGAACGCGCCGCCGATCTCGGCGCCGCTGGTGCCGATGTTGACGTTGGCGATGCCGCAGTCGCTGCCGGCTGCCGACAGGAACTGCTCGGCAGCCTTGAGGTTCTGGGTGAAGATCGACGACGACAGGCCCTGCGGCACGGCGTTCTGCATGTCGATGGCCTCGTCCAGCGTCGTGTACTTCATGACGTACAGGATCGGCGCGAAGGTCTCGTGCTGGACGACCTCATCCGAGTTCTTCAGGCCGGTGACGATGGCCGGCAGCACGAAGTTGCCCGGGCGGTCGATCGCGGTGCCGCCGGTCTCGACGGTGCCGCCGCTGGCCTTGGCCTTGGCGATGGAGTCGAGGAACTGCTGCACCGCGCCCTGGCTGTTGAGCGGACCCATCAGGTTGGCCGGGTCGGTCGGGTCGCCGATCTTGCCTTCCACCTGCTTGTAGGCCTTGATCAGCGTGGCCAGCACGTTGTCGTAGATGGATTCGTGCACGATCAGGCGGCGCGTGGTGGTGCAGCGCTGGCCGGCGGTGCCGACGGCGCCGAACACGATGCCCGGCACCGCCAGCTTCAGGTCGGCGGTTTCGTCCAGGATGATCGCGTTGTTGCCGCCCAGCTCCAGCAGGCTGCGGCCCATGCGGCGCGCGACGCGCTCGCCGACGGTGCGGCCGACCTGGGTGGAGCCGGTGAAGCTGATCAGCGGGATGCGCTTGTCGTCGACGAACTGCTGCGCCAGTTCGACACCAGCGTCGTTGATCAGGAAGAAGATGTCCGGGAAGCCGCCGGCCTTCAGCGCGTCGTTGCAGATCTTCATGCTGGCGATCGCGGTCAGCGGCGTCTTGTTGGACGGCTTCCAGATGCAGATGTCGCCGCAGATGCCGGCCAGGAACGAGTTCCACGCCCACACCGCGACCGGGAAGTTGAACGCGCTGATGATGCCGACCAGGCCCAGCGGCTGGTACTGCTCGTACATGCGGTGGCCGGGACGCTCGGAGTGCATGGTGTAGCCGTACAGCATGCGGCTCTGGCCCACGGCGAAGTCGGCGATGTCGATCATCTCCTGCACTTCGCCGTCGCCCTCGGGCTTGCTCTTGCCCATCTCCAGCGCGACCAGCGAACCCAGTGCGTCCTTGTGCTTGCGCAGCGCCTCGCCGCACAGGCGGATCGCCTCGCCGCGGCGCGGCGCCGGCGTGGTGCGCCAGATCTTGAACGCGGCCTGCGCGCGGGCGACGACCTTCTCGTAGTCGGCCTGGCTGCTGGCGTGGACTTCGGCGATCACCTCGTTGGTGGTCGGGTTGATCGACTGCAGCACGCCGGCGTCGGTGGTGGTGGACCACTCGCCGCTACCGAGGTAGGTGCCGGAGTTGGTGGCGGACAGGCCGAGGGCCTTGAAGAGGTCTGCGGGCATGAAGTGCTCCAGGGGGATCGAATGCGAAGGACGCCGGCGGAAACCGCCGCGTCGCAGGGGGCACGATTCTATCAGAGCGACGTGCAACGGCCTTGCGTAAGCCCGTGTTTTTCCAGAGGTTCTTGTACAACAGGGGCTTGCGCGCGCCGCCGTTGATCCGCTGCCGGGGTTTGTTCGCTTCGCCGACTGGCGATGACGGCATTCGGCGATTCGCCGAGCGGGCTGCCGTGGCGCCACGGCATCGGCATGCGGTGGAAGATGGTGACCCCGGCGCGATTCGAACGCACGACCTGTCCCTTAGGAGGGGACCGCTCTATCCAGCTGAGCTACGGGGCCATCGGCGGCGATTCTCGCACGAAGCGGTCGTACGCACGACGCATGCGAGCGGATCCACGATGGACATGGCACCGTGTCGGACAGGCCCCTGTATTCCCGGATCGCATGGACATCCGCATCGACGACCTCCGCCATCCCGCCGTCGTTGCCCTGTTGCAGGAGCACCTGGACTGGATGCGCCGCACTTCGCCACCGGAGAGCGTGCATGCGCTCGACCTGGACGCATTGCGCGGCCATGACATCGCCTTCTGGGCAATGTGGGACGGCGAGGTGCTGGCCGGCTGCGGCGCACTGCGCGAACTGGATGCCGGCCATGGCGAAGTGAAGTCGATGCGTACCGCAGGGACCTACCTGCGCCGTGGTGTCGCGCAGCGGATGCTCGGCCACATCATCGATGAGGCGCGGCGACGCGGGTACTCGCGCCTGAGCCTGGAGACCGGATCGATGCCGTATTTCGCGCCTGCGCGCGCCTTGTATGCGCGTGCGGGCTTCGCACCTTGCGCACCGTTCGGCGACTACGTGGAAGACCCGAACAGCGTCTTCATGACGCGCGTGCTGTAGTGTCTCCGCCATTGGTTTCACTTGCATCCATATGAAATCATTGGCTTTGTTGCGACGCAGCGCTTGACAGCCCCCCGGGGTGCCGTGTTTTTCTTCCGCCATGCACTTCCATGCCCTCCACACGACGAACCCGATGCCGGCCTTGCCGGTGCGGACGCGTGCGGACGCCGGGCGCACCCGCATTACCACGACCATTACCACCCTGACTCGTCGGGTGCGGTGGGTTGTGTTCGCGTAATCCGCAGACCACGGCCCCGCACCCGGATCAGGATGCAGGGCCACCCGACTTCCTGATGCGTGCCGGGCCTCCTCAACGAGGTTCCTGACCCATGTCGTCCCGCAACGCCGAAGTCCAACAATCCAAACCGCGCACCGTCGTCCACAAGTTCGGCGGCACGTCCGTCGCCGATGCCGACCGCTACCGCCATGTGGCGCAGCTGCTGCTCGCGCGCGACGAGGACCTGCAGGTCACCGTCGTCTCCGCGATGAAGGGCGTCACCGATGCATTGATCGCGCTGTGCGAACTCGCGGCGGCCAACCGTCCGGAATGGCAGGAGAGCTGGCATGCGCTTCGTGCGCGCCATCGCGGTGCGGCGGTGGCGCTGCTGGGCGAAGCGGCAGGGCCGGTGATCGAATGGGTGGACGAACGCTTCGAACGGCTGCAGGAGATCCTCAATGCGCTGATCGTCATCGGCGGCCTGCCGGAGCTGGTCCTGCAGCGCGTGCAGGGCCTGGGCGAGGTGTGTTCGGCGCGTCTGCTGGGCGAGTACCTGACGCTGCAGGGCGAGGACTGCGCCGTGCTGGATGCGCGCGAGGTGTTGCGCGTCGACCATGGCGAACTCGGGGTGGTGGTCGACTGGGAAACCAGCGCGCAGCGCCTGGCGGCATGGCAGGCCTCGCATCCGCAACGGCGGGTGGTGGCGACCGGCTTCGTGGCGCGCGATCGCGAGGGCCGCTTCACCACCTTGGGCCGGAATGGCAGCGATTATTCCGGGGCGATCTTCGCCGCGCTGTACGACGCGGCGGAACTGCACATCTGGACCGATGTCGACGGCGTGCTGTCGGCCGATCCACGGTTGGTACCGGAAGCGGTGCAACTGGGGGCGCTGAGCTACGACGAAGCCTGCGAACTTGCCTATTTCGGCGCCAAGGTCGTGCATCCGCAGACGATGTCGCCGGCGATGGAGCGCGGACTGCCGATCATCATCCGCAACACCTTCCACCCGGAGCATCCCGGTACGCGCATCACCGCCGAGCGGGATGCGGTCGGTCCGGTCAAGGGCCTGACGCTGAGCGCCGACCTGGCGCTGCTGAACCTGGAGGGCACCGGCCTGATCGGCGTGCCAGGCACCGCGGAACGCGTGTTCGCCGCGTTGCGCAATGCGCACGTCTCGGTGGTGATGATCTCGCAGGGCTCGTCTGAGCATTCGATCTGCTGCGTGGTCAAAGCCAGTGAGGCGGCGAAGGGACAGGCGGCGCTGCTGGACGTATTCGCGCACGAGCTGGATACCCGGCAGATCCAGCGCGTGCAGCGCCGGGATGGCGTCAGCGTGCTGGCGGCGGTCGGCGACGGCATGGCCGGCACGCCGGGCGTGTCGGCGCGCCTGTTCGGCGCGCTGGGTCGCGCGCAGGTGAACATCCTGGCGATCGCCCAGGGTTCGTCGGAGCGCAACATCTCCGTCGCCATCGACAGTGCCGATGCCACCAAGGCGCTGCGTGCCGCGCATGCCGGTTTCTGGCTGTCGCCGCAGACGTTCGCCGTCGGCGTGATCGGGCCGGGCAATGTCGGCGCGACACTCATCGAACAGCTGCGTGCGGCGCAACCGCAGTTGCTCGGCAAGGCCAATCTCGACCTGCGCCTGCGCGCCATCGCGTCCAGCACGCGCATGCTGCTGGACGAGCGCAGCATCGGCGCCGACTGGCGCGCGCGCTTCGACGCCAGTGCGCAGCCCGCCGACCTGGACCGCTTCACCCAGCACCTGCTGTCGGCGCACATGCCGCACGCGGTGATCGTGGACTGCAGCGCCAGTCCGGTGGTCGCGGACCGCTATGCCGAATGGCTGGCGGCGGGCATCCACGTGGTCACGCCGAACAAGCAGGCCGGTGCGGGTTCACTGGAGCGCTATCGCGCCATCGCCGAGGCGGCCGCCGCCAGCGGTGCGCGTTTCCGCTACGAAGCGACGGTCGGCGCGGGACTGCCGGTGATCTCGACGCTGCGGGACCTGCTGGATACCGGCGATACCGTGGTCTCGGTGGAGGGCATCTTCTCGGGCACGCTGGCATGGCTGTTCAACAGGTTCGACGGCAGCGTGCCGTTCTCGCAGTTGGTGACCGAAGCGCGCGGACTCGGCTACACCGAACCCGATCCGCGTGACGACCTGTCCGGCACCGACGTGGCACGCAAGCTGGTGATCCTGGCGCGGGAGGCCGGCCGCGAACTGGCGCTGGAGGACGTGCAGGTCGAAAGCCTGGTGCCGGAAGCGCTGCGCCAGGCGAGCGTCGACGACTTCATGGCGCGGCTCGATGAAGTGGATGCGACCTTCGGCGAGCGGCTGGCGAAGGCGCGCGCCGCAGGCAACGTATTGCGCTACGTCGCACGGCTGGACGCGGAAGGCCGCGCCAGCGTGGGGCTGGTCGAATTGCCGGCCGCGCACGCGTTCGGCAACCTGCGCCTGACCGACAACATCGTGCAGTTCACCACGCGCCGCTACTGCGACAATCCGCTGATCGTGCAGGGCCCCGGCGCAGGGCCGGAAGTCACCGCCGCCGGCGTATTCGCCGACGTGCTGCGCGTGGCCGCGGGACAGGGCGCGAAGCTGTGAGGCATCCGATGAGCAGGAACATGGAGTGGGCATGAGGCAGCAGGCAAGCGCGTTTTCGCCGGCATCGGTGGGCAACGTGGGCGTGGGGTTCGACATCCTGGGCCACGTGATCGAAGGCGTCGGCGATACCGTGGCGGTGCGCCGCATCGAAGCGCCGGAGGTGCGGATCGCCGCCATCCGCGGTGCCACCGTCGACCTGCCGCTGGATGCGCCCGGCAACACCGCCGGCGCGGCATTGATCTCGTTGCGGGCGGCGCTGGCGTTGCCGTTCGGGTTCGAGGTGGAGATCGAGAAGGGCATTCCGCTCGGGTCCGGCATGGGCGGTTCGGCCGCGTCGTGCGTAGCAGCGCTGGTCGCCGCCAACGCGCTGCTGGAAGCGCCGCTGACGAATGAGCAGCTCTACCCGCATGCGCTGGTCGGCGAAGCCGTCGCCAGTGGCGGCAGGCACGGCGACAACCTGGGTCCGATGCTGCTGGGCGGACTGGTGCTGTCCACGGCGGATCGGCTGGTGCGCGTGCCGGTGCCGGAGCACTGGCACAGCGTGCTGGTGCATCCGGACGCGATCCTGGAGACGCGGCGCGCGCGCGCTGCCCTGCAGGGGGCATACGAGTTGAAGGAATTCGTCGCGCAGAGCGCGAACCTGGCGCTGGTGCTGAGCGGCTGCCACGCGGGCGATGCGTCGCTGGTGCGCGATGGCCTGCGCGACGTCCTGATCGAGCCGCGCCGCGCGCCGCTGATCGTCGGATTCGATGCCGCGAAGCAGGCGGCACTGCAGGCCGGCGCGATGGGCGCCAGCATCTCCGGCGCCGGTCCCAGCGTATTCGCCTGGTTCGAATCACGCGGCGAGGCTGAAGCTGCAGCGCCGGCCATCCGTGCAGCCTTCGCGGCCGCCGGCTTCGACAGCCAGGCCTGGGTGTCGCCGATCAACGCGCCGGGCGCGGAACTGTTGTCCGCCCACTGAGCATTTTCCTTCCGGTCGCCGCGTTTCGCATGCGGCGCTTTCCTGACGACAGACCATGAACTTCATCTCGACCCGCAATGCCGCACCCACCGCTTCCCTCAGCCAGGCGATCGCCGCCGGGCTGGCGCCCGATGGCGGGCTGTATGTTCCCGAGGCGTTGCCCGCGCCGCGCGAACCGGCGCTTGGCCGCGATATCGCCGACACGGCAACCAGCTTGCTGGCGCCTTTCTTCGCCGGCGACGGGCTGGAGGGCGAACTGGCATCGATCTGCCGCGAAGCCTTCGACTTTCCGGCGCCGCTGCGCCCGCTCGGTACGCCGGCCGATCACGTGCTGGAGCTGTTCCACGGACCCACCGCGGCGTTCAAGGATTTCGGCGCCCGGTTCCTGGCGGCTTGCATGGCGCGCCTGCGCCGCGATGAAAGCCGGCCGTTGACGATCCTCGTCGCCACATCGGGCGACACCGGCGCGGCAGTGGCCGCCGCGTTCCATCGCCAGCCCGGCCTGCGCGTGGTGGTGCTGTATCCGGACGGCCGCGTGTCGCCCCGGCAGGCGCACCAGTTGGGTTGCCTGGGCGACAACATCGCCGCGCTGCGCGTGGCCGGTTCCTTCGACGACTGCCAGGCCCTGGTGAAGCGCGCGCTCAACGATGCCGACCTGCAGGCGCAGGCGCCGCTCAGTTCGGCCAACAGCATCAGCCTGGGTCGCCTGTTGCCGCAGATGAGCTACTACGCGCACGCCGCGTCCACGCATCGCGCGGCGACGGGACAGGTGCTGAACCTCGTCATCCCCACCGGCAACCTGGGCAATGCGATGGCGGCGATCCTGGCGCGTGCGCTCGGCATGCCGCTGGGCCGGATCGTGCTGGCGACCAACGCCAACCGGGTATTGCCGGATTTCTTCGCGGGCAACGCGTACGCGCCGGCCGCCAGCGTCGCCACGCTGGCCAACGCAATGGACGTGGGTGCGCCCAGCAACTTCGAGCGCCTGCGCTGGCTCTACGCGAACGACGATGCCGGCCTGCGCGCGGCGTTCAGCGCGGCCAGCGTCGACGACGCCACCATCCGCGACGTGATCGCGCGACGCTACCGTGAACACGGCGAAGTGCATTGCCCGCATACGGCGACGGCGGTGAAGGTGCTGGAAGACCTTCGCGCACAGGGCGAGGGAGGGGACTGGGCGGTGGCCGCCACCGCGCATCCGGCCAAGTTCGAGAGCGTGGTGGAACCGCTGGTCGGGCACGCGATCGACGTGCCGCCGGCATTGGCCGACCTGCTGGCGCGTCCGGCGCATGCCGACCCGATCCCTGCCGACTACGACGCCTTGCGCGAGCGTCTGCTGGTGTAGTCGGGCCGCAGATCACGTCTGTAGGAGCGACGTCAGTCGCGACCGCACGGCCTGATGGAGAGGTCTTTTTCGTGCGTGACGGGAACAATGTGGACAGGGCTTCCGGGCAGTCACGGGTGCACGGTCGCGACTGACGTCGCTCCTACAGGATGGCGTCGCCATATTCGACGCACGAACTACTTACGATAAGCTCGCGCCCATGAAACGCACCCTGCTGTCCAGCCTCCTGCTGGCCGCGCTGCTCGCCAGTGCCGCCCCGTCCGTCACGCGCGCGCAGTCCGCCGTGCCGCAGGCCGACGTCCGCGCGCTGAAGCCGGGCGAGTTCCTGTGGTATCCGCAGATCGCACCGGAAGGTCCGGTGGTGCTGGTGGTCAGCCTCGACGAACAGCGCGCCTACGTGTATCGCAACGGCATCGCCATCGGCGTGTCGACGATCAGTTCGGGCAAGGCGGGCAAGGACACGCCGACGGGCGTGTTCACCATCCTGCAGAAGAACAAGGACCACCGTTCCAACCTCTACAACAACGCGCCGATGCCGTACATGCAGCGGCTGACGTGGGACGGCATCGCGCTGCACGGCGGACATCTGCCGGGTTATCCGGCATCGCATGGCTGCGTCCGGTTGCCGCAGGCCTTCGCCGAGAAGCTGTTCGGCATCACCCGCTTCGGCGATTCGGTGGTGGTGGCGAACGCGAAGGCGTCGCCGGCCAGCCTGGTGCATCCGGCCGTGCTGGCGCCGGTGACTGCAGGCGGGCAGGCGACCCATCCGGATCTGTCGTCCTACGAGGTGTACTGGAATGAAGCGGCGTCCCCGGAAGGACCGGTCAGCATCCTGGTCAGCCTGTACGACCGGCGCGTGTCGGTGCTCCGCAATGGCGTACTGATCGGTGCAGCGCCGTTGCAGATGGTGCACGACTTCGCGCTCAACGGCACCGTGCTGCTGGTGATGACGACCGAAATGGAAGACATCCCCAGCCTGCTCGATCCGCAGCAGAAGGAGCATCGCTGGGTCGCGCATCGCGTGCTGGGCGAATCCGGCGCCGCCATGCCGCCGTTGCGGTCGCTCGGCGACGCGTTCTGGATTCCGCAGGATTTCGCGCGCCGGCTGTATGGCGTACTGACGCCCGGCACCACGGTATTGCTGTCCGACCTGCCGGGCGTGCGCGCAACGCCGGCCGAACCGGCGACCGTGCCGGTGTTGGAATCCGACGAAACCGTCCCCACAACGGCCGTGCGCTGAGTCTTGCGGACGGATCCGGGATGCTTGCGCACCTTTCCCGTACTCCGGTCCGTGCCATGAACAGATGCCATCGCCTGCTGGTGCAATGCCTTGTCGTCATGGCGGTGGCGCCGGCAGGGCATGCCGTCGCCGCGGATGCTGCGGTCACGCCGGTCGAGCGCATGGTCGACACCCTGCATCGTGCCGCGCCGGCGCTGGATCGCGAGGTGCTGTCGATGGCGGCGCGCGCGATGACCTGTTCGATCCGCCGCGGTGAGCCGGTGCCCTTGCGGCGGCTCAGCGTCATCGACTACTCGCGCCCGTCCACGCAGCCGCGGATGTGGGTGTTCGATCTCGAGCGCCAGCGCTTGCTGTTCGAGGAGTGGGTGGCGCATGGACGCAATACCGGCGAGAACCTGGCGACACGGTTCTCCAATGCCACCGGCAGCTACATGTCCAGCCTGGGATCGTTCGTGACGCAGGAGTCGTACAGTGGCGCCAACGGCTACTCACTGCGGCTGCAGGGCCTGGAGCCGGGCTTCAACGATCACGCCCGCGACCGTGCGATCGTCATCCACGGCGCGCCGTATGTCAGCGACGCGCTGATCCGCGCGCAGGGCCGCCTGGGTCGCAGCCTGGGCTGTCCGGCGGTGCGCACCACCGTGGCGCGGCCGCTGATCGACAGCATCCGCGGCGGTTCGTTCGTGTTCGCCTACTATCCCGACCCGGCGTGGTTGAAACAGTCGCGCCTGCTCGACGCGGACTGCGGCGCAGGCGTGGCCATCCACCGTGCAGCGACCAGCGCAGGCGGTTGATCAGAGTTTGACCGGGATCTTGAGGTAGCGCCGACCATCGGCTTCCGGTGCCGGCAGGCGGCCGGCACGGATGTTGACCTGCAGCGACGGCAGCAGCAGCGCCGGTGCCGACAGCGTGGCATCGCGCGCTTCGCGCATCGCGACGAAGCTGTCTTCGTCCACACCACCGCCGAGGTGTACGTTGCGGGTCTTCTCGTCGGCGACGGTGGTTTCCCACGCGTAGTGGTCGCGTCCTGGCGCCTTGTAGTCGTGGCACAGGTACAGCGTGGTCTGCGGCGGCAGCGACAGCAGCTTCTGGATCGAGCGGTACAGCGTGCGCGCGTCGCCGCCGGGAAAATCCGCGCGTGCGGTGCCGTAGTCGGGCATGAACAGCGTATCGCCGACGAACACCGCATCGCCGATGCGGTAGGACACGCAGGCCGGCGTGTGGCCGGGCGTGTGCAGGACTTCCACCTGCAACCCGCCCAGCGGGAACACGTCGCCGTCGCGGAACAGGCGGTCGAATTCGCGGCCGTCGCCGCTGACGTCGTCCAGCCCGAACACCGGCGCGAACGTGCGCTGCACCTCGGTGATGCGCTCGCCGATGCCGATCGGTGCGCCGGTCTTTTCCTTCAGACAAGGCGCGGCGCTGAGGTGGTCGGCATGGGCATGCGTTTCCAGGATCCACTGCACGGTCAGGTCGTGGTCGGCGACGAAACCCAGGATCGCGTCGGCTGACCGATGCGATGCGCGTCCGGACCGGTGGTCGTAATCCAGCACCGGATCGATGATCGCCGCGTGGCGGCTGGCACGATCCCACACCGCGTAGGTAATCGTATTGGTGGCCTCGTCGAACCAGGCATGGACCATGGGGTGCGACACGAAGGGACTCCTCGATTCAAGCGTGGAACGGTGGGGCTGGAGGCATGATCGCAGCGTGGCGCATCCCGGCCAAGCGCGATGGTGCGGCGCCCTTGGGGGGCGTGGCGAAACCACGTCGCGGGCATTGTCGGCGTCGGCGACCTGCGGCGGAATGGCGGACCGTCACCGCTTCCTGCCGGATTTGGCGGCGGCGTGCGCCTTCGGTGCGCAATAGATGCCGTGCAGCGTCAGCATGACCTCCGCCGCCGGTCCCGGCGTCAGCGCGTAGAGCACGTTCTGCGCTTCGCGCCGTGTCTGCACCAGGCCCTCCTCGCGCAAGACCGCCAAGTGCTGCGACAGTGCGGACTGGCTGAGGTCGAGCAGGGCATTGAGATCGCCTACCGAGCGCTCGCCCGAGGTGAGCAGGCACAGGATCTGCAGGCGCTTTTCGTTGGCCAGCGCCTTGAGGAGTTGCGCAGCGTCGCCTGCATGCGCCTGCATGGCGGCGATGTCCAGCGCGGGCGTGGCGGTGCGTCGGGTCATGCGGGTTCCGTAGCGAGGGGCAGGCCTGCATTGCGCCATGCCGTGAGGCCGCCGGCAAGGGAGCGCGCCCGCGTGAAGCCGAGGGCCCGCAGGCTGTCGGCCGCCAGCGCCGAACGTCCGCCGGTCAGGCAATAGAGAAGAAGTTCACGATCCGGCGCAGCCAGCGCGTCGTTCGTGCCGCATGCCATGGCTGGATGGGCGTGGATCTGGAATTCCAGCACGCCGCGCGGGAGGTTGATCGCGCCGGGCAGGTGGCCTTGCGCGTACTCGGCCGGCTCGCGGACGTCGATCACCACGGCGTCGGCGCCCACGGCGAGCGGGGAGGGTGCGACTTCCTCGATACGGCGCCGGGCGTCGGCCACCAGGTCCTGGACGGTGTGTGTCATTGGAGTTCCATATATTAGTTGACTCTAATATTAGATATTGCTAATTTATAGTGCAAGCCATGCCGCGCCCTGCAGGGTTGCCCGGGGCGAGTTCGGCGAGGGGATGCCGTTGGCCAGTTCGCGCTGGAAACATGCGTCCAGATCAAGCCGAAGCCAGGCAACACCCACTTCCATCGGAGAACCCCCATGAACCTCGACCGTGCCGTCCTCGCCTTCGCCGGCCTGATGATCCTCGCCAGCCTTGCGCTGGGCCACTTCGTTTCGCCGCTGTGGTTCTGGCTCACCGTCTTCATCGGCGTGAACCTGCTGCAGGCCAGCGTCACCGGCTTCTGTCCGGCCGCCATCGTTTTCCGCAAGCTGGGCGTGCGCGCAGGCTGCGCATTCAAGTGAGCGCGAGGCCTGCCTTGATCCGCATCGTGGCGTCGTCGCGCGCGTTGCCGTCGCTGTTGCTGGTGGCCGCCCTCGCTGCATGCGGGCGCGACGGGCCTGCGGTGCCTGCCGTGCGCATCGAGGGCCTGCGGACGTCCCAGGTGCGGGCACCCGGCGCGGCTGACGGACGTGTCTGGGAGGGCGTGGTGGAGGCCGTGCAACAGGCCACGTTGTCGGCACAGACGAATGGGCGCGTGGTCGCCGTGTCGCGCGATGTCAATGATCGCGTGGCTGCAGGCGAGGTGCTGGTACGGCTCAGTGCGGTCGAACAGCAATCCGGCGTCGATGCCGCCCGCGCCCAGCTGCGCGCGGCGGAAGCCTCCGCGACAGAGGCGGAAGCCAACCACCAGCGTTTCGCCAACCTGGCGAAGGACCGGTTCGTGTCCCGGTCGCAGCTGGACGAGGCCAGGATGGCGCGCGATTCGGCGGTCGCGGCGCGCGATGCCGCCCGCGCACGGTTGGCGAACGCCGGCCAGCAGACCGACTACACCACGGTCCGCGCACCCTACGCCGGCATCGTCGCCACGCGCGATGTCGAGCCGGGCGAGAGCGTCGGCATCGGCCAGGCGCTCATGACCGTGTTCGCGCCGGGCGCGCTGCGCGTCGACGTGGCGGTGCCCCAGTCGGACGCGGAGGCGATCCGGACCAACCCCGCGGCCATCGTTACGTTCGACGACGGACGTCGGATCGACGCCGCGGGTGTGACCGTCTTCCCATCCGCCGACACGTCCATGCACGCGGTGAGGATCCGCGTGCAGCTGCCGGCACTCGATGCGCCGCCACAACCAGGACTGACCGCGAAAGTGGCGTTCCCGGCCGTGAAGGGCGCTGCGTTCCCGCGCGTCCCTGCCAGCGCGCTGGTGCGCCGCGGCGAGGTGACGGCGGTGTACGTGCTCAGCGAAGGGCGGCTGTCGCTGCGCCAGGTCAGGCTGGGCGATGCGGCCGGCGACCAGGTGGACGTGATCTCGGGGCTGAAACCAGGCGAGACGGTCGCCGCCGATCCGGTCGCCGCGCAGCAGGCGCTGGTGGCGGCTCGCAAGGACGGCTGACATGGCATCGCTTCCGACCCCGCCGCGACTGGGTATTTCCGGTCGACTGGCGCGCACCTTCCAGGCCAACCCGCTGACGCCGGTCCTCGCGCTGCTCGGCCTGCTGCTGGGACTGGTGGCGGTGACCATCACGCCGCGCGAGGAAGAGCCGCAGATCGACGTGACCATGGCCAACGTCATCGTGCCGTTCCCGGGCGCGGACGCACGCCAGGTCGAACAGATGGTGACCTATCCGCTGGAACAGGCGTTGTCCGGGATCGAGGAGATCAAGCACACCTATTCGATCAGCCAGCCCGGCATGGCGGTGCTGACGGTGGAGTTCCAAGTGGGCGTAAAGCGCCAGCCCGCGCTGGTGCGCCTGTACGACAAGGTGTTCTCGAACCGGGACTGGATGCCGGCGAACCTCGGCGTGGGCCAGCCCATCATCAAGCCCAAGGGCATCGACGACGTGCCGGTGATGGCGCTGACCCTGTGGACGGACGATCCGCAGCGCGGCGCACGCGACCTGGCCGAGGTGGCACACACGCTGGAAACCGAACTCAAGCGCATTCCCGGTACGCGCGACGTCTTCACCCTCGGCGCGCCGGAGCGTGCGGTGATGGTGCAACTCGACGCGGCCCGACTGGCCAGCCATGGCCTGGCGGTGAACGATCTGTCCTCGGCGTTGCAGTCCGCCAACCTGGCGCGGCAAGCGGGTGAGCGCGTCGGCATGGATGGGGTGGTGCAGGTGACGTCGGGCCAGTTCCTGGCCGACCGCGCGGACGTGGCCGGCCTGGTGCTGGGCGTGGCGGGCGGCCAGCCGGTGCGCCTGGAGGACGTAGCGACGGTCAGTGATGCGGCCGACACGCCGTCGAGCTATGTGTGGCACGGTGCGCCCGCCACGCGTGCCGGACCCGCCAGCGGGGTGGCGCCGGCGGTGACGCTGGCCATCGCCAAGAAGCCGGGTAGCAACGCCGCCGACATCACGTCCGCCGTGCTGGCACGGGTCGCGGCCTTGCGCGGCACCGTCATTCCCGACGGCATCCAGGTGGAGACCACGCGCGACTATGGACTCACGGCCAGCGACAAGGCGCAGACGCTGATCAAGAAGCTGGTCTTCGCCACCGGATCGGTGGTGGTGCTGGTGCTGTTCGCGCTGGGGCGCCGCGAGGCCATCGTCATCGGCAGCGCGGTCGTGCTGACCCTGGCGGCCACGCTGTTCGCCTCGTGGGCCATGGGATTCACCCTCAACCGCGTCTCGCTGTTCGCGCTGATCTTCTCCATCGGCATCCTGGTGGACGACGCCATCGTGGTGGTCGAGAACATCCACCGGCACATGGCGCAAGGCGGCAAGTCACTGGCCGAGGCCATTCCGCCGGCCGTGGACGAAGTGGGCGGGCCGACCATCCTGGCCACCTTCACCGTGATCGCGGCGCTGATGCCCATGGCCTTCGTCAGCGGGCTGATGGGGCCGTACATGCGGCCCATCCCGGTCAACGCCTCGGTCGGCATGCTGCTGTCGCTGATGATCGCGCTGGTGGTGACACCGTGGCTGTCGTTGAAGCTGCTCAAGCGGCATGCGGTTGCGCAGGCGGGTGAAGGCGTCGTGCACGGACATGCGGCAGGCAGCCTGGCCGCGGGCCTGCATCGCCTGTTCGAACGCGTGATGTCGCCGTTCCTCCACGCGGTGCGGGGAGCGCAGCGCCGGCGCCTGCTGTTCGCCGCCATGGCCGTGCTGGTGGCACTGGCGGCCAGCCTGGCGGTGTTCGAGCGGGTGGTGCTGAAGATGCTGCCGTTCGACAACAAGTACGAACTGCAGATCGTGGTCGACCTGCCCGAAGGCCGCACGCTGGAGGACACCAGCGCACTGCTGGTGGAACTGGCAGGCGTGCTGGACCGCACGCCGGAAGTCCTGCACTACCAGGGCTATGCCGGTACGGCCGCACCGATCAACTTCAACGGGTTGGTGCGGCAGTACTACCTGCGCGAGGGGGCGAACGTCGGCGACCTGCAGGTGAACCTGGTGGACCGTCACGACCGCGACCGCAAGAGCCACGAGATCGCCGTCGCACTGCGCCCGCAAGTGGACGCGATCGGCCGTCGCCATGGCGCATCGGTGAAAGTGGTCGAAGTGCCGCCCGGACCGCCCGTGCTGTCGCCGATCGTGGCCGAGGTGTACGGTCCGGACTACGCCCGCCAGCGCCGGGTCGCGCGGGCGCTCGAGCAGCGCTTCCTGGCCACCGGGGGCATCGTCGATGTGGACACCAGCGTGGAAGCCGATGCGCGCCGCGACATCCTGGTGATCGACCGCGTGCGCGCGGCGCGACTGGGCGTGCCGCAGTCGGCGATCACCGAGACGATTGCCGCGGGTCTGTCCGGGCTGGACGCGACCCACGTGATCGATGCCGGTTCGAAGTATCCGCGTCCGATCCGCCTGCGCCTGCCCGTGGCCGACCAGGCCTCGCTCGACGGCGTGCTCGCGCTGCGGGTGCGCGGCGGCGACGGCCAGCTGGTGCCGTTGTCGGAACTGGTGCAGCTTCGATCCACTGGATGGGATGGCGCCATCCACCACAAGGACCTGCTGCCGGTGGTGTACGTGATGGGCGACGAGAGCGGCGAGGTCGACAGCCCGCTGTACGGCATGTTCGACCTGGTCGGGCAGGTGTCGGGCAACGCCATCGACGGGCAGCAGGTGGCGCAGTTCTACATCCGCCAACCGCCCGAAACCACAAGCTTTGGCATCAAGTGGGACGGCGAGTGGCAGATCACCTACGAGACCTTCCGCGACATGGGCATCGCCTATGCGGCGGGCATGGTGCTCATCTACCTGCTGATGGTGGCCTACTTCCGCAACTACGTGGTGCCGCTGGTGATCATGGCGCCCATTCCGCTGACGGTGATCGGCGTGATGCCGGGACATGCGCTGCTGGGCGCGCAGTTCACCGCCACCAGCATGATCGGCATGATCGCGCTGGCGGGCATCATCGTGCGCAACTCGATCCTGCTGGTGGACTTCATCAACCACCTGGTCGAGCGCGGGCAGACACTGGAGTCGGCGGTCGTCGACGCCTGCGCGGTGCGCGCGCAGCCCATCGCGCTGACCGCACTGGCGGCCATGGCGGGCGCGTTCTTCATCGTGGACGACCCCATCTTCAACGGCCTGGCGATCTCGCTGATCTTCGGCATCCTCGTGTCCACGGTGCTCACCCTGGTGGTGATTCCGCTGCTGTACTACGGGTTGCTGCAGCGTCGGCGCCGGTCGTCGCCTGGCGTGCCGTGAGCACGCCCGCCTCCGGCCGGCCGCGCCGCCTGACGTATGCTGGCACCGGTACGAACTTTCCACCCTGATCGAGGCTGATCATGAGCGCTGACACCACCCTACGCATCACCCTGGAACAGGAGGACGACTACGCCTTCCGCATCCGCTTCGACGACACCGCCATCGCCGACCTGATGGCCGACGAGCCGGCGCCGCTGGGTAAAGGCGAAGGCCCGAATCCCACCCGCCTGCTGTTGGCTGCGGTGGCGAACTGCCTGTCGGCCAGCCTGCTGTTCGCGTTGCGCAAGTTCAAGAACGCGCCCGGCAAGCTGGTCACGCAGGCGACGGCCGAGCTGGTCCGCAACGAGCAGGGCCGGCTGCGCGTGGGGCACATCCATGCCGACATCCGGTTGGCCGAAGCCGGTGCCGCGCATGCCTCGCTGGAACGCATCCTCGCGCAGTTCGAGAACTTCTGCGTGGTGACGGAAAGTGTCCGCCACGGCATTGACGTGTCCGTCAGCATCACCGACGCCGATGGCGTGCAACTGCACGGTACCGCGCGCATGGATCAGGGCGGCGCCTGATCGGGCGGCTGTCGTGGGAGCGAGGTCAGTCGCGATGAGGCTTCACCGTTGGCCTTTCGCGACTGACGTCGCCCCCACAACTGCAGTAGGCACTGTCGCACGTGCGTCCGGATCGCCGCCGATGATCGGGCGTGGCATGATCCGGTCCTCCGCAGTCCGTATCCGACGCCGCCCGTGATCGCACCCATCAAAGGGAAGGCCACCTCGCTGGACATCGCCCACCTGGCGGGCGTGTCGCAGCCCACCGTGTCGCGCGCGCTGCGTGGCAGCCCGATGGTCAACGAGGAAACGCGCAAGCGCATCCTGGCCATCGCCGAAGAGCTGAACTACAAGGTCGACAAGAACGCGTCCAACCTGCGCCGGCAGCATTCGGGCACGCTGGCGCTGCTGTTCTTCGAAGATCCGACGCCGGACGAATCGGCGATCAATCCGTTCTTCCTGTCGATGCTGGGCAGCATCACCCGCGCCTGTGCGCTACGCGGCTACGACCTGCTGATCTCGTTCCAGCAGCTGTCCAACGACTGGCAGGCGGACTACGAGGACAGCAAGAAAGCCGACGGCATCATCCTGTTGGGCTATGGGGACTATCTGGAAGCGCGCGGCCGGCTGGAGCGGCTGGTGGAGCAGGGTACCCATTTCGTGCGCTGGGGCGCGGTGCAGCCGGGCACGCCGGGCGTGTCGATCGGCTGCGACAACACCCAGGGCGGACACGACATCACCGCGCACCTGCTGGCGCAGGGCCGGCGGCGCATCGCGTTCCTGGGGCATGCGTCCAATCATTACCCCGAGTTCTTCGAGCGCTACCTGGGCCATCGGCAGGCGCTGGAGATGGCGGGATTGGACGCGGACCCGGCGCTGCAGATCGACGCCATCACCACCGAGCAATCGGGACATGAGGCCGCACGTCTCTTGCTGGCCAGCGGCGTGGCATTCGATGCGGTGTTCGCCGCCAGCGACCTGATCGCGGTGGGCGCGATGAAGGCGTTGCTGGAGCATGGGCTTCGCGTGCCGGACGACGTGGCCGTGGCCGGCTTCGATGACATTCCGCTGGCGAGCTTCGTCACGCCGGGCCTGTCCACCGTGCAGCAGGACACCAAGCGTGCGGGCGCGCTGTTGGTCGAGAGCCTGCTCGCGCTGATCCATGGCGAAGCCGCGGAGAGCCAGACCATCCCGGTCCGGCTGGCATTGCGGGGATCCACCGGCAAGCCGGTTGCCTGAATCGTGCGATCGGCTCTAAAATAAGAATCATTCTTATTTCAGGTCGGTACGGGCGTTGCCCTTGGCCCGATGTCGACCGGCAGGCGGCGGCAGGGGCGCCGGCCGTTGCCGAGCAGTCCCCATGACTTTTGTTCCGCGTCCCACCGCTTTCCGTCGCCCGCTGAGTTTCGCCGTGGCTATCGCGCTGGCGGCTCCCCTGCTGGCGAATGCGCAGTCCAGTGCGCCGGATGCCACCACGCTGGATACGGTCAGCGTGCAGGCGCCCATTCCGAAGGACGCCGGCACGGCGACCAGGACGGCCACACCGCTGAAGGAAATCCCCCAGTCCATTTCGGTGGTCACGGCCCGCGACATCCGGGATCGCGGCCTGCATGGTGTCGAAGAGGCGGTGTGGTTCACCGCCGGCGCGCAAGGTGGCGCCTACGGCAGCGACAGCCGCAGTGACTGGCTGCTGGTGCGCGGCTTCGCGCCGGCGCGCTACATGGACGGCCTTGCGCTGCCTGAAGGCTCCGGGACCGGCATTACCCGTATCGAACCGTATGGCCTGGAGCAGATCGAGGTGCTGAAGGGGCCTGCATCGGTGAACTACGGTGCGATGCCGCCGGGTGGTCTGGTCAACTATGTCAGCAAGCGTCCGACCGAAGACACGCTGCGCGAAGTCGAAGTGCAGGTGGGTAGCGACGACCTGAGGCAGCTCGCTGTGGACTTTGGCGGGAAGCTCAATGAAAGCGGCACGCTGCTGTACCGCCTGACCGCGCTGGGCCGGAACAGCGACACGCCGGTGGATTTCATCCATGACGACCGTTACTACGTCGCACCAGCGATCACCTGGAAGCCGGACGACGCCAATGAGCTGACCATCCTCGCGCGCTACCAGAAGGCCGACACCAAGGCCGGTGCAGGCTTCCTGCCGGCGGCGGGCACGCTGCTGCCGAACCCGAACGGCAGGATCCGTCCCAGCCTGTATACCGGCGAGCCGAACGCCAACGACTACGTCAAGACCATGAAGTCCGTCGGCTATGAATTCCGCCACGACTTCGGCGGCGGCGTGCAGTTCAACCAGAGTGCCCGCCTGCTGGACTCCGAGGTCGAGCCTGCCGTGACCGTGGGTACCTTCGGGCTGCTGGCCGACCAGCGCACGCTGTTCCGCTACCTGTGGTCCACGCAGGAAGACGAGAAGACCCTCGGCCTGGACAACAATCTGCAGTGGCGCTTCAGCACGGGCCGCGCCGAGCACACCTTGCTCGCAGGCCTGGACTACCGTCGTGCGAAGTGGAACTACGACTCCAACTTCGTCTTCGCCGCCACGGGCCTGGACGCCTACAGCCCGGTGTACGGCTCGATGCCGAATCTGGTGCCGGACTTCGATCCCCTCACCACGGCCAGCACTCGCCAGACGCAGTCGCAATTGGGCGTCTACGTGCAGGACCAGATCAAGCTGGATCGCTGGGTGTTCACCGTCGGCGGACGACAGGACTGGGTCGGCACGGACACGGATGGTGGCCACCAGAGCGACGACAAGTTCTCCGCGCGCGTGGGCGTGAACTACGTGTTCGACAGTGGCCTGGCCCCGTACGTGGGCTGGTCGCAGTCGTTCCAGCCCACCATGGGTGCGGATTTCTCCGGTCGCGCGTTCGTGCCGACGACCGGTGAGCAGATCGAAGCTGGCCTGAAGTACCAGCCGGCCCACGGCAAGGTGCTGGCCACCTTGGCGCTGTACCAGGTGACCCAGGAGAACACGCTGACCATCGACCCGGATCCGGCCCATCCGCTGTTCCAGATCCAGCAGGGCGAGATCAAGGTACGTGGCGTGGAGCTCGAAGGACGCTGGAACGTCGGTCGTGGCCTCAGCCTGTATGGCGCTTACGCCTACATCGACTCGGAAGTGACCAAGAGCAATGATGCGAACACGCTGGGCAAGCAGATCGCGTTGCAGCCCAGGCACTCGGCGTCGGCTGGCGGCGACTACACCATCACCGGCGGCGCGTTGTCCGGGCTTGGTTTCGGCGCCGGCGTGCGTTACACGGGCACGCACTACGGCGATGCGCCCAACCTGTGGGAAACCCCGTCCTACACGCTGTTCGACGCCGCCGTGCACTACGACATGGCGAACTGGAGGTTCCAGCTGAACGTGCAGAACGTCGGCGACAAGGAGTACATCAGCGCGTGCAACGCCGTGTACTGGTGCTACTACGGCTATGAACGCTCGGTCACCGCGACGGCGCGGTACCAGTGGTAGGCCGCCGATAGTCGCCGCCAGCCAGCGCCATGCCGTCCCTGCTCACCGTATCCGCCATCCTCGCTGCCGCGTTGTCGGCAGCGGGGCTGTACGCCGGCTCCCCTCATTGTCGCTGGCACGCCTGGCGCCGCCTTGGACGCGCCGGTACCTGGGCGGGCGTGCTGCTCGCGCTCGTGTCATGGGTGCTCTGGATCCGCGAACTGGGTCTGGGCGCCGGGTCGTGCGCGATGCTCGGGACCTGGATGCTTGCGATGATGGCGGTGCCGTACTTCGCCGGCATGCGCGTCGACAACGCGACGCGGAGGGATGGCTGATGTGGGGGCGCGCTTCCGCCGGCATCGTGCCGGGCTTTTTCCTGTCCGCCGCGCTCGTGGGCCTGGTCAGCTGGCTGCTGCCTGGGCCGTGGCAGTCCACGCTGGTCGCCGGCGGGCTGGTGTTCTTCCCGGTCTGGATAGGCGTGTTCTGCCTGGCGTTCCGGTTCCGCACCGGTACACGTGCGTGGTGGGCGTACAGCGCGGTCGCGGCCACCGGTCTGGCGGCGCTGGCGCTGCTGCGCCACCTGCAATGGGTGCACTAGGCGTATTCCGATGAAGCTGAAATCCGCCACGCTGCGTACGTTCACCGCGCTGCACACCTGGGTCGGCCTGGTCGCCGGATTCGCGCTGTTCGTCGCGTTCTACGCCGGCGCGATCACGGTCTATCACCACGACCTGATGGTCTGGCAGTCGCCGCATGGCGCCCACCAGCCTGTCGGAACGCTGGAAGACGCCCAGCGCCTGCTGGACGAAACGCTCCGCCGGCATCCCGACTCGCGCAACTGGATCGGCATGCTGTTCCCGGGCGAAGAATCCGCGCAGCCGCTGGTCTATTGGCCCGACGCAAAAGGCACCTGGTACTACGCCACGCCCGATCACCTGCAAGGCAGCACCGAACCACCGGCCGCCGCGTTGTCCGAACTGGTCAATGCCCTGCATTACTCGCTTGGCATCCCGGTCGCAGGCATCTACCTGATGGGGATCGTCAGCCTGCTGTATGGCGTGGCGCTGGTGTCCGGCATCGTGATCCACCTGCCGAAACTGCTGGACGACCTGTTCGCGCTGCGCCCGGGCCGCAATCTCAAGCGTTTCTGGCAGGACGCGCACAACGTGATCGGCGTGCTGAGTCTTCCGCTGCACGTGATGTTCGCGGTCACCGGCGCGTTGCTGTGCCTGGGCATGCTGCTGGCACTGGCGCTCAATCCGCTGATCTACGGCGGCAAGTTACCGGATGCCATGCCCGCGGCGCTCGACACTGCCCCGCAGCTCGAAGCGACGGGAAAACGTGAAGCGCTCGGTGGATTGGCGATGTGGCATGCGCGTGCGCAGGAAGAGGCCGGAAAACAGGGGCTGCAGGCGTTCGAGCCGGTCTACCTGAAGCTGACCCACGCCGGCGATGCGAATGCGGTGGTCGAGATCACCGGCGAATCGCCACGCACGCTGGGTGCGCTGGGCGCCGTTGCACTGAATGCCAACACCGGCGAACTCGTCGCCAGCCAGTTGCCCGGCAACCGCGACGCCAACCACGCCACGTTGTCGATCGCCTATCTGCTGCACTTCGGCGAGTATGGCAATGCCTGGGTGCAGTGGCTGTACTTCCTGTTCGGCATCGGCGGTGCCTTCCTCTTCTACTCCGGCAACCTGCTGTGGATCGAGTCCCGGCGCAAGCGGCGCCAGGCCGTGCAGGGCAGGGCGCAGGTAGCAATGGCCAAGGCGACGGTAGGCATCTGCATCGGCGTCTGCGTGGCGATCTCGGCCGCCTTCGTCGCGGCGCAGGCGTTCGAGGCGAAAGGCGCGGCGTGGGGTATCCCGGTCGATGTCGGGGTGAAGGCCGCCTGCTTCGGCACGTGGGCGTCATGCGTGGCGTGGGCGGTCCTGCGTGCGCCGATCCGTGCGGCGACCGAACTGCTGTGGGCCGCCGCGATCGTTACCGCACTGGTGCCTCTCGCGCACGGCCTGGCGACGGGTGCCTGGCTGTGGAAGAGCGCGGCGGCAGGTCACACCGCGCTGTTCGCCATCGACATGGGCGCGTTGGCGATGGCGGTCGGCTTCGCCTGGCTCGCGCGCACCACCGCGCGGCGGGCCGCCATCGGTGAAGCGAACAGCGCCTGGGCGCTGCCCGCCAGGACATAGCCGCGCCGTCTCAGGACGGGTCTGTCGATTTGCGCGCCATCAGTTCCTGCAGGCGTTCGCGCGTGTCCGCACGCGTGAGCGGCTTGTCGAACAGGAACACGCGGACGCCGTGCGCCGGTACGTCCGCCTGCAGGCGGTTGCGTACGCGTTGCCGCTTTCCGCTGAAGGCATCGCGCCACTCCCCGGCTTCCAGGTAGTCCGACACCGACAACCGGGCCGGCGCGTCCGCCTTGTTCAACAGCACCAGCGCCGTCTGCGTGGCGCCTTCGTGCTGGAGTACGCGGTAGAAGATCGCCTGGTCGCCCTTCAGGCGGACGTTGAGCTGAAGGCCGCGCTGCAGGGCCGGTGTATCGCGGCGCAGGGTCGCGATGCGCTTGAGCGGCGCGAAGATCGGACTCTGCGGTGCGGCATCGATGCGCGCCTGTCCGAAGTAATTGCGGTTGCCCGCGTGCTCGGCGTTCCCACGTTCGAAGCCGGTTTCCGAGCCGTAGTAGATCACCGGAATCCCGCGTGCCGTGAACAGCCAGTGGTGCGCATCGATGAAGCCGGTGTCGGTGGCCTTCATGCGTGCCATGTCGTGGTTGTCGTAGAAGGTCATCAGGTCGTACGGGTTGGCGTACGGTCCGTCTTCCAGGTACAGCGCCTTGCCGAGTTCCTCGTAGCCGGTGCCGGGCTTCTCGAACACTTCCGTGAGCTTCGCCTTCAGTGGGAAATCCAGCACGCTGTAGCTGCCGTTGCGCGCCCACGTGTGGCCGGCGATGCTGGCGGCGTCGTAGTTGAAGTCCTCGCCGAACATGAAGAAGCCCGGCTTCTTCGCGCGGATGCGGTCGGCGAACTCTTTCCAGAATGCATGTGGCATCCAGGCGATGGTATCGACGCGGAACGCAGCCGCACCCTGGTCGATCCATTGTTCGTAGGCGCCGGCCAGGTACTCCATCACCGCGGGATTGTTTTCGTTGAAGTCGGACAGCTGCGCCAGACCGCCGCCGGTGTTGTAGAAGGCGTGCATCGGCTCGCGCCGCGGATCCAGCTTGTCGGGATAGAGGTTCTGGTGATCGGCGATCAGCTTGCCGTCCTTGTCCCAGACCTTGCCGTACTGCGGCTGCATCTTCGGCATCGAATAGGCGGGTGAGCCGTGGTTGCCGACGATGTCGAGCACCACGTCCAGCTTCTCTTCCTTCATCGCGGCGGTAAAACCGGCGAAGTCCAGGCCTTGGCTCGGCAGGTGTTCATCGAGCTTGTAGAAGTTGATGCCCCAGTAGCCGTGGTAGCCGGTCTTGCCGCGGTCGGTGAACATGCCCGCCCACTTCACTTCCTCGCCGCCGGTGAACGCTTCGTCGGGGTTGTCGACGATCGGCGTGATCCAGACCGAGGTGAAACCGAGGTCGCGGATGTAGCCCGCATTGTCCAGCACACCCTTGAAGTCTCCGCCGAGGTAGCCGACGTTGTCGGTCTGGCCTGCCGGTGCCCCCGGCGTGGGTCGATCGAAGGTGGGGTTCTTGCCGCCCTGATCGCGGTGATCGTTGGAAGGATCGCCATTGACGAAGCGGTCGGTCAGTACGAAGTAGACGGCTTCGCGCGCGAACGGCTCGGTCGTGCCATAGAAATCGTCGGCGGCGTACGCGGCAGGCGCACCGAGCAGCGATGCCAGCAGGATGGCGAAAGGACGTGGGCGGGGAGGTCGCATCAATGCACCTGCGGTTGGATGGACGGGGAGGCGTCGGTGGTCTCGTGTACGCCCGCCAGCGACACCGCCGCCAGCAGCAGGCTGGTGCCGCTGATCACGAGCGCGAAGATCGCCTGGCTGTCGAACAGATGGCGCAGTGCCGGCCCGAGCAACGTGGCGGCCACGATCTGCGGCACCACGATGAACATGTTGAAGATGCCCATGTAGATGCCCATCTTCGGTGCGGGCACGTGGCTGGACAGCAACGCGTATGGCATCGACAGGATGCTGGCCCACGCCACGCCGACCAGCGCGAACGAGCCGATCAGCCAGGCCGGATGCGGCACGAACCACATCGACAGGAATCCCAATCCTCCCAGTACCAGCGAGCCGGCATGCACGGCCTTGCGGTTGAGCGGCAGGCGTGCGGCGTAGAAGCTCAGCAGCAAGGCCACCAGCATCGACGACAGGCCGTAATAGCCCATGTAGGAGCCCACCAGGTCGGCGGCGTCCTGGAAGGCGCCATTGGCGGACTGGAACGCCGCCGCCTGCGCGGGCACGCCCATGTCGAAGGCGGCCGGGTCCGGCGCGGGCGCCTTGAAGACGTGTTCGGTCAATGCGGGTGTCGCCATGCTCCACATCGCGAAGAACGCCAGCCAGCTGAAGAACTGCACCACGCCCAGCCGCCGCATCTGTGCCGGCATGTGGACGACATGGGCGAAGATCTCGGCGACGACATTGTCCTGCCTGCGCTTTTCCGCATGGAAGCGTTCGAGGTCGTCCGGCGGATATTCGCGCGTGGTCAGGATGGTGACCAGGATGCTGGCCATGAAGACGAAGGCGCCGATCGCGAAGGCGATCTTCACCGACGGCGGTACCACGCCCGGACCCGCCTCGTTGGAGACACCGAGTTGCGAGATGAACCACGGCAGGTTGCTGGCCACCCACGTGCCGATGCCGATGATCAGCGTCTGCAGCACGAAGCCATAGGACCGCTGTTCTTCCGGCAGCTTGTCCGCGACCAGTGCCCGGAACGGCTCCATGCTGATGTTGATGCTGGCATCCAGCACCCACAGCAGGCCGGCGGCGATCCATAGCGTCGGCGAGTGCGGCATGAACACCAAGGCGATCGAGCTGAGGATCGCGCCGGCGAGGAAGTAGGGACGCCGGCGCCCGAGCAGCGGATGCCAGGTGCGATCGCTGAAGTAGCCGATCACCGGTTGCACCAGCAGGCCGGTCAACGGCGCGGCGATCCACAGCAGCGGCAGCGCATCCTTTTCCGCGCCCAGCGTCTGGAAGATGCGCGACATGAAGCCGCCCTGCAGCGCGAAGCCGAACTGGATCCCGAGGAAGCCGAACGACATGTTCCATATCTGCCAGAAGGACAGGCGGGGCTTGGCGATCATTCGGGTTCCCTGGCGGTGCGATGCGGTCGGAGTGCGCACGCGTTGGCGAGCGTCGCGGCATCTTGCCGACATGCGCGACCGATTCCATGCTGCACCGCAAACAATGCGCGCTTGCGACGGTGCCTGCGTCCGCGCGTGGCCGCGCCATGCCATGCCGCGCGAAACCGTTGGTGCATCAGCGTTTTGGCCGTACACACGTGCGACGGATGCGTCGCGGGTCGATCGGTGCGCGTCGTGCGCGCATCGCGATCTGCATACGTATTCATGCGTGCCGATGACGACCCGCCTGCGCGCATTCCGACGGGGCGTGGAATAGTGGCGCCCGCCGAGCGCACCGGAGGGGTGCGCTACGCATTGCGACGGGTGCATCGATGACGAAGAACAACTGGTGGCGCGGCGCGGTGATCTACCAGATCTACCCCCGCAGCTTCCTGGACACCAACGGCGACGGGGTAGGGGATCTTCCCGGCATCGTCGAGAAGCTCGACTACATCGCCGGCCTGGGCGTGGACGCCATCTGGATCTCGCCGTTCTTCAAGTCGCCGATGGCCGACTTCGGCTACGACATCGCCGACTATCGCGATGTCGATCCGTTGTTCGGCACGCTGGCCGACTTCGATCGCCTGCTGGCCAAGGCGCATGCGCTGGGCGTCAAGGTGATGATCGACCAGGTGCTCAGCCACTGCTCGGTCGACCATGCCTGGTTCAAGGAAAGCCGCGAGAGCCGCGACAACGCCAGGGCCGACTGGTACGTGTGGGCCGATCCGAAGGAAGACGGCACGCCCCCCAACAACTGGATGTCGCTGTTCGGGGGCGTCGCCTGGCGCTGGGAACCGCGCCGCGAGCAGTACTACCTGCACAACTTCCTCGCCAGCCAGCCCGACCTGAACTTCCACAACCCGGCGGTGCAGCAGGCCACGCTGGACAACGTGCAGTTCTGGCTCGACCGCGGCGTCGATGGCCTGCGGCTGGATGCGATCAACTTCTGCTTCCACGATGCGCAACTGCGCGACAATCCGCCGAAGCCGAAGGAACAGCGCGTGGGCCGCGGCTTCAGTCCCGACAATCCCTACGCGTACCAGTACCACTACCACAACAACACGCAGCCGGAGAACGTCGCCTTCCTCGAACGCCTGCGCGGGTTGCTGGACCGCTATCCGGATGCGGCCGCGCTCGGCGAGATCTCGTCGGAGGATTCGCTGGCGACCACCGCCGAGTACGTCACCGACCGGCGCCTGCACATGGGTTACAGCTTCGAACTGCTGACCGAAGACGGCAGCGCCGCCTATATCCGCAGCACGGTCGAGCGGCTGGAAGCGGCGATGGTGGATGGCTGGCCCTGCTGGGCCGTATCCAACCACGACGTGCAGCGCGCGGTCACGCGCTGGGGCGGTGGCGATGCGTCGCCGGCACTCGCGGCGCAACTGGTCGCGCTGGTGTGCTCGTTGCGCGGTTCCGTCTGCCTGTACCAGGGCGAAGAGCTGGGCCTGCCCGAGGCCGACGTGCCCTACGAAGCGCTGCAGGACCCCTACGGCAAGACGTTCTGGCCGAACTTCAAGGGCCGCGACGGCTGCCGCACGCCGATGCCGTGGAATGACGGACGCGAGGCCGGTTTCAGCCAGGGCCAGCCGTGGCTGCCGATTCCCGCGGAGCATCGCGCGATCAATGTCGCGAAGCAGGATGCCGATCCGTCGTCCGTGCTCAACCTCGTGCGCGGATTCCTCGCCTGGCGGCGGACACAACCCGCGTTGCGCAGCGGCAACATCCGTTTCCTCGATGCGCCCGAACCGGTGCTCGCCTTCGTACGTGGAGAGGAGGGGCAGCGCATCCTGGTGGTGTTCAACCTGTCTGCCGGTGACGTGCAGTGGCCGCTGCCGGAAGGCATCGTCGCCGATGCACTGGAAGGCCATGGCCTGCAGTGTGCGACACGCGAGGGCGGGACGCTGTCGCTGCCGCCACGCGGCGTGTATTTCGCCAGCATCGCCTGACACGTTGCGCCTCCGACCGCGTGTCGGAGGCACTGCGTCCCGTTCGAGGGCGTCACATTCCGCCGCCACGATGCGGCGCTCATGCACCGTGCGCGGACAAGACGAAGACGCCGGTCCGATGCCTGTTTTTCCGTATGGAACGCGTGTTAAGGACGCCGTCGGAAATATGCATGAATACGTATGCAGGCCGATTTGTGCGGCTGCGCACGCCACTACCATGGCCGCACATTCCGGGACACTGCGCCCGGCATGGAAGACCCGGGCGATCGCATCGCGCGACGCACCCGGTTCATCGCATACAACGTCCTTGGAGAGGGGAACATGCAACTCAAGCGCAACCTGCTGAGCGCGGCGTTGGCGTCCGCCATCGCGCTCACCGCGACCGGCGTACAGGCCCAGACCGCCACCGCCGCCGCTGACCAGACGCCCGCGAACGACGCGACCGAACTCGATACCGTCGTCGTCACCGGCATCCGCCGCGGCATCGAGAGCGCGATTTCCGTCAAGCGCGAGTCCACCTCCATCGTCGAAGCGGTGTCGGCCGAAGACATCGGCAAGCTGCCCGACGTCAGCATCGGCGAATCCATCGGTCGCCTGCCCGGTCTTGCCGCGCAGCGTGTCGCCGGTCGCGCGCAGGTGATCAGCGTGCGCGGTCTGTCGCCTGATTTCTCCACGACGACCCTCAACGGGCGCGAGATGGTCAGCACCGGCGACAACCGCAGCGTCGAGTTCGACCAGTATCCGTCCGAGCTGGTCGCTGGCGTCACCGTCTACAAGACGCCCGATGCCGGCCTCATCGGCCAGGGCCTGTCGGGCACGATCGACATGCAGACCGTGCGTCCGCTGAGCTTCGATGCACCGGTCGGCACCGTCGGTGTTCGCGGCCAGCGCAACTCGCTCGGCGCGGCGGCGGATTCGTCCGCCTACGGCGAGCGCATCAACGCCAGCTACATCACCCAGAACGAGGCCCGTACGTTCGGTTTCTCGATCGGCTACTCGCACACCACCACGCCGATCCAGGAAAACCAGGTCGGCCTGTACGAGCCGTGGCAGGCGATCGGCGACGGCTGGCGTCCGGGCGTGGCGGCCGGTACGTTCTACTCCGACGGCATCAAGGCGTTGCGCCGCACCGGCGAATCCAAGCGTGACGGCGTGATGGCCACCCTGCAGTTCCGTCCGTCGAATGCATGGACCAGCACGCTGGACCTGTTCCATTCGGAAGCCGAGCAGGTCGACACGGCCAACCAGCTGGAAGTGCACATCGGCGACTACAACGGCGGCTACGGCCGGCTGCAGGTCACCAACCCGCAGATCAATGGCAGCAACACGTTCACCGGCGGCACTGTCGGCAATGTGTATCCGCTGGTGCGCGGCATGTACAACAAGCGCGAAGACGAGATCAACGCGTTCGGCTGGAACAACGAATTCACTGCCGGCCAGGCGCGCATCGTCGCCGACATCGGCTGGTCGCGCGCCAAGCGCGATGAGCTCAATCTCGAGAACAACACGCAGATGCTGCCGGCGCCGCAGCTGGATACGCTGCAGCTGCAGATCCGCAACAACGGCTTTTCGCAGATCAATCCGGGTCGCGACTATTCCAATCCGGAATCGCTGTACCTGACCGGTACGATCTACGGCTCGGGCTACGGCAAGGTGCCGAACGTCGTCGATGAACTCCGTACGGGCAAGCTGGCCGCCTCGTTCCCGGCGCCGTCGTTCCTGTCCTGGATGTCCGACATCGATGTCGGCCTGAACTACGCCGACCGCGAGAAGAACAAGCGCCAGCCCGAGGGCAACATCAACCTCGGTGCCCAGGGCATCACCACTATCGCGTCGGACCTGCAGTACCGGCCGGTCGACCTCGGCTTCGCCGGCATCGGTTACATCCCCTCGTGGAATGTACCGGGCGCCGTGGCGCGCTACATGACGTTCGAGCCGAGCGACGACGCGTTCCCGTACCTGGTCGCCAAGGCGTGGGACGTGCGCGAGAAAACCACCACGGCCTACCTGCGCGGCAACATCAACACCGACTGGGGCAACGTCAGTGTTCGCGGCAACGCCGGCGTACAGATCCAGCGCGTCGACCAGTCGTCCGATGCGATCCGGCTCTCGAACGGCGGCAATCCCCAGCCGATCCATATCGGCAAGACCGTTACCGATGTGCTGCCGAGCATGAACCTGGCGTTCGGTTTCGAGAACGACCAGACCTTGCGTGTCGCCCTGGCCAGGCAAGTCGCGCGTCCGCGCGTGGACCAGTTGCGTGCTTCGCTCGAGGTCAGCGCATCGGACAACCCGAACGACCAGAACGGCTTGCGTGACAGCTTCGCCAATGGCGGCAACCCGGAGCTGGATCCGTGGCGCGCCAACGCGTTCGATATCTCCTACGAGAAGTACTTCGACACCAAGGCGTACGTGGCGGCGGCATACTTCTACAAGGACCTCAAGTCGTACATCTATACCCAGGACGACCCTTTCCACGACCTGTCCGAGTACACCGGCGGCTTCGCTCCCATCGGTGGTATCGGGGTCAATCCGACCGGCAAGCTCACCACGCCGCAGAACGGCAAGGGCGGCAAGCTGCAGGGCCTGGAACTGACGGCGTCGCTGCCGCTCGACATGCTCACCGATGCGCTGCGGGGCTTCGGCGTGGTAGCCAGCGCTACCTTCAACGACAGCAACATCAAGATCCGCGACCCGGAAAGCGCATCCAGCGTGGGCGGTGGCGACATCGACCTGCCGGGCCTGTCCAAGCGCGTCTACAACCTGACGGCGTACTACGAGAGGAACGGCTTCGAGGCGCGCGTCAACCAGCGTCGCCGCTCCGACTTCATCGGCGAGATCGGCAACTTCAACGGCAACCGCACGCTGCGCTACGTGGTCGGCGAGAACATCACCGACGCGCAGGTGAGCTACTCCTTCCCGGACGGCCATGTCCTGTCGGGGCTGAGCATTCTCCTGCAGGCCAGCAATCTCACGGACGAGGCCTACCGCACCTACGCCGGCAGCAAGGACCGTCCGCTGGAGTACGTCGAATGGGGCCGCAGCTACCTGCTGGGTGTCAGCTACAAGTTCTGATCACGTAAACCGTGCTCTCCCGGCCCGTCGGCGTCATGCCGGCGGGCTTTTTTTGTGCCATCCGTATCCTGGTGTTCGGAAGAGGCAAGGGAGCAGCGCTTCGCACGAACGTGGCCATGCCGGTACCGGCTTACGAGTGGCCTTCCTTCGATGCCCTCGACGCTGTCGACCAGGGCAGCATGCGCGTCAACACGTCGTCGCGGCGTATCCAGTGGTGCAGCAGCGCAGCAACCACGTGCAGTACGACGATCACCCAGGCGATCCACTTGCCAAGGAAGTGGTGCACCACGTCGATCGGCGCCTCGAACGCGTCCCAGGTAACGTCGAACGCGTGACTGATCCAGGCGAACAGCGATGTCTCGTTGAAGCCCTTGATGGCGAAGAACCCGAAGTCGGTGGGTGCGCCGGTGCCGAGGTAGCCGGTCAGCGGCATCGCGATCAGCAGGCCGTACAGCCCCCAATGCGCCGCATGCGCAAGTCGATGCTCCAGCTTCGAACCCGGCGGATCGTGTGGCTGAACATCGAGCAGGCGCCACATGAGTCGCGGCAGCACCATGAAACCGACCAGCAGGCCGAGCGCCCAATGGATGTTGAGCACGGGCAAGGACGCCGGGGAGGTGTCGTCCATGAACCAGATGATGTAGTAGACGACGACATAGGCGCCGATGAACGCAGCGGCGCTGGTCCAGTGGAAGAACTTGGCGATGGCCCCGAATCCTGTTGCGGTGTTTCGATATTGCATGGGCCGTGCTCCTTTCGATAAGCGAAGTGGGTCTGGTCAATAAGCGAAGTGGGTCTGGGCGCTGCCTCACGGCAGGCGATTCGATTTCGCCTGCCGCTGTCGGCGCGGAATTGGTGCTGTGGATCGCCGGTATGCCTTCGGCGTCGAACCGTGCGACGTCGCGGAAGCTGCGGTTGGTACCGCGTCATCCGCCTGGCGCGGCGCTGCCGGAGGTCATCGTGGGACAGGGCATGTCGCTCGATTCGCGTTGTCACGTGCATCCATCGCATGAAAGACATTCACATACGCCGTGCATGTAGGCGCGCACTATATTTACATGCGCTTCGTATGTCAATTAAGATGCGCCGCGTATGCAAGTGATGTCAGGGAGAGGCCGATGACGCGACGTTCCCGCGCTGAAATGATGGCGACGACCCGCGCCAAACTGCTGACCACCGCCCGCCATGTGTTCGCCACGCAGGGCTATGCGCATGCGTCCATGGACGACATCACGGCACGGGCAGGGCTGACCCGAGGAGCCCTGTACCACCATTTCGGCGGCAAGGAAGGCCTGCTGATCGGCGTGGTCGAGCAGATCGAAGCGGAGGTCGGCGAGCGGCTGCAACGCGTTTCCGAAGCCGCCCCGACGCCTTGGGAGAGTTTCCGGCGTCGTTGCCGCACCTATCTGGAGCTGGCATTGGAGCAGGAGATTCGGCGCATCATCCTGCAGGACGCGCGTGCCGTACTTGGCGATGTTCCCAAGGAGGCCCAGTCGGTTGCCATTGCGGCACTGCAGGCGTCACTGGACCGGTTGATCCAGGAGGGCATCATGGCGCCTCTCCACAGCGGCGTGTTGGCGCAGATGATCTACGGTGCCATCACGGAGGCCTCCTTCTGGATTGCCGAACCCGATAGCGATATCGAGACGCGCCTGGCGCAAGCGCTCGGCAGCCTGGACCGTCTACTGGATGGACTCAAGTTGGCGTGATTTAGCGTTCGGGTCCGTCGGATGCTTCCTGGTCAGCCGGATACGCAGGTCTGGAACGCTTCCCTTAAGGTCGACTTGAGCCAACACACAGGAAGAACCGCGTATCGGTGCCTGGACAAGGACCGTCCGCATCGGGGTGCGGAACACTGCAATCCCTTGAAACAAAAAGCCCCGCGTGAGCGGGGCTTCGTGTAAGTGGTGGAGCCAAGGAGGATCGAACTCCTGACCTCGTCATTGCGAACGACGCGCTCTCCCAGCTGAGCTATGGCCCCACAAGAGCGGGGCCATTCTAGCCTCCGGCGGCTGCCTGTGCCAAGCCGGAGGTCGCCAGGATCGGGGCCAGCACCGGCTCCAGTTCGCTGCGTCGCCAGCCGGAGAGGGCCGCGGGCCATTGGCCGGACTCCTGCAGGGCTTCCAGGTAGCGACGCGAGGCCAGTACGCCGTCGGGAAGACCGAGGTCCGCGCTGCGTGCGGAGACGGCGTCCTGCAGGCGTTTGAGCCGCGTCTTGTCGGTGTCGGACGCCGCGCGCGCCAGCGGCATGGCGTCGGCATCCTCCAGCGGCGTTGCCAGCGCCTGCCAGATCGCGTCGGCCAGTTTTCTGGGCGCCTTGGGCTGGGTATCGAACAGGCGCAACAAGGCCGCTCTGTCGGCGGGCGGCGTGCGGGCCAGCGCCACCGCCAGTTCGTTGTCCAGGATCCAACTGCGCGGCTTGTCGCTGGCGCGGGCCTGCACATCGCGCCAGCGCAGCAGTTGCACCAGCCGTCGCTGTGCGGCGGCATCGAGGAACTGCGCACTGCGCATGGACAGATGCGGCCAGCGCTCGCCGTCGTCGTGGGCGGCGTTGTCGACGAAGCGCACGCAGTCCTCTTCCAGCCAGACCAGACGGCCGGTCGCGATCAGGTCCGTCCGCAGCGCGTCATGCACGGCGAACAGGTAACGCACGTCATCGGCGGCGTAGTGCAGCTGCGATTCGCTCAGCGGGCGGCGCAGCCAGTCCGAACGCGTCTCTCCCTTTGGCAGGGCGACGCCGGTGACGCGTTCCACCAGCTTCTGGTAGCCGATGCCGCTGGCCACGCCGGCGATCGCGGCGGCGATCTGCGTATCGAACAGCGGCACGGGCAGTGCGTCGCAGGCGAACTTGAAGGCGACCAGGTCCTCGCTGGCGCTGTGCATGACCTTGGTGATCGTGGTGTCCAGCAGCCACGGCCGCAGCGCATCGGTCATGCCGGGTACCAGCGGATCGACCAGCAGCACATCGTCGTCGATCGCGATCTGTACCAGCGCCAGCTGCGGCCAGAACGTGCGTTCGCGCACGAACTCGGTGTCCAGGCCGATCCGCGCGGGCCGGCGTTGAAGCTGCGCGTCCAGCGCGGCGGGGGTATCGATCCAATGGGGCACGTCTTCTCCGCGTGATGCGTCGTTTGCTCAGTCAGGCGACAATAACCCAAGGTCCCGGCCCAGCCGGTATGGTCTGCACGTATTGCCTGCCGGCATTCTCTCACGGGGACCGGCGGCTCCCGTCATGGAGGCTGTCTGCGCGCGATTCCCGCCGCCTTGTTGTTGTCGTTGCTGTGGCTCGCCGCGTGTTCGCGCGACAGCGCCACGTCGGGCGATACGGACGACGCGACCGACGCCGTGCGCATGCCGAGCGTCACCGTCAGCGGCGACGACAGCGGCGTGGACGAATTGAACTGGCGTGCGCCGCCCGTGTCGCTGACGCCGGACGAGGTGGCGGACGCGCACCAGCGCGCCGCGCGTGCGTTGTCCGAGGGGCGCTTGTTCGAAACCGCGGACGACGCCATCCCGCTGTATCTCGCGCTGCAAGGCATCGATCCCGCCGATGCGCGTGTCAAGACTGGCCTGGGCCGCAGCCTCGATCGCCTGCTCGACCAGGGTGCGCAGGCGCTGCGCCACGCGGAGGACTGGACCGAATCGCTGCGCCGCGCGCGCCAGGTCGCGGCGGTCGCGCGCACGCTGGCGCCGGGCGATCCGGCGGTCACCGCGTACCTGGCGCGCGTGGATGAAGCCGACCAGCTGACCCGGCTGAACGTGGCCAGCGAACGGGCCTTGCGCGAGGGTCGCCTGGGCGAAGAGGGGGGCGGCGCACTGGCCGGATTCCGCGAGGTACTGAAGTGGAAGCCGGGACAGGCGCGTGCGACGCAGGGCGTGGCTGCCGTCGAGAGCGCGATGATCCGTCGCGCCGAAGAGGCTGCGCAGGTCAGCGATTTCGCCACCGCGCGCCGGTGGCTGGACCACGCCGCGACGGTGCGCGAGGACGCGCAGACGGTCGCCGACGCGCGGGTGCGCGTCGAGGCCATCCGCATGGCGCGCATCGTCGAGCTGCGGGATGCCGGCGTGCGCGACATGGCGACTCCACTCGGCATCAAGGACGCACGCGTGAAGCTGGCAGAGGTGTTGCGTATCGCCGAACCGGGCAACCGTGTCGCCGCCGACTTCCGCGAACGCATCGATCGCGCGACCTATTACGGCTTGTTCCGGCCCGGGCAGGTCTTCACCGATGCCCTGCATAACGGTGGGCGTGGCCCGGAAATGGTGGTGGTGCCGCATGGCGGCTTCCTGATGGGCGCCGCCGATGAAGAGAACGGCGCCGCCGATGCCGAGAAGCCCGCCCATTACGTACGCTTCGACCGTGGCTTCGCGATGGCGCGGCATGCGGTGACGGTAGGCGAGTTCCGCCGGTTCATCGAAGCTACCCAGTACCGTCCGCGCGCCACGCGCCGTGGCCACTCGGTGGTGTACGACGAGCGCAGCGGCAATTTCGTCCGCCGGAGCGGCGTGGACTGGCGCTCGGACTATGCCGGCGACCGCGCCAGCGACGACATGCCGGTGCTGCATGTGAGCGTGTACGACGCCGAAGCCTACGCCGAGTGGCTGGCCGGACAGACCGGGCACGGCTACCGCCTGCCCAGCGAAGCCGAATACGAGTACGCCCTACGCGCTGGCCAGCAGGGCCGCTATCCGTGGGGCGACGGCCAGCCGCCCCGCGGGTTCGGCAACCTGACCGGCGGCAACGACGCCTCGCCCAGCGGGCGCACCTGGAACAACGCTTTCATCGCCTACGGTGACGGCTACTGGGGCCCGGCGCCGGTAGGCCGCTTCCGCGCCAACGCCTTCGGGCTGAAGGACCTGGGCGGCAACACCAGCGAATGGGTCGGCGACTGCTGGCACGCCAGCTACCGGCGCGCACCGGCCGACGGTGCGGCGTGGTTCAATCCCGGCTGCCGGTCGCGGGTGGTGCGCGGTGGCTCCTGGGCCAGTTCGCCGGCACAGGCGCGCGCCGCGTGGCGTTCGTCCTCGGATTCGGATATGACTAATGCGCGGGTGGGCTTCCGCGTCGTTCGCGGCATCTAGCCGCCAGGGAGAGGGTGATGAGGCAAGATCCTAACGGGCGCTCGCAATACGGGCAGGGCGGCGGGCGGCGTGGCGGCGGACTGGGCAACCTGCGCTGGCTGATCCTGCTGGGCTTCCTGGTCTACGGCGGCTGCTACTACTTCGGCAACCGCGTGGTCGATCCCTACACCGGCGAGAAGGTGCTGATCGACAACTCCATCGGCGTGGAAGAGGAAAAAGCGCTCGGCCTGCAGGCGTACCAGGAAATCCTGCAGCAGGAACGCCCGGTCGATCCGAATTCGCAGATCGCGCAACAGGTGCGCACGATCGCCCAGCGCCTGATCGCGAAGGTCCCGGAGGTCGAGGCCGCCATCGCGGCCGAGAAGGGCACCCAGCCCAGCGGCAACTGGAAGACGTTCGACTGGGACGTGAATGTCATCCAGTCCGACCAGGCCAACGCCTTCTGCCTGCCTGGCGGCAAGATGGCTGTCTATACCGGTCTGATCCCGGTGGCGCAGAACGCCGACGCGGTGGCGGTGGTGATGGGCCACGAGATCGCCCACGCGCTGCTGCGCCACGGTGCGCAACGCATGTCGCAGCAGAAGCTCACCCAGATCGGCCAGATGGCCGGCGCCATGAGCGGCATGGACCCGCAACAGCAGCAGATGGTGATGGCCGCGATGGGCTATGGCTACCTGCTGCCGTATGCGCGCGAGCACGAGACGCAGGCCGATGAAGTCGGCCTGATGCTCGCTGCGGCGGCCTGCTTCAATCCGGAGGAAGCGGTACCGCTGTGGCAGCGCATGAGCGAAGCCAGCGGTGGCCAGGCACCGCCGGAGTTCTCCTCCACCCATCCCAATCCCGGCACCCGCATCCAGAACCTGACGGCACTGATGCCGAAGGCGATGGAATACCGCCGCAAGTTCTGCCCGCAGGGCGCGGCCCGGTAAGGCCGCTGTACCGCCACGGCCCACTGCGTGGGATGGGGGGAACCGAAGGCGATCCCATCGCTGGCGACGTCATGGTCAACCGCGATGGGTGGACCGGCTTCGCGGCTGGAAGCCGCTTCGCTCCCCCTCCGAAAAGGAGCAGGTCTTGATGTCCCGCATCATCCCCATGCAACCCGTCCATCACCTGCCGCGGGCGATCGCGTTCTACGAACGGCTGGGCTTCACCGTCGAAGACCGTCGCGACGACTGGGGCTGGGCGAAGCTGCGTTGGGGCGAGTGCCGGGTGATGCTGGACCAGTCGATCAACATGAACCCGGGTACGCCGCGCGCTGCGGTGCTGTACCTGTATCCCGACGACCTCGTGGCGTTCCACCGGCAGGCGCGCGACAACGGGCTGGACGTGCCCGACCTGGACGACACCTTCTACGGCATGCGTGAGTTCCGCATCGACGACCCGGACGGCAATCGTCTCTGGATCGGACAGCCGGCAGCGGCCTAGGCGGGCGCGCCCGCGTGCCGTCCCGCATGGTGGAGCAAAGGCGGCATTGCAGGGGCATCGATGGCATTCCTGGCCTGGCTGACCGCTCGCGTGGCATCGCTGCGTTGGGAGAGACGTCCGCTGCGGATCTGCGGCCACCCTTCCTCCCCCGCATGGAACCTGCCCATGGCCGTAACGCGAGACCGTCCGTATGCCGGAATGAACTTCCACGTCGATCTCGGCCTGGGCGATGGGCCCGATGCCGGCGTGGCGCAGGTGCTGTTTCCGGCGGCGCGCCTGCAGCTCAACGAGTACCGCACCGGCAACGACAAGGTGCTGGAAGCGACCAGGCTGTCCACGCTGACCCACTACGACCACCTGGTGCTGCGGCGGGGCGTGACCGGTTCGCTGGCGTGGTACCAGTGGTGGGACGAGGCGCGCAACGGCGGTGACGCACGCCGCACCGTCGCGGTGACGCTGCTGGACGAGCAGCGCAATCCGGCGATGCGCTGGCGGTTCCTGCGTGCGCGGCCGGCGGGCTACCTCACCTCGCCGATGGATGCCGCGGTCGCCGACACGCTGTTCGAAACACTGGAGATCGGATTCGACCGCTTCGAACTGGAGTAGCGCTCACTCCGCCGGATCGCGCGGCGCATCGTGCAGGTATTCCAGGACGAAGCCGATGACGAGCCGAGCAGCGCGCAACCGAGCGCCATGGCGGCGGAGGCGGGTTCCCTGCCGGTCAGGAAAAACAGCCCCAGGCCCGCGCCGATCCCCAGCAGCAGGGGGAGGACGAAGCGGGGTGCTTTCCACAGATCGCCCAGCAGAAATGCGAGCAGATCCATGGACGGCTCCCGACGATGGGTGCCGACAGCATCGCGTGGGCGGTCAGAGCTTGCTGAAAAGCGTCGCGGCCACCAGCAGGCCGAAGCCGGCCACCACCAGCCAGAATGCGTGCGGTGCCAGCACGGGCACATAGCCGAACCGTGCGGCGATGCCGCCTGCGCCGAGCAGCAGGGCGATCAGCCAGACGCCAAAGGTGGGAGGAGTGAGTTTCATCGGGAGTCCTTGTCGTGGTGTCGAGGCGACGGTGGGTGATGCCGCACTCAGAAGCTCATGAACAGTCCGCCGTTGACCGGCAGGTTGGCGCCGGTGATGTAGCCGGCATCGTCGGAGGTGAGGAAGGCGACCGCGCGGGCGATGTCGTCCGGCTGGCCGATGCGGCCGACCGGCACCGAGGCGACGGTGCGGTCGCGGACGTCGTCCGGCATGGCGCGCGTCATCGGCGTTTCCACATAGCCGGGCGAGACCGAATTGACGGTGATTCCCTTGCGTGCGACCTCGCGCGCCAGCGACATCGTGAAGCCATGCAGGCCGGCCTTGGCGGCGGCGTAGTTCGCCTGGCCGAAGTTGCCGGTCTGGCCACTGACCGAGCTGATGTTGACGATGCGGCCGAAGCTGCGCGCCTGCATACCATCGATCGCCGGGTGGCAGAGGTTGAACACGCTGTCCAGGTTCACCCCGATCACCGCGTCCCATTCCGCCTTGTCCATCTTGCGCAGCGTCGCATCGCGGGTGATGCCGGCGTTGTTGACCAAAATGTCGAGCGCACCGTGGCGCGCTTCGACCGCGTGCACGAAGGCGGTGCAGGCATCGAAATCGGCCACGTCGACGGCGGCGGTCTCGATGTCCAGCGTGGCGGTCTGCGCGCGGAAGCGCTCCTGCTGTTCGGCCGACGCGGGGAGGTCGGCGGCGATCACCTTGCGGCCGGCCTGGGCCAGCGCGCGGCAGATCGCCACGCCCAGCCCACCCAGGCCACCGGTCACCACGGCGATGCGTTGCGTCATGCGGATTCCTGCGTCACGGGTCAAAAAAAGGCCCGCGCAACAGGGCGCGGGCCGGGTTTCACTACAGGGGGGTCAGCGCGTACGCGTTTTCGGCGTGTCGCGCGGGGCATCCTTCGGCTTGACCGTGGTCGGGCGACCCATGCCGCCACCGGTGAGGTTGCGCTGGAATTCCTGCCACACCTCCATGTTGCGTTCGGTGAGCTGGTTCATCATGGTCCACGGCGTCTGCCCGAGCAGGTTGCCCATCTGGCTGCGGAACTGCTGTTGCTGCTCCATGAACATCTGCATGCTGCGCTCCAGGTAGTTGCCCATGAAGCCCTGCAGGGAATCGCCATAGAAGCGGATGATATGGCTGAGCAGCTGGGTGGACAGGATCGGCTCGCCGTCCTGTTCCTGCTCGCTGATGATCTGCAACAGGACGGTACGGGTCAGGTCGTCGCCGCTCTTGGCGTCGCGGACTTCGAAGTCCTCGCCGTCGACGATCAACTGGCGCACGTCCTCAATGGTGATGTAGCTGGAGATCTCGGTGTCGTACAGACGACGGTTCGGGTACTTCTTGATGATGCGGATCGCAGCCATTGAGTCTTCGCTCTAAACGCGTATGCCGGCAGCATGACGCAGCGCAACAGCGCTTGCAACAGGCCACAAGGCAGGGTGGCCCTGTTCAGCCACGGGAACATGCTGCGCAGCATGCGGAGACGGCGACGCCCCTTGCGGGGCGTCGGCAAGCGGGGAAAACACGGGGCGTTACCAGCCCATGTGGTGGCCGCCATTGATGTCCAGGTTGGAACCGGTGATCCAGCTGGCCTGTTCGTCCACCAGGAACGCGACCGCATATGCGATCTCTTCCGGCTTGCCGAGGCGGCCGGTGGGGATGTCGGCGGCGATCTTGGCGCGGACTTCCTCCGGCACCGCCATCACCATGTCGGTGGCCACGTAGCCGGGCGAAACGGTGTTGACGGTGATGCCGAGCTTGGCGTTCTCGCGCGCCAGCGAAATGGTGAAGCCGTGCATGCCTGCCTTGGCCGCGGCGTAGTTGGCCTGGCCGTATTGGCCTTTCAGGCCGTTGATCGAGCTGATCTGGATGATGCGGCCCCACTTGCGCTCGCGCATGCCATCGATCACCGGACGGGTGACGTTGAACACCGAGTTGAGGTTGGTGTTGATGACATCGCCCCATTGCGAGGAGGACATCTTGTGGAAGGTGCCGTCGCGGGTGATGCCGGCGTTGTTGATCAGCACCTCGACCGGGCCGAGCGTCTGTTCGACCTCCTTCACCATGGCCTGCGCTTCATCGGGCGAGGTCACGTCGCCCTTCACCAGCGCGAAATCGTATCCGTCGGCCTTCATCTGCGCCTGCCACGCGCGCGCCTTCTCTTCGTTGCGGTAATTGGTGGCGACCTTGTGACCCATGTCGGCCAGCTTCTTGCAGATGGCGGTACCGATACCTCCGGTGCCTCCGGTAACCAGGGCGACGCGCGATGTCATGAGGGAAATCTCCTTGGACCGTCGCAGGCCGACGGCTGTCCGATTCTAGACAGCGCCTGCGGCAGCATTGTTGTGCGCTGCAGCGAACGCAAGTGATGTCACTTTGGGCAGGCATTCGGGTGCGAACTCCCGCTGTGCGACCTGCATGGCGGCCTTCACTGCGGTGATGCCATCGAGCGCCGTGGCCGCCTGGCCCAGGGCCTGCCAGGCCGTCCGCAACGCGGGCAAGGGTGCGTCGTGGTCGATGGGGAGCGAGGCGATCGATTTCGACAGCTTGGTGCCGTCGGCGTCGACGATCAACGGCAGGTGCAGGTAACGCGGCGTGCGCAGGCCGAGCGCCTGTTGCAGCAGGATCTGCCGCGGCGTGGAGTCGAGCAGGTCGGCGCCGCGCACGACGTCGGTGACGGCCTGCCCGGCATCGTCGACGACGACCGCCAGCTGGTACGCCCAGAACCCATCGGCGCGACGCAGGACGACGTCGCCGACTTCGCGGTCGACGCGCTGGACGACCACGCCCTGCAGGCCATCGTCGAACGACACCTCCGTGCCGTCGGGCACGCGCAGGCGGATGGCGGGCCTGCGTGCAGGATCGGTCGCCATGCAGGCGCGATGGATGCCGCCGGCGGCGGCCAGGTCGCTGCGGCTGCAACGGCACTCGAAGGCATGGCCGTCTGCCAGCAGGCGAGCCAATGCGTCGGCATACAGGTCATGTCGCGTGCTCTGCCACACGACAGGCCGGTCCGACACCATGCCCAAGGCGGCCAGCGTATCCAGCTGCACTTGCGCGGCACCGGCTACTTCGCGCGGTGGGTCGAGGTCTTCCACGCGGATGAGCCATTCGCCGCCGTGATGCCGCGCCAGCAGCCAGCTGCCCAGCGCGGCGACCAGCGACCCGACGTGCAGCCGGCCGGTGGGCGAGGGTGCGAAACGGCCGCGATACAGGGAGGGATCGGTGTCGGTCATTCGTCAGCAAGAGATGGAAGCTGAACCACGCAGTCAGCAAGTCGCTTGAATTCATCCGGACGCAGCCGCAATTCTGCGGGCGTAACCGTTTGCGTACCACTCATTCCGGAGATTCCTGTCTTGTTCACGCGCGTCGCCCTGTTCCTCGCCACCAACCTCGCCGTGCTGGCCCTCGCCAGCGTGGTCATGTCCCTCCTGGGCGTCAATTCCAGCCAGATGGGCGGGCTGCTGGTCATGGCCGCGATCTTCGGTTTCGGTGGTTCGCTGGTCTCGCTGCTGACCTCGAAGTGGATGGCCAAGCGCGCGACCGGCGCACAGGTCATCACCCAGCCGCGCAACGATGCCGAGCGCTGGCTGATGGCCACCGTGCAGCGGCAGGCGCAGGCCGCCGGCATCGGCATGCCGGAGGTCGCCGTCTACGACGCCCCGGAAATCAACGCCTTCGCCACCGGTGCGAACCGCAACAACGCACTGGTCGCCGTGTCCACCGGCCTGTTGCGCTCGATGACGCAGGACGAAGCCGAAGCCGTGCTGGGCCATGAGGTGTCGCACGTCGCCAACGGCGACATGGTGACCATGGCGCTGCTGCAGGGCGTGTTGAACACCTTCGTCATCGTGCTGGCGCGCGTGGTGGGCGGCATCGTCGACAGCTTCCTGTCCGGCAACCGCGAGGGCGGCGGCCGCGGCTTCGGTTACTACATCATCGTGATGGCGCTGGAAGTCGTCTTCGGCCTGTTCGCGACGATGATCGCGATGTGGTTCTCCCGCCGCCGCGAATTCCGTGCCGACCATGGCGGCGCCACGCTGGCCGGCCGGCAGAAGATGATCGCCGCGCTGGAGCGCCTCAACCAGCATCAGCGTCCGAGCACACTGCCGGCGCAGGTGGAAGCGTTCGGCATCGCCGGCGGCATCGGCCACGGCATGAAGAAGCTGTTCCTCAGCCATCCGCCGCTGGAAGACCGCATCGCCGCGCTGCGCGCCAAGCAGGGCACGTTCGCCTGACCTGCGCTTGCAGGGGCATGAAAAAGAAACCCGCCGGAAGGCGGGTTTCTTTCTTCCGCGGAACGAAGCGGTCGATCAGCTGAAGTCGTAGTTCATCACCGGGCCGGGCGCAGCCAGGAAATTGCCTTCCACGTAATCGAGGCTGGCGGTGAACAGGAAGGACATCGTGGCGGCATCCTGCACATGCTCGGCCATGGTCAGGATGCCCAGCGCCTGCGCGCGTTCGGCGATCTCGCGGACCTTCTGCTGGTGCTCGGTGTTCTTGCCGAGGTCGTCGCTGAAGACCCGGTCGATCTTGAGGAAGGTCGGCTGGAAGTGCGACAGCAACTGGAACGAATCCAGGCCGGCGCCGAAATGCTCCAGGCCCACCTGGCACCCGAGCCTGGCGGCCGCGGACTGGAAGGCCTGCGCCTGCCGCAGGTGCGTGAACACCTTCGCTTCCGGTGTCTGCAGCCACAGGCGGTCGCCGGGCACGTCAAGCGCGGCCAACTGCCTGGCGATCAGGTCCAGCAGGCGGTTGTCGGCGAACGATGCGGGACTGACCTTGACGACCAGGCGGGTATCGCGGCCGGCACGCCTGCGCTCGGCCAGTACTTCGATGGCGTGGTTGACCACCCAACGGTCGATGGCATCGAGCAGGCCGTTGTCTTCGGCGATGCCGATGAAGGACTGCGGCAGCACGACCTCGCCATTGGATTCCAGCCGCAGCAGCGCTTCGTACACTTCGCCCGGCTCGCCCTGCAGGCTGACGACCGGCTGGTAGTGCAGGCGGAAGCTGCCATCCTGCAGGGCTTCCTGCAGGCGCTGGATCCAGTTCTGCACCCGCTCTTCCTCGGCGCGGTCCACCGCGCCCGGGTCGAAGATCTCGAAGCGGTTGCCGCCCAGGTTGGTGGCGGTCTGCAGGCCGTCCGTCGCGCGCGTCAGCACGGGGCCGACGCTGGCGATCTTCTCGCCGATCTGCACGCCACCGATGCTGGCGGTGACCGACGCCGAACGCTCGCCCACGTTGAAGACATGCGAGGCGAAGGATGCGCGTAGTTTTTCGGCCAGCATTGCCGTCTGGGCGTGGTTGCCGCGCAGCAGGACGGCGAAGGTACGCTCGCCGAAGCGTGCGGCGATGGTGCCCTCGTCGAGCTTTTCGGACAGCCGGGCAGCGAGCGAGGCGGCCAGCGCATCGGCCGAGTCGATGCCGATGTCCTGCAGCAGGCGCTGGTAGTGGTCGGGTTCGACCAGCAGCAGCGCGTACTGGTCTTCGCCGCGGGCGACCTTGGCTACCGCGTTTTCCAGCTCGCGCAGGAAGGTGGGGCGGTTGAGCAGGCCGGTGACCATGTCGCGCTGGCGCAGGTCCTCGACTTCGCGGGCGAGTTCGGGGTCGAACTCCTCGCGGCGGCGGAACACCACCTGCACGCAGGCCTCGCCCTCGTAAGTGGCGGTGGCGAACTCGAGCGTGGCCGGGAAGCTGTCGCCGTCGATGCTGCGCGCTTCGAGTTCGAAACGTGGCGGCGGCGGTTCGCCCTTGCTGAGCTTCTTCAGCAGCGTCTTGAAATCGTTGACGTACTGCGGCGCCACCAGGTCCAGCAGCGACAGGCCTTCCACGTCCTCGAACGACTCGAAGCCGAACATTTCCAGGTAGGCGTCGTTGGCGCGGATATGCATGCCTTCGTGGATGTAGGCGATCGGATCGCGCGAGGACGAGATCAGCGCATCGCAGCGCCGCTCGGTCTCGCGCATCTGGCCTTCCAGACGGCGTTGCGAACGGCGGGCATCCAGATCGGCCCATTCGCGGCGGAGCACGGTCAATACGTGTTCGGGGCGGCCGCGCAGGGCGACCGCACGCGCGCCGGCCGCCTGGTCGGCAAGCAGGTCCGCCTCGCTGATCCCGTCGGCGAGCACGATGACCGGAATGTCCTTGCCGCTGGCGTCGACCTGGCCCAGCACGGTGGCCAGCGGGATGCCCTTGGCCGTGCGCGAGGCGAGCAGCAGGTCCATCGGCTGGGCGGCCACCATCTGCCCGAGTTCGCCTGCGTCGAGCGGTCGCAGGGGGCGGACGGCGATACCGCCGTTGCGCAGCGTGGAGACGATCGCTTCCGCATCCTCCGCACTGTCGTCCACCAAGGTCAGTCGTAGCGTGGTGTCTTTGCCGATCTGCATGCAGCGTGGTGTCCGCGAGGGGTGCGCGTTTAATACCCGAACGCGTGAGATGAGTCCAATGCAGGCGTCGCAGATGCGGACTCGGCCCGCATCACGCGCGTCAGAGCGGACGCTTGCCGGTATCGCCGGCCACTTCCCGCACCAGGCGTGGCACCAGGTAGCCGGAAAGCCGGGCGGCCAATGCCGCATGCAGGGCTTTCGCCCGCGCGTCGTCGACCTCGAAATGGGCCGCGCCGGCCACCCGGTCCACCTGGTGCAGGTAATACGGCAGCACGCCGGCCGCGAAGCCACGCTCGCTGAGGTCCGCGAGCGCGTCGACCCCGTCGTTCACGCCGCGCAGCAGCACCGCCTGGTTCAGCAGGTGCACCCCGGCATCGCGCAGGCGACGCAGCGCGGCATCGACCGTGCCGTCGAATTCGTTGGCATGGTTGGCATGGATGACCAGGGTCACCGGCCAGGGCAGGGTGGCCAGCCAGGCCAGCAGGCCGTCGTCGACGCGCTCGGGCAGGACCACCGGCAGCCGGCTGTGGATGCGCAGGCGGCGCAGGTGCGGGATGCCGGCCAGCGCATCGGTGAGTTCGGCGAGCTTGGCGTCCGACAGTGACAGCGGGTCGCCGCCGGACAGCAGGACTTCCTCGACGCTGGCGTCGTCGCGGATCAGGTCCACCGCCTCGCGCCAGTGGTCGCGGGCGGCGGTTTCGTCCGAATAGGGGAAATGCCGGCGGAAACAGTAGCGGCAGTTGATCGCGCAGCTGCCGGTCGCCACCAGCAGGGCACGGCCGCGGTACTTCTGGATCACGCCGGTCCCTGTGCGGGCGGCCCCATCGCCGACCGCGTCCAGGCCGTAGCCGCGGACCGGCCGCATCTCGTCGTCCAGCGGAAGCACCTGCCGCAGCAACGGGTCGTGCGGGTCGCCATGGCGCATGCGGGCCACGAATCCGCGGGGCACGCGCAGCGGGAACTGCGCGGCGGCTTCGTCCGACACCCGGCCCGCCAGCGGCGCCAGTCCCAGCATCGACAGCAGTTCGCGCGGCTCTCGCACGGCATCGCGCCAGGCTTGCTGCCAGCGGATCGCCGGGGGGGCGGGCTGTCGGGGGTAGGGGGCTGCGGTTATCATGTCGGGTCTGAAAACAAGCACCCGCCGGGTCCGGCGGGTCCCCACATTCTATCCGGCCGGCCGCCTCGCGCGGCGGGTACGCCTTACCCTCAGGAGCACATGCATGGCCAGTTACGGCATGAACGACGTCAAGAACGGGATGAAGATCCTGATCCACAACGAACCGGCCATCATCAGCGATACCGAGTACGTGAAGCCGGGCAAGGGCCAGGCGTTCACCCGCGTGAAGTACCGCCTGATCAAGAGCGGCCGCGTGCAGGAAATCACCATGAAGAGCACCGACTCGGTCGAAGCGGCGGACGTGGTGGATACCGACATGCAGTACCTGTATTCCGATGGCGAGTACTGGCACTTCATGCAGCAGGAGACCTTCGAGCAGGTGCAGGCCGACAAGGCCGGCATGGGCGGCGCCGAGAAGTGGCTGAAGGGCGAGGAAGACTGCGTGGTGACCCTGTGGAACGGCAACCCGATCCAGGTGACCCCACCGAACTTCGTCGAGTTGCAGATCACCGAGACCGACCCGGGCGTGAAGGGCGATACCGCCGGCACCGGCGGCAAGCCGGCCACGCTGGAAACCGGCGCCGTCGTGCGCGTGCCGCTGTTCGTCGGCCAGGAAGAGGTCATCAAGGTCGACACCCGCACCGGCGAATACGTCAGCCGCGTGAAGTGATGGAACAGCTCATGCTCTACCTGGGCATCTGGGCGGTCGGCGTGTTGATCGCCGGGCTGGGCGTCATGCTGTGCTGGAACGCCACGCTGCCGAAGCTGTTCGCCGGCGTGCCCAGGCTGGGCTACGGCCGCGCGCTGGCGCTGATGTTGCTGTGCTGGCTGCTGTTCGGCGCCGGCGCGTTCGGCATCACCTACACCCTGGGCTTCGGAATCTGACCCCGCATGACCGACACTGCGCCTGATACCTGCGACCTGTTGATCGAAGCCGGTTTCGTGGTGCCGGTCGTCCCACACGGGGTGGTACTGGAGCACCATGCGGTCGCCGTCACCGGCGGCCGCATCGTCGCGGTACTCCCGGTGGCCGAGGCGCACGCGCGCTTCGCCCCGCGCGAGACCATCTCGCGCCCCGATGCCGCGCTGATCCCGGGCCTGGTCAACGCGCATACGCACAATCCGATGACGCTGCTGCGCGGCGTGGCCGACGACCTGCCGCTGAAGGTCTGGCTGCAGGAGCACATCTGGCCCATCGAGGGCGCGGTGATCGGCCCCGACTTCGTCGCCGACGGCATCACCTTGGCGATCGCCGAGATGCTGCGTGGCGGTACCACCTGCGTCAACGAGAACTACTTCTTCCCCGGCGTGCAGGCGGCGACCTACAGGCATCACGGCTTCCGTGCGCGCGTCGGTCTGCCGGTGATCGACTTCCCGACGGCCTGGGCCGCGTCGGATGACGAGTACTTCGAGAAGGCGGGCGAGGTGCACGACCAATGGCGCGACGACGCGCTGATCGCCACCGCGTTCGCGCCGCATGCACCGTACACCGTGAATGACGCGAATTTCGAACGCGTGCGCATGCTCTCCGACCAGTTGGATGTGCCGGTACATCTGCACCTGCACGAGACCGCGCAGGAAGTGGAACAGTCGCTGGAAAAACACGGCCAGCGTCCGATCGCGCGTCTCGACCGGCTGGGCCTGGTCAACGATCGCCTGATCGCCATCCACATGACCCAGCTGACAGAGGCGGAGATCCATCTCTGCGCCGAGCGTGGCGTCAGTGTGGTGCATTGCCCGGAATCGAACCTCAAGCTGGCGTCCGGCTTCTGTCCGGCCTGCGCGCTGGAGCGCGCGGGCGTGACGCTGGCCGTGGGTACCGACGGTTGCGCCAGCAACAACGACCTCGACATGTTCAGCGAAACCCGCACGGCCGCGCTGCTGGCCAAGGCGGTGGCGCAGGACGCTGCGGCGCTGGATGCATTCAGTGCGCTGCGTGCCGCCACGCTGGGCGGCGCGAAGGCGATCGGCTTTGACGACCGCATCGGTTCCATCGAGCCGGGCAAGGAGGCCGACCTGGTCTGCGTCGACCTGTCCGCGCTGGAAACCCAGCCGCTGCATCACGTGGTGTCGCAGCTGATCTACGCGACCGGTCGCCAGCAGGTCAGCGACGTGTGGATCGCCGGCCGGCCGAAGCTCCTTCAGCGCGTGCTGGTGGAGATGGACATCGATGGCGTCATCGCCAATGCACGGCAGTGGCGCGAGCGGATTGCGGGCATTCGCCTGTCGTGACCGCGTCATCCCAGCGAACGCTGGGATCCATGTGGACGTTGCGTTTGCTGTTTCCGGTGCTGCTGCTCGCAAGAGCAAGATGGGTCCCAGCGTTCGCTGGGACGACGGAATGACACGTTGCCTGCTCAGCGCCCTCTACAATGACGCCATGACGACCACGACTGCCCCCCGCGACGACAACTTCACCCAGGCCGAACTCGACAAGTTCGGCGCGCTGGCCAACCGCTGGTGGGACCCGGACGGCCCCCAGAAGGCCCTGCACGCGCTGAATCCGGTGCGCCTGCAGTACGTGCGCGACCGCGCGACGCTGTCGAACGCGACGGCGCTCGACGTCGGCTGCGGCGGCGGGTTGCTCAGTGAGGCGCTGGCGCGCGAAGGGGCGTTGGTCACCGCGATCGACCTGGCGCCGGAACTGGTCAAGGTGGGTCGCCTGCACAGGCTCGAATCGGGCGTGCAGGTCGACTACCAGCTGCGGTCGGTCGAATCGCTGGCGGAAGAGCGCCCGGGCAGCTTCGACGTTGTCACCTGCATGGAGATGCTGGAACACGTGCCGGACCCGGCGTCCATCATCCGCGCCTGCCACACGCTGCTGAAGCCGGGCGGGCAGCTGTTCCTGTCGACGCTGAACCGCACGCCGGCCGCGTTTGCGCTGGCCATCGTCGGCGCCGAGTACATCGCGCGCCTGCTGCCGAAGGGCACGCACCACTACAAGGAATTCATCCGTCCGTCGGAACTCGCCGCGTGGCTGCGCGAGACCGGCTTCCAGCTGCAGGACGTCACCGGCCTGGCCTACGAACCGTGGCGCCAGCGCGCACGACTGACCTCGCGCACCGACGTGAACTACCTCGCCAGCGCGGTGAAGCCATGACGGCGAGCGGTTTTCCGCGCGCCGCGCTGTTCGACCTGGATGGCACGCTGCTCGACAGCGCGCCGGACATGCTGGCGACCGCCAACCGCATGCGTGCGTCGCGAGGCATGGGAGAGATGACGCTGGAGGCCTTGCGCGCGCATGTTTCGAAAGGTTCGCGGGCCATGCTGGCCGCTGCCTTCCCCGACATGGCGCAGGCACCGCGCGAAGCGCTGGTGCCGGAGTTCCTCGCGATCTACCAGGAAGAACTCGGTCGCCACAGCGTGCTGTTCGATGGCGTGGCGGAGATGCTCGAGGCCCTCGAGGCGGCCGGCAGTACCTGGGGCATCGTCACCAACAAGCCGGAATACCTGGCGCGCGACATCCTGCCGCAACTCGGCTGGGAAACCCGCTGCGCCGTGCTGATCGGCGGCGACACACTGGCCGAGAAGAAGCCGCATCCGCTGCCGTTGCAGGTGGCGGCCGAACGCATCGGCATCGCCATCGCCGACTGCGTCTACGTGGGCGACGACGAGCGCGACATCCAGGCCTCGCGCGCCGCCGGGATGCCATCGATCGCCGCGCTGTGGGGGTACCGGCAGGCGCATGAAGTGCCCGCCGAGTGGGGCGCGGACGTGATGTGCGAAACCGCGGATGAATTGCGGGATGCTGCGATGTGGCCTGCGAGCCGGCTTGTTGTAGGAGCGACGTAAGTCGCGACCGCACGGCCGCGTTTCCCGTCATTCCACCGGCGGTCGCTCATGGTGCCGCATTCGGCTGGCTGAGCGGTCCGGCATCGTGGTCGCGACTCACCAGTACCGGCATGCCGGTACTACTCCTACAGGTGTTCATTGCATGTCCGATTCCGCTGCCCTCGACAGCTTCCTGGAAAAATGGCGTGCCCGCTGGCCCGAGTGGTCGGTCGCCGAGATCTTCGTCGCGCCGGCGCGGCGTGATGTCGCGGTGGCGTGGTTCGCGTTGTTGCAGGAATTCGAGGATGCCCTGAATGTCACCGGCGATCCGTTGCCGGCCGATGCCAAGCTGGCGTGGTGGCGGGAAGAACTGCATGGCTGGGCCGCGCTGCGTTCGCGCCATCCGCTGGGCCGAAGGCTGGAGCCGGTACGTGCGGCATGGTCGCAGCTCGCCGATGCCTTGCCTGCGTTGGTTGCCGCGCGTGACATGTCGGCGAGCGATGAGGAGGCCTTCGCGTCATTGGCCGGTTATGGCGAGGCCGTGGCCAGGGTCGAGGCCGATGTACTGGGACGCGCACCGGGCGCCGATGCCATCGTGGCGCAGGTGCTTGCCGGCCGGCTGGCGGAATTCGGGGTCGCAGCCGTGCCGTCCACCCGGCGCCAGCCGGACGATGGGGCCACGGTGCGACGTTGGGCGGCGGAACTCGCCCGCTGCTGGGGCGATCCTCGGCGTGGCGCCCGCGAACGCCGTGTCCTCTCCACGTATGCGCACGCTCGCCTGCTGCGTTTTTCGAAGCAGGGCGCACCGGCTCCGCTGCCGTCGCGTCCCGCACTGCTCTTTACCGGATGGCGTGCGGCACGCGGTGACTGAAGACATCGCGTATCGCGGCGATAGCTGCGGGAAACGACCGTAACGGACTGTTTCATCTGGGGATTCTGGGCAGGGCGTACAATGCACCGCAGCCATTCCCCCGTGCATGACCATGTCCTCCTCGCTTCCTGTGGCGCCCCGCGCCGATCTCCCCGATGTCGCCCATCAACGCGTGCCGCTGGCGCGCCCGCTGGACTGGGTGGGCATGGAGCACATCGCGCTGCCGGTCCGCATCGCCGATGGCCAGGGCGGGCAGCTGCAGGTGGCCGCCAGCATCGATCTGTCGGTCAACCTGGCCAATCCAGATGCGCGCGGCATCCACATGTCGCGCCTGTACCTGCAGTTGCAGGACGGGCTGGCACGCGAAGCGATCACACCCGCAGGCTTGCGCCACCTGCTGCAGGACAGCGTGGCGTCGCAGTCCGGGTTGGCTACCAGCGCGCGCTTGAAGATCCGGTACGACGCGCTGCTGCAGCGCAAGGCGCTGGAGAGCGATTACGCCGGCTGGAAGCGCTATCCGGTGGAGATCGAAGCGACGCTGGTCGATGGCCATCTCAACCTGGCGCTGTCTTTCTCGGTGGAATATTCCAGCACCTGCCCGGCGTCCGCAGCATTGTCGCGGCAGGCCAATGCCGAACGCTTCGCGCAGGATTTCACTTCTTCACCCGCGCTGTCGGTCGATGCCGTGCACGATTGGCTGGCGTCCGAGCGCGGCCTGGCCGCCACGCCGCATGCACAGCGCAGTCGCGCCAGCGTGCGCGTGGAACTGCGTCCCCAGTTCGACGACCTGCCGCTTGTCCCGCTCGTGGATGCCATCGAAGCCGTGCTCGGCACACCGGTGCAGACCGCGGTCAAGCGCGTCGACGAGCAGGCATTCGCCCGCCTCAACGCCGAGAACCTGATGTTCTGCGAAGACGCTGCGCGCCGCGTGGCCTCCGTGCTTTCCGGCGACGCGCGCGTAGCCCGCTACGACGCCACCGTGGCGCACTACGAAAGCCTGCATCCGCACGATGCCGTCGCGCGCGTGAGCGGCAACAACGATTGATTCCGGCGCATGGGGTGCGGGATCGAGAATGTGGGAGCGACGTAAGTCGCGATCGGTCTGAAGGAAAAGGCTTCGCGACTTACGTCGCTCCCACAGGAGCAGGACTGGCTACTTTCTGCGCTCGAGAACGAGCAGCGGATCGATGCGGACATCGAACCGCGCCCCCTGAAACATCGAGCATCCTGTCCTTCAAACGCGTCGCAACGCGGCAGGCTGGCGAATAGTGGGCGGTTACTTCCCGCGTTCGAGGACGAGCAGCGGATCGATCCTCACGTCGAACCGCGCCCCCTGAAGCGATGGGTGTCGTTGAGCCAGAACGCGTCGCAACGCGCCTCGATGATGAATCGTCGGCAGCTACTTCCCGCGTTCGAGGACGAGCAGCGGATCGATCCTCACGTCGAACCGCGCCC
>NZ_DAIUEE010000002.1:410383-453763 GCF_036845285.1 Pseudoxanthomonas sp.
GGCAGCTACTTCCCGCGTTCGAGGACGAGCAGCGGATCGATCCTCACGTCGAACCAGTTCATCCCCCAATGCAGATGCGGCCCCGTCGCACGCCCGGTTGCGCCCACGGCACCGATCACCTGGCCCGATTCCACGCGATCGCCGACCTTCACGTCGATCCGCGACAGGTGGAGGAAGTTGGAACTGACGCCGTGGCCGTGGTCGAGCAGCACGGTGCCGCCGGTGAGGTAGAGGTCCGGCGCTGCGAACGTCACGATGCCGCCGGCCGGTGCCCTGACCGGCGTGCCGTTCGGTGCCGCGATGTCCATGCCGGAGTGACCGGCGCCGGGCTGGCCGTTGTAGACACGTGCGTTGCCGAAGCGGCCACTGATGCGGCCCTGCACTGGCCACTGGAACGGGAGGGCGAAGTCGGACCGCTCGTCGTCGCGGCTGCGCGCAGCGGTGACCTGCGCCTGTTCGCGCTGGATGCGCGCGGCGATTTCCGGGGGCGGATTGACGGTTTTCGGCGGTACGCCGTTGACGCGTTCGATCGGCCAGTCGCGCGGGGCGACCGCGATGCTGACGGTTTCGACGCGCCCCGAGGGCGTGGTGACGACGACCTGCAGCGGTCCCGTTTCGTCGCGGCCCACGCCGAACACGACGGTGCCGTAGCCGGTGGCGCGCAGCACGCGTTCGCGATAACGCACCTGGCTGCCTGGCGGCACCTTGCCGAACACCAGCGCGCCCTGCGAGACGCTGGCGGGAAACACGACGCGCTCTTCCTGCGACACCGGTGCGGCCGGAGCCACGTCCTGCGCAACGACCAGCGGAATCCATCCGGCGCAGACAGCGGCGAACAGCGCCGCAGCCGCCAGCTTCAACGCGTGAACTCCAGGCGCTGGCCATTGGGTGTGCCGACCAGATGCTCGCCATTCCAGACCATGCGGCCGTTGACCCAGGTGGCGCCGATGCGCGAGCGGAAGGTGCGGCCCTCGAACGGCGACCAGCCGACCTTGGACAGCACGTCCTCGCGCTTCACGGTGAACGGTTCATCGTCGATCAGCGCCAGGTCGGCGAAATAGCCTTCGCGCAGGTAGCCGCGTTCCTTGACGTCGAACAGCTGGGCCGGCGCATGGGCGAACTTCTGCACGACGCGGGTGACGTCCATGCGCTTCTCGTGCACCAGTTCCAGTGCCGCGACCAAGGCGTACTGCACCAGCGGCAGGCCGGACGGCGCCTGCACGTACGGCTTTTCCTTCTCTTCCAGCGTGTGCGGCGCGTGGTCGGTCGCCAGTACGTCGACGATATCGTCCACCAGGGCCCTGATCAGCGCCTCGCGGTCGCTGGCGTCCTTGATGGCGGGGTTGCACTTGATCAGGTTGCCGAGCGCCGCATAGTCGGCGCGGTCGAAGCGCAGGAAGTGGATGCAGGTTTCTGCGGTGATCTGCTTGCGCGTGCCATCGGCCGCAATCAGCGGGCCTGGCGTGAACAGGGCCAGTTCGTCGGCGGTGGAGATGTGCAGCACATGCAGGCGGGTGCCGTGCTTGCGCGCCAGCGACATCGCCAGGCGGGTGGATTTGATGCAGGCCTCGCGGCTGCGGATGTCGGGATGGTGTTCGGCAGACAGCGCATCACCGTACTTGGCCTGGAACGCCGCCAGATTGGCATCGATCATCGGCGTGTCTTCGCAGTGGGTGATGATCGGCGTGGGGGCCTCGCGGAAGATCGCGTCCAGGGTTTCCGGGTTGTCGACCAGCATGTTGCCGGTGGAGGCGCCCATGAACACCTTGATGCCAGGCGCGGTCCTGGGGTCCAGCGTGCGGATCGCTTCCAGGTTGTCGTTGCTGGCGCCCATGTAGAAGCCGTAGTTGCCCCATGCGCGTCCCTTGGCACGCTGGTACTTGTCCTCCAGCGCGGCCGCGTCGAGCGTCGGCGGGCTGGTGTTCGGCATGTCCATGAACGTGGTCAGGCCACCGGCGACGGCGGCGGCCGACTCGGTGGCCATGTCGCCCTTGTGCGGCATGCCGGGTTCGCGGAAGTGCACCTGGTCGTCGATCATGCCCGGCAGCAGCCAGCGACCGGCGGCGTCGATCACGGTGTCGTCGCCCTGGGGGCGGATCTCCGCCGCGATGCGGGCGATGCGCCCGTTCTCGATCCGCAGGTCACCCTCGGTGACGCGTCCTTCGTTGACCAGGCGGGCGTTGACGATGACGGTGGGGGGCATCAGGGGGTCCTGGGGCAGCGGGGGGAGGGGTGATCGTGCTCGCACGACGGTACAGGATCGTGTCCGCCGGGGTGCAGGGGATGGCAGCGGCCGATCCGGCGCACGGCCATCCAGCCGCCTCTCAGCGGACCGAACCGGCCGATCGCCTCCATCGCGTATTCCGAACAGGAGGGAACGAACCGGCACCGCGGGCCCAGCAGCGGACTGATGAACCGCTTGTAGCCCTTCAGCAGGAGGATGAGCAGGCGGGCGAACATGACTGGATGATACCGCGTCGGGTTGCCGCTGCCTCCCGGGTAGGCTATAAAAGCGCGCTTTCCCGATGCTCGGGAAGAACAAGGAAGCGCTGTTCGTGGCTGCAAAGAAACCTGCGAAGAAGGCCGCCAAGGCCGCCAAGAAACCCGCTCAGACCGTCGCCAAGAAGCCTGTCGTGAAGAAGGCTGTCGCCAAGAAGCCGGCGCCCAAGCCGGTAGCGAAGAAAGCGGCCCCCAAGCCTGTCGCCAAGAAGCCGGCCGCCAAGAAGGCCGCCCCGGCAAAGAAGGCAGCCGCCCCGGCGAAGAAACCGGTGGTCAAGCCCGTGGCGAAACCGGCCGCACCGGTCAAGAAGGCGGTCGCCAAGGCGACCAAGCCCGCAGTCACCAAGAAGCCCGCGCCTGCGCCGGCCACCAAGGCGCCTGTCGCCAAGGCGGCACCGGCGAAGGCCACGAAGCCCGCTCCCAAGCCCGCACCGAAACCGGCCGCCAAGCCGGTTCCGGCGAAGTCCGCCCCCACCGCGGCTGCGACCAAGACTCCCGTGCCTGCACCCGCCCCCAAGGCGGCTGCCCCGGCCCCGGCGCCCGCCGCCAAGGTTCCGTCCCCCCCGAAGCCTGTGCCAGTCCCGAAAACCAATACCAAGAACGCCAAAGCCTCTGCCGCCGCCCAAGCGCCCGTGAGCCCCCGTCCCGCCGTTGCCCGCCCCGTGGGCAAGGTCGCGGTCGCCGTGGCCGCCCGGCCTTCCGCGCCGGTCGTGCGCAGCAAGGTGAAAGAAGTGCCCTACAAGACCGATGAAGCCACCGGTCGTCCGATCGTGCCGACCGGCTACAAGCCCTCGTCCGACGAGGAGTACATGAGCACCCTGCAGCTCGAGTACTTCCGCCAGCGCCTGCTGCACTGGCGTGCCGACCTGGTCGAGGAATCCAAGCAGACCATCGAGAACCTCAAGGACGAAGTCCGCGACATCGGCGACGAAGCCGAGCGCGCGACCCGCGAGACCGAGAACTCGCTGGAACTGCGCACCCGCGACCGCTACCGCAAGCTGATCGGCAAGATCGACAGCACGCTCAAGCGCCTGGAAGGCGGTGACTACGGTTACTGCGTCGACACGGGTGAGGAGATCGGCCTGGATCGCCTGGAAGCGCGCCTGACCGCCGAGCGGACCATCGATGCCCAGGAACGCTGGGAGCACATGCAGAAGCAGCAGGGCGACTGAGTCTTGCCGCAGCCGTGACAGAAAAAGCCCCGCTCCGGCGGGGCTTTTTCATTGCGCACGCCAGCAATGCTATTGCAGGTCGCGCAGATCCAGGCGTCGCAGCCTTGGTGCCTTCCATGCGGTCACGCCAGCCACCGACAGGATGGCGAAGCCGCCCACGATCACCGCGGGCACCAGTCCGAGCAGTTTCGCCATCGTGCCGGCGTAGAACGCGCCCAGTTCGTTCGACGAACTGACGAAGATGCCGTTGATCGACGACACCCGACCGCGCATCTCGTCCGGCGTGGACAACTGCAGGATGGTCGAGCGCACCACCACCGACACGCCATCGCACATGCCGTAGAACAGCAGGATGACGGCCGACAGCCAGAAACTGCGCGACAGGCCGAACGCGATGACCGCCAGGCCGAAGCCCGCGACGGCGAACAGCAGCACGCGCCCCGCGTTCTTCTGCAGGGGATGGCGCGCCAGCCACAGGCCCACGCAGACCGATCCCGCCGCCGGCGCGGCGCGCAGGATGCCGAGGCCTTCCGGCCCGTAATGCAGGATGTCGTGGATGAAGGCCGGCAGCATCGCCACCACGCCGCCGAGCAGCACGGAAAACATGTCCAGCGCCATCGCGCCCAGCATGATCTGGTTGTTCAGCACGAAACGCGCGCCCTGCGCGATGCTGGCGAAGACCGGCAGGCTGACCGCGGGCGGCCCGGGTTCTTCCACGCGCAGGCGCGCCAGTACGATCGCCGCCAGCAGCGCGAACACCACCGCCATCGCGTACGACAGTGTCTTGCCGCCGAAGCCGACCAGCAGGCCACCCAGTGCCGGGCCGGTGACCAGCGACGCCTGGAAGATCACGCTGCCGAGACCGGCCGCGCGCACGAAATCCTCGCGCGGCAGCACCTTCGCGAACAGCGCGTTGTAGACCGGGCTGAGGAAGGAGCGCGCCATGCCGGTGAGCGCGATGGCGGCGTAGATCGGCCAGGTGCCGTTGAACGGCAGCCAGCCCGCAGACACGGCCACCAGGATCACCGCCGTGGTCGCCAGCGCACCGCAGGCCACGATGCCGACACGCCGTCGCGGCAGATGGTCGACCAGATAACCGGCGAACGGTGCCACGCAGAAGAACGGCAGCACTTCCGCCAGGCCGACCAGGCCCAGCGAGAACGGATCCCGGGTCAGTTCGTAGATATGCCAGCCGACGGTGACGGCGACGATCTGGTACGACAGCAGCGCGCAGATGCGGTACGCCAGCACCGCCGCATAGCCGCGGTTGCGGAGCAGCGAGAACGCGGAAGGCGTACCGGTTCGGCTCACTTCGCGTTCGCGGCCGTCTCGCGGATGAAGGCCAGCAGTGAGGCCAGGCCGTTGCTGCGGGTGGGCGAGAGGTGCTTGGCCAGGCCGATGTCGGCGATGTAGTCGGGCGAGGCGGCCAGGATGTCCGCGGCGGAACGACCGGAGTACACGCGCAAGGCCAGGAAGATCAGGCCGGACACGATCGCCGAATCACTGACGGCGTGGAAATCCAGTTTCGTCGCGTCGCCTTCCGGCACGATCCACACCATCGACTGGCAGCCGAGCAGGCGGTGTTCTTCGCGCTTCCATTCCTCGGGAAAGGCGGGCAGCTTGCGGCCCAGGTCGATCAGGTACTGGTAGCGTTCGGACCAGTCGCTGAAGAAGGCGAATTCGTCCTTGATGGCCGCCTGTGCGTCGGCGGCGGTGGGTTCGAGCGGGAAGAGCGTGTGGGTCATCGTGTCGTTCAAGTCTGGCGATTCGAGCCCCTCTCCCATCGGGAGAGGGGTTGGGGAGAGGGTCCGGCGGAGTACCGAAGCTGCCGGCGTCCAGATCTCGCCGCACCCCCATCCGGCGCTACGCGCCACCTTCTCCCGGAGGGAGAAGGAAAAGAAGACATCACGCGCGCTTCCAGCGCACGCCCTGCGGCGTGTCTTCCAGCAGGATGCCCTCGGCCGCCAGCTGGTCGCGGATGGCGTCGGAGCGGGCGAAGTCGCGGGACTTCTTCGCGGCCGCACGCTCGTCGATCAAGGCCTGGATGCGCGCATCGTCGTCGGAGGACGTGCCGCGGCCGAACCACTCCGCTGGATCTTGTTGAAGGAGACCCAGTACTCGGCCTGCGCCCAGCAGTTGAGCTTTGAGTGCTGAAAGCTCTTCGAGCTTGTCTCCCTCCAGTGGATAGTTCGGTCCGCCAGGAGGTGCGACAGCAATTCTGGCCTTGGCGGCGAGGTTGGCGATCACGGATAGCGCGAGAGGCGTATTGAGGTCATCTTCCAGCGCTTCCTCAATGGCATCTGGAATCGTGGACTCAGCAGGAACATGCGCCAGCGAGCGCAGCGTGCCGTACAACCGGTCCAGCGTGTTCTTCGACTGCTCCACCAGCGCCTCGGACCAGTCCAGCGGCTGACGGTAGTGCGCCGAGAGCAGGGCGTAGCGCAGCGCTTCCGGCGGGTGCTGCTGCAGCAGGTCGTGGACCTTCTCGATGTTGCCCAGCGACTTGCTCATCTTGGCGCCGCCGAAGTTGAGCATGCCGTTGTGCAGCCAGAAGCGCGCGAAGGTCTTGTGCGAGCCGTCGGCGTGCTTGTGCGCGCATTCGCTCTGCGCCACTTCGTTCTCGTGGTGCGGGAACTGCAGGTCCACGCCGCCGGCATGGATGTCGATGGTCTCGCCCAGGTGGGCCGCGGCCATCGCCGAGCATTCGATATGCCAGCCCGGGCGACCGACGCCCCAGGGCGAGTCCCAGCCCGGCAGGTCGGGCGTCGACGGCTTCCACAGCACGAAATCACCGGGGTCGCGCTTGTACGGGGCGACTTCCACGCGGGCGCCGGCCAGCATTTCCTCCGGATCGCGGCGCGAGAGCTTGCCGTACTCGGCGAAGCTGCCGACCGAGAACAGCACATGGCCTTCGACGGCGTACGCGTGACCGCCGGCGATCAACTGTTCGATCATGGTGACGATGTGGCCGATGTGATCGGTGGCGGCCGGTTCGATGTCCGGGGCGAACTCGCCGGTCACGCCGAGGCCGGCCATATCGTCGCGGTAGGCGGCGGCGTAGCGGTCGGTGATGGCCGAGATCGGCACGCCCAGGTCCTTGGCCGCCGCGTTGATCTTGTCGTCCACGTCGGTGATGTTGCGGGCGTAGCGCAGCTGGCCATGGCGCCGGCGCAGCAGGGCGGCCAATACGCCGAACACGACGGGGCCGCGGGCATTGCCGATGTGGACGTAGTTGTAGACGGTGGGCCCGCAGACGTACATCGTCGGGATCGGGCCAAGCGGTTCGAAGTCCTCGACCCGGCGGGTGAGGTTGTTGTGCAGGCGCAGGGTCATGGAGGCAAGGCAGGAGAGAGCGGTGGAATTCTACCGCCAGAGCCGGGCGCGAGGGTCCCGATGCGTGGCAGGCGGCCGATGTTCAGCCCCTCTCAAGGCGCGATCCCTACACTGAGGCCCCTGGATATCCCCCGCAGGCCACATGCCCCGCCTCCGTACCGCCGTTTTCCTGTCCTGTTGCCTGCTTGCCGCGCCGGTCGTGGCGCAAGAGCGGGTGATCCCGACGGAAAACGTCCGCGTGGACTACGCGCAGGTGCTGGGCGTCGAACCGGTGTACCAGACGTTGCGGGCGAGCCGTACGGAGCAGCGTTGCGACGAAGTGCCCGCGTCCAGGGCCGAAGCACCTGCGCCGGAAGCCAGGGAAGAGGGTCGCTGGAGCCGGATGGTCAACTCGGTGCGCGGCTGGTTCGGGGGCGATGATGAGGAGCCGGCACAGACGCCGCCGGTGACGTTGCCCGCGGTCAAGGTCAATTGCCGCGTCGTGCCCATCGAGCGCGAGTTCCAGCGTCCCATCGCCTACGACGTGGACTACATCTACAAGGGCGTGAAGTACCGCTCGCGACTGGCTGAAGATCCAGGCAACCGCCTGCGCATCCGCATCTCGGTGGTGCCCTACATCGCACCGGCCCAGCCCACGGCGAGCGGTCCCTGATTCCGTGCACGGTTGCACACGCAACCGAATCCGTCCTTGCGCTGCGCCGCAGCACATGCGAGCATTCGCGCCCATGAAGATGAACGCACACGCCCATGCAGACAGCGCGGCCTCGCAGGCCTCGAGCATGACGTCGCGTGCCCGTCGACCGGAATCCTGCATCTAGCTGGGTACTCCGGACGTCGTCGCCTGTTCACCGGAAACCCAGCCAGAGGCTGGGTTTTTTCGTTTTCGAAGCCCGTTTTGCCACATTCCCGACACCAGGATGCCGTAATGAAGCACTTCTTGAACACGCAGGACTGGAGCCGCAGCGACCTCGACGCGCTGCTGACGCAGGCCGCCCTCTACAAGCAGCACAAGCTGGGCGACGCGCTGAAGGGCAAGTCCATCGCGCTGGTGTTCTTCAATCCCTCCATGCGCACCCGCACCAGTTTCGAACTGGGCGCGTTCCAGCTGGGTGGCCACGCGGTGGTGCTGCAGCCGGGCAAGGATGCATGGCCGATCGAGTTCAATCTCGGCACCGTGATGGATGGCGACACCGAAGAACACATCGCCGAAGTGGCCAAGGTGCTGGGTCGCTACGTGGACCTGATCGGCGTGCGCGCGTTCCCGAAGTTCGTCGACTGGGCCTACGACCGCGAGGACATCGTGCTGAAGTCGTTCGCCAAGTATTCGCCGGTACCGGTGATCAACATGGAGACGATCACCCATCCCTGCCAGGAACTGGCACACGCGCTGGCGCTGCAGGAGCATTTCGGCACCTCGGACCTGCGCGGCAAGAAGTACGTGCTCACCTGGACCTACCACCCCAAGCCGCTGAACACCGCCGTGGCCAACTCGGCGCTGACCATCGCCACGCGCATGGGCATGGACGTGACCCTGCTGTGCCCGACGCCGGACTACGTGCTGGATGAGCGCTACATGGGCTGGGCCGAGCAGAACGTCGCCGAGAGCGGCGGTTCGCTGCAGGTCAGCCACGACATCGACAGCGCCTATGCCGGTGCCGACGTCGTGTACGCCAAGAGCTGGGGCGCGCTGCCGTTCTTCGGCAACTGGGAGCCGGAGAAGCCGATCCGCGACCAGTACCAGCATTTCATCGTCGACGAGCGGAAGATGGCGCTGACCAACAACGGGGTCTTCAGCCACTGCCTGCCGCTGCGCCGCAACGTCAAGGCCACCGACGGCGTGATGGATTCGCCGCAATGCATCGCCATCGACGAAGCCGAGAACCGCCTGCACGTGCAGAAGGCGATCATGGCCGCGTTGGTGCGGTAACCACGATGCGCTCCTTCCCCCGCCTGCGGGGGAAGGCCGGGATGGGGGCGAGCGGCCTCCGGAACGTTCGGCCTCGTCCCATTGCCCCCACCCCAACCCTCCCCCGCGATGCGGGGGAGGGGGCACAACACCAGAGAATCCCGAAATGACTGCTTCCGACTCCAAAGACATCGTCCTCGCCTTCTCCGGCGGCCTCGACACCAGCTTCTGCGTGCCCTACCTGAAGGAGCGCGGCTGGAACGTCCACACCGTGTTCGCCGATACCGGCGGCGTGGATGCGGAAGAGCGCGCCTTCATCGAGCAGCGTGCCGCCGAGCTGGGCGTGGCCAGCCACGTCACCGTCGATGGCGGTCCCGCGATCTGGGACGGCTTCGTCAAGCCGTTCGTGTGGGCAGGCGAGGGCTACCAGGGCCAGTACCCGCTGCTGGTGTCCGACCGCTACCTGATCGTCGATGCCGCGCTGAAGCGTGCGGCCGAGCTGGGCACCAACGCCATCGCGCATGGCTGCACCGGCATGGGCAACGACCAGGTGCGCTTCGACCTGGCGGTAAAGGCGAGCGGCGACTACCGCATCGTGGCGCCGATCCGCGAGATCCAGAAGGAACACACGCAGACGCGCGCCTACGAACAGGCTTATCTGGAAGAGCGCGGCTTCGGCGTGCGCGCCAAGCAGAAGAGCTACACGATCAACGAGAACCTGCTGGGCCTGACCATGTCCGGCGGCGAGATCGATCGTTGGGAAGCGCCGGGCGAAGGCGCGCGCGGCTGGTGTGCGCCGCGCGCCGAGTGGCCGGCGGAGCCGCTGCGGGTGACGATCGGCTTCAAGCACGGCGAAGCGGTCAGCCTGGACGGCCAGCCCGTCGCCGGCGCCGCGCTGCTGGCGAAATTGAACGCGCTGTTCGCGCCCTACGGCGTGGGTCGCGGCGTCTACACCGGCGATACGGTGATCGGCTTGAAGGGTCGCATCGTGTTCGAGGCGCCGGGCCTGGTGTCGCTGCTGGCCGCGCACCGCGCGCTGGAAGAGACGGTGCTGACCAAGCAGCAGAACCGCTTCAAGCCCGAGGTCGCGCGCAAGTGGGTGGAGCTGGTGTACGAAGGCTTCTACCACGATCCGCTGAAGGCCGATCTGGAAGCCTTCCTGCAATCTTCGCAGTCCACCGTCAATGGCGAAGTGGTGCTGGAAACCCGTGGCGGCCGCGTCGACGCGGTGGCGGTAAAGTCGCCGCACATCCTCAACGCCAAGGGCGCAACCTACGCGCAGTCGGCCGACTGGGGTGTGGAAGAGGCGGAAGGCTTCATCAAGCTGTTCGGCATGAGCTCGACCCTGTGGGCCGAGATCAACCGCTGAGCGCACTCGATAACTCACCACGTCATTCCAGCGCAAGCTGGAATCCAACTTGATCCTGCTCCTGATCGCTCAAGGGTAGAAGCCAAATGGATCCCGGCTTTCGCCGGGATGACGACCGGAACATTGATCGACCACGGATACGACACGCAATGCTCCCATCAGTCCTCCAGCACCTCGAAAAACTGGTGTCCTTCGATACCCGCAACCCCCCGCGCGATATCGGCACGGACGGGATCTTCGATTACCTGCGGGCGCAGTTGCCGGACTTCCGCATCGAGGTGACCGACCACGGCGCCGGTGCGGTGTCGTTCTTCGCCGTGCGCGGGCAGCCGAAGCGGGTGTTCAACGTGCACCTGGACACGGTGCCGTCGTCGCCGGCGTGGAGCGCCAGTCCGCATGTACTGCGCATCGAAGGCGACCGGGCGATCGGCCTGGGTGCGTGCGACATCAAGGGTGCGGCGGCGGCGCTGGTCGCCGCAGCGCAGGTGACGCAGGGCGATGCCGCATTCCTGTTCACCACCGACGAGGAAGCGAACGATGCGCGCTGCATCGCCGCGTTCCTCGCGCGCGATCACGGTTTCGGCGAGGCGATCATCGCCGAGCCGACCCGCTGCGAAGCGGTGCTCGCGCACCGCGGCATCAGCGCCGTACGCATGGCGTTCAAGGGACAGGCGGGTCACGCCTCGGCCGAGAACGCGCTGTCGTTGAGCGCGCTTCACAACGCGATGCGCTGGGGCACCACCGCGCTGGATTTCGTGCAGGACCAGCATCACCTGCGCTTCGGCGGCCTGACCGGGCTGCGCTTCAACATCGGCCGGGTCGAGGGTGGCATCAAGGCGAACATGATCGCGCCCAGCGCAGAGGTCCGCTTCGGCTTCCGCCCGCTGCCGTCGCAGGACATGGACCAGTTGCACGCCACGTTCCGTGGATTCGCCAATGCCGATGCGCTGGCCGAGTACGAGGAGACCTTCCGTGGTCCTTCGCTGCCGTCCGGCGATGTCGCGCGTGCCGAGGAGCGTCGCTTGGCCGCGCGCGACCTGGCCGACGAACTCGGTCTGCCGATCGGCAACGCGGTCGACTTCTGGACCGAGGCCTCGCTGTTCTCGGCTGCCGGCCTGACGGCGTTCGTCTACGGCCCGGGCGACATCGCCCAGGCACACACGGCCGACGAATGGGTGTCGCTGGAGCAGTTGCAGCGGTATGCGGACAGCGTGGTGCGGATTCTCCAGTAACACCGTAGGGCGGGCCTTGGCCCGCCGTGCGCAATCCGATGACGACGGTGGGCCAAGGCCCACCCTACGACAAGCAAAGACATGGAAACGAACAAGCAAACCCGCCAGACCATCATCCGCCTGCTGTCCAGCATGGGTAGCGCGAAGGAGATCTCGCAGTACGTCAAGCGCTTCTCGCAGCTGGACGCCAAGCGATTCGCCGTGGTCAAGGTCGGCGGCGCGGTGCTGCGCGACGATCTGGAAGCGCTGACGTCCTCGCTGACGTTCCTGCAGGAAGTCGGCTTGACGCCGATCGTGGTGCATGGCGCCGGTCCGCAGTTGGACGAAGAGATGACCGCCGCCGGCATCACCAAGCAGACCGTCAACGGCCTGCGCGTGACCACGCCCGAAGTGCTGGCGATCGTGCGCAAGGTGTTCCTGCAGCAGAACCTGGCGCTGGTCGAGGCCCTGCAGCAGTTCGGCGCGCGTGCCACGTCGATCGTCTCGGGGGTGTTCGAAGCCGAGTACAAGGACCAGGCCACCTATGGGCTGGTCGGCGATGTCACCCGCATCAACCTGTCGCCGATCGAGGCCAGCCTGAAGGCCGGCTCGATTCCGGTGATCGCCAGCATGGGCGAAACGATCGGCGGGCAGATCCTCAACATCAACGCCGACTTCGCCGCCAACGAACTGGTGCAGGTGCTGCAGCCGTACAAGATCATCTTCCTGACCGGCACCGGCGGCCTGCTGGACGCGGAAGGCAGGGTGATCGACTCGATCAACCTGTCCACCGAGTACGACGAACTGATGGCGCAGCCGTGGATCAACGGCGGCATGCGGGTGAAGATCGAACAGATCAAGGACCTGCTGGACCGCCTGCCACTGACCTCGTCGGTCTCCATCACCAAGCCGGCCGAGCTGGCCAAGGAACTGTTCACCCACCGCGGCTCCGGCACGCTGGTGCGCCGTGGCGAGCGCGTGCTGCGCTTCGGCAACGGCTGGGAGGGCGTGGACCTGCCTCGGCTGAAGACGCTGATCGAATCGAGCTTCGGCCGCACCCTGCTGCCGGACTACTTCGAGCGCACCACGCCCTACCGCGTCTACATCAGCGAGAACTACCGCACCGCGCTGATCCTGACGCAGGAAGAGGGCTTCGCCTACCTCGACAAGTTCGCCGTGCTCGACGACGCGCAAGGCGAAGGCTTGGGTCGCGCGGTGTGGCACGTGATGCGAGAGGAGAATCCGCAGCTGTTCTGGCGTTCGCGCCACAACAACCCGGTCAACATCTTCTACTACGCCGAATCCGACGGCTGCTACAAGCAGGAGAAGTGGAAGGTGTTCTGGTACGGCATCGAGGATTTCGGCGACATCGAACGCTGCGTGGCGCATTGCCGCACGCGGCTGCCGACGCTGAAGGACTGAGGCGATGAGCCTGCTGCCCGACGCCTGGCGCACCGCGCCGACCCTGCAAGGCCGCCATGTGCATCTTGAGGCGCTGTGTGCCGAACATGCCGACGGCCTGCGCGAAGCCTTGGCAGGCGACGAGCTGGCCGCACTCTGGTACACCAACGTACCGCGCGCGGCCGACGTCGATGGCTGGCTGGCCGACGTGCTTGCGCAGCAGGCACAGGGAAAATGGCTGGCGTTCGTGGTGCGTGATGCCGACGGCGCGATCGTCGGCAGCACGCGTTTCTACGACATGGAGGCCGGCGTGCCGCGACTCAGCATCGGCTATACCTGGTATGCGCCGCGGGTGCAGCGTACCGGGCTGAACACCGAGGCCAAGCTGCTGCTGTTCGGCCACGCCTTCGATACCCTGGGCTGCATCAGCGTGGTGCTGGAGACCAGCTGGTTCAACCATCGCTCGCGGACGGCCATCGCGCGCCTGGGCGCACGCCAGGACGGCGTGCTGCGCAACCATCGCCGGCATGCCGACGGTACCGTGCGCGACAGCGTCGTCTTTTCCATCCTCGATACAGAATGGCCGGCCGTGCGCAGCAATCTGCTCGCGCGGCTGGCGCAACACGAACAGGATTCCAAATGAGCAGCAAGAAGACCGTCGGCATCGTCGGCGCCCGCGGCCACACCGGGGCGGAGCTGATCCGTCTGATCGCCCGCCATCCGGATCTCGAACTGGCCTTCGTGTCCTCGCGCGAACTCGCCGGGCAGAAGGTCAGCGACCACATCGCCGGCTTCAGCGGCGAGCTGCGCTACGAAACCCTGAGTCATGACGAGGTGGGCGGCAAAGGCGCGGATGCCGTCATCCTGGCGTTGCCCAACGGCAAGGCGGCCGAGCTGGTCGCCGCCATCGACGCGCAGGCGCCCGACACGGTCGTCGTCGACCTGTCGGCGGACTACCGCTTCGACGAGCACTGGTACTACGGCCTGCCCGAACTGACCCGGCAGACCTACGCCGGCCAGAAGCGCATCAGTAATCCCGGCTGCTACGCCACCGCCATGCAACTGGCCATCGCACCGCTGCTCGACCGCCTGGCGGGGCCGCCGCAGTGCTTCGGCGTATCGGGCTATTCCGGTGCGGGGACGTCGCCGTCGGACAAGAACAATACCGAGCTGCTGCGCGACAACCTGATGCCATACGCGCTGACCGACCATATGCATGAGCGCGAAGTCAGCCGGCAGCTCGGCGTGCCGGTCGAGTTCATGCCGCACGTGGCGCCGCATTTCCGCGGCATCACCATGACGGTCAACCTGTGGCTGCAGCAGGCGATGAAGATCGACGACGTCCGCACGCTGTACCGCGAGCGCTATGCGTCCGAACCGCTGATCCGCATCCTCGACGAAGCGCCGTGGGTCAGTCGCATCGCCGGCCGGCACGGCGTGGAGATCGGCGGCTTCACGCTGGCGCCGGGCGGAAAGCGCTTGGTGGTTGTGGCCACGCTGGACAACCTGCTGAAAGGCGCGGCGACGCAGGCGATGCAGAACCTCAACCAGGCGTTTGGCTTCGATGAATTCACTGCTATCCCGGAGAATCCGGGACAGGTTTGAAAGCCCCTCTCCCTCCGGGAGAGGGGTTGGGGTGAGGGTACGGCGAAGCTGCAGGCATCCAGCGCGCCGCACCCTCATCCGGCCCTTCGGGCCACCTTCTCCCGGAGGGAGAAGGGAAAGAGCGACGGATCGGCAATTTCTGGCGGAGAGACACGATGTCTGACTTGTTGTGGCAAAAACCCGGCGTGGCGGTGGACGCGGAGATCCAGCGTTTCCTCGCCGGCGACGACGTGGTGCTGGACCGCGAGTTCTTCCTGCACGACATCCAGGCCAGCGCCGCGCATGCCGAAGGTCTGCAGCGCACCGGCATCCTGTCCGGCGACGAACTGGCGGGACTGAAGCGCGAACTCGCGACGCTGGCCGAGGATTTCCGCCGCGGCGACTTCGTGCTGGACGAGCGCTTCGAAGACGGCCACTCCGCCATCGAAGCGCGGCTGACCGAGCGCCTCGGCGACGCAGGCCGCAAGATCCACACCGGCCGCAGCCGCAACGACCAGATCCTGGTCGCCACGCGGTTGTGGTTGAAGGAAAAGCTGGCACGCGTGGCCGTGCTGTCGCGCGAGATCGCCAAGGTCGCGCTCGACCGCGCGCAAGCCGAGCGTGATCTTCCGATTCCTGGCTATACCCATATCCAGCGCGCCGTCGTGTCGTCGGCCGGCATGTGGTGGGCGGGCTGGGCGGAAGCCTTCATCGACAACACCACGCGTGCGCGCGACACGCTGAAGCTGGTCGACGCCAATCCGCTCGGCACCGCCGCCGGCTACGGCGTCAACCTGAAGCTGGACCGCGAGCACACCACCGCCGCGCTCGGCTTCGCGCGCATGCAGGTCAGCCCGATCTACGCGCAGCTGTCGCGCGGCAAGTTCGAACTTGCCGCGCTGGAGGCTTTGGGTGGCGCCACGCTGGACTTGCGCCGCATCGCCTGGGACCTGTCGCTGTTCACCAGCGCCGAGTTCGGCTTCGTCGCGTTGCCGGCGCAATATACCACCGGCAGTTCGATCATGCCGAACAAGCGCAATCCCGACGTCATCGAACTGATGCGCGCCACGCACGCCAGTGTCGCCGCCGCGCGCACCGAGATCGAACAGCTGCTCTCGCTGCCGTCGGGTTACCACCGGGACCTGCAGGCCAGCAAGGGCGCGATCTTCCACGGCTTCGGCCGCGGGCTGCCGGCGCTGGAACTGCTGCCGGCGCTGCTGGCGAATCTGGAGTGGCGTGAAGACAAGCTGCGTGCCGCGATCGATTCGGGCATGTACGCCACCGATGTCGCCGTCGAAGCCGCCGTCGCGGGCGTGCCGTTCCGCGAGGCCTACAAGGCCGCCGCTGCATCGGCCGACAGCGCGGGGCAGGGCCGCACGCCGGAAGGCAGCCTGGCCGCGCGCGTGTCGCCTGGCGCCGCCGCCGACCTGCGTCTGGACGAACTGCTCGCACGCTGGGATGCGCTATGACGCGCTACCTCGTCATGGCGATGCGCCGTCCGTCGTTCGACGACGCCGTGATCGCGCCGCATCTCGCGTTCCTCGACGACCTGCGTGCCGCCGGCCAGCTGGAGATGACCGGCGGTTTCAGCGACAGGAGCGGCGGCGCCTATGTGCTGGTGAACGTCGCCTCGCTGGATGACGCGAAGGCGATCGCCGCGCGCGATCCCCTGGCGCTGACCGGCACGTCCGACCTCACGGTTTACGAATGGAATACCCGCTGAGCTGACCCGATGACCCTCGCCACGCCGCCGCCGTTCACCGAACAACCGTTGCCGGCCTGGCGTCGCGCCGTGCTCAAGGTCGGCAGCAGCCTGCTGGCGGCGGAAGGCGAGGGACTCAGCCCGCGCCATGCGTTGAACCTGGCGCAGTTCGTGTCGTCCAGCATCGCCGCCGGGCGCGAAGTGGTGATCGTGTCGTCCGGCGCAGTGGCAGCGGGACGCGGCCTGCTGCACCGCAAGCCGCAGGCCGGCGTGGCGATGGCCGAGCGGCAGGCACTCGCGGCGCTCGGGCAGGCGCAGCTGATCGCGCTGTGGCAACGCTTCTTCGACCGTCCCGTGGCGCAGGTGCTGCTGACCCACGACGACCTGCGCAACCGTCGCCGCTATCTCAATGCGCGCGCCACGCTGCAGGAACTGCTGGCGCTGGGCGCGTTGCCGGTGGTCAACGAGAACGACACCGTGTCCGTCGACGAACTGAAGCTCGGCGACAACGACAACCTCGCCGCGGTCGTCGCGGCGCTGGTCGATGCCGATGCGCTGTTCATCGCCACCGATATCGACGGCTTCTACACCGCCAACCCGCGCACGCATGCGGATGCTCGGCCGATCCTCGATGTCGAGGCACTGACGCCGGCGTTCTTCGCCATGGCCGGCGGCGCCGGCAGCGGCGTTGGCACCGGCGGCATGCACACCAAGCTGGAAGCGGCGGCCAAGGCGGCGGCGGCCGGCATCGAGACCTTCCTGTTCAATGGCACGCAGGCGGCGACGCTGTCGGCGCTGTCGCGCGGTGCGCTCCTCGGCACGCGCTTCCGTCCGGCGCAGAACCGCCTGGCGGCGCGCAAGTACTGGCTGCGCAACGTGCCGGTGGAGGCCGGCGCCATCGTGGTCGATGCCGGTGCGGCGAACGCCATGGGGCAGAAGGGCGCCTCGCTGCTGCCGGGCGGCGTGGCCACGGCAGAGGGCGATTTCCGCCGCGGCGACATGGTCGAAGTGATCCTGCGCGACGAGGCCGGCGACCGCCGCATTGCGCGCGGCGTCAGCCAGTACTCGGCGGTCGACATCCGCCGCATTGCGCGCCGACATTCGCGCGAGATCGAAGCCATCCTCGGTTACACCTACGGCGAGAACGTCGTCCATCGCGACGACCTCGTCCTGGTCTGAGCCTACCCATGGAATCCGCATGACCGGCACCATCACCCAGCAGGCCCTGCAATGCCGCGATGCGGCCCACGCCATCGCGGCATTGCCGACGGATGAGAAGAACGCGCTGCTGCGCGCAATGGCGGACGCACTGCTGGCCGATGAGGCCGCGATCCTGGCCGCCAATGCACGCGACCTCGAGGCGGCGTCGGCGAAAGGCATCGGCAGCGCCATGCTGGATCGCCTGCGCCTGGATGCCGCGCGCCTGAAAGGCATCGCCGCCGCGGTGCGCGAAGTAGCGGATCTGCCGGACCCAGTCGGGCAGGTGACACGCGCCTATGACCGACCCAATGGCATCCATGTCGAGCGCGTGCGCGTGCCGCTGGGCGTGATCGCGATGATCTATGAGGCGCGCCCGAACGTCACCGCCGACGCGGCGGCGCTGTGCCTGAAGGCCGGCAACGCGGTGATCCTGCGCGGCGGTTCGGAAGCGATCCATTCCAACACCGCCATCGCGTCATCGTTGAAGCGTGCGCTGCGCGAGGCCGGCCTGCCGGACGCGGTGTTGACGCTGGTCGAGGACCTGCGCCGCGAGACCATCCCGGAGCTGATCCAGCTCAGCGACGTGATCGACCTGGTCATCCCGCGCGGTGGCGAAGGGTTGATCCGCTTCGTCGCCGAACACGCGCGCGTGCCGGTGATCAAGCACTACAAGGGCGTCTGCCATCAGTACGTGGACGCGGGCGCGGACGAAGACCTGGCGTTGGCCCTGCTGCTGGACGGCAAGGTGTCGCGCCCGTCGGCCTGCAATTCACTGGAGACGCTGCTGGTGCATCGGGACATCGCGCCGACGTTCCTGCCGCGCGCGGCCGAGGCGTTACGTGCGCGTGGTGTCGAAGTGCGGGCGGATGCGGAAGCCCGAGCGCTGATGCCGGATGCGGTCGCCGCGACGGATGAGGATTTCGCCGCCGAGTTCCTCGATCTGGTGATCGCGGTCGGCGTGGTGGACGATCTTGACGCTGCCATCGCGCATATCCGCCGCTACACCTCGGACCATACCGAGGTCATCGTGACCCGCCATCCCGTCAATGCGGAGACGTTCCTCAACGCATTGCGGTCAGCGGTGGTGATGGTCAACGCGTCGTCGCGCTTCTCGGATGGCGGTGAACTGGGCTTGGGCGCGGAGATCGGAATCTCCACCACACGCCTGCATTCCTACGGCCCGATGGGGCTGGAGGCGCTGACGGTGGAGCGGTTTGTGGTGCGTGGGGCGGGGCAGATGCGGCATCCCGATCTACTGAAGACATGACAAAAGCCGGCAAGAGACCTGCTTCTTTCGGCTGTAGTTCCGATTCGTCAAGTCTATGCTTTGGGGGCGCTTTGCTATCGCTAGCGTTTCCCCTTCGGCGATTAAAGAGTCGTGGGGGCGATGCCGGGTTTTCCGTTGACGTCCACACTCAGCCGAAATCGTTTTGACTCTCCCGTTTTAATAGTCACGCTTATTTCATTGCGGTGGCGGCGCTCGTCTCCCATCGCGCATAACCCGCCGCCGGATGGCTCGACACCTATCACGTGCTCGCCCGCTGCGAGGTTGAACACGGCGCGCTCGCCTGTACGTATGTCCGCAGCCTTTTGACCATCCACCAGGAACGTCATTGGGCAACCCTTCGCAAGTAGCCCGATATCCCGTGTGGCGACGACTTGGCTTGTCTCATCGGTAGTTTCTTGGAAAAGATAGAGTCGTTCTGTAGGAACAGGAATCACGCTCTCCGGCGCGGCCGGTTTTGTGGCTTGAATACAAGACGCAAGCGCGAGTGAGGCAACAGCCGCTACGATTCGTTTCATGGTTTCCCCCTTGAATTGCTCTGCCCCGAGAATACTAGCGTGTACCAGCAAAGAGCGCGCTTACGCGTGCTCGATTCTCGCTGGATCATCTCCGTCGCATGTCGCTTCCTGGCGTTTGGCTGACAGTAGTCCATACATCAGGTTAGTCGCCTCACCTCAGCGCCTCTATGGCGTAGAGGCGATAGGAGCAGCGCGGAATGAACGATAGAGAAGGATTCGGGCTAGGCGTTTCTGGCTTATGAAACGGCTGTACGGCGGTTTGCTGGCGCCCCGTAGGCACAAAAAAACCGCCACTAGGGCGGTTTCGTCGTAACACGCTGAATCTATTGGTCGGGGAGACAGGATTCGAACCTGCGACCTCTACGTCCCGAACGTAGCGCTCTACCAGACTGAGCTACACCCCGACTGAGCGCGGCATTGTAATGAAGCCGCCGGGCCGAGGCAAGACTTGGATGCCGAATGCCGACCTCCGGCTGGCCAGTCCCCGTAAAAGCTGCGGGGCCTGCGGCGGGCACGTAAAATGTGCCGTTCACGAAAGCCGGAGTCTCCCTTGATCAAGCCCCGTACCCCGCCTGGCGTCATGGAGCTGCTCCCGCGCGAGCAGATCGCCTTCCAGCGCATGCTGGACACCATCCGCCGGAACTACGAGCGCTTCGGCTTCCTGCCCGTGGAAACCCCGGTCTTCGAGCTGTCCGAGACCCTGCTGACCAAGTCCGGGGGCGAGACCGAGCGGCAGGTCTACTTCGTCCAGTCCACCGGCGCCCTGGCCAAGGAAGGCGAAGGCCTGCCCGAACTGGCCCTGCGCTTCGACCTGACCGTGCCGCTGGCCCGCTACGTGGCCGAGCACGAACATGAACTGACCTTCCCGTTCCGCCGCTACCAGATCCAGCGCGTCTACCGCGGCGAGCGCGCCCAGCGCGGCCGCTTCCGCGAGTTCTACCAGTGCGACATCGACGTGATCGGCAAGGACGCGCTGAGCGTGCGCTTCGACGCCGAGATCCTGGCCGTCATCCACGCCGTCTTCAGCGAACTCGGCATCGGCGCGTTCACCATCCAGTTGAACAACCGCAAGCTGATGCGCGGCTTCTTCGAAGCGCAGGGCGTGACCGACGGCGAACAGCAGGCCCTGGTGCTGCGCGAGGTCGACAAGCTGGACAAGCGCGGCGCCGACTACGTGCGCGAGACGCTGACCGGCGAAGGCTTCGGCATGTCGGCCGAGGGCGTGGACCGCATCCTCGATTTCGTCGCCGTGCGCAGCACCGGCCATGCGGATGCGCTGGCGAAGCTCGATGCGCTGGGGCAGGGCAGCGACACCTTCAACCAGGGCATCGCCGAGCTGCGCGAAGTGCTGGAACTGGTCAAGGCGCTGGGCGTGTCCGAGGATGCGTACTGCCTGAACTTCTCCATCGCGCGCGGCCTGGACTACTACACCGGCACCGTCTACGAGACGCAGCTGGACGGCTATCCGCAGATCGGCTCGATCTGCTCCGGCGGCCGTTACGAAGACCTCGCCAGCCACTACACCAAGTCGAAGCTGCCGGGCGTCGGCATTTCCATTGGCCTGACCCGCCTGTTCTGGCAGCTGCGCGAGGCCGGCCTGATCGCCGGCAGCGACGAGAGCAGCGTGCAGGCCATGGTCGCGTTGATGGAAGAGGGCCAGTTGCCCGATTCGCTGGACATCGCGCGCCGGCTGCGCGCGGCCGGCATCAACACCGAAGTGCAGATGGAGGCGCGCAAGCTGGCCAAGCAGTTCCAGTACGCGTCGCGTGCCGGTATCCGCTTCGTGGTACTGGCGGGCGAAGACGAACTCGCGCGCGGCGTGGTGACGGTCAAGGACCTGTTGCGCGAGCAGCAGTTCGAGGTGAAGCGCGAGGAGCTGGCCAGTAGCCTGAAGGTCGAGCTGGAACAGGCCCGCGCATTGGCGGGGCGCTGACATGAAACCGATCCTGCTGGATGGCAAATCCCTCACCCGCGACCGGCTGGTCGAGATCGCATTCGGCGCCAGCGTCGAACTGGACAAGGGCGCGCTGAAGGACGTCGCCCGCGCGGCCGATTTCCTGGCCGAACAGGTGCGCCGCGAAGAACCGATCTACGGCGTGTCCACCGGCTTCGGCAGCAACGCCGACAAGCTGCTCGGTGCGCATCCGCTGCGCGACGAGTTGCCGGGTGCGGTGAAGTCCGGGCGCTCGCTGCACGAGGAGTTGCAGTACAACCTGATCGTCACCCATGCCGTGTGCGTGGGTGAACCGATGGCGCCGGAGATCGTCCGCGCCATGCTCGGCATCCGCATCAACACGCTGCTGAAGGGCCACTCCGGCATCCGTGTCGAGACACTGCAGGCGCTGGCCGCGATGCTCAACGCCGGCATCGTGCCGGTGGTGCCGTCGCTGGGTTCGGTGGGCGCCTCGGGCGACCTGGCGCCGTTGTCGCACCTGGCCATCGTGCTGCTCGGCGGTGGCGAGGCCTTCTACGAAGGCGAGCGCATGGCGGGTGCGGAGGCGCTGCGGCGCGCCGGCCTGTCGCCGGTCACGCTGTCGTACAAGGAAGGCCTGGCGCTGAACAACGGCACCGCGCAGATGCTGGCGATGGGCGTGCTGGCGACCTATCGCCTCGATCACCTGCTCGACACCGCGGACCTGGCGGCAGCGATGACCATCGATGCCTTCGCCGGCCGCCTGGGCGCGTTCGCCGAGGAAGTGCATGCGCTGCGCCCGCATCCGGGGCAAGTGCATGTCGCCGCGCGGCTGCGCGACCTGCTCGACGGCTCGACGCTGGCCGACATTCCGTACCACCTGGTGCCGAAGTTCCGTCCCTGGCTGCCGCGCAGTTGGGACACGGCCGAGGCGCAGGCGCTGCGTTTCGACATCGGCTGGGACTGGGTACCCACCGACCAGCGCCATGGTCGCGAGAAGTTCTACGACCGTTTCATGCCGTTCCGCGGCGGCAAGAAGCACCAGCCGCAGGACAGCTACTCGCTGCGCTGCATTCCGCAGGTACACGGCGCCGTGCGCGACGCGGTCGAGCAGGCCCGGCGCGTGCTGGAAATCGAACTCAACGCGGTCACCGACAATCCGCTGGTGTTCCCCGACAAGCAGGCCGAACACGTCGAAGAGCAGGTGATTTCCGCCGGCCATTTCCACGGCATGCCGCTGGCACTGGCGATGAGCTACGTGAAGGCGGCCATCCCGACGCTGGCATCGATCTCCGAGCGCCGGCTCAACAAGCTGGTCGATCCGGCCACCAACGATGGCCTGCCGGCGTTCCTGATCGGCAACGAGGACGGCACCGAATCGGGCCACATGATCGTGCAGTACTCGGCGGCGGCCATCGTCAACGACCTGGCCAGCCGTGCGCATCCGGCCAGCGTGTTCTCGGTGCCGACCAGCGCGAACGCGGAAGACCATGTCTCGATGGGGGCCAACGAGGCCCGCCACGTGCTGGCGATGGTGCAGGACCTGGGCAAGGTGCTGGCGCTGGAGCTGTACACCGCCGCCCAGGCGCTCGACCTGCGCCGCGACATGATCAACGCGGCGCGAGCGCTATCGGATCGCACCGATGCCGAAGGATTGGCCGTGAAGGTGGCCGGTGGTCCATCCGTAGGTGCGGACGGGCGCGATGCGTTCCTGGCCGAAGTCGACGCGCTGCGCTCGGCGCTGGCGTCCAGCGAGGCATTCCATCCGGGCCATGCGGTTGCGGCCGCCCACGCGGCGATCCGCGCGCAGATCCCGTTCCTCGATCGCGACCGTGCCCTCGACGGCGAAATCGCGACCGCCGTTCGGCTGGTGGAATCGGGCGAGATCCTGGCGGCGGTGCGGGGCCGCTGAGCACACGGGAAGGTGGATGTGGGAGCGACGTGAGTCGCGAGCTTTTTGCAGAAAGCCTTCGCGACTTACGTCGCTCCCACAACAGCAGAACGCCTTACAACGTCCGCACGCAATCCCGCCCTTCGGCCTTGGCGGCATACAGCGCCTGGTCGGCCACTTGCAGTGCCGACTCCAGGCTGTCGCGGGCTTCCAGGTCCACACAGTGCACGCCGATGCTGGCGGAGACCGCGATCACCAGTTCGCCGCTGCGGCACGGTTGCGCGCGCAAGGCCTGCCGCAGTTCTTCGGCCACCACGCTGGCTTCGCCCAACCCCATGCCGGGCAGGGCGGCGATGAACTCTTCGCCGCCGAACCGGGCCAGCAGCGCGCCATGCGGCCGCAGCGTCTCGGCCAGCGTGTTCGAGGTGCAGCGCAGGCAGTCGTCGCCGACCAGATGACCGTAGGTGTCGTTGATGCGCTTGAAGTGGTCCAGGTCGATCATCAGCAGCGAGATCGGCCGTTGCGAATTGCGCGACTGCGACAGCAGGTGTTCGAACGCCTCGCGGAAGTGCGTGCGGTTGTAGAGATCCGTCAGGCCGTCGAGGCGGCTGGATTCGCGCAGCCGGTGGTGCGCACTCTGCAGCTCCGACATCGCCTGCCGCAGCTCGCCGGTGCGGACGACGATCTGCTCCTCCAGCAGGTTCTTCGCATCGCGCACGATGCGTTCGTTCTCGTTGCGCAGGGCGGCATAGCGGTAGCCCAGCGCCACCGACAGCAGCAGCATCTCCAGTGCGGAGCCGATCTGCACGCCGTACTCGGTCAGGAACGTCTTCGGCAGCAGGCCGAACGCCAGCGCGACGAAGATGCCCGTTCCCAGCAGGAACATCGCCCAGGCCAGCAGGAACACCTTGGCGGGCCGGTAGCCGGTGCGCACCACCATCAGCGTGATCACCGCGATCCACACGATGCTGGGGAACACCGCGGCCGAGGCGATCGGCGTGGCCACGTGGTAGGGCAGCTGTGTGGCGGCGATGCCGAGCAGCACGAAGAACGCGATGATGCCCTTGCTGATGCGGTCGCCGAGTCGCCATCGGGTGTTGAGGTCGAGGAAGGTGCGCGCGAACTGCTGCATGCCGATCTGCGCCAGGCAGACCGACAGCGGCACCGCCTTGTCGGCCAGCCAGGTCGAATGCGGCCAGAGGTATTCGAAGCCCAGCCCGTTGAGGGTGAACAGGACCAGCCCGAACGCGCTGATGTGGAACAGGTACCAGAAGTAGCTGCCGTCGCGCAGTACCAGCCACAACACCAGGTTGTAGAAGAACAGCGCCAGCAGGATGCCGTAGTAGATGCCGATGCCGAGCTGGCCGTCGCGCGAGAGTTCGGCGAATGCCGCGGGGGTGTACAGGAACAGCGGCACCTGCATCGAACTCTGGCTCTGCACGCGGACCAGCAGGTCGACCTCTTCGCCGGTCGGCAGGTCGAGCCAGAAGTTGGGGTGGCGGTAGCGGATGCTGCGCTGTTCGAAGGGGAAGGTGTCGCCGCCGGCGTGATGCACCGTGCGGCCATCGGGATAGCGGGCATACACGTCGATCCGGTCGCTCAGGGCGTACTGCTGCACCAGCAGCCAGCGTTGCTCGAGCGGGTTTCCGTTCGTCACGAGGACATGGAACCAGAACGCGCCGGTCTGGAAGCCGAAGGAGGCATCGCCGTCCGGCAGGGCGGAGAAGCGGCCCTCGGCGAGCGCGTTCGTGGCGTCTTCCACGGTCGCCGCGCCATCGGTGTCGTGCAGGTAGGTGGTCTGCGGCGCCAACGGCAGATAGCGGGTGTCCGGGCCGATGCGGGCGGGCGTGTCGGCGGACGCCAGCAGCGGAAAGAGTGCGAGCAGCAGGAGCCAGCCGGCCAAGCAATGGCGCGCGAATGGCGTGTTGCGTGATGGTGGCATGCCCGTTCCCCCCGGGGTGCCCTGCGGATCGTCGGCGTGGCCGGTCCGGCGTCCGGGCGTCCTTGGCAGTGTACTCATCGTCCCTGTCCGCTCCAGTCCATTGCGGCCCCCTGACCTGTCCAATGACAACGCAATCGGCGCCCGCATCCAGACACATGGCCCGGGCAATGGGTTGACGCTTTGCAGCAATCGGATTAATGTACTAGCGCATTAATACATTGGACGATGTCACTGATGAAGCGCCGCTCCGCCCATGAGGATCCAGGCTCCACTGCCGGCCCGCTGCATGCCCTGTCCAGCGCCCTGGCAGCGCTGGGGCGGGCGGACGAGGTCCGGGCGTTCCTGGAAGACCTCTGCACGCCGGCCGAACTCGAGGCGATGTCCGACCGCTGGCGGGTCGTGCCGCTGTTGCTGAAGGGCGTGCCGTACCGCGAGATCCACGACCTGACCCAGGTCAGCGTGACCACCATCGGCCGCGTGGCCCGCACCCTGGAACGGGGTGCGGGTGGCTATGCCGCTGCCATGCAGCGCCAGCAGGCCGGCGCTGCGTCCGCCTCCCACTGAGTTCCCCATGAGTCCTTCCCTGACCCCCGCGACGCGCGAGCGTCTGCGCATCGCCATCCAGAAGAGCGGGCGGCTGGCCGAACCCGCCCGCACACTGCTGGCCGCCTGTGGCCTGAGTTGGCGCGAAAGCCGCGACAAGCTGTTCTGCTATGGCGAATCCCTGCCGGTGGACCTGCTGCTGGTACGCGACGACGACATCCCCGGCCTGATCGCCGATGGCGTCTGCGACTTCGGCATCGTCGGCCGCAACGAGCTGGACGAGCAGGCCGGCGAACGCGCGCTCAACGGCCTGCCGCAGGCGTACCGCGAACTGCGTGCGCTCGGTTTCGGCAGCTGCCGGTTGATGCTGGCGATCCCCGACAGCTGGGAGTGGACCGGCCCGGAACAACTGCAGGGCCTGCGCATCGCCACCAGCTATCCGTCCGTCCTGCGGCAATGGTTGCAGGCGCGCGGCATCGATGCGGCGGTGGTGGAGTTGTCCGGCTCGGTCGAGATCGCGCCGAAGCTCGGCACCGCCGACCTGATCTGCGATCTGGTGTCCAGTGGCGCCACGCTCGCCGCCAACCAGCTGAAGCCGGTGGAAACCCTGCTCGACAGCGAGGCGGTGCTGGCCGGCCCGACACGCGAGTTCGACGATGCCCGCGCCGGCCTGGCCGAGATGCTGTTGCGCCGCCTGGACGGGGTGCTGAAGCTCAAGGACAGCAAGCTGCTGATGTTCCGTGCCGAGCGCGACACCGTACCGGCGCTGTCGCGCCTGCTGATCGACAGCGAGGGCTTGGTCACCTTGCCGGGTGGCGAAGACGGCCCGCTGTCGTTGCAGGCGATGTGCCACGGTGCCGTCACCTGGCAGCGGCTGGAGGAACTGCAGCGCGCCGGCGCACAGGGCCTGATGGTGCTGTCGGTCGAGAGGTCGCTGGCATGAGTGCGTCGCCTGCACCCGTGTACGACTGGAATACCCTCGATGCATCCGCGCAGGCATCGCTGCTCGCGCGACCGGTGCAGGCGGTCGCGCAGCGCACCCGCGACGCGGTCGCCGGCCTGCTTGCCGATGTGCAGGTCCGCGGCGACATCGCCCTGCGCGACGTGACCCTGCGCTTCGATGGCGTCGAACTCGCGACCTTCGAGGTGAGCGAGGAAGAATTCGCCGCCGCACACACGACCGTTCCTGCCGACCTGCGCCAGGCGATGCAGCAGGCGGCCGAACGCATCGAGATTTTCCACCGCGCGGGCATGGCGCAGCCGTATGCCGTGGAGACCGCGCCGGGCGTGGTATGCGAGCGGATGATCCTGCCGATCCAGCGGGTGGGCCTGTATGTGCCCGCCGGCAGCGCGCCGTTGCCGTCGACGGCGTTGATGCTGGGCGTGCCATCGCGCCTCGCCGGTTGCCGCGAGGTCGTGCTGTGTACGCCGCCACGCGCGGATGGCACCGCCGATCCTGCCGTGCTGGTGGCCGCGCAGCTGACCGGCGTGCGTCGCGTGTTCAAGCTGGGCGGCGCGCAGGCGATCGCCGCGATGGCGTTCGGCACCGAGAGCGTGCCGGCGTGCGACAAGCTGTTCGGCCCCGGCAACAGCTACGTGACCGAAGCCAAGCAGCAGGTGGCGCAGGCTGGCGCCGCGGCCATCGACATGCCGGCCGGCCCATCGGAAGTGCTGGTGATCGCTGATGCCGGCGCGGATGCGGCCTTCGTCGCCGCCGACCTGTTGTCGCAGGCCGAGCATGGGCCAGATTCGCAGGTATTGCTGCTGTCCGACGACGAGGGGCTGATCGGGCGCGTGCAGGCCGAACTCGCCGCGCAACTGGCAACGCTGGATCGCGCCGACATCGCACGGCAGGCGCTGTCGGCGTCGCGGCTGGTCAAGGTCGCCACGCTGGACGAGGCCTTTACCATCAGCAACCGTTATGCGCCGGAGCATCTGATCCTGGCGCTGCGCGAACCGCGCGAATGGCTGGGTCGGGTCGAAGCGGCCGGTTCGGTCTTCCTGGGCGACTACACGCCGGAAGCACTGGGCGACTACTGCAGTGGCACCAACCATGTACTGCCGACCAGCGGCGCGGCGCGTGCGTACAGCGGCGTCAGTGTCGCCAGCTTCCAGAACTTCGTCAGCGTGCAGTCGGCCAGCCGCGCCGGCATCGCCGCCATCGGCGACTGCGCGCTGACGCTGGCGCGTGCCGAAGGGCTGGACGCGCATGCCAATGCCGTCGCGCTGCGCCTGCGCAAGGCGGCCGCATGAGTAGCGTCCTTTCGCTCGTACGCCCCGACCTGCGCGACTTCGCCGGCTACAAGTCCGCGCGCAGTGAAGCCTTGCGCGGCGACGTGTGGCTGAACGCCAACGAATCCGCCTGGGCCAATCCCGCCGACGGAGAAGGACGCAGCCGCCGTTATCCCGATCCGCAACCGCCCGCACTGCGCGCACGGCTGGCGCAGCTCTACGGCGTGGCACCGGCGCGGTTGCTGGTCGGGCGGGGCAGCGACGAGGCCATCGACCTGCTGGTGCGCGCGCTGTGCGTGCCGGGACAGGACGCCATCGTGGTGACACCGCCGGTGTTCGGCATGTACGCGGTCTGCGCGCGGCTGCAGGGTGCGCGCATCGTCGATGTGCCGCTCGTCGATGGCGAGGCAGGCTTTACCGCCGATCTCGACGCCATCCGCGAGGCCGCATTGGCGCAGGGTGCGAAGCTGGTGTTCCTGTGTTCGCCCTCGAATCCGGCCGGTTCGGCGATTCCGCTCGACGACATTGCGGCCCTGGCGCGCGCGCTGGAAGGCAAGGCGCTGGTGGTCGTGGACGAAGCCTATGGCGAGTTCGCCGACGGCCCGTCCGCGACGACGCTGCTGGAGACCCAAGCCAACGTGGCCGTGCTGCGCACGCTGTCGAAGGCGCACGCGCTGGCGGCGGCGCGGATCGGCGTGGTGATCGGTGCCGCGGACCTGGTCGCCGTGCTGCAGCGCTGCCAGGCGCCGTATCCGGTGCCGACACCGTGCGCCGATCTCGCGCTGGCGGGGCTGTCCGACGCCGCACTGGCGCTGACCCGCGAACGCGTGGCCCTGGTGCGCGGCGAACGCGATCGGCTGCATGCCGCGCTGGAACGGGCCGTGGGCGTCCGCCGCGTCTATCCCTCGCAGGGCAACTACGTGCTGGCGCGCTTCGACGATGCGGAAAGTGCTTTCCGCACGCTGCTGGGCGCCGGCGTGGTGGTGCGCGACCAGCGTGCCGCGCCGCAGCTTGGCGACGCGCTGCGCATCACCGTCGGCTCACCGGCCCAGAACGACCGCGTCATCGCGGCCCTGAACGAAGATGCTGCAGGAGGGGCTTCAGCCCCGACCGCTACGGTCACTATCGTCGGGGCTGAAGCCCCTCCTACAGAAACCCTGTCATGACGCCCATTCTTTTCATCGACCGCGACGGCACGCTGATCGAGGAGCCGGACGACTTCCAGATCGACGCGTACGAGAAGGTCCGCTTCGTTGCCGGCGTCATCCCCGCGCTGCTGAAGCTGCGCGATGCCGGTTACCAGTTCGTCATCGTCAGCAACCAGGACGGACTCGGCAGCGAGCAGTATCCGCGCGCCAGCTTCGACGGGCCTCAGGCATTGATGATGCAGGTATTCGAAAGCCAGGGCATCCGCTTCCGCGACGTGCTGATCGACGAAAGCTGGCCGCATGAGAACAAGCCGACGCGCAAGCCGGGCATCGGCCTGATGGTGCGCTACCTGCAGGACCGCGGCATCGACTGGGCGCGCTCGGGCATGGTCGGCGACCGGCCGACCGACATCCAGTTCGCCGACAATCTCAATATCCGCGGCTTCCAGCTGAAGACCGCGCAGTTCGGCGGCGAGTGGGACTGGGCCGGCATCGCGCACGAGCTGGCGGACGCGCCGCGGCGTGCCGTCGTCCAGCGCAACACGAAAGAGACGAAGATCCGCGTCGAAGTGGACCTCGACCGGGTCGCCGAGCCGGTCGCGAAGACCGGCCTGCCGTTCTTCGACCACATGCTGGAACAGATCGGCAAGCACGGAGGCTTCGCACTCGACGTGCGCGCCGACGGCGACCTGCACATCGACGAGCACCACACCGTCGAGGACACCGGGCTTGCACTGGGCCAGGCGCTGAAGGAAGCGCTGGGCGACAAGCGCGGTATCGGCCGCTACGGCTTCACCCTGCCGATGGACGAGACGCTGGCCAGTGCCTCGCTGGATTTCAGCGGGCGGCCGTATTTCGTTTTCGAGGGGACGTTCAAGCGCGAGCGCGTCGGCGACCTGCCGACCGAACTGGTGCCGCACTTCTTCCGCTCGCTCTGCGATGCCTCGGGCCTGAACCTCAACCTGAAGGTCGAAGGCGACAATGACCATCACAAGGTCGAGGCCAGCTTCAAGGCCTTGGCCCGCGCGCTGCGCCAGGCGGTGAAGCGCGAAGGGGCCGAATTGCCCTCGACCAAGGGCGCGTTGTGATGAAGGTCGTCCTGGTCGACGCCGGCGGCTCCAACATCGGTTCGGTGCGCTATGCGCTGCAGCGCCTGGGCGTGGAAGCCGAGCTGACAGGCGATGCGGACACGATCCGCAACGCGGACCGCGTGATCCTGCCGGGCGTCGGCGCGGCGGCGGTCTGCATGGCGCGGCTCAACGAGCTGGGGCTGGTCGACACACTGCGTACGCTGGACCGTCCTCTGCTCGGCGTCTGCGTGGGCGTGCAACTGCTGTTCGCGCACTCCGAGGAAGACGACACGCCCTGCCTGGGGCTGCTGCCGGGCCGCGTCCGCAAACTGGCGACGTCGCCAGGTATCCGCGTGCCGCACATGGGCTGGAACACCTTGCAACGCACCCGCGATGCCTCGTTGCTGGACGGCATCGCCGACGGCGACCATGCCTACTTCGTCCACAGCTATGCGGCGCCGGTCGACGACGACTGCCTGTGCAGCAGCGAGCACGGCCAGCGCTTCGCTGCGGTCGTGCAGCGGGGCCGTGTCGCCGGCGCGCAGTTCCATCCGGAACGCTCGGGCGCGGTGGGCGCGCGACTGCTGAAGAACTTCATCGAGTACGGACTGCAATGACCGGTTTTACCGTATATCCCGCCATCGACGTGCGCGATGGCCGCGTGGTGCGCCTGGCGCAGGGCGACTACGCGCGCGAGACGCGCTATGAAGGCACGCCGCTGGAGGTAGCCATGCGCTACGCCGAGCAGGGCGCGCAGTGGCTGCACCTGGTCGACCTGGATGCGGCGCGTGCAGGCGGCTACACGCTCGCCCCGCTGCTGGCCGACATCGCGCGCGCGACCGCCTTGAAGGTCCAGACCGGGGGTGGCGTGCGCGGGCGCGACGACGTGGCCCGCATCCTCGATGCCGGCGCGCAGCGTGTGGTGGTCGGGTCGCTCGCGGTCCGCGAGCCGGACACCGTGCTGGCCTGGCTGGCCGAGTTCGGCAGCGAGCGCATCACCGTGGCACTGGATTCGCGCCGCGACCGCGACGGTATCTGGCGGCTGCCCGTGCATGGCTGGACGGAAACCGCCGCGGAAACGCTGGACGAACTCGCCCTGCGCTATGCCGACGCCGGCCTGCGCCACCTGCTGTGCACCGACATCGCGCGGGACGGCATGTTGACCGGCCCGAACCTGGCGCTGTACGCCTACCTCCACGACACCGTCCCGTCGCTCGCGGTGCAGGCCTCCGGTGGCGTCAGTGCCGTCGCCGACGTGGATGGTGCCCGCGAAGCGGGCTGCGCGGGCATCGTGTTGGGACGGGCGCTGCTGGAAGGCCGCTTCACGCTGCCGGAGGCGTTGGCATGCTGAGCCGGCGCATCATTCCATGCCTGGACGTGCGCGACGGACGCGTCGTCAAGGGCGTCAAGTTCCGCGACCACGTGGACATGGGCGACATCGCCGAGCTGGCGCTGCGCTACCGCGACGAGGGCGCGGACGAACTGGTGTTCTACGACATCGGCGCCAGCCCCGAGGGACGCTCGGTGGACTACGCGTGGATCGAGCGGGTATCGCGCCTGCTCGATATCCCGTTCTGTGTCGCCGGTGGCATCCGGAATGTCGAAACGGCGCGGCGCGTGCTCTACAGCGGCGCCGACAAGGTGTCGGTGAATACGCCGGCACTGGAACGTCCCGCGTTGATCGGTGAACTGGCCGAGGCCTTCGGCGTGCAGTGCGTGGTGGTCGGCGTGGACTCCATCCTCGAAGCCGATGGCGAATGGCGTGTGCGTCGCTACACGGGCGACCCATCGAAGATGCAGGGCGCGGGGCTGAGGACACTGGACTGGGTGGTGCAGGCGCAGCGGCTGGGTGCAGGGGAGATCGTCCTGAACTGCATGGACCAGGACGGCGTGCGCCGCGGCTATGATCTGGCGCAACTCAAGGCGGTGCGTGCCGTGTGCGAGGTGCCGTTGATCGCCTCGGGCGGCGCGGGCGAGGTGGAGCACTTCGCGGACGTGTTCAAACAGGCGGATGTGGACGGTGCGCTGGCTGCCAGCGTTTTCCACAGCGGCCATATCGCGATTCCCGCGCTGAAGCGCGCGTTGGCGGAGCAGGGTATCGAGGTGCGACATGGCGATTGACAACGAACCATCCACCTTCGATACGTCGCGGCTGCACTGGGACAAGGGCGATGGCCTGCTGCCCGTCGTCGTGCAGGACGCGTCGAACCTGCGCGTGCTGATGCTGGGCTACATGAATCGCGAGGCGCTGGACGTCACGCTGGCCAGCCGGCGCGTGACCTTCTTCAGCCGCAGCAAGCAGCGGCTGTGGACCAAGGGCGAAAGCTCCGGCCACGTGCTCGAACTCGTGTCGGTCGATGCCGACTGCGATGACGACACGCTGCTGGTGCTGGCGCATCCGCACGGACCGACCTGCCACCTGCAGCGGGCCAGTTGCTTCCCCTCGGCGCCATCGGCGTTCCTGGCGGACCTGGATGCCCTGGTCGCGCAACGCGAACGCGAGCGGCCGGCCGGCAGCTACACGACGAAACTGTTCGAATCGGGTACCCGCCGGATCGCGCAGAAGGTCGGCGAGGAAGGCGTGGAAACCGCGTTGGCGGCGGTGGCGCAGGACGAGGCCGCGCTGCTGGGCGAAAGCGCCGACCTGCTGTACCACCTGACGGTCCTGTTGCGCGCGCGCGGCCTGTCGCTGGCCGATGCGGTCGACGTACTGCGTGAGCGGCATAGCGCCAGGTAGCGACGATCGGCTCCTGTAGGAGCGACGTAAGTCGCGACCGCACGGATAGTGCGTCACGCATACTCGCAACGGGCGATGGAGCATCACGGTGGCTCCTGATCCACGGTCGCGACTTATGTCGCTCCTACAGGGGCACCGCGGTCCCCAAGGCTGCGCCATAATCCGCCGGTCGCCCCCGCCGGAGTCGCCGTGCGCGCCTCGCTGATCGCCCTGCTGCTGGCCTGCCTGGCCGTTCCCGCCCATGCGTTGCCGCCGCCGTGCAGCAGCGGCGTTGTCTTCGAGGACCGCAACGGCAACGGCGTGCGCGATGCCGGCGAACCCGGCATCCCGGGCGTGAAGGTGTCCGACGGTGTGCAACTGGTGACCACGGATGCGACCGGCGAGTACGACGTGCCCTACGAGGACGGACGCACGCTGTTCGTCATCAAGTCGGCCGGTTACGACGTCGCGGTGCGGCCCGACGGCATGCCGGCGTTCTGGCGCAACCGCCAGTACCACGCCGGCCCCGCGCTGAAGTACGGTGGCGTGCCGCAGCGGCAACCGGATTGCACGCACTTCGCCCTGCGCAGGCAGGTGGCGAACACAACCCCCGACACGTTCGACGCGCTGCTGTTCGCGGACAGCCAGACCGCGTCGGTGCAGGACGTGGACTATTACTGGCGCGACATCGTGCAGCCGCTGGTCGGCAGGCACGGCGCATCGCTGGGGTTGACGCTGGGCGACGTCGTCAACGACGACCTGTCGCTGTACCCCGACATGCTGCGCACGACGATGAGCCTGCAGGTGCCGTGGCTGTTCATTCCGGGCAATCACGACCTGGATTTCGACGCCTCCGGTGACGGGGATTCGCTGCGTACGTTCCGTCACCACCTGGGGCCGGATACGTTCGCGTGGGAAGAGGAGGCGGTGACCTTCATCGGGCTGGACGACGTCATCTATCGGCCGGGCGAATCGCCCTCGTACCTCGGTGGACTGCGCGAGGACCAGTTCGCTTTCCTGCAGGCCTACCTGCCGACCGTGCGCAAGGACCGCCTGCTGGTGATCGGCGTGCATATCCCGTTCTTCGAGGGGGGTGCGCGCGGCTTCCGCGTGGCCGACCGCGAGCGGCTGTTCGCATTGTTGGAGGGGTTTCCCCATGTGCTGTTGCTGAGCGGCCATACGCACACCCAACGGCACTGGTACCACGACGCCGCCACCGGGTGGCACGGTGCGCAGCCGCTGCACGAGTACAACGTCGGTGCGGCCTGCGGCGCGTACTGGTCCGGCATCAAGGATGCGCAGGGCATTCCCGACGCGACCATGGCCGACGGCACGCCGAACGGCTATGCGCGGCTGCGGGTCAAGGCCGGTGGCGACTACGCGCTGTCATGGCATCCGGCGCGAGCCATCGACGACAGCGGCATCGGCCTGCATGCGCCGAAGGTGTTGCGGAAGGGGGCGTATCCGGCCTGGGGCGTCTACGCCAACGTCTACATGGGCGACGCGGACACTCGTGTGGAGTACCGGGTCGATGGCGGCGAATGGAAGCCGATGAAGCGCGTCGAGCAGCCCGATCCGTCCCTGCTGGTGGAGAACATGCGCGACGACCTGGCCGATGCGCTGCGCGGCTACGACCGCTCCCCCGAGGCCGAACCATCGCACCATCTCTGGCGCGGCGCCCTGCCGACCGACCTGGCCGAAGGCGAGCACCGCGTGGACGTGCGCGCGTTCGACCGCTGGCGTGGAGAGACCATGGCGCAGACCCGCTACCGTCTGCAGACGGCGGAGCCCTGAGCATGGCCATGCCCGACCTTGCGATCGAACACTTCGCCGATGCCGCTGCCTGGGAGCGCTGGCTGGAGCAGCACCCGCAATCGCCGGGCCTGTGGCTGAAGATCGCGAAGAAGGACGCCGGCATCCCGTCGGTGACCTATGGCGAGGCGCTCGATGTCGCGCTGTGCCACGGCTGGATCGACGGGCAGAAGAAGGGCCTCGATGCCGCGTTCTTCCTGCAGCGCTTCACCCCGCGCCGCGCGCGCAGCACCTGGTCGAAGATCAACGTGGCGAAGATCGACCTCCTGGTCGCGGCTGGACGCATGCGGCCGGCGGGACTGCGCGAGGTGGAGACGGCGAGGGCGGACGGACGCTGGCACGCGGCCTACGACGGCGCCAAGTCGATGGAGGTGCCGCCGGAACTGGCGAAGGCGCTGGCGCTGGCCGGGAACCGCAAGGCCAAGGCCTTCTTCGATGCGCTGGACAAGACCAACCGCTATGCCGTGTGCTGGCGTGTGCAGACGGCGGTGAAGCCGGAAACGAAACAGGCCCGGGTGGAGAAGCTGGTCGCCATGCTCGCGCGGGGCGGGAAAATCCACGGCTGATCGGCCGGTGCCGGTGCGATCAACGGCGGATTGGCCGGTTCCGGCTGCTTTCGGCGTGGGATGGCATGATGCCGTCAGGGGGACGGCAACAGGGGGTTTCATGTCCAAGTGTTTCGATTCCGGCTTGCCCGTGGGCAAGCTGGACCGCGTGCCGTTCACCTTCAAGCATCATCTGCTGGACCATCCGGCGCTGACCATGGAGGGACTGGCGGCCTCGCTGCCGCAGCTCCACCCGGACCGTATCGCCTATTCCAAAGGGCTGTCTGACCTGTCGATCAACTTCGACCGCGCGCATCTGGATCATGGCAATGGCCTCAGCCTGCGCGAGACCATCGAGACGATCCGCACTTCCAATTCGTACATCGCCGTGCGCGATCCCGTCGACCACCCGGTGTTCCGCGACCTGTACGAGTCGCTCCGTTCCGAAATGACCGGGTTGCAACGCCAGAGCGGCAACTCGCGGGCGATCCACGAGCCGCGCATGTGGCTGTTCATCGCTTCGCCGAACGCGATGACGCCGTTCCACTTCGACCGCTACTCGAACGTGCTGATGCAGATCCGCGGCAGCAAGGAGGTGGCGGTGTTCCCGAATTTCCGTCCCGACATCGTGCCGGTCGATATCTGCGAGGCCTATATGGATCGCGAAGCCGTGCAGGCGCCCTGGCATCCCGACCTCGACGCGCATGCGGTCAAGTTCGACTTCCGTCCGGGCGATGCGCTGCACATTCCCTACACGGCCGGCCACTACGTCAAGAACGGTCCGGAAGATGTCTCGATCTCGCTGTCGTTCTTCTTCCAGACCGACGAAACGCTGCGCTGGACGCGGGCGATGCAGTTCAATCACCGCGTCCGCAAGCGCGTGCAGCGGTTCGGCATGACGCTGTCGCCGGTGGGTCACAGCCACTACGTGGACCGCGCCAAGGCCAAGGCGCTGCCGCTGCTGTCGATGATGTGGAAACTGGCCGGCTGATGCCGTTTGCCGGAATGCAGAACGCCCCTCGACGAGGGGCGTTCTGCTGTGTGGAACCCGGCGGGCGAGCGAAGGCTGGCAGGCGAGGTGGGCGTAGCTGGCTGGCGGAGGGCTGGCTGGCGACGTGGCGCGCAGTCTAGGGAATCGCGCGCGACGATGAGGAAACGCGAATCGCTCTCATCGATCTGCGCGGCTCGCCCGTACGCTGAGCCAGGCGCCGACCAGCAGCAGCGCGATCGCGACCGCCTGGATCCAGTGCGCCTGCGCGCGGCCCGAGACCACCAGCAGCAGCGTCGACAACAGCGGCGCCAGATAGGACAGACTGCCGAGCAGCGCGATGTCGCCGCGCTTCGTGCCGTGGTCCCACAGCCAGAACGCGGCACCCACCGGTCCGATGCCCATCAGCACCAGCACGATCCACTGTCCCGTGGTTGGTGCGACCGTCCGTTCGCCGAGCAGGTGCGCGATGGCGCCCAGCACGGCCACGCCCGCGCAGGCGACGGTGATGGCGGCCGTCGGCACGTCGGCGTGGCGTCGGTTGAGGACCGAGTACAGCGACCAGATCAGCGCCGCGCCCAGTGCGGCGAGGTAGCCCGGCACATGCGCCGGGTCGACCTGCAGGCCGCGGCCGCGGGTGACCAGCAGCACGGCCGCTGCCAACCCCAGCGCGGTACCCAGCCATTGGCCCGGACGCACGGAGACGCCGCCGATCAGGCCCGCGAACACCACGATCAGCAGCGGCCACAGGTAGTTCAGCAGATTGGCTTCCACTGCCGGCGCGCGTTTCAGGGCGATGAAGTAGAGCGCGTGGTAGCCGAACAGCGCGAGCGTCGACAGCATGAGCGCAGGCAGTGGCTGGCGGAGTTCGCGCCAGCCGTCGGCGCCCCGCAGCATGGCGCGGAACAGGCCGAGTGCCGCGGCAATGCCGAAGCCGATCGCCAGCACCTGGAACGGCGGCAGGGTACCCGTGGCCGTGGTCAGCAGGGCGAGCGAGGCCCACAGCAGGATCGCGGCCAACCCGACCAGCGTGGCCCGGCGCCGCGCGGCGGCGTCGCTCACGCGGCTGGCAGCGGGATGTCGGCGAACGAATCGACGCGCACGTGGCCGCGTGCGGCGTCGCCCGTGCGCGGCTGCGGATAGTCGTCCAGCCGGTCGACCAGCCGCGTCTGCAATCCTGCCTCGCGCGCGGCGTCCAGTTCCTCGACCACGTCGGACAGGAACAGGATGCTTTCCGGCGCGATGCCGATGCGGTCCGCGATCGCGCGATAGCTGCCCGCTTCGCGCTTGCCGCCGATTTCGGTGTCGAACCAGCCGGAAAACAGCGGCGTCAGGTCGCCCGCATCGCTGTGGCCGAAGAACAGCTTTTGCGCCGGTACCGAACCGGACGAATAGACGTACAGCGGATAGCCCTGCGCATGCCATGCCTGCAGGGCCGGCGCGGCGTCGGGATAGATGTGGGCGGTGAAGTCGGCATCGCGGTAGCCGGCCGCCCAGATCAGGCCTTGCAGCGCCTTCAGCGCGGTGTGCTTGCGATCCTGGTCGATCCAGCCCTGCAGCGTCTCGACGATGACGTCGTCGCTGCAGATGCTGCCGTGTTCCGTGGCCACCACGTCCAGCCAGCGCCGCACGTCCGGCTGCCGGCCGTGTTCGCGGACGAAGCCGGGCAGGGCGCGGCGCGCATACGGGAACAGCACGTCCTTCACGAACGAGATGCTGCTGGTGGTGCCTTCGATATCGGTGAGGATCGCGGAAACGGGCATTGCGGCGGATTCGTCGGAGAGGGAGTGCGGCGGGCTCAATGCCCGTCGGTGAGGCCGTCGTAGCGCGGGAACTGCTGCGCCAGCGTGGTGCCGGTGAAGTGGCCGACCCAGCCGTCCGGCTCGGTGAAGAAGCGGATCGCCACGAAGTTCGGTTCCGGCCCCATGTCGAACCAGTGCAGCGTGCTGTCGGGCACGCCGATCAGGTCGTCCTGCACGCATTCGATTTCGTAGACCTTGTCGGCCACATGCAGGGTGAACAGTCCCGAGCCGGCGACGAAGAAACGGACCTCGTCTTCCTTGTGGTAGTGCTCGTCGAGGAATTTCGCGCGCATCGCCTCGCGTTGCGGGTTGTCGGGCGCGATGCTGACCACGTCGACCGTCTTGAAGCCGCGCTCGGCGACCAGGCGGTCGATGTCGGCGCGATAGGCTTCGATCACGTCTTCCGGCGCGGCGCCCGGCGCGATCGCCTTGGTGGCCTTCCAGCGCTCGAACGTCACGCCGAGCTTCTTCAGTTCGGTGGCGATGAAGTCGGGATCGTAGCTGGCGAATTCCGGCGTGGCCGGATCGGATTCCTTGAAGATGCGCAGGCGGCTCATGGCGATGGCGTGAGGCGGCGAGGGGGACGCTAGGGTAGCAAACCCGGTCCCTGCACCTTGTTGCAGAATCGGAACGCAGCGATAACCGCTGGTTATCAGCGCCGGCAGCCGAGCTTGCGCAGCTCGAGCTCCGCGGCGAACAGGAACTCGAAGGCCTCCAGGTGGCGGCGCGCCTCGGCCATCGTGCGGCCCCAGGCGTACAGGCCGTGGCCATCGATCAGGTAGCCCCACAGGGGCTGGTGGTCGAGCAGCGTATCCACCTGCGCGGCCAGTGTCGGCATGTCCTGCGTGTTGGCGAACACCGGCACCTCGATCGCCATCTCGTGCGTGCTGTTGCCGTGGAAGGCCTTCAGCAGCTCGAAGCCTTCCAGGCGCACGTGTCCCGCGCCGGCGAACAGCCGCGATGCCACGGTCTGCACCAGCGAATGCGTGTGCAGCACGCAGCCGACCTCGGGGTAGCGACGGTACAACTGCGTATGCAGCAGCGTCTCGGCGGACGGCCGATGGTCGCTGCCGACGGCCGTGCCGTCGAAGTCCACCACCATGATGTCCGCCTCCACCAGCCGGCCCTTGTCCCGGCCGGACACGGTGATGGCCGCGTGGCGTTCATCCAGGCGCTGCGAGAAGTTGCTGCTGGTAGCCGGCGTCCAGCCCAGCTGCGCCAGTTCGCGCACGTTGGCAATGATGGACTGCGCGCGGTCGCGCAACTGGTCGGTGTCGTAGGGCAGGGCGTTCATGCCGCGCATTCTAGCGGAAGGTCCGTGGCGCCCCGGTCGATTGATCCAGCGCAATGCGGCCGCCGGGCGACCGGTGGAGACTGGCGGCTCCCTTCCGCAGGTACCCAGCCGATGAGCCACGATGCCTCCCGCCGCCGCTTCCTGACCACCACGCTGACCGCCGCCGCTGTGGCGCCCCTGGCCTGGCACAGCCTGCGTGCCGACGCCGCCGCACCGGCCGCGTTGCCGAAGCTGGACGCCGCCAATCCCACCGCCAAGGCGCTGGCCTATACCGACAATGCCGCCACCACACAGCACCCCAAGCACAAGGCGGGTGACCACTGCGCGAACTGCAACTTCTTCAAGGCCGCCGCAGGACAGGCCCATGGCCCCTGCACGTTGTTCCCGAAGAACACGGTGGCCGCAGCCGGCTGGTGTAGCGCCTGGGCCAAGAAGCCCTGACGCAGGCGCACGAAAAAGGCGCGGCCAGGCCGCGCCTTTTCCTCCACCGCCGGAGACGGGGTCAGCGCTTGCCGCGCAGGCGACTGTGGCGGAAACCGTAGAGGAAGTAGACGAGGAAGCCGACCGCGGTCCATACCGCCATCAGCATCCAGTTGTGGGCCGTCATCGCCGACAGCAGCGTCAGGCAGCTCAGCACGCCCAGTGTGCAGACCAGCCACGCCATCGGGATGCGGAACGGCCGCGGCAGGTCGGGCTGCGTGCGGCGCAGGATCAGCACGCCAATGCAGACGGAGGCGAAGGCGATCAGGGTGCCCATCGAGGTCAGTTCGCCCAGCACATCGAGCGGGAACAGCGCCGCCAGCAGCGCGATGCCGATGCCGGTGATCACGGTGTTGATGTGCGGTGTGCGGTATTCCGGATGGATCTTGGTGAACACCGGCGGCAGCAGGCCGTCGCGGCCCATGATCATGAAGATGCGCGGCTGGCCGATGATCATCACCAGCACGACCGACGACAGGCCGATGAGAGCGCCGACCTCCACGATCACGCGCAACCAGCCGAGCTGGGGATGCGCGGCGACCGCCGTCACCACCGGCTCCGCGGTACCCAGTGCGGTGTAGGGCACCAGGCCGGTCATCACGGCGGCCATGCCGATGTAGAGGATGGTGCAGATCACCAGCGAAGCCAGCATGCCGATCGGCAGGTCCTTCTGGGGACGATGCGACTCCTGCGCCGCCACCGATACCGCTTCGAAGCCGATGTAGGCGAAGAACACCATGGCCGCGCCGCGCAGCACGCCATCCCAGCCGAACTTGCCTGGACCCTCGTTCGCGGGAATGAAGGGCTGCCAGTTGCCCGGATCGACGTACTTCCAGCCGGCGACGATCACCAGCACGATCAGGCCGGTCTTCAGCACCACCATCGCCATGTTCATCGCCGACGACTTGCGGATGCCCACGTAGCACAGCCAGGTCAGCAGCAGCACGATGATGGCGGCGGGCACGTTGGCGATGGCGCCGGTGGGCCGCAGTTGCGCATCCAGCGGTGCGCTGACGAAGGCCTGCGGCAGATAGATGTTGAAGTGTTCGAGCAGGCTCAGGAAGTAGCCGGTCCAGCTCACCGCCACCGCCGAGGCGGAGACGCCGTACTCCAGCACCAGCATCCAGCCGATGAACCAGGCCGCCAGTTCGCCGAGCGTCGCGTAGGTGTAGGTGTACGCGCTGCCGGACACCGGCACCATCGCCGCGAACTCGGCATAGGCCAGCGCGCAGAACGTGCAGCACAGCGCGGCCAGCACGAACGACAGCATGATCGCCGGACCGGCATGGTTGGCGGCGGCCTGGCCGGTGATGACGAAGATGCCGCCGCCGATGACCGCGCCGATGCCCAGCGCGGTCAGGCCCCAGGGACCTAGCGTTCGACGCAGGCTGAGGCCTTCGGCCTCGTCGTGGGCGGCGTGGGGGTGTTTGGTGGCCAGGAGCTGTCGGAGCATCGTGCGTCTTCTCGGAGCGGTATCGAGGGGGGGCAACCAAAAAGGCCGGCGGGATGTCCGCCGGCCTTGAGGGGGATCAGGACGGTTGCCGGAGCTTGCTGTTGCGGAAGCCGTAGGTGAAGTAGATCACCAGGCCCAGCAGCGTCCAGCCGACGAACAGTTTCCAGTGCTCCATGAAGGGCTGGACGAACAGGTACAGGCAGGCGAGTACGCCAAGCGGGCAGACGACGATCGCCAGCGGCACGCGGAACGGGCGCGGGATCTCGGGCCGCGTGTAACGCAGGATCAGCACGCCGGCGCAGACCGTGGCAAAGGCCAGCAGGGTGCCCATCGACACCATCTCGCCCAGCAGGCCGATCGGCAGGAAACCGGCGAGCGCGGCGGCGATGACGCCCACGATGATCGTGCCGACGTAGGGCGTCTGGAACTTGGGGTGCACCCTGCCGAAGATCTTCGGCATCAGACCGTCCTTGGCCATGCTGTAGAAGATGCGCGGCTGCGCCATCAACATCACCAGGATCACCGACGTCAGGCCGGCGATGGCGCCGATCTCGATCAGCGTCTTCAGCCACAGCAGGCTGGGGTAGGCCTCAAGCGCCGTGGCGACCGGCTTGGCGGTTCCGAGCTGCGTATACGGCACCATGCCCGTCAACACGGCGCAGACCACGATGTAGATGACGGTGCAGATGGCCAGCGAGCCGAGGATGCCGATGGGCATGTCGCGCTGGGGGTTCTTGGCCTCGCCGGCAGCGGTGGATACCGCGTCGAAGCCGATGTACGCGAAGAACACGATGGCCGCCGCGCGCGTGACGCCTTCGAAGCCGAACTTGCCCGGCCCTTCGTTGGCGGGGATGAAGGGCTGCCAGTTGGCCGGATCCACGTACTGCAGGCCGAACGCCACGAACAGCAGGATCACGGTGACCTTGATGGCGACCACGATGGCGTTGACGAACGCGGACTGGGTAATGCCCACGTAGCAGAGGCCGCTGACGGCCGCCACGATGAAGACCGCCGGCAGGTTGAGGATGGCGCCGGAGCGGATGAATTCGCCGTTGGCCACGGTGAAGGTGGCATTCGCCAGCGCATCGGGGATCGGTACCCCCAGCGTGCCCAGGAAGCTGTTGAGGTACCCGGACCAGCCGACCGCGACCGTCGAGGCCGCGAACAGGTACTCCAGCACCAGGCACCAGCCGATGAACCAGGCGACGAATTCGCCCAGCGTGGCGTAGGAATACGAATACGCGCTGCCGGAGACCGGCATCAGGGCCGCGAACTCGGCGTAACACAGGCCGGCCAGCGCACAGGCGAAGCCGGCCATGACGAAGCTCAGCATGATCGCGGGGCCGGCGTGGTTGGCGGCGGCCTGGCCGGTCAGCACGAAAATGCCTGCACCGATCACGGCACCCACGCCGAGCATCACCAGATGCTTGGCGGTCAGCGTCCGCTTGAATCCACTCTCCCCGTCCAGGCTACCTTCGACCGGCTCGCCGGCATCGACGTGACCTGCCGGTGCGACCGGCTTGACCCTGAACAGAGCTTTGAGCATTCGCAGCGTCCCCTTGAAAGACTGGATGCCGACGAAGAGCTCCGCCGGGCGGTGGCAACGGTCATGGAGGCGTGCCCCATGGAAGGCCGTACCTTGCCAAAGCGGGCCGGGGATCACAAGCGCGGGTGCAGCATGGCCGGCGATAATCGCGGGCACATCGCCCACGCTGAAAGAGAAAACCGCGCCGTGTCAGTCGCTTATGCCGCTCTCCGAGAACTCCTGCTGGACTACGGCCGGCGCTGGCCGGCCGAGCGGGAGGTCGTATCGCACTTCCTCTCGCTCCTCGACGATCCGGCCGATCCCTTCGTCCGCGAGCGCCTGGCGGGCCATTTCACCGGGGGCGCCTGGCTGGTCAGCGCCGATGGCCTGCGCACGCTGCTGACCCACCATCGCAAACTGGATCGCTGGCTGCAGCTGGGAGGGCATGCCGATGGCGACACCGACATGGCGGCGGTGGCGTTGAAAGAGGCCGAAGAGGAGTCCGGACTCACCGACCTGTCCGTGGAAGGCGGCATCTTCGACCTGGACCGCCACTGGATCCCCGAGCGCAGGGACGTTCCCGGTCACTGGCACTACGACGTGCGCTACGTCGTGCGGGCCAACGGCAGCGAGGACTACGTGGTCGGCGACGAATCGCTGGACCTGGCCTGGCGCGAGATCGCGCCCATCGCGACCGACACCGACGAGTCGCTCGGTCGCATGGCGCGCAAATGGCTGCGGCGGAGCGCAGCGTAGGGCGGACAAAGGCCCGCCCGTCGGGCCTCGATACTCAATGGTAATTCCTAGCCAAACCGGACCAAATCTTCGAGGATTTGGTCATGAAGCA
>NZ_DAIUEE010000003.1:0-358070 GCF_036845285.1 Pseudoxanthomonas sp.
CCTCCTGCTGATCGCATGGATGCTAGACCTTGTCCACAGAATGCTGGTAACTCCAGTTGGGAATGACTACTGAGGGGAGCTTCTCACTACCGATCTGCTGTTGTTCGATCCAAGCCAGAAGGCCCTTCGCCGACGACCCGCAACAACTGCTATCTGCGAGCAAGCGGCTCGAGGAAAAACGCAACACTACACGGCACCTGATCAAGGGGGCCGGCGCTCAGGCAAGACGCCATACTGTTCGAAGAACAGGCTGATAGACAACGGCAAAGAAGAAGCCCCACATTTGCGGGGCTTCTTCATTTCAACGGAGCGATTGGACAACCGTCTATAGCGCCTGGATTACGGAACGTTCTCTACAAGTGTCCCCAGATCAAAGCTCCTACTGTAAGAACTGCGACTACTGACAGTAATCGTATCCGATCGGAACTCACGGCCATCCCCACACTCGGCAACGAAGTAGTAGCGCCTGGCCTGTGGGCCAGCAACGACCATCATGGTCGTAGAAAAGTCAGCACTGACATCCCTTCTTGATGATCGCTCACCCGTCTGTGCGGAGACCATGCCAAGCTCGCATTGCTCTCCTGGATCTCCCGCCGATCCTGATATCGGCACCGATCCAGACACCCGAATGATCATGTCTCCGCCGAAAGTCGTGCATCCGGTCGCCGTTAGCGCCCCCACAACAATTGACATCACAATCCTCACTTTTCGCATTCCTCTGCTTTCTTCAGGCATTCTTTGAGCGCCTCAGCATGGCTGTTGGCAAATGAATCGGCAGCATCCTCGAAGCGGTTCCCATCGGCCGATCCATTTCGCATGAACTCTGCTGCATAAGCCGTGCGAGACAATTCACCCGTATTCCACTGCCGCAGCACATGATAGTACTCGTGCAGAACCAAATTGTGATCGGCAAAAAAATCATCGACCGACAAAGAAGGCGGGAGGCGAATTGAGTTTCTTCGCGTTGTCACGAAGTCGTTATTAACTACAGTCTTATTCCTTACATTAACACCTGAAACAGACTGACCAAATATCTGTGACAAACAATCAGCCATAGCGCCTGATACAGGTGCCAAGCCCAACGGATCAATCAGGCTTACAGGATTCCCACCCACATAGCCATACGTATTCAACCCACCAGCTAACCCAATCGGATCCGACTGCGTATACCGCCCGAGCCGCGCATCGTAGTACCGGTTGACGTTGTACCAGAGCCCCGTTTCTTGATCGTAGTACTGCCCCGGGAAGCCGACGTTCAGGCCACCGATACCGTCCAGCGTTACGGTGCGATCAAACGCGTAGTTGCTGGCACGCCACACCACCGCCTTGGCACTGTTGGTCATGATCTCGGGACGACCCAGATGGTCACCATGTACCCAATAAACCTGGCTGCCACGCGTAATGCCAACAAGCTCGCCACCGAACCAAAGGTAGTTGGTCCAAAGATCGTTCTCGTCCCGGTGCTCACTCATCAGGCGACTGCCGGGGCCATACACATACCGATAGTGGCCGTGGCTCGGCGCAGCCTTCGAGACGCGTTCATTGAAGGCGTTGTACCCGTATCCAATGCTTTCCGTAGTACTGCCATTGAAATGCGATGCCGACGTCATGTTGAGGTATGTGCCGTATCCGTAGCTGGCGATGTACCGCCCATGGTCATGCGTCCAAGTAAGATTCCCCAAAGTGTCGTACTGGTACTCAATGGGCCTGCTTGGGGACGTACCGCTGACGTAGGACACTCGATTACTGCTTCCTTCAATCGAATATGCTCCAGCCCCAAAGGTTGAGCCTGAAGCCGAGGTACGATTTCCATTTGCATCGTACGCAAAACCTTGATTGCCGGCTCCGGAAGTCACGCCAGTAAGTCGAAAGATCGCATCGTAACCATAGCTTTGACTCAGAGTCGGACTCACTGAGTTGGTCAGCTGCGAAATCTGACTATCAGCGTCATACCCGTAAGCAATGCTCTGCAAGGCGGCGCCACCGTTGAGAACCGCATTGGCGGTCAGGCGACCATCTAAGTCACGCGGCCTATTCCGCTTCAGTCCATTGCCGAGCGTCGTCTCTACTGCTGGCCCGAACGGTCGATACTTGCTGTCCGAAACGATGAGCGACACATTGCCACCGATGTTCACCGTCATCGTCAGAGGCTTTCCGCTTGCGTATCCGTAGCCGACCGCTATGCCATTTGGATACGTGATGGCATTGAGCCTACCAACGGCGTCGTAGTAGTAATGGGTCCAATAGTCGCTCTGTACGCCGAACGCGGTAGTAAGTTCCCTACGGACACTCAATCGACCATCAGGCTGATAGGCGAAATGAACGGTGCTGCCATTTGCCTCAACGTTGCAGAGCCGACCCTTACCATTCGTGCACCAGTCGTAGCCAAAGCCACGCCCTTCTCCTGCATTGCCGTACCACGTTACTCGACCGAACCCATCGTAGCTGTAAGAAATTGCGCTTCCATTGTTGCGGGTTACGGTGGCTAGCTGACCGTAGGCGTTGTACTGATATGTGGTTGAGCCTGTATCCGGACTGTACTGGGCCCATAGCTGACCAAATCCGTCATAGGCATAGGTCGTGATCTTTCCGCGCGGGTCGGTCACCTTGGTGAGCTGATCGCCCACGTCGTACTCAAAGTACGTAGTTTGGTTAAGCGGATCTTTCGACGAAATCACCCTTCCAAGTGCATCATAGGCGAGTACGGTGTTTCGCCCTTGCGAGTCTTTGACCGTTATTACGTTACCGTTGTAGTCATACGCCAGCCGCTGGTTGTACCCGTAGCTTCCGCGCCTAGCCCGTGGGCGACTCAGCTCGTCGTAATCAGCGTACAGAGCACGCTTAAGGACAGGCGCTTCAACCGTTTCTTCGTACCAAAACGGCTCCATGCATTGCTCAGGCGGCGCGCCGAGTGGCCCATGACACTCAAACATCAGTTGAGCCGTTGGCTCCACAGCCCAATCACTCACCGCTACGATGTCGCTTGCCGCATTGAATGCGTACTCTCGACGCTCCTGAGTTGCCCCGCCAGCAAGCACACCACTTGAATTCATGTACTGCACCGTTGGCCGGAGACCAAAGTCGTACTGATAGTTCATGGTCGTGCCATCGGGCCTGACGATGGAAGCAACCGTTCCATTGGCGTTGTAGTTGTAAGTGGTATCTGCAGGCGTACTTCCGTCCGGATAGGTTCGCTCCCTCACGATGTAGCTGCGAGCGTGATAAAAGTAGTCACGAAGTTCACCATTAGCACCGGTGATGCGCCCAGGCTGACCGAGACCGTTATGCAACGAGTATGACGTCTTGTGTCCGAGGCTGTTCTCTACGGATAGAAGATTCCCAAGACTGTCGTACTTGGTAATGGTGGCATCTGCAGAGCCAGCAAGAGGCCCGTCAATCGTTATGCTGGCGATCATCCCCGCAACACTTACACCACCGGATGTGCCGCCATACTCGGTGTAGCTGTAGTACGTCTCTCTAACCTGGTTCGGCACACCGATTGAGGACAGGTTTGTTACCGCGACACGCCACAATCTACCGCTACCAGCGTATGCATAGTCGGTTCGCGAGACGCCAAGCACGGTAACGCTCACTATGGCGTTTTCTGTGGGATGCCACTCGTACTGGGTAGTCCTCGCCAGCGGCGTACCGTAGGCCTCAATTTTCTGCGTCAGCTGACCTTTAGCGCTGTAGCTGAAGGCGGTGTTGACACCATTGAAATCCGACGTCATCGTCGGATATCCGTTTGCGTCATACTCAGTGAGCGTACTAGCCGCATCGCAATGAAGGCTTGCATGGCCAGACACTGTAATAGGCCGGCCATTCTTGTAAGTGTAGGTCGTCACCTTTCCCAAGGGATTGGTATGCACGGTTGTGAACAGCCCATTAGGACCAGAGCTGTATGAGAACGTGTGCTTCTCCAGTCCGTTGTGTTCGCTACTCGTGGCGTAGCCACTCGCGTTATAAGTGAACTTGGAATAGCGCACTCCATTGAACGATTTTCCCGTGAGCGCCGTAGGATCACCCGAGACTTCATAGTGATATGTGGTCGTCAATGCGGGGGTTGATGTCTGGGCTCGTGCTGCGAGGCGATGAAGGCCAGACCCGAACAGATTGGCGTTATATGAGTAGCCATAGTAGGTGCCCGCCGGATCCCTCACAGCGGTCAGCTGCCCACTCGTCCAGGTGAACTCGACGTAACGCCCAGATGTGTGCGTGACCCGGTAAGGATATGTGCCTCCCGTATAGGTGAACTTCCAACCGATGTTGTAACGATTATTTACCTCGCTGACGTACCCTGCCGATGAGTAGTACTCGCGATCATTGGTTTCGCCATAGAGTAGGAACGAGCCATCAGGCTGCTTTACGATCTTTGAGATGGGGCTCGGCTTGTCTTCATAGAAGACGCCATCACCGGTATTCAACACATATTTGATGGTGCGCCCGTCCGGCCGCCAAGCGTAGATGATGGTATTCGTCCCAATGCCACAAGCTCCTCCACCTGCGCGCGGATAGCAGCCGTTAATTGCTGTCGTACCGAAGGTAAGTTTGTAGTCGAAGTTGGAAATCCAGTGCTTTCCGAACAGCCCGACGCCCTTCCAGTAGTGGTTGTACGTCCTGGACAGGTAAAGGCCAGCCTCGCCTGCAGAGGAGAAATCAGTCTCGGGTTCGATCTTGTTGCCTGTGGCTGGAATGATGGGATTTCCCTCACCCTCATCACAATCGCCCTGCGCGTTACGGTTGTCGATAACTACCGTAGGTGTGGGAACGCGCACTACTCGGCCACCAATACCTCCTATCCCGCCTATTCCTGGAAAGGAGCCCCGGCCAGGACCCCGCACGCCGACGACGACGACGCGCTCTAGATCCGTAGCCGGCTTCTTATCTTCTTCGCGCGGCTTTGGCTTCTTAGCATCTACGTCAGAACTGAATGCCAAGAGCAGCGAAACAACAACGATACCTGTTGCTTGAAGCTTCCTGTTCACTGATTCGCTCCCTTCCGGCCCCTTGCAGGCCAGAGTCCATGCGTCCGCCACCCCGGCGGGACACCCCATGTCGGCGAAGCTACTCCTAGCTGATCCGCCCTGGGAAGTCAGGAACTGAGGTAAGCGTATGTACGTCGCTTCTGACTCCTATGGGGCGAGAAGCCTGTATGGAGTTCATCCACCCTGTACTCCACTTCGGCGCACTCGGGCTAGCGTTCTTAACACCGTTCTAGGACTTCCACTCCTGCTGGCGGACTGCGCAATTCCTGCATCGCGTTGAATGAGTAGCCGGCACCCCACTTGCCGCTAAACGCATTTACCAAAACCTGAACGCACTTGACGCCCGTCACATTCGGGCGGAGGATCGACTTGGGCACCTGAAGCGCGGACCGTATCGATGACGCGGAATCGAGAGGCATTGATGACCTTCGATTCTTCGCTTTGCAATCAACTGCACGTCAACTAGGAGGCGTTCACTGCTGTCGAGCCAAGTTGGGACGATCAAGCTATCTCGGTATCGGGCTTACCCCTGTGGCGATCGTGGTCTCGCTTCTCTGCCGCCGCATCTATCTCCTTCCAATGGTCTGAGTCTTGTGCGCGCGTCTTTCTCCCATGCTCCATAAACTCGCGCGCCAGTTCTAAGTCTTTGGCCAGATCACCATAGTCGCCAAGCGCAGAGGCGGGGCGGGTTGGCGGGTTCACGTAGTGCCAGAAGGCAGGCTCGTCGATCTTCCCGTGAGAAGAGTCGTAGAGTCCTAACGACATACCGATAATTCGCAGCCCCATGTTGCCGGACCTCAAGAGCAGCCGAGGCCCCAGCACGCCGAAGGCCGCAGAGAAGGGGCCAAGGAATACTGCACCTAAGGCTTCGTTCGAGCGTAGAAACGTGGCCTCAAGCTCTGCGGAGCGCTGCCACTCTGTTTGCGAGTGCCCGGTACTACTTCGAATCTCGGACTGTTGGCTCCCGCGCCCCAACGGATCAGCGTCCGAGCAGGTGCCTGCTCGCCCTTTAGGGATGACTAATGTGTCCGCGATGCTCGGATAGCCTTCTAAATGTTGTGAGGGTCTCTTCATGCGGATCACTGGCCAGCCTCCTCAAAGGCAGCGACAAGACGCTCGTCAGGGGCCATACGGGCATTAACCAGCACGCTAAATGTCACCATCAAGTCCGACAGGACCGTCTTCTTGCTAGCGCCGCCGGGTACCTTAGGTGCCAACGCAGACAGTTGGGACCGAGGAAGAGTGGACGAGCCGACACGGACTTCGATCGGGACGCTTAGTTCCCAAACACCTACGGGCGAGCAGTTTGCTAGTGAGCTACCCAGATTCTGGCGAGAATCGAGTAAAGGCGTACCGGTACTCCATGTCGACACATCCCACATCCAAAGCTCTACTGGCTGCCAAGACTTTTCGGGTGGGGGAAGATCGTCTAAGAAGATGTTCTGTCTCGGTGGTATCAACAAGATGTCGGACAACAAGCGAGGTCTAGCTACATTGACAAGATCATCTGCCAGACGATGTACGTTTATGTTGCCTTGCTTGGTCTGGTCAGTGGGCTGAGCTGACGCTTCTGACGCCAGCGCCTTCACCTCAGACCAGTTGTCTTCTAGCAACCACGCTGCACTGATATCTTGCAGCACCATCATGGTCTCCGTCGCAACCCCTATGTCAACGAGCGAGCCGGGATAGAATCCAAAGCGGAATCTAATCGTCTTGTCCATCCCGAGTTCGGATTTGAAATCAGCACCCGCATCCGGTGCGCTATTACTCACCAGAATCGTCTTCGTAATGATCCGCTCGTAGGGTTTTGCCCGATCCACGATGTCCATCGCGATACGCATCCACTTAACCATCGCGAGAACGTGATTCTTGGTGGTGGCAGGTTTGGGAAGCTTGGGAAGCTTTGCGTAATAGAAGATCGACATGCCTTTACGGATAGCGTCCAGGCGCTCATAGCAAGCGCGCACGTTCTCTTTGTACATGTAGCGGTGCAGCTTGACGCGCTGCCCGTAGTTCAAGGCGCTGCCATCCTTGCCATGAAGAACAAGTTTATTCCTCAAGGACGCTTCTATCTCGGCCGTTCGCTGATTCAAGGCTGTCTCGGCGGGGTCCATCGCGGCAGGTTCGTTTCCCTTTCCCTGGCTAGCGAAGTAGCGGATGCGTTGACGTTCGATCTCAGCGTTGAAACCGTTGGTCTTCAGCGCATGCTCAATGTCGAGGGCGCTGAGAATAGCCGTGGTCTCTAGGGAATGTATGCTCTGCCTTTGCACAAGGCAGACCTCCAGAAGCCGTGACGCTGAGTCCAACTGCTCATAAAGCGTATTGGGGGTGTGGTTACCGACTCTTGGTGGTTCCGAGATCAGGAATTCGCGCGTTTCCTCGTCCAACGTGGACTCAAGGATCGGCTGGAGCCAGCTATAGGTGTCAGGGTACGTGGATACTTGCTTGCGTAGGAAGACGATGCATGCCTCCTCATCTTCGCGGGCCGGCAGCCCCCCTAACTCAGCGACCAGATCGTTCACGTGCAATCTCCTTATGCCGTCGGTTGTAAGTGCGTTGATGGGATGTAACGCGGGTGACAGACGTGGGACGCATCTCCATCAAGACCCGCAACGGCCAAGGGGAGGTATTTCGGCCAGCTCCGAGCATCACTTTGTGCGGGCTCCGACGATAGGCTGCTAGTCCGGTACGGAAGTGTCAGTCGTAGAGTCTGCGGGTGAGTTGGCGCGGGTTTGCCCCCTCCCCCGTACGGAGTGTGTCCATCCTATCCTCCACTTCGGCTCGCTCGCGGCAGCGTTCCAAGCGCCGTTCTAGGACTTCCATGCCCCGTAATGCGGATCACCCGCATTGGGGTCAGTCCGGGGAGCGGCGCATCTGTGATGCGTCGTCCCTACAGTTGGATAAGTCCCCTGTCCCCTTACGGATCAAGCATTACCGTGCCCCACCAACGCCTCTGCCCGTCTTAGGTGACATCCCTTAAGCCGGGGCCGATGCATCCTGGTCCCGCAGGCGGGCTGAAGTCCGCTATCACCCCGTACTGGGATACGCCCCAAAGCGCACCAATCGCTCCTTGGCGCACCCCTGCACTTCCATCGACTCGGGCGCATCGAGCAAGACGGAACGACTCAGGTGTTCGCTGGTTGCGCTCTAACGGTCGCCTGCTGCTTTCGCCTCGCCCTGACATGCTGCGTTATCAGCGTACAACTGGTCGTAGCGGATGATCTTGTCGTCCGGCACCTTGTCGATATCGTCACCCATTGACGCGAGTTCCTTGGCGATGGCTTCGCATTGCTCGCGCAGGCCCTTGTCCATCTTCGGCTTTTGCTTGACGGGTTCGCCACCTACGTTACCGACCAAGACCGTGACACCACCACGATGCTGCGAGATCACGGACACGCGATAAGTGAACTGTCGTCCATCGCACCCCACGATGGTCCAGTGCTCCTCATCCCCCTCTTCGCCTTCGGCGCGTACCGAACCCAGCGGCTGCTTGTACTTGCAGTCCGGGTGCTGGAAGTCGTGCCACTGGGCCACGTCGCGCAGGACGTTGGGGATCTGGGCGTTCGGCACGGCAGTGTCACGGTACTCCTGAGCCGACGCGCACAGGGCTACACCTGTGCCAAGCGCCAGACCGACAGCGCACAAACCGAGCCTTGCAGTCGCAATCCAGAACATCGGCATTATCCCCAGCGTTCGTCAGCAGGGAGCGTAGTCAAGGATCGGGTATCTGCCAATGGGGCCTGACAGGCTTTACCCTTTCGGCCGACTCGTTCGTCCATCGTGGGCGAACCAAGCTTCAGGAGCCTATATGCAGTTGATCTACCTCGGTCTTTGCCTTCTTGGTGCTGCCCTGCCCTTGTCCAAGTTCATCCCATGGCTGTCTGCCAACGGGGTCAACGTGCCGCTGTTGCTGCAACAGGCAATAGCAACCCCGATATCAGCGTTCGCTTGGGCTGACGTGCTGGTGTCCGGGATCGCGGTACTGGTCTTCATCGCCGTAGAGGGCCGAAGGCTGACTATGCGCCGCCTATGGATTCCCGCACTGTGCATGCTGGTCGGCCCATCACTGGCATTGCCGGCATTCCTGCTGATGCGGGAACAGCACCTTGCTGTACCTGGGCCGCAATCCGTGCGATTGAACCAAGAGGGGGCGGATTCCGGATCCATCCAATCATCCGGGTAAGCCAGGACGGCGAAAACGTCGCTGTGAATCGCCTCATCTCCACTGGCCATCTCCACACCGTACATTCACGGCAATCACCGAGGTGACCACAAGTAAGGAGCGCATACGGACGAGTTCAAGGCCGAGGCAGCCACAACCAGGTGCTTCGGCAAGCAAAAGCGATTCAACGCGATGTGATGCGCCGGCTCAACTGACCAGTTGCAGCCGCAGTTCCTTCGGCAGGGCGAAGACCATGTTCTCCGGCTCGCCGTCGAGTTCGCTGATGCCGCCGGCGCCGAGGTCGCGCAGGCGCTGGATGACGCCGTCGATCAGCACGTCGGGCGCGGAAGCGCCGGCGGTGACGCCGACGCGCTGCTTGCCTTCGATCCAGCGCGGGTTGATCTCGTGCGCGCCGTCGATCAGGTACGACTCCACGCCATCGCGCTCGGCCAGTTCGCGCAGGCGGTTGGAGTTGGAGCTGTTCGGCGAACCGACCACCAGCACCAGGTCGCACTGCTTGGCGAGGTCGCGCACGGCGTCCTGACGGTTCTGCGTGGCATAGCAGATGTCGTCGTGCTTCGGACCGAGGATGGCGGGGAAGCGCACCTGCAAGGCCTGGATGATGCCGACAGTGTCGTCGACCGACAGTGTGGTCTGGGTGGTGTAGAACAGGTTCCCGGGCTGGCTCACGTCCAGCGTCGCCACGCCGTCGATATCTTCGACCAGGTAGATGTTCCCTACCCCGCCCTCGCGGCTCCACTGACCCATCGTGCCTTCCACTTCCGGATGGCCCGCGTGGCCGATTAGCACCACGTCGCGCCCTGCGCGGCAGTGGCGGGCCACTTCGAAATGCACCTTGGTGACCAGCGGACACGTGGCGTCGAATACCTTCAGCGCACGCCGTTCGGCTTCGTTGCGCACCGCCTTCGACACGCCATGCGCGCTGAAGATCACGGTGGCCCCGTCCGGCACTTCATCGAGTTCTTCCACGAACACCGCGCCCCGCTCCTTCAGGTCGTCGACCACGAAGCGGTTGTGCACGACTTCATGCCGCACGTAGATCGGCGCACCGAGCGTCTCGATGGCGCGCTTGACGATCTCGATGGCGCGGTCGACACCGGCGCAGAAACCACGGGGATTGGCGAGAAGGACGTCCATGGGAGCGATTTTACCGGAGGTGGGACGTCAGAGGGATGAATCAGCGACGGGCCGCCCTTGGCCGTCATCCCGGCGAAAGCCGGGACCCAGCGACGTGGTGCGGGAGACCGGCTGGAGCAGCAAAAGGCACTGGGTCCCGGCTTTCGCCGGGATGACGGCTTGCAAGGTTGGCGGTACGCCCGGGCGCGGTGATGGCATCGGATGTGGAACGGGGTGAGGGCAAACCGCCGCGATGCCTACGTAGGGCGGGCCTTGGCCCGCCGCTCGATGACGCACCGACACGGCGCGCCAAGGCCCGCCCTACGCGGCCTTCTTCTTGCCGTCGAACAGCCCGAACAACGCAATGCCGACGGCCCCGCCGACCACCGCGCAGTCGGCGATGTTGAACGCCGGCCAGTAGTGCTCCCGCCAGTGCCACTGGATGAAGTCGATCACGTGGCCGTGGATCTGCCGGTCGATGACGTTGCCGAGCGCGCCGCCGATCACCAACGCGTACGGCAGCGCCTGGCGCCAGTCGCTTCGCGCGGTACGCGACAGCCAGAAGCCCAACAGGCCGCTGATGCCGACGGCCAGCACCGTGAAGAACCACAACTGCCAACCGCCCGCGTCGGCCAGGAAGCTGAAGGCCGCGCCGGTGTTGTAGGTGCGGTACCAGTTCCAGAAGCCCTCGATCACCGGGATGGCGGTGTATTCCGGCAGCGACGCCAGCACCCAGGCCTTGGTCCACTGGTCCAGCACGATGACGATGACCGACAGCAGCAGCCAGATCAGCGCATTGGGTTTGGGGTGTTTGGTCATTGCATTCCCGTTGGAAAAACCTGTAGGAGGGGCTTTAGCCCCGATGCTTCCCGGTAAACGCGTCGGGGCTAAAGCCCCTCCTGCAAGAGAAGGTCAGAACCAGCGGCGATCCTCACCCGCGCCGTCGATATTCTCGACGCAACGGCCGCACAGTTCCGGATGCGCGGCATGCTGGCCGACATCGGCACGGTGGTGCCAGCAGCGCACGCACTTGGTCTTGGTGGTCGGCGTGGCGAGCACGAAGATCTCGTCGGCACTGACTTCGGACACCGTGACGTCGCCGCTGATGAAGAAGAAACGCAGTTCTTCGGCCAGCGGCTGCCACTTGGCCGCCGTGGCGGCATTCACCGACACGGCGATCTCGGCTTCCAGCGCGGCACCGATCAGGCCGTTGGCGCGCATCGGTTCCAGCACCTTGGCGACCTGCTCGCGCAGCGCCAGCAACTGATCGAAATCGGCGGCGTTGAGCGCGGCGCCTTCCGGCAGCGGCGCCAGGCCGTCGTACCACGTGGCGAACAGCACGTTGCCCGTGCGCTCGCCCGGCAAGTAGCCCCACATTTCATCCGCGGTGAAACTGAGCACCGGCGCGATCCAGCGCACGAACGCTTCGGCGATATGGAACATCGCGCTCTGCGCGCTGCGACGGCCGCGCGAGTCCTCGCGCATCGTGTACAAGCGGTCCTTGGTCACGTCCAGGTACAACGAACCGAGGTCGACGCTGCAGAAGTTCAGCAGCGCCTGCACGATCTCGGCGAAGTCGTACCGGTCGTAGGCCGCCTTGATCTTCTCCTGCACCTCGTAGGCGCGGTGCACGATCCAGCGGTCAAGCGCGACCATGTCGGCCGGCGCCAGCAGGTCGCGCACGGGGTCGAAACCGTTGAGGTTGCTGAGCAGGAAGCGCGCCGTGTTGCGCAACCGGCGGTAGGCATCGGCGTTGCGCTTCAGGATTTCCTGCGACAGCGACATTTCGTTGCTGTAGTCGGCGCTGGCGATCCACAGGCGCAGGATGTCCGCGCCCAGCGTCTTCATGATGTCCTGCGGCTCGATGCCGTTGCCCAGCGACTTCGACATCTTGCGGCCGTGCTCGTCCACCGTGAAGCCGTGGGTGAGGCACTGCCGGTACGGCGCGGCCTTGTCGATCGCCACGCCCGTCAGCAGCGACGACTGGAACCAGCCGCGATGCTGGTCGGAGCCTTCCAGGTAGAGGTCGGCCGGCTTGGGGATGCCGCGCTCCAGCAGCACGGCCTCGTGCGTCACGCCGGAATCGAACCAGACATCGAGGATGTCGGTGATCCTGTCGTAATCCTTCGCTTCGTCGCCCAGCAGTTCGGTGGCGTCCAGCGTGTACCAGACGTCCACGCCGCCCTGCTCCACGCGATCGGCGACGGCGCGCATCAGCTCGACGCTGCGCGGGTGCGGCTCGCCGGTTTCGCGGTGCACGAACAGCGCGATCGGCACGCCCCAGGTGCGTTGGCGGGAGATCGTCCAGTCTGGGCGGCCATCGACCATGCCGGCGATGCGGGCTTCGCCCCACTGCGGAAACCAGCCGACGTGCTTGATGGCCTCGAGCGCATCGGCGCGCAGGTGGGCCTGTTCCATCGAGATGAACCACTGCGGCGTGGCGCGGAACGCGATGGGCGTCTTGTGGCGCCAGCAGTGCGGGTAGCTGTGTTCGAGCTTGCTGAAAGCGAGCAGCGCGCCGCTCTGCTTCAGCACGTCGACGATGGTGTCGTTGGCCTTCCAGATGTGCAGGCCGGCCAGTTCGACGCCATGCGCGGCCGGCGTGGACGGCAGGTACACGCCACGGCCGTCGACCGGATTGAGCTGCGCCGCGGTGTACCTGTCGAGCAGGCCATACTGCTTGCTGACGACGTAGTCTTCCTGGCCATGGCCGGGCGCGGTGTGCACGGCGCCGGTACCGTCTTCGGCCGACACGTGGTCGCCGAGCAGTACAGGGATGTCGCGGGTGTCGTAGAACGGATGTGCGAACAGCGCGCCTTCCAGCGCACTGCCCTTCACCCGGCCGTGCACGACGAGGTCGGTGACGCCGTAGCGTTGCAGTGCGCGCGCGGCCAGCGCATCGGCCAGCACCAGCCAGCGACGCTTGCCGTCGTGCGCGGGGCCTTCGACCAGCGCGTACTCGAGGTCCGCACCGACCGAGATGGCCAGCGAGGCCGGCAGCGTCCACGGCGTGGTGGTCCAGATCGGCAGCGCGACCTCGACATCGGCCGGTACGTCGACACCGAACGCCTTCGCCACCACCTGCGCATCGCGCGCGGCGTAGGCGACGTCCACCGCCGGCGACACCTTGTCGGCGTATTCGATCTCCGCCTCGGCCAGCGCCGAGCCGCAATCGAAGCACCAGTGCACCGGCTTCACGCCACGCGTCAGGTGGCCGTTGGCGACGATCTTCGCCAGCGCGCGGATCTCGTTGGCTTCGAAGCGGAAGTCGAGCGTCTTGTACGGGTTGTCCCAGTCGCCGATCACGCCCAGGCGCTTGAAGTCCTTGCGCTGGATGTCGATCTGCGACTCGGCGTACTCGCGGCACTTCTGCCGGAACTCGACCGCGTCCAGCTTCACGCCGACCTTGCCGAACTTCTTCTCGATGGCGATCTCGATCGGCAGGCCGTGGCAGTCCCAGCCCGGGATGTACGGCGCATCGAAGCCGGCCAGGTACTTCGACTTGACGATGATGTCCTTGAGGATCTTGTTGACCGCGTGGCCCAGGTGGATCGCACCGTTTGCGTAAGGCGGGCCGTCGTGCAGCACGAACAGCGGGCGGCCTTTGGCGTTGTCGCGCAGCTGCGCGTACAGGCCCTGGCTTTCCCAGCGGGCCAGCGTGTCCGGCTCGCGCTTGGGCAGGTCGCCGCGCATCGGGAAATCCGTGGCGGGCAGATGGAGGGTCGCTTTGTAGTCCTGGCTCACGCCGTCGCTCGTCGTTGATGTTCGGAAAGGATCGCGCGCGCGTCGTCGGCGTCGCGGTGCATCTGCACGGTGAGGCTGGGCAGATCGGGGAATTTCAGTTCGTCGCGCAGCTTGGCGACGAATTCGACCTCGAGGTGGCGCCCGTAGAGGTCGCCGGCGAAGTCGAACAGGTGGGCTTCCAGCAGCGGCTCCACGCCATCCACGGTCGGCCGCGTGCCGAAGCTGGAGACCGACGGCCAGGGTCGGTCGCCGACGCCGTGCACCCAGGTGGCATAGATGCCGGACAGCGCGGGCGTCTTCGGGAAACGCAGGTTGGCGGTGGGAAAACCGAGCGTGCGGCCGAGCTGCTTGCCGCGCACGACGCGGCCACCGATGGTGTAGGGCCGGCCGAGCAGTCGCTCGACCGTGGCGAAGTCGCCGGCCTTCAGCGCTTCGCGGATGCGGGTGCTGGACACGCGCTCGCCCTGCGCATGCACGGGATCGATTTCGCTGGCCGTGAAGCCGAGTTCGCCACCCATCGCCTGCAGCAGCGCAAGGTCGCCGCCGCGGCGGTGACCGAAGCGGAACTCGGGGCCGATCCAGACTTCCTTCGCGCGCAGGCGACCTGCCAGCAGCGTGCGGGCGAAGTCCTCGGCGGTCATGGCGGAGAGCTTCGCGTCGAAGCGCAGCAGGCCGACATGGTCGGCGCCCAGATCGAGCAGACCTTGCACCTTGGCCCGCGCCAGGGTCAGGCGCGGCGGCGGGTTGCCCCTGGCGAAGAACTCGCGCGGCAGCGGTTCGAACGTGACCACCACGGCCGGCACGCCCAGCGCGCGGGCACGCGCGACGGCATGCCGCACCAGCGCACGGTGACCCAGGTGCAGGCCATCGAAGGCGCCGATGCAGACCACGCTACCGTGCGGGCACAGAGGCCCGCCATCGACGTCACGGAACAGCCTGCTCATGGATTCCTGTCGGGACGGATGCGCCAGGCGGCGGATCCGGAGTGATGCAAGACCTTGAAGTATAGCCGGCCCAGCCTTTCCTCAATGCCCACGCAGGTCACGCGGCCGGATGCCCTGCAGCCACAGCAGGCCGCCGTACAGCACGCCGCCGGCACCCACCATCACGGCCAGGCGCAGGCCACGCTCCCACCACGCCCATGCGGACCAGTCCGGCCACAGCAGCCGGAACGCCAGCACGGTCAACGTCATCGCCAGCGTGGCCACGCCGATCTGGCGCAGGAAGCGGCCCCAGCCAGGCTGCCGGCGATAGACGCCGGCCTTGCGCAGCAGCCAGGCCAGCTGCAGCGCGTTGACCCAGCCGGCCACGGCGATAGCCAGCGCGAGCAGCGCATGCGCACCGGGTATGGTGGCCAGTGCCTGCGTCCAGCTTCCGCCCGAGGCCTGCAGCGCCGCCTGTCCGGTCGGCGTGGCGTACAGCAGGCCGGCGAACAGGCCGACCGTGCACAGGGCATTGGTCAGCACGGCGACCACGGCCGCCTTCACCGGGGTGCGGGTGTCCTGGCGCGAATAGAACGCCGGCGCCAGCACCTTCACCAGCAGGAAGGCCGGCACGGCAGTGGACTGCGCGATCAGGCTCCAGCTGCTCATCCGCGCGTCCTCAACGGTAAAGCTGCGGTACTGGAACAGCGTCGCCATCAGCGGCTCGGCGCACAGGATCAGGCCGGCACAGGCCGGCAGGCCGATCAACAGGCAGAGCCGGAAGCCCCAGTCGAGCCCCTTCGAATAACCGTCGGGATCGGTCGCAGCATGCCGGCTGGACAGGTGCGGCAGGATCACCGTGCCGATCGCCACGCCGAACATGCCGAGCGGAAACTCCAGCAGGCGGTCGCTGTAATACAGCCAGGTGATGCTGCCGCTGATCAGGAACGAAGCGGCCATCGTGTTGAACAGCAGGTTGAACTGCACCACGGAGGATCCGAACAACGTCGGCACCATCAGCGTCAGGATCTTGCGGACACCGGCATGGGCGAAATCCAGCTTCGGGCGAGGCAGCAGGCCCAGCTTCGCCAGCGCCGGCAACTGGAAGCACAACTGCAGGATGCCGGCCGCGAACACACCCCACGCCAGCGCCTTGACCGACCCGCCCATCAACGGTGCCAGCCCCAATGCCGCAGCGATCATGGCCAGGTTCAACAGCACCGGCGAGAGCGCCGGGACGGCGAACCGCTGGTAGCTGTTGAGGATGCTGCCGACCAGGGAGGCCAACGAAATGAAGAGCGCATACGGGAAGGTGATGCGCAGCATTTCGACGAACAGATCATGCTTGTCGCTGCCGACCTCGAAACCGGGCGCGATGACCCGCGTCAGCCAGGGCGCGGCCAGCAGCACCACTGCCGTGACGACCAGCAGGGCTGCCAGCAAGGTGCCGGTGACCCGGTCGACCAGGTCCTTGACGGCATCCTGCCCGTGTTTTTCCTTGTATTCGGCCAGCACCGGCACGAAGGCCATCGAAAACGAGCCCTCGGCCGACAGCCGCCGCATGAAATTCGGGATACGGAACGCCGCGATGAAGACGTCCATGGCCGGGTTGGCGCCGAAAACGATGGCGTAGACCTGATCCCGGACCAGCCCGGACACCCGGGACAGGAAGGTCATGGAGCTGAAGATGGCGGTGGAACGCAGGAGGCGGTTGCCGCTCATTGCCCCCCCTTTGCCCGGGAACGACCCAGGTTGACGCAACCCATTGAATGCCCCATAATTTCCGGCTCAATTACCCGTCTTCCGTTCACCCCCTGAATTCTCTCAGGTATTCACCAGGAATCCCACCGTGGCCAATATCAAGTCCGCCAAGAAGCGCGCCAAGCAGACCGTCGTGCGCAATGCGCGCAACGCAGGTCAGCGTTCGATGCTGCGCACCGCCGTCAAGAAGGTCCTGAAGGCGCTCGACGCCAATGACGCCGCCGGCGCCCAGGCCGCGTTCGTTTCGGCCCAGCCGATCCTCGACCGCCTGAGCTCGCGCGGCCTGATCCACCGCAACAAGGCTGCCCGCCACAAGAGCCGCCTGAACGCCCGTATCAAGGCCCTGCAAGCGGCCTGATTCACGGCGGCACGCAACGCGAAGACACGGAAACCCGCTGAAAGGCGGGTTTCTTTTTGCCTGCCTGCAGGATGGATGCCGGAAACGGACTGTCGTCTTCGGCAGAAAAAACCCGCCTTCCGGCGGGTTTCTCGTCTCAGCCCTCGCGGGCAGCCTCTTCGGCATCTTCCTTCTGCCGATCGAAGAAGGCCATGACGTCCTTCATGATCGGCCAGGTGCCTTCGCGGGAAATGGCGGACACCTGGTACCACGGCTGCGTCCAGCCGAGGCTGGCGACGATCTCGTCCGCGCGCTCCTTGGCTTCGTCCTCGAACATCAGGTCGGCCTTGTTGAGCACCAGCCAGCGCGGCTTCTGCAGCAGCTCGGGGTCGTGCTTCTCAAGTTCGCGCTCGATGGCGCGGACCTGTTCGACCGGATCGATGCCGTCCACGCCGCCTTCCATCGGCGCCATGTCCACCAGGTGCAGCAGGATGCGCGTGCGCTGCAGGTGGCGCAGGAACGTCGCGCCCAGGCCGGCACCGTCGGCGGCACCCTCGATCAGGCCGGGGATGTCCGCGATCACGAAGCTGCGGTGCGCTTCCACGCTGACCACGCCCAGGTTCGGATACAGCGTGGTGAACGGGTAGTCGGCCACCTTCGGCGTCGCCGCCGACACCGCGCGGATGAAAGTGCTCTTGCCCGCGTTCGGGAAACCGAGCAGGCCAACGTCAGCCAGCAGCTTCAGCTCCAGCTTCAGCAGGCGCTCTTCACCCTCCTCGCCCGGTGTCGCCTTGCGCGGCGCACGGGTGATGGAGCTCTTGAAATGCATGTTGCCGAGGCCGCCCTTGCCGCCCTTGGCCACCAGCAGGCGGTCGCCGTGCTGCGTGAGGTCACCGATGACCTCATCGGTGCTGACGTTGGTCACCACCGTGCCGACCGGCACCGTGATGGTCAGGTCTTCGCCGGCCTTGCCGTACATCTGCCGGCCCATGCCGTTCTCGCCGCGCTGTGCGCGGAACTGCGTCTGGTGGCGGAAATCGACCAGCGTGTTGAGGTTCTCGTCGGCCTGCAGCCAGACGCTGCCACCGTTGCCGCCATCACCGCCGTCAGGACCGCCCAGCGGAATGAACTTCTCGCGGCGGAACCCCACGCAACCGTTGCCGCCATTGCCGGCGCCGACCTGGATTTCTGCTTCGTCTACGAGTTTCATGGAGGCGTGATTCGCGATGGGTGATTCGTGATTGGAAATGCCGTGAAGACCATATGGCTGCGTGCTGCTATCGGTGATTGGGGGCCGAAAGGCGAGGCGCCGAACGCGCTCGCGAATCACTCATTACCAATCACCAATTACGGCTTCACCAACGAAAAGCCCCGCACGCGGCGGGGCCCTTCGCTCGGCGTGTGGGGAAGCCTCAGGCTTCCGCGACCACGCTCACGGTACGACGCTTCTTGGCGCCCTTGACCGAGAACTCGACCTTGCCGTCGACCAGTGCGAACAGCGTGTGGTCGCGACCCAGGCCAACGCCCGGACCCGGATGGAACTGGGTGCCGCGCTGGCGGATGATGATGTTGCCCGCATCGATCGCCTGACCACCAAAGACCTTGACGCCCAGCATCTTCGGATTGGAGTCGCGGCCGTTGCGCGAGGAACCTACGCCCTTTTTATGTGCCATGACTGCTTCTCCTTACTTCGTGATGCCGGTGATTTCGATTTCGGTGTAGTGCTGCCGATGACCCTGGCGCTTCATGTGGTGCTTGCGGCGGCGGAACTTGATGATGCGCACCTTGTCGGCGCGGCCATGGCCGACGACCTTCGCGGTGACGCTGGCGCCCTTCAGGGCGTCGCCCAGGCTGATGGTTTCGCCATCGCCCAGCATCAGGATGTTGTCGAAGGTGATCTCGTTGCCGGCTTCGGCCTCGAGCTTCTCGACGCGGAGCGTCTCGCCCTTCATCACGCGGTATTGCTTACCGCCCGTGACTACGACTGCGTACATGTGGATTCCTTGGTTTCTGTAGTTATTTTCTGGAGCCTGCCCGCCATCGAGGGCGAACAGAAGCGGAATTGTAGTGGATTCATGGAGTTAGGGTCAACCCTACCCCTACTCGTCCCCGGGTCCGCAGCCTCCGCAGCCGACATTCCGGACAGGATTTGTCCGCATCGAAGCGCAGACTGATCCGGATGGTGCCCGTCGGCGGCGCCACTCGCCGGGGCGCTCCATTGTAAATCAATGACTTGAATCGATTCTCGTCGCGGCGTTCTCGGCCTTGCTCCGTTAGGGCGGTGCCCCGTCGATCGACATGACGCCCGACCGATGGCCCCCCATCGAGACTGACCGCCCACCCACCCGACCCCGCTGCTTCGCTGGCATTGGCGCCATTTGCCCCCACCTAGGCAGATCGCTACGCTTCCCTGTTCGCTTTCCGGATCCCCCACCCGATGGCCATGGACTTCATCCGCATCCGCGGAGCCCGTACCCACAACCTCAAGAACATCGATCTCGACCTGCCGCGCGACAAGCTGATCGTGATCACCGGCCTGTCCGGATCCGGCAAGTCGTCGCTGGCGTTTGACACCATCTACGCCGAAGGCCAGCGCCGCTACGTGGAATCGCTGTCGGCGTACGCGCGGCAGTTCCTGTCGGTGATGGAAAAGCCCGACGTCGACCACATCGAAGGCCTGTCACCGGCGATCTCGATCGAACAGAAATCCACCAGCCACAACCCGCGCTCGACCGTCGGCACCATCACCGAGATCTACGACTACCTGCGCCTGCTGTACGCCCGCGTCGGCCTGCCGCGCTGTCCGGATCACGGTTATCCGCTGGAAGCGCAGACGGTCAGCCAGATGGTCGACCAGGTGCTGGCGCTCGACGGCGAGCAACGCTACATGCTGCTGGCGCCGGTGATCCGCGAGCGCAAGGGCGAGCATGCGCAGGTGTTCGACCAGCTGCGCGCGCAGGGTTTCGTGCGCGTGCGCGTGGACGGCGAACTGTACGAGATCGACGCGGTGCCGCCGCTGGCGCTGCGCCAGAAGCACACCATCGAAGCGGTGATCGACCGCTTCCGTCCGCGCGAGGACCTCAAGCAGCGCCTCGCCGAAAGCTTCGAGACCGCGCTGAAGCTGGGCGACGGCATGGCCCAGGTGATGTCGCTGGACCAGCCGGAATCCGCACCGCTGCTGTTCTCATCGAAGTATTCCTGCCCGGTCTGCGATTACTCACTGCCGGAACTGGAACCGCGCCTGTTCTCGTTCAACTCGCCGGTCGGCGCCTGCCCGACGTGCGACGGCCTGGGCGTTGCGCAGTTCTTCGATCCGGCACGCGTCGTCGTGCATCCGGAACTGTCGCTGGCCGCCGGTGCCGTGCGCGGCTGGGATCGCCGCAACGCGTACTACTTCCAGCTGATCGCCTCGCTCGCCAAGCATTACCAGTTCGACACCGATGCGACATGGCAGTCGCTGCCCGAGAAAGTGCAGCAGGCCGTCCTGTATGGCAGCGGCGAGGAGGTGATCACCTTCACCTACCTCACCGAGTCGGGCGGCCGCACGCAGCGCAAGCATCGTTTCGAAGGCATCGTGCCGAACCTGGAGCGCCGCTATCGCGAAACCGAATCGCCCGCCGTGCGCGAGGAGCTGGCCAAGTACATCAGCGACCGTCCCTGCCCCGACTGCCAGGGCGCACGCCTCAACAAGTCCGCGCGCAACGTGTTCGTTGCCGACCGCCCGCTGCCGTCGCTGGTGGTGCTGCCGGTGGATGAAGCGCTGGCGTTCTTCCGCGGCCTCGACCTGCCCGGCTGGCGCGGCGAAATCGCGGCGAAGATCGTCAAGGAGATCGCCGAGCGGCTCGGCTTCCTGGTCGACGTCGGCCTCGACTACCTGACGCTGGAGCGCAAGGCCGACACCCTGTCCGGCGGCGAGGCGCAGCGCATCCGCCTGGCCTCGCAGATCGGTGCCGGCCTGGTCGGCGTAATGTACGTGCTCGACGAGCCGAGCATCGGCCTGCACCAGCGCGACAATGAGCGCCTGCTCGGCACGCTGACGCGCCTGCGCGATCTCGGCAACACGGTGATCGTGGTCGAACACGACGAAGACGCGATCCGACTGGCGGACTACGTGCTGGACATCGGCCCAGGCGCGGGCGTGCACGGCGGCGAGATCGTCGGCCAGGGCACGCTGCAGGACCTGCTGGAGGCGCCGCGTTCGCTGACCGGCCAGTACCTGTCAGGCAAGCGCCAGATCGAAGTGCCGAAAGCGCGCCACAAGGCCAACCCGAAGATGACGCTGCACCTTCGCGGCGCCACCGGCAACAACCTGAAGGACGTGGACCTGGACATCCCGTCCGGACTGTTCACCTGTATTACCGGCGTGTCGGGCTCCGGCAAGTCGACGCTGATCAACGACACGCTGTATTCGCTGGCCGCCAACGAGATCAACGGCGCGTCGCACAAGCCGGCACCGTATCGCGAAGTGACCGGCCTGGACCTGTTCGACAAGGTGGTGGACATCGACCAGTCGCCGATCGGCCGCACGCCGCGCTCCAATCCGGCGACCTACACCGGCCTGTTCACGCCGCTGCGCGAGCTGTTCGCGCAGGTGCCGGAGGCGCGCGCCCGCGGCTACTCGCCGGGCCGCTTCAGCTTCAACGTGCGCGGCGGCCGCTGCGAGGCCTGCCAGGGCGACGGCCTGATCAAGGTCGAGATGCACTTCCTGCCCGACGTGTACGTGCCCTGCGACGTCTGCCACGGCAAGCGCTACAACCGCGAGACGCTGGAGATCCTCTACAAGGGCTACAACATCAACGACGTGCTGGAGATGACGGTCGAGGATGCGCTGACCCTGTTCGAGCCGGTGCCATCGATCTCGCGCAAGCTGGAAACGCTGATGGACGTGGGCCTGAGCTACATCAAGCTGGGCCAGAGCGCGACCACGCTGTCCGGCGGCGAAGCGCAGCGCGTGAAGCTATCGAAGGAACTGTCGCGCCGCGACACCGGCCGTACGCTGTACATCCTCGACGAGCCGACCACCGGCCTGCACTTCCACGACATCGAGCACCTCCTCGCCGTGCTTCACAAGCTGCGCGACGAAGGCAACACCATCGTGGTGATCGAGCACAACCTGGACGTCATCAAGACCGCGGACTGGGTGGTCGACCTGGGGCCGGAAGGCGGTCACCGCGGCGGGCAGATCCTCGCGACGGGCACGCCCGAAGACATCGCGGCGAACGAGGGTTCGCACACGGGCCGCTTCCTTGCCAAGCTGCTGCCGAAGGCGAAGGCACCCAAGCCCACCAAACCCGCGGCCGTCGCCAAGCCCGACGTGCTGCCGCCGCGCAAGTCCGCCACCAAGACCGCCGCCAAGAAGACCTCCAAGACCACGAGCAAGAAGGCCGCACGATGAGCGACAGCCCGGACACCGACCGCAAGCTGCTGGCGAAGATCCCGATCAGCGTGCGCTGGCGCGACATGGACAGCATGGGCCACGTCAACAACGCCAAGTACATCTCGTATCTTGAAGAGGCGCGTGTGCGCTGGATGCTGACCGTGCCGGACGTGTCGATGACCGACCGCATCGCGCCGGTGGTGGCCGCCAACAACATCAACTACAAGCGCCCGCTGACGTGGCCGAACGATGTCGTGGTCGAGCTCTATGTCGACCGCCTCGGTACGAGCAGCGTCACCATCGGCCACCGCATCGTCTCGACCAAGGACGACAGCGTGCTGTATTCGGATGGCAACGTCGTGGTCGTGTGGATGGATACGCAGACGGGACACAGCGCGCCGCTGCCGGCGGCGATACGCGCGGTGTCGGAGTGACCGCAGAGAGCGTTGTGGGAGCGACGTAAGTCGCGAGCTCTTCTTCAGCCTCGGGAAAAGCTCGCGACTTACGTCGCTCCCACGACAGCCGGAATCAGGGCGCGCTCTTTCGCACCTCGAACATGACCGGCAACGTACGGCCATCGGCCAGCTTCAGCGTGATCACCGGCTTCTCCCCTTCGACCAGCGGCTGGTAAGGGCCATGCAGCATCAAATGCAATCCGCCCGGCTTCAACTCGGCGGCCTTGCCTGGCGCAATCGGTAGCGCGGCGATTTCGCGCATGCGGCTGACACCGTTCTCCTCTCGCGTTTCATGCAACGACACATCCTCGAACGCGAGGCTTTCCGCGCCGACGATGCTCACCGGCGCCTTGCATGGATTCTCGATGCGGACAAAGCCGGCCATCATCGGCATGGCGACCGGTGGCAGCCGCACCCACGCCGCCCTGGCGACCGGCAGGCATTCGGCGGCACGGACCGCGCCCACGGACGACAGCAGCAGGACGGACAGGCAGAGCGTTTCGATGCGACGGTTCATGCGCCTATGATACCGGCCTGACTTCACGGAGCGGATGAATGACGGGCCTCATCGAAACCACCGACCACGGCGACATCCGCGAGATCCGGCTGGCGCGCGCGCCGGTCAATGCGCTCAACACCGACCTGTGCCGCGCCCTGATCGACGCACTCAACGCGGCGCTGGACCAGGGCGTGCGCGGCATCGTGCTGGCGGGCAACCCGAAGATCTTCTCGGCCGGCATGGACGTCCCCTACCTGCTGTCGCTCGGCGACAACCGCAACGCGCTGCTTGATGCGTGGCAGGCCTTCTTCGGCGCCGCGCGCACGCTTGCCGAATCGCGCGTGCCGGTCGTGGCCGCAATCACCGGCCACGCGCCTGCGGGCGGCTGCGTGCTGGCGCTGTGCTGCGATTATCGCGTGATGGCGCGCAGCGCGGACCCCGCGCGACCGTTCGCGCTTGGCCTCAACGAAACCCAGGTCGGGCTGGTGGTGCCTGAAGGCATCCAGCGCCTGATGCGTCGCGTGGTCGGCACCTATCGCGCCGAACGCCTGCTGGTGGCGGGCGAAATGGTACCGGCCGAACGCGCCCTCGAGATCGGACTGGTCGACGAGCTTGTCGACCAGGACGCAGTCATCGTGCGCTCCGTCGCCTGGCTGCAGCACCTGCTGCGGCTGCCCCACCATCCGATGCTGCAGACGCGCACGCTCGCCAGGCGCGACCTGATCGAGGCACTGGATCCGTCGCTGATCCAGCTCGAACGCTTCGTCGATGCCTGGCACGCGCCCGATACGCAGGAGGCGTTGCGGGCGCTGGTGGAGAAACTGAAAAAGTAGGCTCGCGCTTCGTCAGTCGCCGCGCGCGACCGGATGCGACGGATCGCCGATCCATTCGCTCCACGAGCCGGGATAGACGCGCGCGCCGTGCAGGCCAGCGTGTTCGAAGGCGAGCAGCAGATGGCACGCCGTCACGCCGGAACCGCACATCAATACGGTGTCCGCGGGAGAGCGGTTTCCCAGAAGAGCGGACAGCTCGGCGCGCAGTTCATCGACCTGCTTGAAGCGAGCGTCACGCAGGTTCTGCGTGAACGGACGATTGAGTGCGCCGGGAACATGACCGGCGACCGGATCGATGGGTTCGACATCGCCGCGGAAGCGCTCGGCGGCACGCGCATCGATGAGCCAGCCGCTATCCGCGCCCAGCCGCGCAAGGATCCCCGGTGCATCGACCCGCTGGCCGACATCGAACTGCGACGGATACGGCGGGACAGGTGCCGGCGTGGAAACCCCAGCGGTTTCTTGCCCACCCGCCGCGCGCCACGCGGCCAGCCCACCATCGAGCACCGCCACGCGCGCATGCCCCAGCAGCCTCAACAGCCACCACAGGCGAGCGGCCGCCATGCTGCCGTCGCCCGCGTCGTAGACCACCACCTGGTGCGACGGCCCGATACCCCACTCGCCCAGCTTGTGGGCGAAGGCAGCGCTGTCCGGCAACGGATGCCGACCTTCGCCGACCTTCGACAGGTCCGAGAGATCGAGATTGAGATCGGCGTACACCGCGCCCGGCAGATGCGATTCGGCGTAGGCCTGGCGGCCCGCATCCGGCGCGGCATTGAGCATCACGAAGCGCGCATCCACCACGCGCAGTGCCGGATCGGGCAACGCCGCAGACAAGGCAGGTGCATCGACGAGGGTCGTCCAGTTCATCCGAGTTGCTCCAGCCGTTGCCGCAGATTGAACAGGATCGCCGCGGTCGCGCCCCAGATGCGTTGACCTGGCCACGCGTACTCCATGACCACGCGCCGGCGGCCGCGATAGTCGACTTCGACACGGCGCAGGTTGTCGGGCGACATCAGGTAGTCGAGCGGGACTTCGAATACGTCGGCCACTTCGTTCGGCTCCGGCACCGGCACGAAGGCCGGATCGATCAGCGCGACAACGGGCACCACGCGGAATCCGCTGATCGTGGTGAAGGGATCGAGGAAGCCCAGTGGCGTCACCTGCGAAGGCGGCAACGCGATCTCTTCACGGCTCTCGCGCAGTGCCGCCGCCACCACATCGGTGTCGGTGGGCTCGATGCGACCTCCGGGGAAGCTCACCTGTCCGCCGTGGTGCCGCAGGCCATCGGTGCGGCGCGTCAGCAGCACCTGCGTGCCTTCCTCCCGCGGCACCAGTCCGGCGAGTACCGCCGCCTCGGCCAGCGGACCGGGGGGCAGCAGGTCGATGAGATCGTCGTGGTTCCAGCCGGCCGCACGCGGCACGGCCGCCAACGGATGCAGCGCGCGCCGCAGTTCTCCACCTTCGCGCAATCGCTGCTCCAGCGGCGCGCGCGCGCGTTCGCGCGCAGGCAGCACGTGCTCCATCACACGCAGGCGTTCGTCATCACTCATCTGCGACCAGCGCGCGATCTCGGAGGTGGTACGGAGGCAGCCCTCGCACAGCCCGTCGTCGTCCAGCGTGCAGACGCCGATGCACGGGCTGAGCACGGCACGGAATGCGGTATTCATGTCATCAGGCACCTGCAGAGGGTAGCGCGGAAGGTCGCCCTACGCCGAAAAGCACTGCGCCGGCACTAGGCCGGCGCAGAGGGAACGTCATGGCGAGTCGCTGGCCCCTGCTTTCGCGGGGATGACGCAAGAACCGAGTCGCTGGATCCCCGCCTGCGCGGGGATGACGCAATGACAAAGGCGTCCGCGCGATGCGCGGACGCGTCATTGCGTCACTTGACGCTGACCAGCTTGATCTCGAAGACGACAGCCACGTTTGGCGGGAAGCCCGTACGCGGATCGGCACCGTAGGCCTTGTCCGGCGGCAGCGCCACTTCCCACTTGGCGCCGGCCGGCATCTGCAGCAGCGCTTCACGCATGGCGGGCATTTCGACGGCACTGACCTTCAGGTCCTTCATCGACTGCGCCGGACGGGCTTCCGCCGGGCGCTGGCCGAACGGATAAGGACCCGACACCAGCAATTCGACCGTGCTGGCCTGGGTGGGCTTCGCACCGGTGCCGTTCTCCAGCACCTTGTAGGCAACGCCGCTGGGCAGGGTCTTCACGCCGGCCTGGCCCTTGAACGTACCGATGAACTGGTCGCTCTTGGTCTTGTTTTCCGCAGCGACCTTGTCGTACTCGGCCTTGGCCTGCTGGGCGCGCGTCTGCTCGCGCTTCTGGAAGGCTTCCAGCGCCGGCTTCAGCTGGTCGGCCGTCAGCGCAGGCTGCTTCTTGCCATACGCATCCTGCAGGCCCTTGACCACGGAATTGATGTCCAGCTGCTCGCCACGTGCGGTCAGCTCGGCAAGGTTGTTGCCGTAGTCGTAACCGAAGTAATAGCTCAGCTTGCCTTTCTCGGACGAAACGTCCTGGGCCAGGGCGCTACCGGCCATGGCGAATGCCGCAACAGCGACCGCAATCGAACGCAACTTCATCAACACACTCTCCGAAGATAGGGCGACGGCGGCATACCGCCTGGAATGGACGCGCTAGGATAGCCGCCGTGGCGCTTAACCGCTACTGACGACAGGCTGCTCTGACCGGGGCGCGTCGGCAGAGTTCCAATTTCACCTAAAATTTACAAATTCCAGCGAAAAACCCATGTCCGAACCCCTTGTGCTCGTCTCCGATGACGCCGGCGTCCGCCGCCTCACGGTCAACCGCCCCGACAAACTGAACGCCCTCAACGCGGCGACGCTGGATGCGTTGCAGGGGGCGTTCGACGACGCGTCGTCCGACGCGGCCGTGCGGGTCGTGGTGTTGACCGGTGCCGGCCCGAAGGCCTTCGTGGCCGGTGCCGACATCGCCGAAATGGCGGACCTGCGTGCGACCGAGGGTCGCGACTTCTCGCTGCGCGGGCAGACACTGATGCGCACCATCGAAACGATGCCCAAGCCGGTCATCGCGATGGTCAATGGCTTCGCGCTGGGCGGCGGCCTGGAACTCGCCATGGGCTGCCACCTGCGCATCGCGGCGGACACCGCCAAGCTGGGCCAGCCGGAAATCAACCTGGGACTGATCCCCGGCTTCGGCGGCAGCCAGCGCCTGCTGCGGCTGGCGGGCCGTTCCGCCACGCTGGAGCTGTGCCTGCTGGGCGCACCGGTTACCGCCGAGCGCGCCCTCCACCTGGGCATCGTCACGCGCGTGGTGCCGGCCGCGGAACTGGAAACGGAAACCCTGAAGGTCGCCACCCAACTGGCCGCGTCGGCGCCGCTTGCCCTGCGTGCGACGCTCGACGTGATCAATATCGGCGGCGAATGCGGCATCGAGGAAGGGCTGCAGTACGAAAGCGCGCAGTTCGGCCTGATGTTCGCGACCGACGACATGCGCGAAGGCACACGCGCGTTCGTCGAGCGCCGCAAACCCGCGTTCACGGGCCGCTGAGGCCCGCGTTCCGCATGCCCGCGATGCCCTGCCCCTGCTGCGACCAGGCGCGCGCGCTGCATGACCAACTCGTGGCCGGCGATGTCGACGGTGCGATCGATGCCGGGCTGATGGCGTTCCAGCCTTGCGCGTGCGCCGACGACCGCGTCGCGGTGGTGGTGCGGGCACAGGAGCGCCTGCGCACGGCATGGGCAGCGCGGGAACGCTATCGGCAACGCGAGGCCCGCATGGTCCGTCGCGCGGCTGAGCGCGATGCCCGCCGGGTGAAGGCCGTCGAGGGCACCGGTACCGTCCAGGCCTCCCGCCCCGTTCTGCCTGCCGGCGCGGCCGCCATCCTGGCCCGCGCGAAAGCCAAGGCTGCTGAGAGGATGAAGCCATGACGCGCGCGCCTCGGCGCAGCGCCACGCTGACCCGCGCCGAAGTCGTGGAGCTGTTTTCCCGGCTGCGCGAACTCAATCCGAAGCCGACCACCGAACTGGACTACAGCACCCCGTTCGAACTGCTGGTGGCGGTGACGCTGTCCGCGCAGGCGACCGACGTCGGCGTCAACAAGGCCACGCGGCGGCTGTTCCCCGTGGCGAATACCCCCGCCGCGATCCTGGCGCTGGGCGAGGAAGGGCTGAAGAAGTACATCTCGACCATCGGCCTGTTCAACGCAAAGGCGAAGAACGTCATCGCCACGTGCCGCATCCTGATCGACGAACACGGCGGTGAAGTGCCGCGCTCGCGCGATGCTCTGGAAGCGCTGCCCGGCGTGGGCCGCAAGACCGCCAACGTGGTGTTGAACACGGCGTTCGGCGAACCCACCATCGCGGTGGACACGCACATCTTCCGCGTCGCCAACCGCACCGGGCTGGCACCCGGCAAGGACGTGCGCACGGTGGAGGACAGGCTGGTGAAGGTGGTGCCGCCGGAGTTCATGCAGGATGCGCACCATTGGCTCATCCTTCACGGACGCTACGTATGCAAGGCACGCAAGCCTGATTGTCCCCAGTGCGTGATCCGCGATATCTGCCGGTTCAAGGAAAAGACCGCCGCCTGACGCGGCCTCAGTGAAGAGGACGCACACACGCCGCTGCGGGCCGGCTCATCCTGCACGGACGCTACGTATGCAAGGCACGCAAGCCTGATTGCCCCCAGTGCGTGATCCGCGATCTCTGCCGGTTCAAGGAAAAGACGACCGCCTGACCCGACGGTCCTTGGCTCCCACACCGCAGCCCTGCCCGTGCGCGCGACCCGCGACCCGCGACCCGCTCGGTTCCAACCACCCGCACTCCCTCTTCCACGGAGCCGTCCGCGATCACGCCGCGCGCCCATGGCGTTGCATCCGCACGCCATGCGTGCCGGACCGGACGCAATGCCGGCCAGGACGTCCACCTCCATCGATGGATGGACCGACCGCCGCTGCTGTCCGGAATGTGATCCGACGTCCGTTCATCCTGTTGAAAGCAGGCGTAGCACGGGGCGTACGCCTGCCTGGACCTTTCAACCACCACCTTGGGCCGCCGCACATGGCGCGCCCGGAGAGCGCACGACGCCATGCCAACGCCTCGACCGCCAGCACGCCCGTATCCATGGACGGTCCGCACCGCGCCAACCCCCGACGGCGTCTGACGGATGTGCGGAATCGCAGGCTTCGCCGGTGCAGTGCAGGGCGTTCCCGACGATCGCCTGGCGTTGCAGCGCATGATCGGCACGCTGCATCACCGCGGGCCGGACGGCAGCGGCACGCATGTGGCGCCGGGGGTGGGGCTGGCGCACGCGAGACTGGCCATCATCGATCTGGCGACCGGCCAGCAGCCGTTGCATGACGGCCACGAAACCGTCTGGACCGTGTTCAACGGCGAGATCTTCAATTACGTCGAATTGCGCGACGAACTGGAGCAGCAGGGCTACCACTTCCGCACCCGCTCCGACACCGAAGTCATCGTCCATCTCTACCACCGCGACGGCGACCGCTTCGTGGAACGGCTCAACGGACAGTTCGCGATCGCGCTGTGGGACACGCAGCGGCGGCGGCTGCTGCTGGCGCGCGACCGCGCCGGCATCCGGCCGCTCTACCACGCCACCCTGCGCGGGCGCGTGTGGTTCGCGTCCGAGGTCAAGGCGTTGCTGGCGGTGCTGCCGGAATGCGCGACGATCAATCCGGACGGCCTGGCGCAGGCCTTCACCTTCTGGGGTCCCTGCGATCCGGACACGCTGTTCACCGGCATCGACAGCCTGCCGCCCGGCCACTTGATGGCGGTCGAGGCGGACGGCACGCGCACCCTCACCCAGTACTGGGACTGGACGTTCCCGCGCGTCGGCGACGCGCCGGCCTTCACCTCCTTCGACGACGCCGTGCACGAGCTGCGCGACCTGCTCGACGATGCCGTGCGCCTGCAGCTGCGCGCGGACGTGCCGGTCGGTGCCTACCTCAGCGGCGGACTGGATTCCTCCGGCATCGTCGCGCTCGCCAAACAGGCCGGGATCGCGGCCGTGCGCACGTTCTCGGTGACGTTCGAAGACGCCGAATTCGACGAACGCGAGCAGCAGCAGGCGATGGTCCGCCATCTCGGCACCGACCACACCACGCTGCACTGCACGCGCCGCGACATCGCCGATGCCTTCCCTGCCCTGATCCGGCACACCGAAGCGCCCGTGCTGCGCACCGCGCCGGTGCCGCTGATGCTGTTGTCCGCCCGCGTGCGGCAGTCCGGCTACAAGGTGGTGCTGACCGGCGAAGGCGCCGACGAAGTGTTCGGCGGCTACGATCTGTTCAAGGAAGCGAAGGTGCGCCGCTTCTGGGCGCGCAATCCCGATTCGCAGTGGCGCCACGCGCTGCTGGGCCGCCTGTACGGCTACCTGAAGCACTCGCCGGTCGGCACGCCCGGGTTTGCCCGCACGTTCTTCGGCCAGGGCATGGAGCACCTGCCGCGACCGGTGTTCGCGCACGTGCCGCGCTGGACGACCTCGCGCCGTGCGCTCGGCTTCCTGACACCGGAGCTGCAGGCACGTACCGCCGCGTTCGATCCGTTCGCGTTCTACGAACGGCGGCTGCCACCGGCGATCCACGAATGGTCGCCGCTGGCGCGCGACCAGTACGTGGAAGCGAAGTCGTTGATGGCCGCCTATCTGCTTTCCTCGCAAGGCGACCGCGTCGCGATGGCCAACTCCATCGAGGGCCGCTTCCCGTTCCTCGACCACCGCCTGATCGAGTTCGCCAACCGCCTGCCGCCGCAATGGAAACTGCGCGGCCTGACCGAGAAGCACATCTTGCGCAAGGCGCTGGCGCCCCTGCTGCCCGCCGAGATCGCCCACCGCACGAAGCAGCCCTACCGGGCGCCGGATGCGAGCAGCTTCTTCAGCGACGGCCGTCCTGCCGACTATGTCGAAGAGCTGCTGTCGTCCGAACGCATCCGCGACGCCGGCTGCTTCGACGCCGGCAAGGTCCGCCTGCTGTTCGACAAGTGCCGCAGCGGCCGCGCCGTCGGCTTCGCCGACAACCAGGCCTTCGTCGGCATCCTGTCGACGATGCTGCTGCACGACGGCTTCATCCGCGATCGCATGTCGCGGACCACCACATTGCCTGCCACCGGAACGGAATGACCATGACCGAAACCGCCATCCGCGAGAAGATCCGCGGCCACATCCTCAACAACCTGATGTTCACCAACGACCAGGCCCGGCTCGCCGACGATGCCTCGCTGCTGGATCTCGGCGTGATCGATTCCACCGGCGTGCTCGAACTGGTGCTGGTCATTGAGGAGAACTTCGCCATGCAGGTGAAGGACTCGGCGATGGTGCCGGAGAATTTCGATTCGGTGGACAGGATCGTGTCGTTCGTCATGCGCTCGAAGGCGGCATGACCGCGACGGCCGAGCAACGGCTGCACACGCTCCGGGCGCACTGGCAGGCCGCGCACGACAAGCCCGAGGAAACGCCGGACAACACCTTGCGGGCGTTGTGGTCCGCCGCTGCGGGGAGGCCGCTGTCGGCCGTCGCCGCCACCCACATCGCGCTTCCCGAACTGGACGCCGACGCGATGCGGCGGCTCGATGCGTTGCTGGAGCAGCGCCTGGCGGGCGTGCCGCTGGCGCACCTGACCGGACGCCAGCATTTCCTGGGCCTGGACCTGCTGGCAGGCCCCGAAGCGCTGATACCGCGCCGCGAAACCGAACTGCTGGGGCGCGCGGCGATCGAACTCGCGCGTGCCGCCGCCTCGCACGACCGGCCCGTGGTCGCGGTCGATGTCTGCACCGGCTCCGGCAACCTGGCGCTGGCGCTGGCGCACCACGTCGACGGCCTGCGCGTGTTCGGCGCCGACCTCAGCGAAGACGCGGTGGCGCTGGCGCGCCGCAATGCGGCGTTGCTCGGCCTGGCCGACCGCGTCGAATTCCGCGCGGGCGACCTGCTCGCACCGTTCGATGACGACACTTTCCACGGCATGGTCGACCTGCTGCTCTGCAACCCTCCCTACATCAGCAGCGGGAAGGTGGAGGCCATGCCCGGCGAAATCTCCGCGCACGAACCCCGGCTGGCCTTCGATGGCGGCCCGCTCGGCGTGTCGCTGCTGGCGCGGCTGATGCAGGACGGCAGCCGCTTCGTCCGCCCCGGTGGCTGGCTCGCGTTCGAAGTCGGGCTGGGCCAGGGAAATGCGATGGCGCGGCGCCTGCGCAACGATGGCGCATGGGACGACGTGCGCGAACTGATGGATGAAGGCGGAGCCGTGCGCGCGTTGCTGGCGCGACGCGCGGACCGCGCAATGGGAGACAACGGGTGAGCGGATTCGGCTGGGATGTACTGGACATCGACTACGAACAGGAAGCCGAGCGCATCTGCGCGCGCCTGCGCGAGACCGTGGCGCAGTCGCTGCGCAGGCGGGGGCTGGTGGTCGCCATATCCGGCGGCATCGACAGTTCGGTGTGCGCCGCGCTGGCCGTGCGCGCGCTGGGCAGCGAGCGGGTGCACTGCCTGATCCTGCCGGAGCGCGACTCCGACCCGGACAGCGCCGCGCGCGCCGATCTGCTGGCCGAAACACTGGGCGTGGGCGTGGAGACCTTCGACATCGCGCCGGCGCTGGAGGCGATCGGCGCCTATGCCGCGCGCGATGCCGCCGTGCGTACCGTGCTGCCCGAGTACAACGACACGTGGAAGATGAAGCTGGCCATCGCCGGCGGCAGCGAGGGCGCGATCAACCGCTTCCGCCTGGTCGCGCAATCGCCCGACGGCACGATGCACGAGCGCGAACTCCGCCTGCACGAGTACCTGACCATCGTGGCCGCCACCAGCTACAAGCAGCGGCTGCGCAAGACCATCGAGTATTTCCACGCCGACCGCCTGCACTACGCGGTACTCGGCACGCCGAACCGGCTGGAATACGACCAGGGCTTCTTCGTCAAGAACGGCGACGGCTCGGCCGACATCAAGCCGATCGCGCACCTCTATAAATCGCAGGTCTACGGCATGGCCCGCCACCTCGGTTTGCCGGAGCGGCTGTGCAACGCGCAGCCGACCACCGACACCTACAGCCTGGAACAGGGCCAGGACGAGTTCTACTTCGCCCTGCCCTACCGCGCGATGGACCTGGCGCTCTGGGGCCTGGAGCACGACGTACCGGCCGCGCAACTCGCGCACGTGCTGGAAACGACGGTGGAACAGGCCGACGCGGTCTACGCCGACATCGTCAGGAAGCGCCGCAGCACCGCGCCGCTGCACCTGCGCCCGGTGCTGCTGGGGTCAGTCTCCGTTGGCGACACCGCGGGTGAACGCACCGCATGAACGTGCAGGTCGCCGACGACAGCCCGTATGCGATCACGGCCGCGGATTTCGTGCGCGATCGGGACGCCGTGGTCGACGTATGGCGGGCCAGTCTGCACGACGGCCAGGCGCGCACGCTGAAACTGGACTGGTTCTACCGGAGCGCGCCGCATGCGGCGCTGCTGCAGGTGCTGGTGCACCGACCCAGCGATGCCATCGTCGGTACGGCAGGCGTCGGCTGGCGGCGGATGCGGCTGGACGGCAATGCATTGCGGGGCGGACTGCTTGCCGACATGGCGGTCATGGCCGGCCATCGCATGCTGGGACCTGCGTTGCTGCTGCAGCGCACGGCCTGCGAGACCGCCCTTCGGGAAGGCGACCTGGTCTACGGCTTCCCCAATCCCAACGCAGTGCCCGTGGTGAAGCGGCTGGGGTATGTCCATGTCGGCGACATGACCACCTACGTGCGTGCCGTGCGCCATGCGTCCTATCTGGCGCGGCGGTTGCCCGCTGCCGTCGCCGGCGTACTGGGCGGTGGCATCGACCGCCTTGTGCGGCTGCGCGACCGTCTCCACCGGTCGAGCGGGCGCCGCCTGCATGCCGAATGGCGCGACACGCCGCATGACACGGTGCACGCGCGCGCATGGTCCACGCCGGGCACGCTGGAAGGCGTGCATGACCGCGAGGCGCTGGAATGGCGATTCGCGCGCTGCCCGCTGGCGAGCTTCCGCTTCCTCTACCTCCGGCGCGAGGGCGACACGCAGCCCTGCGCATGGTTCGTCTGCCAGCAGGACGCCGACACCTTGCGCGTGGTCGACTTCAAGACCGACCCCGCAGGCGACGCTTCGCGCAGCCTGGCCGTGCTCGCGGACATCGCCTACCGGCTGGGCTGCCGCTCGGTCTCGCTGGAGGGCTGCCTGCTCGACGGCGAGAAGGCCTTGCTGCGCAGGCACGGGTTCTTCGCGCGGCAGGGACGGCCGGTATACGCGCGCTGGAAACAGCCTGCTGCGGCGCCGCGTGCGGCGTTCCGGCTGATGCCGTTCGACGAAGACGAATAGTCGCCCGGGCCTGCAACGCGGAAGGGACATGCCGATGGCATGTCCCTTCGCGCACCGCGCCCGCCATGCGGGCCGACCGATGGCTTACCAGCTGAACTGCGTGCGCAGCGCGTACTGGGCGGTCTCGTCGCCGGTGACTTCGTTGTCGCCCTGCGTGTAGTTGAACATGAAGCGCAGGTTCGGATTGACGTAGTAGTTCAGACCGAGGATCCAGCTGGTGACTTCGCGGTTCAGCGTTTCGTTCTCGACGTAGTCGTAGCGGCCGGTCAGTTCCCACAGGCCCTTGTCGGCGACCTTCGGCGAACCGAACACGCCGGTGGCGCCCTTGTACGGCTTGTGGCCGCCGTTGAGCATGAAGCTGCCCTGCACGTAGTAGCTGGTCACGTCCTCGTCGCGGCCCAGCGGCTTGCCGAAGGTGGCGTCGGCGTACTCGGCCTGGAAGAAGGCCGGACCGAACGAGCCGGCGGCTTCCACGGCATACACGTTGATCTCGTTGCGGCTGGCGCCGGTGACCGTGGCGATCACCTGCGACGGACCGCGGCGACCGGCGTAGTTCGAAGTCGAGGTCAGGTCGGCCGATCCCTGGTTGGCATTCTCGTAGCTGTACCAGGCGCCCAGGTGCAGCGTGCTGTTGTCGGTGTTGATCGGCGCCCAGGTGAAGCGGCCGGCCGAGCCGACGCCCTCGTTGCGGGTGGCGGCGGCGCCGCGCAGGTTGAACACGCTGACACCGGCGGTGTAGTTCTCGCCGGCGCGCAGGTAGCCCACGCCCTGCTGGAACTGGCGGCTGGAGAACAGGCCGGTGGCCGACACGAACGGACGTTCCATGGTCAACAGTTCGTTGGAACTGGTCAGCTCTTCCATCGCGCGGTAGGGCTTGAAGTGGCCGATGGTGAACTTGCCGCCCAGCGCGCTCTTGGCGATGTAGGCGTCACGCAGGCCGTCGAGGTTGCTGCCGGCGCCGAAGTCCTGCTCCATCTTGTAGTCCCAGCCATAGGCCTTGCCGGACAGGGTCAGGCGGGCGCGGCGGAATTCGGTGCCGCCGGTGGTGCTGCCCGGATTCAGATCGCGGTCGAAGGCGTAGGTATCGAAGTGGATGCGTCCACCCAGCGAGGCTTCGAACTTGCCGTCGGCCGAGGTGATCTTCATGCCGCCCTTGGTGTCGACCTTCGGCGATCCGGTGTTGAGCTTGTCCAGCTGCGAAGCGGTGTCCAGGTTGACATCGGACTGCGCGTCGGTGCGCTCTTCCAGCTCGGCCACCTTGGCCGACAACGCTTCCAGCTGCGCCTTCAGTTCGGCGATCGTCTGATCGCGGGAGTCGGCGGCGGACGCCGAGAAGCTGGTGCTGCCCATGGCGACGGCGAGCGCGGCGGCCAGGAGGGAATAACGCATGGTGACTCTCCGAGTGGAATGGAAGTGAAGGCGCAGGCTTCGTGGGCGCCTTGCTTCGCTTCCGAGATCACCTTCGGAAATCATTAAGCGCCCGTCAAAGATGCGCTAAAGGATGCGAGTGGAATCTTGCAGTCACATGTGAGTTTCATGACCGCTGTGTGACAGCGATGGTGTATCGCCCCTGCCGCTCGCGTTGGCCGGTGAACCCTTCCATATGGCGCGCTCGCGCGAACGCGGGTCCGGATCGGAGTCGCCCCGCGTGACCAGTGCCACTCATCTTCTTGAGCGCGCGTCCTCTGGCGGGGCGATGCCGGCCAGCGTCACGGGACTGTCGCAATGCCGACACGGGGCTGTCACACAAACGTCGTGCAATGGCCACCCAACGGGCACGCCCCGTCCTTCCACTCTGCCTTCTCCCAGGAGATTTCCGTGCTCAACTCGATCAAATCCCGCGTCGCGCTGCTCGCGCTCGCCTCGGCCTTCTCGGCGCAGGCGTTCGCCGCCGACGTGACCGGCGCCGGCGCGTCGTTCGTGTACCCGGTGATGACCAAGTGGTCCGCCGACTACGCCAAGGCCACCAGCAACCGCGTCAACTACCAGTCGATCGGTTCGGGTGGCGGCATCGCGCAGATCAAGGCCGGCACGGTGGACTTCGGTTCGTCCGACGCCCCGCTGAAGCCGGAAGAACTGGCCAAGTACGGCCTGGCGCAGTTCCCGTCGGTGATCGGCGGCGTGGTGCCGGTGCTGAACGTGGCCGGCCTGAAGCCGGGCCAGCTGAAGCTGGACGGCCCGACCCTGGCCAACATCTTCCTGGGCACCATCAAGACCTGGAACGACCCGGCCATCGCCGCGCTGAACCCGGGCGTGACCCTGCCTGCGCAGCGCATCACCGTGGTCCGCCGTTCGGACGGTTCGGGCACCACCTTCAACTTCGTCAACTACCTGTCCAAGGTCAGCCCGGAGTGGAAGAGCAAGGTCGGTGAAGGCACCACCGTGCAGTGGCCGACCGGCGTGGGCGGCAAGGGCAACGAAGGCGTCGCCGCGTACGTGAAGCAGATCAAGGGCGGCATCGGCTATGTCGAACTGTCCTACGCGCTGCAGAACAAGATGGCCTACGCCAGCCTGAAGAACGCCTCGGGCGCCTTCGTGCAGCCGAGCGAAGAGAGCTTCGCCGCCGCGGCCGCCAGCGCCGAATGGGGCAAGTCGAAGGACTTCTACCTGGTCATGACCAACGCCCCCGGCGCGAACTCCTGGCCGATCACCGCCACCAACTTCATCCTGATGTACAAGGCGCCGAAGAAGGGCAACAAGGACGCGCGTGATTTCTTCCGCTGGGTCTACGCCAATGGCGACGCCCAGGCCAAGTCGCTCGACTACGTGCCGCTGCCGCCGGCGCTGGTGCAGCAGATCGAAACCTACTGGAAGGCGAACCTGAAGTACTGATCGCACCCCGCCGGCACGGTCTCTCCCCGTGCCGGCCCGATGCGGCGTCCCTCCCACGCCGGCGTCACCGGGCGGACCTTCGGGTCCGCCTTTTTGTTGGTCGCGGCGCTGGCAGTCGTCGCATGACGGCACGAGATGGCGATGTCATCACGCTGTAACAAAAACATCATTTCATAGCGTGGATCACACACGACCTGTCTGGAGAGTCCATGCACATCCGCACCGCCCGCCTGGCCACGCTGGCCCTGGCCACCGCCTTCTTCGCTGCGGCCTGCGGCGGCAAGACCGACGCACCAGCTACCACTGCCGGCACCGACGCGGCCCCGACCGCCGCCGCTGGCGCGCAGAAGATCTCCGCCGAACTGACCGGCGCGGGCGCGTCCTTCATCTATCCGCTGATGGCGCGCTGGTCCACCGACTACAACAAGGCCACCGGCGCCAAGATCAACTACCAGTCCATCGGTTCCGGCGGCGGCATCGCGCAGATCAAGGCCGCGACCGTCGACTTCGGTTCGTCCGACAAGCCGCTGTCGCCGGAAGAACTGGCGCAGGCCGGCCTGGCGCAGTTCCCGTCGGTCATCGGCGGCGTGGTCCCGGTGATCAACGTCGAAGGCCTGCAGCCAGGCCAGCTGAAGCTCAGCGGCGCCGTGCTGGCCGACATCTTCCTGCACAGGATCACCACCTGGAACGACCCGGCGATCGTCGCGCTGAATCCCGGCGTCGCCCTGCCCGCCGGCAAGATCAATACCGTGCACCGCTCCGATGGTTCGGGCACCACCTTCAACTTCGTCAACTACCTGTCCAAGGTCAGCCCGAACTGGAAGGCGAAGGTCGGCGAAGGCACCTCGGTCAACTGGCCGGGCGGCGTGGGCGGCAAGGGCAACGAGGGCGTCGCCGCCTACGTGCGCCAGCTGAAGGGTTCGATCGGTTACGTCGAACTGGCGTACGCCGAACAGAACAACATGTCGTACGCGTCGCTGCAGAATGCCGCCGGCCAGTTCGTGAAGCCTACCGCCGAGAATTTCGCCGCCGCGGCCGCGAGCGCCGACTGGGCCAATGCCAAGGACTTCAACCTGGTCATCACCAACGCGCCGGGCGAGCAGGCCTGGCCGATCACCGCGACCAACTTCATCCTGGTCTACAAGCAGCCCAAGGACGCGGCCAAGGCCAAACACACGCTGGCGTTCTTCAAGTGGGCCTACGAACAGGGCCAAGCGCAGGCCAACGAACTGGACTACGTGCCGCTGCCGCCCGAACTCGTCGGCCAGATCGAGCAGTACTGGAGCACCGAGATCAAGCTCTGATCCGTGCACCGACCCGCGGGCCGTCCACGAGGGCGGCCCGCTGTCATCACGCGGTAACCGCAGCACCGTGCACTAGCGCTTCACACGCCAACCGCCCCCTCCCCACTCCCCGGGTTGCATGAACGCCACCGCCCTCCCCGCTTCATTGACGGACGTGCGCACCGCGAAAGACGCGCGCGCCGACACGCTGTTCCGGCTGACGCTGACCGGCGCCGGCCTGTTCGTCCTGTTCTCCCTGATCGCCGCCGCCGTGTCGATGCTGTGGGGCGGCCGCGAAGCCCTGCAGACCTTCGGGCTGGGCTTCTTCACCAGCACCGAGTGGAACGTCGGCACGCGCGAATTCGGTGCCCTGGTGCCGATCTTCGGCACCTTGGTCAGCGCCGGCATCGCCATGCTGATCGCGGTGCCGGTGAGCTTCGGCATCGCCGTGTTCCTGACCGAAGTCGCGCCGGCCTGGATGCGCGGCCCGGTCGGCATGGCCATCGAGCTGCTGGCCGGCATCCCCTCGATCATCTACGGCATGTGGGGCCTGTTCGTGCTGGCGCCGCAGCTGAGCGAACACGTCTATCCGTGGATCAACGACACCCTCGGCCAGTTGCCGCTGGTTGGCGTGCTGCTGTCGGGCCCGCCGCTGGGCATCGGCATGATGACCGCCGGCCTGGTGCTGGCCATCATGGTGATCCCCTTCATCTCGTCGGTGATGCGCGAGGTCTTCCTGACCGTGCCGGGCCGCCTGAAGGAGTCCGCCTATGCACTCGGCTCGACCAAGTGGGAAGTGGTCTGGGACATCGTGCTGCCGTATACCCGCTCCGCGGTGATCGGCGGCGTGTTCCTCGGCCTCGGTCGCGCACTGGGTGAAACGATGGCGGTGACCTTCGTCATCGGCAACGCCTACGCGATCAGCCTGGCGCTGCTGGAACCGGGCACCTCGATCGCGGCGACCATCGCCAACGAATTCGCCGAAGCCACCGACCCGCTGCACAAGGGCTCGCTGCTGCTGCTCGGCTTCACCCTGTTCGTGCTGACCTTCATCGTGCTGGCGATCGCCCGCCTGATGCTGCGCCAGCTCGCCAAGCGGGAGGGCAACTGATGTCCGCTCCGCTCTATACCTGGCGCAAGGTCAAGAATGCCGTCGCGCTGTCGCTGTCCATCGTCGCCGCGCTGTTCGGCCTGATGTGGCTGGTCTGGATCCTCTGGACCACGATCACCAAGGGCATGGGCAGCCTCAACCTGGACCTGTTCACCCAGATGACACCGCCTCCGAACGAGCCGGGCGGCCTGGCTAACGCGCTGTTCGGCAGCGTGGTGATCAGCCTGCTCGCGATCCTGCTGGGTACGCCGATCGGCATCGCCGCCGGCACCTACCTGGCCGAGTACGCCAACAAGCACTGGCTGGGCGAAACCGTCCGCTTCGTCAACGACATCCTGCTGTCGGCCCCGTCCATCGTGCTTGGCCTCTTCATCTACACCGTGATGGTGGCGCAGATGGGCCACTACTCGGCGTGGGCCGGCGCGGTGGCGCTGGCGTTCATCGCCCTGCCGGTGATCGTGCGCACCACCGACGAGATGCTGCGGCTGGTGCCGCAGCAGATGCGCGAGGCCGCGCTGTCGCTGGGCGTGCCGCAGTGGAAGGTCATCACCCAGGTGCTGATGCGCTCGGCGCTGCCGGGCATCGTCACCGGCATCCTGCTGGCGCTGGCGCGCATCAGCGGCGAAACCGCGCCACTGCTGTTCACCGCGTTCAACAACCAGTTCTGGAGCACCGATCTCAACCAGTCCATGGCCAACCTGCCGATGGTGATCTTCCAGTACGCGATGAGCCCCTACGACTCGTGGAACTCGCTGGCCTGGGCCGGTGCCTTCCTCGTCACCGGCATGGTGCTGGTGCTCAGCCTGATTGCGCGAACCATCCTTCTTCGAAACAAGGTGACCCATGAATGACGCCGCCCGCATTGCCGTGGTGACGCCGCAGCGCCACGACGACCTCGCCGCGCCGGCCAGCGTGAAGCTGGCGGCCAAGGGCCTGGACTTCTACTACGGCGATTTCCATGCGCTGAAGAACATCGACCTGGAAATCCCGGAAAAGCGCGTCACCGCGCTGATCGGTCCCTCCGGTTGCGGCAAGTCCACCCTGCTGCGCATCTTCAACCGCATCTACTCGCTGTATCCGAAGCTGCGCGCCACCGGCGACGTGCTGCTGGACGGCGAGAACATCCTCGACGCCAGGTACCCGATGAACCGCCTGCGCAGCAAGGTGGGGATGGTGTTCCAGAAGCCGGTGCCGTTCCCGATGACGATCTTCGAGAACGTCGCCTACGGCATTCGCCACCACGAACGGATGAACAAGGCCGACCTCGATGTGCGCGTCGAACAGGCGCTGCGCCAGGCCGCGCTGTGGGACGAGGCGAAGGACAAGCTGAAGCAGAGCGCACTGGGCCTGTCCGGTGGCCAGCAGCAGCGCCTGTGCATCGCGCGCGCGGTCGCACTGCGCCCCGACGTGATCCTGCTGGACGAGCCGACCTCGGCACTGGACCCCATCTCGACCAGCAAGATCGAACAGCTGATCGAAGAGCTGAAGCACCAGTACACCATCGCCATCGTCACCCACAACATGCAGCAGGCGGCACGCGTCTCCGACTACACCGCCTTCATGTACCTGGGCGAGCTGGTGGAGCACGACGCCACGTCGACGATCTTCTCCAACCCCGGCAAGCAGCAGACCGAGGACTACATCACGGGCAGGTTTGGCTGACCGCCGTGATTCGCAATGTGTGATTGGTGATTCGCAAGAGCGACAACCCCAGCGGCGGCTTGCGCCAATCCCGGATCACGGATCACCAATCACGGCTCCACCCATCACCCATCACCCATCACCCATCACGGTCTCCCCATGAACACCCAACCCAACGACCATATCGTGAAGAGCTACGACGAAGAACAGCGCCGCATCGTGGCCGAGATCGTGCGCATGGGCGAAACCGCCGTCGCCCAGCTGGAGGCCGCGCTGGACGTGGTCGAACGCCGCGACGACAAGGCGGCCCAGCGCATCATCGCCAACGACGAAGCGATCGATGCCATCGAGCACCAGGTCAGCCACGACGTGATGCACCTGGCGCTGCGCGGCCCGATGGCGCGCGACCTGCGCGAGATCCTCGCCGGCCTGCGCATCCCGGCCGACATCGAGCGCATCGGCGACTACGCCGCCAACGTGGCCAAGCGGTCCATCGCCCTCAACGTGTCGCCGCCGATGCCGCACATCACCGGCCTGCGCGCGCTCGGCAAGCTGGCGGCGCGGCAGGTACGCGACGTGCTGGTCGCCTACCAGAACGGCGACGCCGAACAGGCCGTGCAGGTGCGCGAGCGGGATGCCGAACTGGACGCGCACTACACCGCGCTGTTCCGCGAGCTGCTGACGTACATGATGGAAGACCCGCGCAACATCACGCCCTGCACGCACCTGCTGTTCATGGCGAAGAACCTGGAGCGCATCGGCGACCACGCCACCAACATCGCGGAGAACGTGTGGTTCCTGGTGCATGGCGACCAGCCGCTGCCGCCGCGCGACAAGCGCGACGAGACCAGCACCACCGGCGCGGTCTGAGCCGCCTGCGGCACCGCAGCACCCGGAACGCCCCGCCCGCGCGGGGCGTTTCCGTTTCCGGCGCGGTGCATACGAACCGCTAACGTCCGGCGGCTACACTGCCGCCACTTCCCGTGCGGCCCTGCCGCACTCCTCTGGAGAGCACGACGATGTCCAAGACGAACAAGCCCGCCGCCGTTGCCATCGCCCTGGTCGGCGGCCTCGCCCTGACCGGTTCCGCCTTCGCCATGGAGCCGCTGGCGCAGGGCTACCTGCTGGCGGCCGGCGAAGCCGCCAAGGCGGGCGAAGGAAAATGCGGCGAAGGCAAGTGCGGCATGGCCAAGGTCGACACCGACAAGGACGGCAAGGTCTCGCTGGCCGAGTTCACCGCCGCCCATCCCGACAAGGCCGACAAGTTCGCCGAGATCGACACCAACAAGGACGGCTTCATCGACGCCGCCGAGCACAAGGCCCACGCCGGCGCCAAGGGCGCCGAGGGCAAGTGCGGTGAAGGCAAGTGCGGCGAGGGCAAGTGCGGCGCCGACAAGAAGACCGGCGAAACCAAGTAAGCCGATCGAAGCAGGTCCCGGCATCGCGTCGGGACCTGCTTCAGCTTGCGCATGAGTACCACCTTGTCCCTCAACACCGTCGGCCTCGGCCTGCGCCGCGCCCTGCTGGACGAACTGCTCGACGCGCCCGCCGGCACGTTCGACTTCCTTGAGTGCGCCCCGGACAACTGGATCGGCGTGGGCGGTCGCTACGGCGAGGCCCTGCAGACGCTGTCGTCGCGTCATCCGATCACCTGCCACGGCCTGTCGCTGTCGCTGGGCGGCATGGCGCCACTGGACGACACCTTCCTCGCACGCACGCGCCGCTTCCTCGATCGGCATCGCGTCACGCTGTACAGCGAACACCTGAGTTACTGCGCCGACGATGGCCATCTGTACGACCTGATGCCGATCCCGTTCACCGAGGAAGCCATCCACCACGTCGCCGCGCGCATCCGCCAGGTGCAGGACGCACTGGGCCGCCGCATCGCGGTGGAGAACGTCTCCTACTACGCCGCGCCCTACCAGGCGATGGCGGAAGTCGATTTCGTCAGCGCCGTGCTCGACGAGGCGGACTGCGACCTGCTGCTCGACGTCAACAATGTCTACGTCAATGCCATCAACCACGGGTACGATGCCCGCGCCTTCCTGGCACGCATGCCATCGGCACGGATCGCGTCGTACCACATCGCCGGCCATTACGATGAAGCCGACGACCTGAAGGTCGATACGCACGGCGCACCGGTGAAGGACGACGTGTGGTCGCTGCTCGCCGCGGCCTACGCCGCGCACGGCGTGCGGCCCACGCTGCTGGAGCGCGACTTCAATTTCCCGCCGCTGTCCGAACTCGCCGCGGAAGTGCAGCGGATCCGCGATCTGCAGGCCGCGCAGGCCATCGGGCGAACGCAGGCCACCCATGGCTGACGCGCTGCACGACCAGCAGTTCGCACTGTCGCGCCATCTGCGCGATCCGTCGTTGCATCCGCCGCCGCCCGACATCGAAGATCGGCGACTGGCGATCTACCGCGACCTGTTCTTCAACAACATCGAAGGCCTGCTGGCCGGCAACTTCCCGGTGATCCGCAAGACGCTGGGCGACGATGCATGGCGCGCACTCGTGCGCCGGTTCTATGCGGAGCACCGCAGCCAGACGCCCTTGTTCCCGGAAATCGCGCGCGAATTCATCCGCTATCTCGAGTCGCGCGACGACGACGCGCTGCCGCCCTGGCTACGCGAACTCGCGCATTACGAATGGGTGGAACTGGCGCTGCAGATCGCCGAGGACGAGACACCCATGCATGTGCCGGACGGCGACCTGCTGACCGGCGAACCCGTCGTATCGCCCTTCGCCTGGGCGCTCGCTTACCAGTGGCCGGTACATCGCATCGGTCCGGATTTCCGGCCGGACACGCCGCCGGCGGAACCCACCCTGCTGCTGGTCCGGCGCGATGCCGGCCACCAGGTGCGCTTCGCGGCCATCTCGCCACTGGTGTATCGCCTGGTAGAGCTGCTGGGCGAAGGCGGCCGTCAGGGAGCCGACGTGCTGCGCCAGTTAGCCATCGAAGCCAGCGTGGACGATGTGCCCGCATTCGTCGAGCTAGGTGCCGCCATGCTCGTGCGCATGCGCGAAGAAGGCACGGTGCTAGGGACGCGCCCGGGACCGTGATCTCTGTAGGAGCGACGTGAGTCGCGACCGGAAGGCATGAGCGACCTAGCGCGTTGCGAACGAGCGCTGGCAGTTGCTATCGGCTTCTGCCCCCGACACGGATCCTCCAGCCCGTCTCGAGACGTCGGGTTCGCAGTCGCGACTTACGTCGCTCCTACAGGGATTCATGGTCGCGGTTGTGCTTCCAGCCAAGGAAGCGTCCCTGCCCTCTGCTACCCTTTCCCCCATGGAAAACACCGCCGAATCCGCCCGCATCACCCCCATGGCCCACCGCTTCCGTGGTTACCTGCCCGTGGTGGTGGACGTGGAGACGGGCGGCTTCGACTGGAACCGGCATGCGCTGCTGGAACTGGCGGCGGTGCCGCTGGACCTGGACGAGAATGGCCTGCTCGTCTGCGGCGAGACCGCCAGCGTGCACCTGCATCCGGCGCCCGGCACCGAGATCGACCCGAAATCGCTGGAAGTCACCGGCATCGACCTGGGCCATCCGTTCCGCTTCGCCAAGCACGAGAAGGAGGCGCTGGACCATGTGTTCGCGCCGGTACGCGCGGCGGTGAAGAAGCACGGCTGCCAGCGCGCGATCCTGGTCGGTCATAACGCGCATTTCGACCTCAACTTCCTCAACGCCGCGGTCGCGCGCGTGGCGCACAAGCGCAACCCGTTCCATCCCTTCAGCGTGTTCGACACGGTGAGCCTGGCCGGCGTGGCCTACGGCCAGACCGTGCTCGCGCGTGCGGTGCAGGCGGCCGGTTTCGACTGGAATGCCGACGACGCGCACTCGGCCGTGTACGACGCCGAACAGACCGCGCGCCTGTTCTGCAAGATCGTCAACGCATGGCCCAGGCCGCTGGGCTGAACCACAGGCGCGCTAACCCTCGGCGCATCCGGTTGGTTGCGCCGGCATGCGCGAGGTCATCGCGGCACCGGCGGACGCGACGATGATCGCGGCGATCGCCAGCCACTGCGGCTGCGACAGGCGCTCGTGCAGGAACAGCAGGCCGCACAGTGCGGCGATCGCCGGTTCCAGGCTCATCAGCATGCCGAAGGTGCGGGTCGGCATCTTCGTCAGCGCCACCATTTCCAGGCTGTAGGGTATCGCGGTGGACAGCAGCGCCACCGCCAACGCAACAGGCAGCAGTGCGGGCGCCAGCAGCGCGGTGCCGGCATGCGCGACGCCGACGGGCACCGCGACCGCGGCGGCGATGCAGCTGCCGATGGCGACCGTCTGCGGCCCGTGCGCATTGCCCGCCTTCTGGCCGAACACGATGTACATCGCCCAGCACGCGCCAGCGCCCAGCGCATATGCGGCGCCGACGGGATCCAGTGCCTGCGCGCCCTGCTCCGGCACCAGCAGCACCAGACCGATCACCGCCAGCACCACCCACGCCACGTCGCGCAGGTGGCGCGAGCCCAGCAGCGCCACCGCCAGCGGGCCGGTGAATTCGAGTGCGACGGCGATGCCCAGCGGCACGGTCTCCAGCGCCTTGTAGAACAGCAGGTTCATCAGGCCCAGCGCGGCGCCGTAGAACAGCAGCAACGGCCACTGATCACGGGTGACGCGCGCGCGCCACGGCCGGAACACCGCCACCAGGATCAGCGTGGCCAGCGCAAGCCGAAGCGCGGTGGCCCCGGTCGCGCCCACGGCCGGAAACAGGCTCTTCGCCATCGACGCGCCGGCCTGGATGGACAGCATGGCGACGTGCAGCAGCGCGATCGGCTGCCAGTGGAGGGACGCGTGGGAGTTGGGGGACGACATGACCGCGGTACCTGCGTGCGCCTGGCGCGCCACGCTTGAAGGAAGGATGAATTGCGCACTATATTGCGCATACCGAAGCTTACCGGATGCGCAATATAGTGCGCAACCCCTGCCCATGAGTGTGCTGGAACACGTAGCAGAGAATGTCCGTCGCCTGCGGACAGGTGCAGGCCTCAGCCAGCAGGCGTTGGCCGAGGCGGCGGATGTCAGCCGGCGCATGCTCGTCGGCATCGAATCCGGCGACGCCAATGTCAGCCTCAACACCTTGGACCGCATCGCCGAGGCGCTGAAGGTGACGTTCGCGGACCTGGTGAAGCCGCCCGGCGCGCCCGGCCTGGACCGCATCGACGCACTGGCCTGGAGCGGCCGCACGCCGGGATCGCAGGGCGTCCTGCTGGCCACCGCACCCGCCTCACACGATGTCGAACTATGGGCGTGGACGCTGATGCCCGGCGACCGCTACACGTCGGCGGCCGACCCGGCCGGCTGGCACGAGATGTTCTTCGTCATCGCCGGCCATCTGGTGATCGAACTGCCGGATCGCGAACACGTCGTCGCGGCCGGCGACTTCTTCGTGTTCCCCAGCGATCGCGACTACGCCTACCGCAACGATGGCGACACGCCGCTGCGCTTCATCCGCAACGTCGTGCACTGATGCTTGGGCGTCACTTCTTCGGCGGAGCGATGCCGTGCCGCTGCAGGATGTCGCGCACGCGATCCAGCGGAATGGCCTCGACCGTCTCGCCGTTGCCACTGACCGTGGTCGCCATGAACAGCGAGTTGTAGATCGCTTCTTCGACCGCTTCCACGCTCGCCTGGAACACGCCGCTCATCTGTTCGTTGGCCAGTTCCGACGTCTCCAGGCGGGGCGCATCGAAGGCACGCCGGACCGATTCCGCGGTGGAGAACGCGAGGATGTAGTCGCCGCTGCCGTTCGACGCCGAACTGCCGGTGCGGCCCAGGCCCATCATCGCGCGCGAGGCGACACGACGCAGGTTGCGATCACCCAACGGCGCATCGGTGGCGATGACGATGATGATCGAGCCGTCGCCGCGATCGTCGGCCAGGCCACGGCGGCCGTCGGCCTGCATGGCGACGGCCTTCTGGAAGGCGAAGCGGTCCAGTTCGCGCCCGACCGGCGCTCCGGAAACCTGCAGCACGCCGCCGAAATTGCTCTGCACCAGCACGCCGACGGTCCAGCCGCCCAGCGAGGCGGGCAGTTTCCGCGACGAGGTCCCGATACCGCCCTTCCAGCCGAACGCCACCGTGCCGGTGCCGGCGCCGACGCTGCCTTCCTGCACGGCGCCGCCGGATGCGGTCTCCAGCGCACGGCGCACGGCGTCGGCGGTGACCGGGCGCGCGCGGATGTCGTTGAGCCCGCCATCGTTGGTTTCGCCGACCACCACGTTGAGCGAACGCACCTGCTGCATGTCGGGCTTGGCCAGCATCCACTCCGCCATCGCATCGGCGGCCTTCCACACGCACAGCGTGCAGGTCAGCAGGATCGGCGTTTCCAGTTCGCCCAGTTCGTTGACCTGCGTGCTGCCGACGAACTTGCCGAAGCCGTTGCCGACGTGCACCGCCGCCGGCACGCGCGAACGGTAGACATTGCCCGCGTGCGGCAGGATCGCGGTGATGCCGGTGCGCACGGTGTCGCCTTCCTTCAGCGTCACCTGCCCGACGCGCACGCCTGCGACATCGGTGATGGCGTTGTGCGTACCGGTCGCGAAGATGCCGGGAGCGACGCCGAGGTCGCGCGCACGGACGCGCGCTTCGTCCTTCGCGCTGGCGGAAAACGAACACGCCACCAGCGACAGCGCGGCCAGGTGGCGGAAGATCATGCGGCATTCCCTGCTCATGGTGTGCTTCTCCTACTGGCGCTGGCGGACGGCTTCGAACAGCGTGACGCCGGCCGCGACCGAGACGTTGAGGCTTTCGATGTCGCCGGGCATGGGGATCTTCACCAGTCCGTCGCAGTGTTCGCGTGTCAGCCGGCGCAGGCCGTCGGCTTCGCCGCCCAGTGCCAGCGCCACGTTGCCGCGCAGGTCGATGGAATACAGCGAGGCATCCGCTTCGCCCGCCAGGCCGTAGATCCACACGCCGAGTTGCTGCAGGTCGCGCAGGCAGCGCGACAGGTTGGTCACCTGCACGACCGGAATGCGGTCGGCAGCGCCGGCCGAGGTCTTGCGCACGGTGGCGTTGACGCCCACCGACTTGTCCTTGGGAATGATCACGGCGGTGGCGCCGGCGGCGGCCGCACTGCGCAGGCAGGCACCCAGGTTGTGCGGATCCTGCACGCCGTCCAGCACCAGCAGCAGCGCCTTGCCTTCGGCCGCTTCCACCAGACCCTGCAGTTCGTTCTCGTCCCAGGTCGGCGCGGCGGCGTAGCGCGCGGCCACGCCCTGGTGGCGCAGCGAGCCGGCCACGCCGTCCAGCGCCTGCCCGGTGACGCGGCGCACCTCGATGCCCTTGCGGCGCGCGTTCTCTTCGATCTCGGTCAGGCGCGCGTTCTTGCTGCCGCCCTCGACCAGTATCTCGCGCACGTTGTCGGCATCGTTCTCGACGGCCGACGCCACCGCATTGACACCGACGATCCACTGGTTCTGCTTGCTCATGCGCTGTACGGCCGCGTTGGAAAGGCCGGCATTATCGCACCGGTCGGCAGGTCAGCGCGGCGGCCACGCGGTCGTGTCATGGTCCGGATGCTGGAAGGACACCACCCCGGCCAGGAACGCGGCGGCCGCCTCGTCTTCTTCGGTGCGCCGCTGCGGCAGCGACGGCAGGCCGTCCACATACGGCAGCTTGCCTTCGACGCCGTACTGCACCCACGGCGCCAGCCCGGCCGGATCGTCGAAGGCGCCCGCGGCCAGCGCCACACCGTCCGGCGCCTCGTAGGTCAGCGGCGTGCCGCAGTCGGCGCAGAAGCCACGCTGCACGACGTTCGACGACCGGAAGCGCTTCGGCTCCCCGCGCGTCCATTCGAGCGATGCGCCGCGCGTGGAGACCAACGGCGCGTAGTACGCACCGAAGGCCTTCTGGCACATCCGGCAATGGCAGATCGACGCGTCCTTCAACGCACCGGTGATGCGGAAGCGGATCGCGCCGCATTGGCAACCGCCGGTGTGGATTTCGGAAGACATGCTCGCTCCCATCAGGCAAGGGAAAACAAGTAAACCAACGCCGTCATCCCGGTGAAGGCCGGGACCCAGCGACTTTCGTTTTCATCGCGATGACGCCTGTGCTCGGACACTGCGATGGAAGCCAAAGACACTGGGTCCCGGCTTTCGCCGGGATGACGGCCCTGAATCAATACTTCTTCTTCGTGCGCTTCGCCGGCTGGCCGCGTGGCGCAGGCGGCGGCAATCCACCGTCCTTCGTCTTGTCCTCGACCAGGCGGAAATCGATCTTGCGCTCCTCCAGGCTGGCCTTCAGCACGATGATGCGCACGCGGTCACCCAGGCGGTACGACAGGCCACGGCGCTCGCCGGACAGCGTCTTGCGGACCGGGTCGAAGTGGTAGTAGTCCTGCGGCAGCTGGGTCACGTGGACCAGGCCGTTGACCTTGGACTGGTCCAGTTCGACGAACAGGCCGAAGCTGGTGACGCCGCTGATGACGCCATCGAACTGGCCGCCGACGTGCTTTTCCATCCACGCCGCGCGGAAGCGTTCGTCCACTTCGCGCTCGGCTTCATCGGCGCGGCGGGCACGCTCGGAACACTGCAGCGACAGCGCCGCCATCTCGTGGGCCGAGTACAGGAACTTGTCCGGACGGCCCTTGGTGAGTGCGTACTTGATGGCCCGGTGCACCAGCAGGTCCGGGTAGCGGCGGATCGGCGAGGTGAAGTGCGCGTAGGCGTCCAGGGCCAGTCCGAAGTGGCCCGCGTTGTCCGGCGTATACACCGCCAGACTCTGGCTGCGCAGCACCACCGATTCCAGCAGCGCCACATCGGGACGCTCGCGGATCTTCTTCAGCAGCTGGGTGAAGTCGCGAGGCTGGACCTTGCCCCACGGCGGCAGACTCAGCTTGAACTCCTTGAGGAATTCGAGCAGGTCGGCGTACTTGGTTTCCGGTGGACGGTCGTGCACGCGGTACGGCGCAGGAATGTGCGCGCCCAGCAGGTAACGGGCCGCCTGCACGTTGGCCGCGATCATGCACTCCTCGATCAGCTTGTGCGCGTCGTTACGCTGCAGCATGCCCGCCTGGGCGACCTCGCCGCGGTTGTCCAGCTCGAAACGGACTTCGGACGTCTCGAATTCGATCGCGCCGCGCTGCTCGCGTGCCTTGGACAGCAGGCCGTACAGTTCATGCAGCCGTTCGACGTGCGGCAACAGCGCGCCGATCGACTGGCGCGCGTCGGCGTCGTTCTCGCCGACCGCCTTCCACACCTGGTCGTAGGTCAGGCGCGCGTGCGAACGCATCACCGCCTCGTAGAACTTCGACTGGACGACCTCGCCCTCGCCGTTGACCTGCATGTCGCAGACGAAGCACATGCGGTCGACGTTCGGATTCAGCGAGCAGATGCCATTCGACAACGTCTCCGGCAGCATCGGCACGACGTAGCCGGGGAAATACACCGAGGTCGCGCGCTTCTGCGCTTCATCGTCCAGCGGGGTGCCAGGGCGCACGTAATGGGAGACGTCGGCAATGGCCACCACCAGGCGGTAGCCGCTGCGGTTCTTCATCCGCAATCCCTGGCGGTTGCTCTCGCAATACACCGCATCGTCGAAGTCCTTGGCATCGGCACCGTCGATGGTCACCAGCGGCATCGACCGCAGGTCGACGCGGTCGCCGATCATCGACGGCTCCACCACCAGCGGCACCGCGGTGGCTTCGTCCAATACTTCCTGCGGAAATTCATGCGGCAGGTTGTGGCCGTGGATGGCGGCCTCGACCACCAGCGACGGCGTCAGGCTGTCGCCCAGCACGGCGATGACCTTGCCGATGGGCGGACGACGTGCGTCGGGCGCCTGGGTCAGCTCGACGACGACCAGCTGGCCGTCGCGCGCGCCGCCGGTAGCGTCCTGCGGGATCTGCACGTTGCGCTGGATGCGCTTGTCATCGGGCGCCACGTAGGCGATGCCGACTTCGAAACCGAAACGGCCGATCAGGCGGGTGACGCCACGCTCCAGCACGCGCGCGATGCTGCCCTCGCGGCGGCCCCGGCGGTCGATGCCGGTGACGTTGGCCAGCGCGCGGTCGCCGTGCATGACCTTGCGCATTTCATACGGCGGCAGGAACAGGTCGTCGCCGCCGCCAGTATCCGGCCGCAGGAAGCCGAAGCCATCGGGATTGGCGATCACCGTGCCGGCGATCAGGTCGGTCTGCTGGACCGGCGCGAAACCGCCGCGGCGGTTCTGCACCAGTTGTCCGTCGCGGACCATCGCGCCCAGGCGCTTGGACAGCGCATCGAACTGGTCGGGTGCGTCGAGGCCCAATGGCCCGGCGATTTCCTCCGCGGTCTGCGGACCCTCGGCCGCTTCGAGGAAGCCGAGGATGGCTTCGCGGCTGGCGATGGGTTGTTCGTAACGCCGCGCTTCCCGCTGCGCGTGCGGATCCACGAAGCGTGCGCCGGAACGGGATGCCGGGCCGGAACGGCGCGGTGGCGGACCGCCCGCCGGTGGACGCGAAGGCCCGCGCGCCGGCATGTCGGGCATCCAGGGCGGCAGGCTTTTCTTGGCGGGCTTGCCCGATGCCGCCGGCTTGCCGGTCGTACGGGAGGCGGAGGCACCGCCCTGCTTGCTTCCCTTCCCGGCGGGGGTCTTGCCGCCGCCGTGCTGTGTTTTCTTGGTCATGGCGGAATGGTACACCTCGCCTGAACACCGCCATGCGAAGGAACCGTTGACATTCCTCCGTCACCCCCACAAAATGCGCGCCTCGCTTACCTGCCCAGGTGGCGGAATTGGTAGACGCACTAGTTTCAGGTACTAGCGGGTAAAACCGTGGAGGTTCGAGTCCTCTCCTGGGCACCACGCAAAACGAAACCCTCGCGCAAGCGGGGGTTTTTCGTTTTTGGCGTCGGCCAGGCAGGAGAAGAAAGGCCTGCGTCGTCGCGCCTCACGCACCCTCACGCCGGCCCGGATTAGGCTGGCGATACACGCACGACGACGCATCACCCGGGGGGCGCGCATGGAGTTCCAGCAGATCCTGTTCCTCGCCATCCTGGCGATCACCCTGGCTCTGTTCATCAGCGAAAAACTGCGCGTCGACCTGGTGGCCCTGCTGGCGCTGCTCGCACTGACGCTGACCGACATCCTCGGGCCGAAGGAAGCGATGTCCGGTTTCGCCAGCGAGCCGGCGATCATCGTCGCCGCGGTCTTCGTGCTCTCCGCCGGCCTGTCGGCCACCGGCATCACCGAGCGCATCGGCGCGGGCATCGGCCGCGCGGCCGGCGGCAGCGAATGGCGGACGATCGCCGTGGTGATGCCGGCGACCGCGGCACTGGCGGCGTTCTCGCACCACGTGATGGTCACCGCGATGATGCTGCCGATCCTGATGCGCATCGCGCGCGAGCAGAAACTGGCCGCATCGCGCCTGCTGATGCCGATGTCGCTGGCGGCCTCGCTGGGCACGACGCTGACACTGTTCAGTGCGCCCGCGTTCCTGCTGTCGAACGACCTGATCAAACGCGCCGGCCTGCCCGCCCTCGACATCTTCGCCATCACGCCGATCGGTATCGCGCTGGTGCTGCTGGGCACGGTGTACATGCTGCTGGGCCGCTGGCTGGTGCCCAAGCGCGAGGGCGAGTCGCCGCAGGGCGACTACCTCAAACTGGACCGCTACTACACCGAACTGCTGGTCGAAGCCGAGTCGCCCTGGGTCGGCAAGACGCGGGGCGCGTTCGCCGAGGCGTTCGACGGCCGCCTGCAGGTGGTGGACTGGCTGCGCCATGGCATGCGCCGCCGCAACCAGCGCAGCGACAGCCTGCTGGCCGCCGGCGACGTACTGCTGGTGCGCGCGTCGCCGGACGAGATCGCCTCGATCCGCGACGAACCCGGCCTGGCCCTGCATGCGGTGGCGAAGTACGGCGAGAAGCCGGGCGAGCAACCCAAGTCCGAAGCGCTCGGCGAGGAACAACTGGTGCAGGCGGTGGTGGCGCCGCATTCGGAATTCGTCGGGCGCAGCGTCGCCGACATCGATTTCCTGCGGAACCTCGGCGTGGTAGTGGTGGGCCTGTGGCGGCGCGAAGGCTGGCTGCACGGCGAACTGTCGGACATGGTGCTGCAGGAAGGCGACCTGCTGGTGCTGTGGGGCCAGCAACAGCGGCTCGAACCGCTGGCGACGCACCACGGCTTCCTGATGCTGATGCCGTTCGGTGGCCAGGAGAAGCCGCGCCGGCGCGCACCGGTGGCGCTGGCGATCATGGTCGCGGCAGTGGCGGCCGCCGCCACCGAGACTCTGGCCCCGCACATCGCCTTCCTGGCCGGTGCGGTCGCCATGGTGCTGACCCGCTGCGTGGACATCGAACGCGCGTACCAGGAAATCGACGTGCGCATCTTCGTGATGATCGGTGGCGTCATCCCGCTCGGCATCGCGATGGAGAAGACCGGTACCGCCGCGCTGGTCGCCGACCTGCTGCTCAACCACACCGCGCATTGGTCGCCGCTGGTGCTGCTGCTGGTGATGTTCGGTACCGCCGCGCTGCTGACGCAGATCCTGTCCGATGCCGCCACCACCGTGCTGCTGGCGCCGATCGCGCTGGCCCTGGCCGCCGGACTGGGGTTGAACCCGGTGCCGTTCGTGGTCTGCACCGCGATGGGCGCGGTGGCGTCGTTCCTCACCCCGATCGGCCACCACGGCAACCTGCTGATCCTCAATCCGGGGCGGTACACCTTCGGCGATTTCCTGCGCGTCGGCGTGCCCCTCACACTGGCCATCGCCTTCACCACCGCCTGGCTGGCCCGCTGGCTGTGGCTGGACGGCCCGCTGCTGCCCCGTATCGGCGGCTGAGACGGGGCGGCGGGTAGAATGGCCGGGTTTTCCGCCCCGCAGACCGCACGCCCGCAATGACCGAAACGATCCGCCCCACCTTCCACGGCTTCGAACAGATCCCGCTGCGCGAGTACGCCGAGCGCGCCTACCTCGACTACTCGATGTACGTGGTGCTGGACCGCGCCCTGCCCTTCATCGGCGACGGGCTGAAGCCGGTGCAGCGGCGCATCGTCTATTCGATGAGCGAGCTTGGCCTCAATGCGGGCGCCAAGCCGAAGAAGTCCGCGCGCACCGTCGGCGACGTCATCGGCAAGTACCACCCGCACGGCGACAGCGCGTGCTACGAGGCGCTGGTGCTGATGGCGCAGCCGTTCTCGTACCGCTATCCGCTGATCGAAGGCCAGGGCAACTTCGGCTCGCCGGACGACCCGAAGTCGTTCGCCGCGATGCGTTACACCGAATCCAAGCTCACCCCCATCGCCGAAGTATTGCTGGGCGAACTGGGCCAGGGCACGGTGGACTGGACGCCGAACTTCGACGGCACGCTGGAAGAACCCACGTGGCTGCCGGCGCGCCTGCCGCACCTGCTGCTCAACGGCACCACCGGCATCGCGGTCGGCATGGCGACCGACGTGCCACCGCACAACCTCAACGAGATCGTCAGCGCCTGCGTCCGCCTGATCGATGATCCCGACGCAACGGTCGCCGACCTGTGCGAGCACGTGCGTGGCCCGGACTATCCGACCACGGCCGAGATCATCACCGCAGCCTCCGACCTGCGTTCGATGTACGAAACCGGGCATGGCAGCGTCCGTGCCCGAGCCACCTGGCGCAAGGACAACACCAACATCGTCATCGATGCCCTGCCCTACCAGGTGTCGCCGTCCAAGGTGATCGAACAGATCGCCGCCCAGATGCGCGCCAAGAAGCTGCCCTGGCTGGAAGACATCCGCGACGAGTCGGACCACGCCAACCCGGTGCGCGTGGTGCTGATCCCGCGCTCCAACCGCGTGGATGCCGAACAGCTGATGGGCCATCTGTTCGCCACCACCGACCTGGAGAAGAGCTACCGGGTCAACCTCAACATCATCGGGCTGGACGGCCGCCCGCAGGTCAAGAACCTGAAGATGTTCCTGACCGAATGGCTGGCGTTCCGCAGCGACACCGTCACCCGCCGCCTGAAGCACCGGCTGGACAAGGTGGAGCGTCGCCTGCACCTGCTGGAAGGCCTGCTGGTCGCGTTCCTCAACCTGGATGAAGTCATCCGCATCATCCGCACCGAGGACGAGCCGAAGGCCGCGCTGATCGCGCGTTTCCAGCTGAGCGAGGAACAGGCCGACTACATCCTCGACACCAGGCTGAAGCAGCTGGCCCGCCTGGAGGAGATGAAGATCCGCGGCGAGCAGGACGAGCTGCAGGCCGAGCGCGAGAAGATCGCCGGCATCCTCGACTCGAAGGCCAAGCTGAAGAAGCTGATCAAGGACGAGCTGACCGCCGACGCGAAGAAGTTCGGCGACGCGCGCCTGTCGCCGCTGGTGCAGCGCGATGCCGCACAGGCGCTGGACGAAACCGAGCTGGTCGCGAGCGAGCCGATGACGGTGGTGCTGTCGGAGAAGGGCTGGATCCGCGCCGCGAAGGGCCACGATGTGGATGCGTCCACGCTGTCCTACCGTGATGGCGACAGCCTGCTGGGCGCGGTGCGCTCGCGCAGCAACCAGCAGCTGGCGTTCCTGGATTCCGAAGGCCGCAGCTATTCGACCGCCGTGCACACGCTGCCGTCCGCGCGTGGCAATGGCGAGCCGTTGACCGGCCGCTTCTCGCCGGCGGCCGGCGCGTCGTTCCAGGCATTGGCCACCGGCGACAACGATGCGCGCTTCGTGCTGGCGTCGTCGCACGGCTACGGTTTCGTCACCCGTTTCGAGAACCTCACCGGCCGCCAGAAGGCCGGCAAGGCGATGCTCAACCTGACCATCGGCGCGAACGTCCTGCAGCCGGCGCCGGTACCCAACACCGGCACCGACCGCATCGTCGCCGTCACCAGTGCCGGCCACCTGCTCGCGTTCCCGGTCAGCGAACTGCCGGAACTCGACAAGGGCAAAGGCAACAAGATCATCGAGATCCCGAAGGCCAAGCTGGGCACCGAACGCGTGGTCGCGATCGCCGCCGTGTCACCGGGCGCGACGCTGCTGGTCAAGAGCGGCCAGCGCACGATGAGCCTCTCGTTCAAGGACCTGGACGAGTATGTCGGTGCGCGTGCGACGCGCGGCGGGTTGTTGCCGCGCGGGTGGCAGAAGGTGGATGGTCTGGATGTCCAGTGATTCACCAAACGGGCGCGCTGCGGCGCGTTCATCATCGCCACCGCCCGCTTTTCAGGTGGCGCGGCAGAAGGTTGATGGTCTGGATGTCCAGTGATTCGCCAAGCGGACACGCTGCAGCGCGTTCGTGATAGCACCGCTGTTGTAGGAGGGGCTTCAGCCCCGACGCTTTCCACATTTGAAGCGGTCGGGGCTGAAGCCCCTCCTATAGCTGTCCGGCAAGTTCGCTTCCATGTATCTACCGCGAGGACCACACGATGGATGCCGATTTCTGGTTGCAGCGCTGGCAGGAAGGGCAGATCGGCTTCCATCGCCACGACGTGATGCCGCTGCTGCAGAAGCACTGGCCGTCGCTGAAGCTGCCGGAAGGCTCGCGTGTGCTGGTGCCGCTGTGCGGCAAGTCGCTGGACATGCACTGGCTGGCGGCGCAGGGCCACCGCGTGCTGGGCGTGGAGCTGTCGCCGCTGGCGGTGACGCAGTTCTTCGACGAGGCAGGCCTGGCGCCCACGCGTACGACCAGCCGCTATGGCGAACACTTCAGCGCGGGTCCGGTCGAGATCATCCTGGGCGATGCCTTCGGCCTGGATCCGGCCTTGCTGGCGGACGTCGCCGGCGTCTACGACCGTGCGGCGCTGATCGCCCTGCCGCCGGCGCTGCGGCTGCGCTACCGCGAGACGGTGTACGCCGCCCTCCCCGCCGGCTGCCAGGGCCTGCTGATCACCGTGGAATACCCGCAGGACGAGAAGGCCGGGCCGCCATTCTCGGTGGAGCAGGCGGAAGTCGAGGCGCTGTTCGCGGCGCCGTGGCGGCATACGCTGGTGGAGCGGCGCGACATCCTCGACCAGGAGCCGCGCTTCCGCGAGGAAGGGCTGAGCGCGCTGGAGACGGCCGTCTACCGTCTCCGTCGCGGCTGATTATCCGCCGGCGGGTTCGCCGTCCAGCTTGGAGGTCAGGTACAACTCGATGCCGAGGCGCTTGATCAGACCCAACTGCTGTTCCAGCCAGTGCGCGTGGTCTTCCTCGGTGTCCTTCAGCTGGGTCAGCAGGATCTCGCGGCTGACGTAGTCGCCGTGCCGTTCGCACAGCGCCACGCCCTTGGCCAGGTGCTCCCGCACCGCGTACTCGACATCGAGGTCGCGTTGCAGCATCTCTTCCACCGTCTTGCCCGCCACGAACGGCTCCGGACGCATGTCGGGATCGCCTTCCAGGAACAGGATGCGTCGCAGCAGCGCGTCGGCGTGCTCGGTCTCTTCCTGCATCTCGTGGTCGAGGCGGTGGAACAGCGCTTTCAATCCCTGGTCCTCGTAGCGACGCGAATGGATGAAGTACTGGTCGCGCGCCGCCAGCTCGCCGCGCAGCAGGAAATTGAGGTAATCGACGACGTCGGGGTGGCCTTTCATGGGGGCGGCTCCTGGGGCGAGGCGCGCATGATGCCCCATCCTCCCGGGCGATGACCGAATCGGAATCAGTCTCGTTCGTCGCTGCGGCGCGGCAGTGACGGCCATGGCTTCCGTGGAATAATCCGGCCACCCCGCCACCCCCTTACCGCAAGGATTCCGCAATGCTGAAGTGGACCCGGCGCATCGCGCTGCTGCTGTTGGCTCTGGTCGTCGTGGCGTTGCTGGTGGCGTGGTGGTCGATGCGGGGCAGCCTGGCCCGCCTGGACGGCGAGCAGTCGCTTCCTGGTCTTTCGGCACCCGTGACCCTCCAGCGCGACGCGCTCGGCGTGGTGACCATCGATGCCGCCAGCGAGACCGACGCGGTCCGCGCGCTCGGCTTCGTGCATGCGCAGGAACGCTATTTCGAGATGGACCTGATGCGACGCAGTTCCGCAGGCGAGTTGTCGGAACTGTTCGGCTCCATCGCGGTGGACATGGACAAGGCGCGCCGGATGCACCGCATGCGCGCACGCGTGGCGGCGTCCCTCGACGGATTCGCCGGCAACCGCATGCCGCAGCTGCAGGCCTACGCCGACGGCGTCAACGATGGCCTGGGCGCATTGAAAGCGCGCCCCTGGCCGTACCTGCTGCTGCGGCAGTCGCCGCGTCCGTGGGAGGTCGCCGATTCCGCACTGGCCGGCTACGCCATGTACTTCGACTTGCAGGATGCGGACAACGTACGCGAACTGGGCCTGTGGAAGATCCGCCGCCAGGTCCCGTCCGCGCTGTATGCATTGCTGGCCCACGACGGCACCGAATGGGACGCACCGCTGCAGGGCGAGCCGCGCGGCAACGCCGTGCTGCCGACGGCCGACCAGGTCGACCTGCGTACGCTGCCGATGCCGGAGAACGGTACGCACCGGCGCCTCGCCGACAAGGGCACGCCGGGCAGCAACAACTGGGCCGTGGCCGGCGCGCTGACGGCCGACGGCCGCGCCATCGTCGCCGACGACATGCACCTGGGCCTGCGCGCACCGAACATCTGGTTCCGCGTGCGCCTGCGCTATCCGGATCCGCGCGCACCCGGCGGCAAAGTGGACGTCTCCGGCTTCAGCCTGCCCGGCCTGCCGGCGATCATCGTCGGCAGCAACGGTCATGTGGCGTGGGGCTTCACCAACAGCTATGCGGATACGGCGGACTGGTACCCGGTGAAGCCCTGCGGCAAGGGCGAGGCGCCCGATACCTGCGATGCGGTCGAGCATCATGCCGAGACGATCCGCGTCGCCGGCGCCGATGCGGTCACGCTGGACGTGCAGGACACGCGCTACGGACCCATACTCCATGCCGCAAGCGCCACGCAACCCGCGCTTGCGCTGCGATGGGTGGCCCACCAGCCGGGTTCGTTGAACTTCGGGCTGTCGGATTTCGCCACGGCCGGCGATCTGTCCGCCGCACTGTCGGTGGCCCAGCGCACGGCGACCCCGGCGCAGAACCTGGTCATCGCCGACCACAATGGCCGCATCGGCTGGCGCATCCTCGGCCCGTTGCCGTCGCGCGCGGGTTCCTGCGGCCACGCGCTCGAATCCGCGCCCGCCGACGTCACGCCGCAGCCGCCCGCCGGCTGCACACCGTGGTTGATTTCCAGCCAGCTGACGCCGGTACTTACTGCGCCGGCCGACCATCGCCTGTGGACCGCGAACGCGCGGGTGCTGGATGGCGCCGCGCTCGCCCGCGTGGGCGATGGCGGTTACGCCCTGGGCGCACGCGCGAAGCAGATCCGGGACGGCCTGCAGGCAAAGGAACGCTTCACCGAGAACGACCTGCTGGCCATCCAGCTGGATGATCGCGCGCTGTTCCTCGAACGCTGGTGGAGGCTGCTGCAGGACGAAGCGAAACGACAGCCGACAGACTCGTCCATCAACGCGCTCGCCGTCGCCGGCAAGACCTGGGAAGGCGTCGCCAGCGTCGATTCGGTGAGCTACCGGCTGGCACGCGCCTGGCGCCTGGCCGTGCACGCACGCATTGCCGATGGCCTGACCGCACCCGCGCAGGCGGCGCTGGGCGACGACTTCGTGATGCCCGACCTGCCCCAGTTGGAAGGCGTGGTGTGGCCCCTGCTGGAGCAGCGCCCCGCTCACCTGCTGTCGCGCCGCTATGCGACCTGGGACGCGTTGCTGGAAGACGCGGCGAAGGAAGTCCGCGATGATCTGGCCGAACGCGGCCCGTTGAGCGAGCGTCGCTGGGGCGAGCGCAACACCGCGAAGATCTGCCACCCGCTGGCCAACGCCCTGCCCGCGTTCCTCAAGCCCAAGCTGTGCATGCCGGGCGAACCGCTCGCCGGTGACGGCGCCATGCCGCGCGTGCAGGGTCCGGCGTTCGGTGCATCGGAGCGCATGGTGGTCTCACCGGGCCATGAAGCCGACGGCATCATCCACATGCCGGGCGGCCAGAGCGGCCATCCGATGTCGCCGTTCTGGGGCGCCGGGCACGACGATTGGGTGCACGGGCGGCCGACGCCGTTCCTGCCCGGCGCCGCGACCCACACGCTGACGCTGCGTCCGACCAACGCTCAGCCGAGGTAATGCGACGGCACCGGCAGTCCCTGCTGCCGGAAGAAGCTGAGCTGGTCGAAGTAGCCGCGCTGGAACACGATCAGGCCGTCGCGCACATGGAAGAATCCGCAGCCGCGCAGGCCCAGCGGATCGCGCCACTCAAGGATGGCCCATTCGCCATCCTCGAACAGGTTTTCGATGTTGCACACCATCGTGGCGCGACCGAACTCGATACGGAACATCCCTGCAATCGCTTCGCGGCCATGCAGTGCTTCCGTCACCACCTGGTGATTGACCGCATCCTCCGCATACAGCGCCGCCAACCCCCGGATGTCCGCCGCATTGAAGCGGCGGACCCATTCGCGCACCACGTCGGACGGCTTCATGACGGCGATGCGTCCAGTGCCGCGGCATGGACACCCGCCACGGCGCGGCCCGACGGATCGGCCATCTTCGCGAAGCTCGCGTCCCAGGCGATGGCGGCCGGCGACGAGCAGGCGATGGACTTGCCGCCCGGCACCGTCTCGGCGCAGGCCTGCCCCGGATAGTGCTGCTCGAACAGCGTGCGGTAGAAGTACGCCTCCTTGGTCTGCGGCGGGTTGACCGGGAAACGCTTGTCGGCCGCGGCCAGTTCGCGGTCGCTGACCTGGGCCTCGGCATGCGCCTTCAACCCGTCGATCCAGCCATAGCCGACACCATCGCTGAACTGTTCCTTCTGCCGCCACAGGATCGACTCCGGCAGGTAGCCGTCGAAGGCCTCGCGCAGCACGCCCTTCTCCATCCGCTGTGCGCCGGCGCTGCCCTTGTCGATCATCTTGTGCAGCGCGTCCATCTTCATCGCCACGTCGAGGAATTCCACGTCGAGGAACGGCACGCGCGGCTCCACGCCCCAGGCCATCATCGACTTGTTCGCGCGCAGGCAGTCGTAGTTGTGCAGCGCATCCAGCTTGCGCACCAGTTCTTCGTGGAATTCGCGCGCGTTCGGCGCCTTGTGGAAGTACAGGTAGCCGCCAAAGATCTCGTCGCTGCCTTCGCCCGACAGCACCATCTTCACGCCCATTGCCTTGATGCGGCGTGCCAGCAGGTACATCGGCGTCGAGGCGCGGATGGTGGTGACGTCGTAGGTCTCGATGTGGCGGATCACCTCGGGAATGGCATCGAGGCCTTCCTGGAAGGTGTAGGTGAAGCCGTGGTGCACCGTGCCCAGCGCTTTCGCCGCGATCTCGGCCGCCGCCAGGTCGGGCGAGCCTTCCAGCCCGATGGCGAACGAATGCAGGCGCGGCCACCAGGCTTCCGTCGTGTCGTTGTCCTCGATGCGATGACGCGCGTAGCGTGCCGCGACCGCCGCGACCAGCGACGAATCCAGCCCGCCCGACAGCAGCACACCGTAGGGCACATCGGTCATCAACTGGCGGTGCACGGCACGCTCGAAGGCTTCGCGCAATTCGTCCTTCGCCAGTTGCACGCCCTCCACCGCCGCGTAGTCGCGCCACGCCGTGTCGTAGTACTTCCGTAGGGCGGGCCTTGGCCCGCCATCCTCAGCATCCGTCGAGAACTCGTAGTAGTGACCGGGCGGGAACTGCGCCACGTCCGCGCAGATCGGCGCCAGCGCCTTCATCTCCGAGGCCACGCACAGGCGGCCTTCGCGATCATGGCCCCAGTACAGCGGACAGACACCGATGGGATCGCGCGCGATCAGCGCACGTCCCTTTGCCTTGTCCCACAGCGCGAACGCGAAGATGCCGTTGAGGCGGTTGAGGAACGAAGCAGGTTCATCCTCGCGATACAGCGCGTTGATGACCTCGCAGTCCGAGCCGGTCTGGAAGGCGTAGTCCTGCGCCAGTTCCGCCTTCAGCTCGCGGTGGTTGTAGATCTCGCCGTTGACCGCCAGCACCAGTTCGCCGTCGGCCGAACGCAACGGCTGCGAGCCGCCGGCCGGATCTACGATGGCCAGGCGTTCGTGCACGAGGATGGCGCCGTCGTCGTGGTACACGCCGCTCCAGTCGGGGCCGCGGTGGCGTTGCTTCTGCGACAGCTCCAGCGACTGCCGTCGCAGCGCCTGGATGTCGTCGCCGGGCTGCAGCCCGAAGATGCCGAAGATGGAACACATGGGAAAACTCCTGGTGGGATTCGATGGGGGCACCCGGAACGAAAAAACCCGCATCTCGCGATGCGGGTTTCTGGTATCCGGCAGGTCTTTCGTTGCCTAGTCGCAGAGCCGCATCGCCCGCGTCCGATTGTTCGGGCGCAGGTTGTTGCGGTTATTGATGATGGCGGTGCGACTGGGCATGGCGCGACCGTAACCGGTCCCGTCGCAGCTTGGCAACTGTTTCATCCGAAAGCGACGCGGGCCGTGCGGATGTCTCAGGAGGTCCGTCCCGGCAGCATCAGCCGTTCGACCAGCGCCTGGTACAGGCCCGGCAATGCTTCCAGATCCGACACGCGTATGTGCTCGTCGACCTTGTGGATGCTCGCATTGACCGGTCCGACCTCGATGCACTCCGCACCCAGCGGGGCGATGAAACGCGCATCGGACGTGCCGCCCGCCGTGCTCTCTTCCGGTGGCGCGCCGACGAACTCGCCCAGCACCGCGCGCGCGGTGGCGCGCAGATGGCCTTCCGGTGTGTAGAACGGCTCGCCGCCACGCAGCCACTGGATGCTGTAGTCCAGGCCATGCCGGCGGAGGATGCCCTCGATCTCCTGCTCCAGCCGCTCCGCTGTCCAACTGGGATTGAAGCGCAGGTTGAACACGAGCTGCAGCTCGCCCGGAATCACGTTGCTGGCGCCGGTGCCGGCGTTGATGTTGGAGATCTGCAGGCTGGTCGGCGGGAAGGTTTCGTAGCCGTCGTCCCACCGGCGCGCGGCCAGTTCGTCCAGCGCTGGCAATGCCTTGTGGATGGGATTCAGCGCCTTGTGCGGATAGGCCACGTGGCCCTGCACGCCGTGCACGTTCAAGGTGCCGGTCAGCGTGCCGCGACGACCCACGCGCAGCAGGTCACCCAATGCCTCCTTCGAGGAAGGCTCGCCGGTGACGCACCAGTCGATCTTCTGGCCGCGCTCGCGGAACAGCTCGGCGACCTTCTTCACGCCATCGTGCGCAGGACCTTCCTCGTCCGAGGTGACCAGCAGGGCGACCGTGCCGGGATGGTCCGGATGCGCGTCGACGAAGCGTTCCAGCGCGATCGTGCAGGCGGCCACGCTGCACTTCATGTCGGCGGTGCCGCGCCCGTACAGCACGCCATCGCGCACGGTGGGCACGAACGGATCGCTGGTCCAGGCGGACAGCGGACCCGGCGGTACCACGTCGGTATGGCCCAGCAGCACCAGCACCGGCGATCCGCTGCCGTGCGTGGCCCACAGGTTGTCGGTATCGCCGAAGCGCAGGTGTTCGCACTGGAACCCCCACTGCGCCAGCCGCGTCGCCAGCACCTGCTGGCAGCCCGCATCGTCCGGCGTCACCGAATGACGGCGGATCAGTTCGCTGGAGAGTTCGACGACATCGCTCACGCGCCGGCTCCGAACTGCTTCTTGAAGCCGTTGTCGCTGAAGCTCTGCGAAAAGCCCGCCACGCCGCCGACGACGACCGGACGGCGGATCAACTGCGGATACTCCTTCAACAGCAGTTTCCACTCCGCATCGGAGCCGGGCGTCTTGCGGTTCTCCGGCAGCTGCCGCCAGGTCGTCGACGACTTGTTGATCAACGCCTCCCAACCGCCCGCTTTATCCGCCCAGCCCTTCAGCGTCTCCGGCGATTGCCGATTGTCGCGGTAGTCGATGAATTCGTATGCGACACCGAAACGGTCCAGCCACTTCGTCGCTTTCTTGCAGGTGTCGCAGTTCTTCAGGCCATAAAGCGTCGTCATGGGCTCAGTCCGCCAGCCCGCGCAGCAGTTCGTTGACACTGGTCTTGCTGCGCGTCTTCTTGTCGACCTGCTTGACGATCACCGCGCAGTACAGCGAGTGCGAACCGTCGGCGGCCGGCAGCGAACCGGACACCACGACGCTGCCCGGCGGCACGTAGCCGTAGGTGATTTCCTTCGTGGCGCGGTTGTAGATGCGCGTGGACTGGCCGATGAACACGCCCATGCTGATCACGCTGTGATGGCCGACGACCACGCCTTCGACCACCTCCGAACGCGCACCGATGAAGCAATGGTCCTCGATGATGGTCGGGCTGGCCTGCAGCGGTTCCAGCACGCCGCCGATGCCGGCGCCACCCGACAGGTGGCAGTGCTTGCCGATCTGCGCGCACGAACCGACGGTCGCCCAGGTGTCGACCATCGTGCCCTCGCCCACGTAGGCGCCGATGTTGACGAAGCTGGGCATCAGCACGACGTCCTTGCCGAAGTACGTGCCGCGACGGGCGATCGCCCCCGGCACCACGCGCACGCCGAGCTTGCGGAAATCGTTTTCGTCGAACGCACCGAAGCGGGCTTCGACCTTGTCCCAGAACGGCGCGGGATAGGCTTCGACCAGCTCCATCTCGTTGACGCGGAAGTACAGCAGCACGGCTTTCTTCAGCCACTCGTTGACCTTCCAGCCGCCCTTGCCGTCCGGCTCCGCCACGCGCAGCTTGCCGCTCTCCAGGCCTTCGATGGCCAGTTCGACGGCGGTGCGCGTGGAGCCTTCGATCTCTGCCGGCGTCAGTTCGGCACGGCGCTCGAACGCGCTTTCGATGGTGGACTTCAGTTCTTCGTTCTTGCTGGCTTTGCGGGTCATCAAAGGTTCTGCCGGATCGGATCAGGGGGGAGTGTCGAGGCCGGCGCGCAGCGCATCGCGCAGCGCGTCCTGCAATGAGGGGTCGGTGAGCGGCTGGTCGTGCTCGTCGGTGATCTGGAACACGTCCTCCGCACGTTCGCCGAAGGTCGCGATGCGCGCGTCGTGCACGCGCAGTCCCTGCCGGCGCAGCACCTGGGCCACGTCCGACAGCAGGCCGGGGCGGTCGGGCGCGACGAAGCCGAGGACGGTACGGCGCCCGTCCGGCGTGGTGCCCAACTCGATGCGCGGCGCGAAACGGAAATGCTTGAGCTGGCGCGGCACCGCGCGGCGCGACGTGCGTACGCTGTCCAGCGGCCGCGCCAGGGCGATGCCGAGCGTGCGCTGGACGTCTTCGGGGTCGCGCGGCGCATACGTATCGGCCGGCAGCACTTCGAACGTATCGAAGACCGCGCCCTGCGGCCCCACCAGCACGCGCGCCTGGTGGATGGCGAAGCCCATGCGGTCGAGGGTGGCGAGAATGGCGGCGAACAGGCCGTCGCGGTCCGGCGAATGCACGAACACTTCCATCGCGTCCGCATCGTCGGCGATGCGTCGTGCGCGCACCCGCGTCTCGCCCGGCGTGGCGCCGCGGATGGCATGCGTCTGCCACGCCAGCTGTTCGGGACGGAAGCGAAGGAAGCTCTCCTCCGGCATCGTCGTGAACAGCGCGTCCGCCTGCGCCGCCGACAGGCCCTGCAACTCCAGCAGCGCACGCACGCTGCCGCGAGCCTCGTCCAACCGTTCACCCACGGCCACCGGATTCTCCAGGCCCTCGCGCAGCACCCGGCGCGCGGCGAAGTACAGGTCCGCCAGCAGCCGGTCCTTCCACGCATTCCACAGCTTGGGACTGGTGCCGGCGATGTCCGCGCAGGTCAGCAGGTACAGATAGTCGAGGCGCTCGCGGTCCTCCACCAGGGCGGCGAAGGCGTGGATGACGTCCGGATCCGAAATGTCCTGCTTCTGCGCCGTCACCGACATGCGCAGGTGCTGCTCGACCAGCCAGGCCACCAGCGCGCTGTCGGCCTCGCTGAGCGCATGCGCCGCGCAGAACTCGCGCGCATCCACCGCACCCAGTTCCGAATGGTCGCCGCCGCGCCCCTTGGCGATGTCGTGGAACAGGCCCGCCAGCAGCAGCAGTTCCGGCTTGCGCAGGCGCGGCCAGACTTCATGCGCGATGGAAAAGCGCTCGTCGGCACGACCCGCGGCGAACGCCGCGATGTTCCGCAGCACCATCAGCGTGTGCTGGTCGACGGTATAGACATGGAACAGGTCGAACTGCATGCGCCCGGAGACCCGTGCGAACGCCGGGATCCACTGCCCCAGCACGCCCAGGCGCGCCATGCGCGTGAGGGTTTCCACCGCGCGCGGACCGCGCAGCAGGGCCATGAAGGCATCGCGTTGCGCACGCGTGGCGGCGGGATACGCGGACAGCGTCGGCAACGATTCGGCCAACGCACGCGCGGTGCGCGAATGCAAGCCACGGACCTGCGGATGCGCTGCCCACGCTGCGAACAATGCGAACACCTGGCCGACATCGTTCGCCGGCCAGCCACCCTGCCGCGCGGCAAGGTAACCGCGGCGCAGCGAGAACTGCTCGTCCAGCGCCTCGGGCAGCGCTTCGCCGTCGAACTGCTCCTCGAACCGCTGCAGCAGGCGGTCGCTGATCCGCCGCACGATCGCCGCACTGCGGTAGAAGCCCTGCATCATCTTCTCGACGCCGAGGTTTTCGGCGTCGTCGGCAAAGCCCAGCCGCAGTGCCAGCGTCTTCTGGTAGTCGAAGCGCAGGCGCTCCTCGGGCCGTCCGGCCACGCGGTGCAGGCCGTAGCGCAGGCGCCCCAGCGCACGCCGTTCGCGCGCCAGTGCGGCGGCCTCGTCCGGGCCGAGGTGGCCCAGACCCACCAGCGCCTCCAGGTCGCGCACGCCGAACGTGCGCAGCGCCATCCAGCCCAGCGTGTGCAGGTCACGCAGGCCGCCGGGACCTTCCTTGATGTTGGGTTCGAGGTTGTCGGACGTATCGCCGAAGCGCGCGTGGCGGATGCGCAACTCCTCGCGCTTGGCGACGAAGAAGTCGCGCGGCGGCCAGACGCGGGCCGGGCCGATCGCATCGATCAGCAGGCCTTCGTCGACCGGCTCGCCGACGATCAACCGCTCTTCGATCAGCGCGGTCAGCACGCTCTGGTCGGCGGCCGCCGCCGTGCATTCGCCTGCCGAGCGCACGCTGTGGCTGATCGGCAGGCCGGCATCCCACAGCAGCGCGAACAGGCGCGCGACGGCGTCGTGCTGGGCCTGCTGTGCGCCGGGCGACGCCAGCACCAGCACGTCGACGTCGGAATGCGGGAACAGTTCACCGCGGCCGTATCCACCGACCGCGAACAGCGCCATCGGCGCATCCGCCGGGATGCAGCGCGCCCACGCCTCCTTCAGCAAATGGTCGACCGCCCGCGCACGCAGCGCGAGGATGCGGTCCATGCCGTCGTCGTGGTCGAAGCGCTTGTCCAGCCGTGCATCGGTATGGCCCAGCGAGGTACGCGCCGCCGCCGACCAGGCCGCATCATCGGCGGCGTCCGGGCCGATGTCCGGAAGCCGCGTCGCCTGTCCGTTCGCGGCTGCAGGGGTGCTCACAGGTCGTTGTCGTCGCCCGGCACGCGGGTCAGGATCTCGACGCCGTCCTCGATCACCGCGACCGTGTGCTCCCACTGGGCGGACAACTTGCGGTCCTTGGTGACCACGGTCCAGCCGTCCGGCAGCACGCGGGTGTGCCGCGCGCCCTCGTTGATCATCGGTTCGATGGTGAAGGTCATGCCCGGCTTCAGCACCACGCCTTCGCCCGGGCGGCCGTAATGCAGCACCTGCGGTTCGTCGTGGTAGACCTTGCCGATGCCGTGGCCGCAGTACTCGCGCACCACGCTGAAGCGTTCGGCCTCGGCGTACTGCTGGATCGCATGGCCCACGTCACCCAGCGTGGCGCCCGGCTTCACCGCGCGGATGCCACGGAACATGGCCTCGCGGGTGGTGTCCACCAGCCGCTTGGCCATCACCGACGGGGTGCCGACCAGGTACATGCGGCTGGTATCCCCGTGCCAGCCGTCCTTGATGACGGTGACGTCGATATTGACGATGTCGCCGTCCTTCAGCACCTTCCCTTCGCTTGGGATGCCGTGGCAGATGACGTTGTTGACCGAGGTACAGACCGTCGCCGGGAAGCCCTTGTAGCCCACGTTGGCCGGGATGGCCTTCTGCACGTTGACGACATGATCGTGGCAGATGCGGTCCAGTTCGGCGGTGGTCACGCCCGGCTTCACGTGCGGGGCGACCACCTGCAGCACTTCGGCGGCGAGCCGGCCGGCGATGCGCATCTGGGCGAGGTCTTCGGGGGTCTTGAGCTGGATGGCCATTGGCCGATTATCCCCCATTTGGCGCCGCGGCTGAACGGCCCGGCCGCATCGACGCATGCCGCGGCCGTTCCGCCGGTTTGCGACGGTGCGGGAAAGGCCGCTATAATCCCGCGGCTTCGTGCCCGGGTCCGCCCGGCCGGACCGCCCACGTCGGGCGACACCGACGAATCCACACCTGCTGCCCCAACCCGTGCCGGGGTGCCCTTCGCTGAAGGGTTCGGACACGGAAGCCGCAGGGAGGCCCAACCCCGGAACCCCGCCTTCACCGGCGCCGTCCTCCATAGAACCGGACGGTGGGTTCCCCTTCGATGGAGTTATCGCAATGCCCCAAGTCACCATGCGCCAGATGCTGGAAGCCGGCGTCCATTTCGGCCACCAGACCCGCTACTGGAACCCCAAGATGGCGCCGTACATCTTCGGTGCCCGCGGCAAGATCCACATCATCAACCTCGAGAAGACCGTTCCGCTGTTCAACGACGCGATGAACTTCATCTCGGGCGTCGCGCAGAAGCGCGGCACCATCCTGTTCCTGGGCACCAAGCGCAGCGCGCGCGAGTCCATGAAGGAAGAAGCCGAGCGTTGCGGCATGCCGTTCATGACCCAGCGCTGGCTGGGCGGCACGCTGACCAACTTCGCCACCGTGAAGAAGTCGGTCGCCCGCCTGAAGGAACTGGAAGCCGCCGAGACCGACGGCACCTTCGAGAAGCTGGTCAAGCACGAAGTGCTGGGCCTGCGCCGCGAGCGCGAGAAGCTGCTGGCCTCGCTGGGCGGCATCAAGGACATGAACCGCCTGCCGGACGCCCTGTTCGTCATCGACATCGGCCATGAAGACATCGCCATCAAGGAAGCCAAGAAGCTCGGCATCCCGGTGATCGCGGTGGTCGACTCGAACTACGATCCGGCCCTGGTCGACTACGCCATCCCCGGCAACGACGACGCCATCCGCGCGGTGCAGCTGTACGCCCGCGCCGCCGCCGACGCCGTGCTGGAAGGCAAGGCCGCTTCGCCGAACGCCGCCACCGTGCGCGAGGAAGAGTTCGCCGAAGGCGGCGACGACAAGGGCGCCCGTCGCGCCCCGGCCAAGAAGGCCGCCGGCAAGAAGTCCGACGAAGCCGCCGCCGAGTAATCCGGCTGCAACGCCGCCGCGCCATGCTGCGCGGCGGTCCATGTTCTTCCTTCTCCCCTCCGGAGAAGGTGCCCGAAGGGCGGATGAGGGTACGGGAAGCACGCTGGCGCTCGATGCGTCGCGACTCCCCCGGACCCTCACCCCAACCCCTCTCCCGACGGGAGAGGGGCTTTGCCAATCCAAACAGAGGTAATCCCGTGGAAATCACCGCTTCCCTGGTCAAGGAACTGCGCGAGCGCACCGGCGCCGGCATGATGGAGTGCAAGAAGGCGCTCACCGAGAACAACGGCGACATCGACGTCGCGGCCGAGTGGCTGCGCAAGCAGGGCCTGGCCAAGGCCGACAAGAAGGCCGGCCGCGTGGCCGCCGAAGGCCGCATCGCGGTCGCCCAGGACGGCGGCAAGGCCGTGCTGGTCGAGATCAACTCCGAGACCGACTTCGTCGCCAAGGACGCCAACTTCATCGCCTTCACCGACGCCATCGCGCTGGCCGCGCTGACCTCGGGCGCCGCCGACGTGGAAGCGCTGAAGAGCGCCAAGCTGGCTTCGGGCGAGACCGTCGAGGAAGCTCGCGCCGCCGCCATCGCCAAGCTGGGCGAGAACATGCAGATCCGTCGCCTGGTCGCTATCGACAGCGCCAACAACGTCGCGGCCTACGTGCACGGCGGCAAGATCGGCGTGCTGGTCGAGGTCAAGGGCGGCGACGCCGACCTGGCCCGCGGCCTGGCGATGCACATCGCCGCGATGAACCCCCCGCACAACAAGGCGGCCGACGTGCCGGCCGAGTTCGTGGCGAAGGAAAAGGAAATCGAGCTGGCCAAGATGTCGGACAAGGACAAGGCCAAGCCGGCCGACATCCTGGAGAAGATCATCTCCGGCAAGATCAACAAGATCGTCAACGAAGTCACCCTGTACGGCCAGCCGTACGTGCTGGACAGCGACAAGTCGGTCGAACAGGTGGTCAAGGCCGCCGGCGCCGACGTGGTCGGCTTCCAGCGCCTGGTGGTCGGCGAAGGCATCGAGAAGGTGGTGGAAGACTACGCCGCCGAAGTGATGAAGCAGGCCGGCCTGGCGTAAGCCAACCGCTCCGCTTCACCGGAAAAGCCGCGGGAAACCGCGGCTTTTTCTTTTCCCGCGATGCGCGTAGCCTGCGTCGTCGCGTCGCACGACCACTCGTCGCCCGCGACTAAAGTTTGCCCAATCTTCGCCGAAACTGTTTACAAAGCTGACATTCGGTCACGCTTTGCTGGCATGCTGCCCGCCACTTTCCTTCAGCGTAGTGCGCACCCGGATGCGTCCCGAACTCGAATCCCAGCTCTCGAACTGCCGCAACCTGCCCAGCCCGCCGGGCGTGGCGTTGCGCATCATCGAGCTTGCGCAGGATCCCGAGGTGGTGATGGCGACGGCGGCCGACGCGATCGGCCTGGATGCGGCGCTCAGCGCACGCATGCTGCGCATCGCCAACTCCCCGCTCTACGCCAGCCGCCGCCGCGTCGAGAACCTCTCGCAGGCGCTCACGGTGCTCGGCCTCAACGCGACCCTGACGCTGGCGCTCGGGTTTTCGCTCGCCCGCTGCGGCAGCGGCAGCCACCCCGCTGCACAGGAGCGCGTCTGGCGCCGCAGCGTCATCGCCGCGCTGGCGTGCCGCCTGCTGGGCCAGCACGCCGGCATGCGCAAGGCCGAGGAACTGATGCTGGCCGGCCTGTTGCAGGACATCGGCATGCTGGCGCTGCTGGACGTGCTGGGCGAAGACTATGCACGACTCGTCGAGCAGGCCGACGACAACGCCGCGCTGCTGGCAGCCGAGCGCGAATGGCTGGGCAGCGACCACGCCGCCGTGGGCGGCTGGCTGGCGCGGCAATGGAACCTGCCGGCCCTGCTGCGGGAAGCCGTCATCGAGAGCGAGTCCCCCGCGTCGGACACCACGTTCAATGCCTGCGTCGCGGTGTCCGGCCATGTCGCCGACATCTGGCTCGCCGGTGCCGACGAAGCACGTACCGAAGCAGCGCATCGGCACGCGGCGCTGCAGGCCGCGACGCGCCTCGGGCTGGACTACGCGACGTTCCTTGCGTTGACCGAGGACATGATCGCCGCCCTCCCGGAGGTCTGCGCCATGTTCGACGTGCCGCCAGCGCCGCCCGCCCGCATCCAGGCCCTGCTGGAGCAGGCGCGCGAACTGCTGGTGGTGCGCAACCTGCGCGAGATCCAGGAAGCGGCTCGCGCGCGCAAGGAAGCCGACGAACACGAAGACCGCGCGCGCCGCCTGGCCGAAGAAGTGCGGCGCGACCCGCTGACCGGCGCCTACAACCGCAGCCAGCTGGAAGAGGTGCTGGAGAAGGAGTTCGACGCCGCCACGCGCCACGGCTGGCCCCTGTCGATCGCCTTCATCGACCTGGACGACTTCAAGCAGGTCAACGACCGCTGGGGCCACCTGGTGGGCGACGACGTGCTGCGCAACTTCGCCAAGGCGTTGATGCGGCACGTGCGCAGCAGCGACATCGTCGCCCGCTACGGCGGCGAGGAATTCCTGGTGGTGTTGCCGGGCATCAACGAAGACGCCGCGGCCCAAGTGGTGCGGCGCATCCTGTCGGAGGTCGCGAGCGTGGCGATGGCGCACGTCAACGGCCAACCACTGCACATCACCTTCTCCGCCGGCCTCGCGACGCAAGGTGCGCTGGAACAGTTCCGCCATGTCGACGATCTGTTGCGTGCGGCGGACGAAGCGCTCTATGGCGCCAAGCGGCAGGGTCGCAACCGGGTTTCGGCAGGGACGGTCGGCACCTGAGTTCCGTCGCGGGAAGCCGCGGCTACTGCCGTACCTGCAGCGCCACTTCCTCGTACGGCTGCACCACCACCCAGCCCTCGCCCGCGAACCGCAGCTGGATGCTTTCACCCGATCCACGGCCCAGCAGCGTGCCGAACGAGATGTCGGTGATGATCTCCGGCGTCAGGCCGCCCGACCACGCCACCGTTGCATTGGGATCGGTGAACACCGGCCCGGTCTGCGCGTTCACCGGCAGCGTCAGCGGCTCGCAATGCGAGGTGATGGCCACGATGCCGTGCCCGCCCAGGCGCACGTTGAACAGCCCGCCGGACAGCATGCCGGCGACCTTGCGCATCATCGTGATGCGGCTCTCGATGCCCGACTCCACCGCCAGCACGTCGTTGCCGTTGACGAAAATGGATTCGCCGGCCAACCGCAGCAGGGTAATCCGCTTGCCGGCGTCGGCCAGGTAGACACGTCCCTGGCCTTCGATCTTCATCAGCTGCATGCCCTCGCCGCTGACCGCTTTCTTCAGCAGGTTGCCCAGGCCCTGCTCCAGCACGCCCTGGCGGGTGAACTTCACCGTGCCCTTGCGCGCGACCATTGCGCCGGCCTTGGCCCAGACCAGACCGTTCAGCCGTACTTCGAGCAGGTGCGGACTTTCCAGTTCGAACGCCTCGGGGCTGGCGTCCTTTTCGCGGGACGAGGCGAGGAATTCCTGCAGCGTGCGCACGCTCATGACCATGCCTTGATGCGGGGCGGACAGGGCCACCATGATAGACGCCACCCTGGAGGACCACATGCCCGTCATCGTCGCTGTTTCCCACGCACTGGACGACGTCCCGCGCGAGCCCGTCGCCGCCGATCGCCTGCTGTCGGGCCATCCGTCGCAGGCAGCGGCCAATGCCTATTCGGCCCCCGACCAACGCTTCCACTGCGGCGTGTGGGAGGGTGAGGCGGGCCAGTGGCGCGTGCGGTACACCGAGCACGAGTTCTGCCACCTGCTGCGTGGACGCGTGCGTCTTCGCGGGGACGACGGCAGCGACGTGCTGCTGGAAGCGGGCCAGAGTTTCGTCGTGCCGGCGGGCTTCACAGGCACGTGGGAAGTGCTGGAAACGGCCCGCAAGCTCTACGCGATCTACGAACCCGGCGACTGAGGGGCGGGCTCTCGGCTAGAATTGCGCTGTTTGCCCCCACGCCGAGACCCCCATGCCCGCACCGCTCATGTATCGCCGCATCCTGCTCAAGCTGTCCGGCGAGGCGCTGATGGGGGCGGAGGACTACGGCATCGATCCGGCCGTCATCACCCGCATCGCCCGCGAGATCATCGAGGCACGCGACGCCGGGGCAGAGGTAGGCCTGGTGATCGGCGGCGGCAACATCTTCCGCGGCGCCGGCCTGGCCGCCGGCGGCATGGACCGGGTGACCGGCGACCAGATGGGCATGCTGGCCACGGTCATCAACGCACTGGCCATGCAGGACGCGCTGGAGAAGCTGGGCGCGAAGTGCCGGGTGATGAGCGCCATCAAGATCAACGACGTGTGCGAGGACTACATCCGCCGCCGCGCCATCCGCCACCTGGAGAAGGGCCGCATCGCGATCTTCGCGGCCGGCACCGGCAACCCGTTCTTCACCACCGACTCCGGCGCTGCCCTGCGCGCGATCGAGATCGGTGCGGACCTGCTGCTGAAGGCGACCAAGGTGGACGGCGTCTACGACAAGGACCCCAGCAAGCACGCCGATGCCGTGCGCTACGACCAGTTGACCTACGACGACGTGATCGCCCGCGACCTGCAGGTGATGGATACCGCCGCCTTCGCCCTGTGCCGCGACAGCGACGTGCCGCTGCGCATCTACGACCTGTCCGTGCCGGGCAATCTGATGCGCATCCTGCGCGGCGAGCACGTCGGCACCCTCGTAAAGGGACGCGGCTGACACACGGCATCGCGGGGTCGCACTGCGACCCGAAGCCGATCCCACATGGCATCGACTCCCCCTCTCCCCGCGGGAGCGGGCACGGGGCGAGGGCGGGCCGCCGCGATGCAACGCCTGCAATCACGGCTGTAATAGTGTTCGCCCCACTCCCGCAGGCACCCTAGCCCGCCATGGGACACGGGCATCATCACGGACACGGGGCGCACGCCCATCCACAGGCATCGGCGACGCGCACGTTCGCGTGGGTCACGCTGATCAACCTCGCCTACACCCTCCTCGAGGCGGGCTACGGTTTCCACACCAATTCGCTGGCACTGCTGTCGGACGCGCTGCACAACTTGGGCGACGTGCTCGGACTGGCGCTGGCCTGGGCTGCCGCCGCACTGGCGGGCCGGCCACCGCGCGGCCGGCACACCTACGGCTGGCGCCGCGCGACCCTGCTGTCTCCGCTGGCCAACGCCATCCTGCTGGTCGTCTTCTCCGGCGCGCTGGGCTGGGAAGCGTTGCGGCGCTTCAGCGCGCCTCCCGAGATTCCCGCCACGCCCGTCATTGTGGTCGCCTCGCTGGGCATCCTGGTCAACCTGGGCGCCGCCTGGCTGGTGAAGGATGGTCATGCGCACGACCTGAACAAGCGCGGTGCCTTCCTGCACCTGATGGCCGATGCCGCCGTGTCGCTGGCTGCCGTGCTGGCCGGCGTGGGCATGGCCACCCTGGGATGGGCGTGGCTGGATCCCGCCACGGCCCTGTTGATCGCGATCGTGGTCGCAGTAGGCTCCTGGGGCCTGCTTCGCGACAGTTTCGACGCCGCGATGGATGCCGTGCCGGGCAGCGTGGACCACGACGATGTCCGCGTGTTCCTGCAGGAACAGCCTGGCGTGTCGGCCGTGCACCACCTGCATATCTGGTCGCTGGGCGCGAACGAGATCGCCCTGACCGCGCACCTGGTACGACCTCGCGAGGACGACCACGATGCCTTCATCGATGCCACGCTGCATGCGCTGGACGACCGGTTCGGCATCAACCACGCCACCTTGCAGATCGAACGGGGCGCCGGCTGCGGCCACGATCTGCACGATGCCGCGCCGCATCATTCGCACTGAACGGTGCACTGGCGGTCGGCAAGGGCCGGCAAACGCCCTATAATCGGTCGTTTACAGGCTTTGCAACGGAAAGGGCGATGCTCAACGACATCAAGAAAGACGCGCAGGCGCGCATGACCAAGAGCATCGAAGCGCTCCGCCACACCCTGGTGAAGGTCCGCACCGGCCGTGCGTCGACTGCCCTGGTCGAGCACCTGAAGGTCAACTACTACGGCTCCGACATGCCGCTGAGCCAGGTGGCCACCGTCTCGATCGCCGATTCCCGCTCGCTGGTCATCACGCCGTGGGAAAAGCAGATGGTCAGCGCCGTCGAAAAGGCCATCCTGGCCTCCGACCTGGGTCTGACCCCGAACACCGCGGGCACCACCATCCGCCTGAACCTGCCCGCCCTCACCGAGGAGCGCCGCAAGGAGCTGTCCAAGGTCGTCCATGGCGAAGGCGAGGACACCAAGGTCGCGATCCGCAACATCCGTCGCGATGCCAACCAGCAGGTCAAGGACCTGCTGAAGGACAAGCAGATCACCGAGGACGAAGAGCGCCGGACCGAAGACGAGATCCAGAAGCTCACCGACAAGTCCATCAAGGACGTCGACGACGTCGTCAAGGCCAAGGAACAGGAACTGATGGCGGTCTGAGGACCGCCATGTCCCCTGCCGTGCCCGTGCCCCGCCACCTGGCCGTCATCATGGACGGCAATGGACGATGGGCGGAGCGCCGGCGTCGCCCACGCGTGATCGGCCATCGCGCCGGCGCGCGCGCGGTGAATGTCTGCATCGACTTCTGCCTCGAGCGCGGCATCGGCGCACTGACCCTGTTCGCGTTTTCCAGCGAGAACTGGGGACGGCCCGAGGAAGAGGTCGGCGCGTTGATGAAGCTGTTCCTCAACGCGCTCGATCGCGAGGTCGACGAACTGCACCGGCGCCAGGTGCGCGTGCGCTTCATCGGCGACCGCACCCGCTTTTCCGCCGACATCCGTGCCCGCATGGATGGGGCCGAGGCGCTGACCCGCGACAATGCACGCCTGCACCTCGTGATCGCCGCCAGTTACGGCGGGCGCCAGGACATCGCGCATGCCGCACGTGCGCTCGCTGCCGAGGTCGCGGCGGGCCGGTTGCGGCCCGAGGACATCGACGAGACCGCACTGGGTGCGCACGTCGCGCTGGCCGACCTGCCGCCGCCCGACCTCTTCATCCGCACCGGCGGCGACCACCGCATCAGCAACTTCCTGCTGTGGCAGCTGGCGTACACCGAACTCTGGTTCACCGACGTGCTGTGGCCCGACCTGGACACCGCGCTGCTGCAGCGCGCGCTGGACGATTTCGCGCAGCGCGAGCGCCGCTTCGGCCTGACCAGCGCACAAGTCGCCGGCAGCGCCACCGAGAGCAGCCCTGCATGAGAGCGAGCATCGCATGAGCGCCACCCGCACCCGTGTCATCGCCGCGCTGGTGATGGCGCCTTTCGCCATCGGCGCGATCCTGCTGCTGCCCACCTCCTGGCTGGCCATGCTGGCCGCGCTTGTGTTCCTGGTGGGCCTGTGGGAGTGGTTCAAGCTCGCCGAGATCGACGACACGCTGCAGCGTACCGTGCTGCTGACCGCCAACCTGCTGGTGATGGTGGCACTGGTGTGGGCATCGCGCGGCTCGGGCGACGCCACCGACCTGGTGCCGCTGCGCCTGATGGCATTGGCCGGCGTGGTCTGGTGGCTGCTGGCGCTGCTGTGGCTGCGCTTCTTCACCTTCGCCTCCGACCACGAGACCTGGGCGCGCGTCTTCAAGCTGGCGGCAGGCACGCTGGCCGTGGTGCCGGCCTGGTGCGCGCTGGGCCTGATCCACTCGTCGCAGCCGAACGGGCACATCTGGCTGTTCGTCGCCCTGGCCATCGTGTGGGCGGCCGACAGCGGCGCCTACTTCGCGGGCCGTCACTTTGGCGGACGCTGGTTCGGCGGCCGCAAGCTGGCGCCCCGGATCAGCCCGAACAAGACACTGGAGGGCCTGCTGGGCGGGCTGGTCGCCGGCATGCTGGTGGCCGCCGCCGGCGCGCTGATGGCCGGCGCGGGTGTCGGACAGCTTGCCGGGGTGCTGATCGTGGCCGTGTTCACCGTGCTCTTCTCGGTGGTCGGCGACCTGTTCGAGAGCCTGCTCAAGCGGCATGTCGGCGCCAAGGATTCGGGCGACCTGATCCCCGGGCATGGCGGCGTGCTGGACCGTATCGATGGCGTGCTGGCGGCCTTGCCGATCTTCGTGCTGGGCAAGGAAATCTTCGGATTCTGAGCATGGCCGTGCATGCCTCCCGCAATGTGGCGGTCCTGGGCGCGACGGGCTCGATCGGCGCGTCGGCGCTGGACGTCATCGCGCGCCATCCGGAGCGCTACCGCGCCAGCGTGCTGGCGGCCGGCGGCAACGTGGACGCGCTGCTGGCCCTGTGTGCGACGCATCGTCCCGACCATGCGGTGATCGCCGACGAAGCCCTGTACGCACGCCTGCGCGACGGCCTGTCCGATGCCGGGCTGGCGACCCGCGCGCACGCCGGCATGGCGGCGCTGGATATGCTGGTCGTCGATCCGGATTGCCACGTCGTGGTGGCAGCGATCGTCGGGGCGGCCGGGCTGGCGTCGACGCTGGCCGCGGCCACCGCCGGCAAGCGCCTGTTGCTGGCCAACAAGGAATCGCTGGTGCTCGCAGGCGAACTGATGATCGCCGCAGCGGATGCCGCAGGCGCGGAAATCATCCCGATCGACAGCGAACACAACGCCATCTTCCAGTGCCTGCGTTCACGACAGGCTCAGGCCCAGGTCAGCCGCATCGTCCTGACCGCGTCGGGCGGGCCCTTCCGGGGCCGCAGCCGCGCCGAACTGGCCCAGGTCACGCGTGAACAGGCCATCGCCCATCCCAAGTGGGTGATGGGTCCGAAAATCTCGGTCGACTCGGCCACGCTCATGAACAAGGGCCTGGAGCTGATCGAAGCGCACCACCTGTTCGGCGTCGGCCGCGACCGGCTGGACGTGCTGGTGCATCCGCAGAGCCTGGTGCATTCGCTGGTGGAATTCGTCGACGGGTCCACGCTGGCTCAGCTCGGCCTGCCGGACATGCGCACCTCGCTCGCGGTGGGTCTGGGCTGGCCCGAACGGATCGATTCCGGCGTGGGCGGGCTGGACCTGCTGAAGCACCCGCGGCTCGACTTCGAGGCTCCGGACCTGGCGGCTTTCCCGTGCCTGCAACTGGCGTGGGAGGCCATGGCGGCTGGCGGCACCGCACCGGCCGTCCTGAATGCCGCGAACGAAGTCGCAGTTTCAGCCTTTCTTCAGGGCCGGATCGGTTTCCTATCCATCCCTGCGCTGGTCGAGGACGCCCTCGCCGCGCTGCCTGCGGTGCCGGCGGATTCGCTGGAGGTCCTGCTGGCAGCGGATGCAGAGGCCCGTCGATTGACCGAACACAACCTCGCAGGCCACCTCTCCGCATGAGCACCGACATCCGATGAGTGACGTGCTGGGCTCAATCTGGTGGATGATCGTGGCGCTGGGCGTACTGGTCACCTTCCACGAATTCGGCCACTACTGGGTGGCGCGCCGGTGCGGCGTGAAGGTGCTGCGCTTCTCCGTGGGCTTCGGCAAGCCGCTGTGGTCGCGCCGCGACCGCAACGGCACCGAGTTCGCCGTTGCGGCCATCCCGCTGGGCGGGTACGTCAAGATGCTGGACGAAGCCGAAGGCGACGTTCCTGCCGCGCAGCTGGACCAGGCCTTCAACCGCAAGTCCGTCTGGCAGCGCATCGCCGTGGTCGCGGCCGGCCCGCTGGCCAACATCCTGCTGTGCGTGATCCTGCTGTGGGCGATGTTCGTGATCGGCAAGCAGGATTACTCGGCCACGCTGGGTAGCGCCTCGGGCCTCGCAGCCGACGCCGGTTTCCAGCGCGGCGACCGGATCATCCGGGTCGGCGATCGCGCGATCGATACCTGGACCGACGCGTCTATCGCGCTGACCAAGGCCGCCATCGACGGCGCAGACCTGCCGGTGGACGTCGAGACGGCCGCGGGAGGGACGGCAACGCGCACCCTGCCGCTGTCGCGGCTGCCAGCCGGATTCGACCAGGAAAACGTGATCGGCCTGAGCGGCCTGGTCTGGCAGCACTGGGTAACCCCGGCCGTCATCGGCAAGGTCGCGCCCGGCTCGGCCGCCGACGGCGTGCTCGAGGCCGGCGACACCGTGACCGCCGTCGACGGCCAGCGGGTGTACGGCTTCGCCGACATCGCGCGCCAGGTCGACGTGCTGGGCAAGCAAGGTAGCGGCGCCATGGTGGAAGTGGACCGCAAGGGCCAGCGCCTTGCGTTCGAACTGACGCCGCGCTGGACGAAGCACCCCGATGCCGGCAAGGGCCACTACTGGGCACTGGGCCTGGCCCCGCCCGATGAGGTCCGGATGCCGGGTTACGACACGCGGCTCCACTTTGGCCCCCTGGCGGCCGTGCCTGCGGCCCTGCGTGAGACCGGCAAACTGACCTCGGACTCGCTGGGCATGATCCGGCGCATGTTGACCGGCGAGGCCTCGCTGAAGAACGTGTCCGGCCCCATCACCATCGCCCAGGTCGCCAATGTCTCGGCCAAACGGGGCGTGGACTGGTTCCTCTGGTTCCTGGCGGCGATGTCCCTGAGCCTGGCCATCATCAACCTGCTGCCCATCCCCGTCTTGGACGGCGGGCACCTGCTGTATTACCTTATCGAATTGGTCAAGGGCAGCCCCTTGAGCGAGCGCCACATGGTGGCCGGACAATATGTGGGCCTGGCCGCACTCGCGGGCCTGATGGGACTGGCGTTCTACAACGACATCCTGCGTCTGATGACGCGTCTGGTGACCTGATGCCCCTGAACTTCCACGGGCCGGCCCGCTCCAAGGTGGCCGCCCTTTCCTTGGCGACACCCCGGACCGCCACCCCGCGGTCCACTCCTGCGTTGCAGGAACCACCCCAACCGGATGTGATGATGACGCGACTGCCTTCCCGCCGCCTGCTTGCCCTCGCCCTGGCTTCGGCCATCGCCATGCCGGCACTGGCCCAGACGACGGAACCCGCTGCCGCGCCCGTGGCCGCCGCGCCGCTGAGCAATGCACCGTTCACCGCGACGGACATCCGTATCGATGGCCTGCAGCGCATCTCGACCGGTACCGCGCTGACCTACCTGCCGATCGAGCGCGGCGACGTCGTCACGCCGACCAATGTGGGCGAGTCCATCCGCGCGCTGTACAAGACCGGTTTCTTCGAGGACGTGAAGCTGGACCGCCAGGGCGACATCCTGGTGGTGACCCTCACCGAACGCCCGGCGATCAACAAGCTGACCCTGACCGGCAACAAGGACATCAAGACCGATGACCTGATGTCGGGCCTGAAGGACATCGGCCTGGCCGAAGGCGAAACCTTCGACCGGCTCAGCCTGGACCGGGTAACGCAGGAACTGGTGCGCCAGTACAACAACCGCGGCAAGTACAACGTCGAGATCACGCCGACCGTCAGCCCGCTGGACCGCAACCGCGTGGACGTCACCATCGCCGTCAAGGAAGGCAAGGCCGCCAAGATCAAGCACGTCAACGTCGTCGGCGCGGAAAAGTTCGCCACCGAAGACCTGCTGGACAACTGGGAATCCAAGGAAACCACCTGGCTGTCGTGGTACCGCCGCGACGACCAGTACTCGAAGGAAAAGCTGTCGGGCGACATGGAGCGCCTGAACTCGTGGTACCTGGATCGCGGCTACGTCGATTTCAACATCGACTCCACGCAGGTATCCATCAGTCCCGACAAGCGCGACATGTTCATCACCGCCGGCATCACCGAAGGCGAGCAGTACAAGATCTCCGACGTCAAGGTCACCGGCGACACGGTGCTGCCCAAGGAAGAGGTCGAGAAGCTGGTGATCGTGAAGCCCGAGCAGACGTTCTCGCGCATCCTGCTGGAAATGACGGCCGACTCGATCACCGCCACGCTGGGCAACATCGGCCACGCGTTCGCGCAGGTCAACCCGATCCCGACCATCGACCGCGACAACCGCACCGTCGCGATCAACCTGCAGGTGGTGCCGGGGCCGCGCGTCAACGTGCGTCGCATCGTGTTCAAGGGCAACACGCGCACGTCCGACGAAGTGCTGCGTCGCGAAATGCGCCAGTTCGAAGGCAGCTGGTTCTCGCAGGTCGCGGTCGACCGTTCGCGCGTGCGCCTGCGCCGCCTCGGCTATTTCGAGACGGTCGACGTCGAAACCACACCGGTCCCCGGCACCAACGACCAGGTCGATGTCGTCTTCAACGTGAAGGAAACGACCTCGGGCAGCTTCGTGTTCGGCCTGGGCTATTCGCAGTTGTCCGGCCTGACCACCTCGATCCAGCTGTCGCAGAACAACTTCCTCGGCGGCGGCAACCGCGTGTCGGTCGAAGCGCAGCGCAGCGACTACCTGCAGCGCTATTCGTTCTCGTATACCAACCCGTTCTTCACCGACGAAGGCATGTCGCTGGGCTACAACCTGTGGTGGCGCGAGTTCGACTACTCGGACTTCAACACCGCGCAATACTCGACCACCAGCGCGGCGGCGCAAGGCATCCTCGGCCTGCCGATCACCGAGAACGACACCGTGTCGCTGCTGTTCGGCGTGGACAGCAACGAGATCCTGACCTTCGGCGGCTCCACGCCCCGGTCCATCGTCGACTACATCGATGCGGTGGGCCAGCGCACGTTCCATGCCTGGCGCACCGAACTCGGCTGGGCGCGCGACACGCGCAACGACTACTTCATGCCCACCGGCGGTACCTACCAGCGCGTGTCGGCCGAAGTGGCGCTGCCCGGCTCCACCGTGCAGTACTACAAGCTCAACTACGAGTTCTCCAAGTACTGGTCGCTCAGTCCCTCGTTCGTGTTGAACACCCGCGCGGAAGTCGGCTACGGCGACAGCTACGGTTCGGACATCTACCGCTACATCTGCCGCGCAACCGGCTCGGATCCTCAGATCCCCGGCCAGGGCACCACCACGCGACCGGCGGCCGATGGCACCTGCGCCGACGGCGGCACGCTCGACAGGACGCTGGTCGCCAGCGGGCTGCCGTTCTTCGAGAACTTCTACGCCGGCGGCACGCGCTCAGTGCGCGGCTTCCGCGACAACACGCTGGGTCCGCGCTCCGAAGTGATCTCGGGCTACCGGGGCCAGCCGCTGGGCGGTTCGTTGAAGACCACCGGCTCGGTCGAGCTGATCTTCCCGAAACTGTTCGACTCCAATGCGGCGCGCGTCTCGGCCTTCTTCGACTTCGGCAACGTGTTCAACGGCGTGGACAACTTCGATGCGGGCGAACTGCGCGCCTCCACCGGTATCGCCCTGCTCTGGCGTGCCCCGGTCGGTCCTATCTCGATCAGCTACTCCTTCCCGATCAAGAAGGAAGAAGGCGACGAACTGGAGCGCCTGCAGTTCACCTTCGGCGGCGCGTTCTGACGGCTGCGGCACGCAAGCCGGATGGCCAGGATGGGGGGCGGAAGCCCCCCTTCTGCTGTCCACCATACGCCACCGTGAAAGCGGTTCGCGCGCGGCAGGGGCTAAACTACACGCCCTATGAATCCTCCTTCCTTCACCTCCGGTGACCTGGCCGAGCGCTTCGCGCTGGAGCTGCGTGGCGATGCGGACCTCCGCATCGACGGCGTGGCCACGCTGGCGCGGGCCGAGCCGGGGCAGCTCGCCTTCCTGGCCAACAGCCGCTACCGCGCCCAGCTGGCGGACAGTCGCGCCAGCCTGGTCGTGCTGCGTGCCGACGACGCCGGCGAGGCTGCGGGCGCCGTGCTGGTGGCGAAGGATCCCTATACCGCCTTCGCGAAAATGGCGGCGTTGTTCGAACGCAAGCCGGCTCGCGAACCCGGCATCCATCCCAGCGCCGTCATCGACCCCAGCGCACGCATCGAGGCCGGCGCCCATGTGGGGCCCTTCGTGGTGGTGGGCGCGCGCAGCGTCGTCGGCGAAGGCAGCGTCATCGGCCCGGGCTGCGTGATCGGCGACGACTGCCTGATCGGCGACGGCTGCGAACTGATCGCCCGCGTCACCCTGGTCACGCGCGTGCGCCTGGGCCAGCGCGTGCTGATCCATCCCGGTGCCGTGATCGGCGCGGACGGCTTCGGCCTGGCGATGGACAGCGGGCACTGGATCAAGGTGCCGCAGCTCGGCGGCGTGATGGTCGGCGACGACTGCGAGATCGGCGCCAACACGACCATCGACCGGGGGGCACTCGACGACACGGTGCTGGAGGAGGACGTCCGCCTCGACAACCAGATCCAGATCGGCCACAACGTCCGCATCGGCGCGCATACCGCAATGGCAGGGTGCAGCGCTGCCGCCGGCAGTGCCCGCATCGGCCGCTACTGCCTGATCGGCGGTGCCGCCGGCGTCCTCGGCCACCTGGAAATCTGCGACCGCGTGGTGGTCACCGCCATGTCGCTGGTGACCAGTTCCATCACCGAACCCGGCGAATATTCCAGCGGCACGCCGCTCACCGACAACCGTACCTGGCGCAAGAACGCCGCCCGCTTCAAGCAACTGGACACCCTCGCACGACGGGTGCTGGCAGCCGACAAGGAATCCTGATGACCCTAGACCTGCAACTACCGATCGACGCCGCCACCATCCGCAAGCTGCTGCCGCATCGTTACCCGTTCCTGCTGGTGGACCGCGTGGTGGAGTTCGAGAAGGACAAGCGCGTGCTGGCCTACAAGAACATCACCCAGAACGAACCCTTCTTCACCGGCCACTTCCCGGATCGCCCGATCATGCCGGGCGTGCTGATCATCGAGGCGCTGGCGCAGGCCGGCGGACTGCTGACTCAGCTGTCCCACCAGGGCGACACCGCGGGCCGCATGTTCTACATGGTGAAGGTCGAGAATGCGCGGTTCACCCGCATGGTGGTGCCCGGCGACCGCCTGGACCTGGACGTCACCCTGAAGCGCCTGATCCGCAACATGGCCTTCTACACCGGCGTGGCCTCGGTCAATGGCGAACAGGTCGCCTGCGCCGACGTGCTGTGCGCCGAGGACACCCGCTGAGATGAGCGCCCCCACCGCCATCCATCCCAGCGCCGTCGTCGATGCCGGCGCGACGCTGGGTGAAGGCGTACGCATCGGTCCGTTCGCCTATGTCGGCCCCGAGGTCGAGATCGGCGACGGCACCGTGATCGGCCCGCACTGCACGATCACCGGCCCGACGCGCATCGGCCGCGACAATCATTTCGTCGGCCATGTGGCCGCCGGCGGCGACCCGCAGGACAAGAAGTTCAAGGGCGAGCGCGTCGAACTGGTGGTCGGCGACCGCAACCAGGTGCGCGAATTCGTCACCCTGAACCGCGGTACCGGCAGCGGCGGCGGCATCACCCGCATCGGCAGCGACAACATGCTGCTGGCCTATACGCACGTGGCGCACGACTGCATCGTCGGCAACCACTGCGTGTTCTCGAACAACTCCACGCTGGCCGGCCACGTCACCATCGAAGACTGGGTGATCATGAGCGGCTTCGCCGGCGTCCACCAGTTCTGCCGTGTCGGCGCGCACGCGTTCATCGGCATGGGCGTGCTGCTGAGCGGCGACGTGCCGCCGTTCACGATGGTCGCGGGCGAGGCCTCCGGCCGGCCGCGCGGCATCAACAGCGAAGGATTGAAGCGTCGCGGTTTCGACGCCGACCGCATCGCCGCCATCAAGCGCGCCTACCGCACGCTGTACGTCGCCGGCCTGCCGCTGGCCGATGCCAAGCAGCAGCTCGCCGAACAGGCCCAGGCCAGCGACGACGTGAAGGCGCTGCTGCACTTCATCGAAAGCGGCGAACGGCCGCTGCAGCGGTGAGTGCCGGGAATCGGGAAGTGGGACTCGGGAATGGTCAAGACGGCTCTTCGTCCGCCCCCCTTGCCCGCTCCCCTTCCTATTCCCCCTTCCCGATTCCCGCCACGCGTGGCGTACGCATCGCGCTGTGCGCCGGCGAAGCGTCGGGCGACGGCCTGGGCGCGGGCCTGATCGCGGCATTGCGCCAACATCATCCCCACGCGGAGTTCGCGGGCATCGGAGGTGATGCGATGCGCGCCGCCGGCTGCGAGACCTGGTTCGACGCGAACGAACTGGCGGTGATGGGCCTGGCCGAAGTGCTGCGCCACCTGCCGCGCCTGTTGCGCCTGCGCAAGGCGTTCCGCCAGCGTGTGCTGGACTGGAAGCCGGACGTCTACGTCGGCATCGACGCACCCGACTTCAACCTCGGCATCGAGCGCTGGCTGAAACAGCGCGGCGTGCGCACCGTGCACTACGTCAGTCCGTCGGTGTGGGCGTGGCGCGAGAGGCGCGCCGAGAAGATCGGCCACAGTGCCGACCGCGTGCTGTGCCTGTTCCCGATGGAACCACCGATCTACGCGAAGCACGGCGTGGATGCGCGCTTCGTCGGTCATCCGATGGCCGACGACATCCCGTTGCAGCCGGATCGTGCGGCGGCCCGCGCCGCACTCGGCCTGCCGACCGATGCACCGATGCTGGCGGTGCTGCCCGGCAGCCGGCTCGGTGAAATCGGGCGGCTGGCGCCGGCTTTTTTCGAAGCGGCGCGCCAGGTGGCCACTCAGATTCCGGACCTGCAGATCGTCGTACCCGCGGCCAACGCAGCGTGTCGGCAAGCACTGGAAGCCCAATTCGCCGCCCACGGCGCCGATGCTGCGTGGCACCTGCTCGACGGACACGCGCGCGAGGCGATGATCGCCAGCGACGTCGTGCTGCTCGCCTCCGGCACCGCGACGCTGGAAGCGATGCTGTGCAAGCGGCCGATGGTGGTCGGCTACCGCATCGCGCCGCTGACCTACCGCATCGTCAAGGGATTGGGCCTGCTGAAGGTCGAACGCTACGCGCTGCCCAACGTGCTGGCAGGCGAAGACATCGCGCCGGAACTGATGCAGGACGACTGCACGCCCGCGCAGCTGTCTGCGGCCGTGCTGCGGTGGTTCCGCGAACCGGGGGCGGTCGCCGGCCTTCAGCCCGTCTACCAGCGGCTGCACGAGCAACTGCGCCAGGACGCATCGGCGAGCGCGGCCGATGCGGTGGCGGAACTGATCAGTCACTCTGTAGGAGCGACGTAAGTCGCGACCGCGAACCATGACAGCCGCTGCTTCATCAGCATCCTCCAGACAACGTCCCTCTGTATCTGTTCATGCGACGAGCGGACTCTCCGTGGATGTCGTTTCCCCTATCGCGACTTACGTCGCTCCTACAGGGTGCATCGTGCGATGACGTCGGCTTCACTGTTTCCCGATCCTGTCGTCCGCCTGATCGCGGGCGTGGATGAAGCGGGCCGCGGCCCCCTGGCCGGACCGGTTGCCGTCGCGGCGGTGATCCTCGACGCATCCCGGCCCATCGCGGGACTCAACGACTCCAAGCAGCTCAGCGAAGCGAAACGCGAAGCGCTGTTCCCGCAGATCCAGGAACGCGCGCTCGCCTGGCACGTGACCTTCGTCGAGCCGGACGAGATCGACCGCCTCAATATCCTGCAGGCGACGATGGAAGGCATGCGCCGTGCGGTCATGGCATTGCAGCCGTTCCCCGAACTGGTCCGCATCGACGGCAACCGCGCGCCGAAGGGGTTGAACTGCATGGCGGAAACGCTGGTCGGTGGCGACGCCATCGAGCCGGCGATCATGGCGGCATCGATCCTGGCGAAAGTGTCACGGGACCGCCTGATGGTGCAACTGCATGCGACGTTCCCGCAGTACGGCTTCGACGTCCACAAGGGCTATCCCACGCCCGCGCATCTTTCGGCACTGACGCAGCACGGTCCGTGCGCGCACCACCGGCGCAGCTTCGCGCCCGTGCGCAAGGCGCTCGACCGGCGCTGACATCGCGCGCGACCACCGCGTGACCATCGGCATGGTGTCCATGGTCACGATGGCTTCCAGCAGGCGCGTGCCTGCGCTCCCACCGGCACCATGGCCCTGCATCCCGCGCGCCATCACGCACGGGAGCCCTCTTCCCCCACGAGGCGCGCCGCCATGACCCAGATGAACACCGCTGTTCCATCCCCTTCCCCCACGCCACACCGTGTCGACGACGCGCGCGTGCAGCTGTTGCGCAGCCTGCTGGCGGATCGCGACTGGTCGCAGGCGTCGACCCTGCGCCAGCGCCTGCTCCAGGCGCTGATGGCCTTGCTCGACCCTGCTCTCCCCTCGCTCGATGAAGCCGCCTGGCTACTGGTCGCCGACGAGACCGCGCGTTACCTGGACTTCCGCCGCCTGCGCGCCATCGAAGCGCAACTACGCGGGTGCGCGCCCGGGGCGCTGCACTTCACCCGCGCCGACTGGGAAGCCGCCCGCACTGCCGAAGCCGCACTGGCGTCGCACCTGCGGCAGGTCCGTTCCAGCAGCTATGCGCCGGAACCTACCCCGATGTTCCGCATCCACTGATCCTCCGGGCGCGTCCCACGTCGTCGCGCCCTACCCCGCCCGAGCCCTCGGGTTTTCCCCTATGCCGCCTTTCCCCGGGCGGCCTTTTTTTGTCCCGTACGGCCCGTTCCGCGACGCCGGAATGTCAAGCCTTGCCCCTCCCCACCCCCGCCGGTACGCTGCCCCGACAGCATTCTGGGCCGGCATGTCTTCCCGTTTCGTCCACCTCCACCTGCACACCGAGTTCTCGCTCGCGGATTCGATCATCCGCGTGCCCGAGAAACCGGACCATGCCGACCCCAGGAAAGCCAAGCAGGCCAACCTGCTGAGCCGGGCGGTGGAACTCGGCATGCCCGCACTGGCGGTGACCGACCGCAACAACCTGTTCGCGCTGGTGAAGTTCTACAAGGCCGCCGAGGGCGTAGGCATCAAGCCCATCGCCGGCGCCGACCTGCTGGTGGCCGACGGCAACGACGCGCCATGGCCGGTGACGCTGCTGTGCCGCGACCGCGAAGGCTACCTGTCGCTGTCGCGCCTGCTGTCGCGCGCATGGATGGAAGGGCATCGCACCGATGGCGTCGCGATCGACCCGGACTGGCTGCGTGCCGACCACCATGGCCTGTTCGCGATCATGGGACGGCAGAGCCTGGCCGGCCGGCTGGCACTGACCGGCCGCCATGACCTGGCCGAACAGCATCTCGCCGACTGGCAGCGCGCGTTCGGCGACGACCTGCACCTGGAACTGACCCGCACGCAGCGCGATGGTGAAGAGGCCTTCAACGCCTTCGCCCTGCATGCCGCCGGGTCGCGCAGCCTGCCGGTGATCGCCAGCAACGACGTGCGCTTCCTGTCGCCGGACGATTTCGACGCGCACGAAGCGCGCGTCTGCATCGCCTCCGGGCGTGTGCTGGACGATCCCAAGCGTCCGCGCGAGTACAGCGCCGAGCAATACATGAAGTCGGCCGAGCAGATGGCCGACCTGTTCGCCGACGTGCCGGACGCGATCGACAACACGCTGGCGCTGGCGCAGCGCTGCAACATCGAGATGCGGCTTGGCACCTACTTCCTGCCCGCCTATCCGGTGCCCGACGACGAGACGCTGGACAGCTGGATCCGCAGCCAGTCGCACGACGGCCTGAAGGCGCGCCTGGACAAGAATCCGCTGGCGCCCGGGCATACCCGCGAGGACTACGAGCAGCGGCTCGACTTCGAGCTGGACACCATCTGCAAGATGGGTTTCCCCGGCTACTTCCTGATCGTGGCCGACTTCATCCAGTGGGGAAAGAACCACGGCATCCCGATCGGTCCCGGCCGTGGCTCGGGTGCCGGCTCGCTGGTGGCGTGGGCGCTGCAGATCACCGACCTGGACCCGTTGCCGTACGGCCTGCTGTTCGAGCGTTTCCTCAACCCGGAACGCGTGTCGATGCCCGACTTCGACATCGACTTCTGCATGGACCGGCGCGACGAGGTGATCGACTACGTCGCGCGCAAGTACGGCCGCGACCGCGTCAGCCAGATCATCACCTACGGCACGATGGCGGCGAAGGCGGTAGTGCGCGACGCCGGTCGCGTGCTCGGCTTTCCGTACGGCCTGGTCGACGGTGTCGCCAAGCTGATCCCCAACATCCTGGGCGTGACGCTGAAGGATGCGATGGGCGAAGGCAACAGCGAGGCGGCCTCGCAGGAACTGATCGACCGTTACCGCGACGAGGATGACGTCCGCGACCTGATCGACCTGGCGCGCCAGCTGGAAGACCTCACCCGCAACGCCGGCAAGCACGCCGGTGGCGTGGTGATCGCGCCGTCGCCGCTCTCCGACTTCTGCCCGCTGTTCGCCGAACACGACGAAGGCGGTCGCGGCAAGAACCCGGTCACCCAGTTCGACAAGGACGACGTGGAAGCCGTCGGCCTGGTGAAGTTCGACTTCCTGGGCCTGCGCACGCTGACGATCATCGACTGGGCGGTGAAGGCGATCAACGTGCGCCATGCGCGCGCCGGCGTGCCGCCGGTCGACATCACCACCATTCCGCTGGACGATGCCAGCGTCTACCGCGACGTGTTCGCCAACGGCAACACCGGCTCGGTGTTCCAGTTCGAATCCACCGGCATGCGCCGCGCGTTGAAGGAAGCCAAGCCCGACCGCTTCGAAGACCTGATCGCGCTCAACGCGCTGTATCGCCCGGGTCCGATGGACATGATCCCGTCGTTCGTCGAGCGCAAGCACGGCCGCGAGGAATTCGAGTATCCCGACCCGCGCACGCGGACCATGCTGGAAGAGACCTACGGCATCATGGTCTACCAGGAGCAGGTCATGCAGATGGCGCAGATCGTCGGCGGCTATTCGCTGGGCGGCGCCGACCTGCTGCGCCGCGCGATGGGCAAGAAGGTGCCGGCCGAAATGGCCAAGCACCGCGAGATCTTCCGCGAGGGTGCCGCCAAGGGCGGCGTGCAGGAGCGCAAGGCCGACGAAATCTTCGACCTGATGGAGAAGTTCGCCGGCTACGGCTTCAACAAGTCGCACGCCGCCGCGTACTCGCTGGTCGCCTACCAGACGGCGTGGCTGAAGAAGCACTATCCGTCCGAGTTCATGGCCGCCACGCTGTCGTCGGACATGGACAAGACCGAGAAGGTGGTCGCCTTCCTTGATGAAGCGCGTGGCCTGGGCCTGAACGTGCTGCCGCCGGACGTGAACCATTCGGACTTCATGTTCGTGGCGACCGACGCGAACACGGTGCGATACGGCCTGGGCGCGGTGAAAGGCGTCGGCCAGGGCGTGTGCGAAAGCATCGCCGAAGCGCGCCGCGAAGGCGGAGCGTTCCGCGACCTGCTCGATTTCTGCAAGCGCGCCGACTCGTCCAAGCTCAACAAGCGCGCACTCGAAGCGCTGATCAATGCCGGCGCGCTGGATGCGCTGGGCCGCAACCGCGCGTCGCTGGCGCTGCAGCTGCCGGAAGTGCTGAAGGCCATCGACCAGATCAGCAAGAACCGCAATGCCGGCATCGTCGACATGTTCGGTTCCAGCAGCGGCGGCGACGACATCCATGTTGAACTGTCCAACACCGATGAATGGCCGCTCATGCAGGTGCTGCACGGCGAGCGCGAGACGCTGGGGCACTACCTCAGCGGCCATCCGATGGACCCGTACCACGACGACCTGCGTTCGCTGGTCGGCAGCGACCTCAGCGAACTCGACCGCATCTGGTCCAGTTCGTCCGGCGGCGACAAGAAAGGCTGGCGCCCCGAGGTCAATGCGATCGTGGCGGGCCAGGTGGTCGGCATCCGCCGCAAGGGCGACAGCCAGGTCTTCGTGCAGTTGGAAGACGGCCGCGGCCGCATCGAATGCAGCGCGTTCTCCGATGCGCTGGCCGAGTTCGGCGCGCTGATGACGCGCGACCGCGTGCTGGTCATCAAGGGCGGCCTGCGCGAGGACGAATTCAGTGGCGGCTACAGCCTGCGCATCCGCCAGGTGTGGGACTACGCCCAGTTGTGCCAGCAGCATGCGCAGCGTCTGCAACTGCGCCTGGACCTGCGCGTACCCGGCCTGTGGGAGCGCGTCGACGCCCTGCTGGCGCGCCATCGCCCCGGCGGCACGCCGCTGCGCCTGGACCTGCTGATGGCGACCCCCGACGCGGCCATCGCCGGCATGCTCGACCTCAACGGCCAGAAGGCGGTGCGCGTGGATGCGGAGCTGCTCGACGCCCTGCGCTCGATGCCCGGCGTGCGCGCGGCCAAGCCCGCGTTCCATCGTCCGTGGGCGAACTGACGCGCCGCGTGCGCGACGCCAAGGCCCTACCCCCCCGTACGTGACCAGCGGACGGCTTCGGCTACACTTCCCCCCTTTCCGGCCCATGGCCCGCAGATGAATCCGAACTACCTCGATTTCGAACAGCCCATCGCCGATCTGGAAGCCAAGATCCAGGATCTGCGCGCCGCCAGCACCGGCCCGGCGGTGAATGTCGATGCCGAGGTCCATGCGTTGCAGGACAAGCTGCGCGTGCGTACCGCACAGATCTTCCGCGACCTGTCGCCGTGGCAGGTCTCGCAGCTGGCCCGCCATCCGGCACGGCCGTACACGCTGGACTACATCAAGGTGTTCTGCGACGAGTTCCAGGAACTGGCCGGCGACCGCGCGTTCGCCGACGATTCCGCCATCGTCGGCGGCCTGGGTCGCATCGATGGCCGCAGCGTGATGATCATCGGCCACCAGAAGGGCCGCGACACCAAGAGCAAGATCGCGCGCAACTTCGGCATGCCGCGCCCCGAGGGCTACCGCAAGGCGCTGCGGCTGATGAAGATGGCCGAGCGCTTCAAGCTGCCGCTGCTGACCTTCATCGACACGCCGGGCGCGTATCCGGGCGTGGGGGCGGAAGAGCGCGGCCAGTCGGAAGCCATCGCGCGCAACCTGATGGAAATGGCCGAACTGAAGATCCCGATCATCTGCACCGTGATCGGCGAAGGCGGCAGCGGCGGCGCGCTGGCGATCGGCGTCGGCGACCGCACGCTGATGCTGGAATACGGCACCTACTCGGTGATCTCGCCCGAAGGCTGCGCGTCGATCCTGTGGAAGGACGCCGCCAAGGCCAAGGACGCGGCGGAACAGCTCGGCCTCACCGCCAAGCGCCTGAGCGCACTGGGCCTGGTCGACAAGGTGGTGCGCGAACCCATCGGCGGCGCGCACCGCAATCCGCGGCAGATGGCCGTGCGCCTGAAGGCCGTGCTGTTGAACGAACTGCACGCGCTGGACCAGCTGCCGGTCGATCAACTGCTGCAGAAGCGCTACGAGCGCCTGCGCGGTTACGGCGCCTACGAAGCCGCGTGAACCGGCACGCCATGGCCTGATCCACGCACGACCATGACGTACCGTCGCGCTCCATGGGGATGGAGCCGGCGCCACATCGCTTTGCAGCAGGGGGAAGCGCAATGAGCGAGTCGATCGACCGCATCAACAGGAAGACCATGACCACCGCATCGGTGGTCACCCACTACGCACGTCCCTGGGAACTGAGCCGGGCGGAACAGGCCACGTTCGACCGGGTGGCCGCGCAGGCCAAGGACCAGCCCATCCTCGACCTTGGCGTGGGCGGCGGACGCACGGTGGAGGCTCTCCGCCGCATCAGCCACGACTACTTGGGCATCGACTACAGCCAGGGCATGGTGGACGCCTGCCGGCAGCGGTTCCCGGACGTCAGGTTCGAACTCGCCGACGCACGCGCACTATCGAACGTTCCCGATGCGTCGATCTTCCTGGCCGTGTTCAGCTGCAACGGCATCGGCATGGTCTCGCATGCCGACCGCCTGCTGATCCTGCGCGAAGTCCAGCGCGTCCTGCGCCCCGGCGGCTTCTTCCTGTTCTCCACCCACAATCGAAACTCACCGGAATTCCGGCGTGGCTTCCTGTTCCCGCCGTTCGACTGGTCGTTCAATCCGTTGCGCCTGGCCGTGCGTTCGCTGCGCTTCACCGGCGAAACCGTACTGCGCTTCCGCAACCGGCGGCAGCATCATCCGCATGAGATCCATACCGAGGACTACTCAGTCATCAACGATGTCTGCCACCACTACAGCACCATGCTGTACTACCTGACGCTGGACAAGCAGCGCGAGCAACTGGTCGACGCCGGCTTCGAAGCCGATGCCGAGGCCTACGGCCTGGATGGCCAGCGCGTCCACGACGGCACGACGGACGACTCGATCGCACTGATCGCACGCAAGCCGACGCTCTCGCCGGGCTGAGGCATGCCGGGGCGCCTCCTGCGCCCACGTGCGATCCGACGCGCCGCCTGGTTCCCCGCTCAGAGCGACTTGAGGAAGTCCACCAGCGCGCGCCGATCCTCGGCGTTCATGGCCTCGAACCGCTGCTTTGCCGCCGTTCCCTGCCCGCCATGCCACAGCACGGCCTCTTCCAGCGTCGCCGCGCGGCCATCGTGCAGGTAGCGCACGTTCGGATCGATCGATGTCGCCAGGCCCAGGCCCCACAGCGGCGGCGTGCGCCATTCGCGTGCGGTGGCGCGGCCTTCGACGTAGGTGTCGGCCAGGTCTGGCCCCATGTCGTGCAACAGCAGGTCGGAGTACGGACGAATGGTCTGGTAGCGCAGCTCGACGAAACGGTGGTGGCCGGTCCGCAGTTCCGGCACATGGCAGGTGCTGCAACGCGCCGCCTCGAACAGCTGCGCACCGCGCTTGACGCGCAACTGGCGCGCACGCGCCTGCGTGTCCTGCTCCAGCGGATTGTCGAAATCGCGGCGCGGCGGCACGCCCAGCAAACTCAGGTAAAGCGTGGTCTGGCGGATGTCGTCCGTCGTCAGTTTCGCGCTGCCGTTGTCGACCTGCGCGCACGCCGTGCCCTGGCTGCCGCGTGCGCATTCCAGCGACGGCATCAGCGGCGAGGTGACGCCCATGTCGGTGTTGAACGCCAGCGAGGCCTGCTGCTCCAGCGTGGCGGCCGCCGCCTTCCAGCCGAAGCGACCCACGCGGCTGGCGCCTGCATCGCGCGCGTCGGCAACGATCTGCAGCCGGCCGGCCACGCCATCGGGATCGCCCTGCTGCGCCAGCGCCAGGCGTTCCAGTTGCTGCTCTGGCACCGCTTCCAGCAGGCCAAGGCCGACCAGCGAAGGCGCAACGCGCACGGACAGGGCGGTCGGCAACGCCAGCGGCTGGCCTGCGCGATCGCGCAGCGCATAGTTCGGCCGGCGCAGCACGTAGCCGGTGCCATCCGCGTAACGGCCGGGACGCTCGGTGTATCCGGCCAGCACCAGCTCGGCTTCGCGCCCATCGATGTTCGCACCCGCCGCGCGATACGTGCCTTGCTGCAGGCGCAGGCCGAAGCGCGCATCGGGCGCCTGCGTACCCGCTCCTGCCACGCCGATGAACACGCCCAGGCGGTCCAGTGGTGCACCGACCACGGGCGAACTGCGTCCGTTCCCGGTATGGCAATCCACGCAGCGGGTCTGCGAAAAACGGGGAGCCGTCTTGCCGGCATGCGCGCTGAAAACGGTGTTGCTCTCTTCCGAATGCCGGCCGCTGGCGAAGGAGGTGTGGATCAGCCGCCGCCCCTCCGCCCAGGGCTGCATGTTGTAGCCGGCGATGTTGTGCGAGGCCTGCTGCAGCATGCGGAACGGTTCGCTGGAGGTGTCCTCGTGCAGCGTCATCCACGGGCCGGCCGACAGCGCGTCCACCGGCATCGCCAGTGAGTCCAGCGGCCGCTGCACGCCATGGCCCGGACCGCGGAACCACGACACGATGCCGTGCGATCCCGCGCGGTACACCAGCGCCTCGGCGTAGTAGTTGAAGCGGCCGATCACGTCAGGATTGCCGGCCAGGAAGATACCCAGCTCGAACTCCACCAGGTCGCCCTTGCGCAGCGGGCGATGGGACTCGTTGGCGGCGGTGCGGATTTCCTTCACCAGCACGAAGGCGTTGCCCGGCGCACCGGCCGGCGGCGTGTAGTTGCCGTTCGGGTCCTGTCCCAGCTGCGCGTAGTTGGCGACCGGCGTCTGCGCCGCCACGCCGCCGGGCAGCACTTTCATCCCGCCATTGTCGGCATACAGCGCCACCGAGGTCGGTTCCAGCGGATCCTCGCTGCGCCGGCCGATGTAGCCATGGCGGAAGTTGGTGCCGTACCAGTAGTGCTGCGGCTTCACTACCACGGTCAGCACGCGCTGCTCGCCCGAGGTGCCGGGCACGGCATCGTCGTAGATCAGGATCTCGTGCGTGCGCCGTTCGAAGTAGTGCGGCGGGAACACCTGGTAGCTGTCGTCGACGATCGGCTCGCGCGCATGCCGGTCGCGCACGCGGCCGCCGACGTGCGTGACCAGCGTGCCGTCGTCCTGCGTGTAGTGGACCGGTGCGGCATCGTCGGGCCACAGCAGCGGCTGGTAGCTTGCCGATGGCGGCACCGGCGGCGGTGGAGGCAGCAACGGCTGCGAACCGTTCTGGCGGATCGGCTGCGGCTCGCCCGCGCCGAGGTGGAACTGCTGGGCGGGCACGGCCGCGCAGGTGAGCTGCTCGACCGAGGCGCCCGCCACGGTCGCTGCGCCGACGATGGCCAGGCACTTGCCGCTGTTGACGTTGACGATGCGGTAGCGATCGCTGGCATCGATGCGCTGCAGGCGGAAGCGCTGCGCGCCGCTGCCGTTGTCCTCCCATTGCTGTACGACGACATGGTCGGCGTTCGACGCGGCAGGAATGTCGGCGGACTTCTGCGTGGCCAGATTGCGCAGCCGGTACTGTCCGGTGGCGGTCTCGATGATGTCGAAGAACTGCCGATGCAGCGTCGCGTCGCAGGTCGACTGCGCCAGCGGCGTGCCGTTGGCGGTGTTGCCGTCGCGGACTTCGATGCACAGGCCGCTCAATGCGCTGGCGATGCGGTAGCGGCCCGGCGGCACGGGATCGACGTTGATGTTCTGCGGCACCGCCTGGGCTTCGGCGGCAACGGCGACTGCCCGCGCACCACCGCTCACGCCTTGCGCGGACGCGGACACAGGACGTGCCCGGCTCCAGAACGGTGCATCGCCCGCCTCGTCGGACGGCGCGGAGCATGCCGCCAGCGACATCACGGCGAGCAGGGACAGCACCGGCGCGCGCAGGCGCCGGACGAACGCGGAGGAATACATCAGGCACCGACTCCGTGGGGGACGCGTGGGGAAAGTCGGCAGCACGCTCGCTTCTTTCCCCGAAGCGGAGGTGCGCCATCCGGTGGCAGGAAGCCGCATGGTCGCAGAGCCGTCCCGCACATGGCTGTGACCGCCACCGCACATTGCTGCGCAGGGCACGCGCATACCGGTCACCTTGCGATGCTGGCGCACGTCGCGCCGATGACGGATGCTTGGCGCTCCGCCACGGCGCCACTTCCTTCGCATGAGCCCACTCCTGCTGCTGACCTATGCCGTACAGATCGCCTGCTGCGTGCACGTGGTGCGCACCGGACGCCCCTTGTACTGGGTCTTCATCCTGCTGGTGTTCCCGTTCCTCTCGGCGATCATCTACGTCATCGCCGAGGTCCTGCCGGACCTGCGCAACAGTCCGTCGGCGCGCCGCACGGTGCGCAATGTCCGCAGCCGCATCGATCCCGACCGCGACCGCCGCGATGCGGCCAAGCTGCTGAAGGCGTCGGATACGCCGGAGAACCGCCGGCGCCTAGCCGAGGAAAGCCTGCGCAGCGGCGACTACGCGCATGCGTCGGAGCTCTACGAGCACGCATTGAAGGGCCTGTACGCGACCGATCCCGACCTGATGCTCGGGCTGGCGAAGGCGCAGTTCGGCCTGGGCGACTCCGCTCGGGCGCGCGCGACGCTGGACGCGCTGATCGCCGCGAATCCCGGCTTCCGTTCCGCGGAAGGCCATCTGCTGTACGCGCGCGCGGTCGAGGACACCGCCGACGCGGCCGCCGCCATCCACGAGTACGAGGCCGTCGTGCAGGGCTATCCGGGCGAAGAAGCCCGCGCCCGCTTCGGCCTGCTGCTGAAGCGCCAGGGCGAACACGCCCGCGCACGCGCCGTGTTCCAGGAAATCCTCGATCGCTCCGACGCGGCGCCGCGCTACTACCAGCGCGAGCAGCGCGACTGGATCGACGTGGCGAAGCGCGAACTCGCGGCGTTGCCGCACACCTGAGCCGCCTCAGTACAACTGGGCGACGACCTTGCCGGTGAGGTCCTCGCGCCGCGTCATCGGCTGGAGCCGGCTGTCGACGCTGTTGTCGCGATTGTCGCCCATCATGAAGTAGTGGCCTTCCGGCACCCGGACCGGCGCGAACGTCAGCGCGTAGTCCGTGCGGACGTTATCTCCCGCCACGTAGGGTTCCTCCAGTGCGGCACCGTCGATGTGCACCGTGCCATCGACGATCCCCAGCGTTTCACCCGGCAGGCCAACGATACGCTGCAGCCACACCTGGCCCTCGTGTTCGGGCACGAACAGCGTGACCACGTCGCCGCGTTGCGGCGCATGCGTCGTGTAATAGCCCGCACGCGTCAGCAGCACCTGCTCCGGCACGATGCCGGGCAACATGCTGGACGAGGGCACGCGGTACAGGCCATGCCCCAGGATGCGCTGGCGTGGGTCCAGCGAACGCGCGCCGAACGGATTGAACGCATACATCGCCAGCGAAGCCGCAGGAATGAGGACGATCGACGCGATGAGCACGCAGACGATGGAGCGACGCAGGCGGGACATGTTTCCTGGTGACAGCCGTGAGGTGGCGGCCAGCTTGCCGCAGATCCGCCTGTTCCGCACCTTTCCGGCCGGGACGTCTCCTTGATCGCAATCAAGGCGGATGCGGCGGAAGGGCGCGATCCTGCCATCGCGGCGTGCTACGCCGCGATGCCGGGAGACGACATGAACCTGCTTTCCCTGCCCTGGTGGTGCCTGCCAACGGCCCTGTTCGTCCTGTCGCTCGCCACGGTGCTTGGCATCAACCGGTGGCGCTTCCACCGCAACGGCGCCAGCCAGCACCTGGTGCTCGGGATGTTCGTATCGGCCTGCTGGATAGCCGCGATGGTCGTGATCCTGCAGCGCGTGCAGTAGCCGGCCGCCTGCGTGGCGCGATCGCCGGCCATCGCGTCATCGACAGGGTCGCCGCACGCCGGATCAGACCCCGTCGATGCCGTGTTGCCGTGACGGTGCGACCGGCTGCATATCAGCGCGCTCGCCGCTAGCATGCACGCATGCTTCGCCCCGACGCCCCTTCGCTCGCCGTGCCGCCGCCACCGCTGGCAGGGCGCGTGTGGGTGGCCTTCAGCGGCGGACTGGATTCGACGGTGCTGCTGCATCGGCTGGCACAGGACCCTGCCGTGCGCAGGCAGGGACTCCGCGCGATCCACGTGCACCACGGACTGCACGCGGACGCCGACGCCTGGGCCGCGCATTGCGAAGCGCAGTGTGTGTCGCGTGGCGTACCGATGCAGGTGCATCGCGTGCGCGTGGACGCGGCGCACGGCGAAGGTGTGGAAGCCGCAGCGCGGCATGCACGCCATGCTGTCTTCATGCAGGCCATGCAGGCGGGCGACATCATCGCGCTCGCCCATCACCGCGACGACCAGGCGGAGACCTTCCTGTTGCGCGCACTGCGCGCGTCCGGTCCCGAGGGTCTGGCCGCGATGCGTCCGTGGCGCGCATTCGGCGCGGGATGGTTGTGGCGACCGTTGCTGGACATGCCCCGTTCCGCGCTGGAGGCGTATGCACGTGCGGCGTCGCTGTCGTGGATCGAGGATCCCAGCAACGCGAGCACCGCCTTCGACCGCAATTTCCTGCGCCACGAGGTACTGCCGCTGTTGCGGGCACGCTGGCCGCATGCGGATGCCGCGTTCGCACGCAGCGCCGCACTGAATGCGGACGCGGCCGGGTTGCTCGCACGACAGGATCGCGAACTGCTCGCCCGCGCGGCCACCGCCGATCCCGCCGCCTTGCAGGTCGGGGCCTTGCGCGACGCGTGCGTCGCCTCGCGTGCACGCGCGCTGCGACACTGGATCGATAGTCTGTCACTGCCTCCGTTGCCTGCCGAAGGGGTGGCCCGGATCGACGCACACCTCCTCGACGCACGGGCGGACGCACACGCCGAGTTCGCCTGGCATGGCGCGATCGTGCGGCGCTGGCGGGGGCTGCTGCATGCCGAGCGCCAGCGCCCGGCGTTGCCGGACGGCTGGCAGGCCGATTGGGACGGCACGGCGCCACTCGCGCTTCCCGATGGCGGCATCGTCAGTCTGGAGGAGCAAGGTGCGCCATTCGAGGTGCCCCTGCGTCTGACCGCGCGGCGCGGCGGCGAGCGGATCGCCCTGCCCGGCCGCGCGCACCGGCATGCGCTGAAGGACGTGCTGCAGTCGCTGGGCATTCCGCCATGGGAGCGACGCCAGCTGCCCCTGCTGTGGCGGGGCGACGCGCTGTGGGCCGCGGGCGACCTGGTCCTGTCGGCCGAGTGCGATGCGTGGCTGCGGGCGCGCGGCGCACGGCTGCGCTGGCAGCGCGGCTGAACGCACCTTGCGTTTGACCTGACCGCGGGCGATCCCCACACTTGCCGCATGGCCAAGAAGACCCCCGCAGACGCATCGCCCGTCGCCCATTTCGAGCAGTCGCTGGACGAACTCGAGCAACTGGTCGAGAAGATGGAACACGGGGACCTGACCCTGGAAGCATCGCTCGCCGCCTACGAGCGCGGCGTCGGCCTGTACCGGCAATGCCAGGCGGCGCTGGAACAGGCCGAACTGCGCGTGCGCCTGCTCAGCGATCCCGAACGGCCGGACACCGGCGACGCGTTCGCGCCCGCACCCGATGGCCGCTGATCCCCGCTTCGCCGCCTGGGCGGCGGGGCTGGAAGACCGTCTCGACCGCGTGCTGCCGCCGGCCCTCGCGGCCCCGCAACGCCTGCATGCCGCCATGCGCCACGCCGTGCTCGGTGGCGGCAAGCGCATGCGCGCGTTGCTCGTCCATGCCAGCGGCACGCTGCTGCAGGCGGACGAGCCGACGCTGCACGCACCTGCCATCGCGGTCGAACTGATCCACGCCTATTCGCTGGTACACGACGACCTGCCGGCGATGGACGACGACGACCTGCGGCGCGGCAAGCCGACGGTGCACGTCGCGTTCGACGAGGCCACCGCCATCCTCGCCGGCGATGCGCTGCAGACGCTGGCCTTCGAACATCTCGCGACCGCGCAGGCCGATCCAGCGTTGCGCGTCGCCTGGCTCGCGACACTGGCGCAGGCGTCCGGTGCCGGCGGCATGTGCGGGGGCCAGGCACTCGACATCGATGCCACCGGCACGCGGCAATCGCTGGACGAGCTGCAGCGGATGCATGCGCTGAAGACCGGCGCCCTGATCCGCGCCGCCGTGCGCATGGGCGCGCTGGCGGGCGGTGCGGATGCCGCTTCGCTCACGCGGCTGGACGATTTCGCCACCGCGCTGGGCCTGGCGTTCCAGGTACGCGACGACATCCTCGACATCGAGGCCAGTTCCGAACAACTCGGCAAGACGGCCGGCAAGGACGTGGCGCAGGCCAAGTCGACCTATCCCGCCCTGCTCGGCATGGACGGCGCGAAGGCGAAGCTCGCTGAGCTGGATGCCCGCATGCGCCAGGCACTGGCGCCCTACGATGACCGCGCCGATGCGCTGCGCGCGCTCGGCGACCTCGCGATCCACCGCTCGCACTGAGCCGGACGCATGAAAAAAGCCCGGCGATGCCGGGCTTTTTCCTTCCCTGCGGCGATCGCTTACTTGATCAGGCGCAGCGCGAACGGGTAACGGTACGACTCGCCATTGTTGGCCTTGATGCCCGCGATGATGCACAGCACCAGGTTGGCGATACCGACCAGCGGCATCAGCAGCAGGCCGATCAGGACGAACGCCAGGATCCACGAGATCACGATCGCGATGAACACCGTGATCTGGAAGTTCAGCGCTTCCTTGGACTGGTCGGTGACGAAACCCTTGGAGGCATCGTCCTTGCTGACCAGCCAGATGATCAGCGCGCCGATGGGGCCGGTGATGATGCCGAGCAGGTGGGCCAGCAGCGCCATGGTGCGCTGGTCCTGCGGTGCATCGCCGACGGTCGGCGGAGGTGGTGCGGTGACGTTGTCGAATTCGCTCATGCGGGATTCCCCAAGGGTGGTAGTAGGGCTGTCGAGTACTGCGGCTCCGCCGCAGACTCCGCTCGCCAAGCATAACGGCAATCCATGGCGCGGCGGGTCACGGACGGTCCCGTGAGGGGTCGTGGCGCTATTCGCCTGCGACTGTCATGCGGCCGACCAGGATCGACCCGACGCCCACGTGGGACCGCCGGTCGACATCGCGGCCCACGGCTTCGATGCCGGCGAAGATGCCCTTGAGGTTGCCGGCAATGGTGATGCCGTCGACCGGATAGGCCAACGCGCCGTCCTCGACCCAGAAGCCGGCCGCACCGCGCGAATAGTCGCCGGTCACGCCGTTCACGCCCTGCCCCATCAGCTCGGTGACCAGCAGGCCCGTGCGCATGCCGCCCAGCAGGTCGTCGAAGCCCCCCGCATTGGCCTTCACCTGCAGATTGTGGACGCCGCCGGCGTTGCCGGTGGTCTGCAGACCGAGCTTGCGCGCCGAATAGCTGCCCAGTACGTAACGCTCCAGCACGCCGTCGCGGATGAGGTGCGAGCGCCTGGTCGCCACGCCCTCCGCATCGAAAGCCGACGAGCGCAGCCCGCGCGGCAGCAGCGGCAGTTCCTCGATGGAGAACCAGTCCGGAAAGATGCGCTGGCCGGCATGGTCGAGCAGGAAGCTGGCCTTCCGGTACAGCGCGCCACCGGAGACCGCACCCAGCAGGTGCCCGACCAGCGAGCGCGCGACATCCGCCGAGAACAGCACGCGGTACTCGCCGGTGGCCAGCGAACGCGGCTGCAGCCGCGATACCGTCCGCTCCGCCGCCTTGCGGCCGATCGATGCTGGATCGTCCAGTTCCAGGTGCGACAACGCGGTGCTGTACCAGCCATCGCGTTGCATGCCGTCGCCCTGACCGGCGATCAGCGCGCAGCCGAGTGTGTGCTGGGTGTCGCGCTCACGGCCGATGAACCCGTGGGAGTTCGCGTAGACCGACAGGCTTTCGCCGCTGCCGACGGACGCGCCATCGGAATTCTCGATGCGCGCATCGGCATCGCGCCCCGCCGCTTCGCAGGCGAGCGCGAGGTCCACGGCGCGGTCCGTGTCGAGTGCCCACGGATGCCAGACGTCCAGATCCGGGAAGTCGTGCGCCATCAGCGCCGCATCGGCGAGGCCGGCCGCATCGTCGTCCTCGGTATAGCGCGCGATCGCGCAGGCCTGCGCCACGGTGGCTTCCAGGCTTTCCTCGCGCAGGTCGGCCGTGCTGGCGCTGCCCTTGCGCTGGCCGAAGTACACCGTGACGCCGATGCCGCGGTCGCGGGTGGACTCGACGGTCTCTACGTCGCCGAGGCGTACGTTGACGTTGAGGCCGGTTTCCTCGCTGCAGCTCACCTCGGCCTGGGTGGCGCCATGCGCACGCGCGCGCTCCAGCAGGCGCTGCGACAGCGCCTCGAGGCGGTCCAGCCGGGCCAGGCTCTCGTCGGGGGATGTCAGGGCGGTGGCGTTCAATGCTTTATCCTTGTGTCCTGTGATCCGCGCCAGGGCGCCGGATCGGCATTTGATCAGGCTTCCGCACGAGGCGGCGGAAGCGAAAGAGAGGCTTCACCATGCGCGGACGCGACCCCGAAACCGGCGAATTCCTTGGCCCCAGCCGCACCCAGCAACGGGGCGAGGCGCTGGAGATCCGCAGCCTGGCCGAAAAGCTGGTGGCGCTGCCGGCCGCGCAACTGGCGCGCCTGCCGATTCCCGAAGACCTGATGCCGCATATCGTCGAGACGCAGCGCATCACCTCGCACATCGCGCACAAGCGCCAGTTGCAGTTCCTCGCCAAGCAGATGCGGCGCGAGGAAGACGAAGTGCTGGAAGCGATCCGCGATGCGATGGACGAGGGCGGCGACGCGGCGCGTCGTGAAACCGCGTTGCTGCATCGTGCCGAGCAGTGGCGCGACCGCTTGCTGACCGATGGCGACCAGGCGCTGGCGGACCTGCTGGACGAATTCCCCACGGCCGACCGGCAGAAGCTGAGGCAGCTGGTGCGCAATGCCCTCGACGAGCGTGCGAAGAACAAGCCTCCGCGCGCGTTCCGCGAGCTGTTCCGCGAAGTGCGCGATGTGTTGTCTGCGGCCGACGTGCGGGACACCGACGAAGACGACGCTCCTTAGCCCCTCTCCCTCCGGGAGAGGGGTTGGGGTGAGGGTACGGCGGAGTCCATGATGCGCATGCCGCGTGGACTCCGCCGCACCCTCATCCGCCCTGCGGGCACCTTCTCCCGATGGGAGAAGGGACAGCCAGGAACGCATCACGCCTTCGTCCCACCTACCGTCAGCCCATCGATCAGCAACGACGGCTGGCCCACGCCGACCGGCACGCTCTGGCCGTCCTTGCCGCAGATGCCGACGCCCTGGTCCAGGGCGAGGTCGTGGCCGACCATCTTCACCTTCTGCATCGTTTCCGGGCCATTGCCGATCAGCGTGGCGCCCTTGACCGGCGCGGTGATGCGGCCGTCCTCGATCAGGTAGGCCTCGGTGGCCGAGAACACGTACTTGCCGCTGGTGATGTCGACCTGGCCGCCGCCGAAATTGACCGCGTACAGACCCTTCTTCACCGAGCGGATCATGTCTTCCGGATCGTCCTGGCCGGCCAGCATGTAGGTGTTGGTCATGCGCGGCATCGGCAGGTGCGCGAACGATTCGCGTCGTCCGTTGCCGGTCGGCGCCATCCCCATGAGACGCGCGTTTAGCGAGTCCTGCATGTAGCCCACCAGCACGCCATCCTCGATCAACGTCGTGCAGCGGGTCGGCATGCCTTCGTCGTCGATGTTGAGCGAACCGCGCCGGCCCGGCAGCGTGCCGTCGTCGACGATGGTGACGCCCTTCGATGCGACCTGCTGACCGATGCGCCCGGCGTAGACGCTGGTGCCCTTGCGGTTGAAGTCGCCTTCCAGCCCGTGGCCGACGGCTTCGTGCAGCAGCACGCCCGGCCAGCCGCTGCCCAGCACCACCGGCATCACGCCGGCAGGCGCATCGATGGCATCGAGGTTCACCAATGCCTGGCGCAACGCTTCGCGCGCGAGGTCATCCGGTTTGCCGTCGGCGAACAGTTCCGCATAGCCGTAGCGACCGCCCATGCCGGCATAGCCCGATTCGCGGCGGCCGTTCTGCTCCACGATCACCTGCACGTTCAACCGCACCAGCGGACGCACGTCGGACGCGAGCACTCCGTCGCTGCGCGCGACCAGTACCGTGTCGATGCCACCGGAGAGGCTGACGGTCACCTGCTGCACGCGCGGGTCGGCCGCACGCAGCAGGCGGTCCACCGCGCGCAACGCCTCGACCTTGGCGTCGTTGCCCATCGCATCGATCGGATCGTCGCTGGCGTACAGCGCGCGTCCGCCGCTGCGCACCAGCGCTCGGGGCGCATGCGCGGCACCGTCGCGGGCGATGGCGCGCGCGGACTTCGAGGCATCGAGCAACGCCTGCGCGTTGATGTCGTCGGAATACGCGAAGCCGGTCTTCTCGCCGGAGATCGCACGCACGCCGACGCCCTGCTCGATGGAATGCGCGCCGTCCTTGACGATGCCGTCCTCGACGGTCCAGCTCTCGCGGCGGGCATGCTGGAAGTACAGGTCGCCGAAATCGATGCCCGGCCCCAGCAACGTGCCGAACGCCCGGTCGAGGCCGGAGGGATCCAGTCCGGCGGGCAGGAGAAGGCGGGTTTCGGCGAGCGAGATCGGCAGGGTCATGGTCATCACAATGGGGGCGGAAGACGGCGGCGGCAAGCGCAGGCGCAGGCGCACGCAGGCGTCACGGCGCGCCGGCGCTGTCGGTGCGGTCTTCGCCGGCACGGGCGCGCGACTGCTCGCGGCCTACCACTTCGACCTTGGGCGACTTCCAGGGGCCGGTGACGCGGTAGGTCTTCGCGCCCATTTCGGCGAGCGGCTTCTTCAGCACCGCGTTGGCCACCGCGCCCACCGCCGCGCCGATGGGGCCAGCGGCCACCGCGCCGACGGCAGTCAGCACGTTGGCGGATTTCGGCTTCACGTCGACGGTCTGGTCGAATTGCTCGGTACGCAGGTCGGTATCGCCGCGGATCAGGATCTCGGCGGCCGGGCCATCAACCAGCAGATCGTCGCTGCGTGCCAGCCCGCCATCGATGCGGATGTCGCCGGCGATGCGGTTGAACGCGAAACCCTTGGAGAAGAAATCGCTGAAATCGAGCATCAGCCGGCGTCGCACTTCGGCCACGCTCAGCAGGCCCAGCACGCGGCCGGCGCCGGGTTCCACTTCGAGCAGGTGGCCGTCGCGCACGGCGAGCGTCACGCGACCTTCGACGGCCGACAGGCGGAACCCGGCAGGGCTGCCCGGCCAGGCAGCGTCTGCGGTGATCTGGCCATGCCCGCCGCCGACGCGATCGCCCAGGCCCAGGTCGTCCAGCAACACGCCGAAATTCTCGCTCTTCACCTCCGCCGCGAACTGCGTGCGCGCCGCGTTGCCCGTACCGGTCCACTGGCCGCGCACATCGATCTGCTGGCTGGGCGAGCGCAACTGCAGTTGTTCGACATGCAGGCCATCGCCCTGCTGGCGGGTGCGCAGCTTGGCGGTACCGAGGCGCGCATCACCGAAGCGCAGGTCGTCGATGTCCAGCGAAAGCGGTGGAACCGCAGCGGGATCGATATCGTCGGTGGTGCTGCGTGCGCCCGCATCGACCGTTGCCGCGATGCCTGCCGGCGCCTTGCGCCAGTGCACGCGCGCCAGCTTGCCGACGACCGGCGCGCCCTTCGCATCGGGTACCAGCAGCGCACCGGACAGCGCCTGGCCATCCAGCGACACCGCCAGCGCCTGTTGCGCGGGTGCCAGTTGCAGGCGCGTGTCCGGGAAGGAGGAACCGATCATCAGCAGGCGCTCCGCCGTGACGTCGATATGGCGCAGCGGAAGGCCATCGCCCTCGCCGCCTCCCTTGGCCACCGCGATCCATTCCATCGCATCCAGCGTCCCGGTGCGGCCGGTCGCCACCAGGCCCGACGCCGGCGGCGCGTCCTTCACCTCCGCGCTCCCCAGCACGACGCGTACACCGGTCTGGCCATTCTGGTTGCGCGCACGCAACGCCAGCACATCACCGAAGGCGACGTCGATTTCGCCACTGCCCATCGGCAGCGGCGCATGCACGGTGGTCGCCAGCGCCGTTGCCGCGGACTTGCGCAACGGCGCGGGCAGCAGCATCGCCGTGCCGACCAGGTCCGATGTCAGGTCGAGCTGCGTCGGCGCCGCGGCTGCGCCTGCCGCGGTACGCGGAATACTCACGCCGACCGTCCATTGCGAACGGCCGTCCATGTACGGTTTCAGCCACGCCATTTCGGGTGCGCGATCGAGCAGGCGGTCGGCGTCCACCACCGCCGACAGGTCGGCTTCGAAGGCCTGGGTGCGATCGCGCGTACCGCTGCCCGCACGCAGGCCCAGCACGCCCGGCAGGCCGTCGTGCACGACCTGCAACGGCCCCGATGCGAATCCGCCATCGTCGTAGCGCGCCTTGCCGCGCACGTCGTCGAACACCAGGTCCCAGCGCGTCTCGGACAACCGCGCGCCCTTCAGGTCTACGCTGCCCGCCAGCTTCCTGCGTGCCTGCTCGTCGGCATGCAGCGGCTGCAGCAGGTCGAACGTCGCCGCCACCGGCCCCTTGGCCTGCAGGTGGTCCAGTGTGTCGCCGTAGGTCTCGTGCAGTGGACTCTGCCGTAGCAGTGCAAGCAGGCGACCGGCATCGGTGTCGGTCCGCGCGGCGATCTTCAGGTCGCCCTCGCCGAAGTCCGCGATGCCCGCCTGGAATGCAGGGATCGCGACATCCGCCAATGTGCCGCGTCCTTTCAGTTCGAACCCGTTGCCGATGAAGGCGATGTCCGCGTCCACGTGTTCCAGCTGCGGCCACTCGGGCTGGAACTTGAACTGCCCCTGCTCGATGTGCGCCACGGCTTCGAAGCGGCCGTCGCGTTGGGTGAACGGCCAGTCGTCCAGGTCGCCGCTGACGATCGCACGCCCCTGGCGCACGGTGCCGCCGATCAGTGCACCATTCAGCCAGTCGACCGCTGCCTTCGGCATCTTGTGGTGGATCCAGAATCCCTTGGCCACCGGCACCGGCGCATCGGCAAGGTCCGCCGCGATATCGATCCATGGCCGCGTGCCGTCGCCCTGGAACCACAGGCCGCCGCGCACGTCGGCCGCGTACTCCTTGCCCTGCACGTGCAGCGCGCTGGTGCCGACGCGCCAGCCATTGCCTTCGCGCCAGCCGAGTACATCGCCCCGCAGGTTCACCTCGTGCACCACCGCGAATCCGCTGGGCCAGTCGAAGCGCATCGCCGCCGCGGGATCCAGCGTCAGCCGGAAGCCGTCGGCATCACCGGCGAAGTCGCCCGCCAACCCGCTGAGTCCCGGTGCATCGCCGACCGCCTTGAACGACATGTCGCGCAGTTGTCCTTCCGCATGCAGCGCGCCATCTTTTCGCCCGGCCATGGTCAGGCGCGCGAGCCGCGCACCCGGCCGCGCCTGCACCAGCCAGCGACGCAGGCCGGAGTCGACCCTGTCGCTGAGCCCCAGCACCGCGAGCAGCGGTGCGGCGTCCACTTCATCGGCCAGCAGTGCGTAACGGTCGCCGCCCGCCAGCACCAGTCCATCCAGCGTCTGCACGGCAGGCGCCGTGCCTACCCGCAGTCGCGGCGCGTCCAGCCGCCAGCCGCCGGCTATCAGCCGCCAGCGCATGCGCGCTTCCATCTGGTCGAACGCGATGTGCATGGGCGCGGTGGAATCCGGCAGCGGTGCACCACGCAGGCCGACCTGGCGCAGGTTCGCATCGGCAGTCACCAGCACCACGCGGTGCCGGCGCAGTTCCGTCCACGCCTGCACGCGACCCTTGCCGCGTTCGGCAACCACGCCGGCATAGCGCAGCAGCGGCGCCCACGCACCGATATCGTCGGCGGCCACATCGAGGTATGCGCGGCCGTCGCCGGCCTTGCGATCGAAATCCACCGCCACGTTCAGCGGCGCGGCATCGGTACGAATCCATGCACGCGTGCCGGCGCGCACGCGATCGCCCTGCACACGCAAACGCAGGTCGATCTTCGGCAGGCGGATGTCCCAGCCCAGCGATGGCGCGACGATGGCGAGCCGGCCGCCGATGACCTGCAGCTCGCCGAGTCCTTCGAGGCTGCGCAACGGGTCCGCATTGGCCTGCTGCTGTCCCGGCAGGCCGCGCACCACCCATTTGCCATCGTCGCCCCGTTGCAGCGTCAGCGACAGGCCGCGCAGGCGCAACTCGGTAAACGAGCGTCCCGGCAGCAGGCCACCGTACATCGACAACAGCACTTCTGCCTGGCCGACGCGCACGCCGGCATCGCCTTCGCCCAGGCGAAGGCCATCGAGCTGCAGCAACGGGCCACGCCGCGTCCACTGCGTCTTCACCGCGTCGAAAGCCACCGGTTGGCCCGCGCGCTCGCTGAGCCATGCGGCGATGCGGTCCGGGTGCCGTTCGGCCAGCGGAAACACCTGGCTGGCCACGCCGAGCACCACGGCCATGCACACCAGTACCACCGCGATGCCATAGAGGGCACCGCGGCGAACCAGGCGCAGGCGACGGCGCAGCGGCGTGGGCATCAGCTCGCTTCGCTCGCGGTGATTCGTGATTCGCGATGAGTGATTCGTGCACGCAGAGCGCGACTCGTGCCTTCGCGAATCACCCATTCCGAATCACGAATCACGGCTTCACAGCAGCACGACATCGAACTGCTCCTGCAGGTACTGCTCGTCCGCCTGGAAACGGATGGACTTGCCGAGGAATTCCTCGAGTTCCGCCACTGCGGTCGATTCCTCGTCGGTGATGCGGGCGACGACCTTCGGCGAGGCGATCACCAGCAGGCGCGCGGCTTCGAACTGGCGCACGGCGCGGGTGATCTCGCGGAAGATCTCGTAGGTGACGGTTTCGGTGGTCTTGATGCTGCCGCGGCCGCTGCATTCCGGGCACGGCTCCGACAACTGGCGCGCCAGGCTTTCGACCGTGCGCTTGCGCGTCATCTCCACCAGGCCCAGTGGCGAGAACTCGTAGACCGTGGTCTTGGCATGGTCCTTCGCCAGCGACTTCTCCAGCGTGCGCAGCACCTGGCGACGGTGCTCGGGATCGTCCATGTCGATGAAGTCGATGATGATGATGCCGCCGAGGTTGCGCAGCCGCAGCTGGCGCGCCACGGCCTGCGCAGCTTCCAGGTTGGTGCGGTAGACCGTTTCCTCCAGGTTGCGCTGGCCGAGGAACGAACCGGTGTTCACGTCGACCGTGGTCATCGCCTCGGTCTGGTCGATCACCAGGTAGCCGCCGGACTTCAGCGGCACCTGCTTGTCCAGCGCGCGGCCGATCTCGTCCTCGACGCCATACAGGTCGAAGATGGGGCGCTCGCCGGCGTACAGTTCGATGCGTTCGGCAAGCACCGGCATGTACTTGGCGACGAAGGCCTGCAGGCGTTCGTGGGTTTCCTTGGAATCGACCTTCACCTTCTCCACGTCCTTGCGGATCAGGTCGCGCACGGCGCGCAACGGCAGGCTGAGGTCTTCGTACAGGATGCTGCACGAGGGCGACTCGCGCCCGCGCCGTTCGACCACGTTCCACACACGCGACAGGTAGGCGATGTCCTCGGCCAGCGCCTCGGCCGGCTGGCCTTCGGCGTTGGTGCGGATGATGTAGCCGTGGCCGCCGTGCAGGCCGGCCAGCTCGGTGACGACCTGCTTGAGACGATGGCGCTCGGCCTCGTCCTCGATGCGCGCCGACACGCCGATCACCTTGGACTGCGGCAGCAGCACCAGGTAGCGCGACGGAATGCTGATCTGCGTGGTCAGCCGGGCGCCCTTGCTGCCGATCGGATCCTTGACCACCTGCACGATGACATCCTGCCCATCGCGCAGCAGGTCCATGATGGGGGCCGCCGGCGGCGTGGGCAGCGGCGTTTCTTCGCCATCGACCACGGCGCCCGGCGACGACCGCACGATGTCGTTGGCGTGCAGGAACGCCGCGCGCTCCAGCCCCACCTCGACGAACGCCGCCTGCATGCCGGGCATCACCCGCTGCACCTTGCCCTTGTAGATGTTGCCGACGACGCCGCGGCGCCAGCCACGCTCGATGTGCAGCTCCTGCAGCATGCCGTTTTCGATCACCGCGACGCGCGTTTCGCGCGGGGTGACGTTGACCAGGATTTCTTCCGACATGGGTCCTTCCTCAGGCTGACGCGGTGGCGGCGGTTGCCGTTGGATGGATACCGAAGTCGCGCAGCAACTTCGAGGTTTCGTACAGCGGCAGGCCCATCACCGCCGAGTAGCTGCCGGCCAGGCGGGTGACGAACTGCTCGGCCCGGCCCTGGATGCCGTAAGCGCCGGCCTTCCCCATCGCCTCGCCACTGGCGACGTAGGCGCCGATATCGTCATCGTGCAGCTCGGCGAACGTGACCTCGGTGACCACCAGCGCCTGCGCTTCCCGCGCGGCGCTGACCACCGAGACAGCGGAGACAGCCTGGTGCGTGCGTCCGGACAGGCGGCGCAGCATGGCGGCCGCATCGGCGGCGTCCACGGGCTTGCCGAAGACCTCGTCCTCCAGGATCACCTCGGTGTCGGCCCCCAGCACCACCGCGCCCGGGGTGGCGACGACTTTCAGCAGGCCGGCGCCCGCCTTCTCGCGGGCGACGCGGCGGACATAATCGGTGGCAGGCTCGTTGGGCTGGCGGTGTTCGGGGATGTCGAGGTCTATCCGGCCGAACGAGAGCCCCAGGCGGGTCAGCAGTTCGGCACGGCGCGGGGATTGGGAGGCCAGATAGAGCATCGCGGAAGAATAACCCGCGGCGCCTGACTGAATGACCGCTGATGCCCGCCGGAACCGGGTAACCCTGCGCCAGATCACGGCGCGTTCATGTCATCGTGAACACCCTTTCGCGTAGACGACCGGGTGCCGCATCACCCCCCACCAAGAATAAGGAGATCCCATGCATCTGCCCCTGCTTCGCCCGCTGCTGCTCGCCATGACCCTGTCCCTCGGAACTACCGTCGCCATGACCAGTCACGCCCAAACCGCCCCCGCGTACGCCATCCCCGCCGACGGCACCCTGCTCAACGTGTCGGCGCAGGCCGAGGCGTCGCGCGTGCCGGACATCGCCACCATCTCCGCCGGCGTCGTCACCCAGGCGGTCGACGGCAATACCGCGATGCGCCAGAACAGCGAGCAGATGGCCAAGGTCGTGGCCGCCATCAAGGCCGCCGGCATTGCCGACAAGGACGTGCAGACCAGCGGCATCAGCCTCAATCCGCAGTACCGCTACGCCGAGAACGAAGCCCCGAAGATCACCGGCTACCAGGCCAACAACACCGTCAGCATCAAGGTCCGCGACATCGCCAAGCTCGGCAAGGTGCTGGATGCACTGGCCGGCGTGGGTGCCAACCAGATCAATGGCCCCAGCTTCGAAATCGACAATCCGGAACCGGTCTATGACGAAGCCCGCCTCGCGGCGCTGAAGAAAGCCCAGGCCCGCGCGGAGACCTATGCGAAGTCGCTGGGACTGAAAGTGCGCCGGATCGTCAGCATCTCCGAAGGCAATGGCGGCTTCCGCCCGATGCCGATGATGGCCATGGCCAAGATGGAAGCCCGCGACGCGAGCGGCGCGCCGCCGGTTTCGCCGGGTGAAACCACGGTCTCGATCAACCTGGACGTGGTGTTCGAACTGGGCAAGTAAGCCCGACCTGACCCATCCCGAGACGGCGCCCTGCGGGGCGCCGTTTTCGTTCCGGAACCGGACCACCGGACTACGCCCAAGGTCGAACCCCGCCCCTCTTGCGGACGCCAACCGCCGGAGTACAGTCTGGGCGTGCGGCGCCGGGACGTTGCAACCCCACTCCTTGCGGCCGAGCGTTGTTCCGTTCACAGCCCTGAAGGAGGTGGATCATGGTTCGCGCACTACCCCACGGTTCCGATACCCGCATCGACATCGGTCGCATCGCCGCCATCGCGGCGGCCATCGCGCTCCACGCCGCCGCCCTGCTCATGCTGCTGATGCCGATGGCGGCACCGACCATCGCTCCGACGGCGAAGCCGAAGCCCATCGTGCACTGGTACGACCGCGAGAAGCCCAAGCCGCTCGATCCCATGCCGGTCGTGCAGGAGCGCAAGATCACGCCCGAGAAAAAACCGGACGCGGTGCAGACGCGTCCCGACGTGGCGAAGCCCCTCGTTGACACCTCGGTGATCGTCGAGGGCGGCACCGAAGCGACCGTCATCGATGCGGTCGAACCCGCCGCGGACCTCGCGGGCCCGATCTCATCCGGCGGCCCGCTGCCGTCCGCAACGTTGGAGTACGTACGCGCCACGTCGCCGCGCTATCCCATCAACGAACTGCGCAACGGCGTGCAGGGCACGGTGATCCTGCGCGTGCTGGTGGACATCGACGGCAAGCCTGCCGACGTGACGGTCGAGACCAGCAGCGGCAACCGCAACCTGGACAAGGCGGCCCTGCAGCACGTCCTGAAGACCTGGCGCTTCAAGCCCGCCATGCAGAACGGGCAGGTGGTGCAGGCCTACGGCCTGGTGCCGATCGCCTTCAGCCTGCAGTGAGGCCGGATGCATGAACGGAAAAAGCCCGCCGTAAAGCGGGCTTTTTCTTGCCGCCGTGCCGCCGATCAAGCGCGATGGTACGGATGGTTGGCCAGCATCGCCGCAGCGCGGTAGACCTGTTCGGCCACCACCAGCCGCACCAGCATGTGCGGCAATGTCAGCGGGCCGAGCGACCACGTCTCGTGCGCGGCGGCCAATACGTCCGGCGCATGGCCTTCGGGGCCACCGATCAGCAACGCGATGTCGCGACCCAGCGTGCGCCAGTGTTCCAGCCGCTGCGCGAGCTGTTCGGAGGAATACGGTTTGCCGGTGACTTCCAGCGCCACGATGTGCGCACTCTTCGGCAATGCCGCCCGCACGCGCTTGCCCTCGTCCTCGATGGCACGCTGAGGATCACGTCCCTTGCCGCGCAGGCCTGGCTCGACTTCCACGAGTTCGAACGGCAGCCAGTGCGACAGGCGCTTCTGGTATTCGGCGAAGCCCTGCGCGACCCAGGTCGGCGCACGCTCGCCGGTGGCGATGAGACGGCATTTCATGGCGGCATGATAGCGAGCGCGGAAACCTGTCCATACACGACAACGGCGCCGGGAAGGCGCCGTCGTACGACCTCGTGGAACCGGTTAGAGTCCCGATTCGTCGGCGGTCTCGACGTCTTCCGGCGGCTGGTCGCCGACGGTCCACAGGCGCTCCAGCGCGTAGAACTCGCGCACGCGCGGCAGCATGACGTGGACGATGACGTCGCCCAGGTCCACCAGCACCCATTCGGCTTCGCGCTCGCCTTCCACGCCCAACGGCATCACGTCGAGCTTCTTGGCGAACCTCACCACTTCGTCGGCGATGGATTTCACGTGGCGGGTCGAGGTACCCGAGGCGATCACCAGGTAGTCGGCAACGCTGGATTTGCCACGCACGTCGATCTCGACGACATCCTTGGCTTTCAGTTCCTGCACCGCGGCATGCACGTTGGCAAGCAGGTCCGGCAGGGCCGGCGGCGGACTGGGGAGGCGGGTCTTGATGACGTGGGCTTGGCTGGACAAAGGCTTGGTGGCTCCGGGAATACGGCGGCGATTATAGCGGACCCGCGTCGGCGGCCCGTGAGGCGTAAAGCCTTTCGTCGGCAATCGCAGCGGCCACCGGGGGCGGGACAAGATGGCGCCAAGGCTCGCAAGCGGCGATGCGGCGGCGGATTTCCGTGGCCGATTCCGGCTGGAGCGGCTGGTTCAGGCGGTACACCCGCCCAGCCGGCGTGTATTCCAGGTCTTCGCGCCGGTCGGTCCAGCGTCCCGCCAGCGCTTCCGCCAACGGAGGCGGCAGGCCGGTATCGAGGGCGCTGCCGGGCCGGTCGGCGACGATGAAATGCGTGAGGTCGAACAGCGCGGTCCACGCACGCCACGTCGGCAGGCCCAACAGGCTGTCCGCACCGATCAGCAAGGCGATGGGAACCGCATCGCCGTGCTCGCCCCGCAACTCCCGCAGCGTGTCGATCGTGTAGGAACGACCGGCGGGGTCGTGCTGCGCGCGCCGGAGTTCGCGCCTGTCGACACACAGCCCGGGGATGTCCTTCACTGCAACATCCAGCAGGTGCGCCCGCTCCGACGCGGTGGCGCCGGGAGGCGCGCGATGCGGCGGGTCCGCGGCCGGCATCAGGTGGACGGGTACACCGAACTCGTCGTGCGCGGCGCGCGCGATCGCCAGGTGCCCGTTATGGAAGGGGTCGAACGTGCCGCCGTAGACAAGCTGCAGCATCGCCGGTCAGGCGACCAGCAGGCGCACGGCCTTCGCATCCGCGATGGCCAGCAGCAGCCGCTCCAGTCCGACCCAGGCATCGCCGTCGCCACGGCCCTTGGCCGTGCGGTCGATCTTCGAGGCCTCGGCGACGAACCGGTCCCAGCGCGCCGGCGCGGCGTGGCGCTGCAGCGCGCGCTTGAACGGCGCCTGCTTCGCCTCCCAGATGCCCTGCGACTTCATCTCTGCGGCCAGGTTGCCGCCGTTCGCCTGCACACGCGCCAGCGTCGCCGTGCGCAGCAGTTCCTTGACGATCATCGGCATCAGCCCGGCGACGACGTCGCCCTCGGCCCGCAGGCCGGCGAGGATGCGCGAGACCTGCGCACCCTGCCCCGCCAGCACCGCGTCGGTCAGGCGGAACACGTCGTAGCGCGCCGCGTTGGCCACCAGCGACTCCATGCGCTCGACGTCCAGCGTCTGGCCATCGCTGAGCAGGGCCAGCTTGTCGATCTCCTGCGCGGCGGCGAGCAGGTTGCCCTCGACGCGGTCCGCCAGCAGTTGCACGGCATCGCGCTGCGCACTCAGGCCCTTGCTGCGCATGCGGCTCTCTATCCAGCCCGGCAATTCATGCGGCTTGATCGCCCATGCCACGGCCAGCACGCCGACGCGCGCGACCGCATCGCTCCACTTGCCTTGATAGGCCTTGCCCCACTCGCCGGAGGTGATCAGCAACACCACGTCCGGCGGCGGATTGGCGCAGAACGCGCTGATGACCTCGGCACCTTCCTTGCCGGGCTTGCCGCCCGGCAGGCGGACTTCCACCAGTCGCCGCGCACTGAACAGACTGGGCGCGTTGAAGCTCGCTTCCAGCTGGCCCCAGTCGAAGTCCCGCCCATCGGCATCGAACACTTCCCGCTCACCGATGCCTTGCGCGCGTGCCTGGGCACGGACGGCATCCGCCGCTTCCAGCACGCGCAGGGTCTCCGGCCCGGCGATCAGGTAGACCGGATGCAGCGGTTCGGACGCGCCGCGCGCGGCCAGCTGTTCCGGCTTGAGTTCCATCAGGGTGCGGCAGTCACCGGACCCGAGCGCACCACGCCGTCGATGCGCCGCAGGATGGAAGCGGCCATTTCGCGACGCAACTCGTCCGCGAGCACTTCGCGCTCGGTGGAGGTACCCGTCGCGTCCTGCGGCGGCGACACGTAGTCCCGCGACAGTTCGACGACCTGCTGCGGCACCAGGTCGGTGCCGTCGGCCCGGGTGAAGGAGAACACCACGGCATAGCGAAGGCTGAATTCCTGTGCGCGCCCGAACTGATCGACCGCAATGGGCAGGTCGCCCCAGCGCTCGGAAACGACGCGCAACGTGGCTACCTGCGCGCCGGATGTCGCCTCCGAGCGCTCCTCGTCGCCGATCTCCGATGCCAGGGTCGCGCCCGCCGCCTGCAGGCCGCGCGACAGGCTGGTCACCAGCGCGCTGTACGACTTCGAGGATGCCGTGACCCGGACCGGGCCGAGATCGGCCGGCAGCGCGATCTTGTTGCGCAGGTGGAAACCGCACCCGGCCAGGAAGACCAGGGCGACGACGAGGGCGGGCAGGCGGAATCGGGTCATGGGTGAAGTCTGGACGAGCCCGTCATGGGCGGCAATAGCGTAGCCGGCCCACAGGTGAACGCGGAGGCAAGGCCCCGCGTCCTCAGCCCGCCACGATGTTGACGATCTTGCCCGGCACCACGATCACCTTGCGGATCGACAACCCTTCGAGGAACTTCGCCGTATTCGGTTCGGCCTTCGCCAGCGATTCGACCAGATCGCGCGGCGCGTCCGCGGCCACGGCGATGGTGCCGCGCAACTTGCCGTTGACCTGCACCGCCAGCGTGACCGAGTCGCGCACCAGCGCGTCCGAATCCACCTGCGGGAAGGCGAGGTCCTCGATCAGCGTTTCCTCGTGGCCCAGCGCCTGCCACAACGCATGGCTCGCATGCGGCGTGATGGGATTGAGCAGCAGCACGGCCGCTTCCAGTGCTTCCTGGCGCACGGCGCGGCCCTGCGCCGTGGCATCGTCGAACTTGCCCAGCGTGTTGGACAGTTCCATCACCGCCGCGATGGCGGTGTTGAAGCTGTGTCGCTTGCCGTAGTCGTTGCCGACCTTGTCGATGGTCTCGTGCGTCTTGCGGCGCACGGCCTTCTGGTCGGCCGTCAGCGCCGCAATGTCCAGCGCTTGCACGCCACCGTCGGCGACATGCTTCTGCACCTGCGTCCACAGCCGGCGCAGGAAGCGCGCCATGCCTTCCACGCCGGCCTCGTTCCACTCCAGCGACTGCTCCGGCGGTGCTGCGAACATCGAGAACAGGCGGACGGTATCCGCGCCGAACTTGTCGACCATCGACTGCGGGTCGACGCCGTTGTTCTTCGACTTCGACATCTTTTCGACCGGACCGATCTTCACCGGCTGGCCATCGGCCTTCAGCGTGGCGCCGACCATGCGCGCCTTGTCGTCGCGCTGGATCTCGACGTCGACCGGATTGATCCAGTCCTTCGAGCCGTCGGCATTGTCGCGATAGAACGTTTCCGCGATCACCATGCCCTGCGTCAGCAGGTTGGTGGCCGGCTCGTCGCTGTCCACCAGCCGCGCGTCGCGCAACAGCTTGTGGTAGAAGCGGAAATACATCAGGTGCAGGATCGCGTGTTCGATGCCGCCGATGTACTGGTCCACCGGCAGCCAGTAGTTGCCACGCTTGTCCACCATGTCCTTCGCGCCCGGCGAGGTATAGCGCGCGTAGTACCAGCTGGACTCCATGAAGGTGTCGAAGGTGTCGGTCTCGCGCTCGGCGGCTGCGCCGCACTGCGGGCACTTGGTCTTGCGCCATTCGGGATCGGCCTTGATCGGCGACTTCACGCCGTCGAGGGTGACGTTCTCGGGCAGCACGACAGGCAGATCCGAATCCGGCACCGGCACCGCGCCGCAGGCGTCGCAGTAGATCACCGGGATCGGGCAGCCCCAATAGCGCTGGCGGCTCACGCCCCAGTCGCGCAGGCGGTAGTTCACCCGGCGCTGGCCCTGGCCCTTGCGCTCGAAACGCTCGGCCAGCGCTTCGAAGGCGCCACGGTAATCCAGGCCATCGAACTCGCCCGAGTTGACCAGTTCCAGGTCACCGCGCGTCTTGTCGCCGTACCAGTCATGCCAGGTGGTGGCGTCGTAGGTCTTCTCGGCGTCGTTCTTAGGCGACTTCAGCGCGATCACCTGCTGGATCGGCAGCGAGTACTTGGTGGCGAATTCGAAATCGCGCTGGTCGTGGCCGGGCACGGCCATTACCGCGCCCGTGCCGTAGCCCATCAATACGAAGTTGGCGACCCACACCGGCACCTTGTCGCCGGTGACCGGATGGACGGCGCGCAGGCCGGTATCCATGCCGCGCTTTTCCTGCGTCTCCAGTTCTGCCTCGGACACGCCGCCGTGCTTCAGCTGTTCCAGGAACGTCGCCAGCGCGGGATTCGACGCGGCCGCCTTCAGCGCCAACGGGTGTTCGCCGGCGATCGACACGAAGGTCACGCCCATCAGCGTGTCCGGACGCGTGGTGAATACGGTCAGGGGGTCATGGCCTTCCACGGCGAACTGGATCTCCAGGCCTTCCGACCGGCCGATCCAGTTGCGCTGCATGGTCTTGACCGCGTCGGGCCAGCCCGGCAGGTCGTCCAGGCCGTCCAGCAGTTCCTGCGCGTAGTCGGTGATGCGCAGGAACCACTGCGGGATCTCGCGCTTCTCGACCAGCGCACCGCTGCGCCAGCCGCGGCCGTCGATCACCTGCTCGTTGGCCAGCACGGTCTGGTCGACCGGGTCCCAGTTCACCACCGAATTCTTGCGGTAGGCCAGTCCCTTGCGCAGCAGGCGCGTGAACATGCGCTGCTCGTGCACGTAGTAGTCCGGGCGGCAGGTGGCGAACTCGCGCGACCAGTCGATCGCGTAGCCCAGCGCCTGCAACTGGCCGCGCATGTGCTCGATGTTGGCGTAGGTCCACTTCGCCGGCGCGGTCTTGTGCTTGAGCGCGGCGTTCTCGGCCGGCAGGCCGAAGGCGTCCCAGCCCATCGGCTGCAGCACGTTGTGCCCGGTCATCCGCCGGAAGCGGCTGATCACGTCGCCGATGGTGTAGTTGCGCACGTGGCCCATGTGCAGCGCGCCCGACGGGTACGGCAGCATCGACAGGCAGTAGTACTTGGGCTTGTCCGACCGTTCGTCGACCTCGAAGGCACGCGCCTGGTCCCAGAATGCCTGGGCGGCGGTTTCGACGGATTTCGGATCGTAGACGGCGGGTTCGGCTGTGGACATGGCGGGCGGCGGCTCGGTGCTGCAACGGCAAAGCCGCAAAGGGTACCGCAGCGCACCATGCCCCGCCACGCCAGCGGGTAGCATGGCGGGGTCGAAACGGGGATTCCAGATGACCAAGACCTTGCTTGCCGTTGCCCTGGCTGCCGCCAGCCTGTCCGTCCACGCGGCCGATTCCGCAGCGCCTTCCACGCTGGCCCTGCACTGCGAGCGCCTGTTCGACGCCCGCAGCGGCAAGGTGCTGGGCGAGCACACGGTGCTGGTGCGCGACGGCAGGATCGCCGAGGTCATCCCAGGCCGCGCCAAGCTGGCCGATGCGGACTCCATCGTCCTGGCCGACCACACCTGCACCCCCGGCTGGACCGACCTGCACGTGCACCTGGGCAGCGAATCCAGCCCGCAGAGCTATTCCGAAGGCTTTCGCCTGGATCCGGTGGACTACGCCTTCCGCTCCGTGGGTTACGCCGAGAAGACGCTGATGGCCGGCTTCACCAGCGTGCGCGACCTGGGCGGCGAAGTGGCGCCGCACCTGCGCGACGCGGTCAACCAGGGGATGGTGAAGGGGCCGCGCATCTTCGCCGCCGGCAAGTCCATCGCCACCACCGGAGGCCATGCCGACCCGACCAACGGCTTCAACGACCGGTTGTCGCACCTGCTCGGCCCGCCCGGCCCGACCGACGGCGTCATCAACTCGCCGGAGGAAGCCCGCCAGGCGGTGCGCCAGCGCTACAAGGACGGCAGCGACGTCATCAAGATCACCGCTACCGGCGGCGTGCTGAGCTACGCCAAGTCCGGCGATGCGCCGCAGTTCGTGGTCGACGAGGTGAAGGCCGTCGTCGACACCGCACGCGACTACGGCTTCCGCGTGGCCGCGCACGCGCACGGCAAGGAAGGCATGCGTCGCGCCATCGTCGGCGGCGTGACCAGCATCGAGCACGGCACCTACATGGACGACGAGATCATGCGGCTGATGAAGCAGCACGGCACCTGGTACGTACCGACCATCTACGCCGGCCGCTTCGTGGCGGAGAAGGCCAAGATCGACGGCTACTTCCCGCCGGTCGTGCGCCCGAAGGCCCAGCGCATCGGCGCACTGATCCAGGAGACCGCCGGCAAGGCCTATCGCAACGGCGTGAAGATCGCCTTCGGCACCGACATGGGCGTGGGTCCGCACGGCGACAACGCACGCGAGTTCCTTTACATGGTGGAAGCCGGTATTCCCGCCGCTGTGGCGCTGCAGGCCGCGACCATCCGCGCCGCGGAGGTGCTGGGCGTGGACGACCAGGGCGTGATCGAAGTGGGCAAGCGTGCCGACATCGTCGCGGTGCCGGGCGACCCGGTCGCCGACATCAACGCGGCCCTGAAGGTCGACTTCGTGATGAAGGACGGCCAGGTGTATCGCCAACCGTAAGCGGACCGGACCGCAGAGCCGAGTTCGCTCGGCTGCTGCGGGCGTCGGATCGTCGTTTGCGTGTCGGCAAGCAGCGGAGCACGCTCCGCGCTACGTGCCGGAACGATGCGAAGCGACGCACAGCCACGCCAGCCACGCCGCGTAGCCCAGCCGCTGCGCGATGCCCGCCGGCATCAGCGCCACCGCCAGCAAGGCGACGAACAACACCAGCAACGCCGCCACGACACTGGCCCTCGCCAGCATGCGCCACGGCGGGCGACCGCGCAGGCCGAGCGCGACCAGCAGCGCCCCCGGCACGAACGCCACCCACCACAACATCCACGCGGTGGCATGCAGGCTGCTGGCCTGGTTGTCGAGGTCCGCGGTATCCAGCGGCAACAGGCCCATGCCGACGAAACCCAGTGCCGACAACAGGACCAGTTGCGCGCCCACGCGCAGCGGCCACCCTGCGTCGTCCGGCAAACGGCGCCGCAGGTGCAACGAAGCCGACGCCGCCAGCACGCCTGTCAGCAGGAATCCGAACACATTGAACCCAAGCGCGTGCGGCACGTCCTTCGCGCCCAGCACCGCCACCGGATGCCAGACCTGCGAATAGCCGGACAAGGCCGCGCCGAAGCCGATCACGGCCGCGATGAACGCGACCAAGGCCAATGGTCCACTCCATTGCCATGCCCTGCTCATGCGTCCCCCCACCGGAACACCTCGTCGATACCCACCCCGAATGCCCGCGCGATACGGAACGCCAGTTCCAGCGACGGCGCGTAGCGTCCCGCCTCCAGCGCGATGATGGTCTGCCGGGTCACCCCGCAGGCATCGGCCAATGCCTGCTGGGTCATCTCGCCACGCTCGAAGCGCAGCCGCCGGATCTCGTTCGCGATCGGCGTCCCGGTCATCGGCGGTCCCACCAGTACATCACCGCCGTCGCCGCGTATTCGCACAGCCAGCCCCACATCAGCGCGAACACCAGCAGGTTGGCGATCATGAAGTGCGACGCCCACGCCAGCCGGTCCGCCGGCGAGAACGCCAGCATCACCGCCAGCCCGATCACGACGAACGTCAGCCCGCCCCGGCCCCAGCCCGCAGCCTGCTTCTCGATCTCGCGGTCCCGCTCGTCCTCCTGCACCCGCCCCTTCCAGCGCTTGCCGAGCACGCCGACGAGCACACTCCATGCGACCAGCAGCAGTACCAGGTTGCGTCCCACCGCGCGTGCGCCGTGGTTGTCCCAGGCGGGGCCATCGGCGAATACGTGCACCTTGGCGAGGAAATAGCCGGTCGCCGCCAGCATGAAGGCCACGCCCACCCAGGCTTTCCACTCGCCGGGCGACAGGCCGCGCTCCACCTCACCGGGCGGCGTTTGCGAGACCGCGAACAGGGAAACCCAGGCCACCGTCACCAGCAGTGCCGTGCCCCCTTTGCCCAGATCCACCCCCAACAGGACGTCGGGGCCGGCCAGCAGCGCCCAGAACGCCAGCATCGCGCCAACCAGCAGGACCCACCACTTCATACGCCGCAGCCACATTGACGTCACTCCTGCCAGACAATATGTCCGCTTTAGATTACATTCTGGCGTGACGATGTCAAATCCTTTTTACATATCCTTGTATCCTGCCGGCTGCGACACCATGTGAACGCCACGTCCCCGCCCCAAGAGTGACCCGATGAGCGATCTGCCCCACGTGTTCGATGCCACCACCGAAACCTTCGAAGCCGACGTGCTGCGCAAGTCGATGGAAGTGCCGGTGCTCGTCGACTTCTGGGCCACGTGGTGCGGGCCGTGCAAGACGCTGGGGCCGATCCTCGAAAAGCTGGCGGGCGACTACAACGGCGCGTTCCTGCTGGCCAAGGTCGACGTCGACAAGGAACAGCAGATCGCGGCCGCGTTCCAGATCCGTTCGGTCCCTACCGTCTTCCTGGTCAAGGACGGGCAGATCGTGGACGGGTTCCCGGGTGCGCTGCCGGAAGGCCAGCTGCGCGAGTTCCTGGCCTCGCACGGCGTGCAGCCGGCCGAGGGCGCGGACGCCGCCGTCGATGAAGTGCCGCTCGATCCGCAGGCACAGGTCGCCGCGCTGCGCGAGGCCATCGCCGCCGAACCCGACGAGGACGAACTGAAGCTGGACCTTGTCCTCGCGCTGCTGAAGACCGGCGATGCGCCCGAAGCCGAGCGGCTGCTCGATGCCCTGCCCGCCAACCTCGCCACCGACGACCGTGCGGTCAAGGCGCGCGCCCGGCTGGGCTTCGCAGCCGCCCTCAAGGACGCCCCGGCGCCGGACGCCCTCCGCGCTGCCGTCGCCGCGAACGCCGACGACCTGCGCGCCCGCCATCTGCTCGGCGTACATGCGCTGGTCGCCGGCGACTCCGAAGCGGCGCTCGAGCAGTTCCTGGAGATGCTCAAGCGCGATCGCGCCCATGAGGACGGCCTGGCGCGCAAGAGCCTGATCGACGCCTTCCGGGTGATCGAGGACGACGCGCTGGTCAGCCAGTACCGCAGGAAGATGTCCTCCCTGCTGTTCTGATCCGCGAATACTCCTCCGTCCTCACCGAACCCGGCAGTCCCGCATGAAACCCGGCACCCTGCGGCACATCTTCAATGTGTGGCCGCCCTTCCTGCTCAGTGGCATCCACGTCACCGAGATGGCACCGGACTGGAGCTTCGCGCGCGTCGAACTGCGCATGCGCCCCTGGAACCGCAACTACGTCGGCACCCATTTCGGCGGCAGCCTGTTCGCCATGACCGATCCGTTCTGGATGATCCTGGCCAAGGAACGCCTGGGCAGCGAGTACTACGTCTGGGACAAGGCCGCCGAGATCGAGTTCGTGAAGCCCGGCAAGGGCACACTGCACGCCGAGTTCCGCCTGGATCAACGCGTGCTCGACGAGATCCGCACCGAGGCCGCCGATGGCCAGAAGTACCTGCGCTGGATGCCGGCCGACGTCTTCAACGCCCAGAACGAAGTCGTCGCCCGCGTGCGCAAGCAGATCTATGTGCGACTGAAGCCGGAAGCTCGCCGGCCGCGCTGATCACAGGGCCGGCAGGTCCGCCCGGTTTGCAGGCAGGGGCAGCGCGAACACACTGCCCTGCCTGTCGTTGAACAGGTCGATCTCCAGCCCGCCACCGTCGGTACCGACACGGATCCTGCGGCCGCCCGGATGCGCGCGCTGCCATTCGTCGAGCCGTTCCTTCAACGGACGCGCATCGTTGCGTTGCCCGCGCAACGCCCGCCAGGCCGACACGCCACGCAGCCGGGCCTCCGCATCCTGGAAGCGCTCCGCATAGCCCGCCAGCGAAGGCGCGGCGATGTTGTCGAGAATGCAGCCGGTCGCGTTCGCGATGCAGGAGAACGTCCATCCTCCGGACAACGGCGCGTGCTTGCCGAGCGGCGTATCCGCCTGGACGAGCGCGTCGGCCTGCGGTCCACAGAACCAGGCGTGGCGACGTGCGCCGCGCGCCATCGTCTTGCGCTGGTCGAGGACGAGATCCGCCATGAACCTGCGATGCCACGGCTGTTTGTCGACATTCAATGCGCTGAAGCCCTCCAGCAGATAGCGCCCTTCGCCGATCATGGTGGGGCAGATACCGGCGACCATCGCGCCATCCGCGTCGAACGCCCCCGCGCATTCGCCCGGCAATTGGTAATCGGCAGGGAGGTCCGCCAGCATGTCGACGAACAGTCGTGCGGACATATCCATCAGCGCCGTCCCCACCACGCCACCAATCAGCATGTCACCGCTGGCGACCAGCTTGCGGGCGATCGACGCATTCCGGCAGACGCCACGCAGGCCTTCCTCGCGCTCTCCGCGCGCGAACGCGTACGCATGCAGGGTCTGCGTCTGGAACAGCGGGCTGTAGGCGGGCAGCGGCGTGTCCGGCCGTGCCGGAAACGGATTGCGGAAATAATCGTAGGCGTCCAGCGCGGCGACCCGCGCCGCGAGCGGCTTCCGGATCGCCACGGCAGGCACGAGGGCCTCCATGCGATCGCGGACGTGGCGCAGGCAATGCGCCTCCCGGCCGCTGCAGAGCACATCAGCACCACCTTCGGCATCGATCCGCGGGTACGCATCGAGCGCGGAGGCAGGGGACGGTTCCACACCCGCTCCAGCCCGGATCGGCTGCGACCGGAAGCGCTCGACCTCCAGGACCAGCAAGCGCTCGGCCTCCGCCACGGGAACGTCGTACTGCAACGACCACAGCGCCGCAAAGCCGTTGCGACCTTCCATCGACCGGGGCGCCTCGATCAGGGCCAGCGCCTCGGCATCCTCCGCCGGGATCGGCATCAGCCGGCTGATGGTGTACAGGGACACCGCGACCACCACCGTACCGAACACGACCAACCCGAACCACCTGAAGAAGCCGCTCATTCCATTCCCCCTGCAACAGCGTCCTGCCGACGACTATATAGCCGGGACTGCGCGGCGGCCTACAATATCGCCATGCCCCCCGACCATCCCGCGCACCGCGTATCGGTGCAGAAGCTCTTCATCACCGGCCTGCTGACCCTGCTGCCGATCTGGCTGACCTGGGTCGTCATCAAGTTCGTGTTCGTGCTGCTGTCCGGCATCAGCAAGCCGTGGGTGGAGCCGCTGTCGCACCAGATCGCGGCCTCGTTCCCGCAGTCGCTGGGCTGGTTCAACGGCCTGTGGGTGCAGAACACCATCGCGATGGTCGCCACGCTGTTCGTCATCGTCGCCGTGGGCGCGCTGACGCGGCGCGTGATCGGGCAGCGGCTGCTGCGCTGGTTCGAGGCGCTGATCGCGCGCGTGCCCTTGGCGAACGTCATCTACACCAGCGCGCGCAAGCTGCTGGACATGCTGGAGACCAAGCCCGGCAGCACGCAGCGCGTGGTGCTGATCGACTTCCCGCACCGGGACATGAAGTCGGTCGGCCTGGTGACGCGTGTGATCCGCGAGGAGGGCAGCGGCCGCGAGCTCGCGGCCGTCTACGTGCCTACCACGCCGAATCCGACCTCCGGCTACCTGGAGATCGTGCCGGTCGAACTGCTGACACCGACCGACTGGACGGTGGACCAGGCGATGAGCTTCATCATTTCCGGCGGCGCCGTGGCACCGGAGACGATGCCCTTCACCCGCGCAAGGGATCGCTGACCGATGGACGCACCGCGCACGCTGGACGACCGCGCGGTCCGCCTCTTCATCGTGCTGGCGGCGGTGTTCTGCGCCAACGCGGTGATGGCCGAGTTCATCGGCGTCAAGATCTTCGCGCTGGAAGACACGCTGGGCGTCGCGCCGCTGGAATGGAACCTGTTCGGCCAGGCGGGCTCGCTGAGTTTCACCGCCGGCACGCTGCTGTGGCCGTTCGTCTTCATCCTGACCGACACCATCAACGAATTTTTCGGCAAGCGCGGCGTGCGTTTCATTTCGTGGCTGGCGGTGGCGCTGATCGTCTACGGCTTTCTCTTCGCCTTCGCCGCCATCGCGCTGGCGCCAGCCGGCTGGTGGGTGGAGGCGGCGCAGTCGCAGGGCGTGCCGGACTACCAGAAGGCCTTCGCCGCCATCTTCGGCCAGGGCATGTGGACCATCGCCGGGTCGGTCGTCGCGTTCCTCGCAGGCCAGTTGATCGACGTGTCCGTCTTCCATCGCATCCGCAACGCCACCGGCGAGCGCTGGGTGTGGCTGCGGGCGACCGGCTCGACCGCGATCTCGCAACTGGTGGACAGCTTCGTGGTGATCTACATCGCCTTCGTGCTGGGTCCGCAGAAGTGGCCGACGTCGCTGTTCCTCGCGGTCAGCACCGTCAACTACGCCTACAAGATGCTGGCCGCGATCGCGCTGATCCCGCTGCTCTACCTCATGCGCCACGGCATCCGCCGCTACCTGGGTCACGAACGGGAGCGGCAGTTGCGCGCCGAGGCTGCGGTTGACTGAAACGATGCGCCACGCGGTGCCGGCCTCGGGAGAACACGATGAAAACGGCCTGGTTATTGGGAGTCCTGCTGATGACGACGGGTGAATCGGGCGCCGCCACGCGCGACGCCACCATCGACGGGTGGATGCGCGACTACACCGGCCAGGTGCCCGGCGCGTCGGTGCTGGTACTGAAGGACGGCGCGCCCGCATTCCGGCGCAGCTACGGCATGGCCGATCTCGAGGCCGGCATCGCCGCGTCACCGAAGACCAACTATCGCCTTGCGTCGGTCAGCAAGCAGTTCACCGCCGCCAGTGTCCTGCTGCTGGCCGAGGACGGCGCCCTGACGGTCGATGACCCGCTGCGACGCTGGTTGCCGTCGCTGCCGGCCGCTGCGGATGGCATCACGCTGCGGCACCTGCTCAGCCACACCTCCGGCCTGATCGACTACGAAGACCTGCTACCCGCGGACCAGGTCCGGCAGGTGCATGACGCCGACGTGCTGCGCCTGCTCGAACGCGAGGACCGCCTGTATTTTCCGCCCGGCAGCGACTACCGCTACAGCAACAGCGGCTATGCATTGCTGGCGCTGGTGGTGGAACGCGCCTCGGGCCGGAACTTCGCGGCGTTTCTGCAGGCGCGGATCTTCGGACCGCTCGGCATGGCGGCAACGCTGGCGCGCGAGGACGACGGTCCCGCGGTCAAGGACCGTGCCTTCGGTTACAGCCGCATCGACGGCCAGTGGCAGCGCACCGACCAGAGCACCACCAGCGCAGTGCTTGGCGACGGCGGCATCTATTCGTCCCTGGATGACCTGGCGCGCTGGGACGCCGCGCTGTACGACGACCGCCTGCTGTCGGCAGCGTCGCGTGCGCAGGCATTCGCTCCCGCCACCGCGACCACCGAACCGGACGTCGCGCACTACGGCTTCGGCTGGCGCCTGCAGGGGCGCATGCAATGGCATTCCGGCGAGAGCATCGGCTTCCGCAACGTCCTGCTGCGCTTCCCTGCGCAGCGGTTGACCGTGGTCGTGCTGAGCAACCGCGACGACCCCGAACCGTACCGGTTGGCGCGGCGCATCGCCGGCCTGTGGGATGCGGTGCCGTAAGCACGCCTACGGCCCGATGTGATTTGACGAGAAAACCGTTCGCCGCCGGCCAGTCCGCCCATCGGGACGCTTATAATTGTGACCGATTCAACACTTCGTAGTGGCAGGCGCAGGAGCGGGTGATGCAGAAGCGGGCACTCCAGGGAACGGGATGGCTGGGATGGGGACTGGCGATCCTGCTGCTCGTGTCGTGGTCGGCCCAGGCGCAGGAGTGGGTCTACCGTGTCCGACCCGGCGATACGTTGTGGGACGTGACCGGCGCCTATCTCAAGCCGTCGGTCCCCTGGCAGCGACTGCAGGAACACAACCGCATCACCAACCCTTACCAGTTGCCGCCCGGCAGCACGTTGCGGATTCCGTTGGAGTGGCTGGACCGCCAGCCCGCGAACGCCAGGATCATCGCGCTGCAGGGCGATGCCACCGCGCGCTCGGCCGCAGGCCATGACGCACCGGTCACGCCCGGCATGTCCCTCGCCAGCGGCGTGATGCTGAAGACCGCGCCGACGGCGTCGCTCAGCCTGCAGTTCGCCGATGGTTCCCGCCTGCTGTTGCTCGGCGACAGCGAGCTGGTGCTCGACCGGCTGACCCGCTTCGGCCGCTCGGGCATGGTCGATACACGCTTGCGCCTGCAGCGCGGCAGGATCGGCAATGACGTGCGCCGCCTGCGTGGGCCGGCGGCGAATTTCATCATCGACACCCCTACCGCATCGTCGGCGGTGCGCGGTACCCGGTTCCGTGTCGAAGCCGGCGACGGCCACACCCAGACCGAAGTGCTGGAAGGTCGCGTGGCGATGCACGCCCCCCGCCAGCGCGGCGCGCTGTTGCGCCCGGGCTACGGCGCCGTCGTGGCCGCCGGGCAGTCGGCCGTCACTCCGGTCACGCTGCTGCCCGCACCCGACCTCTCGTGCATCGCGCCGCTGTCGCAGAGCGCCCGTCCCGAGCTGGCCTGGCCTGCCGTGGAGTCGGCTCGGCAGTACCGCATCCAGGTGAGCGCGATGCGCACGTTCGACAGCCTGCTCGTGGATGCCGAAAGCGACATGCCTGCCTACACCCTGCCAGCGCTCGACGCGGGCCTGTATTTCATCCGCGTGCGTGCGATCGCGGCGAACGGGCTGGAAGGTCGCGATGCCGTCACCGAGCTGGGGATAGACGATCAGCCGGCACCGCCCTATTCGATCGCGCCTGCCGCAGCCAGCGTGGTGCGTACGCCGGAAGTCGTGCTGCGCTGGACGCAGGCGCCCGGCGCCACGGCATACGACTACGAGGTTGCCGGTACCGCCGGATTCGCGCAGCCCGTCGCGCATGCGCGGGTCGATGGCGCGGCAACGGCCCGCCTGCCCGGTCCGTTGCCGCCCGGCGAATACGCCTGGCGGATCCGCAGCGTGGACGGTGCCGGCAAGGCCGGTCCCTTCGGCGACCGGCTGGCGTTCACCGTGCGTCCGGTGGCGGAGGTGACCGGGATCGACGGCTCGGCCGCCGCCGGCAACACCCGCGAGGTGACGTTCCGCTGGCCTGCGGGCCAGCCCGGCCAGCGCTACCGCTTCCAGATGTCGCGCACGCCCGACTTCAGCACGCCGCAGGTCGACCAGGTTGTCGATGAGGCGCAGATCACCCTGCCCCGCCTGCGCGCCGGCACGTGGTACCTGCGTGCGCAGACCATCGACGTGGACGGCTTCGAGGGACCGCTCCCGGCTCCGCAGATCGTCGAAGTCCCCTGCCGCTGGTGCCGGATTGGCGCCGGAGCGGGCGCATTGCTCATACTGCTGGCCCTGTGAGCAACGCCGCGCCCTCTTTCAAATGGAAACCCCGCCTGCTGACGGCGGTGGGCGCGGCTGCCCTCGCGATCCTGGTGACGCTGTCGGGCATCACCGCGCCGCTCGACGCGTGGATCTACGACCGCCTGGTGCTGGGCGCCGCGCCCGACGCCGATCCCCGCATCGTGGTGGTCGACATCGACCAGAAAAGCCTGGCCGAACTCGGCCGCTGGCCGTGGTCGCGGCGTACGCACGCGCAACTGGTCGACCGCCTGCGCCTGACCGACGTGAAGGGCATCGCATTCAACGTGCTGCTGTCGGAGCCGGCCTTGTTCGACCCGGAAGGCGATGCGCTGCTGGCCCGTGCGATCAGCCGCAGCGGCCGCGTCGTGCTGCCGGTGCTGGCCGAACCCGTCCAGCTCAACGGCTCCACCGTGGAGCTGATGCCGATCCCCGAGTTCGCCGCATCGGCGGCGTCGCTGGGCCATGCGGAGATGGCGCTGGACGACGACGGCGTGGCGCGCAGCGCCTACCTGCGCGCCGGGCTCGGTTCGCCGCACTGGCCCGCGCTGGCGCTGGCGCTCCTGCAGCTGGACCAGGCCGCGGGTGCCGGCACCGACCTGCCCGGTCGCCGCCTGGTGACCACCGGCCTGGAACCGGTCTCGCCCTTTGAATGGGTGCGCGACCATGAAGTTCTGGTCCCCTTCACTTCGCCACCCAATGCCTTCCGCCACGTGTCGTACACCGACGTCCTCAACCAGCGCATCCCGGCCTCGCTGCTGCGCGGCAACTGGATCCTCGTGGGCGTCAGCGCGACCGGCATGGGGCCGCTGGCCCGCGCACCCGGGCAGGCGCCGACTGCCGGCATGAGCGGCACCGACTACCAGGCCAACCTGCTGAACATGCTGCTGAAGCGCGCGTCGATCACACCGATGTCCGAAGGATGGCTGGCCTTGCTGGCCGCAGTGCTGGCGGCGCTGCCGCTGCTGCTGTCGCGGTTGCCCGGCCTGCGCCGCATCTGGCGCCCGACCGTGCTGACGATGGCCGGCACGCTGGTGCTGTCCGTGCTGCTGCTGCGTTATGGCCACGTCTGGTTCTCGCCGGCTCCCGCGATGATTGTCCTGGCACTGGGCGCCTCGCTGTGGATCTACAGGCTGCTGCGACGCACCCACCGCCAGGCGCAGTCGGATGCGCTCACCGGGCTGGCCAACCGCAGCCGCTTCGATCACGCACTGGACCAGGAACTGCGCATCGCGCGCCGCAGTGGCCAGCCGCTGTCCCTGCTGGTGATGGACATCGACCACTTCAAGCAGCTCAACGACACTCGCGGTCACGCCGCCGGCGACGCCGCGCTGAAGTCGCTCGGCCGCATCCTCCGCAGCCGCGCGCGACGTCCGCGCGACCTGGTCGCCCGCCTCGGTGGCGACGAGTTCGCGGTGCTGCTGCCGGAAACCTCCGCGCAGGCGGCGGCGACCATCGCGACGACCATCCACGTGGACCTGGCCCACCACGGGCGCAAACCGCATGGCGCGAATACCAGTGCGCCGCCTCCCTTCACCGCCAGTGTCGGCATCCATACCTATGTGAGCGGGGACGATGCGGGGCCGGAAGATGTCTTCGATCGCGCCGACGCCGCGCTCTACCGCGCCAAGCAGGCGGGGCGGAACCGCAGCTTCAGCCATACCGGCGAACACGAGCCGGCCGGGTCCTCTGCCCCGCGGATGTAGCGCCGCCGCCCCCCGGCTGCGGATGCGGCTGCCCGTTCACGGGCGCCGCCGGGACCAGGCACACAGTGCGAAGTTCCCGCGACCGTCCATGACCTTAGACACACCTACCCTCACCCCGACAGGCGTAGAGTCCGGCCACGCCCCCGCCTCGGGGGTTCCTTTTTTCCATTGCCCTGTCCAGGGCCGGAGTAACCCGTGATCGCCCGCAAACCCCAGATCCTGATGCTGTCCGTCGCCGTGGCCGCCGCGCTGGCCGCCTGCGCCAAGAAGGAAGAAGCCGCGCCGGCCGACGCCGCCACCGCCCAGGCGCCCGCCGCGCTGGAGCTGAAGCTGGACGAGAGCGCCCTGCCGGGCGTGAACCGCTTCCAGATCGGCGACCTGGACACCACCAAGAACGCCTGTACCGACTTCGCCGGCTACGCCAATGGCAAGTGGCTGGCCGCCAATGCGATCCCCAGCGACCGCACCAGCTGGGGCGCCTTCGAGATGCTGGCCGAACGCTCCACCGCCGTGCAGAAGCAGCTGGCCGAACAGGCCGCCGCAATGCCGGGCGCCACGGGCGTCGAGAAGATCGTCGGTGACCTGTGGGCCACCGGCATGGACGAAGCCAAGGCCAACGCGCAGGGCATCGAGCCGATCGCCCCCGAGCTGAAGACCATCGACGGCCTGCAGGACAAGGACGCCATCGTGGCGTACCTCAACAGCAGCGCCGCGAAGGGCCAGGCGTTCCTGTTCGGCTTCGGCGCCGAAGCCGATTTCCAGAAGCCCGACACCAACATGGCCTACGCCTTCCAGGGTGGCCTGGGCCTGCCGGACAAGAACTTCTACTTCGATGCCGACAAGAAGAAGATCCGCGAGGACTACGTTGCGCACATGGCCAAGGTGCTGGAGCTGTCCGGCGTCGCCGCGGCCGATGCGCAGAAGCAGGCCGGCGACATCATGGCGTTCGAGACGCGCCTGGCGAAGGTGTCCAAGTCGCGCGAGGAGATGTCCCGCGACGTGTCGATCTACTACAACCCGGTGACGCTGGCCGATGCCGACAAGCTGACGCCGAACTTCTCGTGGACGAAGTTCTTCGAGTCGCAGGGCGTCGTGCCGCAGGAGAAGTTCTCGCTGGCCGTGCCCGCGTTCCACCAGGAAGTCAGCAAGATGCTGGGCGATACCGATGCCGCAGCATGGCGGGCCTACCTGCGCTTCCACACCATCGATGGCGCCGCGCCGTACCTGAGCGACGCGTTCGCCAACGAGAACTTCAATTTCTACAACAAGACGTTGCGCGGCCAGAAGGAAATCCAACCGCGCTGGAAGCGCGTGCTGGGCACCATCGAGGACCAGAGCGGCGAAGCCCTCGGCCAGATGTACGTCAAGGTGGCATTCACGCCGGAATCCAAGGCGAAGATGGAAACGCTGGTCGCCAACCTCGGCACCGCGCTGAAGGCCCGCATCCAGAACCTGGCGTGGATGAGCGACGACACCAAGGCCAAGGCCATGGAGAAGCAGGCCGCATTCACCACCAAGATCGGCTACCCCGACAAGTGGCGCGACTGGTCCGGCCTGTCCACCGGTCGCGACAGCTACTACGGCAACGTGCAGGCCGCCACCGAGTTCAACTACAAGTGGAACCTGGGCAAGATCGGCAAGCCGGTGGACCGCACCGAATGGGGCATGCCGCCGCAGATGGTCAACGCGTACTACAACCCGCTGCAGAACGAGATCGTGTTCCCGGCCGCCATCCTGCAGCCGCCGTTCTTCGACCCGAACGCCACGGATGAGATGAACTACGGCGGCATCGGCGCGGTGATCGGCCACGAGATGACCCACGGCTACGACGACCAGGGCAGCCGCTTCGGGGCCACCGGCAAGTTCGAGAACTGGTGGACGCCGGCCGATGCCAAGGGTTTCTCCTCGCGCACGGACAAGCTGATCGCGCAGTTCAACGGCTACCGCACCGACGCAGGCCAGGCCATCAACGGCAAGCACACGCTGGGCGAGAACATCGCCGACCTCGGTGGCCTGGCCACGGCCTACGACGCGATGAAGGCCGCGGCGGGCGACACGCCCGATCCCAAGACCGACGGCCTGACCCGCGACCAGCGCTTCTTCCTCAACTGGGCCACCGTGTGGCGCCGCAACTTCACCCCGGAAGAGCTGAAGAACCGCATCGCCACCGACGAACACGCCCCGGCGCAGTTCCGTGCCATCGGCGCACCGTCGAACCTGCCGACCTTCGCGGCCGCGTTCTCCTGCAAGGCCGGCGACGCGATGGTGCGTGCCGGCGACCAGCAGGTCGTGATCTGGTAACCGCATACTCCACGTCGTGAAGTGGAAAGGCCCGGCATGCCCGGGCCTTTCTTTTTCCGGGAGCGACGACGGAGCTGTGACGCGCGCCCGCAAAACCCGCCACCCGGCGCGGGATTCCCCCTGCGGACCTGCAGGCCGTCACCGGCAGCCTTGCTAGAATCGCCCGACCCCTGAACTCCCGGATGTTCCTGATGCCCAGCCCGCGCCACGCTCTCGGCCGCCCCACCCTGATCGCCTTCGCCCTCCTCATTGCCCTGGGCGCCCCGGATGCCGAAGCGCAGCGCAAGAAGCGCGCCCCCGCTGCACCGGCCGTCAGCGCGCAATGCGCGGATTTCTACACCGCCACCAACGCGGACTGGCTGAAGAAGAACCCCGTCTCGGCTGGAGAAGGCGCGGTAAGCCTGCTTGGCGAGTTCCGCGAGCGCACGCTGGAACAGCAGCGCACCCTGCTCGACGGCGCGATGAAGGCACCGCAGGGCAACGTGCAGAAGCTGCTGGGCGACTTCTGGGCCAGCGGTCTGGACGAAGCCGCGGTCGAGACCGATGGTTCCAAGCCGATCGCGCCGCTGCTCGACCGCATCAACGCCATCAAGAAGCCGAAGGACGTCGCGCCGGCCATCGCCGCGCTGCACCAGGTCGGCGTGCCAGTGGCGTTCAACTTCAGCCCCGACGTGGACCTGCAGGCACTGGACCGCCACATCGGCTATTTCATGCAGGGCGGCCTTGGCCTGCCGGACCCGGCCTACTACACCCGCACCGACGCCGACACGCGCGAGCTGCTGGGCCGCTACCGCACCTACGTGAAGCAGGTGCTGGCGCTGACCGGTACGCCGGCAGCGAAACTGGATGCCGAGTCCGCGCTGGTCATCGACGTGGAAACCAGGCTGGCGCAGGTATCCAAGCCGCTGGTCGACCTGCGCAGCCCCTTCGCCAACTACGCACCGGTGCCGACCAAGGACCTGGGCAAGCAATACCGCAACCTGCAGCTCGATGCCTTCCTCAAGGCGCAGGGCGTCAGCGACGACACGGTGTCGATGGCCGATCCCGAGCTATTCAAGCGCCTGGACAGCCTGGTCGGCTCGCTCAAGCCCGACCAGTGGAAGGCCTACCTGCGCTGGCGCGTGGGCGACGCGATGGCGCCGTACCTGGCCAAGCCGTTCCGCGATGCCGAGTTCGATTTCCGCGGCCGCGTGCTGCGTGGTGAAGCCGCGCCGGCGCCGCGCTGGCAGCAGGTGCTGGACGCGATCAACCTCGCCGCCGGCCCGATGCTCGGCAAGGAATACGCCGAGCGCTATGTGCCGGCCGAGCACAAGCGCCGCGCCGAGCAGATCGCCGGCCAGGTGCGCGACGCACTGGGCCGCGGCATCGAGCGCAACACCTGGCTCAGCGAGGCCGCCAAGACCGAAGCCAAGGCCAAGCTGGACAAGCTGAAGATCGAAGTCGGCACGCCCAGGCGCGATCTCGACTACAGCGTGCAGCCGATGGGCCGCGGCAGCTTCGGCAGCAATATGCTGATCGCGTCCACCTGGCGCCATCGCGAAGAGATGAAGCGCATCGGCAAGGGCAACGCCGACCGTCGCTGGGACGTGCTGCCGCAGCAGCCCGCGCTGGCCTACGATCTGGCGCAGAACCGGCTGATCGTCACCGCCGCCGTGCTGCAGGAAGAGATCTTCGACGCGAAGCAGCCGGCTGCCGTGCAGTACGGCGCGTTCGGTGCGCTGGTCGGCCACGAACTGAGCCGCGGCTTCGACGTGAAGGGCCGCATGGTCGACGCCAAGGGCCAGCTGCGCGACTGGTGGACGCCGGCCGATGTCGCCGCGTGGAACGCGCTGGGCGACAAGGTGGTCGCGCAGTACAACGCCTACGCCTTCCCGGACCTGAAGAACGTCAAGGTCAACGGGGCACTGACGCGCGACGAGAACCTGGCCGACCTGGCCGGCGTGGAACTGGCGTGGGACGCCTTCGCCACTGCCGAGCCGCAGGCCAACGCCGCCACGAAGCAATCCTTCTACAAGGCCTGGGCCACGCTGTGGGCGCAGAACCTGTCGGAGACCGAAGCCGCACAGCGGGCCGCCGTCGACGTGCACGCACCCGGCCAGTGGCGCACCAACGGTCCGCTGACCCAGCAGCCCTCGTTCGCCCAGGCCTTCACCTGCAAGGCCGGCCAGCCGATGCAGGCGAAGGAAGCGGATCAGGTGCGCATCTGGCGCTGAGCTCCGCACCTGCTGCATGAAAAAACGGCGCGGGATTCCGCGCCGTTTTTCTTTGTCCTGCAGATTCTTTCTACTTGACGCTGCGCAGGTGCGGCGGTTTCGGCTTGCGCGGCCCCCTGCCGAACGGAGGCTGGCCACGCCAGTAGCGGATCATCAGCCAGCCGACCACCATGCCGCCGAGATGCGCGAAGTGCGCCACACCCGGCTGCAGGCCAGTGAAGCCGAGCACCAGGGCGAGCAGCGCGTAGAAGATGACCAGCGTGCGCGCCTTGATCTCCATCGGCAACGGAAACACGATCATGCGGTTGTTCGGAAACAGCATGCCGTAACCCAGCAACAGGCCGAACACGCCACCCGATGCGCCCAATGTCGGGTACGGCAGCGCACCAGCCGACACCATCCACCAGCCCACGGCGAGTTGCAGTAGACCGGCACCGGCAATACACACCAGGAAGTACGTCAGGAAACGCTTCGCCCCCCACGTCTGCTCCAGCGAGGACCCGAACATGTAGAGCGCCAGCATGTTGAAGCCGAGATGCGCGAACCCGCTGGTGTCGTGCAGGAAGCCATACGTCAGCAACTGCCACGGCATGAACCCGTGGCCGATGGGCCACAGCGCGAACCACGCTTCCAATGTCCCGCCCAGCATGAGCTGCAGCAGATAGACGGCGACGTTGGCGATCAGCAGATTGCGGGTGACGGGGAGAAGTGGGGGAAACATGGCAATCCTCGAAACGGTCGCTTCACATCATAAGCGGACGGCATCAACGCGCGCCCGGCCCCCACAACGCCGCATCCAGATCGTCTTCCTTGCGCGGGCGCTTCACGCGTCCGTTTTCCACCTTCACGCCTTCCGCGCGCAGGCGCTGGCTTTGCTCGCGGAACGCCTTGGAACCTTCCGGGAACGCGATGCGGCCATCGGAGCGCAGTACACGATGCCACGGCAGCGCCGGATCGTCGTTCTGGCTGAGGATGCGCGCCGTCAGCCGCGCGCGGCCCGGCAGCCCTGCGCGATGCGCCACTTCGCCATAGCCCGCGACCTGACCGTGCGGTATCGCACGGATTGCGGCAAGGATGCGATCTTCGGGAGACTTGGCGCTCATGCGGGATTAGCATAGCGGCATCGGCAACAGGGGGAGCTTCCCATGCACAACTTCGAGCAGGTCCGCGGCCATCTGAATTCCTCCGGCTACAAGGTGACCATGCACGACCCGTACGTCGCCTGCGTGGAGCTGTCGCTGGGCAACGGCAAGCGGCACCAGGCCATCTACCTGTCCGAACTCGGCAACGACGACGAGCGCGGCTACCTGCGCGTGAGCACGGTGATCGCACCGATGACCGGCATCGACGCACGCCGTGCGCTGACGTTCAACTGGCAGAGCAGCGTGGGCTACCTGGCGATCGGCGAACTGGATGGCGTGCCCTACCTGCAGCTGTGCGAAAACCGTCCTTACGAAAGCCTCAGCCCGGCCGAAGTGGACCGGCTGGTGCTGGAAATCGGTGGCCTTGGCGACAGCATGGAGCGTGCGCTGTCTGCCGAGGGCGATCTGCTGTAGGAGCCGTGATAGGGGATTGGGGATTGGGGATTGGGGATTGGGGATTCGCAAGAGCGGCGCTATCGAATCCCTCAAGAACTCGATTCCAGACAAAAAGAAGGGCGGGTCAACGACCCGCCCTTTGCTTTGGCTTCTACCAATCAGGAATCACCCGTCACGAATCACGGCCTTCAAGCCCAGCCGATCGATTCCAGCAGGCGCAGCAGGCCGTAGGCGATGCCGCCGGCGGCGGGAATCGTCAGCACCCACGCCCACAGGATGCGTTCGATCACGCTGAACTTCAGCGCGCGCGGATTCTTCGCGAAGCCCACGCCCATGATGGCGGTGGAAATGCTGTGCGTGGTCGACACCGGCATGCCGAAGTGCGCAGCGACGGTGAGGATGGTGGCCGAACTGGTTTCCGCCGCGAAGCCATTGATGGGGTGCAGCTTCACCATCTTGTGGCCCAGCGTCTTGATGATCTTCCAGCCGCCCGACGCGGTACCCAGCGCCATCACGATGGCGCAGGTGATCACGATCCACATCGCGATGTCCTGCTCGCCCGCCGCGCCCGGATGCAGGAAGGCCAGCCAGCCCGGCAGGTCGTCCAGCGCACCGCTGGCCTCGGCACCGAACAGCGTCAGCGCGATGATGCCCATGGTCTTCTGCGCATCGTTGTGTCCGTGCGCGTACCCCATGTAGGCGGCCGACAGGATCTGCGCCTTGCCGAAGAACTTGTTGACGAAATACGGGCGCGCCAGGCGTCCCAGCCAGCCTCCGGCGCGCGACAGCAGTGCGATCAGGCCCCACAGCGCCACCATCACCAGGATGCCGAGCACGAAGCCCGCCACCGGCGAGGTGATCATCGGCAGCACGACCTTCCACAGGATGCCCTTGTTGTGGGTCCAGTCGCCCAGCGATTCGGACCAGATCAGCGCGGCCCAGTCGTTGTGGGCGGCGGCCAGCGCAGCGCCGCAGAGTCCGCCGATCAGCGCGTGCGAGGACGACGACGGCAGGCCTTTCCACCACGTGATCAGGTTCCACACGATGCCGCCGAGCAGCGCGCACAGGATGACCTGCGAAGTCACCTGCACCACGTCGGTATTCACCAGGCCCGAGGCGATCGTCTTGGCCACCGCGGTGCCCATCAGCGCGCCGACCAGGTTCATGCCGGCCGCCAGCATCACTGCCTGGCCGGGCGACAGCACCTTGGTGGCGACGACGGTCGCAATGGAGTTGGCGGTGTCGTGGAAGCCGTTGATGAACTCGAAGACGAGTGCGGCCAGGATCACCACCAGCACGAGGGTAAGCATGATGGAAACCCGTCAGCTGTTCTTGAGGACGATCTGGTACGCCACCACGCCGGCCTCGCGGCAGCGGTCGATGGCCTTCTCCAGGATCTCGAAGAACTCCTTCAGCAGGAACATCTGCAAGTGGTCCAGGCGGCCGGAATAGATGTCGCGGTACAGCTCCAGCATCAACCGGTCGGCCTCGTTCTCGATCGCGCGCAGCTTCTCGTTGAGCGAAGTCATGCGATCGATGTTCATCTTCTTGATCTCGTGGACCATGTCGACCACCACGCTCGCCGCCTGTTCCAGCATCGCCGCGCGTGGCGCGAAATCGATGCCGTCCAGGTGCTGGATGGCCAGCGAATAGCGGTCGGCGAACTTCTCGACCTGCTTGGGGATCTTGTACAGCGCCGAGCCGAGCGCCTCGATGTCCTCGCGCTCGATCGGGGTGATGAAGCTGTCCACCAGCGCCTTGCCGATCTTGTCCGAGGCCGCGCGCTCGCGCAGGCGCGCCAGCTTGAAGGCATCGAGCGCCGGCTGGCGGTCGGTCGCCTTCATCATGGCGTGCAGGGCCTTGGTGCTGTCGTGGGCGGCTTGGGCGGCCTCGTCCAACAGCGTGTAGAACTGCTGGCCGGAGCCGAAGATCGTCTGGAGGGAGAACATCGGGCGGTCCCACCGTCACGGGATGGACGGCTTCAGGAGCGGAATTATGACCGTTCCGTGACTATTCCGGACAGCCCGGGCAGCCAGAGCGCCCCCCGACCGCCCCGCATTGGCCGAATGTCTTGTTCAGCTTCGCGTCTCCGCCCGCCGGCCGTTTGCTAAACTCGCCCGGCGCCCCCGGGTGCACCCTATGGACGACGACCCTACTTCCCCCCACTGTCCCCCGCGACAGACTCCGCCCGCCTTGCCGGCCCTCCCCGCTTTGAACGGAGGCTCCCGTGCTTGAGCTGATCATCGTTTTCGCCCTGGTGCTGTTGAACGGCTTCTTCGCCATGTCCGAGATGTCGGTCATGACCTCGCGCAAGAGCCGCCTGAAACAGATGGCCCAGACCAGCCATCGCGCGCAACGTGCGCTGGATCTGTCGGAGAAGCCCGAGAACTTCCTCTCCACCGTCCAGATCGGCATCACCCTGATCGGCGTGTTGACCGGTACGTTCGGTGGCGACGCCATCGGCAGCGCCATCGGCGGCTGGCTCGCCTCCACCATTCCCGCCTCCGCGCCCTACGCGGCCAAGATCGGCGTGGGCGTGGCGGTCGCGCTGATCACTTACCTGACCCTGATCTTCGGCGAACTGGTGCCGAAGCGCCTCGCGATCACGCGCCCGGAAACCATTGCCGGTTTCGTGTCCGTGCCGATGGGCTGGCTGGCCAAGATCACCGCGCCCGCCGTGGCCATGCTCGCCCTCAGCACGCGGCTGGTGCTTCGCGTCTTCGGACTGGCCGACGACAACAAGGAAGCGGTCACCGAAGAGGAAATCCGCATGCTCGTGTCCGAAGGGCACGAGGCCGGCGTGATCGACGCCGACGAACGCAACATGATGAACCGCGTGCTGCGGCTCGGCGACCGCACCGCCGACAGCCTGATGACGCCGCGCAAGAGGATCGTCTGGCTGGATGCGGCGGCACCGTACGACGACAACCTGCGGACGATGCACGACGCCGCGTTCTCGCGCTTCCCGGTGTACCGCGGCAGCGACCAGGACGTGGTCGGGGTACTGGAAGTGAAATCGCTGCTGGACCGCTTCGGCATCTCCAAGCCCGACCTGTTCGTGAAACTGCGCGAACCCCTGTTCGTGTCCGAATCCACCCACGCGATGAAGCTGCTGGAGATCTTCCGCGAGGAACAGCAGTCGCAGGCGCTGGTCGTCGACGAGTACGGCGAGATCCAGGGCCTGGTGACGCTGAGCGACCTGATGGGCGCCGTGGTCGGTCGCCTGCAGGCGAGCGAGAACACCGAAGACGCGCCGCTGGTCGTGGTGCGCGACGACGGCTCGCTGCTGGTGGACGGCTCGCTGCCCAACGACGACCTGCGCGAACTGCTCGGCGGCATGGCACTGCCCGATGACGACGAATACAACACCGTCGCCGGGCTGATGATCGAGCGCTTCGGCCGTATCCCGCATGTAGGCGAACATCTGGATTGGGCAGGCTGGCGCTTCGAAGTGGTCGACCTGGACGGTGCCCGCATCGACAAGCTGCTGCTGCAGAGGCTGCCCGAGACCGACGAAGACCTGGCGGTCTGACATGCCCTCCGACGACGCGCCGCAACACACCAGCACGGCCACGCTGCTCGACGGCTTCGCCGCCGGCGACCCGGACGAGATCCTGCGCCTGGGCGACCTGCTGAAGGATTTCGGCCCCGCCGCCTTCGGCATGCTGCTCTTCATCGGCGTGCTGCCGGCCTTCATCCCGGTGCCCGGCGTCGGCGGCGCGATCGGCGGCCCGATGGTGATCCTGGTCGGCGTGCAACTGCTGCTGGGCCTGCGTAAGGTCTGGCTGCCTGCCTTCCTTGCCAGGCGTGGCCCGCATCGCAGCGCGATGATCCGCTTCCGCCAACGCATGGCGCCGTGGCTGCGTCGCCTGGAGAAGCTGGTACGCCCCCGCATGGGCGGCTTTGTCGACAACCGCATCGCGCTGAGCTTCACCGGCCTGCTGCTGGTCCTGCTGGGCATCCTGCTGGCGCTGCCCATCCCGTTCACCAACTACGTGTTCGGCTTTCTCCTGCTGCTGTTCGCGTTGGCGCTGCTCGAACGCGACGGCGCGCTGCTGCTGGTGGCATGGGCGATAGGCAGCATCGCCGTCGTGGTGTTCGGCTTCCTGTCCGGCAACCTGGTCGAAGCGACGGGCGCGCTGATCGCGAAGTGGTTCTGAGCCTGAGGGGTCTTACCCTGTAGGAGCGACGTGAGTCGCGACCGCATGCCCCGAAAGCACGGATGCACTGCCGACAGCCCAGCCTGTTGCCGCCGCATCAGCTGCATGCCAGGACACACGGGTGTTTCATTGCAGCGGTCGCGACTCACGTCGCTCCTACATCCGCACCACGCCCTTCAAGCCACCAGCTGCGCGAACTCGGCCGCGCTGACCGGGTAGCCCAGCCAGTAGCCCTGCGCCAGGTCGCATCCGCGTTCGCGCAGCAGGTTGAACTGGCCTTCCTTCTCCACGCCTTCGGCGACGACGGTGATGCCGAGCGAGTGCGCCATCGCGATGATCGCCGTGGTCAGCGCCAGGTCGTCCGGGTCGCGCAGCATGTCGGCGATGAAACTGCGGTCGATCTTGACGCCATCCACCGGCACGCGGCGCAGGTGGCTCAGGCCCGAGAAGCCGGTACCGAAATCGTCCAGCCATACCTTCACGCCGGTGCGGTGCAACGTCGCCAGCAATGCGCTGGCATGCGCTTCGTCGCTGATGACGGCCGTCTCGGTGAGTTCCAGGTGCAGGCGCGACGCGGCCAGGCCGGTGTCGCGCAGGCATTCGGCCACCACGTCCGGCAGGTCGCCGTTGCGCAGCTGGCGCGGCGATACGTTGACCGACACGAACAGCGGATCCATCGCCTCGCGGTCCGCACCCCAGCGCGCGGCGGCGGTGCAGGCGGCGCGCAGCACGCGCGGACCGATGCTCTCGATCAACCCGCTCTGCTCGGCCACGTCGATGAACACCGACGGCGCGACCATGCCGAGTTCCGGATGCTGCCAGCGCAGCAGCGCTTCGGCGCCGACGATGCGGCTGTCGGCCATGCGGAACACCGGCTGGTACATCAGGCTCAGTTCGCCGCGCTCCCAGGCGCCGCGCAGTTCCTGCTCCATGCGCACGCGGCGCTCGACCGCCTGGTCCATCGCACGGCTGTAGAAGCGGTAGCAGTTCTTGCCCGCCACCTTGGCCTGGTACATCGCGATGTCGCCGTTCTTCATCAGCGCGGTGGCACCGGACGCGTCTTCCGGGAACAGGGTGATGCCGATCGACGTGCCGAGGAACACCTGGCGGTCCTGCACCACGATCGGGCGCCCCAGCTCCGCCACCAGCTTTTCGGCCAGGCGCGTGGCGCTGCCCCGCACGTCGCCGTCCTGGATCAGGATGACGAATTCGTCGCCGCCGAAACGCGCCAGCAGCGCGTCGTCGCCGCCCATCAGCTCCACCGCATCCCGGATGCGGTGCGCGAACTGCTGCAGCACTTCATCACCGGCTTCGTGGCCCAGCGTGTCGTTGACGCGCTTGAAGTCGTCGATGTCGGCGAACAGCAGCGCCAGCTGGCGGCCGGCGCCGCGCAGCATCATCAGGCGGTGGTCCAGGCTCTCGCGGAACGCAAGCCGGTTGGTCAATCCGGTCAGCGAATCGGTGTAGGCCATGCGCCGCACGTCGCGGTCGTGCCGCGCGATGCTGTCGCTCATCGTGCCGAAGGCCCGGACCAGCTCGCCCACTTCGTCCTGGCGTGCGCTGGCCATGCGCTCGCCGTTGTAGTTGCCCACCTCGATGTCGTGCGCCGCGCGTGCCAGCTGCCGGATCGGCCTGACCAGCGTGCGTTGCGCGTACAGCATGATCGCCACGCAGGCCGCCACCAGCGCCGCCAGCAGCAGCGCGATCCAGCCGAGATGGCGGGCACCGAGTTCGTTGAGGCGCGCGCGCGCGGCGTTGATCGCCTTCTCTTCGTAGGCGCGCACCGAGGCCACGGAATAGCCCACGCGCACGCCACCGATGCGCTCGCTGCCGATCATGATCGGCTCGGACACATCCACGATCTGCGCCGACCACTGCGTGTGCATGCTGCGCGCGTTCACCGCTTCGTAGGCCAGCGGATCGGTCATCGTCTGTCCGTACACCGCGATGTCGGCGGTGCCGTCGTGGATGATCCGGCCCTGGTTGTCGTACACCAGCACGTAGCTGACGTCCGGCTCCTTCTGCGCCGAGCGCACGATGCTGCCGATCGTGTCCAGGTCGAAGTAGTACAGCGGGTTGGCGAGCGCATCGCCCAGCTGGTCGACGGTCGCTTCGCCATGCCGGCGCAGGCTGTCCTCGACCATGCCATGCATGGCCTCGCGCCCGAGGTCCGCGACTTCCTGCTGCATCACCTTCTGCCGGTGCAGCAACGTGCCCAGCAGCGCGATCACTACCGCCAGCATCAGGGCCATGGCCGCGAGGAAGCGCGCCTGCAGTCCGAACCGCATGGCCTTCATTCGACCTGCTCCCTGACGCGGGTCACGCCGCGACGCAGGTTGTCCAGCGCCTGCTGCGATGCCGGATCCACGGGCAGGAAGCGGGTCGTGCGGAAGAACACCTTCAGTGCGTCACGCGCAGCCGGATCGCCGGCCGCCTCCAGCAGCACCTCGCGCAGGCGCGCCTCGATCCTGGGGTCGAGATCGCCGCGGACCATCTCCAGTGCACGCGGGAAATCCTGGGTTTCGTGGATCACGCGGAAATCGCGGCGGAACGCAGGCGGAATGCGACGTACGTCTTCCCAGTCCAGGTTGCTGACCACGCCGGCGTCGACCAGGCGCTTGTGCACCCACGCGGCGATGTTGAGTTCGGAGCGCGCGAATACATAGCCCACCGCATCGGCGGACGGACGGTCCATCGGCGACAGCAGGATCTCCATCCGCTGGCCCGCCTCCAGCAGCGCCACGGACGGCGCGAAGTATGCGCTGGTCGAGGCGGTGTTCTGGAACGCCACGGTGCGCCCCTTCAGGTCCGCCAGGCGTTCCAGGCCGCTGTCGCGCCGGACGAAGAACACGCCGTGGTAGCGGCTGACGCCGCCGCGCTCGGTGAGCAACAGGGGACGCGCGCCGGCGCGTTCCTGCAGCCGCATGCCCGTTCCGGCGGTCTCGGTCACCCAGTCCACGCGGCCGCGGCGCAGGTAACTGGTCATCTGCTGCGCATCGCGCGCCATCAGGATGCGGCCTTCGGTGATGCCGACGTCGCGCATCCGCGGGACCACATAGTCCAGCAGCGGCTTGAGTTGTTCGTAATGCGCCTTGGGATCGTCGCTGATCCGCCCCAGGACGAGGACGCGTTCGTCGCCGGCGGCGCTGGCCGGGGCGACGGTGGCGGGAAGCAGTGCAGCGCCGATCGCGACCAGCACCAGGCGGAACCAGGTTGTACGCAACGATAGGCGCCCGCCAGAACGATGGCGGCAGCCTATCGGAAAACGGGAGTTCAAGACAGTGATCCGGCCCCGCCGCCCGCCAGTCGCGCCATGCGCTGGGCGTCGGCGAGGATGCCGCGCAGCAGGCGGACTTCCTGCTCGTTCAGGTCGGCCTTTGCGAACAGCCGCCGCAGCTTGCGCATCGCCGAATCCGGCGCACGTCCCTTGTGGAAGTCGATGGCGTCCAGCGTGTCGCCCAGCTGGGTGAAGAACCCTTCCAGGTGCGCGTGGCTGGCGGGGACCTCGTCGGGATGCACCGGCACCGGTTCGGCCACGGGCACCCCGTCCAGCAAGGCGATCCGCAGTTCGTACGCCAGTACCTGCACGGCCGCCGCCAGATTCAGCGAGCTGTACTCGGGGTTGGCGGGGATGTGCACGGCCGCGTGGCACAGCTGCAGCTCCTCATTGCTCAGGCCGGTGCGCTCGCGGCCGAACACCAGCGCCACCTCGCCGCCCGCCGCAGCCCGGCCTATCGCCAGCGCAGCCGCCTGCCGGGGCGCGTGCTCCTCCAACTGGACACGACGGCTGCGCGCCGTGCATCCGAGCACGAGATGGCAATCGGCCACGGCGTCGGCCAGCGTATCCACGACCAGGGCATCGCCCAGCAGGTCGTCGGCACCGGCGGCGCGGCGGTAGGCCTCGTCGGCGGGGTAGTCCTCGGGCGCCACCAGGACCAGGCGTGCCAGCCCCATGGTTTTCAGCGCGCGTGCGGCTGCGCCGATGTTGCCCGGGTGCTGCGTGCCGACCAGCACCACGCGCAGGCGGGCGGCAGCGCCGGGGGAAACGGAGTCCGCGAAGGCGGCACCGTGCGGGGAAAGAGGCGTATTCATGGGGTCGAATGGTAAACTGCGCGGGCCGGTCTCCGCGCCGTGCCGCTCTTTTCCACTTGTTCGCCCCGCCCTACGCCTGTCCGAGGTCCGTTCGCATGCAGAAGCCCGTTGTCACCGTCATGACCAAGGCCGCCCGCCTCGCAGGCAACGTGCTGTTGCGGAGCATCAACAAGCTGGATGCGCTGAACGTGGTGCAGAAGGAGCGGATGGACTATGCGAGCGAAGTCGACGCCGACGCCGAGAAGGTCATCATCAAGGAACTGCGCCGCGCCTACCCGGACTACGGGTTCGTCGGCGAGGAAAGCGGCGCCCAGATCAACGGCCGCTACACCTTCGTGATCGACCCGCTGGACGGCACCAGCAACTACCTGCGCGGTTTCCCGCACTACTGCGTGTCCATCGCGCTGGTGGACAACGGCGAGCCGACCGATGCCGTCATCTTCGACCCGCTGCGCAACGACCTGTTCACCGCCAGCCGCGGCGCGGGCGCACAGCTCAACGAACGCCGCATCCGCGTGGCGGACCGCAAGGACCTGGCCGGCACCATCATCACCACCGGCTTCCCGCCGCGCGAGCGCGCCCGCGCCGGCGCGCAGCTGGAATGCGTGCGCGAGCTGCTGGTGCACGCGGAAGACATCCGCCGCACCGGTTCGGCCGCGCTCGACCTGGCCTACGTCGCCTGTGGCCGTTCCGATGCCTACTTCGAAGCCGGCGTGAAGGACTGGGACATCGCTGCCGGCGTGCTGCTGGTGCGCGAGGCCGGTGGCAAGGTCTGCGATTTCCGTGGCGCCGCGCTCGGCAAGATCGACGGCCGCACCGCCCTGCCCCGCCAGATCGTCGCCGGCAACCTCAAGGTGGCCGAGGCGCTGCAGAAGACCATCGTGTCTTCGGGTTACGCGGCGGCGTTCAACGGTTGATCGCCTGCTTGCGCCTGTAGGAGCGACGTGAGTCGCGACCGGAAGCCGGAACACACGGGAGCGGTCGGCCGCAAGCGCAGCCTGGCCTGATCAACCGTCGCCAGGCCATTTGATCCTGTCGACCTGGCCGTTGCGGTCGCGACTCACGTCGCTCCTACAGAAATGACGCTCAAGAAAAAGGCCACGCAATGCGTGGCCTTTCTGTACGTACCCAGGGAACGAGGCGCTTACGGACGGCGCGCCAGCAGCGCATCGTCCTTCGCCTTCGGCATCAGGTCCTGCTTGGTGACCGTCAGGAAGCCCAGCGTCAGCAGCGGGCAGGCCACGAAGATCGACGAGACGGTACCCAGCACGATGCCGATCATCTGCGACAACGCCATGCCTTCCAGCGAGCCGCCACCGTACAGGTACAGGGCGAACACGGTGAGGAACGCGACGAACGAGGTGATGATCGTGCGCGACAGCGTCTGGTTGATCGAGCGGTTCAGGATTTCCATCGGCTCGGCGCGCAGGTTGCGGAAGTTCTCGCGCACGCGGTCGAACACCACGATCTTGTCGTTGATCGAGAAGCCCATCACCGACAGCAGGCCGGCCAGGATGGTCAGGTCGAACTCGATGCCGCTGAAGGCGAAGAAGCCGGCCACGATCAACACGTCCGCCAGGGTGGTGACGATCGCCGAGACGGCGAACTTCCACTCGAAGCGCACGGCGATGTAGATCAGGAAGCCCACCACCACGAACAGCAGCGTGTACAGGCCGTTGAGCGCGAGTTCCTTGCCGACCTGCGGACCGACGAACTCGCTGCGCATCACCGTCGCGGTGTTGCCCTCGCTGGACGCCAGGCGCAGCACGTCCTGCGCGGTGCGGTTGCTGGCCTCGGCGCCTTCCGCCGTACCGGCGTCCTCGCGCGGCTGCAGGCGCACCAGCAGGTCGCTGCCGGTGCCGAAAGTCTGCACCTGCGCGCTGCCATAGCCGCCGGTTTCCAGGCGCTGGCGCACGTTGTCCACGTTCGGCGGCGTCTGGAAACGCAGCTCGACCACGGTGCCGCCGGTGAAGTCCAGCGCGAAGTTGAAGCTCTTGAACGCGATGGCGCCGATCGCGGCGACGGCCAGCAGCGTCGCGACGCCGATGGATATCCAGCGCACGCGCATGAAGTTGAAGTTGGTGGTGTTCGGAATCAGCCGCAACGGGAAAAGGCTCATCTTCTGTCTCCCGTCAGATGGCGATGGACTTGATCTTGCGGCGACCGCCGTAGATCAGGGTGGCGATGCCGCGCGATACGGTGACCGCGGTGAACACGGAGGTCAGGATGCCGATGACCATCGTCACCGCGAACCCCTTCAGCGGACCGGTGCCGAACGCGTACAGCGCCACGCCGGCCAGCAGCGCGGTCATGTTGGAGTCGAAGATGGTGCCCGACGCCTTGTCGTAACCGGTCGCGATGGCGGCCTGTGGCGGAACCCCCGCCCGCAGCTCCTCGCGTATGCGCTCGTTGATCAGCACGTTGGCGTCGACCGACATGCCGATGGTCAGCGCCAGGCCGGCGAAGCCCGGCAGCGTCATGGTGGCGCCGAACAGCGACATCACCGCCACCACCATCACCAGGTTCAGCAGCAGCGCCACGCAGGTGATCAGGCCGAACATGCGGTAGTAGACCAGGAAGAACGCCAGTGCGAAGACGAAGGAGTACACCACCGCCTTGGTGCCGCGCGCGACGTTCTCGGCACCCAGGCTGGGGCCCACGACGCGTTCTTCGATGAAGTCCATCGGCGCAGCCAGCGAACCGGCACGCAGCAGCTTGGCCAGGTTGTCGGCTTCGGTCTTCTCCAGGCCGGTGGTCTGGAAGTTCTTGCCGAACACGCCGGCGATACGGGTCGGCGACAGCGCTTCCTCGCGCACGCGCACGCTGCGCACTTCCTTGCCGTCGACCACGGTCACGGTCGGCACGCGCTCGATGTAGACCACCGACATCAGCTTGCCGACGTTGGCGCTGGTGTAGTCGAACATGCGCTGGCCGGCGATGTTGTTGAGGGTCACGTCGACCGCCGGCAGGCCGTTGTTGTCCGTACCGACGCGCGCGTTGACCATCTCGTCGCCCGAGGCCAGCACGCGCTTGTTGAGCAGCACCGGACCGGCGTTGTCGCGCAGCTGGTAGACCTTGGCTTCCGGCGGGATGCGGCCGCTGGCGACGGCATCGGCCGCATTGCCGTCGACCACGGCGCGGAACTCCAGCGTGGCGGTCGCGCCGATCAGGCGCTTGGCTTCGGCCGTGTCCTGCACGCCCGGCAGCTGCACGACGACACGGTCGTTGCCCTGGCGCTGGATGATCGGCTCGGCCACGCCGATCTCGTTGATGCGGTTGCGCAGCGTGGTCAGGTTCTGCTCGATCGCCTCGCTGGCGATCTGCTCCAGTTCGGCCTGCGGCAGGCCGATGGTGATCTGCTGGCCTGCGGCCTGGTAACTCAGGCCCGACCCCGCGGCCAGCGCGCCGGCATTGGCGCCACGCGCGCTCAGGGTCTGCGCCAGCGCCTGCTGGGCGGCAGCCACGTCCTCGCCGTCCGCCAGCGTGACCACGATGCTGTTGTTGGGACGGCGCTCGACGGCGGTGTAGCGGATGCGCTTGTCGCGCAGGGTGACGCGGGTGTCTTCCAGGTAGCCATCGACGCGCTTGTCCAGCGCCGCCTTCTGGTCCACCTGCAACACGAAGTGCACGCCGCCCTGCAGGTCCAGGCCCTGCACCATCGGGCGCGCGCCGAAGTTGGCCATCCAGTCCGGCACGGTGGACGCCAGACTCAGGGCGACCAGGTAGTCCTCGCCCAGCGCCTTGCGCAACGCGTCGTTGGCGGCGGTCTGCGCCTCGAGGCTCGGCAGGCGCACGAGCATGCTGGTGGCCTCGGTATCGACCTCCTTCGCCTGCACGCCCGCGTCCTTCAGCGCGGCGTCGACGCGACCGCGCAGCGCGGCATCGACGGCGAAGCCGCGGTTGGCGGTGATCTGGACGGAGGGATCCTGCGGATACAGGTTGGGCAGCGCGTACAGCGCGCTCGCCAACACGACGATCAGGATCAGGACGTATTTCCAGCGTGGGAATTCAAGCATCGTGGCGACCCGCGCAGGCCCTTCCCGGGCATGCGCTCAACAGTGGTTCGGAAACAGCGGGATCCGGCCCGCCACGCGGGCGGCAGGCCGGAGCGGGCGGATCAGGCGGACTTCAGCGTGCCCTTCGGCAGCACGTTGCCCACCGCGGCCTTCTGCACGCGCACGCGCACGTTGTCGGCCACTTCCAGCGTGACGAAGTTGTCGCCGATGTCGGTGACGGTGCCGGCGATGCCGCCCGAGGTGATGACTTCATCGCCCTTGGACAGCTTGTCCAGCATGGAGCGGTGCTCCTTGGCGCGCTTCATCTGCGGGCGGATCATCAGGAAGTACATGATGGCGATCAGGGCGATCGGCATCAGCAGGCCGAAGCCGCCCATGCCCTGCGCCGGTGCGGCCTGGGCGATCACGGGGGCAACGAAGAAATCAAGCAGATTCATGGACTTGTCCATTCGGTATGAAAAGCAGCCGGGGATTATGCCACGCGTCGGGAAGCCCCGCCCGGGCCACCCCACGGCCCGGACCGGAAAAGACCGCTCCGGACCGATTTGGTTCCCCTGGTCGGCAAACCTGGCCCGCGCGCCGGTAACACGCGGAGCGGCGCTCGCTCCATGCCCTTCGTCCCGGCATCGGATGCCTGCCGCCCTGCGGAGCCGGGCGAACCCGGCTCCACGACATGGCGAAGATCAGCCCGGCGTGTCCATGCCCCGGGCCGCATAGAAAGCCGCCCGGAAGTCCTCGAACCGCCCTTCCGCGATGGCCGCACGCATCTGCGCCATCACCTGCTGGTAGTACCAGAGGTTGTGCAGGGTACCCAGCATCGGCGCCAGCATCTCGTTGCAGCGGTCCAGGTGGCGCAGGTAGCTGCGGGTGAATCCGTTGCGGCACGCGTAGCAGCCGCAGCCCGGCTCGATCAGCTGCAGGTCGTGCTCGTACTTCGCATTGCGGATGCGCACCGTGCCGGTCGAGGTGAAGAAGTGGCCGTTGCGCGCGTTGCGGGTCGGCATGACGCAGTCGAACATGTCCACGCCGCGCGCCACCGCTTCCACCAGGTCTTCCGGCCGGCCCACGCCCATCAGGTAGCGCGGCTGGTCCGCAGGCAGCTGCGGGCAGGTGTGTTCGAGCGTGAGGTTGCGCTCCTGCTCGGTCTCGCCGACCGCGAGGCCGCCGATCGCATAGCCGTCGAAGCCGATCGCCTTCAACCCATCCGCCGACCGCGACCGCAGGTCGTGGTGCACGCCGCCCTGCACGATGCCGAACAGCGCCGCGTCGTTGCCTTCGTGGGCGCGTTTCGAGCGTTCGGCCCAGCGCAGCGACAGCTCCATGGAACGTTCGATCACCCGCGGGTGCACCGGCTTGCCGTCGACGTTCACCGGCGGGCATTCGTCGAAGATCATGACGATGTCCGAACCCAGCACGCGCTGGATGTTCATGCTCTCCTCGGGGCCGAGGAACACCTTGCTGCCGTCGACCGGCGAAGCGAACGTCACGCCCTGCTCGGTGATCTTGCGCCGGTGCGCGAGCGAGAACACCTGGAAACCGCCGGAGTCGGTGAGGATCGGCTTGTCCCAGCGCGCGAAACCGTGCAGCCCGCCGTGCGCGCCGATCACGTCCAGGCCAGGCCGCAGGTACAGGTGGAAGGTATTGCCGAGGATGATCTCGGCACCGAGATCCTCGACGTGTTCGGGCAGGATGCCCTTCACCGAGCCATACGTACCCACCGGCATGAACGCCGGCGTTTCGATGGTGCCGCGCGGGAACGTCAGCCGGCCACGACGAGCAGCGCCGTCGGTGGTCAGCAGGTCGAAGGACATGCGACTCATGCGCACGGCTCCATCTCACCGAAAGCAGGCTTTTGCCCGTCATCCCGGCGCAGGCCGGGACCCAGTGTCTTCGGCAAGGGGAAAGCGAACGTCGCTGGGTCCCGGCCTGCGCCGGGATGACGGTAGAGGGAAAGTGGCAGGCTCATTGCCCGTGCTCCGGAAACAGCAGCATCGCGTCCCCATACGAAAAGAACCGGTACTGCTCGCGCACCGCGTGCGCATAGGCGGACATGACCCGGTCCTTGCCGGCGAACGCACTGACCAGCATCAGCAGCGTGCTTTCCGGCAGGTGGAAGTTGGTGACCATCGCGTCGACGCTGCGGATGCGGTAGCCGGGGAAGATGAAGATCTGCGTCTCACCGGCGAACGGCTGCAGCTCGCCGTCCCGCATCGCCGACTCCAGCGCGCGCACGACGGTGGTACCCACTGCGATGGCACGGCCGCCGCGCGCGCGCGCGCCACGCACCTGCTCGACCAGCGCCGGCCCGACATTGAGCCACTCGCTGTGCATGTGGTGTTCGAGGATGTTGTCCACGCGCACCGGCTGGAAGGTGCCGGCGCCGACGTGCAGCGTCACGTGGCCGAATTCCACGCCACGGTCGCGCAGCGTCGCCAGCAGCGCGTCGTCGAAATGCAGGCCGGCGGTCGGCGCCGCCACCGCACCCAGCTCGCGTGCGAACACGGTCTGGTAGCGCTCGTCGTCGTCCTGCCCCGGCGCTCGCTGGATATACGGCGGCAACGGCAGGCGACCGGCCTTCTGCAGCCAGCTTTCCAGTGCGCCGGGCACATGGAAGCGCAACTGGTAGAACTCGCCGTCGCGCCCGACCACCTCCGCTTCGCCGCCGGCATCCAGCTGGATGCGGCTGCCCGGTTTCGGCGACTTGCTGGCGCCGATCTGCGCGCGCGCCGCGTTTTCCGGCAGCAGGCGCTCGATCAGGATCTCCACCCGTCCACCGCTCTCTTTCTGGCCGAACAGGCGCGCGGGGATCACGCGGGTGTCGTTGAACACCAGCAGGTCGCCGGGCTGCAGCCATTCGGGCAGGTCGCGCACGTGCCGGTCCGCGAACGGCGCATCGCCCGGCGGCACCACCAGCAGGCGGCTGGCGGAACGCTCCGGCAGCGGCGCCTGGGCGATCAGCGCCTCGGGCAGGTCGAAATGGAAATCGGACTTCTTCACGGTCGAGGCCTTGCGGGGGCGTGCATTGTACGGGAGCCTGCCCGGACGCCCCGTCGTCAGCGTTCGAACTTGGTCGACAGCACGATCGACGAGGTGGTGCGCTCCACGCCTTCGAGGGCGCCGATGCGGTCGGTCAGCAGATCCATGTCGCCGACGGTGGGTACCGCGCCGATGGCGATCAGGTCGTGGCCGCCACTGACCGAATGCAGCACCCGCAATTCCGGCATCGCGCGCAGCGCCGCGACCACCGAGGTCATCTGCTTCGGGTGCACGGCGATCATGATGTGCGCGCGCAGGTGGCTGCGGTCGTATTCGTCGTGCACGCGCACGGTGTAACCGCTGATCACGCCTTCGCGTTCCAGCCGCTCGATGCGGCTCTGCACCGTGGTCCGCGACAGGCTCAGGCGACGCGCGATCTGGGCGGTGGACGCCCTCGCGTTCTCACGGAGCATTGAGAGCAGTTGCTGGTCGGCGTCGGTGAGCTTCATTGAGTGGGATTGTTTGGACGAGCTTCGTCGAATCGACGAAATATCCTCTAAATCCGCGCAGTTCACAACTGTCAAATGACGAATTATTCCCGATAATACGGGTTTACCGCTTGCCGCCGGAGGATTTCCATGGCCCTGACCGACCACCTTGCCCCGCTCCGCGCCCACAGGGGACAGCGCCTCACCGTCGGCCTGGACGACGCCTCCGTCGAACGCCTCGCCAAGGGCCACCCCGACCTGGTCGCCGCCATCGAAGCCGCCGCCGCCGAGCACGCCCGCTTGCAGGACGAGTTCGCCGAGCTGTTCGACCTGGACGAAGCCGAGCAGCTGCGCGCGGTGCAGGCCGGCTACGTCAATTTCTACGCCGACGACGCCATCAACCCGTACATCGCCCTCGCCGGTCGCGGGCCGTGGGTGGTCACGCTCAATGGCGCGGTGCTCTACGACGCCGGCGGCTACGGCATGCTCGGCTTCGGCCATACCCCCGCCGCCGTGCTGGACGCGATGGCCCGCCCGCAGGTGATGGCCAACATCATGACGCCCAGCCTGTCGCAGCTGCGCTTCGACCGCGCCCTGCGCAACGAGATCGGCCACACCCGCGGCGGCTGCCCGTTCGCCAAGTTCCTGTGCCTGAATTCCGGTTCCGAATCCGTCGGCCTGGCCGCGCGCATCGCCGACATCAACAGCAAGCTGATGACCGATCCGGACGGTCGCCATGCCGGCCGCACCATCAAGCGCATCGTGGTGAAGGGCAGCTTCCACGGCCGCACCGAACGCCCGGCGCTGTATTCGGATTCCTCGCGCAAGTCCTACCAGCAGCACCTGGCGAGCTACCGCGGCGAGGATTCGGTCATCGCCATCCCGCCCTACGACGTGGACGCGCTGAAGCAGGCGTTCGCCGATGCCGACGCCAAGGGCTGGTTCGTCGAGGCCGTATTCCTGGAGCCGGTGATGGGCGAAGGCGATCCGGGCCGCTCGGTGCCGCCGGCGTTCTACGCCGCCGCGCGCGAACTGACCCGCAGCCACGGCAGCCTGTTCCTGGTGGACTCCATCCAGGCCGGCCTGCGTGCGCACGGCGTGCTGTCGATCGTCGACTACCCGGGCTTCGAAGGCCTGGACGCGCCGGACATGGAGACCTACTCCAAGGCGCTCAACGCCGCGCAGTACCCGCTGTCGGTGCTGGCGGTGAACGAGCGCGCCGCCGGCCTGTACCGCAAGGGCGTGTACGGCAACACCATGACCACCAACCCGCGCGCGCTGGACGTGGCCTGCGCCACCCTGGCCCAGCTGACCCCGCAGGTGCGCGAGAACATCCGCAAGCGTGGCGTCGAAGCGGTGCAGAAGCTGCAGCAGCTGCAGGCGGAACTCGGCGGCCTGATCACCAACGTGCAGGGCACCGGCCTGCTGTTCTCGTGCGAGCTGTCGCCAGCGTTCAAGTGCTACGGCACCGGTTCCACCGAGGAATGGCTACGCCAGCAGGGTCTGAACGTCATCCACGGCGGTGCGAACTCGCTGCGCTTCACCCCGCACTTCGCGATGGACGGTGAAGAGCTGGACCTGCTGGTCGGCATGGTCGGCAAGGCGCTGCGCGAAGGTCCGCGGATCAGTCAGGCTGCGGCGGCCTGAGCCTCGCGGTCCGTATGACGAAGAAGGCGAGCCTCGGCTCGCTTTTTTCTTTTCCGTAGGGCGGGCCTTGGCCCGCCGTCTGGATTTCGCCGGTGGGCCAAGGCCCACCCTACGGTTGTGCAGTGAAGCGCTCGAGCGATGCCTGGATCAGCGCCTTCGCTTCCTTCGCATCGCCATAGCCATCGAGCTGCACCGGATTGCGGCCCTTCGGCAGGTCCTTGTAGACGCGGAAGAACGCCTCGATGCGCTGGCGCTCGATCTCCGGCAGATCGGCCAGGTCGCGGATGTTGGCGTAGGTCGGATCGACCTTGTCGGCGGGTACGCCGATGATCTTCTCGTCGCGCTGGCCGTCGTCGAGCATGCGCAGCACGCCGATGGGACGGAATTTCACCAGCACGCCCGGATGCAGCGGTTCGCGCGTCAGCACCAGCGCGTCGAGCGGATCGCCGTCGCCGGCCAGCGTGCGCGGCATGGAGCCGTAGTTGGCGGGATACGCCACCGGCATCGACTGGAAGCGGTCCACGTAGACCAGCCCTTCGTCGTTGATCTCGTACTTGGTGAAGCTGCCGGCGGGAATCTCCACCGCCAGCAGGACTTCGTCCGGCGCCGCTTTCGGTTGCTGCGCCAGAAACGGATGGCGGATGTGGGCCTCACGGGCCAGCGCGCTCGCGGCAAACAAGAGAAGCAGTACTCCGACAGAAAAATGTTTCATGGTCACTCCGGTAGAGCGGAGCTTGCTCCACTGCGCTTGAATGGATGGGTGATGCATCAGGGAATCTCTGAACAACTCGCCTTTCGCTCGTCATTCCCGCGAATGCGGGAACCCAGTGTCTTTGCTTCCAATGGCTTGAATCGCTGGATCCCCGCCTGCGCGGGGACGACGGCAATTACTCGGCGCTCCTTTCGCATCAATGAGCGGAGCAGGCTCGGCTCTGCGGCATCGATCATTCCCAGCACCGGTCGGCGCGACCCTTGAGGGTTTCGGCACGCGTGCAGGCGCGTTCGTCGATGCGACCTTCCGTGCGCTCGACCAGTTGCTTGCCCTTCTCCCCGTCGTCGACGAGATCGAAGGCATCGTACAGACGTCCCGTCGCGGTACGCGCTTCGTAACGCAGACGCGGACCGTCGAAACGCAGTACCTGGAACAGTTGGGTGTCCTCTGCGACCGGCCGCATCGTCTTGCGTGCTTCGTCCGAGAGCCGGTACTGCTTGGCGCCGGTGACCGAAACCACGAATACCGGCGGTGGCGCCTTCAGGCGGCCATAGACATGGTCGTGCCCCTGCAGCACCAGGTCGACCTTGTGCCGACGGATCACCGGCAACAGGTGCTGGCGCAACGGCACGTTGTCGCGTCCCTCGCGCGGCGAGAAGAACGGCTGGTGCGTCAGCACGATGCTCCAGCGGTGCGGATTGGACGCCAGCGCCCGGTCCAGCCACGCGGCCTGCGCTTTCGCCGTGCCGAGATCGAGCGCCGAGGTGCCATCGATCACGACCACGCGCACGTCCTGGTAGTCGAACCAGTACGTCGTCCGTTTCGCCTGCGCCACGCCGTTGCCCGGCAGCGCGAACGTCACCGGCCAATGCGCACCCAGCACGCGACGCTCCTGCGGGGTGTCCTCGAACTCCTCGAAGTACTCATGGTTGCCCGGTGCCGGCGCGACGACCAGCGAGGTCGGCAGCACCTCGTTCGCTTCGAACCACTCGCCCCACTCGTTGTCGTCTTCGCCATCGCCGCCACTGACCAGGTCGCCGGCGTAAAGCGCCAGCCGTGCGTCAGGCGCGTGGCGCATCGCTTCGCGCACCACGCGCGTGGTGAGGCTGACGTTCTTGTTCTGCGTATCGCCGAAGTACAGCAGGGTCAGCGGTCCTGGTGTCGCGGCCGCCGTACGCGTGTGGCGCCACGCGCTCCAGGTGCGGTCGCCCTGCACGCGCCATGCATACAGCGTGTCAGGCTGCAGGCCATCGACGTCGGCACGGTGATGGTGCGCACTGCCGTTCTCGGTCTTCAGCACGGTGCTGGCGGCGGTGATCCTGCGCGGTTCGCCCATGTCCGGCGAATCACCGGCCACGACGATCTCCAGCAGCGGCGCCTCGACCTTCGCGTCCGTGCGCCACGCCACGGCGAAACCGGTGCCCGCATCCTGCGCCGGGGAGGCCACGATGCGATCCGGAAATCCCGTCGGCGCATAGCGCAGCACACCTTCCGGCACGCGCGTGTTCGGCTCCGGCGGACGCGCCGCCGCGTCCTGTGCGCTTGCCCCCGCGCAGGCGCCCAGCAGCAGCACGATCAGCAGGCATTGCCGCATCATTCGGCCCTGGCTCATGGGGTCTGGCACGCCGGCAGTTGCAGCGCCTTGGCGATGTCGCGCCAATCGAACGCCACGACGCCCTGGTCGTCGTGCACGGCGTACAGCACGCCCTCGGGGAAGCGCTCCGACGTGGACGCGTCCAGCCAGATGCCATCGGTATTGGCAACCTGCGCGCCGGTCACCGCGCCGGTGTGCGCCAGTGTCCTGCGGTCGAACAGGTGGAACACCGTGCGGCCCTTGCCCTGCTCGGTGGTCAGCCACCAACCGCTGCCGTCGCCGCAGGTCTTCAGCATGATGCCTTCGGACTGCGCCTTGAACACATCGCGGCCGATGGTCTTGCCGGCGTACTTGCCCGCCAGGTCGTAGACCTTCAACTCGTTCGCGTAGGTCTCGTCTTCCTCGGCGATCAGCAGGCGATCATTGGCCGGATCGCCCCAGATCGACTCGACCACGCGCAGCGCACCGTCGGCCGTGGCGTCACCGAAGCTGCCGACGGCCTTCGCCGCCAGCGCATCGCCATGTCGCGCGACCTCGAAGCGCCACACGCGCCTGTCCAGCTGGTCGAGCGGCGGCAGGATGTCGTCGCCCTTCGCGTCCTCGCCCGCCATGTAGGCATCGGTGACGTAGACCTGGTAGCCCTCGCCGGTCCTGTTGACCCACAGGCCATAGGGCTTCTGCAACTGCTCGGCGGCGAAGCTGAGCACCGGCGTGAAATCCGGCAAAGACAGCACCTGCACACGATGGTTGTCGCGCTCGACCACGAACACCAGGTCATCGACCACCGCGATGCCGTTCGGTCGCTTGAACTGGCCCGCACCTTCGCCCGCTGTGCCGACGTCGCGCAGATGTGCCCCGGTCTGGCCGTCGTAGACCACCAGCTTGTCGGTCGCCTTCGCGGTGGCGATCAGCCAGCGCTTGCCGTCGGCGTTCGTCCACGAGGCCGGCGAGTCGATGTTGTCGGCCGGCGTCATCGGCGTCAGGAAGGCTTCCTTGATCACCGGAATGTCGCGCGCGTCGGGCGTCGTCGCAGCGCGCGACGCCTTCTCGTCGGAATCGCGCATGTCTGCGGCAGGCACAGCGGATTTTCCGGTGCAACCAGTGATCAGCAGGCTGGCGATCAAGGCGGGGAACAGCAGGCGGGCTTGGATCATCGTTGTTTCCTTGGAAGTTCGGCGACGCGTGAACGGACGACGGTCCGCCGAGGTAGTGTCGACGGACCGCACGCAGCCGTCAGAAGCGCAGCTTGACGCCGGCCGTGTAGGTACGGCCGTACAGTTCGTTCTGCAGCGTGTTGGACGGCGAACCGTGGTACAGCTCCAGCGGCTCGTCCAGCAGGTTGGAGGCTTCGAAGTAGAAGCCCCACTGGTCGCTGACCTTGTAGTCCAGGCTGAAGTCGAGCTGGGTGTTCGCTGCCACCCAGATATCGAAATCGCTGTCGCTGGCATCCACCTCGTCGAGGTACTCACTGCGGCGAACGGCTGCGATGCGCGTGCTCAGGCCACCCTTCTCGTAACCGATGTGCGCGCTGTACAGGCGGTCCGAGGCGTTCGGCAGGGTGAAGCTGCGGCCGTTGATTCCGTATTCGGTGTCCAGCCAGGTCGCACTGAAACCCAGTAGCAGGCCGCTGTCGAAGTGCTGCTGCCAGTTCAGTTCGGCACCATATACCGTCGCCTTGTCGCCGTTGACCGGCATGGTCACATCGAAACCCTGGTAGTCCGGATTGTCGCGCGTGGTCATGTCGACGATGTAGTCGTCGATGTTCTTGTAGAACAGGCCGGCCGAGACGATGCCGGTCTCGCCCAGGTAGCGCTCGATCGAGATGTCGACGTTGCGCGATGTGTACGGATCCAGCTCGGAATTGCCCAGCTCGACTTCTTCTTCGTCGCGGTTGATGCGAGTGCGCGGCGAGATGCTGCCGAACGACGGACGCGCGATGGTGGTGGTGTAGGCGCTACGCAGCACCCAGTCGCCCATGTCGTAACGCAGGTGCAGGCCCGGCAGCACGCTGGTGTAACTGCTGGAAACATCGCGGGTGGTGATGGCGCGGATCGTCTCCTCGTCTTCCAGGTCGACGACGTTGCCGGTGGCCTCGAACTCGGTGCGCTCGACGCGGGCGCCGGCGATAACGCGCAGCTTGTCGAAGTCCATCGTCGCCATCAGGTAGCCGGCCAGGATGTCCTCGCTCGCCGTGTAGTCTTCGATCAGCGAAACCTCGGTGTTGGCCGCCACGTCGCGCGGACGCGCGGTGTAATCGGACAGATGATCGCGCAGGTAGCGGTTCATGGCGCGCGAACTGATGCCGTCGCCCATGTTGCCGTGCGTGTAGCGCGGCGAACCGGTAGTCCAGCTACCCAGGTTGGGGTCCGGTCCCCGGCGCAGCTCGGCCTCGTCGATATCCACGTCGCGGTCGCGCCAGCGACCCAGCAGACCGGTCTTCCAGGTGACGGTGTCGCCGACGAAGGTGAAGTTCACCTGCGCGCTGTGCTCCTTGTCGTCCACCCACTTCGGTGCGATGACGAAGCGGTTGAACGCATAGTTGTCGTTGTCCAGCCAGCCGCCCGACGGATTGTCGGAGATCGTGTAGCGCGGGATCGGGCACGACGCATCCATCAGGATGGAGACGTCGTCGTCGCCCTCGTATTCGAAGCGCGCTTCCACTTCGTCTTCCACGCGCTCGCGCGTCTTGGTGAAGCCGAGCTTGTAGTCGACAACGGAGCCGGCGCCGAAGCGGTTCTCGCCGCCCGCACTGATCGTGAAGGTGTCTTCTTCCTTGGTGCGGAAGCGGACGCGACGGCTGAAATCGCCCGGATCGATGCCGTCGACGGTGTAGGTGCCGTCTGCGTTGACGCTGATGTCGCCCTCGCCCACCGGGATGATGCTGTTCTGGCGCGTCTCAGCGTCGGTGAAGTCGGTGTACAACGTGCGCAGGTAATAGCTGTTGCCTTCGCTGGGGCGCCAGTCGAGGTTGAGGTTCACGCCCGTGCGCTCGCGGTTGATGCTGTACTTGCGCTGCTGGACCTCGATCGGGGTCAGTCCGTCGCGCTCATCCTGCTTGTCGTACTCGACTTCGATGTTGTCGGACTCGTAGTTGCGGTCCTGGTAGCTCAGGCCCAGCGCCAGGCCGAAGGTGCCGTCGGCGAAGAGATCGCTGTAGTTGAATGAGGCCTTGGGACTGGTCTCGCCGCTCAGGTTCTGGTGGCTCATCTCGGCCTTGGCGCGGATGCTCCGGCCGTCGCGGTCGAACGCCGAGGCGGATTCCACCACGATGGCGCCGCCGATGGCGTCGCCCGGCATGTCCGGCGTCGGCGCCTTCACCACGGTCAGGCGCTCGGTGGAATCGGAGGGAATGACGTCCAGCGGCGCGGCGCGGCTGGCGTCTTCCGGCGTGCCGATGGCGACGCCGTCCACACTGACGCTGTTGAAGGCGGCATCCAGGCCACGCACGACGACGAAGCGGCCTTCGCCCTGGTCGCGGGTCGCGCTGACACCCGGCAGGCGCGATAGCGACTCGCCAACGTTCTTGTCCGGGTACTGGCCCATCGCATCGGAGGACACCGTGTCCTGGATGGCGTCGGCACCACGCTTGAAGTCGATCGCGCGCATCTGCTGTTCCAGCTGCGGGCGCACCTCGATGCGGTCAAGCGTGGTGGCGTCGGCGCTGCCGTCGGGTGACGTGGCGGATGAGGACTGTGCGTGCGCGTTCGACGCATGGCTGGCCATCGCCAGCGCAAGCACGACGGCGACGTGGAGCGGATGTTTGGACGACATGGGGGAGTCCCGGAGGATGTGAATACCGGGTGCAGACCTTATGTCCGCGATCTTTCACTGGCATGACAGTCCCATCGACATTGGTCGCATGCGCGATGCGCAGGTGACACCGCCGTGACGTCATATTTCGGTCACACTATCCGCATCGCCGTCATCGCCTCCGCCCGCCCATGAAAACCGTCGAAGTCCGCCATCCCCTCGTGCAGCACAAGATCGGCCTGCTGCGCAACGCCGGCCTCAACACCAAGGATTTCCGCGAACTGGTCACCGAACTCGGCACCCTGCTCGCGTACGAAGCAACGGCCGACCTCGAACTGACGACCGAAACGATGGCCGGCTGGGCCGGGCCGGTGGAGGTGAAGAAGATCGGCGGTGCCAAGATCACGCTGGTGCCGATCCTGCGTGCCGGCCTGGGCATGCTGCCGGGCGTGCTGGCGCTGATCCCCACCGCGCGCGTCAGCGTGGTCGGCCTGCAACGCGACGAAGAGACGCTGCAGCCGGTGCCGTACTTCGAAAAACTGACCGGGCGGCTGGAGGAGCGCGACGCGTTGATCCTCGATCCGATGCTGGCCACGGGCGGCACGCTGATCGCCACCATCGACATGCTCAAGCGCGCCGGCGCGAAACGGATCAAGGGCATCTTCCTGGTCGCCGCGCCGGAGGGCTTGAAGGCACTGGAAGCGGCGCACCCCGACGTCGAGGTCTACACCGCCGCCATCGACGGGCGCCTCAACGACAAGGGCTACATTCTGCCCGGCCTGGGCGATGCCGGCGACCGCATATTCGGCACGCGGATCGGCTGAAACTTCGCCTGTCCTAGCGAAATTCTTGTCGTGGGAGCGACGTAAGTCGCGAAGACATCGTCCTGTCGCGACTTACGTCGCTCCCACGGCTTCGGAGGTCACGCCGCCAACGGGCGCGCCTGCAGGTCAGCCACCTCGTGGGCGACACCGAACTTGCCCTTCTCGTCGCGGGTCACCTGCGCCAGTGCGCAGCCCGGATCATGGGTGAAGAACAGGCGGACGTTGCGCGCCAGCTTGTCTTCGAGGAACGCCCGCTTCTCGTCGATCAGCAGTTCCGCGTTGCGGTCGTAACCCATGGTGATCGGCACGTGCACCCACGACCGGCCGGGGATCAGGTCGGCGCAGAACACCACGCCACCGTGCGCCTGCCCGCCCACGCGTTCCGGTCCGACGATCTCCGCCAGCATCAGGCCCGGCGTGTGGCCGTCGCTGAGGCTGAAACGCACGGATTCGCCAAGCGCCACCGAATGTTCGCCGGTGACCAGTTCCAGCCGCCCGCTCGCTTCCAGCAAGGGTTGCAGTTCGGGAATGAAGCTGGCGCGGTCGCGCGGATGCGGCGTCAATGCTCGCTGCCAGTGCTCGGCACCGACGACGAACGTGGCGTTGGGGAACAGAAGCGTCGCCGCCATGCCCTCCTGCCACGGCGCCAGCAGGCCGCCGGCGTGGTCGAAGTGCAGGTGGCTGAGCACCACCACATCGATGTCCTCGTGCGAGAAGCCCGCCGCCTGCAGCGAGTCGAGCAGCACATGGCGGTCTTCCTGCACGCCGAAACGCGCCCGCATCTTCGGCTCGAAGAAGGCGCCGATGCCGGTCTCGAACAGGACGGTCTTGCCGTTCAGTGGCTGCGCGAGCAGCGCGCGGCAGGCCAGTTCGATGCGGTTCTCCGCATCCGGCGGCGACCACTTCTCCCACATGGCGCGCGGCGCGTTGCCGAACATCGCGCCCCCATCGAGTTTCTGGGAATTGCCCAGCAGGGACCAGAGTTTCATGGGGCGATTCTACGCCTGCGCGCTCACCTGTAGGAGCGACGTAAGTCGCGACCGCCATCCTTGGGTCACGCTTGCGGTCGGATCAGGCGGCAATCCGATCAATACGCACTATCGTTGCTTCGTGTACCGGACTTTTCCGGTCGCGACTTACGTCGCTCCTACAGGAGTACAGCGCCCTATTCAGGGCTTCGCGGTTGTTTCGACGACCTTGGCCGCACCGACGTCGTTGCGTGGATCGCTGCCGCCATGCAGGGTGTTGGTGGTCTTGTCCCACTCCACCGTCTGCAGGTTGCCCCAGACATGGCTGGAGCCACGGCCACCCTGTGCGGTGTTACCCGCGACCTTGAACTTGTGGCCCATGGCTTCCAGCGCCTGCTGCGACGCGGGCGTCAGCGCGTCGGTTTCCATCTCGATCAGGTCCGGCATCCACTGGTGGTGGAAGCGCGGCAGCGCGGCGACCGCCTGCGGATCGAGGCCCGCGTCGTAGCCCAGCACGCCCAGCAGCACCATGGTGATGATGCGGCTGCCACCCGGGGTACCCAGTACCGCCACCTTGTCCGGCGATTCCAGGAAGGTCGGCGTCATCGAACTGAGCATGCGCTTGCCCGGCTTGGGCGCGTTGGCGTCGTAGCCCATCACGCCAAAGGCGTTGGGCGTGCCAGGCTTCAGCGCGAAATCGTCCATCTCGTTGTTCAACAGCACACCGGTACCGGGCGGCACCAGGCCCGAGCCGTACAGCAGGTTGACGGTCTGCGTGCCGGCGACGCGATTGCCTTCGGCATCGATGATGGAGAAGTGCGTGGTTTCCTCGTCTTCCAGCGGCGTCTGCTGGCCCGACAGCAGGTCGCTCGGCGTGGCCTTGTGCGGATTGATCGTCGCACGCAGGCCGGCCGCGTAGTACGGGCTGGTCAGCGTCTTCATCGGGATCTCGACGAAATCCGGATCGCCGAGATAGAAGGTGCGGTCGCGGAACGCGCGGCGCATTGCTTCGACGATCAGGTGCGTGCGCTGCGCTTCGTCGAGCTTGTTCAGATCGTAGGCATCGAGGATCTGCAGCATCTGCGTCAGCGCCACGCCGCCGGACGACGGCGGCGGTGCCGTCGTCACCTGCCAGTCGTTGTACTTGAACGTCAGCGGTTCGCGCTCGCGCACGGTGTACCCGGCCAGTTCCTTCGCCGTCCACTGCCCGCCTTCGGCCTTCACGCCGGCCAGCAGCAGCTTGGCGGTCTCGCCGCGGTAGAAACCATCGAAGCCCTGCGCGGCGAGACGCTCAAGCGTGCGCGCCAGATCGGGTTGTTTGAAGACATCGCCCTCCTTGATCGGCTGGCCGTTGGCCAGGAACACGGCGCGCGTGCCCTTGTAGCGCTCCATCACGTCGCGACGCGCCTGGTAGCCGCGCGCCATGCGTGCATAGACCGGAAAACCGTCGCGCGCCGTGCGGATCGCCGGCGCCAGCGACGTTTTCAGTGGCAGCCTGCCGTACTTCTCCGCCACGTGGACGAAGGCAGCGGGCAGGCCGGGGATGCCGGCAGCCCACGGGCCGTTCTCGGCTCGGTCGCGGTTGAAGTCGCCATTTGGCAACAAATACTTGTCGGGCGTCGACGCGGCCGGCGCGGTCTCGCGCGCATCGATGAAGACATCCTTGCCGGTGTTGCCGTCATGCAGCAGGAAGAAGCCGCCACCGCCGAGGCCCGAACTGATCGGTTCCACCACCGACAGCGTCGACGACACCGCGATGGCCGCGTCGAACGCGTTGCCGCCCTGCGCGATGACGTCCAAGCCCGCCTGCGTGGCGAGCGCGTGCGCGCTGGCAATGGCGGTACCGGGCGGATGGGAGGGAATGTTGGGACGGACGACGTCGGCAGCCAGCGCGGCAGGCGCGAAGGCGACGACGAACAACAGGGCGGACAGACGGCGATGGATCACGACTTCTCCTGAAACGGACACCGGGAGGAAGCGCGTGCGTAGCCTGGCGATCAGCCGGCCTGCAGCCTCAGCATCTTCGCCAGCAGCGCTTCGTGGGTCTCAGGATACGCCGGATCGGGGTCGATGCACTCGACCGGGCACACGACGACACATTGCGGTTCGTCATGATGGCCGACGCATTCGGTGCAGCGCGCCGGATCGATCACGTAGATCGTCTCGCCCATCGAGATGGCCTGGTTGGGACAGGCCGGCTCGCAGACATCGCAGTTGACGCAGAGTTCGTTGATCTTGAGGGACATCTTGTTCCGTCATTCCCGCGAAGGCGGGAAGCTAGCGACTTTCATCTTGGCATTCGTCGGCAGCACTCAATTCGATGCCCGGTCGCTGCAGGCTGGCTGCGGCGCGCGACTGAAAGTCACTGGATCCCCGCCTGCGTGGGGATGATCTTCCGGCAGAGGCGTGGCCGCCGTGCGGCGGCCACGCGCCGGAAGGTCACTTGGCTTCGACGAACACGTATTCGGCGCTGCTCGGTGCAACGGCGGCCTTCACCCGCTCGCTGTCCTCGGCCTTGCCGATGAACAGCACGCGCACGCCCTTGAATGCGTCCGTCTCGACGCCTTCGAACGCGGCCACGGCCAGGTCGGCGACCTTGGCGCTGTTCGGCGAGCCGAACGCGATCAGGTTGCCGCTGCTCACGCCACGGGCAACCGCACCCTTGGCCTGGTCCAGCTGGCGGCCGTACTTGGCCTCGAACTCCGGATCCGTCTCGGCCGGCAGGTAGTACACGTACGGCGTATTGGTGATCGTGCCCATGTTGGCGTCGACCACCTTGCTCAGGTATTCCTTCCACGGGCCGTCTTCGTTCGTGGTCGGCGCGACCAGCGCGACTTCGGCCGGCTCGGCCGGGGCGTCATCCTGCTTCTTGCACGCCGCGAACGGCAGCACGAGGCAGGCGGTGAGCATGATGCGGCTTGCGAACTTCTTCATGGGTATTCCCCCTCTTGGTAAAACGGTTGTCGGAATCGTGGCGCTCAGGCGCCCTGCTTGTTGTTCTGCCACTGCGCCTTCAGCGCTGCGGTCACGGCCGGCGGGACGAAGCCGGAGACATCGCCGCCCAGTCGCGCGATCTCGCGCACCAGCGACGAGGAAATGAAGCCGTACTGCTCGGCAGGGGTCAGGAACAGCGTCTCGACCTCCGGGATCAGGTGGCGGTTCATGCTGGCCAGCTGGAACTCGTATTCGAAGTCGGACACCGCGCGCAGGCCGCGCAGCAGTACGCCGCCGCCGACGTCCTTGACGAAGTGCGCGAGCAGGCCGTCGAAGCCCTGTACTTCCACATGCGGATGCTTCGCCACCGCATCGCGGGCCAGCGCGACGCGCTGGGCCAGCGGCAGCGCCGGGCCTTTGCCAGGGCTTTCCGCCACCCCGATGATCACGCGCTCGAACAGCGGCGCAGCGCGGTCGATCAGGTCGATATGGCCATTGGTGATGGGGTCGAACGTGCCGGGGTACACGGCCGTCCGGTTGCGCGCCACAGTCATTCAGTCGTCGCCGGCGGATCGTCGGGCCGAAGTGTAACAGTGGCGTGATGGCCCGGGGCGCGATACAGGGCATAGCGGACCTCGCGCGTGCGCCCCTCGCGGTGCAACGCCCAGGACGGCGGGACATCCGGCGGGAGATCCGTCGGCGATTCCACGTAGACCCAGGCCCCGGGGGCGAGGCGCGGCAGCAGGCCCTCCAGCGCCTTCGCCCACAGGCCATCGGCGAAGGGCGGGTCCAGGAAGACCAGGTCGAAGGCGTTGCGGCAACCGTCGATCCACGCCAGCGCATCGGCCGCGTGCACCTCGGCCTGCGCGGACAGCCTGGTCACCGCCTCGCGCAGCGTTGCGGCGAGGCCCGGGTCGCGTTCCACCAGCACGGCCCGTGCGGCCCCACGCGACAGCGCCTCCAGCCCCAGCACGCCGGTCCCCGCGAACAGGTCCAGCACGCGCGCGCCCGGCAACGCCGGCGTCAGCCAGTTGAACAGGGTCTCGCGCACCCGGTCGCTGCTGGGGCGCAGGCCCGGGCGGTCCGGCACGGCCAGCTTCGTGCCACGCCAGCGTCCGCCGATGATCCGCACATGGCCGGTCCCGCGGATGGCGGGAGCGGACGCGGGAGGATGGCGGCGAGAGCTGCGGGACATCGGCAGGGCGGCAACGGAAGGCCCCGCATGATACGTCCCCGTCCTTGTGCGCGCCCCGGTAGCCCGTACATGCCGCAATGACCCGTACATGCCGCAATGAAGAGCGCGCCGCAACGCGCTGGCACGGTGATCGCCCGACGCGGACCCTGTTGCTGCGGTCGGGGCTGAAGCCCCTCCTGCAGGGCGTACGGTTGAGAAAGCCGCCCCCGACCCATACACCGGGAGGCATTGGCCGCCGCCCGCGGCCCGCACACCGATTCCATGGAGCACGACCGCGATGACCGTTGAGAGCCGCAAAGAAACCCTGGGCTTCCAGACCGAGGTGAAGCAGCTGCTGCAGCTGATGATCCACTCGCTGTATTCGAACAAGGAGATCTTCCTGCGCGAGCTGGTCTCCAACGCCGCCGACGCCGCCGACAAGCTGCGCTTCGAGGCATTGAAGGAACCCGGGCTGCTGGAAGAGGATCCCACCCTGCGCATCCGCGTCGGCTTCGACGCCGCCGCGCGCACGGTGACCATCGACGACAACGGCATCGGCATGAGCCGCGACGAGGCCATCGCCCACCTCGGCACCATCGCCAGATCCGGCACCGGCGAGTTCCTGCGCGCCCTGTCCGGCGACCAGAAGAAGGACGCCAACCTGATCGGCCAGTTCGGCGTGGGCTTCTACAGCGCCTTCATCGTGGCCGACCGCGTGGACGTATTCAGCCGTCGCGCCGGGCTGCCGGCCAGCGAGGGCGTGCACTGGTCCAGCGCCGGCGAAGGCGATTTCGAAGTCGCCACCGTCGACAAGCCCGAGCGCGGCACCCGCGTCGTGCTGCACCTGAAGGAAGGCGAGGAAGGCTTCGCCGATGGATGGAAGTTGCGCGGCATCATCAAGAAGTATTCCGACCATGTCGGCCTGCCGATCGAGATGCCGAAGGAACAGCACGGCGAAGAGACGCCGACTGCCGTCGAGTGGGAAGCCGTCAACAAGGCCAGCGCACTGTGGACGCGCGCCAAGTCCGAGATCAAGGACGAGGAATACACCGAGTTCTACAAGCACATCGCCCACGATTTCACCGACCCGGCGGCGTGGAGCCACAACAAGGTCGAAGGCAAGCTGGAATACACCTCGCTGCTGTACGTCCCCGGCCGCGCACCGTTCGACCTGTACCACCGCGACGGTGCCAAGGGCCTGAAACTGTACGTGCAGCGCGTCTTCATCATGGACCAGGCCGAACAGTTCCTGCCGCTGTACCTGCGCTTCCTGCGCGGCGTGGTGGATTCGTCCGACCTGTCGCTCAACGTTTCGCGCGAGATCCTGCAGTCCGGCCCGGTGGTCGACTCGATGCGCTCGGCGCTGACCAAGCGCGCACTCGACATGCTGGAGAAGCTGGCCAAGGACAGACCCGAGGACTACAAGGCGTTCTGGAGCAACTTCGGCCAGGTATTGAAGGAAGGCCCCGCCGAGGACTACGCCAACCGCGAGAAGATCGCCGGCCTGCTGCGCTTCGCCTCCACGCACGATGCCTCCGGCGCGCCCAGCGTGTCGCTGGTCGACTACGTGGGCCGCCTGCAGGAAGGCCAGGACAAGCTGTACTTCCTGACCGGCGAGTCGCATGCGCAGATCAAGGACAGTCCGCACCTGGAGATCTTCCGCAAGAAGGGTATCGAGGTGCTGCTGCTCACCGACCGCATGGACGAATGGCTGATGGGCTACCTGACCGAGTTCGACGGCAAATCCTTCGTCGATGTCGCCCGCGGCGACCTGGACCTGGGCGCGCTGGACAGCGAGGACGACAAAAAGGCGCAGGAAGAAACCGCCAAGGCAAAGGAAGCCCTCGCCGGCCGCATCAAGACCGTGCTCGGCCTGGACGTGGCCGACGTGCGCGTCTCGCACCGCCTGACCGACTCGCCCGCCATCCTCGCCATCGGCCAGGGCGACCTGGGCCTGCAGATGCGCCAGTTGCTGGAAGCCAGCGGCCAGCAGGTGCCGGAGAGCAAGCCGGTGTTCGAGTTCAACCCGGAGCATCCGCTGATCGCCAAGCTGGATGCCGAAAGCGATGCGAACCGCTTCAACAACCTGACCCGGGTGCTGTTCGACCAGGCAGCGCTGGCTGCCGGCGAAAGCCTCAAGGATCCGGCCGGTTACGTGAAGCGCCTCAATGCGCTGCTGCTGGAGTTGTCGGCGTAATCGAAAGTCGCGCGCTCCCAGCTACTCCCCTCTCTCCGTGGAACGGGGAGAGGGTGCCGAAGGCGGGTGAGGGGCGAACGGAGGCAGTCCGCTCAGAAAGCCTTGATAGGCGCCGGACGCGCCCTTCTTCAGGCCGCAGCGTGCGACTGGGAAAAAAGCGCCCCTCATCCGCCCCCGTATCAAGTACGGGGCAGGCTCTTCGGGCACCTTCTCCCCGCTGCGCAGGGAGAAGGACGTCAAGCACTGACATCCAGCAACCCGCCCAGTGTCTCGTCCGCCACCTTCAGCACGAACAGGTTGGCGCCGGCCATCGCCTTGTAGGTCAGCATCGCGGCCACGTCCTCAAGCGGCGCGGCCGGATCGGCCTGCGCGTCGACCACCGTCGCGGATACGCCCCCCGCCCCCTCGGCCGACAGCGCTAACGACTGCCGCGTGGCGTCGGGCGTGGCCAGGTTGGCGAGGTTGTGCGCGGCAGCCTGCAAGCCGATCGAGGCGGCGCGCAGGCCCGAGGTCGCGATGCCGGTAATGGCGTTCATGCTTGGATTCCGGGTTTTCCGCCCTCGATATCGGCCGCCGCCGGCCCCACTTGAGTCCTGTGCCCGGGCGTCCGACGGCCGGGTGGTAGCATGTCGCCCTCTTCGAGACCCCCCCCTGCAATGATCGGTTTTTTCCGCCGCAAGAAGCCCCAGGACGGCCCGGACGCCGCCCAGACCCGCCCCAGCACCGAAGAGCTCGCCGCCGCCTTCCCGCGCGCGCCGTCGGAGCCGTTGCCGGCGGATGCCGCCCCCCCCTCTGCCCCATCTGCGATGGAGAAGGTGCTGCAGGCGCATGAGGGGGAAAATCCGCTCGTCGTAAAGGCTGAAGCTGCCCCACTCGCCCCCTCGCCCCAGCCCTCTCCCCCACAGGCGGTCGAGAGGGTGCAGGACGCCGAAGCCGATGCCGCGCCCGCCGCTGCGGCCGGCAAGTCCGGCTGGCGCGACCGCCTGCGCCGCACCAGCGCCGCGCTGGGCTTGGCCGGTCTGTTCACGCGCAATCCGCGCCTGGACGACGACCTGCTGGATGAAATCGAAACCGCGCTGTTGACCGCCGACGTCGGCGTACCGGCGACCACCGCGCTCATCGAAGACCTGCGCAAGCGCATGAAGGAACGCGAATTCGCCGACGCGCAGGCGCTACTGAGGGCGCTGCGCGTGGACCTGATCGCGCTGATCGCGCCGGTCGCGAAGCCGCTCGTCATCGATGCAACCCGCAAACCCTTCGTCGTGCTGACGGTCGGCGTCAACGGCGTCGGCAAGACCACCACCATCGGCAAGCTGGCGCGCCGCTTCAAGCAGGACGGCCACAGCCTGATGCTGGCCGCCGGCGACACGTTCCGCGCCGCCGCCGTCGCACAGCTGCAGACCTGGGGCGAACGCAATGGCGTTCCCGTGGTCGCACAGGGCCAGGATGCGGATGCGGCCTCGGTCGCGTTCGACGCGCTGCAGTCGGCCAAGTCGCGCGGTATCGACGTGCTGATCGCCGACACCGCTGGCCGCCTGCACACGCAGACCGGCCTGATGAACGAACTGGGAAAGATCCGCCGCGTGCTCGGCAAGATCGACGAAAACGCGCCGCACGAAGTGCTGATGGTCATCGACGGCACCACCGGCCAGAACGCGCTCTCGCAGTTGCGGCAGTTCCATGCCGCGGTCGGCGTCACCGGCCTGGTGGTCACCAAGCTGGATGGCACGGCCAAGGGCGGTGTGCTGTTCGCGCTGGCACGCGAGTTCGGCATCCCGATCCGCTACGCCGGCATCGGCGAGCGCGTGGAAGACCTGCGCGTGTTCGATGCGGAGTCCTTCGTCGATGCACTGTTGCCGGAAGCGCTGGGTGGCGGCTGACATCAGCTCCATGGCGGTTGTGGGAGCGACGTCAGTCGCGATCGACCACCGCGGCGGCGTCATCGCGACTGACGTCGCTCCCACAGACCGTCCGGCGTGAGCAGCACCGCTCCCTTCGCGCAGCGTTTGCTGACGTGGTTCGACCGCCATGGCCGCCATGACCTGCCATGGCAGCATCCGCGCACGCCCTACCGCGTGTGGCTGTCCGAGATCATGTTGCAGCAGACGCAGGTCGCCACGGCGACGCCGTATTTCCTGCGCTTCGTCGAGCGCTTCCCCACCCTGCCCGATCTCGCCGCCGCGTCGACCGATGACGTAATGGCACACTGGGCCGGACTGGGCTACTACGCCCGTGCCCGCAACCTGCATGCTGCCGCGAAGGCCTGCGTCGCCGACCACGGTGGCCAACTGCCGCGCGATGTCGATGCGCTGCACGCGTTGCCCGGCATCGGCCGCAGCACGGCCGGCGCGATCCTGTCGCAGGCGTGGAACGACCGTTTCCCCATCCTCGACGGCAACGTCAAGCGCGTGCTGACGCGTTTCCACGGCATCGCCGGCTGGCCCGCGCTGCCTGCAGTGGAAAAGCAGCTGTGGGCGCTGGCCGAAACGCACCTGCGTCAGGTGCCCGATGGCCGGCTCGCCGACTACACGCAGGCGCAGATGGATTTCGGCGCCACGCTGTGCACGCGCGCGAAACCGGCCTGCGTGGTGTGTCCCGTGCAGGAAGACTGCGTGGCGCGTCGCGACGGACTCACTGGCGTGCTGCCCACGCCCAAGCCGTCGAAGGTGCTGCCGGAACGCGAAGCCGTCGCACTATGGCTGGAGAACGCCGACGACGAGATCCTGCTGCAACGGCGTCCGGAGACCGGCATCTGGGCCTCGTTGTGGACGCTGCCACAAGCCGACACCGACGCCGGCATGCGCGACTGGTTCGCCCGCGAAATGAAGGGCGATTACGACGCCGCCGAAGAGCTTCCGTTGATCGTGCACACGTTCAGCCACTATCGCCTGCACCTGCAACCGTTGCGGCTGCGCAAGGTCGCCCTGCGCGACGCGGTGCGCGACAATGACGGCCTGCGCTGGGTGGCGCGCTGCGATCTTGCCGCGCTGGGCCTGCCGGCGCCGATCCGCAAACTGCTCTTTGCCATCACCCCCGCCCAGGCGGGAAGCGCTCCACGACGGCCGCATGGCCGGTAATCCACTGACCTACAACAGGACTTCCACGATGTCGCGCACCGTCTTCTGCCAGTACGAACAACGCGATACGGAAGGACTCGACTTCGTGCCCTATCCCGGCGACCTGGGCAAGCGCATCTACGCGAACATCGGCAAGCCCGCCTGGGCGGCATGGCTGGCGCACCAGACCATGCTGATCAACGAAAACCGGCTGTCGCCGCGCGATCCCAAGCACCGCGCCTTCCTGGAAACGGAACTGGAGAAATTCCTGTTCGGCGGCGGTGCGGACAAGCCGGCCGGTTACGTGCCCTCGCCGTAGACCGGGCCGGCGTCACCCTCAACTTTTCGCGTCGCGCTCCACCGCGGCGGCTTCGCGCAGTTCCTTCTGGCTGGCCCGCAGCGCCTTCACGTCGAGCGGACGGATGGTCTGGATGCGGCAGGGGATCTTGATGCTGGCGGTACCCGCGCCCAGTGGCACCACGTCGTCGAAGCGCGCGGATACGCGGCTGCCGAACTGGGTGATGCGGATGGCCATGGCGTAGTCGAGGTCCTGGCAGGGACCGGACAACTCGAGCAGATAGCCTTCGCTGGGCTTGGTCCAGACCGCCAGCGCGCCGTCGCCGAGGGGCGTCCAGCCGTTGAGGCGGCCGAAGTACTGGAAATCCTTGACGGGCTCGCCGGCATGACCGCGGTAGAAGGCGAGTTTTTCGGCGTCGGTCTGCTTGCCGGCGGTGGCACAGCCGGCCAAGGCGGTGGCAGCCAGCAGGGCAAGGGGAATCAGGCGTTTCATGGGGAACTCCGGTTCGGTGTGATGGGGCACTCTCTCCGCCGGCCCATGATGCGCCCGTCACCGATGACGGACAGGGCGTCGTGGACGGGCATTCAGCCGAGGGTGCAGCTTGCCTTCCCTTGCCCCGATCCGTATCATCTGCGGCCTTCGCACCGGCTTGCCGACCCGCGAAAGATCCTGGCCTGGTAGCTCAGTTGGTAGAGCAGCGGATTGAAAATCCGCGTGTCGGTGGTTCGAATCCGCCCCGGGCCACCATATCGTTCACGAAAGGCCTGCAGCGATGCAGGCCTTTTTCGTTCCTGCATCCCTGCCCTGCCAGGCAGCCTCCGCGCGCTCCTTCGACAACCCCGGTGCCCTCCAATGCCTGACCCCATCCGCCTGGCCAAGCGTGTTGCCGAACTCACCGGCTGTTCGCGCGCAGAGGCCGAGCACTACATCGAAGGCGGCTGGGTCACCGTGGACGGCGAGACGATCGAAGCGCCACAGCATCCCGTCACCGACGAGCGCGTGGAGATCGACCCGGCCGCCGAACTCACCGCCAGCGAGCCCGCCACGCTGCTGCTCCACAAGCCGGAAGGCATCGCCTGGCAGGACGCGGCACCGTTGGCCGTACCGGCCACGCGCATGGTGGAAGACGACAGCGGCGTGCGTCCGCTGAAGCGCCACCTGCAACGCCTGACCCCGCTGATGCCGCTGGACACCGACGCCAGCGGTCTGATGGTGCTCAGCCAGGATGGCCGCGTGTGGCGGCGCCTGACCGAGGACCATGCGCAGATCGAACAGGAGTTCGTGGTCGAGATCCGCGGCACCACCGACCCCTACACGCTCAGCCGCATCGGCCACGTGACCACCTATCAGGGCCGGGGCCTCGCTCCTTGCAAGGTGAGCTGGCAGAACGAGGTCCGGTTGCGCTTCGCGATCAAGGACGTGCAACCGGGCGAATTGCGCCACCGCTGCCGCGAAGGCGGACTGGACGTGGTGTCGATCCGCCGCCTCCGCATCGGTCGCATCGCACTGGCGAAAGTGCCGGTCGGGCAATGGCGCTACCTGCCGGCCGGCGCGCGCTTCTAGATCGCCCCGTTTTCCGAGGCGCACGCGGCATTCGTGCTCCCTCTTCCCGATCGTCCGGCCGCGCGTTTCACATCGTGGTAGAGCCGCGCCTCGTAGGCTGCGCCGATCCCCACCTTCCGAAAAGCACGCATGCGACCGCTCATCCTGGCGCCCGTCCTCCTGCTGGCCGCCTGCGGCGGCAATGGCCTTGTGCGTGGCGAAGGCGCACCGGCATGCGCCAGCGTGGCCGCCAAGCAGCGCGCGGCGGAGAACGTGGACAAGGACTACGAAGACATCCGGCAGCGCACCGTTGCGTCGCCGACCGAGAAGAACCAGCGGAAACTCGCGGCCGCTGCAATCGAATCCGCTGCCGCTACCGCCTCGCTCGATGCGGCGCAGGCCGCGCAGACGGCTGGCCGCTGTCCACAGGGCTAGGCGCGCGGCGCCGTGCCGACGATGCCTGCTGCTTGCGGCGGTATCTCGTCGCCTGCCCTCGGCACTGCGTCACGGGATGCAGGCTGCGGACGACAAGGCGCCTCGCACACACGTTGCCATTCCGTCGACGCCGACACGGGTTCGCAGCTGGGCAGGCGATGATCGAGGCCTTTGCCATGGCCATGGAGCCACGTCGCCAATACGATGACGGCGAGGACGCACCACCCGAGGATGGATCGGGAATTTGCATCTAGCGGCATGATGGGAACTCGTTGGGGCGTGCGGCGCCGAAGGCGGACACATGCAGTGCCGGTAGGACGTTGCTATCTGATATCGCCACGCGCGCAGGTATCCGGACAGCCGCCACGCAAAGGACGAGGTGCCGGGCAGTGCTTGCGGAATTCCGCGCCCATCGACGCAAGCCGAATCCGTCGCGCCCTGATATCGGCCAACGTTGGCACCGCCAGGGCTGCAGTGCGGCTGGAATGCCGGCGCTCACCATCGACCGGCATCCACTCGGCAGCGGGATCCTGCATGCCAGCGCGGACCCGCGCCCGGATCCGCCATCCAGGCCTGCGCGAGGGCTTCGTCACCCCCGTCGCCGTCCTGGAGCGCAGCCGCGCCGAACTGCCCGGAAGGCTATCGCCAGTGGAGGCAGGTCTTCGACGACGGCCACGCAAACTTGCGGGATCAACCTGGCGGCGACCCTGGATCTGGTCGAAGGAATGCTGGCGAAGCGCGACACGGTAACGGACATCGACCGACGCGACGTCGCGTCACGGCGTCACCGGTCGCGGGCGGGGTTTCGGAATGTCCGCCTTCGGAGCGCGGCCGGACCCGATCATCGCGACGGCACGCATTTCCACCACGGCACCGGGTGCGAGCAGCGCGCTGGTACCGACCGCGCTCCACGCGGGGTAATGCGAGGGGAAGTATTCGTGGTGGATGGGCGCGAAACGGGCGAATTCGTCCTGGAAACTCTTCGGATCGGTCGGGCCGGTGTGGAAGGTGGTCAGTTCCACCACGTCGGCGTAGGTCGCGCCGGCCTCGGCGAGTTGCCTGCCCAGCACCACGAACATGCGCCGCACTTTTTCTTCGTACGTACCGTCACCCGCTGCGGGAATGCCGGAGACGATGACCATGTCGCCCACCTTCACCACCGGCGTGTAGTGCCAGTCGTGGTACGCGGCCTCATGGCCGGGATTGGCGAAATGCTCGCGCGTGGGCGTGTCCTGCGCATGGACGGTGGACGCGGCGACGCATAGCAGCAGGCAGGACGTCAGGCGGATCATGGGTGGGGCACTCCGGGCCGGGAACCGCAGTCTTGCGCCGGGCACCCCGCCGGCCATGTCCCATCCGTCACGCCACCGCGACGTCGCTGATGGCCGGCAGTCGCTCGCACGGAGCGACAGCGCGTCTTGACGTCCTCTCTACGGACCGTGCTGCAAGGTCGCTCCATCCCCTCCCGGAGACGCGACGTGGACATCGTCATGAAGACGGCAGCGCTTGCCCTTCCCGACCATTTCGCCTGGCATCGCACGGACGCCGGCCATGACCTGTGCGTGGGCGGGATGACCGTCGCCCAGGTGCACGGCCAACAGGACGAGTTCGTGCTGCGGATCCTGGTGGACATGGGCGACATCGCCCCGTTCGACATGGCCATCCGTTGCGAAGAACGCGCAGTCGCCTGGGTCACGCAGTGGGCCTGCCAGCGCGCGGGACTGCTGGACCGCTACGCCACCCGGCAGCGCACGAGCGCAGGGGACAGCGCCCCCGTGCTGGCATTGGCGGCAGCCTGAGCATCGCTACGCGCTTCGACTGAGGGCGAAACCATATCGCTGAGTTGGCCCGACACCGACAAGCCACGTCATGCAGCGATACTCGCGGGACACCCGAAAAGAAAAGGCCACCGGACAGGAGAATTGCCCGATGGCCAGGGGGACGCGCGCCGGCCTCTCTCCGGCGCGCATCGCACTCAGTGGCCGCTGCCGGCGGCCAGCTTGTCCAGATCAATACCCTGCTTGCGCAGCGTGCGCGTCGCGGCGATGGCGTAGAACGCCAGGTAGGCAAAGCACACCACGCCTACGATGAAGCTGTAGTGGATGCCGACCTTGTCGGCCAGCGCACCCTGCGCCCAGCTGACGATGCCACCGCCCATGATCATCATGATCAGCAGGCTGCTGCCCTGGTTGGTCTTGTTGCCCAGGCCGGTGATGGCCAGCGCGAAGATGCACGGCCACATGGTGCTGCAGAACAGGCCCACGCTGATGAACGCAATGACGCTGGTCATGCCGGTGGTGAACATGCCGATCAGCTGCGCGGCGATGCCGCAGATGGCGAAGTACAGCAGCATGCGCGCCGGGTTGCCCTTGCTGGCGAGCGTGGCCAGGATCATCAGTACGATGACCGCGGCGTAGCCGAAGAACTGCGAGGGATCGTGGCCGGTGATCGCGTTGACCGCCAGGAACACGCCGAACGCGAGGTACGGCAGGATCAACATCAGCATCTTCTTCGCACCGGCGCCGACGTCGAACGCGCCCGCCGCGCCGCTCCAGCGGCCGATCATCAGGCTGGCCCAGTACAGCGACACGAACGGCGCGATCAACGCGGTCTCGATGCCCAGGCCGCCCTTCTCCACCGGCAGCTCCAGGTAGGCAGGCAGGTTGTCGATGGTCGAGACCTCGACACCGACGTACAGGAAGATGGCGATCATGCCCAGCACCAGCTGGGGATACGACAGCGCGGACTTCTTGTGGATCAGCTTGCTGCTGTCCTGCGCTTCGTTTTCAGACAGTTTTTCCAGGTCGATGTGGTTGGGCACCGAAGAAAACTTCAGGAAGATCGCGACCAGGATGAAGGCGGCGCCCAGCACCAGGTAGGGCGTCTTGACGCTTTCGATGCTCGCTTCGGTGTTGCCCGAAGTGACGCTGCCGAAGATCGCCACACTGACCAGCAGCGGACCGATGGTGGTACCGAAGTTGTTGATGCCGCCGGCCATCGTCAACCGCTGCGCACCCGTCTTGGGATCACCCATCACGATGGCCAGTGGGTTGGCCGCAATCTGCTGCAGCGAGAAACCGAGGCCCACGATGAACAGTCCCGACAGCATCAGGTTGAACGAACCAGTGTTGGCGGCCGGATAGAACAGCAACGCACCCAGCGCGGAAATCACCAGGCCCACGCAGATGCCGTTCTTGTAGCCGATCTTGTTGAGCACGTCCTGGCCCATCGCCTTCGAGATGGCGACATAGATCAACGAGCCCACGGTATAGGCCACATAGAACGCCAGCGCGACGTACATGCTCTGCGCCTGCGTCAGGTCGAACGCCTTCTTGAACACCGGGATCAGGATGCCGTTGCTGGCCGCAACGAAACCCCAGAAGAAGAACACGGTGATCAGCACGCTGAACTGCGACCATCGGGTGGGTTGGGTGGTCATGGATTGGTATGCCTGCTGGTATGGGATCCGGACGGAACGGCCAGCCTACGGAGCCGCCGCGCGATTGCAACTTGCACTGCGTCAGCGCCCCGCAGGGAAACTGCGGGGCGCCGGGTGGACCACCTTACTGCGCGCACTTCACCGCATCCGGCGCGTCGGCTGCACCGGCCACCACCTGGATGTTGGTGAAGGCGGCGGCGAAGGGCGCATCGGCGGTGATGCTGAAGGGCGTATCCACGCCGCTCAGGTCCGCACCCAGCTTGCCGAAGCAAGCCAGGGGAACCTTCACCGTCTGCTTCCTGCCGACGGCGTCGCCGGAGAAGGTGGCAGTGAGGTCGAGACTGGCGCCGCAGTTCGCGCCGCAGCCGACGGTGAACTGCACCGGCCTGGTCGGCGCCTGCTTGACGATCACGTCGAACTGCACGGCACCGCGCGCCGTCGCCATCGAAGTAAGGTTGTTCTTCGACGGGTTGCGGGCGAAGAAACGCGCCGGCGCGAGCCACGTCACTTCCTTGGCATCCTGCTGCGTGTTGACCTGCACGGTGGCGACCTGCAGCGCGGGCTTGGCCTGCGGCCAGCGCTGAGTGTTGTTCATGTCCGGGCCAACGGCCTGCGCTTCGCTGCCTGCTGCCATTTGCAGGGTGAAAGGCGCGATGTCGGACTGGTTGAACACGCCCATCGCCGTGGCTTCACCGCAGCTCGCGGCGTTGTCTTCCGGCAGCTTGCCGACGTTGCTGCTGTCGCCGTAGCGCAGGCCGGTATCCAGCGCGAACTGCGGCGTGCTGTCGGCCTTCGGACAGGCGACGGCCGGCCACGGGAACGTCAGCTTGCCGCGGAAGTCGTGCGCTGGCTTGCCTTCCGCATCCGCGACCAGCACGTCGGTGACGCCCTTGCCCTCCGTGCCCGGCAGCCATGCGGCGACGAAGCTGTTGGACAGATTGATCAGGTCGTTGGCGTACAACGCACGGCCGGACAGGAACACGGTGACGACCGGCTTGCCGGTGGCGGCGGCCGCCTTGAGCGTGGCCAGGTCTTCCGGATGGCGACGGCTGTGCGCCATCGTGTCGGACGGCACGATGTCGCCATTGGTTTCCGCGTACGGCGTTTCGCCGATGGCGGCGACGATGACGTCGTAGCTGGCGGGATCCACGCCTTCGGCACTGTCGCGCAGCACAACGTTCGCGTCGCCAAGCTGCTCGCGCAGGCCGGCGGCGATGCTGTCGGCATTCGGGAAGTCGGCGTTGGTGTTGTCGGTGCCCTGCCAGGTCAACGACCACCCGCCGGTCTGGTTGGAGATGCTGTCGGCGCTCTTGCCGACCAGCAGCACGCGCTGGCCCCGCTTCAGCGGCAGCGCGCCGCCGTCGTTCTTCAGGAGTACCAGCGACTCGCGTGCGGCACGACGGGCGAGGTCACGGTGCACCAGCGAATCCAGCTTGCCTGCATGCTGGCTGGCCGACGGCTTGTGCTGCCACAGGCCGGCGCGCAGCTTGACGCGCAGGATGCGGGTGACGGCGTCGTCGATGCGCGCCTGCGGGATCTCGCCCGACTTCACCTGCGCAATGGTGTTGCTGATGAAGGTCTTCCACTTGTCCGGAACCATCACCATGTCGATGCCGGCGTTGATGGCCTGCGGGCAACTGTCGTCGCTGCAGCCGGTGACCTGGCCGATGCCGTTCCAGTCGGAGACGACGAAACCGTCGAAGCCCATCTTCTCCTTCAGCGCGACCGTCAGCAGGTCGCGCGTGCCGTGCATCTTGCCGTAGTCCTTGCCGGCAGCGACGTCGTCCCAGCTGTTGAACGACGCCATCACCGTCTGCACACCGGCCTCGATGGCGCCGTAGTACCCCTGGCCGTGGATGTTGATCATCTGCGACTGGGTGATCGTGGCGTTCCCCTGGTCCTTGCCGCCGTCGGTGGCGCCGTCGCCGATGAAGTGCTTGGCGGTGGCGACGACGTTGCCGTCCTTGTCGAGCAGGCCCTGCATGCCCTTGACGTAGGCGGCCGCGTATTCGCGGATCAGTGCCGGCTGCGAGGAATAGCTTTCGTAGGTGCGGCCCCAGCGCGCGTCCTGTGCGACGGCGACGGTGGGCGCGAACGTCCACGTGACGCCGGTGGCGCGCGTGGACTGGCCGGTGGCTTCGGCGATGCGCTCGATCAGTTCGACGTCGTGCGCGGCACCCAGGCCGATGTTGTGCGGGAAGATCGTCGCACCGTAGACGTTGCTGTGGCCGTGCACGGCATCCGTGCCCCAGATCACCGGCACCGGGATCTTGGCGTCAGTGGACATCGACGCGTCGTAGTAGGCGTCGGCCAGCTTGACCCAATCCTCGACCTTGGCGTGCTTGTTCATCGCCGGCCAGGAGCCGCCGCCATTGAGCACGGAGCCGATGTAGTACCTGCGCACGTCGTCCGGTCCGATCGACTTGATCTCCGGCTGCACCATCTGACCGATCTTCTGCTCCAGCGTCATGCTGGCGAGGATTTCGGCGGCGCGTGCCTCGACGGCAGGATCCTGCGCGAAGCTGCTCTTCAGCGCCGGCCAGTCCTTCAGTTCTGCCGCATCGTTCGCGGCTGCGCCGGCGGGTTTCTGTTCGGGTTCCTTCTGGGCACTACACGACAGGCAGGCCAGCAGACTGGCCCCCAGCAGGGTCACTCGGATCGGATTCACTCGCTTCTCCCTAGATGGCGGCGCGCACAACATCCCCGACAGGATCCGCGCCTTGATGAAAATCGGACGGGACGCGGGGCCAGGCCCCGCATCCCGTCAGGTACTGCGGTTATCGACGATCGGCTTCGATCACAGCTTGTAGCGGAAGCCGAGCATGTACTGGCGGCCGTATTCGGTGTACTCCTCGGGGAAGAACAGGTCCGGATGCGTGCCGGAACTGACTTCGGTACGGAAGGGTTCGTTGTTGACGTTGTTCACCTGGAACAGGATCGACAGTCCCGACAGCCGGCTGGATTCCGGGAAGTCGTAGCCCAGTTGCAGGTCGACGGTACGCTCGCTGAGCGTGTAACGGTACACGCGCTGCCCGAACAGACTGCTGTATTCGCCGCGGTACTTGTCGCGATAGCGCTGGCTGACACGCGCCGAGAAGCCATGCTTTTCGTAGTAAAGCGTGGCATTGGCGACAATCTTCGAGAGGCCGGGGAACGTGTCGGTGCTGGACCCCTGGTCGGGACCATCGGGATCGATCGACGACTCCGTGTACGACGCGTTCACCAGCAGGCCGAACCCATCCAGCGACGGATTGATCAGGTCGCCTCCGAGTGCGGTGCTGACCTCCACGCCGCGCATGTAACCTCCGGTGCCGTTGGCCGGCGTGGAGAACGTACCCCAGTCCGATTCGGGCGGACCGGCAGGAGAAACCGGGTAATCGTAGCCTGCGAAGTTCCAAGGGATCTCGCGGGTGTAGACGTACGAATCCAGGTTCTTGTAGAAGCCGGCCAGGGCCACGTAACTGGCGGTACCGAAATACTTTTCGATCGAGAGATCGATCGCATTTGCACGATACGGTTCCAACGTGGGGTTACCGCCGCTTCCAGACCATCGACGGGGACCGGTACTGCCATCCGACAACCCGACACTGGCGTAGGCGCCCATGTCGTTGATGCGCGGACGCATCAGCTCCTTGGCCATGCCGAAACGCACATTCCAGCCGTTGCCGAAATCCAGCACCAGATTCAGGCTGGGCAGGATATCGCCGTACGACGCACCCGCCGAACCGATATGCATGCCGGTCGGATCGAAGTAGACGCCCTGGGATGTCTGCTCGGTGCGGATGTACTGGACGCCGGCGTTGCCGCGCAGGCGCACGGCATCCGTGATGTCCATGTCCAGGTTGGCCTTGAAGTAGAAGGTCTTGATCTGCTCTTCGGTGATCGCGTCCTTCTGCAGGTCGTTGTTGTCCTCGTTCAGGGCGACATCGTAGTAACGGGACAGCAGAGCACGAGGATTGAACGTCAGCACGCGACCCATTCCAGCGAAGCCGAGATCGGTCGGCGTCAGCAGCAGCGACGGATCGACCAGGGTGGGCGAGCGATCATTCCGCAGGAGGCCGAAGTACACGTCAGCGCTCTTGCTCTTGGTTCGCTTGCTGTAGTTGAAGCCCGCATCCCAGCTACGAAGAAAATCGGATGACTCGACCGCACGATTGACGGAAAGCCGGAAGGCCTTCAACTCGTCCTTCTGCCGCGAGTCCTCGAGGCGTGCTTCGCGTCCGTAACTTTGTGGGTCGCTCAGGTACACGGCGTTCGGATTGGACAGGTCAGGCAACCCGTAGTTGGCATAGCCCGGCGACAACGGGATGCGGAAATCCGCGCTCACGCCACCCAGCATGCCCGCGTAGGCTTCCAGCTTCGACTCCTCGATTTCAGCGCGCGAATAACTCGCATCGGCCGCCAGGGTCCACGCCCCCAACTTGAACTCGTTGTTCCAGCCGAACGAGTCGAGCTTGGACTCGCGCCGATTGTCGTCGTTGCGCACCAGGGGCTGGATGCCGCTCAAGGTACCACTGGTGACGACCGGCGTGCCGTGGTAATCCGTCGTGCCGACGTTGGAGTAGTCCGCAGCCCCGCCGTTCCACCACGGATCGTTGGTCCACATCACGCCACGCATCCACTCGCCCTGCTTGAACTTGGAATGGTAGGCATCCACCACGCTGTGCCAGGTGTCGTTGGGTTTGAATTCCAGCACTGCCATCACGCCGTCGCGCGTCATGTCGCGTGACTTCACCCAAGCCTCGGCACCCTGCAGCGCGATCGCATCGGCCGGCTTGCCATCCTGCGGAGTGCCCCACAGGTCGGTATTCGCCCACCACCATGACTTGTAATGTTTTTCCTGGAAGGGGGAATTCATTCGCGCCACGCCGATGGCGAGGCCAACCGTATCGTTGGCGAACTGATCGATGTAGGACGCTGCAACGCGGTAGCCCTTGTCGTCGCCGCCCGCAGTCAGGTCGCCCAGCGAATTGGACTCGCCCTGACCGCTGAACACGATCCGGCGCTCGCTGAAATCCAGCGGACGTACTGTCTGCATGTTCACGGTACCGGACAGGCCCTGTCCGACCAGCGAAGCGTCCGGCGTCTTGTACACGGTCACGCCGCTGACCAACTCGGCCGGGTACTGGTCGAACTCGACGCCGCGGTTGTCGCCGGTCGTGACCTGCTCGCGGCCGTTCAGCAGGGTGCCGGCGAACTGCTCCGACATGCCGCGGATGTGGATCACCTGCGCGCGTCCATCGACACGCTGCATGGTCAGGCCAGGCAGGCGCGAAATCGAGTCGGCAATGCTGATGTCGGGCAGTTTCCCGATGTCTTCGGCGGAGATGGCCTCGACGATGGACGTGGATTCGTTCTTGGTCTCCACCGCGCTGGCGATGGCGGCCCGGATGCCGGTCACCTTGACGGTATCGAGCGTCTCGACGGACGGTTCGGCCGAAGCCGCTGCCTGCTGCGCGCTTGCGACGACAGGTAGCGCCAATGCCAGGCAGCATGCGACGGCCAGATGCTGCCTGCGCGGTGTGCGACGCGAAGATGCGTTCGCAATGTGATTCGAGTACTTCATCTGGTCCCTCTCCGACCGGTGTTGACAGCGCTGTCATATAGAAGCTTCAATGCACTGTCAACAAATTCCTAACGATCGACGCCTGTCAGCGCGTGCAGGATCGGATCTGCGTGATGCAAGGACGTTGGCGCTGAATTATTCGCTGCATTGCAGCACCCGCTTTGCGTGGATTCCGGGAGGGATTCGCGAGTCCCCCGCGAGAGGAATCCACCATGACGCAGCAACTGATTCGACCACTACAAACCAGCCTGCTGTTGGCGTCGTTGGCGCTTGTGCTTCCGCTCAAGGCGCAGGATGTCGCGGCATGGATCACCACCGCAGACCACAAGACCGCGCTGGCAGCATCGGCGCCTGCGAGGTTCATCGCCGACGACGGCACCGAGACGCAACGCATCCTCGTCGACGACACGCGCCGCTTCCAGGAGATCGTCGGCTTCGGCGCATCGCTGACCGACTCCTCCGCCTGGCTGATCCAGCACAAGCTGGATCCCGAGCAACGCGATGGGCTACTGAAGGAACTGTTCGGCCGGGAAAACGGCGGGCTGGGCCTGAGCTTTTCCCGCCTGACCATCGGCGCATCGGATTTTTCGCGCCACCACTACAGTCTCGACGATACGCCGGACGGCAAGCCGGACCCCGAACTCGCTCACTTCAGCATCGACGAGAATCGCGGTGACGTGATTCCGGTTGCGCGCGCGATGCTCGCCATCAATCCGCAACTGAAGATCATGGCCTCGCCATGGAGTGCGCCTGGCTGGATGAAGGACAGCAACAGCCTGATCCAGGGCACGTTGCTGCCGAAGTATTACGACGCGTTCTCGCGCTATCTGCTGAAGTACGTGGATGCATATGCCGCCGAGGGCGTGCCGGTATTCGCGCTGACCGTGCAGAACGAGCCGGACTACGAACCGAAGGACTATCCCGGCATGCGCCTCAATGCGCCGGCCCGTGCGCGGCTCATCAGCGACCACCTCGGTCCGATGATCGCGGCGCGCGGGGACGGTCCACTGATCTTCGATTGGGACCACAACTGGGACAAGCCGGAGGAACCACTGGGCGTGCTGGCCGATGCCAAAGCCAATCCGTACGTCGCAGCCGTGGCGTGGCACTGCTATGGCGGCGATGTCGCCGCGCAATCGCCCGTGCATGACGCCTTCCCCGACAAGGACGCCTACATGACCGAGTGTTCGGGCGGCGATTGGGAGCCGGTGCGCAGCGGCGGCCTGCCACTGCAGATGAAGAACATCATCATCCGCAGCGCGCGCCACTGGGCGCGCGGCGCATTGTTCTGGAACCTGGCATTGGACGAGAACAACGGCCCCTATGCCGGTGGCTGCGACACCTGCCGCGGCGTGGTGACCATCGACTCGCGCACGGGCACCGTCACCCGCACCGACGAGTACTACGCGCTCGCGCATGCCAGCCGGTTCGTGCGACCCGGCGCGCACCGGATCGCGTCGAGCGAGGCGATCGGCGATCTGGACAACGTCGCCTTCCGCAATGCCGACGATGGCTCGCTGGTGCTGCTGGTCGCCAACTCCGCAACGCAGCGGCGCAGGTTCAGCGTTGGACACGGCGAACGCGCCTTCCACTACACGCTGCCGGCGCGCAGCGTCGCCACCTTCGTGTGGAATCCTGACGCGATGCAGCACGACTGACCGGCGGACAGCAGACGCCCGGCCCGCCATACGCCGTAGTATCCTGCCGCCTCCCCTCCTGGAGCAGCGGCATGATGCGACGTACTTCCCTGCTGGCACTGCTGGCGGCGACGGCCCTGCTGGCCGGTTGCGGCGACGGCGTGGTCCGCCGCGTCTCCGATCCCGCCGTGAGCGTGCAGCAGTTGACGGTGAAGGCCGACGGCCAGTGGGCCGTGGACCTGCGGCTGCAGAACTACAGCAGCATCCCGATGCGCTTCGACACCGTGGAAGTCGACGTGCAGGTGGGCGATCAGGAGGCCGGCAAGCTGCGCGCGACGCCCGGCCTGTCGGTCGGCCCGGAATCGGCGGACGTCGTTACCGTGGCCTTCTCACCCAGCAGCGCCGGTCGCATCGTGGTGGCCGACGCGCTCGCCGGCCGTCGCACCCTGCCGTACACACTGAAGGGCAGCGCCGGAGCCACGCCGCAGGACGCCAAGCTGCGTACTTTCGACATCGATACCCGCAACACCCTCAATCCCGTCCCCGGCCTGGATGGCGTGCTGCGCTGAGCACCGCCTTCCCCTCATCCGCGATTCCGAGAACCTGCATGCCCGCGTCCTACAAAGCTCCCCTCACCGATCTCCGCTTCGCCCTGTACGACGTGCTGGGCGTGGAGCCGCTGTTCCAGCGCCTCGGCTACACCGACGCGACCCGCGACATCCTCGATGCAGTCCTTGATGAAGCGGCGCGCTTCTCGGAAACCGTCCTCGCACCGCTGAACAGCGTCGGCGATGAAGTCGGCAGCCAGCTCGACAGGACGACCGGCGAGGTCACCACGCCGCCGGGTTTCAAGGCGGCGTACACGCAGTTCGTGGAGGGTGGCTGGACCGGGCTGACCGCCTCGCCCGAGCTCGGCGGTCAGGGCCTGCCGCACACGATGGGCGTGCCGCTCAACGAACTCGTCAATGCCAGCAACCTGGCCTGGGGCAACTTCCCGCTGCTGTCGCACGGCGCGGTGGAAGCGCTCAAGCATCACGGCGAACCCTGGCAGCAGGAGGTCTTCCTCAAGCCGCTCGTCGAAGGCCGCTGGACCGGCACCATGTGCCTGACCGAACCGCATTGCGGCACCGACCTCGGCCTGCTGAAGACGAAGGCCGAACCGAATGCCGACGGCAGCTATGCCATCACCGGCACCAAGATCTTCATCACCGCCGGCGAGCACGACCTGACCGACAACATCGTGCACCTGGTGCTGGCGAAGCTGCCGGATGCACCGGTGGGCGCGAAGGGCATTTCGCTGTTCGTCACCCCGAAGTTCAAGGTCGCGCAGGACGGCACCGTGGGCGAACGCAACGCAGTGGCGTGCGGCTCGATCGAACACAAGATGGGCATCAAGGCGTCCGTCACCTGCGTGATGAATTTCGACGGCGCGCAGGGCTATCTGGTCGGCCAGCCGCACAAGGGCTTGCAGGCGATGTTCACCATGATGAACACCGCGCGCCTCGGCGTCGGCCTGCAGGGCATCGGACTGAGCGAGCGCGCTTACCAGAACGCGCTTGCCTACTCGCGCGAGCGTCTGCAGACGCGCTCGCTGAGCGGCGCCAGGTTTCCCGAAAAACCCGCCGATCCGATCATCGTTCACCCCGATGTGCGCCGCATGCTGTTGACGGTGAAATCGCTGGTAGAGGGCAGCCGCCTGCTGGCGCTGCATGCCGGCACACTGATCGATATCGCCAACCACGCCGGGGATCCCGCCGAACGCGAGCGCGCCGACACGCTGGTGAGCTTCCTCACGCCGATCTCAAAGGCGTGCCAGACCGAGTGGGGCATCGAGAACACGTACCACGCGCTGCAGTGTTTCGGCGGCCACGGTTACATCCACGAGCACGGCATGGAACAGCTGGCGCGCGATGCCCGCATCACCACGCTGTACGAAGGCACCACCGGCATCCAGGCGCTCGACCTGATGGGGCGCAAGACCGCAGCCACGCAGGCCGCCGGCCTCAAGTTGTTCCTCGCCGACGTGCATGCCTTCGTCCAGCAGCACAGGAACGACGCGTCGCTGACCGAATTCATCGATCCGCTGCAGCAGAAGGCAGCCGAATGGGCCGGACTGACGAAGAACATCCTGCAGCGGGCCGCAACGAATCCCGAGGAGATCGGCGCAGCCAGCACCGACTACCTGTTCTACTCGGGCTACGTGGTGCTGGCCTACTGGTGGGCACGCAGCGTGGCCGCCGCCGATGCGTCGACGCACGGCGATGCCTTCAAGCAGGCCAAGCGCGAAACCGCACGCTTCTACTTCGCCCGCATCCTGCCGCGCACCTTGGCCCATGCCGCCGCGATCGAGTCCGGAGCGGACACGCTGATGGCGATGGACGACGCGCGCTTCGGCGAATGATCCGATGCAGGAGGAGCGCGGCTGCCGCGCTCCTCCGACGAAAAGCCGCACCGGATACACATTTCGTCAACATTTGGGTATAACCTGCTTCTCCATGGAAGCAGACAGAGCTCAGCTTCACCTGGTCCAGACCGGTTCCCTATCCACGCCGGTCCCGTCGCCGTCGCCGTCGTCCCCCCGTCCCCATCCTGCCGCCCTGCGACTGCTGTCGCTGGATGCGCATGGCCGCGTGCTGGACTGGATCAACTGGCAGGACGCCACATGCCTCTACGCTCGCGGCGCCGTTGCATGGACACTCGGTGACCCGTGCCTGCATGTGCACGGCGGCCTTTCGCGGCTGACCGGCGAACAGAGCCTGATCGAACTGCATCCCATCGTGGCCTCGCGCGGCCATGCTCGGGCGCATGCGCTTTCGCCCACGCCGACATTGACGAACACCGCATTGTTCGCCCGCGACGCCCACCTGTGCCTGTACTGCGGCCACGAATACTCGCGCCCGCACCTGACGCGCGACCACGTGCTGCCGCTCTCCAAGGGCGGCAGGGACATCTGGGAAAACGTCGTGACGGCGTGCTTCCACTGCAACTCGCGCAAGAGCAACCGCACCCCGCAGCAGGCGCACATGCCGTTGCTGGCGGTGCCGTACCGGCCCAGCTGGATTGAGCACCTGATCCTGTCGAACCGCAACATCCTGGCCGACCAGATGGCTTTCCTGAAGGCTCAACTGCCGAAGAAGTCCAAGCTCTCGGCATGATTCATTGCCAGGATGCTCCGCCCGCGCTTGCGCGCGTGCGTTCGCTGACGCGCGATCTGCCACTGGCAGATCGCAGGCGCGTCCGCTCACCCTGGCCGACCAGATGGCTTTCCTGAAGGCTCAGCTGCCGAAGAAGTCCAAGCTCTCGGCGTGATTCATTGCCAGGATGCCCCGCCCGCGCTTGCGCGCGTGCGTTCGCTGACGCGCGATCTGCCACTGGCAGATCGCAAGCGCGTCCGCTCACCCTGGCCGACCAGATGGCTTTCCTGAAGGCTCGGCTGCCGAAGAAGCCCAAACTCTCGGCGTGATGTCCGCTCCGGGCGGGCGCGGCCCTTCCTGAACCACCCAGGCCCGGCGGCCCACGCCGGCTTCACCCGTTTGCTTGCCCCGCTTCACATCGGGGGAGGACAATAACGGCTCAGAAGAAGCCTGCTGCCGATGATCGCCCCCGACCGCTATCCCCGCCTCTCTCGCATCCACGTCCCGGCCGACCTGCGCCAGTTCGACGAATCCGAACTGCCTGCGATCGCCGAGGAGTTGCGGAGCTACCTGATCGAGTCGGTCGGCAAGAGCGGCGGGCATTTCGGTGCGGGCCTGGGGGTGATCGAACTGACCGTCGCACTGCACTACCTGTTCGAGACGCCACGCGACCGGCTGGTGTGGGATGTCGGCCACCAGACTTACCCGCACAAGATCCTCACCGGTCGCCGCGACACCATCCACACGGTGAAGCAGAAGGACGGCGTGGCGCCATTCCCGAAGCGCGAGGAAAGCGAGTACGACACGTTCGGCGTCGGACATTCGTCCACCTCCATCTCCGCCGCGCTCGGCATGGCCATCGCGCTCGCGCAGCAGGGCGACGACCGCAAGGTGGTGGCGGTGATCGGCGATGGCGCGATGACGGCCGGCATGGCGTTCGAGGCGCTGAACCATGCCGGCGGCATGGAGCCGGAACCCAACCTGCTGGTGATCCTCAACGACAACCAGATGTCGATCTCCGAGAACGTCGGCGGCTTGACCAAGATGCTGGGGCGGCTGAGCAGCAGCCGCACGCTCAATGCGCTGCGCGAAGGCGGCAAGAAGCTGCTGGGCGACAAGAAGAAGCCGCCAGCACGCTTCATGCGCCGCTGGGAAGAGCACTGGAAGGGCATGTTCGTGCCGTCCACGCTGTTCGAGCAGATGGGCTTCCACTACACCGGCCCGATCGACGGCCATGATGTCGAAGCGCTGGTCGGCGCGCTGAAGACATTGAAGACGCTCAAGGGTCCGCAACTGCTGCATATCCTGACCACCAAGGGCAAGGGTTACGAACTCGCCGAAGGCGACCAGATCGGCTACCACGCCGTCGGCCCGTTCGATCCGGAGAAAGGCCTGGTCAGCAAGGGGGGCGCGAAGAAGCCCACCTACACCGACGTGTTCGGCGAGTGGCTGTGCGACATGGCGGCGGTCGAGCCGAAGCTGCTCGGCATCACCCCGGCGATGCGCGAAGGTTCCGGCCTGGTGCGCTTCAGCAAGGAATATCCGGACCGCTACTTCGACGTCGCCATCGCCGAGCAGCATGCGGTGACGCTGGCCGCCGGCATGGCCTGCGAAGGCAGCAAGCCGGTCGTGGCCATCTATTCCACGTTCCTGCAACGCGGTTACGACCAGCTGGTGCACGACGTCGCCATCCAGAAGCTCGATGTGCTGTTCGCGATCGACCGCGGCGGCGTGGTCGGGCCGGATGGCGCCACGCACGCCGGCAACCTGGACCTGAGCTACCTGCGCTGCGTGCCGCACATGGTGGTGATGGCACCGGCGGACGAGAACGAGTGCCGGCAGATGTTGAGCACCGGCTACCACTTCGGCGGCCCCGCTGCCGTGCGCTATCCGCGTGGCACCGGCCCCGGGGTCGCATTGCAGGGCACGCTGGACACGCTGCCGATCGGCAAGGCCGACCTGCGCATGCGCGGCAATCGCGTGGCGCTGCTTGCTTTCGGTTCCACTGTCGCCGCCGCCGAATTGGTCGGCCGCGAACTGGGCCTGAGCGTGGTGAACATGCGCTTCGTGAAACCGCTGGACCGCGACCTGCTGCTCGACCTGGCGAAGACGCACCAGGGGTTCGTCACCATCGAGGACAACGTGGTGATGGGCGGCGCCGGCTCGGGCGTGGCCGAATTGCTCAACGCCGACGGCATTTCGCTGCCAGTGCTGCACCTGGGCTTGCCGGACGAGTTCCAGCACCACGCCAGCCGCGAGGACCTGCTGGCCGAAGCCGGCATCGATGCGGCCGGCATCCGTGCCAGCGTGCTGAAGCGCTGGCCTGCGCTGGCGGCCACGCAGCCACCGATGACCGCGGCGGGCTGAATCGGCGATCCATGCGCCGGATCACTCCGGCGCTTCCACTTCGTATCCCTTCGCCTGCAATGCCGCCAGGTAGCCGTCCGGCCTGACCAGTTGCCAGACCGGCACCGTGGCGAAGGTGATCCGGTTCTTCTGCAGCGCCCCCTCCACGACCTCCATCCACCGCGCCTGCATGCGCGCTTCGATGTCGGCAATGCCGCGCTTGCGCGCCGTCTCGGTGTTGAACCACGCTACGGCGCAGGCCTGCAGCCAGTCCTGGCGCGAACCGGAGCGCAGCGCCGGCCAGTCACCGACCACCCATGCATTGGCGCGCGCTGCGACGTGCGGAAGGTCGCGCTCTATGACGTCCATGGTCTTGGCGAAGCACACCAGATCTTCGGGCTTGAGGGTCTCCTTGCGGAAATCCGCGAGCGCCTCGCGCGGATCCTCCAGCTTGACCTTCAACAGGGTAGGCGTGCGTTTCATCTTGCGCTGCTTCAGCACGGCATCGATGACCGGCTCGATTACGCCACCCTCGCGCAGGCCGGCATCCGACAAGGCTTCCACATAGAGCTGGTAGGCCGCGATCAGCGGGCGCTTCTTTTCGATGCCGCCGTCGCGTGGCGCGTAACGCTGCTTCAGCACACTCCAGCGGGCATAGAGGTCGGCGGGCAGGATATCCTGCAGCCTCTGACCGTCCTGGTTCCTGGATGCCTTCAAGGCAGACGGCAGCAGCGTCAGCCCGCGGAAGAAACCGACGTCGGCATCGACCATGATGCCCGGAGAGGCCAGGACTTCGTCGGCGAGTTGCAGCACCTGGTCGACCTCATTCGAACGCCAGGTGATCTTCTTCGGCAACGGCGACTGGGTGCCCAGGATGTAGAGCAGGTGTTCGCCACGCCGCACTTTCCATAGCCCGGGACCCGTCTGGACACCGGCAACGACCACGGCATCCATGTCGACCACACCGTCTTCGACGGTCGCCTGCGCCGGCTCGCTCTCCGGTATCGCCTGCGCACCCGTCGGACCCGACCAGGCCAGCAGCGACAGCCACAGCATCCCGAGAGACAAACGCATTCCGGCGACTCCAGTGCGGAAGAATCGCGAGAGTGTGCCCGTGGAGCGAGGGAGCGGCGTGCGACTGCGCGCAGTCGTGGGGGAATCCGTTCAGGCCACCTTGCCGCCCGCTTCGCGCAATGTGCGTGCGTCGTCGCTGCCGCTCTGCATCAGCTCGAACCCCTTCCAGCTGAAGCCTGGGGACACCGAGCAATCGACCAGCGTGAAGTCGCCCAGCGAGCGTGCGCTCTGCCAGACGCCGGCCGGCACCACCTGGTTCGATTGGCCGCCACGGGCGGAGGTGTCCAGTTGCACCCGCGTGAGCGTGCGCTGTTCCGGATCGAACATCGACAGCTCCATGGGACTGCCGTCGTGCCAGTCCCAGACCTCGGTCGCGTCGACCCGGTGCCAGCGGGTCACCACGGCTTCCGGCAGCAGGAACTTGATCGCGGTGAGTGTGGGCCGCTCGATCCCGTTGACCTCGGTGCGTTTGGCCGACTCGTACACGCGGCGGAAAAAGCCACCTTCGGGGTGCGGTGACAGCTGCAGGTCGCGGATCAACGCTTCTGTCACGGGATTCATGGGATTTCCTGCTGGCGACGGCCGGGATGGGTCGCCGCCGGCAGCGCGCGACGACGGACACAAAAAAGCCCGCGCTCGCGCGCAGGCTTGATGTCGAACCGCGATTGGTCGGGACGGCCGGATTTGAACCGACGACCCTCTGCCCCCCAGGCAGATGCGCTACCAGGCTGCGCTACGCCCCGAATCTCGCGGATCGGCCCGCCTTTCGACGGGCCGCGCATTATAGCCGGAATTCTTCGGCGACTCCCACCAGGAGCGCCGCCGGAGGTCACCGGCGCAGCAACTGGAGGATTTCCTCCAGTTCCATGCGCACCTGGCGCACGATCTGCGCGCTCATCGCGGACTCCTGCTTGGCACCCTCGCCTTCCAGGCGCAAACGCGCACCGCCGATGGTGTAGCCCTGCTCGTACAGCAGGCCGCGGATCTGGCGCACCATCAGTACGTCATGGCGCTGGTAGTAGCGACGGTTGCCGCGGCGCTTGGCCGGTTCCAGGCTGGGGAACTCGGTTTCCCAGTACCGCAGCACGTGCGGCTTCACGTCGCACAGTTCGCTCACCTCACCGATGGTGAAGTAGCGCTTGGCCGGAATCGGCGGAAGCTCGCGGTTACTGCCCGGATCCAGCATAGGTTTCCACCCGCTCCTTGAGTTTCTGTCCCGGCCTGAAGGTCACCACCGTCCGCGCCGAGATCGGGATTTCCTCGCCCGTCTTCGGATTGCGGCCCGGGCGCTGGTTCTTGCGCCGCAGGTCGAAATTGCCGAAGCCGGACAGCTTCACCTGACGGCCCTGTTCAAGGGCTTCGCGCAGCACGTCGAAGTACGCGTCGACGAATTCCTTCGCCTCGCGCTTGTTCAGGCCGACCTCGTCGAACAGACGCTCGGCCATCTCCGCCTTCGTCAATGCCATGGATACTGCGTCCCCATTGCGGCCGTCGCCGGCCCAGCCACTGCCCTCATACCGTTCATCCGCGGATCTTCGCGCCGTGCGCGCTGTCGATCGCGGTCACGACGGCGGCCACCACCTGCGCCACGTCGCCCTCAGCGAGAGTGCGTGAGTTGTCCTGCAAAATCAAGCCCATAGCGAGACTCTTTTGACCGGATTCGACGCCCTGTCCGACATAACGGTCGAACAGCTGCACGTCCCGCAACAGCGGCCCCGCAGCGGCCTTCACCGTGGCGACGAGATCCGCCCACGACACCTGCTCGGCAACGACGAATGCGAGGTCGCGGCGGACGGACGGATAGCGGGATTGTTCGGTGGCACGCGGCAGCGGCCGGACGCTCAATGGCGCGAGGTCCAGTTCGAACGCGATCACGTCGGCATCCAGGTCGAGCTGGCGCTGGAGACGCGGATGCAACTGCCCGATCCAGCCGATGCGGATCCCATCGCGGTACACGTCCGCCGACCGGCCGGGATGGCCATGGGCGGCCTGGGAAGGACGGAACTCGAGCGATGCACCTGCCAGGGCGGCGACACTTTCCAGGTCGCCCTTGAGGTCATGGAAATCGACCTTGCGCGACGGCAAGCCCCATTGCTCGGCAACCGCCTCGCCGGTGATCGCGGCGGCGATGCGCAGCGACTCGACGGGCGCATCACCCGCCTGCGCCGACGCATGGAACACGTTGCCGATCTCGAACAGGCGTACGCGACCCGCCTGGCGCGCGGCGTTGCGCTGCAGGGCAGCCACGATGCCCGGCAGCAGTTGCGTGCGCATGATCGCCAGTTCGGCGCTGAGCGGGTTCGCCAGCGGCACGGCACCTTCGGCGGCACCCCACTGCGCGAGCCATTGGGCGTCGACGAACGCGAAGTTGACCGTTTCGAAATAATCGCGCGCCGCCAGCTGCCGGCGTACGGCGCCGGGCTCGACACGGGTCTCGCTCGGCGAGGCAATGCGGATCGCGCCACCCGGCAGCGTGGTGGGCACGCGGTCGTAGCCGTGGATGCGCGCGAGTTCCTCGATCAGGTCTTCCTCGATGGCGATATCGAAGCGCCGGCTGGGCGCGACCACGCTCCAGCCCTCGGCGACGGCGGACGCCTGCAGGCCCAGCGCGCGCAGGATGCGCTCGATCTCGGCGTCCGGAATGTCGACCCCCAGCACACGGGCGATCCGCGCGCGGCGCAGCAGGATGGCGATGGGCTTCGGGAGGTGTTCGAGGTGTTCCGCCACCGTGGTGGGGCCAGGCGTTCCGCCGGCGACATCGAGGATCAGGCGGGTGGCGTACTCCACGGCGATACGCGGCAACTCGGGATCGACGCCACGCTCGAAGCGATGGCCGGCATCGGTGTGCAGGCCCAGCTTGCGGCTGCGGCCGATGATGGCCGACGGAATCCAGTGCGCTGCCTCGAGGAAGACGGTGGTCGTGGTGTCCGTGACGCGCGTGTCGAGGCCACCCATGATGCCGCCGAGGGCGACGGCGCGTTCGCCACGGCCGCCTCGACTGTCGGACACCACCAGGAAATCACTGTCCAGCGCGACGGTACGGCCATCCAGCAACGTGGCCCGCTCGCCGGCGCGGGCATCGCGCACGACGACCGGTCCTTCCAGCATGTCGCGGTCGAATGCGTGCATCGGCTGACCCAGCTCCAGCATCACGTACTGGGTGACGTCCACCAGGAAACTGATCGGTCGCACGCCGCTGCGGCGCAGCCGCTCCGCCATCCAGACGGGGGTAGCCGCACGCGCGTCGACACCTTCGATGACGCGGCCGGCGAAACGCGGCACCTTCGCCCCCGCGTCCAGCACGACTTCCATGGCCGCCGTGCCCTGCGCCGGCACGGCCGTGGAGTCCAGCGGCTTCACTTCGCTGCCCAGCGACGCCGCGACGTCATAGGCGATGCCGCGCACGCTGAAGCAATCGGCACGGTTCGGCGTCAGCTTGATCTCGATGCTGGCGTCCGGCAGTTGCAGATAGTCGGCGACGGGCGTGCCGACCGGCGCGTCGGACGGCAGTTCCAGCAGGCCGGACGCATCGGCATCGATGCCGAGTTCCTTGGCCGAGCACAGCATGCCGTTGGATTCGACGCCGCGCAGCTTGGCGGCCTTGATGGCGATGCCGCCGACGTTCGCGCCCACCATCGCCAGCGGCGCCAGCAGGCCCGGGCGCGCATTCGGCGCGCCGCAGACGATCTGCAGCAGCGCGCCCTGCCCTGCATCGACCTGGCACACCTGCAGGCGGTCGGCCTCGGGATGCCTGGCGCATTCGACGATGCGCGCCACGACCACGTTCGCCAGACCATCGCCCAGCGCCGTGACCTCTTCGACCTCCAGGCCGATGGCGGTCAGCGTGGCGGACAGTTCGTCGCGGGTGGCCTGGGTAGGGACGTGGCTGCGCAGCCAGTTTTCAGAGAATTTCATGGTTCGTGATCCGTAGGGCGGGCCCGGGCCCGCCATTGCCATGTATCAGGTGTCGAGATGCCGGAACAGCAGCGGGCGTGGGTACGCCTACGCGAACTGCTTCAGGAACCGCACGTCGTTCTCGAAGAACGCACGCAGATCGTTGACACCGTAACGGAGCATCGCGAAGCGCTCCACGCCGAGGCCGAAGGCGAAGCCGGTGTAGCGCTCCGGATCGATGCCGCAGTTGCGCAGCACGTTCGGATGCACCATGCCGCAGCCCAGCACTTCCAGCCAGCGCGTGCTGCCGTCGGGCTGCTGCCAGGCGATATCGACTTCCGCGCCTGGTTCGACGAACGGGAAGTAGCTGGGGCGGAAGCGCATCTCGAAATCGCGCTCGAAGAACGCGCGCACGAACTCCGCGAGCGTCCCCTTCAGATCGGCGAACGTGGAGTGCTCGTCGACCAGCAGGCCTTCGACCTGATGGAACATCGGCGAATGGGTCTGGTCGCTGTCGCTGCGGTAGACCTTGCCGGCCGCGATCATGCGCAGCGGCGGCTGGTGGGCGTCCATGTAGCGCACCTGCACCCCGGAGGTATGCGTGCGCAGCAGGCGACCGTCGCCGAAGTAGAACGTGTCGTGCATGGCGCGCGCAGGGTGGTGCGGCGGGAAGTTCAGCGCTTCGAAGTTATGCTGGTCGTCCTCGATCTCGGGACCGTCGGCCAGTTCGTAGCCGAGTCGGCCAAAGATGTCGGCGATGCGTTCCAGGGTGCGGCTGATCGGATGCAGACCACCCCGCGCGCCGTTGCGGCCCGGCAACGTGATGTCGATGGTTTCGCCAGCCAGGCGCGCATCGAGGGCGGCGTCCTCCAGCACGGACTTGCGCATCGACAAGGCTTCACCAATGGCGTCGCGCGCACGGTTGATGGCCTCGCCCGCCGCCTTGCGCTGGTCGGCGGGCAACGTGCCCAGCTGCTTCAGCTGCGTGGTGATGCTGCCGCTCTTGCCGAGCAGCGCGACGCGCAGCTGCTCCACCACGTCGGGCGACTGCGCGGCGGCGATGTCGGCCAGCGCTTGTGTGGACAGGGATTCGATTTCGCTCATTGGAGGTCCATGAGTGGGTGTCTTCTCGTGGGAGCGACGTGAGTCGCGATGGGCCGACCGGGCACTTCATCGCGACTCACGTCGCTCCTACAGGAACAAGAACCACAAAAAACAATGGGGAAGGACTCGCGCCCTTCCCCACGTGTTCCCGGCGATGGACTGCCGGAGTGCTTTACGGTGGAGACGCGGCTTACGCCGCGAGTGCGCCCTTCGCCTTTTCAGCCAGGGCCGCAAAGCCGACCGCATCATGCACGGCGATGTCCGCCAGCACCTTGCGATCCAGCGTGATGCCGGACTTCAGCAGGCCATTCATGAAACGGCTGTAGCTGAGGCCGTTCAGGCGGGCAGCCGCGTTGATACGCGTGATCCACAGCGAACGGAAATTGCGCTTCTTCTGCTTGCGGCCGATGTAGGCGTACTGACCCGCCTTGATCACCGCCTGCTTGGCGACGCGGAATACCTTGCGACGGGCGTTGTAGTAGCCCTTGGCGAGGTGGAGGACTTTCTTGTGACGGCGACGCGCCGTCACGCCACGCTTAACTCGTGCCATGTCTCAGTCCTCAGAGGTAGGGAAGCATGCGGTTCAAACGGCCGCTGTCTTCGGCGCGAATGATGTTCGTCGCACGAAGGCCGCGCTTACGCTTGGTCGCTTTCTTGGTGAGGATGTGGCTACGGTTGGCGTGGCCAGCCTTGAACTTGCCGGAGGCGGTCTTGCGAAAACGCTTCGCCGCCGCCCGGTGGGTCTTGATCTTGGGCATTGCTATGTCCTTGACGGGGTTATGTCACTGATCCGGGCGCCACGTTCGTGGTCTTTCCATCCGTGCCCATATCGGCTTGTAAGTCGTTGATTCCGTAACGGAACCTGCGACGGGTCCATCGACTGCGAACAGTCTCCCGGCGTACCGGGCCGCGTATTATGCCCGCTGCCGATTTCTCTTGCAAATCCGGCCACTTAGGCCTGGCTTGGACCGGAGTGCGGAAAAGCGGAAGGCGCCTTGCGGCGCCTTCCCCTCACCCTTTGCCCTCTCCCCGCACGCGGGGCGAGGGGAACAGTAGGCGTCAGCGGCCAAGCCGCTGACTTCACTTCTTTTTGGGGGCGATCATCATGACCATCTGACGGCCTTCCAGACGCGGACGGGACTCGATGACGATCTCGTCGCCCAGCTCGGCCTCGATGCGCGCGGCCATTTCGCGACCCAGTTCCTGGTGGCTCATTTCGCGGCCACGGAAGCGGATGTTGACCTTGACCTTGTCGCCTTCTTCCAGGAAGCGGCGGATGTTGCGCATCTTGATCTGGTAGTCGCCCTCGTCGGTAACGGGGCGGAACTTGAGTTCCTTGATCTCGACCTGCTTGGTCTTCTTCTTGGCCTCGTTCGCCTTCTTCTGCGCTTCGAACTTGAACTTGCCGAAGTCCATGATCTTGCAGACAGGCGGCTCGGCATTGGGCTGGATCTCGACCAGATCGAGACCCTCTTCTTCCGCCTTGGCCAAGGCTTCGTCGCGCGTGAGCACGCCGATCATCTCGCCGTCGGAACCGATCACGCGCACGCGCGGAACGCGGATTTCGAGGTTCTTTCGGTTTTGCTTGTTGTCAGGAATGCTGATGTTGCAGTCTCCAGGGAGGGGTGCGCCGGCCCGCGAAGGACGGACCGGAACCAATTATTGCGCGGCGTGCTCGTTACGCAAACGTTCGGCGAAGGCAGCGACGGACATGCTGCCGAGATCTTCCCCTGAACGCGTGCGCACGGCGATGGCGCCATTCTCCTTCTCGCGGTCGCCGACCACCAGCAGGTATGGCACCCGCTGCAGCGTGTGCTCGCGAATCTTATAACCGATCTTCTCGTTCCGCAAATCGGAAGCCACCCGGAAGCCTTGATTTGCAAGGGTTTTCCGGACCTCGGCCACATAATCGGCCTGGGCGTCGGTGATATTCATCACCACGGCCTGCTGGGGGGCCAGCCAGGACGGGAATGCACCAGCATGGTGCTCGATCAGGATGCCGATGAAGCGTTCCATCGACCCCACGATGGCCCGATGCAGCATGACCGGGTGCTGGCGCTGGCTGTTCTCGTCCACGTACTCCGCGCCCAGTCGGCCCGGCATCATGAAATCGACCTGCATCGTCCCCAGCTGCCAGGTCCGGCCGATCGCGTCCTTCAGGTGGTACTCGATCTTCGGCCCGTAGAAGGCGCCCTCGCCCGGCAGCTCTTGCCATTCCACCCCACAGCTGCGCAGGGCGGCACGCAGGGCGGCTTCGGCCTTGTCCCAGGTGGCGTCATCGCCCAGGCGCGACTCCGGTCGCAGGGCGATCTTGATCTGGATGTCCTCGAACCCGAAGTCCGAGTACACCTTCAGCGCCTGCTGGTGGAACGCGGTGACCTCGGCCTCGATCTGGTCTTCCGTGCAGAAGATGTGGCCGTCGTCCTGGGTGAAGCCGCGCACGCGCAGGATGCCGTGCAGCGCGCCCGACGGCTCGTTGCGGTGGCAGGCGCCGAACTCGCCATAGCGGATCGGCAAGTCGCGATAGCTGTGCAGGCCCTGGTTGAACACCTGCACATGGCCCGGGCAGTTCATCGGCTTGACCGCGTAGGTGCGGTTCTCCGACTCGCTGAAGAACATGTTTTCCTTGTAGTTGTCCCAGTGGCCGGACTTCTTCCACAAGGCGACGTCGAGGATCTGCGGGCAGCGCACTTCCTGGTAGCCGCTGTCGCGGTAGACCTTGCGCATGTACTGCTCGACCACCTGCCAGATGGCCCAGCCCTTCGGATGCCAGAACACCAGGCCCGGCGCCTCTTCCTGCAGGTGGAACAGCTCCTGCTGCTTGCCGATCTTGCGGTGGTCGCGCTTCTCGGCCTCCTCGATGCGCTGGATGTAGGCCTCCAGCTGCTTCTTGTCGGCCCAGGCCGTGCCGTAGATGCGCTGCAGCTGCTCGTTCTTGGCGTCGCCGCGCCAGTAGGCGCCGGAAATGCGGGTCAGCTTGAACGCCTTCAGGAAGCGCGTGTTCGGCACGTGCGGACCGCGGCACATGTCGACGTATTCCTGGTGGTAGTACAGGCCCATCGCCGTGACATCCGGGCCCATGTCGTCGATCAGGCGCAGCTTGTAGTCCTCGCCACGGGCCTTGAACACCTCGACGACCTCGGCGCGCGGCGTCATCTTCTTGATGACGTCGTAGTCCTGCGCGATCAGTTCCTGCATGCGTTGTTCGATCGCCGCCAGATCCTCGGGCGTGAACGGGCGCTCGCTGTGGATGTCGTAGTAGAAGCCTTCGGCGATGACCGGGCCGATGACCATCTTCGCGTCCGGATACAGCTGCTTCACCGCGTGGCCGACCAGGTGCGCGGCCGAGTGGCGAATGATCTCGACGCCCTCCTCGTCCTTCGGCGTGATGATGCGCAGCGCGGCGTCGTGGTCGATGACGTCGCTGGCATCGACCAGCACGCCGTCGACCGCACCGGCCACGGTAGCCTTGGCCAGCCCGGCGCCGATGGACTGGGCCACCTGCATGACGGAAACGGGGTTCTCGAACTCGCGGCGGCTGCCGTCGGTGAGCGTGATGGTGATCATCGGAGGCGTGGACTCGATCTGGATGACGCCGGCGCAGGAGCGGCCGGGCGGGAGTGCGGACATGAAAAAAGCGCCACGAGGGCGCCTACGGGATGCGGTGCCTCGGGCAAAAACAGGTTCAGGCGATGGTAGTGCTCATGTCGCACGCTCGGCCGGCGTTTCCGCGGGCCACCTCGTGATGCGGATGGCGCGAAGGGAAGGCCCCGTGGTTCCGGAATCCACGCTGTGGAAGCGTGGTGGGCGGTACAGGGTTCGAACCTGTGACCCCTACCATGTCAAGGTAGTGCTCTACCGCTGAGCTAACCGCCCGGTCTGCCCTTTGCAGGGGCGCGAATTCTAGCCCGGAAGCGGGGTCGTCGACAACCGGGCAAGGATTTCTTCGGCTCAGCCGCCCAGGCTGGCCTCCTTCAGCCGCTGGATCTGGTCGCGCAGGCGCGCGGCATCCTCGAATTCCAGGTCGCGGGCGTGCTGGTACATCTGCTGTTCCAGCGTCTTGATCTTGGCCACCGCCTTCGCCGGATCCATCACGCCGTACTCGGCCGACTCCTCGGCCACGCGACGCACCTTGCCCCGCCCGGCCTTGCCATCGTTGGCGGCCTCGCTGCGCGCGCCCTCCAGGATGTCGACGATGGGACGGGCCACGGACTTCGGTGTGATGCCGTGCTCCAGGTTGTATTCCACCTGTTTCTCGCGGCGCCGTCCGGTTTCATCGATCGCCGCCTGCATCGAGCGGGTCATCCTGTCGGCATAGAGGATCGCCTTGCCGCGCAGGTTGCGCGCCGCCCGGCCGATGGTCTGGATCAGCGAGCCGGTGGAACGCAGGAAGCCCTCCTTGTCCGCGTCGAGGATCGCCACCAGCGACACTTCCGGCATGTCCAGGCCCTCGCGCAGCAGATTGATGCCGACCAGCACGTCGAACTTGCCAAGCCGCAGGTCGCGGATGATCTCCACGCGCTCGACGGTATCGACGTCCGAGTGCAGGTAGCGCACCTTGATGCCGTGCTCGCCCAGGTACTCGGTCAGGTTCTCGGCCATGCGCTTGGTCAGCGTGGTGACCAGCACACGATCGCCCCACGACACCCGCTCGTTGATCTGCGACAGCAGGTCGTCCACCTGCGTGCCGACCGGGCGGATCTCGACTTCCGGATCGATCAGGCCGGTGGGACGCACCACCAGCTCGACGATCTCGCCGGCGGACTCGCGCAGTTCGTACGGTCCAGGCGTTGCGGAGACGTAGATGCTGCGGGGCGAACGCGCTTCCCATTCCTCGAAGCGCAACGGCCGGTTGTCCAGCGCCGATGGCAGTCGGAAACCGAACTCCACCAGCGTTTCCTTGCGCGAGCGGTCGCCCTTGTACATGGCGCCGATCTGGGGAATGGTCACGTGGGATTCGTCGATCACCAGCAGCGCATCCGCCGGCAGGTAGTCGAACAGCGTCGGCGGCGGCTCGCCCGGCGCCTTGCCGGTCAGGTGGCGCGAGTAGTTCTCGATGCCCGAACAGAAGCCGACCTCGGCCATCATTTCCACGTCGAACTGGGTCCGCTGCGCCAGCCGCTGCGCCTCCACCAGCTTGTTCTGCGCGTACAGCTGCTCCAGCCGATCCTTCAGCTCCACCTTGATCGTGTCGATGGCAGCCAGCACGCGCTCGCGGGTGGTGGCGTAGTGGGTCTTGGGATAGACGGTGTAACGCTGCAGCTTGCGCAGCGACTCGCCGGTGAGCGGATCGAACAGGCTCAGGCCCTCGACCTCGCCATCGAACAGCTCGATGCGCACGGCCTCGGCATCGCTTTCCGCCGGATGCACGTCGATGATCTCGCCGCGCACGCGGAAGGTGCCGCGCTGCAGCTCGTATTCATTGCGCGTGTACTGCAACTGGGTCAGGTGGCGGATCAGTTCGCGCTGGTCGATGCGCTCACCCAGTGACAGGATCAGCCGCAGCGACAGGTAGTCTTCCGGCGCACCGAGGCCGTAGATCGCGGATACCGTAGCGACCACCAGCGCATCCGGGCGCGACAGCAGGGTCTTGGTCGCCGCCAGCCGCATCTGCTCGATGTGCTCGTTGATCGAACTGTCCTTCTCGATGAAGGTGTCGCTCGACGGCACGTAGGCTTCGGGCTGGTAGTAGTCGTAGTAGCTGACGAAATATTCGACCGCGTTGTGCGGGAAAAAAGCCTTGAATTCGCCATACAGCTGCGCCGCCAGCGTCTTGTTGGGCGCCATGACCAGGGTCGGCTTCTGCACCCGCTGCACCACGTTGGCGATGGTGTAGGTCTTGCCGGAACCCGTCACGCCCAGCAGCGTCTGTTTCGCCAGGCCGGCCTCGAAATTCTCCACGAGCTTCTCGATGGCCCGCGGCTGGTCGCCGGCCGGGGAGTAAGGGGAAACGAGCTGGAAACGGTCGGTCATGGCGCACACCTGAGACAAGCGAACGAGTATAGCGATGGGCGCGTGACAGGGACCGAGGCGAATTCCTACACGCGGACAGGTCCAGACCTGATGGCGAGAAAAGCAAACGGCCGCGAACCTGATCGCGCCCATTTCACAAGGAACTGTCGATGGCAAGGATGCCTTCGTCTCCCCGTCAGGGGAGTCATATCCAACGCGCCGCACCCTTGCGTGGCTTCACGCTGGTGGAAACCGCGGTAACCCTGTCCGTCCTGGCACTCATGGTCGCCATAGGCCTGCCGTCGATGCGGGAGTTCCGGGCACGCCAGCAGGCCGGTGCGATAGCGAATCTGCTGGTGTCCCACTTCGCCTCGGCCCGGATGACCGCCATCAGCCACAACGTCCCGGTCATGGTCTGCCCCAGCGATGGTGCCGGCACATGCCGCCAGGGCACCGACTGGGGAGGACACTGGCTGTCGTTCCGCGACCCGGATGGAAACCGCCAGCCCGACGACGGCGACGACATCTACCGGAACGACACCGTGCCGGACAACCCGAGTATCCGCGTAGTGTCCACACAGGGCCGCCGGCATGTCCGCTATCAGCCGACCGGCATGAGCTACGGCACCAACCTGACCATCCGGATCTGCTACGACGGCCGCGTGGCCACCAGCGTCATACTGAACAACACGGGCCGCGCGCGCACCGTGCGCGGCAGCCTGACCACACCGTGTTGATTCCCGCACCGCACCCCCCGGCTCCGCACGCCCTACCCGGCCTTCATGTCCCGAGGCTTGTTCCCGCCGGAATCGCTGGCTACAATACGCGCCCCGCCCGAATAGCTCAGCCGGTTAGAGCACTTGACTGTTAATCAGGGGGTCGTTGGTTCGAGTCCAACTTCGGGCGCCAGATCGAAAAAAGCCGCATCCTTGGATGCGGCTTTTTTTATTGCCCTTCTCGCCCATTGCGCCAGGAAGAGATTCTGCCCTCTGCGAAGGCTCTCGGCGCTTTGGTCAGTCGCACGCGTGCCTATCGCAGTAACACATGCTCAGGCACTTTATACTCTTCACCAACAGCCATCCGTGGCAGGTAAGCGATTGCCGGCTTGATCGATTGACAGGGTACCGCAGCGGTCATCCGCCTGGCTGCCCTGCGGCGTAGCGGTCAGCAAAAAAGCCCTGGCCTCCAGGCTGGAGGTAACGGGTTCGACCCTGTAGAACCTGCTCACGTCCGCATCGCAGGTAAAGACCTCCGGAGTGCCGTCAGCGTTGTACGCCAGTCGCGTGGTGTAGAAGCGCTCCATCTGCTGCGCCGCCTGCAAGAGGCAGGCGGTGCCACCTGCGCGACGACCCTTGCGCACATGCTCGAGGTAGCTGGGCAGGGCGATCGAGGCGAGGATGCCGATGATCGCCACCACTACCATCAGTTCGATCAGGGTGAAACCAGCCAGCGCACGGGGCGCGGCCTTGGCGGAAACCATCATCTGTCCGTTCTCCATGTGTCAGTCCCTGCGGATCTCACGCCACGAGGCGCGGTCCCAACGCGGCGCCGCCGTACGCACCGTATTCAATCCGGCGCCACCGCTGCCACCGACCCCCAGCAGACCACGCAACAGATTCGGCAAGGTCGGCATGCCGTTGCCCAGGTTCACCGAGCCCACCGGCAGGTTGCCGGTCACCGCCGTGTCCTCGGTAATCCCGTCACCATTGAGGTCGAAATACGAGAGGCTGCCACTGGTACCAGTGAAAGCATCCAGTGCGTTGATATAGCCGGTGCCGCTGGAACTGCAGGCACCGCCCGAGGGGATGATGCTGGCGGTAAGCAGGAAACGGCCTGCCAACTGCGCGTCCTGCACGATCCTCTCGCCGCCGACCGGCAAATCGAGATACCACCCCTTCGACGCGGGAGGCAATGTTGCGCGCGGCTCAAAAGCGCGCACATTGCCTTCCGTCACCTGTACGGCGCGCTCGGTCAGATCGTCACGCGTGCGGGTCGCATTCTCGTCGATGAAACCGTACATGCTCTGCACGTCGGTGCTTCCGGGCTGCGCGTCTTCGGCGGTCAGGTAGCGACCGGTACCGAAGAAGACCCAGCGCTTCCGGGTCAGCGGATGGACACCCACCGCCACACCGCCGGTGATGGGCTGCGCCTTGCCGTCAGCGTCCTGCGCCGTGAACAGGCGCGTGGCGGTCCAGTCTGTCGGCGTAGCCGAGGTCAGGTCGAACTTCCAGACGTTGCCTTGCATGTCGCCGGCATAGACATAGGCCAGCGTCCTGCCGTCGATGCCATAGATGCCCGTCGCCGAAGACAGGCCGTTGGGCACGAGCACGCTTCCAACGCCGGTATCGATTTCACGAATCACGGCGCCTGTGTTCATGTCCAGAACGATGAGCACGGCGCGCTCGTTGTTGCTGTTCGGCCCATTGGCAACCACCGCGGCCGCCCTGCGCGTGCCGGCATTCACATTGGCCAGCAGCGGCTTGCTGAGGACAAGACCCATGTTGCTGCCAGGCGTGTCCGCGCGCTCCCACTTGAAGTTGGTCGCCGCCATCGCTGCGGGACTAGTGACATCCAGCGCATACAGCCCCTTGCCGCCACGCCCCAGGCTTCCCACCAAGATGTTCGTGCTGGCGGAGGTCAAGGTGCGCGGACTGACCGCGATGGGGCCATCCACGAAGTACCGGTGCGCGTAGTCGCCACGGCTCAACGTGGACAACAGTCCCCAATTGATGATGTTGGGGATGTAGGCGAACAACTCCTCGCCATTACTCGCGTTGAAAGCATGCAGCATGCCGTCATTGGCGCCTACGTAAAGCGTATTGGTGTCCGCGACATAAGCGGGCGAGGAATTGATAATGTCGCCCAGCAGGCCGGTACGTCTGCGCAGGTGGGGTGCCTCGTTGCCTTCCAGACTCGTGTCGCCCTTGATGTAGTCGACATTCCGCGCGCCGGTCACCGGATAGTTGAACGTGTCGCCGGTTCGAGCGAGCACTGCCGTCTGGGTCGTGGTGGGGAACGTACGCCCCGTGCCACCTTCGGAGGTGAAGACCTTGCGGGTGCTCCAGTCCCCGATGCTCGCATTCCACATTTCCGCGCCATCCGACGCCCTGCTGGCCCTCAGGCCGCCCTTCCAGCTGCCCTGCTCGTAGCTGGCGTTGAACACCAGCGTGCTGGCCTCCGGCGATACGGAGGTGGACACGACGTTGGAATAGGAACTGCTGCGCCGTTCGATCTCGGTCAAGGCATCCTGCAACGCCTTGGTGAACCTGTCCGAATCGTTGGCCAGCACGTAGCGGCCACGCCCGTTCACCGCCGCATGCCACAGATCGTCGATGCTGCTGGCGGTATTGTTGACGGAGATCGGCCAGCTCTTGGTACCCGCCGTGATGGCCGGCAGGTCGTTTTCAGGATCCAGGCTGCCCGCCGCACCCAGCGACACAGAGAAGGTCACCATATGCTGGTGACTGGCGGGGTCGTCGATCGACGCCGGGACGTTGTTCACCATGTCCTCGCGCAAATCGGTCTTCCAGTAATACATGGCGATATCGGCCAGCGTGTCGGCCTGGTTATCGCCCTTGTACGGCAGGGGGAAGGTACCATCCTGCTCGCCGACCTTCTCATTTACGCCCGTGTAATCGTAAGCCGCATTATCGTTGTCGTTACGGTAGCCATCGGTGGTCAGGATCATGTAGCTCTGACGGCAGCTGAATTGCTCCACCGGCGCACCAGGACCCCAAGGCCCCGTGGCCGTATGGTCAGTCTTGAAGTAATTGCCCGCGTTCCATATTGCGGAGCGCAACGGCGTGGAGCCGGAGCCATTTTCGGAATACAGTCGCTGGAACCACGCAGTACGATTGTTGTCGGCGCCCGTGGTGCCGTTGGGATCGTCGAACAAGCCTTGGTTGCGCGTGACCGGAATGGGTTTGGCGCGCGACAAGGGATGGGTATTCCATCTGCCGCCCGTTGGCCACACACCGCCACCAGGAATGACCGTATTGCTCTGAGACATGTCGTTCCAGATATTCCGGTAGCCGACACGATAATTCGAGCCGATCTGCGAGAACGCACGCCCCGCGCCCGACTTGGCGACCTTGAAACGGGTCCGGTGGTAGGAATACCAGGTCGCGAAGTTGGTCCGCTCGTCAGCCGCCGAACGACCCGCAGGTCTCGTTGCGCTGGTGGGCGTGGCTGCGGTGCAGTTCGTCCAACGTGTGCCGACGCATCCATCTTCGTTGCTGGTGTAATACGTGATCGTCAGGCTGGCGCCGATGAAGCCTGTCGCCACCCTGCCCCGCAAGCCGAGGTGGATCACCGTTCCTGCAGCCGGGTTGCTTATCGACCTTGTCTTGGTCGCGCCAGACCCCGTGTTCCTATTCTCATAGTCTGTCGTGGTGGGCTCAGCTCCATACCGGTAATAGAGCTCTGCATTTGAGCCTGTCACCGTGATCGTGACGTTTACCGTATTGGCCGGGACCGTGAACGTCGGGAATCCCGTGACCATCGTCTGAGCCAATCCTCCGGTCAGACCCGTCTGGGGATAGCCTGGCACCGGATACCCACCCGACCATTCGGAGCGTTCCACCGTGCCATTGGTCAGAATCTGATAACGCCAGTAGTTGGCGACATTGCCGAAGGTGGTGGCATCGCCGGTATTCTTCGGCACATAGTAGGTCTGTGTTGCACCCGACAGATTGATGGTGCCGGTATCGAAGGGCGGCACCAGCGCAACATGGGAATACGCGGCGGTGTATGACATACCGCCCGTCATCTCAGAACCGTCGGGGTTCACCCACGGCCGGTAGTCCTTGAACGGGTTGTAGTAGATCGTGTTGCGCGTGTAAGCCTGCCTTGCGATGTTGAGACCGCTGACACTGGGAACACTGTCAGGCATGTAGTCCCACTGCATGGAGCCGGAATTGTCCAGCACCATCAGGATATTCGGCGGTATCCGCGCGCCGGTGGTCATCGGCTCAGGCGGAATCGTGACGCCGGCATTGACCGGGAGCGCCAGCAATGTGACCAGAAAGGCAGCCGGCGCGCTCCACCAGGGGCGGTGAGCGGCATGTTGACGACGCGGATGCAGGGAAGAAGGAGTGTTCATGGCTCATCCGGGATGCGGCTGATGACGGTGGCTTGCACGAGCACGTCGGCGCGGCCTGCGGAACGGCTGCGCGCGGTCACGCGGTACAAGGGGTTGGCGCAGTTGAGGGTGGAACCGGAGGTGGTATCGCAACCACCAGGCTGGCCCGGCCCGGTACCGACGTACTCGATCCAGTACTCGGGATTCTCCGCGACCATCCGGTTGTCGTAGCTATCGTCCGGCACCTGGCGCCATACCGGCACGGAGCCGCTGGGACAGATGCTGTCAGACGCGCAGTCAGCCGCGGTGGGAATCCGGCGGTCCCAGTCTCCCGCACCAAGCACCTGGTCCTGCGCGAAACGAAGCGCGCCCTCGGCCGCCTGGAAAGCGACACTGCGGTCACGCAGATTGGCGGCCATGCGCTCCTGCATGGCGGAGCTGCGCATGATGGCCAAGCCCAGGATAGCCGTCACCACCAGCAGGACCAGCACCACGATCAGGGCGATACCCTGCTGATCGCGCCCGGTTTTTGCGGAATGGGTAAGAGAGGATTTCATAGCGTGCGTCCCCGCAGGCTGACGACGTTGGATACCTGCCGCGTCAGGGCGCGGCCATCGACGTCCGCGCCCTGCAGCGTCATGTTGATCCGCACGGCGACCACATCGTCGCCCGGCGTATCGGTGTAGTCGGCTTCGCCACGCTGGCGATAGCTGAAGTCGATGTCCTGCACGCCATCGACCACTTCCTCTGCCGCACCATCGAAGCGCGACATATAAAGGGAGCTGCCTCCTCCGCGACCATTCTCCTGTACGAACCACTGCACGTCGCGGAAACGTGCCAAGACGACCGACGGCAGCAACGCGGCATCGGTCACCGGGTAGTCCGGCAATCCGTCGAAACTGACCGTCATTCCCGTCACACCGGTGGCGGCGACCACGTGGGTACGACTGCTGTTGCACAACATGATGAGGTTGCCAACGGAAAACGCATCGGAGGCCGCGTCGAGCTCCCCGTCATCCAGCGTAACGGAACTGGAAGTCGTGCTCTCCACCCGGTAGGCAGTATCGTCGCCGGAAAACACCCGCAACGACGTGGCATCACCCTGGATAGGCGAGGTGCTGAACTGGGCGGCCTCCGCATTGCCGCCCACGATCTCCGAATACCGTGAACAGGCGCTGCCTCCGGCCGCGCGGATATCGCGTGACATCAATTCGAAAGCGATGCGGGCGTTTTCCTGGATGCGGTTCAAACCTTCATTCGAACGATAGGTCGCCTGATTGGATTGCAGGATCGCAAAGGCAGCGCCGGTGACCAGCAGGCCCAGCACCAAGGCCACCATCAGTTCGATCAGGCTGAAGCCGGCGGCAGGACGGCGCGATGTCATATGGTCGTCCTCGTCACCACTTGCCGCTCGTTGCCGCCGCCGGCACGCGAGTCATCCCACTGAATGGTGATGACGCAGGCCTCGGGGCAGCCTCTGATCTCGCCACAGGTGGTTGTGTCGGCATCGTTATTGGCGATGTTGTTCTTCAGGTCGGTGATCCAGGTCTGCAGATCACTTCCGGCCACATCGCTGCCCGCCACCGCGGTACACACCATGGCGTCGGTGTTGTAGGCCGCTGCGTTGGCGCGATTGGCGCGTATGGCGTCGAGGATGGCGTTGGTCTGCATGACCGCCTGGCTGGTTTCAAGCGAACTCTGTCCGCCTCGCAGGGCAACGGATTGCATGGCAGCCACGCCGAGCAGGCCGATGCTCAACACCACCACGGCCACCAGCACTTCGATCAGGCTGATGCCACGCACCGAGCGCGGGCCGTGCGATGAGCTGCGACGCACACCTGCACCACTGCTGGAACATTGATTCATGAGCAAATACCTCCGCCGTCGGCCCGTTCGGTCCTGACATGTCCCGCCACACTGATCGTTATCACCCGCTGGTTGTCGGCTGGACGGGTGGTCGGAATACAGACGGTCAGTACCTCCGCCGCTGGAATCAGGCCGGCCGAATTGAACGTGATGCCGGCCACTGGCCCGGCAAGCTGCACATTGCCTGGGAACAATCCGCCGCGCACGACGTCCTCGCCAGCGTCAAGGTTGTTGTTACCGACGATGGCCCAGCCACCCCACTCGGCACCGTTCGAGCAGGTCGTGCCATCGGTACTGCGACACAGGCGCACAGGCGCATTGCGCCGGATGGCCTCCGCACGCGCCAACTGCGCGGCAGCGGTCAGTTCGCCAGCCGTGCTGGAAAGACGGTTGGAATTCATCAACGCGACCATCGACGGCGCGGCGATGGCCGAGAGGATGGCGATCACCGCGATGGTCACCATCAGCTCGATCAGCGTGAAGCCACGCTGGCGCTGCCTGCGCAATGCGCCGCCGGCATCGCTCGGGTGTGAGACGGACATACCCTTCCCCTTGTTGACGGCTTACCCTAGCCTCAACCCCGGACACCGACCAGCTCTTCCCGAATGAACGGCACGATTCGCCGCCTCAATGGCGAGTTTGGGCCGGTGACCACCCCGCCTGCGGCCACAACCGCCCTCCTTCCCTCCGATCCACGCCTTACGACATGGCCACTCCGTCCCCCGTGTTGAGTCCCCTCGACACCCTCTGGCAGGCCCGAACCCTGGTGTGGGTGCTATTGGCTGGGGAGGCACTGGCCGCGATCCTGGCGATCACCCCGGGCCGAGAAGGCGATCGCCTGACCTACTTCGGCGTAGCCTCGCTCGCAATCCAGTGGATCGTGTTGACCTCGCTGGGCTTGCTGTATCTGCTGCGCCTGCGGCTTTCTCGGACCAGCCCGCCTTTCGTCGCTCAGGTCGGTCTTGGCGCGCTGCTGGCCAGCACTTGGATCGTGCTGCTGGCCGGCTGGCTGGCGCTGCGGGACCTCATGCCGCCGCCCGAAGGCGGCTGGTTGACGCTTTCGCTGCGCATCACTGCCATTGCCCTGATCATGGGCGCGCTGGGGTTGGGGGCATTCCAAGCGCAGTGGCGAGCGAGGCAGTTGGCGGTGGCGGCCGAGCACGCCAAGCTGCAGGCCCTGCAGGCGCGTATCCAGCCGCATTTCCTCTTCAATACGCTCAACACCGGCATTTCACTGCTGCATGCGAAGCCAGACCTGGCGGAGCAGTTGCTGCTGGACCTGTCGGACCTGTTCCGGGCAGCGCTGTCACAGCGTGATTCCATCCCGCTGAAGGAGGATCTGTCGCTGGCGCGCCGCTATCTGGAAATCGAGCAGCTTCGCCTGGGAGACCGCCTCAGCCTGCAGTGGGAGGTTCCCGATGAGCTTCCGGCGCTGCAGGTCCCTACGCTGTCCATCCAGCCGCTGGCGGAGAACGCCATTCGCCATGGCATCGAACCTTCGACATCCGGCGGCGAAGTCAGCATCCGCGTCGGAATAGCCGGCAGCTACCTGCAGATATCCGTGACCAACACCTTGCCTCCCGCATCGGCGCGGCCCGCCCCGGGCCACCAGGTCGGCCTGAGTTCGGTGCGGGCGCGCATCCACGCGGCGACCCAGGGCGACGGACGCGTGGACACGCAAACTGCAGACGGCGTCTACTCCGCCGTCATCCACCTGCCCCTCGATTCGTCGCGCTAGCGCATGCCTCAGGTCACCACGCGATAGCAGGGCCTGTATTCGCCCGCGATCTTCATCCGGCGCTGCTCGACGAAAGCGCGCAGCAATTCGTCCAGCGCCTGCATCATCGCGGCATCGCCATGGATCTCGAACGGACCGAATTCCTCGATGCGGCGCATGCCGTCTTCCTTGACGTTGCCGGCAACGATGCCGGAGAACGCGCGGCGCAGGTCTGCGGCGAGATCATGCACGGCGCGTCCCGGGCGCAGCTGCAACGCCGCCATCGCTTCATGCGACGGAATGAACGGCTGCTGGTAGTCCTCCGGAATCTGGATGGCCCAGTTGAAGAAGAACGAATCCTTGTGCTCGATCCGGTTCTCCCGCACGCGGCGGATGCCGGCGCCCATCTTCTTGGCCACCGCCACCGGGTCGCCGATGATGATCTCGTAGCGTTCGGCCGCGGCGTCGCCCAGCGTCAGGCGGATGAAGCGGTCGATCTGTTCGAAGTAAGGCGCCGCGATGGTCGGCCCCGTCAGGATCAGCGGGAACGGCAGGTGCGCGTTGTCCGGATGCAGCAGGATGCCGAGCAGGTACAGGATCTCTTCCGCCGTACCCACGCCACCCGGGAACACGATGATGCCGTGGCCGATGCGGACGAAGGCCTCCAGGCGCTTCTCGATATCCGGCATGATGACCAGGTGGTTGACGATCGGGTTCGGCGACTCGGCCGCGATGATGCCCGGCTCGGTCACGCCGATGTAGCGCGTCTTCGCACGGCGCTGCTTGGCATGCGCAATGGTCGCGCCCTTCATCGGCCCCTTCATCGCGCCCGGGCCGCAGCCCGTGCAGATGTCCAGGCCACGCAGGCCCAGCTCGTAGCCGACCTGCTTGGTATAGAGGTACTCGTCGCGCGAGATCGAATGACCACCCCAGCACACGACCAGGTTGGGATCGCTGGGCTTGAGGATGCGTGCGTTGCGCAGCAGGCCGAACACCGCATTGGTGATGCCGGCGGACGATTCCAGGTCGGCCGCGTATTCCGGACCGAGTTCGATGGCGGTGTATGCCAGGTCGCGCACCACCGCGAACAGCAGCTCCGCGATGCCGCGGATGATCTCGCCATCGACGAAGGCCATCGCAGGCGCGTTGATCAGGTCGATGCGCACGCCGCGGTCCTGTTGCAGGACCTGGATGTCGAAGCCGGGGTAGAGATCGCGCGCCGCGCGCGGATCGTCGGACGCGCTGCCGCTGGTCAGCACGGCCAGCGCGCAACGGCGCAGCAGTTCGTGCATGCCGCCGCTGGACGCATCACGCAGGCGCGCCACTTCGGCGCGGGAAAGTACGTCCAGGCCACCGCGCGGGTAGATCCGCGCGTCCTGCACCGGCAACGCCCTCGATGCCGTTTGATTCATGGGAATTCCTGTCATTCATTCGTCAGAGGCGGGACTTTAGCGCAGTCGCGGAGGCAAGAGGAGTCCGGCCAAAAGAAAACGGCCGGGTTGCCCCGGCCGTTCCTACGGTACTGGCACCGAGTCCCTTGGATCAGAACTCGTAGCGGAACGTCACCTGCGCCGCCCAGCGCGATACACCTGTATTCACACCGTCGCCGTTGACTTCCTGGACCTGGAAATCCTGCGCACCAGTGAAGTGGTAGGCGTACTTGCCTTCCGAACCCGCAGGGCATACACCGCTGTTGATGGAGGCGATGTTGCAGATGCCCGCGAAATTGGCCACGGCCAGATTGGAGTTGAAGCCAGCGTCCTCGATAAGGCCCCACTTCTTGTTCAACAGATTGCCGACGTTCATAACGTCCAGTGTCAGCGACGACTTGTGTCCCTTCCAAAAGCCCGGAAGTTCCTGGCTGACGCGCAGGTCGAAACTGTTGGTCCAACCGGCGCGGAACTCGTTGGCAGGCGCGTAGCTGCCGGCATACCGCTGGAGCTCCGGATGCTTGGCGAGCCACTCGAAGAACGCTGCCTCCTGCTGTGCACCGGTAGTGGTGACGCCATTCTGGGTGAGGTTGGTGAACACCACGTCTCCTGGACCCTTCGGCACGTAGAACAGGTCGTTGAACGTGCGGCTGTCGCCATTGGCGTCGTTCCAGAAGACGTAGCTGAATGGACGGCCGCTACGGCCTTCATAGAACACGGAGGCCGTAGTCGCGTAGTCGCCGAAGAACGCCTTCTTGAAGGTCAGGGCTCCGCTGATGCGGTCCTTGATGGCATAGCGCGAATTGACCAGCGCGTCCTCGTTGGCGTTGAACATCGGGTTGTTGTTCCAGTTCGACGTGTTCTGCGAGCTGGTCAATGGGCTGACTTCCTTGGCCGCCGTGTAGGTGTAGCCCACCATCCACGACCAGTTTTCGGCCATGGGTTTCTCGAGGCTCACGGTGAACTGCTGGCTGTGCCCCTTGTCGGTGTTGCGCAGCAGCATGACGTCACCCACATAAGAGCGACGATTGAAGCGCTGCGTACCACCCGTCGCGGAGCTAAGGCTGGTCAACCAGCGCGCCGCATCCAGACCGTTGTTGTTCCAGTACATGACGCGGCCATCCGGACCCACGGTGCTGTTCGGCGCACCCAGATCCAGGCGTTCCAGGTAGATCGCGTCCTTGACCTTGGTCAACAGCAACTCCGCAGAAGCAACCAGGCCGTACCAGGGCAGTTCGTGGTCGAACGCCAGGTTCGCCTTCCAGACGGACGGCTGGTCCAGGTCGGGATGGATGATGTCCACGTTCTGACGCGGCGTACCTGTCGCGAAGTTGGTGGGCTGATTGTCCGGATCCGGGCTGAAGATCGGACCGATGCCGGTGCTGTTGCGGATCGAGTATTCGACGTACTGGCGACCGGTGTTCTGGTAAGCGCCGGACAGCCACACATTCGGGGCCGCACCCATGAACAGACCCACGCCACCACGCAACTGGGTGGGGCGATCACTGTCGAACGTGTAGTTGAATCCGAAGCGCGGCTGCCACAGGATGCCGTCGATTAGCTGGCGATTGTTGTAGCCGAACCCTCCGAAGTTGCAGCCAACAGGGCCAGTGCCGGCCGGATTTGGCGCCGAGGAGATGCACTCGTTGTAGATCGGCTCGCTACCGAAGGACGGCTTGTCGCCGCGCACGCCGAACAGCAGGCTCAGGTTGTAGTTGACCGCCCACGTGTCCTGCGCGAAGAAGCCGGTGTTCTTGATGGTGAACTCCGCGGGGATGTCGGCGTAGCTACCACCCGGTAGCGGGGCGCGATAGTCGTATTCGCTGGGATTGCCGGAGATGAAGTTCGCCAAGCTGGTGAAACGATAGTAGCCGTTCTGGTTGCGGCCGTAATAGTTGAAGATGTCGTTCTCGGCGTAGTCGACGCCGAACTTGAAGGTGTGGTCGCCTACGAACCAGTTGCCTGCGAAGAACAGACTGTTCTCCTTGGTCTTGATCACGTTGACGTGACGGTTCTGCTCTGTACCCAGAAGCACCTGATTGTTGCCGAAGTCGATGCGGATGTGTGGCAGGCGCGAGGTGGGTTCGGCGATCGCGTCGTACTCGCGGCGCGACACCTTCACTTCCGTGGAGAAATTTTCGGACCAGTCACTGAACAACTGGGCGACAGTGCTCTCGAAGGTCTTGTTCTGGTTGTACCAGTGCGAGCTCAGCGAGATGGCGCTATTCCAACTGCTTGGCGGCAGCTTGGCGACATCCTGAGTCAATTTGCTGTAACGGATGTTGGCGCGATGGTTGTCGCTGATGTTCCAGTCCAGCTTGACCGCGTACTCCTCGATATCGGTATCGAGCGATTCGGCGCCGAGCAGCGAGCCGGCATCGAAGCCCCACGTCTGCGCGGCGGTCTGGATGGCGGCGATGTTGGCATCGGTGATCTGACCACGGCCGTAGGGCGTATTCTCCAGATCCGGTCCCGGCGCACCACGCTTGAACTTCTCATAATTGGCGAAGAAGAACAGCTTGTCCTTTACCAGCGGACCACCCAGCGTGAAACCGTAGGTCTCTTCCTTGTTGAAACCGGTGAACGGGTTGCCATTGCGGTCGTCGCCGACCATGTCGTCGCTGCGGTACACGCCGTACAGCGAACCGTGGAACTCGTTGGTGCCCGACTTGGTAACGGCATTGACGACCGCACCGGTTCCGCCGGTGGTCGTGACGTCGTAGTTGGCCAGATCGATCTTAACTTCCTCGATGGCGTCGATAGACACCGGCTGACGCTCCGTCGGCAGGTTGTTCGACTCCAGACCGAACGGATCGTTGGTGCTCACACCGTCAATGCGGATCGCGTTGTAGCGGGTGTTCTGACCACCGGCCGAGATCGCGCCGTCCGCCTTGCTGATCTGCGACACGCGCGGATCCATTCGCATGATGTCCTGGATGTTGCGACCAATCGACGGCGCGGCGGCGATCGCCTCGCGCGATACGGTTGTACCCGTGCCCATCTTGGTGGAACTGAATACGTCCGACCCGCCAGAGAATCCGACCGCCGTGACGGTCTCCAGCGTCGTCATGTCACCCGCCAGAGCGGCGTTGACAGTATTCACCTGGTTGAGGTTCAGGAAGACGCCATCTTCGGTCTTGGTGCCCGATCCGGCCTTGGTCACGACGATCTGGTAAGGACCGCCCACGCGCAGGCCGCGCGCGTTGTAACGGCCGCTGCCGTCGGTGGTGGCGCGGCTGACCGTGCCGGATTCGACGTGGGTGATGGTCACCTCGGCGCCGGCGACGGGCTGGCCGCCATTGTCGGTGACTAGGCCGCCCACACCAGCCGACGTGCTCTGCGCGAAGGCGGGAGCGGCGGCGAGCGCGACGACGAGGCCAAGGCTGAGCTTGGACAGGCGAAGACGACGGGTTTGGTTCATCGGATAAACCTCAGGTACGGGAGTGATGTGGCGAAGCTGGCTGACGGACGTGCGCGGAAGCGACCCGGAAGGTCGTTTCGAAAGGCGTGCTAGGGGTTCCCATGGCCCACGCGACGTCCGCGGAGGTTAATAACAGGTTAACACGATAGGACCAATTTGTGACCGCGGCATGACAAAATTTCCGCAGTGCAGCACAGCCTGGAGGTCACCGACGCGGAAGTCCTTGCACGACGATCCAGCCGCCCCGCGGCCCGTCCCGTTCGGTCAGATATTGGGCGGCGCGAGCTTCAGGTACGTACCGATGCCGTCCAGCACCATTTGCACGGAAATGGCGACCAGAAGCATGCCCATTAGCCGCTCGATCGCGGTCAGTACGCGCCGGCCCAGCCACTTGTAGAGGACCGTGGCCGAGAAGAGGATGACCGCCGTGGCACTCCACGCCAGCAGCAGCGCCAGGCTCCAGTCGCCCAGGCGGGAAGGGTCGTTGCTGCCCATCAGCATGACCGCCGCCATGCCTGACGGTCCGGCCACCAGCGGGATGGCCAGCGGCACGATGAAAGGCTCGCCGCCCGGCATCTCGCCCATCAAGCCCTCCGGCCGCGGGAAGATCATCCGCACACCGATCAGGAACAACACGATGCCGCCGGCGATGGCCACGGACTCCTGCCGCAGGTGCATCATTTCCAGGGCGTACTTGCCGCCCCAGAGGAACAGCATCAGCACCGCCAATGCGATCAGCAGCTCGCGCACCACCACGATGCGCTGGCGACGCGGCGCCAGTGGCTTGAGCACGCTGAGGAACACCGGGATGTTGCCCAGCGGGTCCAGGATCAGGAACAGCAGCAAGGCCGCCGACAGCACCGTCATGCCCGCACCTTCCATATCTGCCCCCTGTGCGTGGCGCCCGCAGATGACAGCAGGGTGACACAGGCCGCCGCATAGTCGGCGGCTTCGCGTGCCAGGGTATCGGTATCGTCGGCGTAGGCCCGCGAACGCAACCCGGTACGCATCGGCCCCGGCTGCAGTGCGGAAACCCGCACGCTGCTGGCGGCCACCTCGGCGTGCAGCATGCCTACCAGCGAGGTGAGCCCGTGCTGCGCAACGCCATAGGCGCCCCAGTAGGCCTGCCCGACCCGCGCAAGGTCGTCGACGCTGAAGACCAACGCCGCGTCGTCCGATTGCTTGAGCAGCGGCAGGCAGGCCTGCGAAAGCCACCATGGCGCGGTGAGATTGACGTGCACGACGCGCGCGAATGCGGCCGGGTCGGTATGTTCGAGCGGCGTCAGCCCCTTGAACTCGGCCGCGCAGTGCAGCACGCCGTCCAGGCGGCCCAGTTCGGCATGCAGGCGATCGACGAGCTCGGCGTAGTCGTCCGGCGTGGCGCCCTCGAGGTCGAGCGGATACAGCAGCGGCTCGGCACCGACCTTCGCGACCGCGTCGTACACCCGGTTCAACTTCGGCACCTTGCGGCCCAGCAGCACGACGGTCGCGCCCGCCTCCGCGCAGGCGACTGCGGCGGCACTGCCAAGGCCGCCATGCGCACCGCTGACCAGGACGACGCGCTGGTCCAGCACGCGCGGGGCGCGCATCGGCAGTCCGACCAGGCTCACGGCGCGAACGCCTCCGCCACGATGCGCTGGAGTTCGCCGGACTCATGCAGTTCCAGCGTGATGTCGCAGCCGCCGATCAGCTCGCCGTTGATGAAAAGCTGCGGGAACGTCGGCCAGTTGGAGAAACGCGGCAGGTTGGCGCGGATCTCCGGCTCTTCCAGCACGTTGATGGTGTAGAGATGTTCGGCGCCCGCTTCGCGCAATGCCTGCATGGCCCGACTGGAGAAACCACACATCGGGAACTGCGGCGTGCCCTTCATGAAAAGGACGATCGGGTGGCCATCCACTTCGGCCTGGATGCGTTCCATCACCGGCATGCTGATTTCTCCTTCCTTGACGGTTTGACAACCACCGTCGGGTACACTTTCGGTCCGTTCCGCCGGCCACGCCTGCGGATTGCATAGTGTAAGCCTTTGCATCGCCCGCCGATGCCGGCATACCCCTTTGACCCGCCTAGCGTAAGGAACCAAGCCATGGCCATCGAACTGCCCCCCCTGCCCTACGACCGCACCGCACTGGAACCGCACATCTCCGGTGAAACCATCGACTTCCACTACGGCAAGCACCACAAGACCTACGTCGACAACCTCAACAAGCTGATCGAAGGCACCGAGTTCGCCGACGCGTCGCTGGAAGAGATCGTGCGCAAGTCGCAGGGCGGCATGTTCAACAATGCCGCGCAGGTCTGGAACCACACCTTCTACTGGAACTGCCTGAAGCCCAATGGCGGCGGTGAGCCGACCGGCAAGCTGGGCGAACTGATCAACAAGGCCTTCGGCGATTTCGCCAAGTTCAAGGAAGAGTTCACCAAGACCGCCATCGGCACCTTCGGCTCCGGCTGGGGCTGGCTGGTGCAGCGCCCGGACGGTTCGCTGGCCCTGGCCAGCACCTCCAACGCCGCCACCCCGCTGACCGGCGAGGACAAGCCGCTGCTGACCATCGACGTGTGGGAACACGCCTACTACATCGACTACCGCAACGCCCGCCCGAAGTACGTGGAATCGTTCTGGGCGCTGGTGAACTGGGACTTCGTGGCCGGCAACCTGCGCTGAGCAACGTCCTCCGCGTCATAGTGAAACGGCCGGGGAAACCCGGCCGTTTTCTTTTCCCTGCCCTTTCCGCGTCAACCGGACAGGCGGGCCACCACTGGCGCCACCTGCGATTGCCGTCCCAGCGCGCCGCCCACGCGCGCCAACGCGTTCGCCAGCGGCGATGCATCGTCCGCGCGCAGCGTGGCGTGGCCGACCTTGCGACCGGCCCGCGGCTCCTTGCCATAGTCGTGCCAGTGACCGCCGGTCTCGTGCAGCACGGCGGCCGCATCCGGCATCTCGCCGATCCAGTTGAGCATGCAGGCGTGGCCGAGCACGCGCGTGTCGCCCAGCGGCAGGCCAAGTACCGCACGCAGGTGGTTCTGGAACTGGGACGTTTCCGCGCCTTCGATCGTCCAGTGCCCGGAGTTGTGCACGCGCGGCGCCATTTCGTTGGCAAGCAGTTCGCCGTCCCGATAGAACAGCTCCAGTGCGAACACGCCCACGTAGTCGAGCGCCTCGGCCAGGCGGCGTGCATGCGCACATGCCGCGTCGGCCAGCGCGGCGTCGGCACGTGCCGGCGCCAGGCTCGCGGACAGGACACCGTCGACATGCCAGTTCTCGGTCAACGGCCACGTGCGGAACTCGCCATCGCGACCGCGCACGGCGACCACCGAGAGTTCCCGCTCGAACGGGATGAAGGCCTCGACGATCAGGCCGACGCTGGTCGCCTGGGCGCCCAGCGCCTGCCATGCCGCGTCGACATCCGCCGGCGACTTGATGCGGAACTGGCCCTTGCCGTCGTAACCCAGGCGACGCGTCTTGAGGATGCACGTGCCGCCCAGCCGTGCGACTTCGGTGCGCAGCGCGTCGATGCTGTTCACGTCGGCGAATGCGCCGACCGGGATGCCGAGGTCGCGGAACAACGTCTTCTCGACCAGGCGATCCTGCGCCACGGCCAGCGCGCGCGGATTCGGGAACACGGGAACGCGCTGCGAAAGCCATTCCGCACTTTCCGCCGGCACGTTCTCGAAATCGAACGTGGCCACGTCGACCTTCGATGCAAACTCCGCCAGCGCCGCCTCGTCGCGGTAGTCGCCCACCAGCAGCGGCGCGAACTGGCCCGCGCAGGCGTCCGGCGCCGTGTCCATCACCAGGAAGCGGAGACCCAGCGGCGCTCCCGACAGCGCCAGCATGCGCGCGAGTTGTCCCCCGCCAAGAATGCCGACCGTGGTCATAGCGGCTGGCGGGGATCGTCGTGCGCCATCACGTCATCGGTCTGGCGCGTGCGGAAGGCATCGAGCGCAGCGCCGATCGCCGGATACTCCGGCGCCAGCAGCGCCGCAGCGAACAGGCCGGCATTGGCGGCGCCCGCATTGCCGATCGCGAACGTCGCCACCGGGATGCCGGCGGGCATCTGCACGATGGACAGCAGCGAGTCCATGCCATTGAGCGCCTTGGACTGCACCGGCACGCCGAGCACCGGTACCGCCGTCTTTGCGGCGAGCATGCCAGGCAGGTGGGCGGCGCCACCCGCGCCCGCGATGATCGCGCGCAGTCCGCGCGAGGACGCTGCATCTGCGTACGAGAACAACACATCGGGCGTTCGATGCGCCGACACGACTTTCACTTCGTACGGAACGCCCAGCGCGTCCAGTTTCTGCGCGGCATGCTGCATGGTCTCCCAGTCGGATCGGGAACCCATCACGATGCCCACCACGGGGCTGGAAACGCTGGCGGTCATGGCCGTCCTCGGTCGCAAAGACGTATTCTACCCTCCTGACCGAACCGCTGATCGAGTCCCCCATATGGACCGCAAACTGCTCGACCTCCTGTGCTGCCCCACCACCCGCCAACCGCTCGCCGCGCTCGACGCGCGCGGACTGGAGGCGCTGAACCGTGCGATCGCTGCCGGCGATATCAAACGCGCCGATGACACCGCGCAGACCGAAGCGCTGCGCGAGGCCCTGGTCACGCACGACCGCAAGACCGTCTATCGCGTCGAGGATGGCATCCCGGTGCTGCTCGCCGAGGAAGCGATCGCCACCGCGCAGGCCGCCGACTTCCCTGTCCGATGAGCCCGCGTCCGACACCGCCGCCGGTTGACGTCATCGAGGCGGACGTCGCACGCGCATTGGCCGAGGATGTGGGTGCCGGCGACGTGACCGCGGCGCTGTTGCCCGACGCGCCGGACATCGCCTACCTGCTGTGCAAGGAAGACGCCGTGATCGCCGGGCGACCATGGTTCGATGCCTGCCATCGCGCGCTCGATCCGGACGTGCGGATCGACTGGCGCGTGCAGGACGGTGATCGCGTGTCCGCCGGCACTGTGTTGGCCACCCTGGCCGGCCGATCGCGTGCGCTGGTCACGGCCGAGCGCTCGTCGTTGAACTTCCTGCAGACGCTGTCAGGCACCGCCACCGTCACGGCCGAGTATGTCGATGCCGTTCGCGGCACCGGCTGCACCATCCTGGACACGCGCAAGACGCTGCCCGGAATGCGGCTGGCGCAGAAATACGCCGTCCGTTGCGGTGGCGGACAGAACCATCGCATCGGCCTGTACGACGCCGTGATGCTGAAGGAAAACCACGTGCGCGCCGCCGGCTCGCTGGCAGCCGCCATCCGTGCGGCACGCGCCTCGCAACCGTCGCTGCCCCTCATCGTCGAAGTGGAAACCCTCGCACAGCTGGACGAGGCCCTCGCGGAAGGCTGCGAACGCATCCTGATCGACGACTTCGACGTGGATACGCGCCGTGAAGCCGTGCGCCGTGCGAAGGCGACACCGTACGGCGGCCGCATCCCGCTCGAAGTCTCCGGCAGCGTGGACCTGACGACATTGCGCGGCATCGCGGAGGACGGCGTGGACTTCGTGTCGATCGGTGGGCTGACCAAGCACGTACGCGCCATCGATCTCTCGATGAAACTCGGCCCTGTGCCATGAGGAACGCATGTCGCCGTTGAGCGCCCTCCTCTGGCTGATCGCGGGCGGGGCGGCGTTCGCCTACTGGAACGCCGCACGCGCCGCCGCCGAACGCGCCGGCGTGCTGGGCCGCAATGCCTGCAAGGCGGCGGGCGTCATCTGGCTGGACCAGAGCGTACATGCCAATGGCCTGCGCCTGCGCCGTGGCGAGGACGGCTGGCTGGGATTCGAACGCAGCTTCCGCTTCGAGTACTCGCACGACGGCATCGACCGCCACGTCGGACGGATCGTGCTGAGGAAAGGACAACTGGTGTCGTTCGTCGGTCCGGTCGCGCCTTCGGTGACGCCGATCGACCTGCAATGACGCATCCCGCATCGCCCGTGCGGTGATGCGTCCACTGCCGGCGGCTTACTTCACCACGCGCAGGAACGGCGGACGCTTGCCTGCGGGCGGCGGGGCATCGTCGTCGGGCGGCGTGTCCTGCGAAGACGCGGCCTCTCCGTCATCGCCACCGGCATCGGTGTCGTGCGGCACGTCGTCGGGCAGCGCCATGCCCTGCCCCGTCTCGCGCGAATAGATCGCCAGCACCGCACTGACCGGCACGTGGACCGCATGGCTGACGCCACCGAAGCGGGCGGTGAAGCTGACGGCGTCGTTGTCGATCATCAGCCGCACCACCGCGCGCTCGGCGATGTTCAGCACCACCTTGCCTTCCTTGACCGCGCTGGCCGGCACCTGCACGCCAGCCTGGGTGGCATCCACCAGCAGGTGCGGCGTCATGCCGTTGTCGGCGATCCATTCGTTCAACGCCCGCAACAGGTAAGGGCGATGGCTGGTCATGCGGGAAGAGGCTTCGGTCATTTCACTTCTCGACGGTCGGTCGCGGCACGGTATCGCGGCCGATCCGGCCCTGATCCGCCACCGTCAGGTCGGGATCTCGCGCAGCTTCTTTTCCGCATCCGTCAGGCTGCGCAGGAAACCGGGGTGGCGGAAAATGCGGTTGCCATAGTCGTCGATCGCCTTGCCGTCCTTCGGCAGCGGCACGTCCAGCGACGGCAGGCGCCAGATGATCGGCGCCATCGCGCAGTCGGCCAGGCTCATTTCGGGATTGAGGAAGAACTTGCTCGCCTTGAACAGCGGCACCGAGGCGGTCAGCAGTTCCTTCAGCCGCTTGCGGCCGGCTTCGGCCTGCTGCTTGTTGCCCAGCTGGATGGCCTGCACCTGCGGCACCCAGTCGTGCTCGATGCGCAGCATGGCCAGGCGCAGGCGCGCACGCGACAGCGGATCGACCGGCATCAGCGGCGGATGCGGATAGCGCTCGTCCAGGTATTCGCTGACCACCGAGGCGGCATACAGCACCAGGTCGCGCTCCACCAGCGTGGGCACGGAATGGTAGGGATTCAGATCGATGAGGTCTTCGGGCGGATTCTGCGGATCCACCGGCACCAGGTCGTAGCTCACGCCCTTCGCGGCGAGCACCAGCCGCACGCGGTGGCAGAGCACGTCATCGGTGGAGGAAAACAACGTCAGTGTATTGCGCATACGTGGACTCGCAGCCATTCACGGCTCTCCGACGATCGGAATCCGCCGATCGCACCGACGCCGCCAGCCCCTTGCTGACGGTCGCCACGGTCCCTGAGTGTGCAATCCCCGCCGGAAAAAGCCAAGCAGCCCCCGCCCGGCTTTTCCCCTGCCGGAGCAGGCCTTCCGGCCTGCCTCCGTGGCGTCGGACGCGACGCCTTTTAGTGGACGTCCTTCCAGTACTCCTGCTTCAGCAGGTAGGCCAGGAACGTCAGCGCCGACAGGAACAGGATCACCCACACGCCGATGCTCTGGCGCTTCAGGGCCGCCGGCTCGCCGACATACTCCAGGAAGTTGGTGATGTCGCGCGCGGTCTGGTCGAACTGCTGCGCATTCTGGCGACCGGCCTGCGTGACCTTGAGGCTTTCCACGTGGCGCTCGCCGGTGGTCGCGTCGGCCTGGCCGTACTCCGCGTGCTGCATGCCCTGCAGCTCCCACAGCGGGTTGGGCATGGAGGCGTTGGGGAACAGCTTGTTGTTCCAGCCCAGCGGACGCGACTCGTCGAGGTAGAACGACTTGAGGTAGGTGTAGATCCAGTCGCTGCCACGCACGCGCGAGATGACGCTCAGGTCCGGCGGCATCTTGCCGAACCACTTGGTGGCCGGGTCGTGCGGCATCGACACCTGGATCTGCTCGCCGAACTTGGCGCCGGTGAAGTTGAGGTTCTTCATCACCTCGTCCTCGGTCAGCCCCAGGTCCTCGGCCATGCGCGAATAGCGCATGTACTTCAGCGAGTGGCAGCCGGCGCAGTAGTTCATGTACAGCTGCGCGCCGCGCTGCAGGGAGGCGCGGTCGCCCAGGTCGTTGCCGGCCTGCAGCTTCTCGCCGCCGCCGGCGGCGAACACGGAGAACGAAATCAGCAACCCGCTGGCGAAGACAGCTAGGCGAGAGGCGAAAATCTTAGTCATGCGTCGTCACCCGCTCGGGCACTGGCTTGGTCTTGTCGATCTTGGTCCAGATCGGCATGGTCAGGAAGAACAGGAAGTAGAACGCGGTCAGGAAGCGGCCGATGATCGTTTCCACCGGATCCGTACCTGGGCCGGCGCCGATCTTGCCCAGCCAGACGAAGCAGACGGCGAACAGGCCCAGCAGCACCTTCGACAGCACGCCGCGGTAGCGGTAGGACTTCACCTTCGCACGGTCCAGCCACGGCACCAAGAACAGGATCGCGATCGCACCGAACATCACCAGCACGCCGCCCAGCTTGTCCGGCACCACGCGTAACATGGCGTAGTAGGGCGTGTAGTACCACACCGGCTTGATGTGCTCCGGCGTGACCAGGCGGTTGGCCTCGGTGAAGTTGTCGTGCTCCAGGAACCAGCCGCCCATCGCCGGCGCGAAGAAGATGATGAAGGCCGCCAGGATCAGGAAGCCACCGACGTAGAAGCCGTCCTTCACCGTGTAGTACGGATGGAACGGCACGCCATCGGCCGGCGCGGTCGGCGACCAGCGGTTGCCCTTCGGCCCCTTCTTGATCTCGACGCCGTCGGGGTTGTTCGAACCGACCTCATGCAACGCGAAGATGTGCAGGACGACCAGCAGCAGCAGCACCAGCGGCAGTGCGATCACGTGCAGCGCGAAGAAGCGGTTCAGCGTGGCGTCGCTGGGCAGGTAGTCGCCCATGATCCACTCGGTCAGGCCGTTGCCGATCACCGGGATGGCGCCGAACAGCGAGATGATGACCTTGGCGCCCCAGAACGACATCTGGCCCCACGGCAGCACGTAGCCCAGGAAGGCTTCGGCCATCAGCACCAGGTAGATCAGCATGCCGAGGATCCACACCAGCTCGCGCGGCTTCTGGTACGAGCCGTACATCAGGCCGCGGAACATGTGGATGTAGACGACGATGAAGAACAGCGAGGCGCCGGTGCTGTGCATGTAGCGGATCAGCCAGCCCCACTCCACGTCGCGCATGATGTATTCGACCGAGGCGAAGGCTTCCGCCGCGCTCGGCTTGAAGTGCATCGTCAGGAAGATGCCGGTCAGGATCTGGTTGACCAGCACCACGATCGACAGCACGCCGAAGATGTACCAGATGTTGAAGTTCTTGGGCGCGTAGTACTCGCTCATGTGCTTGCGGTACACGGGCATGAAGCCCGGTGCGCGCGCATTGAACCAGTCCATGACGCCATCGGCGGTACGGGTAATGATGTTCGCCATGGCTTACGCGCCCCCTTGCGGATCGAGGCCGATCACGATGGTGTTGTCGTCCTGGTAGAAATGCGGCGGCACCACCAGGTTGGTCGGCGCAGGCACACCCTGGAACACGCGGCCAGCCATGTCGAAGCGCGACTTGTGGCAGGGGCAGAAGTAGCCGCCCTTCCAGTCCGGGTCGTACGGCTCCGGCTTGATCTCGGCAGCCATTTCCGGCGAGCAGCCCAGATGGGTGCACAGACCCACCAGCACGGAGATCTCCGGCTTCAGCGAGCGCAATTCACCCGTGATGTAGGACGGCTGCTGGTCCTTGTTGGCCGACTGCGGATCGCGCAGGTGGCTGTCCAGGGTCGGCAACGCATCCAGGATCGCCTTGGAACGCTTGACGATCCAGATCGGCTGGCCGCGCCATTCCAGGATCAGGCGCTGACCTTCCTGCAGGCCGGTAAGGTCGGCGGTCACCGGAGCACCGGCCAGCTTGGCCCGTGCACTCGGATTCCACGACTTGATAAAAGGTACTGCTGCAATACCGGCACCCACTGCACCCACCACCGCGGTGGTTGCAGTCAGGAACCGGCGTCGGCCTGTATTCACAGGCCCATTGACCCCATCGATGGCCATCCGGCACTCCGCAAAACAATAGGTAGCTGAAAAGGCTGCCAAGGCCACACCCCAGACACGGGGGAGGCCGCAAAAGACGTCGAAGTGTAACGGATGGCTTAATGGGCCGACAATCTGCCGCTGCCGCCGGCCTGAGCATCCAGCCTGCCCGGAAGGGAAGGCCGAAGCCGCGCAATCAAGGATTTACGGGAGTTTCGGTCGCTCCGGACCTGGCCCTGACGGGCCGATACTGTTGGCGCTCGCCTTGCCCGCGGACGGAGATATCGACGTTGGCGCAAAGGCCTGCGCCGCATTTCACCAGGTCGGCCCGGCCGATCCTGGCGCCCAGATCAGCCTCGACGCTGTGCTGGCGCGCCTCGCGCCCCATATGCCATGCCCAGAGCGAGGTCCCCAGTAGCAGGAATACTCCCCCGACGCCCAGCCAGACCAGGCTCACCCGGGCGAACGTACGTTGCGAACGCGCAAGACTCTCCAACTGCCTTTCAGCCTGTTCGCCTGACTGGATCATCCGCTTGGCGGCTTGATCGATGCCTTGCTTGGCATCCTCAAGGGGCAGCCCAAGGGCATCGCCGATCGACTGCCGGCCCAGACTCGCGAGCGTGCGCATCACATCCTGGGCGAGTCGCTGCCCGCCCTCACCCACCTCACGCGCACCTGCCAGCAGCAATTCGTGGGCCTGACTGATACGTTCCCGCATCTGCTCGTGCTCCTGCCGCTGGATTTCCAGCATGCGCGCCATCTGCGCGAGTTGCCGCTTCTGTGTGTCCACCACCTCCAGCAGCACGTCCCGGGTCTGTCGCCACTCCTGCGCTTCCATACGCTCCTCCCTTTCCTCATGCGCCCCGTGCGAGAGCAGGTTGCGTGTCCTGCGTCATGGCAGGGCTTGTCGTCACTTCTCGGGCCGCAGCTTCCAGAGCGCGCTCGAAAGCCAGCGATTCCCTGCCTTGCCGATCGAGCTCCTGCACCTGCGGTTGCGAGCCGTACTCGTGGGTGGCGAACCTGCGAGTTGCAAGGTCGCCACGCTCGCTGGTGGCAAAGAAGCGCTCCAGGTATGCGTCCTCCGCCGTCTCAGGGATCCGTGATGCCTGGGGACGGTCACGCGGGTACTCCGGCGGTCCATGTGGGCGCTGAGCAGGCGGACGACGCTCTTCGTCAGGAATCTCGGGGCGCCGGGGATTGGGCGCTTCGCGCTGCGGGGCCTGATCGCGCTGCACCTCTACCCGGACATCGCGGAACAGCCCGGTGGTGGTGTCGGTCAGGACGTATTGCCAGCGGTCCTGATGACCGGCAAACGCCTTGTCCATGAACCCATGAAAGCGCGCCGGATGAAGCGTCTGGCAGGCGGCGGAATCCGTATTGAATGAGGACCCGATGTGGACTTTCATCGATCTGTTGAGAGCGTCTACGCCTCCGATGTCAGCCGCCGTGAAGTAGCCGTCTCCGTTGGTATCCCTTCTCACTTGCCCTTGTCCCTGCGCGACGGCCGCGTCACTAGGCCGCAAAGAGCGATGCCTCGGCTCCTCACCTCCATGCCAGGCGCGAATCATCTCGTAAGTGCCGGCCTCCAATCGCCCAAGATCCCGTATGCCGTCACCGTTCCGATCAACGCCTTCGATTTTCCGCGGCCGCGTCACACTTTCGAATCTCGGTGAAGCTGCGCTGACAGGTGACGGTCGCATTGAATCCGCATAGGGCCGAGTCCCATCGCTACCCGCATGATGATCATACTGCGCCGTAGGCTCAGTGTTGGCCAGGTCCGCGATATACAGGCTCCGCTCGCCAGTCGCGTTACGGTGTAGCGCGACCATATGATCGTCGTATACGCCAGTGCCCGCGTTGCGACCGTCATGGGACGCCAGGGTGGAGTTCTCCTGACGCAAGCCGAGCAGCACGCTGTGATCGTTGCGACGCAATGCATCAAAGGCCGCCTGATTGCCACGTGCCTCCACGATGCTGGCATAAACATCGAATTGTTGGGTCGGCGAAAGATTGGTCAACTCGTTTGGCACGTTTGGATCGGTACTCCAGCTGAACACCGGCATGCGCGGCGCGGCCAAGGCATCGCCGAGGCGGTCCAGCGTCTCCGCATGCTCGGGCACTCCCGCTCGCCGCATTCCGGCAAGCGCGTCACGTGCCCCCACCGCAACGTAGCGATCCAGCGCCTCTTGGACCACGGGACGCTCGCCTTGCCGTTCCTGCGCCAGCAGAAGCAAGGCCTCCGCATGCCGCCCTTGCTGCAACCCCGTGATCACCCGATCGGCGCTGGCGCGGATGTCGATGTCCGTCCCGTTGGCAATGTGCGGATTCGTCATGGCGTCCCCGGCGCTGGCCACTCTGTGTCGTAGTCAAGGAATGGATCATCCCGATAGCGCCTTGCCAGCGCACCATCACAGCCGAAATCCGGCCGTGAAAGACTGCACTTCGGCCTTGGCCAAAGTGCATCCGAGACGCGATCTCGCAGAACAAATCGCTCACCATTCCAGACTACAAAGCCGAAATGGGCGGTAAGCCGACCCCAGCCCGGGTACCTCTTGGCGTGCGTCGGCGGAAACTCCTCACCATCGACCGATGTCGCGTACCAGCGAAACACAGGCGCATACGTCAACTTCGTACTGTCGAGAACAAGACCATGCTTCGAGTACTGGTAGCGCTCGCGTCTGGGAATCTTGGGCTTCGGCAGCAGTAGCACCGTGACATCCTGAAGCACTCCATCCGCGCGCCTGCGATACAAACGATGGTCCCTGAACGTAAGCGGACAATCTCCCGCCTCCAACTCATCGTATCCGCCATCGAACTCGAGTCGATTGCGTGCCTCTTCATCCATGCAGATGTAAGGCCCCTCCACGAAGTACACCGTGTCGGCGGGCATTTTCCCCTCGAACGAGCGAATGACGAAGGAGGTTCCACCTGCCTCGACATGCACCATGAAGTCCGGCTGCCGACCGAATCCAGGCAACGCAAGGTAGTGCTGTGCTTGGCGCAGATACTTGACGCGCACGTCCGCTGGCAGATGGATATCCGCCACGGGAATGTCCCGCACCACCTCCGCCAGCGCGCGCGGCATCAGCCCGAAGCAAGGGCGATGCAGGCCGGCGAATCCCATCTCCCCCTCACGATCGTGCTGCACACCGGGGCATCGCTCAGCTCCCAACTGAAGCTCGGCCACGTAAGGGCGCCACGGATTGGATGCCGGCAAAGCGCCACTGGGCAACATCGACAGATCCAACGCGGGATCGAGGGTGACTGAGGGCGGCTGTGCCAGAACCCTCGCCCCACTACACCCTGCCGCCAGCCCCAAGACGAAACAGACACACGCGCTTCGGCGCGCCAACGTTCCTGCACAGGCTCGCGCACCTGCTCTCCACCATTCGAGCCTTCGCTGGATCTCCATGCGACCTCCCTGTCGATGCCACAGCGCCGGACACGCCGCTGTGCGATGCATCCTGCATCGCAAGCAATCCGGCTCGCAATTAACATTTTTGAGGCGCAATGACCGCGCGCGCCCGCGCGGCAAAGCCGCGCGGGCGCCACTTATGCCGATGTCGTGATTGAAGAGGAAGCGCGCAATCAAGAAGCGGGCAATCAGCCCGCACGCCGCGGCTCAGCGCGCGGCAACCACCTGGCGGTAACGGTCGGCGAGTACGGCGACGCGTTCGACGTAGCGCTGGGTTTCCTTGTACGGCGGCACGCCGCCGTGGCGGTCCACTGCGCCCTCACCGGCGTTGTAGCCGGCGGCGGCCAGGGTCAGGTTGCCGTTGAAGCGCTTGAGCAGCCAGGACAGGTACTGCGCGCCGCCGCGGATGTTCTGGCCGGCGTTGTAGGAATCGGTCACGCCGAAGCGGCGCGCCGTGGCCGGCATCAGCTGCATCAGACCCTGCGCGCCGGCGTGCGACAGCGCCAGCGGGTTGTAGGACGACTCGGCGTGCATGATCGCGCGCAGGATCGACTCCTCCACGCCGAACTCGCGCGACGCCGCCGCGATCTCGGCCTGGTAGGCGGAGGTATTGAGGCGCAGCCGACCGAAATCGACGCTCGGATTGCCGCAGGCGAAGCAGGTTTCGATATAGCTGTACTTGATGGTGCGCAGGCTGGCGACCTGGGTGCCGCCCTGCGGGCGGGCACTGGTGTAGTGGCGCACGCCGTCCTTGATATAGGAGTAGACCTGACCGCTGACCACGCGGCGCGGACCGGTCGCGGCGGGCGCAGGTGCCGGGACGGCAGCCGGCACGATGGCGCCGGCCGAATCCGACAGGGCGGGCGTGGTGGCCGCCCCAAGGGCAGGCGAGGACGCCTCGGCGGGACGGGACACGGAGGCGACCTGCGCCGGACGGCTGCGGTCGGGGGTGTAGCGGCTGACGATCTCGCAGCTGGAACCGCTGACGCGCTTGCTGACATAGGCCGGCACACCGTCCGCGCCGGTGCACTTGTACAGCGTGCCCGCGCTGGCCGGCAGTGCGGTCAACGCGGCCAGCACGGCCAGAAGCGTCAGAGTCCCCCTCATGCCGCGCAGTGTCCCGAATTCCCTGATGATTGCCAAGTCCTTGTCCAACAAAGGTTTCCTCCAATCTGTGCGGCCGGTCGGAGTTCGACGCATCGGCCCCACGGCGGCCCGCGGGGGGCCTGATACCCCGTATCAACGCCATCCGGCCCCGCGTCCGGCCGCCGGGTGAGCGCGTAAACTACGCGCCCCCTGCCCGCCCACCCGACTGGATTAAGCGCCATGACCGGGACGCAAGCCCCCGAACTGCCGACCTCGGCCGGCCCTGCCATGACCGACCCCGCCCTCGTTCCCCTGCCCGTCGGCCGCCCCCGTGCGCCGGACCAGGTGCGAGGCAAGCTGTACATAAAGACCCACGGGTGCCAGATGAACGAGTACGACTCGGCCAAGATGGCCGACGTGCTCGCCGCCTCCGACGGCCTTGAACTGACCGACAACCCCGAAGAAGCCGACGTGGTGCTGGTCAACACCTGCTCCATCCGCGAGAAGGCGCAGGAGAAAGTGTTCAGCCAGCTCGGCCGCTGGAAGGCACTGAAGGCCGGCGGCCGCGACGTCATCATCGGCGTCGGCGGCTGCGTGGCGTCGCAGGAAGGCGAAGCGATCGTCAAGCGCGCCCCTTACGTCGACCTGGTGTTCGGCCCGCAGACCCTGCACCGCCTGCCGGAGCTGATCCGCGCCCGCCGCGAGCAGAACCGGCCGCAGGTCGACATCAGCTTCCCCGAGATCGAGAAGTTCGACCGCCTGCCCGAACCCCGCGCCGAAGGCCCGTCGGCGTTCGTGTCGATCATGGAAGGCTGCTCGAAGTACTGCTCGTTCTGCGTGGTGCCGTATACGCGCGGCACCGAAGTCAGCCGGCCGTTCGAGGACGTGCTGGTGGAAGTGGCGCAACTCGCCGCCCAGGGCGTGCGCGAGATCAACCTGCTGGGCCAGAACGTCAACGCCTACCGCGGCCGCTACGCGTCTGATGAAAGCGGGGGCGACGGCGAAGTCGCGGACCTCGGCCTGCTGATCCGCACCATCGCCGAGATCGACGGCATCGGCCGCATCCGCTTCACCACCTCGCATCCGCTGGAATTCAGCGACTCGCTGGTGGACGCCTACCGCGACGTGCCGCAGCTGGCCAACTTCCTGCACCTGCCCGTGCAGGCGGGCAGCGACCGCGTGCTGTCGGCGATGAAGCGCGGCTACACCGCGCTGGAGTTCAAGCAGAAGATCCGCAAGCTGCGTGCGGTGCGGCCCGATATCTCGATCAGCTCGGACTTCATCGTCGGCTTCCCCGGCGAGACCGATGCCGATTTCGACAAGACGATGAAGCTGATCGAGGACGTCGGCTTCGATCAGAGCTTCAGCTTCATCTACTCGCGCCGCCCCGGCACGCCCGCCGCGGACCTCGAGGACGACACGTCCGACGCGGTGAAGCATGCGCGCCTGGATCGCCTGCAGCAGCACATCAGCGCCCATGCCGCCGGCATCTCGCAGCGCATGGTCGGCACGGTGCAGTCGGTGCTGGTGGAAGGGCCGTCGAAGAAGAATCCGAACGAGCTGACCGGCAAGACCGAGAACATGCGTCCGGTGAATTTCCCCGGGCATCCGCGGCTGGTCGGCCAGTTCGTCGACGTGGTGATCACCGAGGCATTGTCGAATTCACTGCGCGGCCGCGTCGCTGGCACCGACTGAGGATAGCTAGCCGACGGCGGGCAACGGCACGCCGTCGCGCTCGTTGTCCCAGATCATGTGGAGGATCTTCCAGCCGTCCCCGCCCTGGTAGAGCTGGATGCTGTTGATGCCGCGCCGCTCCGGCACGGCATCGCCGGGCGCGGTGCGCGCCTCGTACGCGCTCCAGACGTGGGCGATGTTGCCGAACACGCGGATTTCCCGCCCGGTCTCGACCTCGAAGAAATCCACGTTCGCCAGCAGTTCGTCCGCATTGGCGCGGTACTCGGCCAGCGTGAAGGACAGCCGCCACGGCTTGCCGGCCGCATCGACACCGGTGCGGACCTGCCGGCAGTCCGGATGGAAGACCGCGTCCTGCGTGGACCAGTCCCGCGGACCCGCCGGACCGGAGATCATGGCGTACATGGCATCCACCACCGCACCGATCGCAGCTTCGTCCATCGCTCGCCCCATCGTCCGGATTGATGCCCCAGCGTATCAGTCCAACCGCTTGCGGAAGCGCAGGATCGCCGCCGTCATCATCACCGTGGTGAAGGCGAGCAGCGCCAACACATCGGCCCACAGTTCCCACAGGCTGGCGCCGCGCAGCATCACGCCACGGATCAGCCGCAGGAAGTGGGTCAGCGGCAGCGCTTCGGCAATCCACTGCACGGCCTGCGGCATGCCCGCGAACGGGAACATGAAGCCCGACAGCAGGATCGAGGGCAGGAAGATGAAGAACGTCATCTGCATGGCCTGGAACTGCGACTGCGCGCGCGTGGAGATCAACAGGCCCAGCGTCAGGTTGGCGACGATCAGCAGGCAGGCCGCCAGGTAGACATGCAGCAGGCTGCCACCCAGCGGCACCTGGAACAGCCACATGCCGAGCGCCAGCACCACCGTCGTCTGCACCAGCCCGATGGCGACATAGGGCAGTACCTTGCCGATCATCAGTTCGGCGCTGCTGACCGGCGTGGCGATCAGCAGCTCCATGTTGCCGCGCTCGCGTTCGCGCACGATGGCCACGCCGGTGAACAGCACCATGGTCATGGTCAGGATCACCCCGATCAGGCCCGGCACGATGTTCACCGCCGAGCGCCGTTGCGGGTTGTAGAAACCGACCACGCTGATGGTCCGCGTCGCCAGCGGCGTGCTGCTGCCGTCCAGCGGCATCTGCGCCAGCTGCGCGGCGGCGCTCTGCACGGCGTTGTCGCTGCCGTCGACGAAAATCTGCACCGCTTCGCGGCCTTCGGCGCGACGCCGCGCGTAGTCCGGCGGGATGACGATACCGAGGCTGATCTCGCCGCGCCGGATGGCTTCCACCAGTTCCTGCGGCGTCGCCGCTTCCCGTACCGGCTTCACCACGCCGGTGGCGACGATGTCCATCACCAGCGCGCGCGATGCCGACGTACGTGCCTGGTCGGCGATGCCGGCGGACAGATCGCGCAGGTTGGTGTTGATCGCATAGCCGAACAGCAGCAGCTGCATCACCGGGATGCCGACGATCATCGCCAGGGTGATGCGATCGCGGCGCATCTGCCGCAGTTCCTTCACCATCACGGCCATCAGGCGGCGCAGCTTCATGCCGCCTCCTCGCGAGCCGGCTGGCCACGCGTGGCGGACACGAAGACATCCTCGAGGTTGGCCTGCGAGGCGGACACGTCCGCTTCGATGCCTGCGGCGCGCAGGCCCTGCGTGATGCGCCCGGCGGCGTCGCCGTTCTCCGCCAGCAACACGCGCAGCACGTTGCCGATCTGCGCGACGCTGATCACGCCGGGCAGGCCGACCAGGACCTTCTGCGCCTGCCGCGGCTGCTTGGCCGCCACGACCAGCGTGCGTCCGGCCAGTTCACCGGTCAGGGTTTCGGGCGTACCGTCCGCGACCAGCACGCCGCGGTCGAGGATCGCGATGCGATGGCAACGCTCGGCCTCGTCCATGTAGTGGGTGGACACCAGCAGCGTGGTGCCGGCATCGGCCAGTTCGAACAGCTTTTCCCAGAAGTCGCGACGCGACTCCGGATCGACCGCGCTGGTGGGTTCGTCGAGGAACAGCAGTTCCGGTTCGTGGATTACCGCGCCTGCCAGCGCCAGCCGCTGCTTCTGCCCGCCGCTCATCGTGCCAGCCAGTTGCTTCTGACGGTCCCGGAAGTGGTACTGCTCGACCAGTTCGTCGATGCGCCGCTTCGCCTGCGCCCGCGGGATGTCCTGCACGGCGGCGAGGAACTCCAGGTTCTCGCGCACCGTCAGGTCCTCGAACAGCGAGAACTTCTGGGTCATGTAGCCGATGCGCGTGCGCAGCTGCTCCGCCTGCTCGGGAATGCGCAGGCCCAGCACATCGATCTCGCCCGCCGTCGGTGTCAACAGGCCGCACAGCATGCGGATGGTGGTGGACTTGCCGGAGCCGTTCGGACCGAGGAAGCCGTAGACGTTGCGCTTCGGGACGTCCAGATCGACGGCATTGACGGCGACCAGCGCGCCGAAGCGCTTGGTCAGTCCGCGCACGCGGATCGCGAGGCTGTCGTCATTCGTCGCCATCGGACACCACCTGCAGCGGCGCACCGACCGGCAGGTCGGCCGCTTCACTGCCCAGGCTGATCTCGGCCAGATAGCTGAGCCGCGCCGCGTCCTGGCCGGTCAGCGCGAAGTACGGGGTGAAGCTGGGTTCGCTGCGGATCATCCGCACTTGGCCGCCGTACGTCTTGTCCTGCCCGTCCAGCCGCACCTGCACCGCGTCGCCGACCTTGAGCCGATTGCGCAGCGCCTGTGGCAGGTAGACACGCGCATACGGGGCTTCACCGACCAGCAGCACCGCCAGTGGCGCACCCATGGCAGGCTGGTCACCCAGCTTGTACGGCAGGCTGTCGATGCGGCCCGCACGCGGCGCAACGACATTGAGCTTGTCCAGCGTCACGGCCTGCACGCTGGCCTGCGCGTCGGCGGAAGCGACGGCCGCCTCGCCCTGCGCGACCTGCTCGCTGCGCGTGCCGCGCTCCAGTTCCAGCAGCGCCGCTTGCGCCAGTCGCACCTGCGCCTGCGCACTCTGCGATGCCGCGCGCGCGCGATCCACCTCGGACGCGGCGACCAGTTGCTGGCGCCCCAGCGGCTGCAGGCGTGCGTAATAGGCATCGGCATCGCGCGCCTGTGCCTGCGCGGCGGCCAGGCTGGCGCGCGCCTGCGCGATGTCCTCGCTGCGCGGACCGGCGCGCAGTTCCGCCAACGCCTCGCGGCTCTGCGTCGCCTGCGCCTGCGCGGCGGCCAGCTGCGACTGCGTGCGCGTGAGTTCCAGTTGGAGCAAGGGGGCGCCAGCAGCGACCTGCTGGCCTTCGCGCACGTCGATGCGCACGATCTTCTCCGCGACCGGCGACGGCAGCGTCACCCGGTCCCATTCCAGCGTACCCAGCGCCCGCGGCGCCTCGGCCTTGCAGCCGGCCAGCAGGAACATTGCGGCCGCAAGGGCTGCACCCGTCAGTTCATTCCGCATGGTCCAGCTCCAGTCCTCGGTCCAGCAGCACCAGCGTGTGCCGGCGCAGGTCGTTGAAGTCGATGTCGTCGGCGCCGAACAGCTGGCGCCAGATCGGCGCGCTCGCCATCGGGAACATGGTCAGCCCGATCAGCGACACCATCAGCAGCCGCGGATCGAGGTCCGGATTGAGCTGGCCTGCCTGCTGCGCGGCCGCAAAGCGCCCCGCCATCATCTTCGGCAGCATCGGGCCGACCTGCTTGATCATCATCTCGCGCAGCGCGCCGCCTTCGCAGAGGATTTCGCGCACCCACAGCGTCGGCAACCAGGGATGCTGCGCGACCACGCCGCCGATGCCGTGCACGAAGCCTGCGACCAGCGCGGCGACATCGCCTTCGCCTGCCTGCATCACCGGCGCACGCATCTGCGCCACCACCGGCAGCAGGCGCTCGGCCACCACCGCCTGCTGCAGCTGCGCCTTGTCGCCGAAGTAGTAATGCACCAGCGCCGGCGTGACATGGGCTTCGCTGGCGATGTCGCGCAGCGAGCTTGCGGCGATGCCCTTCCTGACGAAGCAGGCAAGCGCGGCATCGAGCAGCGTGGCGCGCAGGTCGGCGGACTCCGCGGTCGGGCGACGGCCGCGCGCACGCTTGCGCGGCGTGGCGGATGGCTTCTTTGCGGAGGGGGGCGTGGAGGATCGCGGCCGATCCACGGTGGCGGATCTGGAGGTCTTCATGTGCTTATTTAATTTATGAATTAATTAAATTTCAAGACCGCTCCGACGAACGGGCCGGCTGTTCCCTGCCACAGGCCCGGGTTACGCTGCTCGCCCGCCTTGTGCTGCCAGGAATCGCCGCCATTTCCTTCGATAGCCCGCGCGTGTGGGTGTTCACTCTGGAAGCCCGTCCGCTGCCCGACAGCCCCGATTTCGCCGAAGCCGGTGGCGCCTTCGTCACCTGCTACCTGCAACCCGGCTTCGCCGCGGATCCGATGCGACGCGCGGTCGAGTTCGTCCGCGAACAGGGGTGGGAGGTCATCGCGGTGGAGGACGAGCCATTGCAGATCGAACGCCACGACGCGCCCGAAGGCGAACACTTCGACCAGGCCCTCGTCGATGACGAGGTCTACGTTTTCCACCAGTGGCCGGTCGACGACGCGGACGACCAGACCCGCCATTGATTTCACGCAACGAGTCCCTGCCCCGCCCCATGACTGCCCCCAGCCAACACGAATTCACCCTGCAGCCCGAGAACGTCGAGCGCCTCGCCAACCTGGCCGGGCCGTTCGACGCGCACCTGCGCCAGATCGAACTGCGCCTGGGCGTGGAGATCGCCAACCGCGGCGCCATCTTCCGCGTCACCGGGCCTGAGAAGTCCGCCGCCGCCGCGGAGAAGCTGCTGCACGCGCTGTATGAGGAAACCGCCAGCGAGACCTTCGACAGCGAAGCCATCCACCTGCGCCTGAACGCGGCCAACGTCGACCGCATCGCCGATGCGGACTACCAGCCGCAGGATGTCGCCATCAAGGTCAAGCGCGGCACCGTGCGCGGCCGTGGCGCCAACCAGGCGAAGTACCTGCATGCCATCGCCACCCACGACATCAATTTCGGCATCGGCCCGGCCGGCACCGGCAAGACCTTCCTCGCCGTCGCCAGCGCGGTCGAGGCGCTGAACGAATCACGCGTGCAGCGCCTGATCCTGGTGCGCCCGGCGGTGGAGGCCGGCGAGAAGCTCGGCTTCCTGCCCGGCGACCTGACCCAGAAGGTCGATCCCTACCTGCGCCCGCTGTACGACGCGTTGTACGAAATGCTGGGCGTGGAAAAGGTGGTCAAGCTGCTGGAGAAGAACGTCATCGAGATCGCACCGCTGGCCTACATGCGCGGGCGCACGCTCAACGATGCCTTCGTCATCCTCGACGAAGCGCAGAACACCACCATCGAACAGATGAAGATGTTCCTGACGCGCATCGGCTACGGCAGCACCGCCGTCGTCACCGGTGACCTGACCCAGATCGACCTGCCCAAGCACCAGAAATCGGGCCTCAAGGACGCGCTGGAGGTACTGCGCGGCGTGGACGGCATCTCGTTCAATTTCTTCACCAGCCGAGACGTGGTGCGTCATCCGCTGGTGGCAAAGATCGTGCGGGCTTACGATGCGCGTGACGGCAAGGATCCGGAAACGGAGTCCGGCACCGTCTGATTCCCCTACGCTGACCACACCCCATGACCCAAGGTCCTGTCCGTCTCGAAGTCGCCGTGAACTACGCGCTGCCGCGTGCCGGCATTCCGTCCGCGGTGAGCTTCCGCAAGTGGGTGGCCGCAGCGCTGAAGGGCCGCATCCGCGAAGCGGATCTCGCCATCCGCATCGTCGACAGCAAGGAAGGTCGCGCGCTCAACCGGCATTACCGTGGCCGCGACTACGCGACCAACGTGCTCAGCTTCCCGGCCGAGATGGCCGAGGGCGTCAAGTTGCCGAAGGGCGTGAAGATGCCGCTGCTCGGCGACCTGGTGATCTGTGCGCCGGTGGTCGCGCGCGAGGCGAAGGAACAGAAGAAGCCGCTGGCGTCGCACTACGCGCACATGACGGTGCACGGTGCCCTGCACCTGCTCGGCTGGGACCACGAAGACGACAAGGAAGCCGAATGCATGGAACAGCTGGAACGCGAAATCCTGGCCGACCTCGGCATCGCCGACCCGTATGCGGACGAGTGACGGCATGTTGAAGTGGTTGCTGCTCGCACCGTGCCTGGCGCTCGCCGTGTCGTGGAATGCGGCCGCCCAGGAGGCTCCGGCCGACCTGGCCACCCTGATCGAATGCCGTGGCGACATCGCCGGGTTCACCGCGCTCGCGCCGGCACTGGAAAGCCCGCTCACCGCTGCCGTGCTGGGCTGGGAACCGCTGCCGCAGGCGAACATGTTCATGAGCGAATACCGGCTGGCGACGCCGATCCGCGTCTTTGGCCATGACAGCGACCACATCGCCTTTTCCGGCAGCAGCATCATGGCGCTGCTCGACCTGCCCGACCCGCGCCCGCTGGCCAGGCAACTGGACCTCGAGACCGCCATCGATACACCGGCCAAGGCGATGTTCGGCAAGGAACTGCACCGCGAGGAAATCCGCGACGCGGACTCCGGCAAGGTCCTGATCGAGTCGATCGTGCTGAACGTCAGCAACGTGTCCTCGCATCCCGGCAAGACGCTGGTGGGCTGCACCTACAGCCTGGACCTGCCGGAAGAGGACGACGGAACCGGGGACGAGGACGCACCGCCCCAGGGCGCCGCTCCGCCTGCGTCCGGCACCCAACCGGGTTAGACTGGCCGCCACGCCCCCCGCAGGGCGCACATTCCCCCGAGATGTCAGAAGACGACAGTACCCTCGCGCCGGAAGGCTCCGACAAACCGTCGGAGAAACGGCGCACCTGGCTGGACCGCCTCAGTTCGGCGTTCTCCGGCGAACCCAGCACACGCGACGACCTGGTGGCCATCCTGCGCGACGCGCAGTCCGACGGCCTGATCGCGGGCGACACCCTCAAGATGATGGAAGGCGCCATTGCGGTCGCCGACCTCACCGTGGGCGACGTCATGGTGCCGCGCGCGCAGATGGTCTCGCTGCCGGTGGAGGCGCGCTTCCTCGACCTGATGAGGGACGTGGTGGAATCCGGCCACTCCCGCTTCCCGGTGCACGGCGAGAACAAGGACGAGATCCTCGGCATCCTGCTGGCCAAGGACCTGCTGCGCGGCGTCGTCGCCGACAACGGGCCGGGCAGCGTGCGCGAACTGCTGCGGCCGGCGGTACTGATTCCGGAATCGAAGAAGCTCAACCTGCTGCTGAAGGAATTCCGGCTGTCGCGCAACCACATGGCGATCGTCGTCGACGAATACGGCGGCGTGGCCGGCCTGGTCACCATCGAGGACGTGCTGGAGCAGATCGTCGGCGAGATCGACGACGAGCACGACGAGGCCGAGGACGGCGCGGCGCTGATCGCGGCGCAGGCCGACGGCCAGTTTGTGGTCGATGCGCTGACGCCGATCGCCGACTTCAACGACCGTTTCGGCGCCGACTTCCTCGACGACGAGTACGACACCGTCGGCGGTCTGATCACCGCGGCCATCGGCCACCTGCCGGAAACCGGCGAGGAACTGACGCTGGGCCGCTTCATGTTCCGCGTCGCCCGCGCCGATGCCCGCCGCGTGCACGCCTTCCACGTCGGAGTGCTGGCCGATGCGTAACGCGGCCGCGCGCCTGGCACTGCTGGGCGTGCTGTGGCTGCTGGCGTCGGCGGCATGGGCGGCGCCGCGGATCGGCGTGGCGACGATGGCGCCGGGCGAGGTCTTCTTCGAGCGCTTCGGCCACAACGCGATCGTCGTGGTCGATCCCGCCAGCGGCGATGCGATCTCGTACAACTTCGGCTTCTTCGATCCGGGCGAAGCGGACTTCGTCGGCAACTTCGCCCTCGGCCACATGATGTATTACCTGGTCGCACTGCCGTTCGAACAGGACCTGATGCAGTACCGCGACAGCGGGCGCGGCGTGTCGCTGCAGTGGCTGGACATCGAGCCAGCGCAGGCGCAAGCCCTGGCGGACGCCTTGGCCGAGCGGGCCAAGCCCGAGAACGCGCGCTACCGCTACGACTACTTCACCTCCAACTGTTCGACGCAGGTGCGCGACGCGCTGGATGCCGCGCTCGGCGGCAGGCTGAAGTCTCAGCTCGCGGGCCGCTCGCGCGGCAACACGTTCCGCAGCGAGGCGGTGCGCCTGGCATCACCGGCGACATGGATGTGGCTGGGCTTCGACCTGGGCCTCGGCCCGAATGCCGACAAGCCGATGTCGCGCTGGGAAGAGGCCTACGTGCCGATGCGGCTGGCCGACAGCCTGCGTGAAGCCAAGAACGCGGCCGGACGCCCGCTGGTGCAGTCCGACATGCAGTTGCTGCCGCACCGCATTGCCGCCGAACCTGCGGAAACGCCGCGCCGCTGGCTGCCGTGGCTGGGTGCCGGTGTACTGATCGCCATCGCCATCGTACTGGCCGGCCGGCGCTGGCCGCGTGCGATCACGGCCATCGCGTTGCCATTCTGGCTGGTCTGCTTCATCGGCGGCGCGCTGCTGGTCTATCTGTGGGGCTTCACCGAGCACTGGGCCGCATGGGCCAACCGCAATCTGTTGCTGCTGAACCCGCTGTGCGTGCTGCTGATTCCCGGCGCAATCGCCGTGTTGCGCCGCCGCACGCCGCCGGTGTGGTTCGGATGGCTGCTGGTGGCCATTGCGGTGGGCGCGCTGGTAGCGTGGTTCCTGCACTGGCTGCCGTTACGCCTGCAATACAACCAGACCTGGATCGCCCTGCTGCTGCCGATCCACTTGGCGCTTGCATACGTATTCATGCCGCGACGCTTGTCGCACTGAGCCACGCCACGCACGATGCGGCCCTCTGCCTATCGCGAGGGTCGCATGCTCCGTTTCCTCTCCACGCTGGTCGTGTTCGCCGTCGCCGCATCGGCGCATGCCGGACCCGGCCCACGCGTCGCCTCGCCTGACGGCTCCATCGTCGTCGAGCTGTCCACCGACAACGATGGCCGTCCCGCCTACGCGGTTTCGCGCAAGGGCCAACCGGTCATCACCCCGTCGCGCCTGGGCTTCCTGCTGCTGGATGCGCCGAAGTTCGAACGCAACATCGAGATCGTGCAGCCGCGCACGCGCAGCTTCGACGAGACCTGGGAGCAGCCCTGGGGCGAGCGCCGCTTCATCCGCAACCACTACAACGAACTGACCGTCACGCTGAAGGAAAAGGCCAAGCCGTTCCGCCAGTTCGACGTGGTGTTCCGCGTGTTCGACGACGGCGTCGGTTTCCGCTACCGCTTCCCGAAGCAGGCCGGCCTGGAGCAGGTGAAGATCGGCGAGGAACTGACCGAGTTCTCGCTGGCGCGCGATGCGACGGCGTGGTGGATCCCGGCCGGCGAATGGAACCGCGAGGAGTACCTGTACCACCGCACGCCGGTGCAGCAAGTCGGCGACGCGCAGACGCCGATCACCTTCAAGTTCGAAGACGGCACCCATCTGTCCATCCATGAGGCCGCACTGGTCGACTACAGCGGCATGAACCTGACCCGCGTCGAGGACCGCCGCCTGAAGGCAGACCTGACGCCGGGCATCGGCGAAGGCAAGGTGGTGCGTGCGGCGCCGTTCGATACGCCGTGGCGCACGCTGCTGCTGAGCGACGACGCGGCCGGCCTGGCGATGTCCGCGTTGACGCTGAACCTCAACGAGCCGAATGCACTGGGCGACGTGTCGTGGGTGAAGCCGATGAAGTACGTCGGCGTGTGGTGGGAAATGCACCTGGACCTGAAGAGCTGGGCCTCCGGCCCGAAGCACGGCGCCACCAACGAGAACGTCCGCAAGCACATCGACTTCGCCGCCAAGCACGGCTTCGGCGGCGTGCTGGTCGAGGGCTGGAACGTGGGCTGGGACGGCGACTGGTTCGGCAACGGCGAGGACTTCAGCTTCACCAAGTCGTATCCGGATTTCGACCTGCCCGCGCTGGCGGCCTATGCGAAATCCAAGGGCGTGGTGCTGATCGGCCACCACGAGACCTCGGGCAACGCCGCGCACTACGAGACGCAGTTGGGCGACGCCTTCGACCTGTACCAGCGCGTCGGCGTGCCGGCGGTGAAGACCGGCTATGTCGCCGATGCCAGCCAGGCCAAGGTCACCGGCACCGACGGCAAGCGCCACTACGCGTGGCACGAAGGGCAGGACATGGCCCGCCACCACATGAAGGTCGTGACCGAAGCGGCCAAGCGCCATATCTCCGTCAACCCGCACGAACCGATCAAGGACAGCGGCCTGCGCCGCACCTATCCGAACTGGATCACCCGCGAGGGTGCGCGCGGCATGGAGTTCAGCGCGTGGGGGCAGCCCGGCAATCCGCCCGAGCACGAAGCCAACCTGGTGTTCACCCGCCTGCTGGCCGGCCCGATGGACTACACACCCGGCATCTTCGGCATGAAGACGCGCTCCACCGACGGCATCGCCACCACCTGGGCCAAGCAACTGTCGCTGTACGTGGCGATCTACAGCCCGCTGCAGATGGCGGCCGACCTGCTGGAGAACTACGAGAAGAACCCGGTGCCGTTCCAGTTCATCAAGGACGTGCCGGTCGACTGGGACGACACCCGCGTGCTGAACGGCGAAGTCGGCGACTACGTCACCATCGCCCGCAAGGAGCGTGGCGGCGACAACTGGTATCTCGGTTCGCTGACCGACGAGGATGGCCGCACCCTGAGCGTGCCCCTGACCTTCCTCGACGAGGGCCGCCGCTACACCGCGCAGATCTACCGCGACGGCGACAAGGCCAACTGGAAGACCGCGCCGCAGGACATCGTGATCGAGGAGCGCAGCGTTACCCGTGGCGATACCCTGACGCTAACGCTGGCGCCGGGTGGCGGCCAGGCGATCCGGTTCGTGGCGCAATGACGATGCGGCTTTCTGTAGGAGCGACGTGAGTCGCGACCGCAGAAATGGAACAACCAGGCGAACTGACGCAGCACGGATCCTGAGGAAGCGCCGATGCGCCTTCCACAGGATCCGTGCGTGACGGGCCATCAAGGCTTGTCATTGTCGTGGTCGCGACTCACGTCGCTCCTACAGGAGAGGCGCGGGCTTGTCGGATGCGGCCCCGTGGCGCACGATTCCCGCCATGAATGATCTCGCCGCCGTCGATACCAAGCCCGCGCTGCCGCAGTGCGTGATCAACTGCGTGGTCTACGACAAGGATGGCAAGCGGCGCGATATCGGCCTGGACGAGATCAGCGATGTGCTCGCCGTCGACGACGGCAGCTTCATCTGGGTGGGTCTGTACGAGCCGGCCGACGCGATCCTGGAGAAGCTGCAGGAGGAGTTCTGCCTGCACGACCTCGCCGTCGAGGACGCGCAGAACGCGCATCAGCGTCCGAAGCTGGAGGCCTACGGCAACTCGCTGTTCGTGGCGGTGCATACGGCGCAGGTGGTGGACGACCGCATCAAGTTCGGCGAGACGCATGCCTTCCTCGGTCCGCGCTATCTGGTGACGGTCCGCCATGGCGCCTCGCTGTCGTACGCGCCGGTGCGCGAACGCGTGCAGCGCGAGCCGGACCTGCTGGCACTCGGGCCGTCGTACGGGCTGTATGCGGTGCTGGACTACATCGTCGACAACTACCGGCCGATCATCGACCAGTTCAAGCGGACCCTGGACACGCTGGAGAAGGACATCTTCGCCGACACCTACCGGCGGGTGACGGTGGTGAAGCTGTACGAGCTGAAGCGCGAACTCACCCAGATGCGGCTCGCGGTCGCGCCGCTGCAGGACGTGCTGGCGCAACTGACGCGCTCGCAGAGCGCGCTGATCCCCGAGGAAGTGCGGCTGTACTTCCGCGACGTGCAGGACCACGTGCTGCGCGTCAACGAATACACCGACACGATGCGCGAGATGCTGACCACCGCGCTCAGCGTCAACCTGTCGCTGGTGACGCTGGCGCAGGGCGAGATCGTCAAGCGCCTGGGTGCCTGGGCCGCCCTGCTCGCCGCGCCCACGCTGATCACCAGCTGGTACGGCATGAACTTCGAGCACATGCCTGAACTGGGCGGACGCTTCGCCTACCCGATGCTGATCGCCGGCGTGGCACTGGCCTGCTTCGGCCTGTACCGGCTGTTCAAGCGCGCGCGCTGGCTCTGACGCCAGTACGCCGGCGGACTGCGACCAAAGTCGAAGGCTGAATCCGGCATTACGGATTGACCGGCCTCCTGCATGGGGTGACCCTTGGCACGACTTGCCGGAGGGTTCCCGAATGAACGGTTTTTCCAAGATCGGCTGGGCCGCGCTCGCGCTGCTCGGTGCGGTATGCCTGGGCGTGGTGGCGCTGCGTCAGGGCGAACAGATCAGTGCGTTGTGGATCGTCGTGGCGGCGGTGTCCATCTACCTGGTCGCCTACCGCTACTACAGCCTGTACATCGCGAAGAACGTGATGGGGCTGGACCCCACTCGGGCCACGCCGGCGCACCTGAACAACGACGGCCTGGACTACGTGCCCACCAACAAGCACGTGCTGTTCGGCCATCACTTCGCCGCCATTGCCGGCGCCGGCCCGCTGGTCGGCCCGGTACTGGCCGCACAGATGGGCTACCTGCCCGGCATGCTGTGGCTGATCGCCGGCGTGGTGCTGGCGGGCGCGGTGCAGGACTTCATGGTCCTGTTCATCTCCAGCCGCCGCAATGGCCGCTCGCTCGGCGACCTGGTGCGCGAGGAAATGGGCCAGGTGGCCGGCACCATCGCGCTGTTCGGTGCCTTCCTGATCATGATCATCATCCTGGCGGTGCTGGCGATGATCGTGGTGAAGGCGCTGGCGGAAAGTCCGTGGGGCATGTTCACGGTGATCGCCACGATGCCCATCGCGATCTTCATGGGCATCTACATGCGCTACATCCGCCCGGGCAAGATCGGCGAGATCTCGGTGGTCGGCATCGTCCTGCTGCTGCTCGCCATCTGGTTCGGCGGCAAGGTCGGCGCGCACCCCACCTGGGGCCCGGCCTTCACCTTCACCGGCACCCAGATCACCTGGATGCTGATCGGCTACGGCTTCGTCGCGGCCGTGCTGCCCGTGTGGCTGCTGCTGGCACCGCGCGATTACCTGTCGACCTTCCTCAAGATCGGCGTGATCGTGGCGCTGGCCATCGGCATCGTCATCGCCAGCCCGGAGGTGACCTCGCTGAAGATGCCGGCCTTCACCCAATTCGCCAGCACCGGCGATGGCCCGGTCTGGAAGGGCGGCCTGTTCCCGTTCCTGTTCATCACCATCGCCTGCGGCGCCGTGTCGGGCTTCCACGCGCTGATCAGCTCGGGCACCACGCCCAAGCTGCTGGCCAATGAGACCCATGCCCGCTACATCGGTTACGGCGGCATGCTTATGGAATCGTTCGTCGCCATCATGGCGCTGGTCGCGGCCTCGATCATCGAGCCGGGCGTGTACTTCGCCATGAACAGCCCCGCAGCCGCCATCGGCACGACCGCGGTCGACGTGGCCGCCAAGGTCAGCAGCTGGGGCTTCGTGGTGACGCCGGAAATGCTGGAGCAGACGGCTCACAACATCGGTGAGCACACCATCATCTCGCGTGCCGGTGGCGCTCCCACGCTGGCGGTCGGCATCGCGGTGATCCTGCACGACGCCCTGCCCGGCGGCGACGCGATGATGGCGTTCTGGTACCACTTCGCCATCCTGTTCGAAGCGCTGTTCATCCTGACCGCGGTGGATGCGGGCACGCGTGCCGGCCGCTTCATGCTGCAGGACCTGCTGGGCAACTTCATTCCGCCGCTGCGCAGGACGGATTCCTGGGGCGCGAACGTCATCGGTACCGCCGGCTGCGTCGCCCTGTGGGGGTACTTCCTCTACCAGGGCGTGGTGGATCCGCTGGGCGGCATTAACACCCTGTGGCCGCTGTTCGGCATCGCCAACCAGATGCTTGCGGGCATCGCGCTGATGCTATGCACGGTGGTGCTGTTCAAGATGAAGCGCGACCGCTACGCCTGGGTCACCGTCGTGCCGGCGATCTGGTTGCTGATCTGCACGACCTACGCGGGCCTGATCAAGATCTTCGACAGCAACCCGGCAGTCGGCTTCGTCGCACAGGCCAAGAAGTACCAGGCGTCCATCGTCGACGGCCAGCTGCTCGGCGCGGCCAAGAGCATGAGCCAGATGCACCAGGTGGTGATCAACAGCTACGTCAACACCGCGTTGACGGTGCTGTTCCTTTTCGTGGTGTTCAGCGTGCTGTTCTACGCGGTCAAGGCGATCCTCAAGGCCCGCCGCAGCAGCGAACGCACCGACCGCGAGTCGCCGTATGTCGCACTGACGGAAGAACAGCAGAAGGTGTGGCTGTAAGCCATGGGTACGGAACTCGTCCCGCTCTCGCACTTCGCCACGCACAAGCGTGTGTGGCGGAGGCTGGTACAGACGGCACGGCTGTGCTGCGGCGTGCCGGACTACGACAACTACGTCCGGCACATCCTGGAGAAGCATCCCGACCGCGAGCCGATGGACTACAAGACGTTCTTCCGGGAACGTCAGGAAGCGCGGTTCGGCGGCAAGAGCGGGTTCCGCTGTTGCTGACCGGAACCGGTCAGGTACAACAGAAAGGGCGAAGCCATCGGCTTCGCCCTTTTTTTATCGTCCTCCTGTAGGAGTGGTGTCGGCATGCCGACACCGGTAAGTCGCGACGTTGATGTTTCCGGTCGCGACTTACGTCGCTCCTACAGAAGAGCTTGCATCAGCCCTGCCCCGCCATCCCGCGCAGCACTACGCCGACGACATACGCCGCCACGGTGCCGGTCGCATAGCCCAGCGCACCCAGCAACGCGCCGACCGGCGCCAGCGAGGGATGGAACACCGCCGCCACCACCGGCGCCGAAGCCGGGCCGCCGATGTTGCTCTGCGATCCCATGGCGAAATAGAAGAACGGCACCCGCAACAGCCTGCCGACCAGTGCCAGCAGCACGATGTGGACGATGATCCAGATCAGGCCCAGCGCCAGCAGCCAGGGCTTGCTGGCCAGCGAGCCGATATCCATCTGCATCCCGATGCAGGCGATGAGGATGTACAGGAACAGGGTGCCGATCTTCGAGGCGCCGGCGCCATCCAGCGTGCGCGCGCGGGTCAGGCTCAGGCCCAGGCCGATGAGCGTCGACAGCACCACCACCCACACGAACGGCTCGTGCAGGCTGACCTGCCGCGCCCAGGACACGTTCTGCGCGAACCACGCCGAGGCCGGCCCCGCGATGGCATGGCACAGGCCTACCGTGCCGAAGGCGATGCCGATGATCACCATCAGGTCGGTCAGCGACGGGATCCGCTCGTGCTGCTTCTGGTAGCTGGCCAGCCGCTCCTGCAGCGCCTCGATCGCGCGCGTGTCCGCACCGGTGCGCGCGTCGATCGCCGACGCCCGGTTGGCGAGGAAGATCAGCACCGCCATCCACACATAGCCCACGCCCACGTCCACGACCACGAACTGGCCGAAGGTGGTCTCGTCGACCGCGAAGATCTCCTTCATCGCCAGCATGTTCGCGCCGCCACCGATCCAGCTGCCGGCCAGGGCCGCCATGCCGCCCCAGGTATCGCCGGCGACGGTGGCCGGGTGCAGCAGGCTCATGATCCAGAAGGCGACGAACGCGCCAAGCATGATGCTGACCGAAGCGGCCGCGTACATCGCCAGCAGCTTCGGCCCCAACCGCAGCACGCCCCGCAGGTCGATGGTCAGCGTGAGCAGCACCAGCGCGGCCGGCAACAGCACGCGGCTGGCCACCGGGTTGTAGAGCGCGCTCGCACTGCCATCGATCAGGCCGACGCTGTTGTAGATACCCGGGATGAAATAGCACAGCAGCAGCGCCGGCACCCAGGTGAAGAACTTCTTCCAGAACGGCGTGGGGCCGCTGGACAACCAGAACACCAGGCCCAGCGTGGCGGCGATGAGGCCGAACAGCACGATGTCGTTCTGGATCACCGCCGTCGAAACGGCGTCGGAAGGCGTGGCCATGCAAGAAATCCCGCTGGTTCGAGTTCGCCGCGGGAAGAGAGGTCCGGCGATGCGCGGCGCACCGCCAGACCACAGGCCACCGGGCTACTGCCCGGCCATCAACCGAAGGATCTGGCCCAGGCCATAGGCGATCACGGTGCCCGTGGCATAACCCACGGTGCCGAGCAGCACGCCTACCGGCGCCAGGCTCGGATGGAACGCCGCCGCGACCACGGGCGCGGATGCGGCGGCGCCGATGTTGCCCTGCGAACCGACCGCGAAATAGAACAGCGGCGCGCGCACCAGCTTGGCGGCCACCCAGATCACCAGGATGTGGGTGAGCATCCAGATCAGGCCGATGGCGAGCAACTCGGGGCGGCTGGCCAGCTTCAGGAAGTCCATCTGCATGCCGATGCAGGCGATCAGGAAATACAGGAACACCGTTCCCAGTCGCGAGGCACCCGCATTCTCCAGTTGCCTCGCCCGCGTCGCGCTCAATCCCAAGCCCGAGAGCGTGGACAGCACGATGACCCATACGAACGACGAGTCCAGGCTGAACTGCGCCGCGTTGGCCACGTTGGCAGCGAACCACGCCGCCAGCGGCGTGGCAATCGCATGCGCCAGCCCGACGATGCCGAACGCGACGCCGATAATGACCATCAGGTCGGAGAGGCTGGGAATCCGGGAATTGGCCGCTTCGTAAGCCGCAATGCGCGCCTGCATCTCGTCCAGCGCCTTGGTGTCGGCACCGCTACGGGCGTCGATCTGGGGTGCCCGGTTGGCCAGGAACAGCAACGTGGCCATCCAGGTGCTGGCGATGGCCACGTCGACCACAGCGAACTGACCGAACAGCGTGGCGTCGACCGCATAGACCTCGCGGATGGCGACCATGTTGGCGCCGCCGCCGATCCAGCTGCCGGACAGTGCCGCCATGCCCTTCCAGGTATCGCCGGCCACCGCCGGCGGGTGCAGCCATTCCATCAGCTGGAACGACACGATGGCGCCCAGCACGATACCGAGCGTGCCCGCACAGAACACGAACAGCAGCTTGGGGCCGAGCTTCGCTATGCCTTTCAGGTCGACCGACAGGGTGAGCAGCACCAGCGCCGCCGGCAGCAGCACGCGGCTGGCCACCGGGTTGTAGAGGCTGTTGTTCTCGCCGTCGATCAGGCCGACCGTGTTGTACAGCGCCGGGACGAAATAGCACAGCAGCAACGCTGGCACCCAGGTGAAGAATTTCTTCCAGAACGGTGTCGGGCCGCTTGAGAGCCAGAAAATCAGTCCCAGCGTACCGGCGATCAGGCCGAACAGGACGATGTCGTTGGTGATGAGTGCGGGATCGGCAGGCGTAGTGGATTCGATCGCCATCGGCGGGTATCTCCGTCGGGTTCAGGAAAGAGGGCCGGCACCCGCCGGCCCTCCCGATGGCTCAACGGCCGATGTGCTGCTTCAGCCAGGCGTTGACGGTGTCGTGCCACAGGATGCTGTTCTGCGGCTTGAGCACCCAGTGGTTCTCGTCGGGGAAGTACAGCAGCTTCGACTCGATGCCCTTGCGCTGCAGCGCGGTGAACGTGGAAAGGCCCTGGTCCACCGGCACGCGGTAGTCCTTCTCGCCCTGCACCACCAGCATCGGCACGCGCCACTTGGCGACATGGTTGACCGGGTTGTACTTCTCGTAGTTCTTCGGCGCATCGAACGGCGTGCCGCCGTTCTCCCACTCGGTGAACCACAGCTCTTCGGTCACGTAGCCCATCGAGCGGGTGTCGAACACGCCGTCGTGGTTGACCAGGCACTTCCACGGCTCGTTCCAGTTGCCCGCGATCCAGTTGATCATGTAGCCGCCGTAGCTGGCGCCCAGCGCGCAAGCATTCTCGCCGTCGAGGAACGTGTACTTCTTCTGCGCCGCCGCCCAGCCCTTCTGCAGGTCTTCCAGCGGGCGGTCGCCCCAGTGCTGGCTGATCGCATCGGTGAACGCCTGACCGTAGCCGGTGGAACCGTGGAAATCGATCATCACCACCGCATAGCCCTGGCCCGCATAGGTTTGCGGATTCCAGCGATAGCTCCATCCATCGCCGAAGCTGCCCTGCGGGCCGCCATGGATCAGGAACGCGACCGGGTACTGCTTGCCTTCCACGTAGTCGTGCGGCTTGACCACGTAGCCGTGCACGGTCTCGTTGTTCCAGCCCTTGAAGTTGAACTGCTCGTAGTCGCCGAACTTCACGTCCGCCAGCACGTCGCCGGCGCTGGGCGTGATCGCGCGCAGCGGTGCGCCGCCGAGGCTGGTGGTGAACAGCTGGTCGCCGCTCTTCAGCGTGTTGCGGGTCAGCGCGAGCGTGTCGCCGGCGATATCGAAGGCCGAGACGCTGCCCTCGCCCACCACCTGCTTGACCGCACCGCTGGCGATGTCGACGGCGAACAGCGGATGTTGGCCGACATGTTGCGCGCTGGTATAGATCGTGGCGCCGTCCTGCGACAGCACGATGCCATCGGCGGAGCGATCCCACTCCGGTGCGATCTCGCGGACTTTCCCGTTGTCCAAGTCCATCGACATCAAGCCGTAGCGGTCGGCTTCGAAACCCGGGCGCTTCATCGCGCGGTAGAACAACGTCTTGCCATCGGCGCTGAAGACCGGCCCGGTGTCCCAGGCGGGATTGGACGCCGTCAGGTTCACCGGCGCGCTGCTGCCGTCGGCGGCGATCTGGTACAGGTCGAAGTTGGTCGACCAGGCTTCACCCTTGCCGGCCACACGGACAGCAGCGACGACCGAGGCGCCATCCGGCGACCAGGTGTACTCGTCATTGCCACCGAACGGCTTGGACGGCGCGTCGCCATCCAGCGTATCCGTCAGCGAGGTCGCACTGGCGACGGGCTTGCCTTTGGCTGTCGGCAGCGCGGCGACGAACAGGCGACTGCGGCGGCCGTCCGACCACGTGTCCCAGTGGCGCACGAACAGGCCGTCGTAGACCACGCCGGTGCTCTTCTTCGCGGCGGTGTCGTCCAGCTGCTTCTTCGTGCAGGCGAAGTCGGCCTTGCAGTCGGCGAAGGTGTCCGTGCTGAACAGCACGCGCGCACCGTCCGGCGAGAGCTTGTAGCTGGCCACGTCCAGCGCGAAGTCGGTCAGCTGGCGCGGTGTGCCGCCGGCGACCGGCAGCGCGTACAGCTGCTGCGTGCCGGACTTGGCGCTGAGGAAATAGACGGTCTTGCCATCCGGGGAGAACGAGGGCGAATTGACGCTCCAGCCTTCCGGGGTCAGCCGCTTCGGCGGTGCCAGGTCGCGCGTCAGCAGGTTGCGGATCCACAGGCTGCTGCTGGCTTTCACCACGTCGGCATCGACGACGCGCTTGGCGAACACCACGGTGCTGCCATCCGGCGACAGCGTGGGCGACGACACACGGTCCAGCTTCTGCAGATCGCGCACGTCCAGGCCGCGGGCGGCGGCCAGCGACGGCAGCGCCGCCAGCAGGCAAAGGGGCAACAGGGCGGATTTCAGCTTCATCCGGGGCTCCGGCAACAGGGAAACCCCGATGGTAGGCGCTAAGCGCGCCGCGGCGCAAAGGCGTCAGGTCACGTCTTTGCGCCGTGTGTCAGTTCACTTGGGGCCTGGCTCGACCTCGCCCGGCGCCTTCGACTTGGCGCCGGTGCGGTAGAGCAGCCAGCCGACGATGGCCAGCACCACCAGGCCGACGATCTCGCCCTGCTGGAAGGCCTCCGGCAGCACCAGCACGTCGCGGTCCTTGGTGGCATAGATGGCAACGCCCACCGCGATGCCCATCAGCGCCTCGCCGGTGATCAGGCCGGCGGCGAACAGCGTGCCCGGACGATGGATGCGATCGCGCGCCTCTTCGTCCTTGGTCCCCACCATGCCGTGGCGCTTCTCCACCAGGTAGGCCAGCAGGCCGCCCAGGAAGATCGGCACCATCAGCTCCAGCGGCAGGTAGATGCCGATGGCCGCAGCGAGTACCGGCACGCGGAAGCTGCTGCCCTTGGCTTTGAGCGCTTCATCGATGGCGATGATGACCGCGCCGATCACCGCACCGATGCCGATGATGCCCCACGGCAGCTCACCGCCGAACAGACCCTTGGCGACGGACGCCATCAGCGTGGCCTGTGGCGCCGAAAGCGGATTGGGATGCTCGGCCGTGGGTGCGCCGATACCGTAGGCCTCGGACAGGATGTTCAGCACCGGCGCCATGATCAGCGCGCAGGAGAACGCGCCGATGCCGAGCATCAGCTGCTGCTTCCACGGCGTTGCACCCACGATGTACCCCGCCTTGAGATCCTGCAGGTTGTCGCCGCCCACCGCGGCGGCGCAACACACCACCGCGCCGATCATGATCGCGGCCACCGCGCCCAGCGGTGCGCCGCCGGCACCGACTGCCATGCGTCCACTCTCGCCGAGCAGCAACAGCAGCACGACCGAAGCGAACAGGATGGTGGCGATGGTGATTCCCGACACCGGGTTGTTGGACGAGCCGACCAGGCCGGCGAGATACGCGGACACCGACACGAACAGGAAGCCGGCGACGATCATGATGATCGCCATCGGAATGCTGACATGCCACATGCCGACGATGGCCTGGTACAGCAGCAGCAGCGGCAACACGAAGATGACCAGCGCCACCAGCATCCATTTCATCGGCAAGTCGCGGTCGGTTTCGGCCACTTCGGAGCCGCCCGAACCCGCGCGCGCGGCGGCGATGCCGCTCTTCACGCCCGACAGCAGCGACTTGCGCAGCGAGAACAGCGTCCACACGCCACCGATCAGCATGGCGCCCACACCGAGGTAACGGATCTTGGCCGACCAGATGGCGCCGGCGATGTCCTCCGCACCTGCACCGGCGATGCTCTGCGCCAGGGCCGGATCCGTCCCCATGAAGAACATGTGGTACAGCGGGATGGCGATATGCCAGGACAGGATGCTGCCCGACAGCACCACGATGCCGATGTTCAGGCCGACGATGTAGCCCACGCCGAGCAGCGCCGGCGACAGGTTGGTGCCCAGGTAGCCGAGGTACTTGCCGAAGAAACCCGCGCCTGCGGCGGTATCCGGGATCAGGCGCATGCCGCTGTACGCGGCGACCTTCAATACGGCGCCGATGGCGGCGGAGAAGGCCAGGATCTTCAGGCCCGGACCGGGATTCTCGCCGGCCTTGAGCACTTCGGCCGCGGCCTTGCCCTCGGGGAACGGCAGCGGCTCCTCGACGATCATCGAGCGGCGCAGCGGGACCGAGAACAGAACGCCCAGCAGGCCGCCGAGGCCGGCGATGGCCAGCACCCACGAATACTGGAAGTCCTGCCAGTAGCCCAGGATGATCAGCGCGGGGATGGTGAAGATGACGCCCGCCGCGATCGAGGAACCGGCCGACGCGCCGGTCTGCACGATGTTGTTCTCCAGGATGGTGCCGCCGCCGAGCAGGCGCAGCACGCCCATCGAGACGACGGCCGCCGGAATGGCGGTGGCCACGGTCAGGCCGGCGAACAGACCCAGGTAGGCGTTGGCGGCCGACAGCACGACGGCCAGCACGATGGCCAGCACGACGGCACGGAAGGTAAGTTGCGGGGTCTCCGGCGGAGTCATTGCGTGTTCCCGAAAGGCGGAAAGCGGACACGCTAGCGTCCGCTGCCCGGCAAGTCCAGCTGCCGCAGGGCCTCCCGGACCGGCCGCTATACTCGCCACGGATTTTCCTTGCCCGGAGCGGTGCTTGAGCGTTCTTTCCCCCGCCGTTCCCGGCCGCGACGACTTCCTCGGCCACCCCAAGGGTGTCTACGTCTGCTTCTTCACCGAGATGTGGGAGCGCTTCTCCTTCTACGGGATGAAGGCGCTGCTGCTGCTCTACCTGACCAAATACCACCTGTTCGCCGATGGCGCCGGCTATGACCTGATCGGCGCCTACGGCGGCCTGGTCTACTGCATCCCGGTGATCGGCGGCCTGCTGGCCGACCGCTGGCTGGGCATGCGCAAGGCCGTGGTCTTCGGTGGGCTGCTGCTGGTTGCCGGCCACGCGGGCATGGCACTCGAGGGCGTGGCCGCGGTGTCCGACGGCGGCGTGGTGACGCGCGATGAAGGTGCGCTGCGCACCATGTACCTGTCGCTGGCGCTGATCGTCATGGGCGTGGGCTTCCTGAAACCGAACATCACCGGCATCGTCGGCCGCCTGTACCCGCCGGACGATCCGCGCCGCGATGGCGGCTTCAGCCTGTTCTATGCCGGCATCAACCTCGGCGCTCTGCTGGCCTCGCTGGTGTGCGGTTACCTGGGCGAAACGCTGGGCTGGAAGTACGGGTTCGGCGCGGCCGGCATCGGCATGCTGCTGGGCTTGGCGATGTTCCTATGGGGCCAGCGCTACCTGCAGGGTCACGCGGAACCGCCATCGCCGGCGATGTTGCGCACGCCATGGCTCGGCGTACCCCGTGAATGGGCCATCTATCTGGGCGCATTGCTGGGCGTGCTGCCCGTCGCCTGGCTGATGTGGGCCGCAGCGAACGGTGCGTTCGCGCTGGGCGGCGAGTTGTCGCTGGCGCTGGTGCTGATGCTCGTCGTGCTGATGCTGGTACTCGGCTGGTTCACCTGGTTCATCACCACGCAATGCACCGCGACGCAGCGGCGGCAGATGCTCGCGCTGATGGCGATGATCTTCATGTGCCTGGTGTTCTTCACCCTGTACGAGCAGACCTATGGCTCGTGGGTGATGTTCACCGACCGCCTGCTGACCAAGGACCTGTTCCCGTCGCTGGTGCATGCGCCAGGCGTCCTGGTGTGGTCGGACGGCCTGTTGGAGAACGCGCGTCTGTTTGTCGGCACGGCACCGTGGTCAACCTGGGGTTTGCTGGCAATGCCGATCGCCTTCGTCATCGCCGTGCGGGCCAGCGAACGTCATGCAGGCTCGCCGCTTCCTCGAACCATATTCCTGGCGACCGCCACCGTCATGGTGCTGCTGGTCCTGCGCGACTCGGTCGTGCTGCCGCAGACGGCCGGCTCGCTGACCTATCTCGGCGCACTGTTCCTGGTAGTGCTGGCACCCGTCTTCGCGTGGCTGTGGGCCGCGCTCGCCAGGCGTGGACGTGATCCCCCCAAACCGCTGAAGGGCGCGCTGGGTCTCGTGTTCGGCGGTCTGTCGTTCGTGCCACTCGCGCTCGCCGCGCAGCAGGTCGGCGACACCGGCGTGATGGCCAGCGTGTGGTGGCTGGTGCTGGCCTACCTGCTGCTGGAGGTCGGCGAGATGTGCCTGGCACCGGTCAGCCTCGCCGCCGTCACCGAACTGTCGGTGCCGCGCGTGGTCGGCCTGATGATGGGCATGTGGCTGCTCGCCACCGCGTTTTCGGAAACGCTGGCCGCGCAGTTCGGCAAGCTGGCCGCGCTCGATGTACCGGAAGGTGGAACCTGGGATCTCGCACAGGCCGCTGCCGGCTATGCCGACCTGTTCTGGCTGATGATGTGGATCGGACTGGGATGCGGCGCGATCGCGCTGGCGGCCTCTCCCCTGCTGAAGCGGATGATGCGCCGCGCATGAAAAGCAACGGCGCCCGAAGGCGCCGTTGCGGGATTGCACATCCGAAGACCGGCGCTACTTCGCAGTCGCGCCGCCGAGATGCCTGCTGAAGAACGCGAGCAGCTTCGTGTAGTACGCCTTCTGGTGCTCCAGCTTGTAGAAGCCGTGCCCCTCGGTCTTGTAGTACAGCGTCTCAACCGGAATGCCCGCTGCCTTGAGGCGACGCTCCATCAGCTCGGTGTGCTGGACCGGCGTGCGTTTGTCCCAAGGGCTAGCGCGACGCCATCTGGTCCAGCACGTGGTCCAGCCCTGTCTGCCAGCCCGGCATCGGCTCACCCAGCACGGACTCGAGCCTGGCCACCTCCATGCGCGAATACGCGGGGCGCTGTGCACGCGTCGGAAAGTCCGCGGTCGTGATCGGCGTGACGCGTGGTGCCCGCGCCAGCAGTCCGCGCGCGGCAGCACCGGTGACGATGGCCTCGGCGAAGCCATGCCAGGAGGTGGCGCCGGAGGCGGTCAGATGCAGCGTGCCCCGTGCCTGTTCATGGGTGCCGAGCAGGCGAGCGGTCGTATCGGCGATCAGGTAGGCGGGCGTTGGCGTGCCGACCTGGTCGGCCACCACGCGCAGCTCATCCCGTTCCGCCCCCAAGCGCACCATGGTGCGCAGGAAGTTGTGTCCGCGCGCACCGTACACCCATGCCGTCCGGAGGATCAGGTGGTCGCCTCCCGCTGCTCGCACCGCCTCTTCGCCAGCCAGCTTGCTGGCCCCGTAGACCCCCAATGGCGCGGTGGCATCGTCTTCACGATAAGGGCGCGTCCCCTGCCCGTCGAACACGTAGTCGGTCGAGTAGTGCACCAGCGGAATACCGAGCGACGCGCAGGCTTTCGCCAGCACACCCGGGGCTTCCGCGTTCGCCCGGAACGCGGCAGCCTCATCGTCTTCGGCCTTGTCCACGGCCGTGTACGCGGCAGCATTGACGACCAGCGTGGGCGCGATGCGCTCCACCAGCGCGGCAAGGGTTGCGGGTTGGTCGAAGTCTGCGATCTCGCAACGCTCGCCGTCCGGCAGTTCGCCGGATCGCGTCGTCGCCACCAGATTCCCCCGCGATGCAAGGCTGCGCCTGAGCTCATGGCCGACCTGGCCATTGGCCCCCAGCAGCAGGATGGTCATGGCATGAACACCGGCAACCGATCGAGCGGAACATCCGCCAGCAGGGGAGCCGCTTCATCCTTCCCGGACAGTTGAGGGGCGCTGACCGGCCAGTCGACGCCGATGGCGGGATCATCCCAGCGGACCCCCGCGTCGGCGACCTTGTCATAGACGGCAGTACAGAGATAGCTGAATACTGCGCGCTCCGAGACGACCGCAAAGCCATGCGCGAATCCCTCGGGAATCCAGAGCTGGCGCTTGTTCCCGGCGCTCAGCATCACCGCTTCCCACTGACCGAACGTGGGCGACCCGCGGCGGATGTCGACGGCGACGTCATAGACTTCGCCCTCGAGCACGCTGACCAGCTTGCCCTGCGGGTTCGGCCACTGGTAATGCAGGCCGCGCAGCACGCCACGGGACGACGAAGACACGTTGCTCTGGACGAACGTCGTCGGCAATCCGCGCTCACCGAAACGTTCGGCGTTCCAGGTTTCGAAGAAGAAGCCGCGCTCGTCACCGAACACCGCGGGCTCGATGACGACGCAGCCCGGCAGCCTGGTTTCAATCACCTTCATCGCACGACACCCCGTGCGACCAGCGACAACAGATATTGACCGTATCCGTTCTTGGCCAGCGGTGCCGCTAGCTTCTCCACTTGGGCGGCATCAATCCAGTCGTTGCCAAAGGCGATTTCTTCGGGACAGCAGACGCGCAATCCCTGCCGAGCCTCGATGGTCTCGATGAAGTTCGAGGCTTCGAGCAGCGACTGGTGCGTACCCGTATCGAGCCACGCATGCCCGCGACCCAAGGGCTGCAGGTGCAGGCTCCCCGCATCGAGATATAGCCGATTGAGGTCGGTGATCTCCAGTTCTCCACGCGGCGAAGGCTTCAGTGACGCAGCGTAATCGCTTGCTCGACCGTCGTAGAAATACAGGCCGGTAACGGCGTAGTTGGAGCGCGGCACAAGCGGCTTCTCTTCGATGCCGACCACCCGTCCGCTTCCGTCGAACTCCGCCACGCCATAACGTTCCGGGTCGTTGACCCAGTATCCGAACACGGTAGCGCCCTCGGCCTGCGCATCGGCCTTCCGCAACATGTCGGTGAAACCATGCCCGTAAAAGATGTTGTCGCCCAGCACCAGGCAACTGGGCTTCCCACCCACGAAATCCCGCCCGATCAGGTACGCCTGCGCCAATCCATCCGGGCTCGGCTGCACCGCGTACTGGATATCCATGCCCCACTGTGACCCATCGCCGAGCAACGCCTTGAAGAGGGCCTGCTCGTGCGGGGTATTGATCACCAGCACTTCACGGATGCCGGCCAGCATCAGCACGCTGAGCGGGTAGTAGATCATCGGTTTGTCGTAGACAGGCAGCAGTTGCTTGCTGATGGCCTGTGTCAACGGATAAAGACGGGTACCGGAGCCGCCCGCGAGGATGATGCCCTTGCGTGTCGTCATAAGTCTTGCCAACTCCTCAGGCTGCAGTGCCGATACGTTCCAGGCGATAGCTGCCATCCAGGACGCGCTTCACCCAGTCCTGGTTGGACAGGTACCACTCGACCGTTTCGGCAATACCCTTCTCGAAGCTGTACGCCGGCTCCCAACCCAGCTCGTCGCGCAGCTTGGAGGCGTCGATCGCGTAGCGGCGATCATGCCCCGGCCGATCAGCGACGAAGGTGATCTGGCTGCTACGCGGCAGTCCGTCGTCGCGGGGCACGCGCGCGTCAAGCAACGCACAGATCGTGTGCACGACCTCGATATTCTGCATTTCGGCATTGCCGCCGACGTTGTACGTTTCACCGATACGGCCCTTCTCGAGGACCCTGCGGATCGCGCTGCAGTGATCGCCGACGAACAGCCAATCACGGATATTCTTGCCGTCGCCGTACACCGGCAGGGGTTCACCCGCCAGTGCGCGCGCGATGATCAGGGGTATCAGCTTCTCGGGGAAGTGATACGGACCGTAGTTGTTGGAGCAGTTGGTCGTCAGGACCGGCAACCCATACGTGTGGTGGAACGCACGGACCAAGTGATCCGACGCCGCCTTCGATGCCGAGTAGGGCGAATTGGGGGCGTACGGCGTGGTCTCCGTGAATTTGCCCGTGTCTCCGAGGGAGCCGTAGACCTCGTCGGTGGACACATGCAGGAAACGGAACCGCTCGCGGCGCTCACCTTCCAGCGCCTTCCAGTAGTCGCGCGCCGATTCCAGCAAACCCAGCGTGCCGACCACATTGGTCTGGATGAACGCACCGGGACCGTCAATGGATCGGTCGACATGGCTTTCCGCGGCAAAGTTCACTACGGCATCGGGCTGATGCTCAGCGAGAAGCCGTGCCACGAGCTCGCGATCCCCTATGTCCCCTTGCACGAAGACATGTGAGGCGCTGTCCTGGATGGATGCCAACGTATCCAGATTGCCGGCGTACGTCAGCGCGTCGAGATTGATCACCTTGACGCCGCTCGCAACCGCGCGCAGCACAAAATTACCACCGATGAAACCGGCGCCGCCGGTCACAAGCCAAGTCGGCATGTATTGCTCCTTCTGAAATTAATCCTAACCACGCCAGATTCGAGTCAAATCGCTACTACGGACCGATGGCGGATCAGAACGGAATATCGTCATCCGCGAAGTCATCCATCGGCGCCGGCTGCGAGGCTGGCGCTGGCGCCTGGCGACGCTGCCCGCCGCCACCACCGCCCTGGTTGCCGTAATCCTGTCGCGGCGCGCGGGCCGGGCGGTCGCCGCCACTGGAGCCACCTCCGCCACCTTCGCGGCCGCCCAGCATCTGCATCTCGTCGGCGATGATGTCGGTGGAATATTTCTCCTGCCCGTCCTGGCCGGTGTACTTGTCGTAGCGGATCGAGCCCTCGACGTACACCGAGCTGCCCTTGCGCAGGTACTCGCCAGCGATCTCGCCGAGCTTGCCGAAGAACACCACGCGGTGCCATTCGGTGCGCTCCTGCTGGTTGCCGTCCTTGTCCTTGCGCACGCTGGTCGTGGCCAGGCTGATCCGGGTGATCGCCATGCCGCCTTGGGTATAGCGGGTTTCGGGGTCGTTGCCGAGGTTGCCGACCAGGATGACTTTATTGATGCCGCGGGCCATATCGATATCCGTTCAGGGATGCCCGCCGAGCGCGGGCATAGACCATGGGAGTATACCCGCCGGGCCTCCGCCATCGGCCCCAAGCCGGCTCACATGTAGGGTATTGCCGCGCCCAGCGCCTATAATTCAGGGACTTCCCGGCCCCTTGTCCCATGCCTGTCGTCGAATCCTCCCGCCCCGCCCTGGCCCTGCCCGGGATCCAGTCGCTCGCCACCCCCGACATGGCGGCGGTCGACGCCCTGATCCGGGCCAGGCTGGCCTCGGACGTCGTGCTGATCAACCAGATCGCCGACCACATCATTTCCGCCGGCGGCAAGCGCCTTCGACCGATGCTGGTGGTGTTGGCCGGCCAGGCCTGCGGCCCGACCACGCAGGACCACCACCAGCTTGCGGCCATCGTCGAATTCATCCACACCTCCACCCTGCTGCATGACGACGTGGTGGACGAATCCGACCTGCGCCGCGGCCGCAGCACCGCCAATGCGCTATGGGGCAACGCGCCCAGCGTGCTGGTCGGCGACTTCCTGTATTCGCGCAGCTTCCAGCTGATGGTGGAACTGGACCGCATGGACGTGATGCGCCTGCTGGCGGACACCACCAATCGCATCGCCGAAGGCGAAGTGCTGCAGCTGCTGCATGTCCACAATCCGGATACCGACGAAGCCGCCTACCTGCGCGTGATCGAGCGCAAGACGGCCGTCCTGTTCGCCGCCGGCACGCAGCTGGGCGCGCTGGCATCGGACGCCGGTCGGGACATCCAGAAAAAGCTCTACGACTACGGCATGGCGCTGGGCTACGCCTTCCAGATCGCCGACGACGTGCTCGATTACACCGCCGATGCCAACGCGCTGGGCAAGAACCTGGGCGACGACCTGGCCGAAGGCAAGGCGACCCTGCCGCTGATCCACGCGATCCGCCACTCCGATGCCGCAACGGCGGACCGCCTGCGCACCATCGTGCAGGAAGGCGAGGCGGATGCCATGCCTGAGGTCCTCGCCGCCATCCACGCGACCGGCGGCCTGGCGTACAGCCGAGAACGCGCGCATGCCTACGCCACCCTGGCCGAGCAGGCCCTCGATGGCCTGCCCGAATCCGATGCGCTGGCCGCACTGCGCGGCCTGGCGCGCTACGCGGTAGAGCGCGGGCACTGACCCGCGCGACGCGTCACTTCGCGAACATGTCCCCGAAGAAATCCGCCATCATCCGGTAAGCGCGTTTGGCCGAGCGCTCGTGGTAGACGCAACCCGGCGGATTCTGTGCGTCGGACTCGGCGAAGCAATGCACCGCGCCGCTGAAGTTGACGAACTGCCAGTCCGCTCCCGCCTTGCGCATCTCGTCCTGGAAAGCGGTGATTTCCGTTGCCGAGACATAGGTATCGTCGCCGCCGTTGAGCACCAGGACGGGCGCCTTCACTGCGCCCGTTGCGGGCAGATCGGTGGCCAGTCCGCCATGCAGGCTGACCACGCCGGACAGCGCATCGCCCGCGCGCACGAGTTCCAGGACCGTGCTGCCGCCGAAGCAATAGCCGAACGCGCCGATCCGCGCGTGATCCACCAGCGTGGCCGGTTGCTGCTTCAGCACCTCGACCGCCTTCTGCACGCGTGCACGCAGTTTCGGGCGGTCGGCACGCATCGCCGTGGCGACCGGGCCGGCCTCGGCGTCGGTCTTCGGACGGATGCCCTTGCCGTAAACATCGGCGACCAGCACCACATAGTCGTCGCCGGCGACGAGGTGCGCCTTCTCGATGGCGGCGTCGTTGACGCCTTTCCAGTTGGGTACCATCACCAGCCCCGGGCGTGGCTTCGTCACGCTGTCGTCGTAGACGAGGTAGCCCGAGAAGGTATCGCTGCCGATCTTCCACTCGACCGGCTTGGCGACGGGTGCCGCGAACAGCGCGGGCGACCACAGCAGGGACAGCAGGCAGGGCATTAACAGGCTGCGCATGGCAGGCTCCTCGTGGGGGATCTGCCGAGTGTAAGACCGGATGCTTGCGATGGCGTCGACGGCAAGTGACGTCAGGCGATGCCGAGGCCGGGAATCGCCGTGATGGCGTCCGGATCGAAACCCGCCAGTTCAGCGAAATGACGGCCGCGCGCCACGTAGTCCTTGTATTGGCCGAAGCTGGGCGCTCCTGGCGACAACAGGACAACGCCCTCGCCCCCCAGGGCGGCACGCGCAGCCTTCACCGCCGACGGCAACGTCTCTGCGGCGATCAGTGCGAAACCCGCTTCCTGCGCCACCGGCGCCAGCAACTCGTGGATGCGAGGTCCGTTGGCGCCCATCGTGACGATGGCATGCGGCGCATGCACCCGCATCCGTGCCGCGAAATCCGACCAGTCCACGCCACGGTCGTGGCCGCCGACCAGCAGCGCGATGCGCCGTCCCGTGAAGCAGTCGAGCGCCGCCAGCGTGGCATGCGGCGTGGTGCTGATGGAGTCGTTGACCCAGATGATGCCGTCGCGCGCGCCCATCGACTGCAGCCGGTTCGGCAGCGGCCGGAACGACTGCGCATGCGCCGCCAACGGCAGCGCATCGATGCCCGTTGCTTCCAGCGCGGCCAGCACCGCGCAGAGATTGCTGCGGTTGTGGCGGCCCGGCAACGGCAGCGGACGCGTATCCATCACGAATACGTCGCCGCGATAGAGATCATCCCCGCGCAGGTGCCAGCCATCCGCGCGGTTGAACCAGCGTAGCTCGCTGCGCGGCAGGTCGAGGGCAGCCAGCCGCGGATCAGCCGCATTGAGCACGGCGATGCGCGGATGCGCCTCCGTGACCAGCTTCAGCTTGTCCTCGATGTAGCGCGCCTCGCTGCCGTGCCAGTCCAGGTGCTCGGGAAACAGGTTCAGCACCACTGCCACATCGGGCCGTGCACCGCTCGTCGCGACATCGCCGGTCTGGTAGCTCGACAGTTCGATGGCCCACGCGTTCGGCGCCGGCTGCGGATCCAGCACTTCCAGCAGCGGCACGCCGATATTGCCGACCAATGCCGTGCGACGACCCGACGCGCGCAGCAGATGCGCGAGCAGCGATGTCGTCGTGCTCTTTCCCTTGGTGCCGGTCACGCAGAACGTATGCGGAACGACACCGTCGTCGCCCGCATGTTCGGCGAACCACAGCCCGGTGCCACCGATGAAGCGCGTGCCCGATGCAGCAGCGGACAGCGCCGCAGGGCTGTTGGGGCTGATGCCCGGCGACTTGATGACGATCTCGAACGCCGACAACCGCTCGCCGGTCACTAGCGTTTCAATGAAGAGATGCGCATCGCCCAGCGCAGCGGCGTCGACCGCTTCGGTCTCGCTGCAGAACAGCGTCAGCGGCAGCGAAGCGAGACGCGAACGGACTGCGTGATGCGCGGCACGGCCTTCACGACCCCAGCCCCACAGGGCGACACGCCTGCCCTCAAGCTGCGAAATTCGCACGCAGGCGCTCCCACAGCGCGGCGGGAATCCGGTGCTCGCCGGCGATCTCGAGCAGCGGCGCCACCGCCAGCTCCGCCGCGTCGAGCTGCGGGCGGATCTCGTGGTTGAAGCGCGCGACGATCGCGTCCTCGCGCCATTCCGGCCGGTCTCCGAGCGTCGCCATCGCCGCGCGCGATTCCTGGCCTTCGCCGACGCATTCGAACGGCTTGTGGTCCTGGTACTCCAGCAGCGCGTCGAAGCCTGCCGTCTGGTTCATGTCATCCAGCAGGTTGCGGCCGAAGATGCCGACCAGGCGCGGCTTGGGCATGAATGGCGCCAGCGCGAGGAACACGAAGTGGCACTTCGGACACACGCCGCACCAGCGGTTGGTCGGGCGTTCGCCGAGCAGGTGGAAGTTGCGGTTGCAGCTGGAGAAATGCGCGTCGTAGTGGTCGGTGCGCGCGAACTGCCGCGCCACCGCCAGTTCCGACAGCGGACGCAGCAGCGAGTAGTAATGCAGGTCGGCAGCGACATGCGACTGCACGTACTCGCCGAACGCCTGCTCGAAGGCCCAGCCCTTCGACCACTGGTGGTTCACCTCGCCAGTGCCGGGGATCATGCTGCCGTAACTGGCCGAGCGCTCGTTGGAAAACACCACCTGGTCAACGCCGTGCAGCAGCGCGGCCAGCACCATGATGGCCGAATTGATCGCGGTGACCGGGATATGCCCGTTCCACGCACCCTGGCGGTTGTACTCGAACAACTCCGGCGCCAGCGCGCGGCCGATGTTGAGCGTCGGCAGGCCGGTGCGCGCGGCGCAGGCGGCGATCAGCTGCGAACCGCCGATCCACGTCACCGTCTGGTCAACGCCGGCACCACGCAACGCCTCGATGCTGACCAGCGAATCCTTGCCGCCGCCGATGGCGACCAGCGCATGCGCACCCAGCCCTGTGGCGGATGCGGCCGGCTGCGGCGGCGCACCGACCGGGAAGCGCACGCGACCGTGCAGGCTCAGACCATTGCGGTAGGCGAACTCGCCCAGCCCGTGCACGTAGACCTGTTCCAGCAGCACCGCCGTCGCTGCATCGATGGCATATCCGTCGATGCGGATCTCGTTCGGCACCGCCGCCTTGTAGTAGCTGACGCCGGTGATCAGGTGCAGCAACCGCACCGCCTGTTCGACCGCCTGCGCCCGAGTGGCGTCGAGGGTGAAAGGCGCGCCGGGAATCGTGACGGTTTCCGTCAGCTCCGGGCCTTCATCGAAGGCGTACACCAGCCGCGCGACACCCGTTTCCGCCTCGAAGGAACAGCGGACGAAACGGAAGGTGCGGATGGTGGATTTGTCGAAGTTCGTCATGCGTGATCCGTGGAAGGAACGGCCTGGCGCCGCAGGTAGCGCCGGCAGGCGAAGTATTCAAGGATGAAAGCGGGCGCGGCGCCGAACACGAGTGCGGCCAGCGAGCCATAGAAAATGATGACGGGCAACCACGCCAGGGTTTCCCGTGGATTGCCGGGACTCGCGGCAGCCAACTGGTCGATGGCCAGGGCGACCAGCGCCCAGACAACGAGCGCCACCGGGAACAGCAGGAACACCAGCAGCAAGGTGCGCAGCGTCATGCCACCTGCCTTCCAGTGCCGGCCAGTCGACAAGGCGCGTGCATGCCAGCGGGTGGCGAACCATGCACCCATGCCTGCCGACAGCAGCGCTGCGGGCGCGATGCGCAGCGCGGATGCCACGTCACGCATACCGGCTTGACGCTCCGCGCCCAGCAGCAGCGCGACGCCGACCGTCAGCACCGTCGCGACCAGCAGGCTGGATCCGATGAATTCAGCCCGTGGCGACATCGCCGGATACTCCTTCGATCACGTCTTCCGCCGGCAGGCCACGCAGGTTGTAGTGGCTCGCCATCACGAAGCCGTACGCGCCGGCATCGGAGAACAGCAGCACATCGCCTTCCGCCGTCGCCGAGGACAGCTTGCGGCGCTTGCCGAAGATGTCGCTCGACTCGCAGATGGGGCCGACCACATCGAACGGTTCCTGCGCCGTGTCGTCCAACCGCGACAGGTTGGCCACGTCGTGCCAGGCGTCGTACAGCGCGGGGCGGATCAGCGTATGCATGCCGGCATCGCTGCCGACGCGGCGGATGCCGAGCTTCTCGACCACTTGCGTGACCTGCGCCAGCAGCACACCCGACTCCGCCACCAGGTAACGCCCGGGTTCGATCACCAGCTGGTATGCCGGATAGGCCGCCTTGATCGCAGCCAGGCCTTCGCCCCATGCCACCAGATCGAACGGTTCGTCGCCTTCCGCATACGGAATCGGCAGGCCGCCGCCGATGTCGATGGTCTCGATGGTGCCGATCTGGTCGGCCAGTCCGCCCAGCTCGTCGGCGATCTGGTTCCAGTGCTGCGGACTTTCCACGCCACTGCCCAGATGGGCGTGCAGGCCTACGATGCGCACATCCAGCGTGCGCGCGGCCGCGAGGAACTCATCCAGCTTGGCCAGCGGCAGCCCGAACTTCGAACTCTTGCCGCCGGTCTTCACCTTGTCGTGGTGGCCATCGCCGCGCCCCAGGTCCACGCGCAGCCACAGGCGGCGGCCACGGAACACCTCCGGCCACCGCTGCAATGCTTCGACGTTGTCGAGGGTGACGTTGATGCCACGCTCCAGCGCGAAGGCGTATTCGGCGCGCGGCGCGAAACTCGGCGTGAACAGCACGCGCTCCATCGGCAGCGACGGCGCCACCGCGAACACGTGCTCCAGTTCGCCTCGCGACACGCATTCCAGGCCGAAGCCCTCGTCCACCAGCGCGCGCAGGATGTCCGGGTGGGAGTTGGCCTTGATCGCGAAGAAACGGCGGTTGACGGCCGCAATGCCCGCCAACGCCCGGGCACGGGCACGCACCACGTCGACGTCATACACGTAGCGCGGCGTACCGGCCTGCGCCAGCGACAGCAGCCGTTCGCGGGCATGCGCAGCGTTCCACCAGCGCACGCCGCGATGACGCACGGCACCGTTGATCTCGCGCCAGCTGGGGCCGAACACGCTGGTTTCGTCGGCCGGCATCGCACCGCTGTCGATCAGCGCCTCGTGCAGCAGCGGCAGCATGCCATCGGCGTCGGCCTCGTCGATGACGAAGGTCAGGTTCAGGTCGTTCGACGACTGCGAGATCAGGTGCACGCGCTCGCGGCCGAACATCGCCCAGACGTCGGACAGCTTGTGCAGCAGCGAGCGCATGCCGCGGCCGACCAGGGTGATCGCCGTGCACGGCGCGATCACCTTGACCCGGCAGATCTCCGCCAGGTCGGCCGACAGCGCGGCCAGCACGTCGGTATTCACCAGGTTCTCGCTGGGATCCAGCGACACGGTGACATTGGTCTCCGACGAACCGATCAGGTCCACCGACAGGCCATGCTTCTTGAAACGCGCGAACACGTCGGCCAGGAAGCCGACCTGCTGCCACATGCCGATGCCTTCCATCGACACCAGCACGATGCCGTTGCGGCGGCTGACGGCCTTCACGCCGGGCACGGTCAGTGCGGTGCCATCGATGGTGGTACCGGGCAGTTCGGGGCGCTCGGTGTCGAGGATCGCCATCGCCACGCCCGCGTCGCGGCAGGGCTTGATGGAACGCGGATGCAGCACCTTGGCGCCGGTGGTCGCGATTTCCTGCGCTTCGTAATAGTCCAGGCGCGTCAGCAGGCGCGCGTCGGGCACTTCACGCGGGTTGGCGCTGAACATGCCGGGCACGTCGGTCCAGATTTCCACGCGCTGCGCACCGAGCAGCGCACCGAAATAGGCGGCCGAGGTATCCGAACCACCGCGGCCGAGGATGGCGGTGCCGCCGTCCGCATGGCGCGAGATGAAGCCCTGCGTCAGCAGCATCCGGCTCGCCTGGCCGGCGAACGCGCGGCGCCAGTCCTGGTCGGGCGCGGTGTTGCACGACACCGACAGCCGCTGCGCCCACGGACTCTGGTTGGGCAGGAAGTTGGCCTGCAGCCAGTGGCGCGCATCGACCCAGCCGAAGTCCAGGCCCTGCGCGCGCAGGTAGGCGACACCGATCGTCGAGGACAGCAGTTCGCCCTGCCCCAGCACCTCGGCCTGCCAATCCAGCGAGCGGGTGGCCGCTCGCGGATCGGCCAGCAGGTTGCGGAGCGCAGTGAGACGGTCGCCCAGCACCGTATCCGGATCGAGTTCCAGTTCGGCGATGAATTCGCGATGCCGTTGCTCCAGCGTCGCCACGCGCTCGGCGCTGTCCGCGGCGCCGTCGGCGATCGCGGTCAGCTCATTGGTCACGCCGGACAGTGCCGAGACCACCACGAGGATGCGGGCGTCGCTCTCCTCCGCGCGTTTCTTCGCCAGCGTGCCGATCGTGTTCCAGCGATGGCGACGCGACACCGAGGTGCCGCCGAACTTGAGGACGATCCAACGATCGGACGCGGGGGTGGCAGAGGGCATGGATAGGTTGGCGAGGTATGCCCGAACCCTTCGGGCGTGAGCCGTCGATTCTAGCCCAAGCTCCCGGACACGACCGGACCGTACCGCTTGCAACGAACACCCGACCGTCCTGCCGGAGGAGCGAGGGCCGGCGAGACCCGCCGTCACCGGTCCACGACTTGGTAAGCTGCGCGGCCCCCACGCAACAACATCCCCATGACCCTCCGCCGCTACGTCCAGCTGGACGTCTTCGCCGATCGCCCCGGCGCCGGCAACCCGTTGGCCGTCGTGCTCGATGCCGCCGGCCTGGATGACGCCGCCATGCAGGCCATCGCCCGCTGGACGCGCCTGCCGGAAACCACCTTCGTGTTCGCCCCCACGCAGCCGGGCGCGAGCTATGCCGTGCGCATGTTCAGTCCACGCCGCGAAGTGCCGTTCGCCGGACATCCGAGCGTCGGCACGGCGCATGTCGTGCTCGGTGCCGGTCTCGCCACGCCGGTCGACGACCTGCTGATGCAGGAAGGCGCGGTTGGCGTACTGCCGCTGCGCGTGGAGGGCGAAGGCATCGACCGCACCATCGCCGTTCGCACGCCACGCGCCCACGTGGTGAAGATCGGCGATCCGGCCGAAGACAACGTGTTGCGCGCCGCCCTCGCCTGCCTGCCGGCCGGTGAATTGCCGACCGCGCTGATGGATGGCGGTCGCCGCTGGTGGCTGGCCGAGGTACGCGACGAAGCCGCCCTGCGTGGCGCCACACCGGACTGGGACGCCATCAGCGCGCTCGCCAAGGCCACCGACAGCATGGGCGTGTGCGCCTACGCACGCACGCCGGGCCAGGAGTACGACCTGGCGGTACGCGCTTTCGTGGGTGCACCTGCTGCCTTCGAGGATGCCGCGTCCGGCGCCGCCAACGCCACGCTGGCCGCCTGGCTGGCCTCGCGCGACGCGCTGCCCGGTCGCGACGGCCGCTATATCGTCAGCCAGGGCCGCGAAGTCGGCTACGACGCACGCCTTCAACTGCGCGTGGACGATGCGGGCGACGTCTGGTCTGGCGGCCATGTGCGCACCATCGTGACCGGTGAGATCGACTGGTAGCGGCATCCGGTTTTTTGTAGGAGCGACGTAAGTCGCGACCGCGGACCCTCTCTGCTGCAGACTCATGGGACAAGCGCATGCAGTTCAGCCCTGTCCCGGATGCGTTCGACTGCACGGTCGCGACTTACGTCGCTCCTACAGAAGCCAGAGATCTACTTCGCCTGGTAGACCGGCTCGCCGTCCACCCAGGTCGAGCGGACATGCAGGTCATCGAGCTGTTCGCCGGGAATCGCCAGCGGATCCTCGTCGAGGATGACGAAATCCGCGCGCAGACCAGGCGCGAGCCGGCCCACCGCTTTCTCGTCGTGCCCTGCCCATGCGGCATCCGCGGTGAATCCGCGCAATGCCTCGGCAGCGCTCAGCCGCTGGTCCGGCATCCACCCGCCGTCGGGGTGATCCTTGCCGTCCTGCCTTGTCACCGCTGCATGCAGCCCGCGACGCGGATCGACCGATTCCACCGGAAAATCCGAGCCGAGTGCCAGCTTCACGCCACTGGCCTGCAAACGCTGCCAGGCGTAGGCGCCGGTGATGCGCACCGGTCCAAGCCGGTCTTGCGCCCATGGCATGTCCGAGGTCGCATGCGTCGGCTGCATCGAGGCGATCACGCCAAGCGCGGCGAAGCGCGGGAACTCTTCAGGCGCCACCACCTGCGCGTGTTCGATGCGCCAGCGGTGGTCGGTCTTCGCGGTATCGCCCAGCACGCGCTGATACGCATCCATCACCAGACGGTTGCCGCGGTCGCCGATCGCATGCGTCGCCACCTGTACCTTGCAGTCGCGCGCCTTGCGCATGGCGGCCTCCAGCGCCGTCGGCTCGGTCACCAGCAGGCCACGGTTGCCGGGATCGTCGCTGTAGTCCTCCAGCAGCGCGGCACCGCGACTACCCAGCGCGCCGTCGGCATAAAGTTTGACACCGCGCATCTGCAGGCGGCCGCCAGCATGGCGGTACGGCCCCTGCGCGCACAGGTCGGCCAGCGCGGCGCCATCGCCGTCGGCATAGGCGTCGATGCGCAGCGGCAGGCGATCTTCGTCGGCGAACTGCTTCATCAGTGCCAGGTCCTCGCGCGACACGCCCATGTCGTGCACGCCGGTCAGGCCGTTGCGCACGGCGGCCTGCGTCGCCTTCTCCAGCGCCTGCCGACGGTAGGTCGCATCGGGCGCCGGTACCACGGCGTTGACCAGCGACATCGCCGCGTCGACGAATACACCGCTCGGCCTGCCATCGACGCGCTCGATGCGTCCACCTTCCGGCTGCCAGTCGCCATCCAGTGGGCGTGTGGCCTTCGCCGTCACCGCACGCAGGGCCGCGCTGTTGGCCCAGCCGGCATGGCCGTCGACGCGCTCGAGCCAGACGGGACGATCGGGGAACGCAGCGTCGAGATCGGCAGCGGTCGGGAAGGTCTTTTCCGGCCAGTCGTTCTGGTCCCAGCCGCCGCCCAGCAACCAGGCGTCCGGCGGCAGTTGCTTCTCGAAGGCGCGCAGGCGCGCGATCACGTCGGCCTTGTCCTGCGCATCCACCAGGTCCGCACGCATCAGCGCGTAGCCCAGGCCCATGACGTGGCCGTGCGCATCGATCAGGCCGGGAATCACCGTCTTGCCGGCGGCGTCGATACGTGTCGCATCCGGATAGCGTGCCTGCAATTCGCCGGCGCTACCGACCGCGAGAATGCGCCCCTGCGCATCCCACGCCATCGCGTCCGCCACCGGTCGTGCGGGATCGGAGGTATGCACGCGTGCCGCCGTGATCACCTGCACCTGCGCCTGCACGGCACCCGCACACACCAGCAACCCGCCCATTCCCCAAGCCAGACGCCGCATGCCGCACTCCTGCGTTGATCCAGCGCAGGACTATGCGCGGTGGCGCGCATGACGGCAACGCCCACAAAAAAGGGGCCTTGCGGCCCCTCGTCGCGGCACTTCCCCGGCTACCGCCCAGGGCTCCCGCCAAACGCGGACCTCATTCGGGACGTACGTCCACGCGCACGCGCATGCGGTCGCCGGGGTGATGGTCGGTGCGGGTACGGTAGGTGCGGCCACCGTATTCATAGGTCACGTCATAGCCGGAGACGCGCCCGTCGCCGTAATAGTCGTCACCATACCGACCATCGTTCACCGGCACCGGATCACAGACGCGCACCCGGCCACGCTGCACCTGGCGGTTGCGCTGGGAGTTGTCGTAGACCGACCGCCCCGCCATGCCGCCGACCATCGAGCCGACCGCGGTACCGACATAACGGCCACTGCCGTCGCCGACCTTGCTGCCGAGCACCGCACCGGCAATGCCGCCGATCACCGTCGCCACCGTGCGGCCGGCTTCCGTGCCGCCATTGGACACGCGGCGCTCGCCGTAGCGGTCCTGCCCGTAGGCACCGCGATAGTCGCCATTGTCGTACACGTCGCCGTAGCCGCGATTGCCGTAGGCGTCCTCGCGATAACCGTCGCGGGCATAGACATCGTCTGCATCGCGGTAGTAGCACTGCTGCGACGTCGTGCTTCGCATATCGCGATAGCCGCCATCGATGACGGGATCCACGCGCACCACGCGCGCATAGTCGTAATAGGGTTCGTCGCCGTACCGGTCGGACGTGCCGTAGTGCCGCGAGGACTGCGCGGATGCCACGCCGGTAACCAGCAGGCCCACGGCCACCACGGCGGCGGAAAGACGCTTCATGTCGGGTACTCCCCACGCCGGAGTGGCGTGGGCGCATGCTCGGCCCCGCCGGGTGAAATCGGGCTGAACTCAGTCCGCAGGCCCGGCACGGTTTAGCCATTCGACAGCTTGTGCGGCGATGCCGGACGCATGCAGGTCCAGCAACGGCCCGACGTGGGACGGAGAAACCGTTTGCAGCACATCGGAGTCCCAGGCGGCCGACATCGCCACTGGAACCGCCGACGGGATGTCGTCATCCGCCCGGGACAGCACGAACAGCACCGGACACGCCGGGCGTGCGGCATCGGTACCGGCGTACGCATGGCGCAGCACGGCACCGGATTCATCGCGCCAGTGGCGGAAGGCGAACAAGGCCGTCGCTTCGTCGGTATCCGGCAGTGCGCGGCGTGTGCCATCGAGGCGCGCATGCCGCTGCCAGCGCACGATGTCCGGCCAGGCACGCGGCACGAGCGACGAATGCCAGGGCGCGGGCGGCAGCGGATTCACCAGCACCACCGCATCGGCCGCGTCCGCGACATGGAGCGCCAGAAGCCCGCCCAGGCTGGCACCGACCACCACGCGCGGTCGCGGCAACGCGAGCAGCGCCTCGCGAGCTTGCCGTACATAATCATCGAAAACGGTGGACGCGAGTCCCGCGGCCACCGGTTGCAGATCGGGCGCGACAGCCGCGATACCGGCCGCCTCGAATACGCCCCGCCACACATTCCATTCCCAGCCGCCGCCACCGGCGCCATGCACCAGCAGCGCGGCCCGGATTCCCGTCAAAGCAGCGTTGCCTCCAGCGATACCGGCACCGACAGCGCGCGCGAAATCACGCAACCCGCCTTGGCCTGCTGGGCGATCTCCTCGAACTGCGCCGCGCTGATGCCCGGCACGCTGGCCGACACGGTCAGCTTGATCGCGGTGACCGTCGGTCCCGGATCCATCCCCGGCTCCATCGTCGCCTCGGCGCGCGTCTGCAGCCTGTCCGCGGTGAAGCCGGCCTTGCCCAGCACCGCCGACAGCGCCATGGTGAAGCAGCCGGCATGCGCCGCCGCCAGCAGTTCTTCCGGGTTGGTGCCCTTCTCGTCGCCGAAGCGTGTCTTGAAGGAATAGTTCTGTCCTTCGAACAGGCCGCTCTGCGGCGTGCTCAAGGTGCCTTTGCCGGACTGCAGATCGCCGCTCCACACCGCATCCGCATAACGCTTCAAAGCCATGGTCGTGCTCCATCGGGTCAAGGGATGCGCAGGGTACACCCGCGGATGTTCACGGCATGTACCGCAGTGCGGCTTGACCCCGCCCGGACGCATGCCGATGCTGGCCGTCCGCCATGACCGCCCGCCGAGCGCCACGCTCACGGGATGCGCTCAGCCCGGACAGCCATGACGGCCCTTCGACCCCAACCCTCGGGAGGAACGGCCTCATGTCGTACAGCACACAACAGATCCGCAACGTGGCCCTGGCGGGCCACCCCGGCGCCGGCAAAACAACCTTGTTCGAAGCCCTGCTGCATGCCGGCGGCGCCCTCCAGGTGGCAGGCACCATCGAGCGCGGCACCACCGTGTCGGACCACGATCCGATCGAAAAGACCCGCGGCCATTCCATCGACACCGCCATCGCCAGCACCGATCACGGCGGCATGCACGTCAACCTGATCGACACGCCCGGCTATCCGGAATTCCGCGGCCCCGCGCTGTCGGCGTTCTCCGCCGTGGAAACCGCACTGATCGTCGTCGATGCCGACACCGGCGTGGCCCATGGCACGCGCCGCCTGATGGAGCGTGCCCGCGAACGCGGCCTGTGCCGCGCCATCGTCATCAACAAGATCGACAACGAAAGCGCCGATGCGGCCGGCGTGCTGGCGGCGCTGCGCGAGGAATTCGGCGCGGAAGTGCTGCCGCTCAACCTGCCCGCACAGGGCGGCAAGGCCGTGATCGACTGCTTCTGGCAATCGACCGGCGACTCGGATCTCGGGGCGGTCGCGGACTGGCACCAGAAGATCATCGACCAGGTGGTCGAGGTCAACGAGACCGCGATGGCGCACTACCTGGACCTCGGCGAAGGCGGCCTGTCCGGCGACGAGTTGCACGATGCGTTCGAGCAGTGCCTGCGCGAAGGACATCTGGTGCCGGTGTGCTTCGCCTCCGCGCGCACCGGCGTCGGCGTGAAGGAACTGCTGGACGTGGCCGAGCGCCTGTTCCCGAATCCCGCCGAAGCGAATCCGCCGCCCTTCGTGAAGTCCAACGGCAGCGGTACGCAACCGATCGAGGCCGTTCCCGACCCGCGCGCGCACGTCATCGCCGACGTCTTCAAGATCGTCAACGACCCCTTCGTCGGCAAGCTCGGCATCTTCCGCGTCTACCAGGGCACGCTGAAGAAGGACACGCAACTGTTCGTCGACGACGGCAAGAAGCCGTTCAAGGTCGGCCACCTGTTCAAACTCAAGGGCAAGGACCATGTGGAGGTCGACCAGGCCATCCCCGGCGACATCGCCGCCGTGGCCAAGGTCGACGACCTGCACTTCGATGCGGTGCTGCACGACAGCCACGACGAGGACCATATCCACCTGGCGCCGGTGTCCTTCCCGAAACCGATGTTCGGGCTGGCGATCGAGGCCGCCAGCAAGGGGCAGGAGCAGAAGCTGTCCATCGCCCTGCAGAAGCTGGCCGAAGAGGATCCTGCCTTCGTCGTCGAACACCAGCCCGAGCTGAACGAAACCGTCATCCGCGGGCTGTCCGACCTGCACCTGCGGGTGATGCTGGAGCGGCTGAAGGAACGGCATGGGGTGGAAGTGAAGACGCGACCGCCGCGCATCGCCTACCGCGAGACCATCGGCGCCAGGGCGGAGGGCCACCATCGCCACAAGAAGCAGACCGGCGGCGCGGGACAGTTCGGTGAAGTGTCCCTGCGCATCGAACCGCTGCCGCGCGGCAGTGGGTTCGAATTCGTCGACGAAGTGAAGGGCGGCACCATTCCGGGCCAGTTCCTGCCGGCGGTGGAGAAAGGCGTGCGGCAGGTGCTGGGGAGCGGCGCGGTGGCCGGCTATCCGTTGCAGGACATCCGGGTGGTCGTCCACGACGGCAAGCACCATGCGGTGGACAGCAAGGAAGTCGCCTTCGTCGCTGCCGGCAAGAAAGCCTTCCTCGACGCCATCGCCAAGGCGCGGCCGCAGGTGCTGGAGCCGGTGGTCGACCTGGAAGTCACGGTGCCCGAAACGCAGGTGGGCGACATCACCGGCAGCCTGGCCGGCAAGCGCGCACGCATCAACGGCACCGATGCCGCGCGCGGCGAGATCGTGGTGAAGGCGCAGGTGCCGCTGGCGGAGCTGGAAGGCTACGCGGCGGAACTGAAGTCGATGACCGCCGGCCAGGGCCGCTACCGCCTGGATTTCAGCCACTACGAACCCGTGCCGCCCGGCGTGCAGCAGAAACTGGTGGAGGCGTACAAGCCGCGGCACGAGGACGATTGAGCGTCGCAGGGGTGCGGCATCCGGTCGCGGCCGACCGTGGCGGATACCGCTTGCCGCACGTGCACGCGAGGTGATTTCGTCATGCCGACAGGCGATTTCCGACGCGCGGCGACGGAAAAACGGGAAAAAAGCGAAAAAAAAGGCATTTCAGGGGCTTCCTGCTCTTGGCGCCGCCAGTTCTTTGCCCTACATTTCGCTTGCCGATGCGATCGGCCCGATTACCCAACCACTCGACAGTAGAGACAGGACACATGGCAAAGAGCACCAAGAAGGCCGCGCCGAAGAAGGCCGCCAAGAAAGCTGCACCGAAGGCCGCCGCCAAGCCGGCCGCGCCGAAGCCGATCAAGGAAGCGCTGAGCAAGTCGGGCCTCGTCGCCCACATCGCCGAAGCCACCGCCGTTGCCGCCAAGGACGTCCGCGCCGTGCTGGCCTCGCTGGAAAGCGCCGTGCACGCCTCCGTCAACAAGAAGGGCGCTGGCGCCTTCACGCTGCCGGGCCTGCTGAAGATCACGGCCGTCAATGTGCCGGCCAAGCCGAAGCGCAAGGGCATCAACCCGTTCACCAAGGAAGAGCAGTGGTTCGCCGCCAAGCCGGCCACGGTGAAGGTCAAGGTCCGTCCGCTGAAGAAGCTGAAGGACGCCGCAGCCTGATCGCTGCGCACCTCGCGTGACCCGAACGGGACGGCCATGCCGTCCCGTTTTTTTTGGCGTGCCATCGGTCACTATTGCGAACCGCCAGGCGCGCCCGCAGATAGTCCTTCATCCCCTACGCAAGGTGCGCCACGCATGAAGATCCAGGGCTTCCTCGACCATCTGCTGAAATCCTCCAGCGGCACCGGCAGTGTGCTCAATGCCGATTTCGGCAAGGGCGCGATCAGCGGTGGCGCGCTCGGCCTGCTGCTGGGCAAGCACAAGACCACGCGCAAGTTGGCCACGTACGGGGGCCTGGCCGCGATCGGCGTGATGGCCTACCGCGCCTATGGCGAGTACAGGCAGCAACAGGGCGGATTCGCCGCCGGCGCCACGCCGCAGACCGTCGACCGCCTGCCGCCGCCGCAGGCCGAGTTGCACAGCCAGGCCATCCTCAAGGCGCTGGTCGCTGCGGCGAAGGCCGACGGCCACATCGATGCACGCGAGCGTGAGGTGATCGAAGGCGAATTCTCCCGCGTCGGCACCGATGCCGACCTGCAGCAGTGGATGCATGCCGAACTGGAGAAGCCACTGGACCCGGCCGAAGTCGCGCGCGCCGGCAGCACGCCCGAGATCGCCTCCGAAATGTACCTGGCCAGCCTGCTGGTGGCCGATGAACAGAACTTCATGGAACGGGCCTACCTGGACGAACTGGCGAAGCAGCTGAAGCTGGACCCCGCGCTGAAAGCACGGCTGGAAAGCCAACTGCCGCAGTCGCAGGCCTGATCCGCGCGATGCGAGCGGCCGCCCTCCGCCTGCGACGCCTGGCGTGGTCGCTGCTGTGGCTGGCGGTACTCGTCGTACTGCTCGCCTGGGCGTGTGGCCAGCCTTTCATGGCGTCCGCACGCATGTTGTGGGATATCTCACGCGCACCACCGCCGCTCGCACTTCCAGTGCCCGTGCAAGGTGTGCGTGCGCGGCAGATCGCGGACACGTTCGGCGCGCCACGCGGCACCGACCGCACGCACCAGGGCGTGGACATCTTCGCCAAGCGCGGCACGCCGGTCGTCAGCGCCACGCGCGGGCTGGTGGTCTCCGTGCGCGAGGGCGGCCTCGGTGGCAGGCAGGTGTGGGTCCTCGGCCCGGGCCGAGAGCGGCATTACTACGCGCACCTCGACGACTGGGCGGCTGCGCTGGCGACCGGGCAGGTGGTGCAGCCAGGCCACGTCCTGGGCTTCGTCGGCACGACCGGCAATGCGCGGGGCACGCCACCGCATCTGCACTACGGAATCTATGGTCGTGATGGCGCCCACGACCCGCTGCCGCTGTTCAAGGCCGGCGCGATCCGCTGACTGAACCGCGGCGACGTTCGACGGAACAGTCCATCGCGGCGACGGACCTCGTCCACTCCATCGCGCGCGCCTATCTTGAGGGCATCCCCCAACCGCTTCCGCGCCTGCCGCCATGCCCAACGACACCCACCGCTACCGCATCACGGTCACGCCGATCGAGCGCGACGGCCTGCCCTGCAGCGGCCGCTGCACCATCGAGTTCGAACACGCCTGTCACGACGACTGGATGCGCATCCTCGAGAACGTCCAGCGCCAGCGCGGGTTCAGCGGCGACGAGCGTGCCGCGCTGGTCATCGGCACCCAGTTGCTGGGCGGGCTGATGGTCGACCATCGCAAGGACACCGACGATGTGTTCGCGCCGTTGCGGCCGCACATGGACACCTTCATGGCGGCACTGAAGGAACGCGGGCGCGCCGCCAGCTGACACCACGATCGAGCTTTCGCAGGCTGGCGCGATGAAAGCACGCCACCCCGACGACGCCCGGGACCTCGAAGACATCCCCAACGTCGGCCCGTCCACCGCCAGCGACCTGCGCGGCATCGGCATCGTCCAGCCGCATCAGCTCGTCGGCCAGGATCCGCATGCGCTCTATCGGCGCGTCAACGCCGCCACCGGCCAGCGCCACGACCCCTGCCTCTGCGATTGCTTCATTGCCGCCGTGCGCTTCATGGAAGGCGGTGGACCGGCGCCATGGTGGCACTGCACCGCAGAGCGCAAGCAGCGCTGGCACGACGATCCGTCGCTCCCCGGTTAGCCGTCGGACAGGCACCGCCCGCTATGGTGCGGCGATCCGTCACGGAGCCTTCCATGCGCACCCGCCGCCGCTTCCTGGTCGTCGCCCTCGCCACCACCGCCACGCTCGCCCTTGCCGGCTGCGAAACGCTCAACACGGTCACCGGCCTGTTCGGCAACCAGATCAACTTCACCCAGCCGCAACTGCAGCGCTACCTCAACCAGAGTTTCCCGCGCGAGTTCGACAAGCTCGGTGGACTGGTGTCCGCCACACTGACCAATCCGCGCCTGAGCATGCCGTCGAACGACGACCGCCTGCGCCTGGACTTCGACATCGGCGTCAGTGCGCTGGGCGCACGCGACGTGAGCCGCGGTCATTTCGCGCTCGCCAGCCGCCTGCGCTACGACCCTGCCACGCGCGGCCTGCACCTGGACAACCCGGAGATCCTGTCGGTCGACGTGCCGGGATCGGGTTCGCTGATGTCCGGCGGCACGCGCCAGCTGGTCAACACGGTGCTGGCCGAGTACGCACGCAGCGAACCGGTCTACCGCATCGACAACGACATCCTGCAACGCCTGCCGGCCAGCAAGCGGATCGGCAGCACGCAGATCGAGAACGGCCGCGTGGTCATCCACCTGCAATGAGGCAATCCCCGATGAAATCCCTGTTCTCCCGACTCGCCCTGCTCGCCCTGGTGTCGCTGCCGCCGATGGCCTTCGCCGATGCCGGCAACGTGCTGCGCTTCAATGCCACCCAGCTGCAAGCCGCGGCCGGCAGCGGCTTCCCGGTGGAACATGCGCTGCTGGAAGGCTTCGCATCGATCACGCTGAGCGATCCGCAGGTGCGCATCCCGGTGCCGGGCGAACGGCTGAACCTGCGGATGAACTACGCCGTGGTGCTGGCCAACGGCGATCGCCTGGAGAACGGCAACGTGGTGGTCAGCAGCGGCCTGCGCTACGACCCCGGCACGCGCGGCCTGCACCTGGTGGACCCGGTGCTGGAACACATCGGGACCGGCGCAGCCGGGCGTGGCCTGCCCGGCGGTTCGCGCGAGGCACTGCAGGACCTGATCCGCGAGTACGCCAACACGCGCCCCCTGTACCGGCTGACCGATGATGACCTGGCGCAGGTGCCGGGTACGCTGGCCGCCGACGCGGTGCGCATCGACGACGGCCAGGTGGTGATCACGCTGCAACCCGCCGTCACTCGCTGAAACCGCCCCGTCAGATCTCGAAGCGGTAGCTCAGCTTGACCACGAGTTGCTCGTCGTCGCGCAGCCGGAAGCTGTCCTGCAGCAGGTCGTCCATGCCGTCGGTGCCGGTGCGCCGCTCGTAACCGCCGCGGGCATAGACCACGTACAGGTAGGACAGCGGTGCGAGTTCGTAGCGGTAGCGCACCTGGAAACCCAGGTTGCGCACGCTGAAGTCTTCCACCGTATCGGACGCGGCCAGCGCATGGCCCAGCGGATCGAAGCGCCACGCATCCTGCACGCGCGCATCGAGGGCGATCGCCTGCATCTTCACCCGCAGTTCGTGGCGGTCCGACATCACCCAGTCCACGCCCGCATCCAGGCTGACCTGCCGGCGCTGGAAGCCGCCCACCAGGTTCTCGCGCTGCCAGACCAGCCAGTCTGGCGTGTACAGCGCGTAGAAGCCGCCGTAGAGACTGAAGGCATCGTTGATGAAGTACGTCCCGGTGTAACCGCCTCCGCCGCCCAGCTTGCGGTTGCCCGCCAGGCCCCCGCTGACGATCTCCATTTCCGTCTCGTGCGCCCAGTCGCCCTGGCGTGGCCGCTCGTACTCGAAATAGGTGTTGAAGTTCGACGGCAGCCTCACCACGCCGTTGCCGCGCAGCAGCGTGTCGGTCAGGCCGGCGCTGTTGACGTTGATCTGCGCGTACTCGTAGCTGCCGTTGCGCAGCTGCCCTTCGCGGCTCACGCGGAACTGGTCGTTGAGCTTGTCGCCGTGGTTGTTGTGGCTGCTGCTGACACGCCAGCGCCAGTCCTTCGACGAATAGCGCGAGTCGTCCGGCAGGCCAGTGAAACGCTTGCGTACTTCCCAGTGCAGGTAGTTGGTGCTGTTGCGCGACAGATAGCCGAAATCGTTGAGCTGCAGGTCGTTGCCGAAGTGCATGGCAATCCACTGCTGGCGCCATCCCCCGTCCATCTCGTAATCGGCCCACACGGTGGCGCCGACATCGTCGACCTCGCCGCCTGCCTGTTCGATGCGGCTGGCGAGCAGGCGCGTGCGCACGTTCCAGCGTGCGGTGGGCCGCCAGTTGTGGTCCACGCCCAGCACGGTGGCGTCGCGGTCGCGCCATGGATCGTCCACGCGGGTCAGCATGGCGCCGAGGTTCTGCTTGTCGAAATCGCGCACCACGCGCAACGCGTGGTAGCGGCGACCGGTGGCGCCATTCTCGTCGGCGGAAAACAGGCCGTAGTTCACCTGGCCCAGGCTGCCGTTCAACTTCACCGCCGCGGTGATGTCGCCGGTGCTGCCGACGCGCCGCGTATACAGCTGCTGGCTGTCGTCCGACGGCGTGGTCAGTTCGAAGATGCCCTGGTTCTCGGTGAAGAAGGGGCGCTTGTCGCTGATGAAGGTCTCGGTGGCGCTGAAGTTGACCACCAGGTCGTCGGCCTCGACCTGACCGAAGTCGGGCTTCACGGTCGCAGTCAGCTGGAAGCGTCCGTTCGGCTTCCAGAACAGGTCGGCGCCGGCATTGAAGTCCCCGCGCCCGCCGACGTTGTCGTACAACCCCGACACATAGGGCGTGATGGCGAGCAGCGACTGGTCGTAGCGTGGCACCGTGACCGGCGCGAAGTCGGAGAGGAAGCGCGGGCGCTCGAAGCTCGCCTGCGGCCACGCCATGCGTTCGCCGGTGGCGCCGATGACGCGCGCCAGGAAGACCTTCAGGGTGCGCTGGCCATCGGTGCCGTCTCGCATCGGCGCGGTATGCCACGGAATCAGCAGTTCCACCGACCAGCCCTGCTCGTCCTCGCTGACGGCGTGGCGCCACTGCCCGTCCCAGTCGTTGCTGAACCGGTTTTCGTTGGTGATGATCTCGTCGGAGATGCCGCCGGTGGAACTGACGGTGAAGGCATAGCCGGTGCGGCCGTCGCCGTCGAAGTCGATGAAGGCGTTGACGCGGTCGACCTGTGCGTCGAAGTCGCGCTGCACCTTCTGCCGCGTGCGCGGCACGCTGGCCGGATGCGTGGCGCGGAAAGCGATGGCCAGACCATCCGGCGTGGCCAGGATCCAGGCCTCGGTCGGCAGCGAGCCTGGTTCGCCGGTCAGCGGCTGGGTCTTGCGGAAGTCGGTGATGTGGCGCGCGTCCTGCCATTCGGCAGGATCGATGCGGCCATCGATCTCGACGGCAAAGGCAGTACACGGCAGGGCCAGCGCGAGCAGGCCGGTGAAACGGGAGAGGGTCATGGCAGGCGGGTGGTGGTCCGGTGCGCGCAAAGTAGCGGCGGAAGGCACGGGCCACACCTGCCTTCGGTCATTTCAACCTTCTGGCTTCCTGTGGCATCCGTGCCTGGAGAACGACGCGCCGGAAGCTCAGCGGCCTTTCTTGGGTTGCAGCATCGTTCCGGTGCACTTCTTGCTGCCGCAACGGCAGGCCCAGATCTTCTTCAGGCGGGCGGTATGCGGCTCGGCCAGCACGATGCCGTAGTTGTAGGTCAGTTCCTCGCCGGGCTTGATCGCGCGGATCGTCTCGATGAACACCTTGTCCTTCTTGCGGTTCTTGCCGTCGTGCTCTTCGATGACGGCTTCGCAGTTCGGATCGCAGCTGTGGTTGATCCAGCGCGCCTTGTTGCCCTTGTGATTCGCGTCGATGACGTAGTCGTCGTTGAGCGTGAACAGGAAGGTATGGCCCGAGTCGGCGTCGCCGGTGTCGTCCTCGTCCACTTCGTCGTGGGTGCGGCGCTTGCCCTTGTATTCCACCACGCGCTCGCCCTTCTCGATCGGGGCGATGGCGAACACGCCGTTGCCGTGGATGTCGGATTGACGGGCTTCGATCTTGCGGGGCATGCGGCATCCAGAGGGGAAGTGGAGGCGGGATTCTCGCCGATGCCAGCGGGATTCCCAAATCCGCGGGCTGCATCGCGGCCCCCGCACGGTGGCCGGTTGCTGCGGGACGGTGCGTTCAAAGCCGCAATCCCCCGTGCAGAGCCTTCGCCATGCAGCCGACGCGTTCCTTGCCGCTCATCGCCTTGACGCTGGTGCTGGCTGCCTGCCAGTCCGAGACCCCTCGCACGGTGGCGCCGCTGCCCGCGCCGACGGCCTCCAACGCCGACCTGCTGGCACGCGGCGAATACCTGATGCGCATCAGCGGCTGCAACGACTGCCACACGCCCGGGTACGGGGAGTCGGGCGGCACCCTGGCCAAGGACGCGTGGCTGACGGGTTCGCCGATGGGCTTCCATGGCCCGTGGGGCACCACGTACGCCAGCAACCTGCGCCTGCGCATGCAACAGCTGACCGAAGCGCAGTGGCTGGAATACAGCGCCACCCTGCGTACGCGACCGATGATGCCGGACTTCGCCGTGCGCGCCATGAGCGAAGACGACCGCCGCGCGATCTACCGCTTCGTGCATGCGCTGGGACCGGCGGGCCAGCCGGCACCCGAGGCGCTGCCACCAGGCAAGACCCCGCCCGCGCCCTACTTCAACATGGTGCTGCCGGCGGTCCCCGAAGCGCCGGTCGCGAAATGAGCGACCGGGCCGGATTCACCACGGGAAACCGCGGCCGTTGAGCATCCAGACCAGACCGAACGCCAGGCCGAACACGGTCCAGAACAGGCCGCCCAGGCCGCGGAACAGCTTGACCGCCAGATAGATGCCGCCCGCCGCCAGCAATACGCGCCACAGGAAGCGTTGGTCGACACCGTGGCCGGCGGAAGTGGATTCGGTGTGCGCGTGGGAGGTGTTCATGGCGAATGCCTTGGGGTCGCTGACCGTCCGGGAGTGGACGCAGCCCATCTTCCGGATCGCGGCGGGGCGGCATCAGTCGCAGCCGTCAGCCATCGCGGGTGACATTCGTCAGCCGCATCGACGCGGCTGAACGGGGAAATCCCCGCGGGTTTGAGCCGGACAGAACAAAAGCGTACAATTTCGGTACGTTTTCCGGACCACCCCCTCCCCGATGCTCCGTGTCACCAAACTCACCGACTACGCCACCGTGGTCCTGACCGTGCTCGCCGCCCGTCCGGGCGAGGTGCTCAGCGCATCCGACCTGGCCGAGCACTCCGGCCTGGAGACGCCCACCGTCAGCAAGGTGCTCAAGCCGCTGGCCCAGGCCGGACTGGTGGAAGGCCTGCGTGGCGTGCACGGCGGCTACCGCCTGAGCCGCGACGCCGCCGAGATCAGCCTGGTGGAGATCGTCGAGGCCATGGAAGGTCCGCTGGCGATGACCGAGTGCAGCCAGAGCGAAAGCCAGTGCGGCATCGCGCAGAAATGCGGTGCGCGCGCCAACTGGCGGCTGATCAACGACGTGGTGTCCGATGCCCTGCGAGGCTTCACGCTGGCGCAGATGATCGCTCCACCCCCCTCTTCCGACGACGTGCGCAGGCGACCCATCGCCGTGCAGGTCGCGACCCGCTGAACCGTAGGCAGCCCGATGGCCACCGAGAACGCTGAAATCCTGGAACAGCTGGGACGTCGCTACGACGCCGGCTTCATCACCGACATCGAATCCGATTCGCTGCCGCCCGGCCTGGACGAGGACGTGGTGCGCGCCCTGTCCGCCAAGAAGGACGAGCCGGAATGGATGACCGAATGGCGCCTGGCGGCCTACCGCCACTGGCTGACCATGCCGGTACCGCACTGGGCCAAGCTGAAGATCGCGCCGATCGACTTCCAGGCCATCAGCTACTACTCCGCGCCGAAGGCCAAGTACGCCTCGCTGGATGAAGTGCCGCAGGAACTGCTGGACACCTACGACAAGCTGGGCGTACCGCTGCACGAGCGCGCCAAGCTGGCCGGCGTGGCGGTAGACGCCGTGTTCGATTCGGTGTCCGTCGGCACGACGTTCCGCAAGGAACTGGCCGAGAAGGGCATCGTGTTCTGCTCGATGAGCGAGGCCGTCAAGGAGCACCCGGAACTGGTCAAGCAGTACCTTGGCAGCGTGGTGCCGGTCGGCGACAACTACTTCGCCGCGCTGAACTCGGCGGTGTTCTCCGACGGCAGCTTCGTGTTCATTCCCAAGGGCGTGCGCTGCCCGATGGAGCTGAGCACCTACTTCCGCATCAACGCCGGCCACACCGGACAGTTCGAGCGCACGCTGATCATCTGCGAAGACAAGGCGTCGGTGTCCTACCTCGAAGGCTGCACCGCGCCGATGCGCGACGAGAACCAGCTGCATGCCGCCGTGGTGGAACTGGTGGCGCTGGAAGATGCCGACATCAAGTACAGCACCGTGCAGAACTGGTACCCCGGCGACGAGGAAGGCCGTGGCGGCATCTACAACTTCGTCACCAAGCGCGCCGAATGCCGTGGCGCCCGCAGCAAGGTGGTGTGGACGCAGGTTGAAACCGGCTCGGCGATCACCTGGAAGTATCCGTCCTGCGTGCTGCTCGGCGACGACTCCGTGGGCGAGTTCCACTCGGTCGCGCTGACCCACCATCGCCAGCAGGCCGATACCGGCACCAAGATGATCCACATCGGCAAGCGCACCAAGTCGAAGATCGTCAGCAAGGGCATCAGCGCCGGCCGTGGCCAGAACACCTATCGCGGCCTGGTGAAGGTGGACCGCAATGCCGATGGCGCGCGCAACCACACGCAGTGCGACAGCCTGCTGATCGGCAAGCAGTGCGGCGCCCACACCTTCCCCTACATCGAGGTGAAGAACCCGACGGCGACGCTGGAGCACGAGGCCACCACCTCGAAGATCAGCGACGACCAGATGTTCTATTGCCGCGCGCGCGGCATCGGCCAGGAAGACGCCGTCAGCATGATCGTCGACGGCTTTTGCAAGCAGGTCTTCCGCGAACTGCCGATGGAATTCGCGGTGGAAGCCAAGAAACTGCTGGAAGTGTCGCTGGAAGGCAGCGTCGGCTGACGAAACCAAACCCCTCCCCCGCCTGCGGGGGAAGGTGCCCGAAGGGCGGATGGGGGCGGACGTACCGTGATGCCCCCACCCCAGCCCTCCCCCGCAAGCGGAGGAGGGAGCAGATCAACGAATCGGAACGAACATGCTGAAGATCGACAACCTCCACGCCAGCGTCGCCGGCAAGGACATCCTGAAAGGCCTCTCGCTGGACGTGAAGCCCGGTGAAGTGCACGCCATCATGGGCCCCAACGGCGCCGGCAAGTCCACGCTGGGCAATATCCTGGCCGGTCGCGAAGGCTACGAAGTCACCGCCGGCAGCGTCGAATTCGATGGCAAGCCGCTGCTGGACCTGGCGCCGGAAGAGCGCGCTGCCGCCGGTGTGTTCCTGGCGTTCCAGTATCCGGTCGAAATTCCCGGCGTGAACAACACCTACTTCCTGCGCGCCGCACTGAATGCCCAGCGCAAGGCGCGTGGCGAGCCGGAACTGGATTCGATGCAGTTCCTCAAACTGGTGCGCGAGAAGCTGGCCGTGCTGCACCTGAAGGACGAGTTGCTGCACCGTGGCGTCAACGAAGGCTTCAGCGGCGGCGAGAAGAAGCGCAACGAGATCTTCCAGCTCGCCGTGCTGGAGCCGAAGCTGGCGATCCTCGACGAAACCGACAGCGGCCTCGACATCGATGCGCTGAAGAACGTCGCCGACGGCGTCAACGCGCTGCGCTCGCCGGAGCGCGCCTTCCTCGTCATCACCCACTACCAGCGTCTGCTGGACTACATCAAGCCCGACGTGGTGCATGTGCTGGCCGGCGGACGCATCGTCGAGAGCGGCGGCCCCGAACTGGCGCTGGAGCTGGAAGAGCACGGCTATGCATGGATCAAGGACCGTGTCGCGCCGGAGCCGGCAGCGTGAGTCCGACCATCGCCCTGCGCGCTTACCGCCGTCATCCCGGCGCAAGCCGGGACCCAGCGACTTTATCGACTGGGTTCCGGATGCACTACGGGCAAAGGCACTGGGTCCCGGCCTGCGCCGGGATGACGCCCATCTTCTTCTCCGTGACAGCATGAACATCTTGCTCGATTCACTGGCTTCCACCTTCCACGGCGATGCCGCACGTCGCACCGTGCTTGATGAAGCGCTGCGTGATGGCCTGCCAGGCCCGCGCACCGAGGCCTGGAAGTACACCTCGCTGCGGCAGCTGGAGCGTCGCAGCTTCGCCGCCGTCGACGCGCTACCGTTATTGGACCCGATGCTGCTGGCGGACATTCCCGCGCCGCGCGCGGTCTTCGTCAACGGCCGCTACTCGGTGGCGCTGTCGCTGACGACCGACCTGCCGGATGGCGTCAGCCTGCAGTTGCTGTCGGAGGCGCTCGCCGAAGGCGGCGATGCGGCGCGCTTCCTGCAGCGCCGTTTCGAGCGCACGGACGAAGTGTTTGCGCGCCTCAACGCTGCTCTGGCGACCGAAGGCGTATTGCTGCGCGCCGAACCGGGCATGCGCAGCGACCGGCCGCTGCATCTGGTGTTCATCGGCACCGGCGATGGCGTGGATCGCGCCTGGCACCTGCGCAACCTGATCGAACTGCGTGCCGGTGCCGCACTGACGGTGGTCGAACACCATCTGGCCATCGACGGCCACGCCCACTTCATCAACGCCCTCAGCCATGTGCACCTGGCCAAGGATGCACGCCTGACGCACGCCCGCATCGAGTCCGACAGCGAACGCGCCACCACGCTGCTGCGTACCGATGCCGTGCTGGCACGCGACAGCGAATACCGTCGCGTGGACCTGGAGCTCGGCGGCGCCCTGTCCCGTCACGAGCTCAACGTCCGGCTTGAAGGCGACAACGCACGCCTGGTGGCCAACGGCGTCTTGCTTGCGCATGGCCGTCGCCATGTCGACACACGGCTCGGCATCGACCACATCGGGCGGGACACCGCCTGTGAGCTGACGTGGCGTGGCCTGGGTGCGGACCGCGGTCGTGCCGTCTTCCACGGTGGCATCCTGATCCGTGAAGGCGCGGACGGTACCGATGCGGCGCTGTCGAACAAGAACCTGCTGCTGTCGGCCAACGCGGAGATCGATACGCAGCCGGTGCTGGAGATCCATGCCGACGAAGTGAAGGCGGCGCACGGCGCCACCGTCGGCCAGCTGGAAACCAATGCGCTGTTCTACCTGCGCTCGCGCGGCCTGCCGCAGGCGGAAGCGCAACAGTTGCTGACCGCCGCGTTCTGCCGCGAACCGCTGTCCGCCATCGAGGACACCGGCCTGCGCGACCTGCTGGTCGCGCGCGTGGACGCCGCGCTCGCGACGCTGGGCGTCGCATGAAGCACGAAGCCGGCGCCTCGGCGGGCGCGGATGCCGCCATCGACTGGAATCGCGTGCGCGCCGACTTCCCGTTGTTGACGCGGCAGGTCAACGGCAAGCCGCTGGTCTATCTGGACAGCGCGAACACGGGGCAGAAACCGGCGTCGGTCATCCAGGCCGTGGATGATTTCTACCGCCTGCACAACGCCAACGTCAGCCGCGCCGTGCACACGCTGGGCACCGAGGCGACCGAGGCGTACGAAGGCGCGCGCAGGCAGCTGGCGCGCTTCCTCAACGTGCGGCCGGACGAACTGGTGCTGTGCAGCGGCACGACCTTCGCGATCAACCTGGTGGCGTATTCGTGGGCGCTGCCGCGGTTGAAGGCTGGCGACACGATCCTCGTGTCGCGCATGGAGCACCACGCCAACATCGTGCCCTGGCAACTGGTCGCGCAGCGCACGGGTGCCACGATCAAGGTCGCCGAGATCCACGAAGACGGCACCCTCGACCTGGATGCGCTGCATGCAGCGATGAGCGGCGACGTGAAGTTGCTGGCCATCACCCATACCTCGAACGTGCTGGGTACGGTGAACCCGGTGCGCGAGATCTGCCGCGAGGCACGCAAGCGCGGCATCGTCACTGTGGTGGATGGCTCGCAGGCCGTGCCGCACCGTACCGTCGACATCGCGGCGATCGGCTGCGACTTTTACGCGCTGACCGGCCACAAGATGTGCGGCCCCACCGGCACCGGCGCGCTGTGGGCGCGCAGGGAACACCTGCAGGCCATGCCGCCTTTCATCGGCGGCGGCGAAATGATCAAGGAAGTCAGCTTCGACGGCACCGTGTTCAACGACGCGCCGCACAAGTTCGAGGCCGGTACGCCGAACATCGCCGGCTTCATCGGCCTGGGCGCCGCCGTGGACTACCTAAGCGCATTGGGCATGGCGAACGTGGAGGCACGCGAAGCCGAACTGCTCGCGCATGCCACCGAAGAACTCGACCGGATCGACGGCCTGCGCGTCTTCGGCCGCGCGCCGGACAAGGCGGCGGTCATCTCGTTCCTGATCGAAGGCGCGCATGCGCACGACCTGGCGACGCTGCTGGACCTGGAAGGTGTCGCCGTCCGTTCCGGCCAGCACTGCGCCCATCCGCTGCTGCAGTTCTACGGCGTGGCAGCGACCCTGCGCGCCTCGTTCGCGTTCTACAACACGCATGAGGAAGTGGAGCGCTTCGTCGCCGCCCTGAAGAAGGCCCGCAGCCTGCTGGCCTGACGCAGCGTCCACGCCAATCCGGTTTTCCGTAAAATCGCGGCATGAGCACACTCGCCTTCCGCGCCGCCACGGCCGACGACATCCCCTCCCTGGTCGAACTGGTGACGTCCGCATACCGCGGCGATGTCAGCAAGCAGGGGTGGACCACCGAAGCCGACATGCTGGACGGCCAGCGTATCGATGCCGACGTCCTCCGTCGCGACATCGACCGTCCCGGCAGCCGCATCCTGCTTATCGAGCGCGATGGCGTGCTGGTCGCGTGCGCCCATGTTGCAGAAGAGGAAGGTGCCGGCTACTTCGGCATGTTCGCGGTCCGGCCCGACCTGCAGGGCGGTGGCGTCGGCAAGGCCGCGTTGACCGAGGCGGAACGCGTCGCCCGGGAAGAATGGCGACTGCCGGCCATGCGGATGACCGTGATCGACATCCGCGACGAACTGATCGCGTTCTACGAGCGTCGCGGCTACGCCCGGACCGGCATCAAGAAGCCGTTCCCCTATGGCGACAAGCGCTACGGCATCCCCAAGCGGGACGACCTGTGTTTCGAAGTGCTGGAAAAATCGCTGTCGGGAGTCTCCCCGTGAGCGGGGCATGGACCTTCGTCTGCGCCACCGGCGAACTGCTGCCCGGTGAAATGAAGACCGTGTTCGATGAAGTCACCGGCACGCCCATCGTCGTCTTCAACCACGACGGCAGCCTGTTTGCGCTGGAAGACAAGTGCAGCCACGAGGATTTCGAGTTGTCCTCGGGCAGCTTCGACGCGGGCGAGGCCAGCATTGAGTGCGTCCTGCATGGCGCCCGTTTCGATGTCCGCGACGGCCGCGCCCTGTGCGCGCCTGCGTATTCGCCCGTGGCGAAGTTTCCGACCAAGCACGAGCACGGCGGGATCTGGACCCGCGATGACCGGGAGTAGGCGGTTCGAGCCGACTCGCCTGCGTCGGATGCGCGTGTGAATTCTTTGTTGTAATCGCGAATAATTCTCATTATTCTGGCGCCCCGCCTGCGACGCCCTGTCGCAGCCTCACGCCCAGAGCCCCTTGGCCCCTCAGCCCTCCATCCGCCTCCGGATCGCCACACGCCTGTTGCTGGCGATGGCGTTGCTGGTGATGGGTGTCGCGACGGTCGCAGGCAAGAACCCCGCCGGGTCGGGACATTCAGCCCCGCCACTATCCGCAGCATTGACGGCGATCGACGCGCCAAGCCAGGCCGACGACAACGCTGCCCCCTGCCTGATGGCGCCGCCGACCCCGCTTATCCACGAGCCCGGCTTGGCCGCCAGCGAAACCGAACCCGGGACCTCGCTGGGTGGCTATCGCATCCGGGCCGCCGGGCTGGCGCCATGCCAGCCAAGGCCCTTCCACGGGCCTGTCCGCGCCGCACGCCGCACCGCACCGCTGGGTCGCGGCCCCCCGCGCCAGGCCTGAGAACCCGCACGCCGCTGACGCGCGCGACCACGTTCCGCGATCCGTTCTGCCCGCCACTGTCGTCGTTCGACGGCAGCCGCGCCAGAGATCGTTCCCTTATCCCCCGCCAGCCATCGCCAACGGGTGCTTCCATCACCTTGAGGATGCTCATGAACCTTCGTTATTCCCCGCTTGCCGCCGCATTGATGCTGGCGATCAGCACTCCAGTACTTGCCGCGCCCACCGGCGACGCGCCCGCCGAAGCCGGGGGCCAGGCCAAACAGCTCGATACCGTCGAAGTCCACGGCGAGCGCGTGCGCAAGGCCAGTTCGCCGAAATACACCGAGGCACTGGTCGACACGCCACAGACGATCACCGTGGTCACCAGCGAAGTCATGGCGCAGCAGAACCTGCTCGGCCTGCGCGACGTGCTCAGCACACTGCCCGGCATCACCTTCGGCGCCGGCGAAGGCGGCGGCGGTTATGGGGACAGCATCAACCTCCGCGGCTTCACCGCCAGCAGCGACATCACCACCGACGGCGTACGCGACAGCGCGCAATACACGCGTACCGACAATTTCAACCTGGACGCCATCGAACTCATCAATGGCGCCAACTCGGCCATGTCCGGCGCAGGTTCGGTCGGCGGCAACATCAACCTCGTCAGCAAGTCCGCCCGCGAAGGCGCGTTCCAGACCTATACGGTCGGCGCCGGCACGGACGGCTACGGGCGTGCGACCGCCGACAGCAATTTTTCTCTCGACAACGGGGTTGCCGTGCGCCTCAATGCGATGGCGCACCAGAACGACGCACCGGGCCGGGACTTCGAAGAGTTCAAGCGCTGGGGCTTCGCGCCTTCCGTGGCCTTCGGCATCGGCTCGGACACCCGGCTGACGCTGAGCTATTTCCACCAGCACGATGAGAATCTGCCGCAGTACGGCGTGCCGTACTACATGAACGCGTTCAACAAGGGTCCGCTGCCCGGCGTGGATACCAGCAACTACTACGGCTACCACAACATCGACACGCAGGAGATCGATGTGGACATGGTGACCGGCTTGCTTGAGCGCGATTTCGGCAGCGCGACCACCTTGCGCAGCCTCGCCCGCTTCCAGAAGGTCGATCAACTCTCGGTGGTGGACGCCACCCAGGGCACATGGTGCCTGGCAAACGGCATCAATCCCGCCACCGGCGCAACATGCACGCCCGCAGGCACTTACCAACCAAGCGGCCCGCGCGGCTACTCGCGCGATACGAGCAATGCGATCGCCATCAGCCAGACCGACCTCACCACCCGTTTCAGCACGGGCGCGGTAGAGCATGCATTGATTACCGGCGTGTCCTTCTCGCGCGAAACGTTTGATCTGGATGTCGGCAGCCTGCTGCGCACGTCCGCCGGTGTTCCCGCGACGCTGCCGAGGATGGATCTCCACAATCCCGACTCGACCTGGACCGGCCCGGTCAACTACACCCTGACCGGTCGAACGGAGGGCACGTTGAGCAATCAGGCGGTCTACATGTTCGACACGCTGAAGTTCGGTGAGCGCGTATCGCTGAACCTCGGCGCGCGTTATGAACACAACGAAGGCGATACGGCCACGTGGAACATCAAGCTGTACACCGCGCCTACGACAGGCAATCCGAATCCTGACAACAGCGGCATCGGGAATGTCCTGGGCAAGGGAACCACGTTCCGGAACGAAGACGACCTTTTCTCTTACCGTGCCGGCCTGGTGTTCAAGCCCACAGACAACAGCTCGATCTATCTGTCGTACGCCAATGCCAAGACGCCCTCCAAGGCGTCGGTCAACGGCGCCTGCACCGTACAGACCTGCGATGTGGATCCGGAAACTGCGGTGAACATCGAGCTGGGTACCAAGTGGGATCTGCTGGACAACCACCTGGCGCTGACAGCAGCACTGTTCCGCAATGAGCGACAGAACTACAAGGTCGCCGATCCCATCAACCCTCTGAATCCTTCTGGCGAACAGCAACTGGACGGCAAAGCGCGCGTGCAAGGGCTGGCTCTGGGCATCGCCGGCAACATCACGCGCGAGTGGTCGGTCTTCGCCAACTACACCTATCTGGACAGCGAAGTCCTCAACGGCGTATCGGACTACTGCGCCGCCAATCCCAACAACCACCTGCTCAATGGCGCTCCAGTCAACGTGGACAACGTGAACTGCGCCAACAGCACCCACTTCCCGGATCCTCTCAAGGGCAATCCGTTGACGGCTACACCCGAGCACTCGGCCAATCTGTGGACGACCTATCAACTGGGAAGCTGGACGCTCGGCTATGGCGTCACTTACCTCGGTGAGATCCATCTCAACAACAACGTCCTGCCGACCACCAGCCCGATCACCAACACCACGCCGGCAGTGCTGTACAAGTCGCCCGACTACGTGACCCACCGCGCCATGGTCGGTTACCAGCTCAACCGCCGGATCGGACTGCAGTTGAACGTCAACAACCTGTTCGACAAGGAGTACTACACGCGCATCCGCAACAACGGCTGGGCGACGCCCGGCGATGAGCGCTCTGCCGTGCTGACCGCGACGTTCAAGTTCTGATCCGCATGATGCCGTAGTCCCTATGCGCCCCGCCCGTGCAGAATGGGCGGGGCGTTCCTGTTGCGAGGTGGACCGATATGCTGCTGGCGATTCCCGATGTCCTCACTCCCGCCCAGGTCGCGCAGGCGCGGGCCGCGCTCGACGCCGCCAACTGGGCCGACGGTCGCATCACCGCCGGCTATCAGTCGGCGAAAGCCAAGGACAATGCGCAACTGCCCGAAGACGCTCCTGCGGCACGCGAGATCGGCGCACTGGTACTGGATGCACTGGCACGCAACAGCACGTTCTTTTCGGCCGCCCTGCCCAGACGCATCTATCCGCCGCTGTTCAACCGGTACGGCGGAGGCCAGTCCTTCGGCTACCACGTCGACAACGCCATCCGCTACGACCGCAGCCGTGGCGGCGTGGATCCGGTACGCACCGATCTGTCGGCCACCCTCTTCCTCAGCGCCCCCGACGAGTACGACGGCGGCGAACTGATCATCGAGGACACCTTCGGCACGCAGAGCGTGAAGTTGCCGGCCGGCCACATGGTGCTCTATCCCGGCACCAGCCTGCACAAGGTCACGCCGGTGACGCGAGGCGCGCGTGTCGCCTCGTTCTTCTGGATGCAGAGCATGGTGCGCGACGACAGCCAGCGCCGGCTGATGTTCGAGCTGGACGTATCCATCCGCCGACTGACCCAGGACGTTCCGGAGCATCCTGCGCTGGTGCAGCTCACCGGCGTGTACCACAACCTTCTCAGGCAATGGACGGAGGTCTGACGACCTCGCAAATAGGACTCATCCCTGTTTGCACTTGATAAGTATTCTCAACTACAATGGTCCCGTTCAGCGGCCGCCAAGGCCGCTCCGGGGATCGACGTGCGCCACCCTTCGACCATTGTCTGCCCTCATGAACGTGCGCCGATTCGCGCACGTGCAGGGTGGCGCGTGGCGGTCTGGACGGTATTCCTGTGCGCCCTGGTGATGGTGGTGTCTGTCGCCGCGCTACGGCGAGGCGGCGATCAACAGGATGCGGAGACCTTCGCCGGCAGCGGCGTCCAGCAGCTGACTGAGGACGATCCTCCGCAGCCGCCAACGCATCACCTATCGCCGGCCAAGAAGCCCCGCGTGAAAGCCTTGCTGGTCCGGACGGCACCAGTTGCAGATCCCGCACGACCGCTGGCCTTCCATCTCCGCAACACGGGCAAGGCGCCGCCGACGCTGTACGTGCCGCTGCCTGACGACTCAATGTCGGGCATGCGTCGCGAAGACTCCCTCTTGCGCCTGCATCCGGGCCAGGCACCTCCGCGCGTCGCCTGACGTCCGTGTCCGGCGCATTGCCGGACGCCTTCCGCTGATCCCGTTCGTGCAAGCGCCGATGCTTGCACCACGCCTTCCGTTTCTCCCCCTTCCGTGAATCCCATGACCCAGACCCGCTTCTCCGGGCGAGGCCGCCTGCGCCTGCGCCGCCATCGCCTTGCCATCGCCTTGCTCGCCCTTACCTCGGCCCCTGTCTTCGCGCAGGTGTCGCCGAATGGTGCGGCCGATGCCACCGATTTCGACACCGTGGTCGTGACCGCGGCCGGCTTCGAGCAGAAGATCACCGATGCGCCCGCCAGCATCAGCGTGATCACGCGCGAAGAACTGGCCAAGCGACCGTACATGACGTTGCTCGACGCGGTGCGCGACCTGGAGGGCGTCGACGTCGGCGAGACACGCGACAAGACCGGCCAGGGCACCATCTCCATGCGTGGCATGGGATCGGACTACACGCTGATCCTGGTCAACGGCAAGCGCCAGAACAACCACGGCGACATCTACCCGAACAACTTCGGCGGCAACCAGTTCAACCACATTCCGCCACTGGATGCGATCGAACGCATCGAAGTGATCCGGGGACCTGCCTCAACGCTCTACGGCGCGGATGCCATGGGGGGCGTGATCAACGTCATCACCAAGCGCAACCTGGACAACTGGAGCGGCTCGATCACGCTCGGCCGCACCATCGAAACCGACGACCAGTTCGGCGACGACGCCACCGTGGATGTCTATGTCACGGGGCCTCTCGTCGCGGGCACCCTGAACTTCAGCGCGCGCGGCAGCTGGTACGAACGCGACGCCTCCAACCCCGTGTATGCCCCGGCGACGGATCCATCCGGCGTGACGCATACCCGTGTGCTGGGCTTCGGCGTTGGCGGCAAGACCGTCGACAACACCAACAAGGCCGGCGGTTTCAGTCTGGAATGGATGCCTGCCGACAATCAGAGCCTGACCCTGGACTACGACACCTCCAGGCAGGAGTACGACAACAGCACGAAGATCAACGATGCCGGTGTGGAGGAGTACCCGGTCGGCACCGTGGACAGCATCGCCAGCATCTGGATGGCAGGCAATGCATGCCTGGGCGCGGCCGGGGCCAATGCAGCCGCATGCCGCGCCAATGGCGGCACGTGGGGCCGCCGCGCCAACCCGCGCGTGGGCTATGGCCCCACGCAGGAGTTCACCCGCGAAAGCTGGTCGTTGACGCATGAAGGCAAGTGGTCTTTCGGCAACAGCCTGGTCTCGCTGGCCCACATCGCCACCAACAACGATGGCCGCACGCTGCCGTTCACGGTGAGCGAGCGCGAGCAACTGCTGGCGATGTTCGACGGCACGGGCCAGTACGCCGGCATGAGCCTGGCCGACCGTCGTGCGCTGGCGGAATCCACCTTCCTGCCACGTCCCAAGCGCACGCTGGAAAGCCGCCAGTACACGCTGGATGCCAAGCTCGACCTGCCTTGGCAGTGGCGCGGCGAACACACATCCGTGGTCGGTGCGCAGGTGATCCGCGGCGAACTGGAGGACGGCGTCTTCGGCATGGAGGCCGGTACGCCCAGCGCGGTGCAGGAGCACAACATGCACTCGGTGTTCGCCGAGGACACCTGGTATGTGATCAAGCCCCTGGCGGTCACCGCCGGCGTGCGCTACGACGACCATGACGTGTTCGGCGACCAGATCAGTCCGCGCCTCTACGGCGTCTACACCGTGAATGAACAGTGGACCGTGAAGGGCGGCATCAGCACCGGCTTCAAGACACCCAAGACCACCCAGCTGTACAACGGCATCACCGGCTTCGGCGGGCAGGGCACCACGCCGTTGTTCGGCAATCCGGACCTGCAGCCGGAAACCAGCACCAGCACCGAACTTGCCGTGTACTGGCAGCATCCGGACGGGCACAACTTCAATGCGACCGTGTTCCGCAACGAGTTCGACGACAAGCTCTCCACCGAAGCCTGCGGCATCGGCCTGGCGCTGGCGTGCCCGACCGGCGAGTACGCCGACATCGGGTACGTCGCCGGCAACGTACCCGTCAACATCGATGAAGCCGTCGTGCAGGGTGCGGAACTGGCGGGACGCTGGGAGATCAGCGACCGCTTCGGCTTCCGCGCCAACTACACCTACACCGACAGCGAGCAGAAGAGCGGCCCGTCACGGGGCCAGCCGCTGGGCAACAGCGCCAAGCACATGGCGAATGCCACGCTGGACTGGGCGGCAACGGACAGGTTCAACGTGTTCCTGACGGCCGAAGTGCGTTCCAAGCGCTATCGCGGCGTGGATGCGACCACGGGTGAGCACCTGTACTGGAAGGATTACGAGGTGTTCCACCTGGGCGCGTCGTACAAGGCCACCGACTGGCTCACGATCAACGCGCGCATCAACAACCTGCTGGACCGCGACTTCACCAGCTACCGGACGACGTTCGCCGACAACGGGGACGGTACGTGGACGCCGACCTCGCTCGACGACTACAACAACAAGGACAAGGCCCGGAACGTGTGGCTGAGCTTCAACGTCAACTTCTGATGCCGACAGGCGTTTCCCTCCCTCGCGGGAGGGGAACACCCCCCCCTCAATTGAGAGCCATTCTCATTCGTGATGTAATGGCGAACCGCTCCACCCTGCGTCGAGACCGCCGTTGTCCTCTTCCGCCTCTCCTGCGATCCAGCAACAACGCCGCGGCTTCTGGCTGCGCACGCTGCATCAGTGGCACTGGATCAGTTCGGCGGTCTGCCTGATCGGCATGCTGCTGTTCGCGATCACGGGAATCACGCTGAACCACGCGTCGAAGATCGAGGCCAAGCCCGCCGTCAGCAACCTCACGGCCACGCTGCCGGCTGGCGTGCTGGCGGCCCTGGGCGATCGCCAGGAAGGCAATGCGCCGCTGCCTCCCACCGTGGTCGGCTGGCTGGAGGGCGAACTGTCCGTTTCGATCGGTCGGCGTGAAGCGGAGTGGTCGGACATGGAGGTCTATCTCTCGATGCCCGGGCCGGGTACCGATGCGTGGTTGAACATCGATCGGGAGACGGGCGCGGTCGAGTACGAACGCACCGAGCGCGGCTGGATTTCCTACTTCAACGATCTGCACAAGGGCCGCAATGCCGGCCCGGCATGGGGATGGTTCCTCGACATCTTCGCCGTGGCCTGCCTGGTGTTCTGCATCACCGGCCTGTTCCTGCTCTACCTGCACGGACGGCAGCGCCGCATGACCTGGCCGATGGTCGGCCTGGGCCTGCTGGTGCCGCTGCTGATCGCGCTGCTTTTCATCCACTGACTCCCTCCCCCATCCGGAACCTCGCATGTCGAAGATCGCCGTCCACACCACGCTGACCATCGCGCTCAGCGGCCTGCTGGCCACGCCGGCCTACGCCGCCACGCTGGACATCAATGTCGAGATCCCCAAGCTCGACGTGGCCGAGTACCACCGCCCCTACGTCGCGGTGTGGATCGAAGGCGCCGACCAGAAGGTCGCCGCCAACCTCTCCGTCTGGTACCAGCAGACCAGCAACTCCGAAGGCCATGGCACCAAGTGGCTGCCCGACCTGCGCCAGTGGTGGCGAAAGTCCGGACGCTCGCTGCAGGTACCGGTGGATGGCATCACCGGCCCGACCAAGCCCACCGGCAAGCATGCGCTGAGCTTCACCGACAAGCAGCATCTGGCGAAGCTGGCGCCGGGCGACTACACGCTGGTCGTCGAAGCCGCGCGTGAAGTGGGTGGGCGTGAGCTGCTGAAGATCCCCTTCACCTGGCCCGCCAAGGGCGCGCCGCAATCGGGCAAGACGCAGGGCAGCACCGAACTCGGTGCCGTCACGCTGACCGTCAAACCCTGATCCCCTTCCACGTACCGAGCTGGAGATTCCGATGAAGCGTTCCCTTGCCGTGGCCATCGCCCTGGCCTCCGTCATTCCCGCCACCGCGCTGGCGCACAAGGCATGGCTGCAGCCGTCGCAGACCGTCATCGCCGGCGCCCATCCGTGGATCACCGTGGATGCCGCCGTGTCCAACGACCTTTTCTACTTCAACCACGTGCCGCTGCGTACCGAAGGCCTGGTCATCACCGCGCCGGATGGCAGCACCGTCGACGCCCAGAACGTGGCCACCGGCAAGTACCGCACCGTGTTCGACGTCGAACTGACGCAGCAGGGCACCTACCGCATCGCCACGGTCAACAAGGGCCTGACGGTTCGCTGGGACGGCGCCGACGGCAAGCCGGGCGGCCTGCGTGGCGCGAAGCCGGAGGACCTGGCGACCAAGGTGCCGAAGGATGCGAAGAATCTCCAGGTCTCGCAGTCGATCGGCCGCGTCGAAACCTTCGTGACCAACGGCTCGCCGAACGACACCGCGCTGAAGGCGACGGGCGAAGGCATCGAGCTGCTGCCGGTCACCCACCCGAACGACCTGTTCGCCGGCGAAGCCGCCACGTTCAAGCTGCTCGTGGACGGCAAGCCTGCGGCGGGCCTGGAGTTCGAGATCACCCGCGGCGGTACGCGCTATCGCAACGCCCAGGAAGAGATCAAGGTCACCACCGATGCCGCTGGCCAGTTCAGCGTGACCTGGCCCGAAGCCGGCATGTACTGGCTGGAAACCGGCACGCAGGACGGGAAGACCACGGTCCCGCAGGCCAAGCAGCGTCGGCTGAGCTACGTCGCCACGCTGGAAGTGCTGCCCCAGTAAGGCAGCCTCGTGCCGCCGGGCGCCTGTCCGGCGGCGTGCACCGCACATGAACATCTCCCTCTCTTCGCCTCCTGCATTCGCGGCGCCCGTGCATGCGTTGCACGGGAAGACCATGGGCACGACCTGGTCCGTCCAGTACACCCATGCGACCCGCATCGACGCGCATGCCTTGCACGATGCCGTGCAAGCGCGCCTCGACCAGGTGGTCGCGCAGATGAGTACGTGGGAGGCGGACGCGGACATCATGCGTTTCAACCGCTGCGCGGCGGGGGACTGGTTCGCGCTGAAGGACGATGTCCTGCGGGTGCTCACGGCAGCACTCGACATCGCATCCGCCAGCGAAGGGACATTCGATCCCACCGTGTCGCCGCTGGTGGCGGCATGGGGCTTCGGCGCGCATGCCGCCCACCGGGGCCGGCCGGCCGAGGTGTACCTGGTCGAGGCGCGTTCGCGCGTGGGCTGGCAGCACCTGCGGTTCGATCCAGCACAGCGTCGCATCCGCCAGCCGGGCGGCGTGATGCTGGACCTTTCGGCGATCGCCAAGGGCTACGGAGTGGATGTCGTCGCCGACCTGCTGCGCCGTCGTGGCATCCACGCCGCCCTGGTCGAGGTCGGGGGAGAACTCTACGGCCATGGCCGCAAGGGCGACGGACAGCCGTGGCGCGTCCTCGTGGAATCCTCGCCGGACGAGGAGGCCGACAGCGAAGCACTGGAGCCGCGCGTGCTGGCGCTCGATGGCGTGGCCGTCGCTACCTCCGGTGACCGCTGGCATGCCTATGCGCAGGATGGACGACGCTATTCGCACACGATCGATCCGCGCAGCGGCGAGCCGGTCACCGATGCCGCCGCCGCAGTCACCGTGGTGGCCTCCGATGCCATGCATGCCGATGCCTGGGCCACCGCGCTCACCGTCATGGGTACCGTCGCCGGTCATGCGTTCGCCGTTCGCAACGGGCTGGCTGCGCGCTTCCTGCAACGCACCGCCGACGGCTTGCGGGAAACGATGACGCCTGCCTTCGAAGCGCACCTGGCGGCATGAGCACTTCGCCCACCGCCCCGCCCCGCAGTATCGCCCCCGCAATAGGCAACGCCTGCGTCATGCTGCTGCTCGCCGCATGCGCAGGGTGGTTCGCCGGCCTGCACGAAGGCGATTGGTGGCAGGCGACGCCATCGGCGATGCGGGGCTACGCCGCCATCATCGCGGTACTGGCCTACGCCGGACTCGTGGCCGCATTCCTGCATCGCGCACGCGTGCGCGAACAGGCGACGCAACCGACGGCACTCGTCGAACCGGATGCGGTGTGGGTGGTGCATGCCAGCCAGACCGGCTTCGCGATGGAACTGGCCGACATGACCGCCGCGTCGCTCCGGCACAGTGGCGTGACGGTGCAGCGCGCGGGGCTGGAGCACCTGGATGCGGCGCGGCTTCAAGGCATTGCGCGTGTCCTGTTCGTGGTCAGCACCACCGGCGAGGGTGACCCGCCCGACCCTGTGCTTGGTTTCGTTCGCCAGGTCATGTCGAAGCCACTGTCACTGGCCAATCTGCAATATGCCGTGCTTGCATTGGGCGACCGCGAATACACGCAGTTCTGCGCCTTCGGGCACCGGCTGGATGACTGGTTGCGGCGCCAGAACGCGCGTTCGCTGTTCGATCTGGTGGAAGTCGACAATGCGGACGACAGTGCCTTGCGCCACTGGCAACACCACATCGGGCAACTCGGCAACGGCGACGAGGCGCCGGACTGGTCGGCGCCTCGTTACGCGTCGTGGTGTCTGCGCGAACGGCGGGAGCTGAATCCGGGAAGCCTGGGCGGCCCCGTCTTCCATCTCGCGCTTGAACCCACCGACGACACCCTGCCCCACTGGACCGCGGGCGACATCGCCGAAATCGGGCCGCGGCATGCCGAAGGGTTCGTCGCGGATTGCCTGCATCGCCTCGGCATGGCCGGCGATGTGCAGGTCCACTGGCATGGCGAAGCGCAGGCACTCGCAACCGTGCTGGCATGCAGCCACTGGCCTGACCTGACTTCAACATCGGGATTCGCGGACGCGCAGGCGCTGGCGGACGCATGCACGCCGCTTCCGCATCGCGAATACTCGATCGCCTCGCTCCCCTCCGATGGCGCACTGCATCTGCTGGTGCGGTTGATGCGACGCACGGATGGCACGCCGGGCCTGGGCAGCGGCTGGCTTTGCACGCATGCACGACCTGGAGATTCCATCGCCCTGCGTATCCGACCCAACCCCAATTTCCACCCGCCTGCCGCCGAAACGCCGATGATCCTGATCGGCAACGGTACGGGCCTCGCCGGTTTGCGCGCCCATCTCAAGACCAGAACGCAAGCAGGAGCTACGCACAACTGGCTGCTGTTCGGCGAGCGCCAGCGTACGCATGATTTCTTCCATGCCGATGAACTGCTCGCCTGGCAGGCCCAAGGAACGCTTGAGCACCTCGACCTGGCGTTTTCCCGGGATGGCGGCGAACTCCGCTACGTCCAGCACGCCTTGCTCGCACAGGCCGACCGGCTGCGGCAATGGATCGAACGCGGGGCCGCAATATATGTCTGCGGCAGCCTGGCCGGCATGGCTCCCGACGTGGATGCCGCGCTCCGCAGCATCCTTGGCGATGAACGCGTCGAGGAACTGCGCGGCAACGGCCGCTATCGCCGCGACGTCTACTGAAACGGAACCGTCAGCCGGCGACATCCTCGATGCGGATGACCAGCAGCTCGCCCCCGCCCTGGAGCGCATGACGCGTGCGCGCATCTCCGGGCATCAGCAGGGCGGTGTCGCCACTCCAGAGATGGCCAAGGCCGCTGGCCGCATCGAATACCGCCTGTCCGGCAATCAGATGGACAACCCAGTGCACGCCCGGCTCGGTAAAGAAGAGCATCGGACCCACCAGCGGACGATGCAGCAACTCCGTGCGGACACGGTCGCGCCGCCACATCAGGTTGAAATCGTGCGTCATGCCGTCGACCAGTTCACCCGTGACGACCTCCTCGCCGGCAAAGCGCAGACGATCGTGCGGCGGCATCAGTTCGACCACGCGCCCGTCGCCGAACTTCAGGCGCAGGCCATTCCCACCAAGCAACACCAGTTCACGGTCGATGCCGGCAAACGAGGAAAACGCCGCGTCGCGCTCGATTTCAGCGATCGACAGCCGCCAGTCCCATGTCTCGTTGTCCGGCACCCGCACGATCTCGCGCGTCCAACCGAGACCATTCTTCCAGCGCTCCCGCCGGTACTCGTTTGCGGGAATGAGGCGCGACGATGCGGGCATGGGGTGGACCTGTCGGGACGCGGCGCGATTCTAGCCCGTCCGCCGTGAGGCGAGCTGCGGGGCGCAGAAACGACATCGCCCGGACGCGCATCCTGCACGCCCGGGCGATGTCCACCTCCGTGTCGGCATCCTGCCAGCAGCAGGCCCTCCTGCCTGCTCCCGACCTTTGCGCGTCCTGCGCGGTGTGGATACGTCCTTGTCGGCTTCCTGCCTGTCTCCCCTGGCATCCTGCCCCTGTACCCGGCGTCCCACGTCCTGTGGAGGCGCCCGGCACGGGATTCGATCAGCGTCGCGCCACCGGCTTGGCGGGCGTCGCTGCGGCAGCCGCCGGCTTTCCTGCCGGCTTGCCCGCCGGTGCGGTGCCGGTGCGCAGTTCGATGCGGTCGCGGTTCTGCTCGATGGTGCTCAGGCCGATGCCCTTCACCATCGCCAGTTCCTCGGCGCTCTTGAACGGCCCGTTGGCCTTGCGGTACTCGATGATGGCGGCGGCCTTGGCCGGCCCCACGCCGATAAGCACGCGATCCAGCGCGGCCGCATCGGCGGTGTTGATGTTGACCTTCTCCGCGGCCATCGCCTGCACGGCGAACAGCAGCGACAGGGCGGCGGCAAACACGATGTGGATGAACGACTTCATGACGACTCTCCTTGTGGCATTGGACTCTCCATGCATGAGGGATGCGTCGCGGCATCCTTCATGTTTCCGCACATGGCCCTTGGCCTGCGACGGTAGGGAAAGTGTCCAACTCCGACAGGGAGCAAGGTATCGCCCGTACGCGGGAGAATCTGCCCGTAAACGCCGCGAGTGTTTGTAGGAAAAGTCCTACCCCTGTCCAGGGCGTAGAATGACGGCCTGTCTTTCAGTGCCCGGAGTTGCCATGGATACCGCCAAAGTCGACCGCTACGTTGCAGAGAAGTGGGATGACGACATCGTTCCGCAACTGGTCGAATACATCCGCATCCCGAACAAGTCGCCGATGTTCGACAAGGACTGGGTGGCCAACGGCTACATGGAGCAGGCCGTGCAGCTGATGGAGCGCTGGGCGAAGGCGCAGTCCGTGCCCGGCATGCAGGTGGAGGTGGTGCGCCTGGAGGGCCGCACGCCGTTGATCCTCATCGAAATCCCGGCCAGCGGCCCGGAGACCGGCGCCGACACCGTGCTGCTGTACGGCCACCTGGACAAACAGCCTGAGATGACCGGCTGGGACGACGACCTCGGCCCGTGGGTGCCGGTGATCAAGGGCGACAAGCTGTATGGCCGCGGCGGCGCCGACGACGGTTACGCGATCTTCGGTTCGCTGGCCGCCATCCAGGCGTTGCAGCAGCAGGGCGTGCCGCATGCGCGCTGCGTGGTGCTGATCGAGGCCTGTGAGGAATCCGGCAGCTACGACCTGCCCGCCTACGTGGACCATCTGGCCGACCGCATCGGCAAGCCGTCGCTGGTGGTCTGCCTGGATTCGGGTTGCGGCAACTACGAGCAGTTGTGGTGCACCACCTCGCTGCGTGGCCTGGCCGGCGGCAACTTCACCGTCAAGGTGCTGGAGGAAGGTGTGCACTCGGGCGACGCGTCCGGCGTTGTGCCTTCGAGCTTCCGCCTGCTGCGTCAGCTGCTGTCGCGACTGGAGGACGAACAGACCGGCCGCATCCTGCCGGATGGCCTGCAGGCCGAGATTCCCGACGCCCGGCTGGCGCAGGCGAAGGAAGCGGCGCGCGTGCTGGATACGGCGGTGTTCGACAAGTTCCCGTTCCTGCCCGGCATGACGCCGATGGCGGAAGACCTGGCCGAACTGGTGCTCAACCGCACCTGGCGCCCGGCGCTGTCGGTGACCGGCGTGGATGGCATGCCGCCACTGTCGTCCGCCGGCAACGTGCTGCGCCCGTACACCTCGGTGAAGCTGTCGCTGCGGCTGCCGCCGACGCTGGAAGGCAAGCAGGCCGGCCAGCTGTTGAAGGACCTGCTGGAACAGGACCCGCCGAACGGCGCGCAGGTCAGCCTGGATCTGGAGAAGGCCAGCACCGGCTGGAATGCACCGGCGATGTCGCCGTGGCTGGAAAACGCTATCGACGCGTCCAGCCGCGAGTTCTTCGGCAAGCCGGCGATGTACATGGGCGAAGGCGGCACCATTCCCTTCATGGGCATGCTGGGCGAGAAGTTCCCCGGTGCGCAGTTCATGATCACCGGCGTGCTGGGTCCGCATTCCAACGCGCACGGCCCGAACGAGTTCCTGCACATCCCGATGGGCAAGAAAGTCACCGCCTGCGTCGCGCGCGTGATCGCCGAACACCACGCCGCCAGCGTGCGTGGCGAGACCACGGGCGTGGCCGCGGTGGCGGGTGGCGAACAGCACGGCGATCACGGCTGCTGCTGATGCCAGTGCGCCGGTTGAACCGCGATGGAGGCCGGGGCGACCCGGCCTTCTTCGGTTCCGGCCTCATGCTCACAACGGCTCATGAAGGTCTAGCGTACTTGTGGGAGCGACGCAAGTCGCGATGGAGCCGTCACTGGAAAGCTCATCGCGACTTGCGTCGCTCCCACAACGTCCGGATCCGGTCTCCCCACCTCTGCCTGCCGCTGCCCCACTCCGCTGACAGCTGGGTTACGCTGCGCATCGCCCCACATCCTCATAACCGGAGCGTTTCAATGGAACAGATCTTTGGCGGCGGCATCCTCTGGACCTTGCTGATCGGCTTCCTGGCCGGCCTGCTCGCACGGGCGATCAAGCCCGGCAACGACAAGCTCGGCTTCTTCATGACCATCGTGCTCGGCATTCTGGGCGCGCTGCTGGCGCGCTTCGTCGGCGTCCAGCTTGGCTGGTACGGTCCCGGCGAACCGGCGGGCTTCATCGCCGCCGTCGTCGGCGCCATCGTGCTGCTGGTGATCTATGCGATGGTCCGGAAGAAGCGCTGACGCCCATGTGCGGCAACGCGATCGAATGCCCCCGCATGGGGGCATTCTTTTTTCTCCACCACCGTCCGGGAGCTTCGTACCCATGGCCCTGTTTCGCCCGATCCTCGCCATGTCCTGCCTGCTGGCAGCCCCTGCAGCGGCGTCATCGCCCCTCGACGGCGCATGGCGCCTTGCGTCGGGCAGCTTCGTCGACGAACAAGGTCAGGAAAAGGACTACGGCAGCCTGAAGCTGCAGGGCACCAAGCTGCTGGCGGATGGCCACTTTTCCTTCACCACCTCGCAGGACGGGCGCTTCTGGGCGGGTGGCTCGGGGACGTTCACGGCCGACGCCGACACGTATGTGGAGACGCCACGCATGGCGTCCTACCCGGTGACCGAGGGCGGCAGCTACCGCTTCCGCTACACGCTCGAAGGCGATACCTGGACGCTGGAACGCCATGAAGACGGCAAGCGCGTCGAGCGCGAAGTCTGGCGCCGCGTGACGTCCACGCCCTGACCGCAGGCCGCCTTACTGGCTGCGGCCGTAGACGTCCTCGAAGCGCACGATGTCGTCTTCGCCCAGATAGCTGCCGGACTGCACTTCGATCAGCTCGAGCGGCACCTTGCCTGGATTCTCGAGGCGGTGCTTCACGCCCAGCGGGATGTAGGTGCTTTCGTTCTCCGACAGCAGCAGCGTCTCGTCGCCGCGCGTCACCTTGGCGGTGCCGCTGACCACGATCCAGTGCTCGGCGCGGTGATGGTGCATCTGCAGGCTGAGCGCCGCGCCCGGCTTGACCTTGATGCGCTTCACCTGATGCCGGCTGCCGTTGTCGACCGAGTCGTAACTGCCCCACGGACGATGCACTTCGCGATGCAGGACGGCCTGGCTCCGCTGCTCCTGCTTCAGGCGTGCGACCACCTGCTTGACCTCCTGCACCCTGTCCTTGCGCGCGACCAGCACGGCATCGTCGGTTTCGACCACCACGATGTCGTCGACGCCCACCAGCGCGACCAGGCGCTGCGCGTAGGCATAGCTGTTGCGGCTGTCGACGGCGATCACGTCGCCATGGTGCGCATTGCCGTCGGCATCGCGCTCCGCGACATCCCACAGCGCCGACCAGCTGCCGACGTCGTTCCAGCCGATGTCGACCGGCAGCACCATCGCGTGGCCGGTCTTCTCGAAGACCGCGTAGTCGATGGAATCGGAGGGACAGGCCGCGAAGGCGTCCTTGTCCAGCCGGATGAAATCGCCGTCGTGCCGCGCGGTTGCGTGCGCTGCCCGCACCGCTTCGACGATGTCGGGACGGAAGCGTGCGAGTTCCTCGAGATACCGGCTGGCACGGAACAGGAACATGCCGCTGTTCCAGTAATAGCCGCCGGCATCGAGGTAGGACTGCGCAGTGGCGGCATCGGGCTTTTCGACGAAGCGGGAGACCTTGCGCAGGCCTTCACCGACGTCCGCCTGGATGTAGCCGAAGCCCGTTTCCGGCGCATCGGGCACGATGCCGAAGGTGACCAGCGCACCGGCCTCCGCCGCCGCCGACGCCTCATGTACCGCGCGCCGGAACCCGGCGTCGTCGCGGACCACGTGGTCGGAAGGCAGCACCAGCAGCAACGGATCCGCACCATCCGCCATCGCCTGCAACGCCGCAGCGGCGATCGCCGGGGCGGTATTGCGTCCGACCGGCTCTAGCAGGATGGCCGGTTCCGGCGCGCCGACCTGGCGCAGTTGTTCGGCGACCAGGAAGCGGTGTTCCTCGTTCGCGACCACGAGGGGAGCGAGATCGGCGATGGCCGCGACACGACGCCACGTCGCCTGCACCATCGTGTCGTCGCCGGCCAGCGGCAGGAACTGCTTCGGATAAGCCTCGCGCGACAGCGGCCACAGGCGCGTGCCGGAGCCACCGGAGAGCAGCACGGGTTGGAGTTTGGCCATGCAAGCCTCGCAAGTCGGTAGGGCGCCAGTTTACCCTGTAGGCCTTTGTCGCCTGTGTGTGGTCGCCCCTGCATGAACCCTACGATTCAGGACCCTTCCGGGCGCGGTGCCCAGCGCCTGGAATGGGCGCGCGGCGCGCTCGGCGACCCCTATGCGCAGCTCGAACGCGCCTCGATGGATGCCGGCTACCGCAGCTACTGGCGCAGCCTGGGCGACGGGCCAGGCCGGATCGTGATGGACTCGCCGCCCGGTCTGGAGGACGTCCGGCCGTGGCTGGCGATGCGCGAATTGCTGATGGGCGGCGACGTGCGCGTCCCGGAAGTCCTGGCCATCGACGTCGACCTCGGCTTCCTGCTGCTGGAGGATCTCGGCGGTCCGACGCTCGCGCACGTGATCAGCGAGGACAACGCCGACACCTGGTTCGACGCCGCCATCGAACAGCTGCTGCGCCTGCAGGCCATCGCGCCTCCGGACGGCATGGGCGAGTTCGGCGAGGCGCTGCTGCAGCGCGATGCCGGCTTGTTCGACGAATGGTTCCTGCGCCGTCATCTCGGCCTGACGCTGGACTGTGGCGAGACCGACGGACTGGAACTGGCGCAGCGCCGCCTGATGGACAACGCGCTGACGCAGGCGCGCGTGCTGACGCACCGCGATTTCATGCCGCGCAACCTGATGCCGGTGACGCCCGGCCCGGCCGTGCTCGATTTCCAGGACTGCGTGCGTGGACCCGTGGCCTACGATGCGATGAGCCTGTTCAAGGACGCGTTCCTGAGCTGGCCGATCGAACGCGTGGATGGGTGGCTGGCCCGTTACCACGCGCGCGCCACGCGTGCCGGCGTACCGGTACCCGAACTCAAGGTCTTCCTGCGCGATGCCGACTGGATGGGCATCCAGCGGCACCTGAAGATCCTCGGCATCTTCTCGCGCCTGCACTACCGCGACGGCAAGACCCGCTATCTGCCCGACGTGCCGCGCTTCATCCGCTACCTGGACGAGGTGCTGCCGCGGTATCCGGAACTGGCCGGCCTGCGCACCCTGCTCGACGCCCGCGTCAAGCCCGTGCTGCATGCCCGCGGTGAAATCGCATGAAGGCCCTCATTTTCGCGGCGGGCCTCGGCGAGCGCATGCGCCCGCTGACCGACCACACGCCCAAGCCGCTGATCGAGGCGGGCGGCAAGCCGTTGATCGTCTGGCATCTGGAAAAACTCGCGGCGCTGGGCGTGGAAGACGTCGTGGTCAACACCAGCTGGCTGGCCGACCGTTTTCCTGCCGTGCTCGGCGACGGCGCGCGCTGGGGCCTGCGACTGCACTACCTGCACGAAGGCGATACGCCGCTTGAAACCGGCGGCGGCATGCTCAACGCGCGCCCGGTCCTCGGCGAGGCGCCGTTCCTGCTGGTGAACGGCGACATCTGGACCGACTTCGATTTCGCCCGACTGCCACGTGAGCCGGCGGGACTGGCGCATCTTGTGATGATCGATCCACCCGGCTATGCCACGAACGGAGACTTCGCCCTGGATGACGCCGGCAACGTCCGCAAGGAAGGCAAGAATCGTCTGACCTACGCCGGCATCGGTGTTTACAGGGCCGCGCTGCTGGATGATTGGCGAAACCATGTAGACGACCACGCGGGCATCACCGCCAATGGAAAGCCGCGCTTCCGTCTTGCCCCGATCCTGCGAGCGCACATGGATGGGGACAGCATCCGCGGCGAACGTCATGCGGGGCGCTGGACCGACGTCGGCACGCCGCAACGGCTGGCCGAACTGGAAACGAGGCTGCGCGGCGGCCTGACTTAGTGGCGCGCTGACGACATTCCGAGGAGAGCATCGCTCTTCGGTCCGCCCTGGAAGCACGTCTCTGGCACGACCCGCGCTTACAGCACCTGCCGCAGGAACGGCACGGTGATCCTGCGCTGGGCCGCGAGCGACGCGCGATCCAGCCGGTCCAACAGTGCGACGAGCGCGCCCAGGTCGCGGTCGGTGCGCGTCAGCAGCCAGTCCAGCGCGGCATCCTCCAGCACCAGGCCGCGCCGCTGCGCGCGATCGCGCAACACATCGCGGCGGCCTTCATCGTCGAGCGGATCCAGCGTGAAGCGCAGGCACTGTTGCAGGCGCGAACGCAGGTCGGGCAGCACCAGGCCGATGACGTCGGGAATGCCGCGCGCGGTGTACAGCACGTTCAATCCCGAAGTCCTGGCGCGATTGTGGAAGTCGAACAGCGCGACTTCGTCCTCGCGGGCACCCGCGATCGCGTCCAGTCCATCCAGCGCGACGACGTCATGGCCTTCCAGCGCATCGAGCGCATCGCGCACGCGTCCTGCCGCCGCCGTCAGCGGCAGGTAGGCGGCGCGCCTTCCCTGTTGCTCGGCCGCCGCACACACCGCAAGCGCGAGATGCGTCTTGCCGGTCCTGGACGCACCGGACAGGTACACCCAGTCCGCGCCTGTCGTCGCGGCCAGCGCCGACAACGCCGGCAAGGCGCCTTCGGGGGGCGCGATGAAACTGTCGAAGCGCTGGTCCGGCGGATACCGCAGCGCCAGCGGCAACTGCGGACCCAGGCCCGCGCCCTGCTCGTCGCGGCTCACGGCGTATCGGAATCGGCGCGAGGCGATGCCTGTTCGAGGCTGCCCTTGTCGAGGTAGGAATCCAGCACGATCGACGGCCGATCACCGGCATACAGGCGGCTCTGCGTGTAGCGCTCGTGCGCGAACCGCAGCAGCACGTTGGCGATCGCGGCGATCGGCAAGGCCAGCAGCATGCCGAGAAAACCGAACAATTGTCCGCCCGCCATGATGGCGAAGATCACCGCCACCGGGTGCAGGCCGATGCGGTCGCCGACGATGCGCGGCGTCAGCACATAGCCTTCCAGCATCTGGCCGATCACGAACACGCCCATCACCAGTGCCACCAGCGACCAGTCGCCGCCGGATTGCACGAGTGCCGCGATCACGCCGAGCACGATGCCCGTCGCGGTACCCAGGTACGGGACGAAGCTGATCAGGCCTGCGATGATGCCGACCAGCAGACCGACCTTCAGGCCGACGACCGACAGGCCGATGGCGTAGATCGCGCCCAGCGCCAGCATCACCAGGAACTGACCGCGCAGGAACGCCCCGAGGACTTCGTTCGATTCCAGCGCCAGCCGCGTGACGGTGGCGATGTGGTCGCGCGGCACCAGCGCCGCGATGCGTTCGACCAGGACGTCCCAGTCGCGCAGGAAGTAGAACGTCAGGATCGGCAGCAACACCAGGTTGGCGACCCACGCCATCACGGCGAAGCCCGAACGCGAGAAATAGCCGAACAGCGTGGCGGCCACGCCACCGGCCTGCTGCCAGTGGCTCCGTACCCATTCGGTCAGGCGGTCGGGATCGAGCCACGCGACCAGTTCCAGCCCGGTGCGTCGCTCCACCCACGGCAATGCCGTCTGCACGAACCAGTCGCGATAGGCCGGCAACGACTCGATCACCGTGACCACCTGCCGCTCGATCATCGGCACCAGCAGTACCAGCGCGAGCGTCAGCAACAGCAGCATCAGCGTGAACACCAGCACCACGGCGGTGGTGCGCGAACGACCGCTGCGCTCCAGCCGATCCACCCACGGATCGCCCAGCCAGCCCAGCAGTGCGGCGCACACGAACGGCGTCAGCACCGGCGCCAGCAGCCAGATGAGCCAGCCGACGATCAGTGCGATCAGCAGCCATTGCCATCGGCGGGCCAGCGTGCCGGCTGGCGTGGAAGAAAGGTCCATGCAGCGTCCTTGTGTCAGCGCATCTGGTAGGCGGGCGGCTCGCCTTCACCGCCGGTGAAGGGAGCCTCGTCACCCATGGTGCGACGGAAGCCCGCCAGGCCCGAGACCAGTTCCAGATCGAGTTCCAGCACGTCGCCGCTGGCGCGCACCGGGGTGATGCGACGGACCACGGCCATCTTCTGCAGGTGGCCGGTGAGGCGCAGGTAATCGTCGGTGGTGCGGATACCGGTGAACAGCACGCGGTAGGTGCCGGCCGGGCCTGCACTGCCGCGCTTGCCGTATCGCTTCACCAGGGCATCGGCGGTGCCGTCGGCACCGGACGCCATCGCGCGGCGCGCATCGGCGTCGGTCACCGACCACTTCGCCAGCACCTTGCCGGCATCGACGAACACCCAGTCCACCGTCCAGCCGCCCTTGGCATCGCGGTACAGCTTGCCGATGAGCTGCATCGGCGGGCTGTACCGCGCCGATGCCCGCGCGACCGCAGCCGTGTCCTGGCGCCAGATGGCGCCGACCAGCGCCTGCTCCGCCGCGCCGCCGGCCGGCAGGCCCAGGCCATAACCGCGTTCAATCGCGCGGTTGAGCAGCGGTCGCGCGGCATTGGACTGCGGCAATCCGACCAGGCGCGGCCCGCTGCCATCGTTGATCGCCAGCCAGACCACCGGCTTGGGACGCGGCTGCGGCCACACCGGCAGGCCAAGTGCGCCGGCCAGCCCGTTGACCTGGTCTTCGTCGAAGCGCACCACCAGCGTGGTGCGGAACGTCGGCGCGCCGGTGGCCGACGTGCCCTGGTCCTGGCGGTAGTCGTAGCCGTCCACGTAGTCCTTGGCATTGCGCAGTTCCGCGCCGACGCCCGGACGCGACATCGCGGAACGGTCGCCCGACAGCTTGCCGAGCACGGTGCCCAGCGCGCGCGCGAAGCCGCCCTGGCGCTCCGCCTCGCCCTGGCCGTTGACCGGCACTTCCGCCTGGTACAGCCCGCGCGCGGACACCGCGTCGCCTTCCGTGCGCAGGCCGGACTGCGCCTGCACGGCGGGTGTCGTGGTCAGTGCCGCCACCAGCAGTGCGGTGGCGAGTGCGATACCTGGGATCCGGCGCATCGAGCGTCCTTGAGCTCTACAGACCCGGCGAATTGTTGCCCGAATGACCCGATACCGCCAACGGCACCCGTTCAGGACGGTCGCTCGGCGCGCCGATTCCTTTAAAATCACGCCTCTTGCCCCGCCGACGACCGCCCGTGACCCAGCCGACGCCTTCCGCCCCCACCCCGATGACCTATCGCGACGCGGGTGTCGACATCGACGCCGGCAACGAACTGGTCGAACGCATCAAGCCGCTGGTGAAGCGCAGCTTCCGGCCGGAAGTGATGGGTGGACTGGGCGGCTTCGGCGCGCTGTTCGATCTGTCGGGCAAGTACCGCGAGCCGGTGCTGGTCTCCGGCACCGACGGCGTGGGCACCAAGCTGAAGCTGGCCCAGCAGCTGGGCCGCCACGACACCATCGGCATCGACCTGGTCGCCATGTGCGTCAACGACGTGCTGGTGCAGGGTGCCGAGCCGCTGTTTTTCCTCGACTACTTCGCCACCGGCAAGCTGGACGTGGACACCACGGTCGCCGTGGTCGGCGGCATCGCCAAGGGCTGCGAGCTGTCCGGCTGCGCACTGATCGGGGGCGAAACCGCCGAGATGCCCGACATGTACGGCCCGGGCGAATACGACCTGGCCGGCTTCTGCGTGGCGGCGGTGGAGAAATCCCGCCTGCTGGACGGCGCCAAGGTCCGTGCCGGCGACGTGCTGGTCGGCATCGCCTCCAGTGGCCCGCATTCCAATGGCTATTCGCTGGTGCGGCGCATCTACGACCGCGCCGGCCGGCCGGCCGATCTCGATGTGGGCGGCGTGAAGTTGGCCGATGCGCTGATGGCGCCGACCACGCTGTACGTGAAGCCGATCCTGGAACTGCTGCAGGCGCACGACCTGCATGGCATGGCCCATATCACCGGCGGTGGCCTGACCGAAAACATCATCCGCGTCATCCCGGAAGGCCTGGGCCTGCAGATCGACGCCAGCGCGTGGACGCTGCCGCCGGTGTTCGACTGGCTGCAGCGCGAAGGCGCCGTGGCGGACGCCGAGATGTGGCGCACCTTCAACTGCGGCATCGGCTTCGTGCTGGTGGTCGCGCCCGACCAGCTGGCCGCGGTGAAGTCCGACCTGGCCCGTCTGCAGCTGACCCATTGGCAGATCGGCGAAGTCGTCACCGCCAGCGGCGGCGAACGCGTCCGCATCGGCTGAGCGCGGCATGCCGCGCAGCAAGGCGATCGCCTTCGGGTTGACGCTGGCGGTGTTCGCCGCCAGCTGGATCGCGCCGCGCTGGCCGATCGAACAGGCCATGCACAGCAGCCTGACCGTGCTCGGCCTGGCCTGGCTGTGGTGGCATGACCGCCGCTGGCCGCTGCGGCCGGTGCACTTCGCACTGATCTGCGCCTTCATCGTCGCGCACTGCATCGGCGCGCGCTGGCTGTATTCCTACGTGCCCTACGACGCCTGGCTGCAGGCAGCGACCGGCTGGTCGCCGGCGGAGGCGTTCGGCTGGCAGCGCAACCACTTCGACCGTTTCATCCACCTGAGCTACGGCGTGTGCTTCACGCCCGCCGTCTGGCACTGGCTGCGCCAGCGCTGGCCGATGCTGTCGCCCGGGCAGGCCTTCGGGCTGGCGGTGATGCTGATCATGTGCACCAGCCTGGTGTACGAATGGCTGGAATGGGGCATCGCACTGACGATGTCCCCGGAGGCGGCCGAGTCGTACAACGGCCAGCAGGGCGATGGGTGGGACGCGCACGCCGACATGCTGCTTGCCACGCTCGGCGCGCTGCTGGCGTGGCCGCTGGCGCGTGCCGAACGGCGCGGGAGCATGGCATGACGGCGCGCATCGCCGTGCTGGCGTCCGGTCGCGGCAGCAATCTGCAGGCGATCCTGGATGCGATCCGCGAGGGCATGCTGGACGCGGAAGTCGTGGGCGTGTTCTCCGACAAGCCGACCGCGCCCGCCCTGCAGCAGGTACCACCGGCCCGGCGCTGGAGTGCGCGGCCTTCCGCATTTCCCGATCGCGCCGCCTACGAAACCGCACTGTCGGACGCAGTCGCCGCCGCCCGCCCGGACTGGGTGGTGTGCGCGGGCTACATGCGCATCCTTGGCGAGGCTTTCATCGCGCGCTTCCGCGGCCGCCTGCTCAATATCCACCCATCGCTGCTGCCCCGGTACCGTGGACTGCACACCCATGCCCGTGCCATCGAGGCGGGCGACAGCGAACACGGCGCCAGCGTCCATTTCGTGATTCCTGAATTGGATGCCGGCACGGTGATCGCCCAGGTAAGGGTGCCGATCCTGCCGGGCGATACCCCCGAAGCGCTGGCCGCGCGTCTGCTGCCGCGGGAGCACGCCCTGCTGCTGGCGGTGCTGGCGCTGGCGAGCACCGGCCAATTGGCTGAACAGGGCGACATCACGCTCTGTCACGGTCAGCCCCTATTAAATGCGCTGTCCCTAGATTCAGCCGACCGTTTGCTGCCCTGACCTTCGCGCGTCCCTTGATGCTTGCCCCTCTCCGCCCCCTGCTCCTCGGCCTGGTGCTTCTGGCCGGACCCACTGCGCCCGCGCTGGCGCTGGAGCCGTTCGTGGCCAGCTATCAGGCCTACAACGAAGGCAAGCTGGCCGGCAGCGCCAGCATGAAAGTCGCGCCGAAAAGCGGCGGGCAGTGGCAGATCGACCTGAACGTGAAGGGCACGCGCGGCTTCGCGCGGCTGGCCGGCCTGAACATCGAGCAGAGCACCGTCTTCGATGCAACAGGCGGGCAATTCCGTCCGCTCAGCCAGGCCACGGTCCGCCATGCGCTGTTCATGGGCAAGAAAATGGTCGGCACCTACGACTGGGGCAGCCACACGGCCCAGTGGCAGGGCGACATCAAGAAGAACCGCCGCGCCCCCCTGTCCCTGCAGCCCGGCGACATGAGCGCGCTGCTGATGAATCTGGCGGTGATCCGCGACGCAGCGCCGGGCAGGCGACTCGATTACCGCGTGGTGGACAACGGGCGTATCCGCGAGTACCAGTACGTCGTGTCGCCCGAACCCGAAACGGTGACCGTCGAGGACCTCAGCTACAGCGCCCTGCGCGTAAGCCGCGCCAATGGCGGCAACGACGAAACCATCTTCTGGGTCGCCGATGGCGTCCCCACTCCCGTGCGCATCCTGCAACGGGAGAACGGTCAGGACGGCGTGGATCTCCGCCTGGTCGAATACCAAGGAGCACCCTGACATGAAGAAGACCGCGTTCCCCACTCCACGCCTGCTGCTCGCCGCCGCGCTCCTGGCGGGTGCGAGCGTCCCCGCGCTCGCCGTCGAGGCATTCACGGCGCAATACAGCGCCAGCGCCCTGGGCATGGTTGGCGAAGGCCAGATGTCGGTGGCGCCGCAAGCCGGCAACCGCTGGCAGTACTCGCTGTCCGTGCGCAACCAGGCCGTCGATCTGAGCCAGAAGACCGTCTTCGACGTGCAGGAAGGACGCATGCGGCCGCTGAGCAGCAGCGACAGCTCGCGCCTGCTGATCAAGAAGAAGACCGTCAACACGGTCTACGACTGGGGCAAGGCGCAGGCCACGTGGAACGGCGACGTGAAGCCCGACCGCGCCGGCCCGGTGAAGCTGGCGGCGGGCGACCTGGATGCCCTGCTGGTCAACCTGGCCATCGTGCGCGACGTGGCCGCCGGCAAGCCGCTGACCTACCGGATGGTGGAGAACGGGCGCGCCAAGGCGATGACCTACCAGGTCGCCGGCAAGGAACGCATCACCATCGGCGGCAAATCCCAGGAAGCCACCAAGGTGGTCCGCACCGACGGCGACAGGCAGACCATCGTCTGGGTGGTGGCCGATGCGCCGGTGCCCGCACGCATCCTGCAGCGCGAGAAGGGACAGGACACCATCGACCTGACGCTCAAGTCCTGGCGCTGATCTTTCAAGGGAACTCCTGCAATGACAAGGACGTCCGCCCTGCCGGCGATCGCCGCCGCCATGCTGGCGGTGATCGCCGCGCCAGCCCACGCGCTGGAGCCGTTCACCGCCCGGTACGACGCCTCCTTCAAGGGCATTTCCGCAAGCGGCGCGATGTCGCTGTCGCAGCAGGGCAACCGCTGGACGTATTCGATGGGCATCCGCAACGCGATGGCCAACCTGAGCCAGGCCACCGTGTTCGAGGATGCCGCGGGTCGTTATCGGCCGCTGGGAGGCAGCGACCGTTCGACCTACCTGATGAAGACGCGGTCCGTCGTCACGCACTACAACTGGAAGGGCCTGCAGGCGCGCTGGACCGGTGACGTGAAACCGCAGCGGGCCGGTCCGGTGGCGATGCAGCCCGGCGACATGGACGCATTGCTGGTCAATCTGGCGCTCGTCCGCGACGTGGGTTTTGGCCGCACGTCGATGAACTACCGCCTGCTGGAGAACGGCAAGGCCAAGTCGATGACCTACCGCGTCGCCGGTCGCGAGAAGATCACGGTGGGTGGTCGTGCCCTGGACACGACGAAGGTCGTGCAGAGCGCGGGCGGGAAGCAGACCACCGCCTGGATCGCCGCCGGCGTGCCTGCGCCGGTGCGCATCGTGCAGCGCGAAGACGGCAGCGAGGTCTTCCGCCTGCAACTGACTTCCTGGCGTTGAGTCGGGAATGAAAAAGCCCGGCGAATGCCGGGCTTTTTCATTCCGCGTCGGGCTGGAACACCGTCTTGCAATCCATGCGGATGGTCCCGCTGCCATTGCGCCACGCGAAGGTGTTGCACTGGCGATTGCCGTCCTGCTTCTGTTCCACCACCACGGTGAAGATGGCCTGTGCGATCTCGCCCTGCGTCACCGTGCCGTCGCCGTTCCAGTCCATGTCGCGGGTGGTGATGCCGTGCGTGGCCGCCGAGCCGGTGTAGTGCAGCCAGGCCACCAGCACGAGCAGTGCCGCCACGATGCCCAGCAGGATCCTGCGGCGCAGCGGAAAGCGTGGACGGATCCCCGAAAGCGCGGGATCGGACTTCCTCACGACACGCGCCTGATCTTCGCGCCCAGGCCGCCCAGCTTCTCCTCGATGTTCTCGTAGCCGCGGTCGAGGTGGTAGATGCGGTCGATCGTGGTGTCCTCATTGGCCACCAGGCCGGCGAGGATCAGCGACGCCGACGCGCGCAGGTCGGTCGCCATCACCGGCGCACCACCCAGCCGCTCCACGCCCCGCACGATGGCGGTGTGGCCCTCGACCCGGATGTAGGCGCCCAGGCGCAGCAGTTCGTTGACGTGCATGAAGCGGTTTTCGAAGATCGTCTCGTTGATCACGCCCACGCCGTCGGCCACGCAGTTCAATGCCATGAACTGTGCCTGCATGTCGGTCGGGAACGCCGGGTACGGTGCGGTGGTCAGGCTGACCGCCTTCGGACGCTTGCCCTGCATGTCCAGCGTGATGCTGTCGGCGGTGGTCTCGATCTTCGCGCCGGCTTCGGTGAGCTTGTCGAGCACCGCTTCCAGGGTGTCGGGACGTGCATTGCGCGCGGTGACCTTGCCGCCGGTCATCGCCGCCGCGACCAGGAACGTGCCGGTCTCGATGCGGTCGGGCACCACCGAATGACGACCGCCACCCAGCCGCTCCACGCCGTGGATGACGATGCGCGAGGTACCCGCGCCTTCGATCTTCGCGCCCAGCGCGTTGAGGCATTCGGCCAGGTCGGTGACTTCGGGTTCCATCGCCGCGTTCTCCAGCACCGTGGTGCCTTCGGCCAGCGTGGCGGCGGCCATGACGTTCTCGGTGCCGGTCACGGTGACCATGTCGAACACGAAACGCGCGCCCTTCAGGCGTGCCGCACGCGCCTTGATGTAGCCGTTCTCGACGGTGATCTCCGCGCCCAGCGCCTGCAGGCCCTTGATGTGCTGGTCGACCGGGCGCGAACCGATCGCACAGCCGCCGGGCAGCGACACCACCGCAGCGCCGTGGCGCGCCACCAGCGGGCCGAGCACGAGGATCGAGGCGCGCATGGTCTTCACCAGCTCGTACGGCGCGACGAAACGGCTGACGGTGGTGGGATCGACGGTGATGCCGCGCCCCTTCGCCAGCGTGCCCTCGTCGATGGTGATGCCGGCGCCGAGTTCGCCCAGCAGCTTGATGGTGGTCACCACGTCGTGCAGGTGCGGCACGTTGGTGATCTCCACCGGCGCGTCCGCCAGCAGCGTCGCGCACAGGATGGGAAGCACGGCGTTCTTGGCGCCGGAGATGGTGACTTCGCCGTTGAGCGTGTTGCCACCGGTGACGATGATCTTCTGCATGGAAATCCGGAATGGAAGGACGGGTGGAGGGCGAGGCGGGAACCGGGCGGCCGTGAGGGAAGGCCTCAGCGCGCGGTGCCGGCCTCGTCGGGTGTGACGGTCTTCAGCTGCAATGCATGGATGGCGCCACCCATCAATTCGCCCAGCGTGGCGTACACCATGCGGTGCCGGGCCAGCGGCAGCTTGCCGCGGAAGGCGTCGGACACCACGGTCGCCTCGAAATGGACGCCATCGTCGCCCTGCACGTCGGCACGGGCGCCTGGCAGGCCGGATTCGATCAGTTTACGGATGGTTTCGGCGTCCAACGGGCTTTCCTAATAAAATACCCGGCCATTCTACCCGCCGGCGCCCCGTCCGCATGTCCCAGCCACTGCCCCTGACGCCGTCCGTGTCGCCCGCCAGCCTGGCGGCCAGCGGCCGTCGGGTCGTCGAGATCGAGGCGCGTGCGCTGGACGCGCTGGCAGCCCGTATCGACGACGCGTTTTCCGCCGCCTGCCAGGCCATCCTGGCCAGTCCCGGCCGCGTGGTCTGCACCGGCATGGGCAAGTCCGGGCACGTGGCCCGCAAGATCGCCGCGACGCTGGCCTCCACCGGCACGCCCGCGTTCTACGTGCATCCGGGCGAAGCCGGGCATGGCGACCTGGGCATGATCACCGACGCCGACGTGGTGCTGGCCTTGTCGTATTCGGGCGAGTCGGACGAAGTGCTGATGTTGTTGCCCGTCCTCAAGCGCCAGGGCAACACGGTCATCGGCATGACCGGGCGCCCCCAGTCCACCCTCGCCCGCGAAAGCGATGTCCACCTCGATGTCAGCGTTCCCGCCGAGGCGTGCCCGCTGGACCTGGCGCCGACCAGCAGCACCACCGCCTCGCTGGCGATGGGCGATGCACTGGCGGTGGCACTGCTGGACGCGCGCGGCTTCACCGCCGACGACTTCGCCCGCTCCCATCCTGCCGGCAGCCTCGGTCGCCGCCTGCTGCTGCACATCACCGATGTCATGCATGCCGGCGACGACGTGCCGCGCGTGCGGGTGGATGCGACCCTCAGCGACGCGCTGGTGGAAATGAGCCGCAAGCGCCTGGGCATGACCGCCGTGATCGATGCCGAAGGCCACCTGGCCGGGCTGTTCACCGACGGCGACCTGCGCCGCACGCTCGACAACCCCGCGCTGGATGTCCGCGCGGCCCGCATCGTCGATGTCATGACGCGCCAGCCCAAGACCATCCATGCCGACCAGTTGGCCGTCGAGGCCGCGCGCCTGATGGAGACCCACAAGATCAGCGGCCTGGTCGTCGTCGACGATGAGCAACGCCCGGTCGGCGCCCTCAACATTCACGACCTGTTGCGTGCCCGCGTGGTGTAACCCGCAAGGGTTCGCCGCCGTCCGCCCTTGCCGCACTCCCTTTCGGATCCCATCCTGTCCCCATGTCTCTCCGCCATCTCCACGACCTGACCGATGACGTGCTGGCCCGCGCCGCACGCATCCGGCTGGCCTGCTTCGACGTGGACGGCACGCTGACCGACGGCCGCTTGTACCTGGACGGCGAAGGCCGCGAACAGAAGGCCTTCCACGTGCAGGACGGCCAGGGCCTAGTGCTGCTGAAGCGCGCCGGCATCGAGGTGGCCTTTGTCACCGCACGCGGCGGAACCGTCGCGGTCGCCCGTGGCCGCGAGCTGGGCGTGCAGGTTTTCACCGGCGTCAAGGACAAGCTGGCCAAGGTGCGCGAACTCGGCGCCGGGCTGGGCATCGGACTGGAGGCGGTCGCCTTCATGGGCGACGACCTGCCCGACGTGCCGCCGTTCCGCGCCGTGGGCCTGGCCATCGCCCCGGCCGACGCCCACCCCTGGACGGCGCAGCACGCGCACTGGCGCACCCGGCGCTCCGGCGGCCAGGGCGCGGCGCGCGAGGCCTGCGACCTGTTGCTGGGGACGCAGGGGCATGCGCCCACGTTCGAAGGCGGGATGGCATGAGCTGGCGCACCACGCTGGGCCTGGTGTTGCTGCTCGCGGCCATCGTCAGCGGCTGGTCGGCCTGGAAGAACCGCGATGTCCCCCCGCCCAACCGGGTGGTCGCCGACCGCTCGGACTACGTGATGCGCGATTTCGAGATGATCGCCCTCAATGGCGAAGGTACCGAGGCCGTCGCGGTGCGGGCGCCGGAAATGGCGCGCAATCCGCAGGACGAGACGTACACCATCACCACCCCGCTGTTCCTGCTGCCTGAAGAGCAGGGCCGTTCGTGGGAGCTGCGCTCGAAGACCGGCTGGCTCAGTGCGAAAGGCGAGGAGTTGCGCCTGAAGGGCGACGTGCACGGCGTGTCGCCCGAAGGCAGCGCGCGCAAGGCGGAGTTCCGGACGGAGACGCTCAACGTCTTTCCCGATCGCGACCTCGCCCAGACCGACGACGTGGTGACCGTCACGCAGCCCGGCTCCAGACTGAGCGGGCGCGGTTTTGAGACGAACCTCAAGACCAAGGAATACACATTCAAATCCCAGGTGAGATCCATCTATGAACCGCGCTCTGCTCGCTAGTGCCGCACTGCTGCTCCTGCTGCCCGCCGCCGGCGCCGTGGCCAAGTCCACCGACCGCAACCAGGCGATGACCATCGATTCCGGCAGCCAGAACGGCAACATGGAAGGCAATGGCAAGACCTTGCTGGGCGGCGGCGTGGTGGTCACCCAGGGCTCGCTGGAGATCAAGTCCGCCGCGGCCGAGATCCACATGGCCGACGGCGAGATCTCGCGCTCCATCTTCACCGGCAAGCAGGTGAAGATGCGGCAGCAGATGGACGACGGTACCTGGATGGACGCGCAGGCCGACCGCGTCGAATACGACATGAAGACAGAAACCATCACCTTCATCGGCAACTACACGGTGAAGTCCGACCGCGGCTCCAACAGCGGCCAGCGCATGGTCTACAACACCAAGAGCGGCAACATGCAGAGCGGCGGCGACGGCACCCGCGTCCGCACCGTGATCCAGCCGAAAGCCGCGCAGCCGGCGCAGGGCAAGAACTGATGTTGACCGCGAAGGGACTGCGCAAGCGCTACAAGCAGCGCGAAGTCGTCGCCGACTTCGGCCTGACCCTGCAGCCGGGCGAAGTGGTCGGCCTGCTGGGTCCGAACGGTGCCGGCAAGACCACCTGCTTCTACATGATCGTCGGCCTGGTGGCCGCCGACGCCGGCAGCATCGAACTGGACGGCCAGGACATCACCGCGCAGCCCATGTACCAGCGCGCCAAGCTCGGCGTGGGCTACCTGCCGCAGGAGCCTTCGGTCTTCCGCAAGCTCAGCGTCGCCGACAACATCCGCCTGGTGCTGGAACTGCGCGAGGACCTGGACAAGGCCGGCATCGAGCGCGAACTGAGTTCGCTGATGGACGAACTGCAGGTGACCCATGTCGCCGACCAGCTCGGCGCCAGCCTGTCGGGTGGCGAGCGCCGGCGCGTGGAAATCGCACGTGCGCTGGCCGCGCGCCCGCGGCTGATGCTGCTGGACGAGCCGTTCGCCGGCGTCGATCCGATCTCGGTCGGCGAGATCCAGCGCATCGTCAAGCACCTCAAGGACCGCGGCATCGGCGTGCTTATCACCGACCACAACGTGCGCGAAACCTTGGGAATCTGCGACCGGGCGTATATCCTCAATGCCGGTAGCGTTCTGGCGCAGGGGGCCCCGGACGCGTTGCTGGCCAATCCGGACGTACGCCGGGTCTATCTGGGCGAAACCTTCCGCCTGTGATCCCCGTCGGCGGCGGTCGGCCGCCTCACGGGTTCCAAGGTCGGGAATGAAGCCACGCCTGCAGACATCGCTGGGACAGCATCTGGTCATGACGCCGCAGTTGCGTCAGGCCATCCGGCTGCTGCAGATGTCCACCGCCGAACTCGAGATCGAACTGACCGAGGCGGTTGAAACCAATCCGCTGCTCGACTGGAGCGAACCCGAGGAAGAACCCGCACAGGTCCGGGGCAACGACGACGATCAGCCGCCCGCCGAGCCGGTGCAGCAGGTCGAACAGGATGCTGGCGATGATCGCGACGACTGGTCGCCCGATGAGGGGCCGTGGACGTCGTCCGGCGGTGGCGGCTCGTTCGACGACGATGATGGCGGCAGTCCCGCGGAACGCGTGGCGGAGGCCGACACACTGCATGGCCATCTGCTGTGGCAACTCCATCTGTCCCACCTGTCCCCGCGCGACCGCCGCATCGGCGCCACCCTGATCGATGCGCTGGAAGACGACGGCTACCTTCGCGAACCGTTGGCGTCGATCGCCCAGGCGTTGCGCCCGGATGTCGAGGCGCAGGAGGACGAAATCCTCATCGTCCTGCGGCAGGTGCAACGTTTCGATCCGGTCGGTATCGCCGCCCGCACGCTGGGCGAATGCCTGCACCTGCAACTGGCCGTGCTGAGCGACGACACGCCCGGCAGGGCGCTGGCGCTGCAGATCGCCGACACCGCACTCGAGCGCCTTCCGCGCAGCGGCGTGGCGGGACTGGCGCAGGAAATGAAACGCCCCGTGGCCGAGATGGAGGAAGCCGTGCAGCTGCTGCGCACGCTCGACCCCAAGCCGGGCGCGCAGATCGGCGACCTGTCGCACGACACCTACGTGGTGCCCGACTGCGTCGTCTGGCGCCAACGCGGCATCTGGCGTGCGGCGTTGGCGGGCAACACGTTGCCGCGCATCACGATCCACCGCGGGTACGAACAGATGATCCGGCAGTGCGGCGACCGCGATGCCGGTTACCTCAAGACGCAGTTGCAGGAAGCCCGCTGGCTGCTCAAGAGCGTCGAGGCGCGCGGCGACACGCTGCTCAAGGTCATGCGCTGCCTGCTGCACCAGCAGGCGGGTTTCCTCGAGTTCGGCGAACAGGCGCTGCGACCGCTGACCCTGCGGGACGTGGCCGAAGAGGTTGGCCTTCACGAATCAACCGTGTCGCGCGCCATCGCCCGCAAGTACGTGCGGACACCACGCGGCACGCTGCCGATGCGCGCCTTCTTCGCGTCGGGCATCGATACCGACGGCGGCGGCGAGGCGTCGAGCACCGCCATCCAGGCGATGATCCGGCGGCTGGTCGACGGCGAGAACCCGCGCAAGCCGCTGTCCGACGCGAAGTTGGCCGACCTGCTCAAGGCGTCCGGCATTCCGGTGGCCCGCCGCACCGTCGCAAAGTACCGCGAGGCCCTCAACATCCTGTCCTCGCACGAACGCGTGCGCATCGCCTGAAGCGCCCACGCGTCGCACCTGTTCCGTGACTCCGTTCCGCACGCGCGAAACGCTTTTCTAACACCCCTGTCCTTCGCGCAAAAAAACACGCCGCAACGGTTGATAGTTGCCGCGGACGGGTCCATCTTGTCCTCGAAGGCATCGCCTTCCCTTGCAACCCGTAAAGGAGAATCGCCGGAACCCAGACCCCTGCCGCGTTGTCACATGACACGCTCTCCGCGCCAAGCGCGGTTCTACCGACCAGAAGGAGGCACACATGCGTATCGAGACTTACGGCCATGAAATCGAAGTCACTCCCGCCTTGCGCGAATACGTTGAAACCAAACTGAAGCGGTTGGAGCGCCACTTCGAGCAACCCTGCGAAGTCCGTACGCAACTGGGAACCCGCAAACCCGATTACCTTGCCGAGGCCACGGTCAACGTGTCCGGGCGCACCCTGCATGCCGATGCCGGCGCGCAGACGATGTATGCGGCCATCGACATCCTGGCCGACAAGCTCGACCGCCTGCTGGTCAAGCACAAGGAAAAACGCACCGACGTCCAGCGCCACAGCATGCGCGGCGAACTGATCGGTTGATACCGTGCGAAGGGCCGCTTCGCGATGCGGAGCGGCCCTTCGCACGTCAAGGCGACACCGGCGCGGCGCATGGCCGCCACGCCCCGCGGGTCGCGCACGTCGGACAGGGACATTACACTCGTACGCGCTGCATCCCGGGCGACGCAGCCGACGCAGCCGACGCTGCGTCGGCGCTCCTCGCACCCCGCCTGCGATGCCCTCCCTTCCCCGTCGGTTGCCTTCGCATGATGAACACCAGCATCACCGCCCGTGAACTGTTCGATCAGCAGAAGGACAAGCTGGCACTGCGCTGGCTGGCGGGACAGAAGGGCGAGAAGCGCGTGCTGGAATCCGGCGACACGGTCTCGCGCCGCCCGTCGCTGGCCGGTTACCTCAATGCGGTCTATCCCAACAAGGTGCAGATCCTCGGCACCGAAGAACTGACGTGGCTGGACTCGCTCGACTCGCGCCAGCGCTGGGAGACGATCGAGAAGATCGTGCAGGCGAAGCCGCTGGCACTGGTGATCAGCAAAAGCCAATCCTGCCCGGAAGACCTGCGCGAAGCCGCCAATGAGAACGACACCCCGCTGTGGGCATCGCCCAAGCGCGGCCACGAACTGCTCAACCACCTCTCCTACCACCTCGCACGCACGCTGGCCCCGCGAGTCACGCTGCATGGCGTCTTCATGGAGATCTACTCCATCGGCGTACTGATCACCGGCGAGGCCGGCTCCGGCAAGAGCGAACTGGCGCTGGAACTGCTGAGCCGCGGCCATCGCCTGGTCGCCGACGACGCACCCGAGTTCACCCAGATCGCGCCGGACGTGCTGGACGGCACCTGCCCCGAACTGCTGCAGGACCTGCTGGAGGTGCGCGGACTGGGCGTGCTGAACGTGCGCGAGATGTTCGGCGACACCGCGGTGAAGAAGAACAAGTACCTGCGCCTGATCGTGCACCTGACCCGGCCGATGACCGAACCCAATCCGCATGGCTACGAACGGCTGACCGGTGATTCCGGCACGCGCCACGTGCTGGACCTGGACGTGCCGCTGATCACCCTGCCCGTCATGCCGGGCCGCAACCTGGCCGTGCTGACCGAAGCCGCCACCCGCCTGCACATCCTGCGCACCAAGGGCATCGACCCGGCCGCGATGTTCATCGCCCGCCACAGCAACCTGCTCGAGCGCAGCACGCCATGACGCAGACGGGAGACGCACCGGCGCGAGAGGACAGCGGCATGGCCACGCCCGCCACGGTGGTGATCGTCAGCGGGCTGTCCGGTTCCGGCAAGTCGGTGGCGCTGAAGACCTTCGAAGACCTCGACTACTACTGCGTCGACAACCTGCCGGTGGACCTGCTGCCGTCGTTCGTCCGCAGCCTGGTGCGCGAGGACGAACTGCCGCCGAAGATCGCGGTGGGCATCGACGTGCGCAGCCGCCACAGCGACCTGTCCAAGCTGGCGCAATGGCGCGCGGCGCTGGCGCAGCTCGGGCTGGAAGGGCGGCTGATCTTCTTCGACGCCGACGACGAGGTACTGCTGCGGCGCTACTCCGACACGCGCCGCCGCCATCCGCTTGGCCATGGCGGCCTGTCGCTGCAGGAGGCGATCCGCCAGGAACGCACCATCGTCCAGCCGCTGCGCGACGAAGCCGACGTCGTCATCGACACCAGCCAGCTCAACGTGCACCAGCTGCGGCGCCGGATCATCGCCGAGTTCGCCTTCAACAAGGGCACGCAGCTCTCGCTGCTGTTCGAATCCTTCGCCTACAAGCGTGGCGTGCCGGCGGATGCGGACTTCGTGTTCGACGCCCGCGTGCTGCCCAACCCGCACTGGAACCCGGACCTGCGCCCCTACGCCGGTCGCGACCCGAAGGTGAGAGCCTTCCTGGATGCGCAGCCGGACGTGGCCGAGTACGTCGGCCAGGTCAGCGGCTTCCTCGACACCTGGTTGCCACGCCTGCGCGGTGAAACCCGCAGCTACGTGACCATCGCGTTCGGCTGCACCGGTGGCAAGCACCGCTCGGTCTACCTGGCCGAAACCCTCGCACGGCATGCCCGCGACCAGGGCTGGGAAGAGGTCGCCACCTTCCACCGCGAACTGGACTGAGCCGGCCCGCGCCTCCGGTCGGGGAAAGTGACCCGACCCCACCCGCTCCGTTCCACCGACGCGGCTTCCAGCGCGTCATGCCCGTCTGTTAACGTTCGGCATGGCCTGTGGCATTCTTCTTGTGACTCATCCTGGCGTAGGTGCGGCGATCCTGACCGTCGCCACCGCGCTGCTGCGGCAACTGCCCTTGAAGGCGGAGGCCTTCGAGGTGCCGTTCGATGCCGACCTGGACGTCCTGCTGCCGCAGGCGTCGGCGGCGCTTCGGCGTGTGGACGGCGGCGACGGGGTGCTGGTGCTGACGGATCTCTACGGCGCCAGCCCCAGCAACCTCGCCGGCAAGCTGGCCCGCCTGGGCACGCCGGTGCGCCGCGTCTCGGCGCTCAGCCTGCCCATGCTGCTGAGGGTGATGAACTATCCGGAACAGGGACTGGACGACCTGCCCGCCACGGCCGCGGCGGGCGCACGCAATGGAGTCATTCACGACGATGCTTGAACGCGAACTCATCATTTCCAACCGCCTCGGGCTGCATGCGCGGGCCACCGCCAAGCTGGTACAGACGCTGTCCGGTTTCCGCTGCAACGCCACGCTGGCGGCCAAGGGCCGTGAGGTGAATGCGAAAAGCATCATGGGCGTCATGCTGCTCGCCGCCGGCCAGGGCACCCCGGTCACCGTCCGCATCGAGGGCGAGGAGGAAGCCGCCGCCATGCAGGAAGTCGTCTCGCTGTTCGAGCGGCGGTTCGACGAGGAATCCTGATGCGGGCGCTGCTGCCGGGCCATGGGGCTTCGCGCGGCAGCGCGCTGGGACGCGCCCGGGTCCGGCTGCCGCACGTGCTGGAGGTCGCCGAGCAGCACATCCGCGCGGACCAGGTCGACGATGAGGTCACCCGGCTGCATGCCGCCGTCGATGCCACCCGCGGCGAGATGCACCGCTTGCGCACGCGCCTGCATGGCGCGCTGGCGAAGGAAGTCGGCGAGTTCCTCGACCTGCATGCCCTGCTGCTGGACGATCCCGAACTGCTGCATGGCCTCGACGAACTGATCCGCACCGGCCGCTACGCGGCCGACTACGCGCTGCGGTTGCAGCGCGACCGGCTCGCCGCCGTCTTCGATGGCATGGACGACGCGTACCTCAAGAGCCGCATGGACGACCTGGACCATGTGATCGGCCGTATCCATGCGCACCTGCACCAGCGCGCGCCCGACGCGCCCGCGGTGGCCGGCGAGATCCTGGTCAGCGACAACGTGGCGCCGTCGGAACTGGCGGAACTCCAGCAGCACGGCGTCGTCGCCGTGGTCACCGCCGCCGGCAGCACACTTTCGCACAGCGCCATCCTGGCGCGCAGCCTGCACCTGCCTTTGGTGGTGGGGAATGCGCAGGCACTGCAGAAGATCAACGATGGCGACGTGCTGCTGGTCGATGGCGCCACCGGCGTGGTCGTGGTCAATCCCGACCCGGACGACCTGCGCCGCTACCGCGAACGATTGCGCGACGCCGCACGCGAAGCCCGCGAGCTCGGCCGCCTGCGTTCCAAGCCCAGCCGCACCCGCGACGGCGTCGACATCGCCCTGTGGGCCAACGCGGAGTCGCTGGAGGACGTGGCGAACGCCCATACCCTCGGCGCCACCGGCGTGGGCCTGTACCGCACCGAATTCCTGTTCCTGCAGCAGCGCGAGCTGCCCAGCGAAGAGCAGCAGTTCCAGGTCTACCGCGACCTTGTGCTCGGCATGGGAGGGCGGCCGGTGACCATCCGCACCCTCGACCTGGGCGCCGACAAGGCGGACCGGGCCGGCCTGGTCGTCAGCGACGAGGACAACCCGGCGCTCGGCCTGCGTGGCGTGCGCCTGTCGCTGGCGCATGCGGGCGTGTTCGATACCCAACTGCGCGCCATCCTGCGCGCATCAGGTTATGGACCCGTGCGCATCCTGGTGCCGATGGTCAGCAGCCGCGAGGAAATCCTCGAGGTCCGTCGCCGGCTCCGGCGCGTCGCGCTGCAGTTGCGCAAGCAGGGGCACGAGATCGCCGGGCAGGTCGAACTCGGCGCGATGATCGAGGTGCCCGCCGCGGCGATCGCCCTGCACGGGTTCGTCGACGTGGTGGACTTCGTCTCCATCGGCACCAACGACCTGGTGCAGTACCTGCTGGCCGCGGACCGCAACAACGATGCGCTCGGCGAACTCTATTCGCCCTTCCACCCCGGCGTATTGCGCTTGCTCAGGCACGTGATCCGTACCGGCGCCGAGCACGGCATTCCCGTGGCGATGTGCGGCGAGATCGCCGGCGACGCCACCCTCGCGCCGATGCTGCTGGCACTGGGCCTGCGCGAATTCAGCCTGCATCCGGCCACGCTGCTGGAACTGCGCAAGGCGATCCGCGATGTGGATCTCGCCGCCCTGCAGGCACGCACCGAAAAGCTGCTGCAGGCACGCGACCGTGCCGGCATCGAGCGCTGGTTGAAGGCCGCTACCGCGAGCTGACCACCCACCCCCGGAGTGGAAGCCCGAGGTGGGAGCGACGTGAGTCGCGATGGGCCACCGGGAAAGCCTCATCGCGACTCACGTCGCTCCCACTGCACCTCCCCACTGCGCTTCCAGAGGGTGTCCATAACTCGCGGCCCGGGCGATAATGGCGCAATGAACACCTGATGCCCCGGTCGCATCCGCCTGACGGATCGGCCCCATTCCGGAGTACCGAATGGTCGAGACCATCCGCCACGACAAGACCGCACGTCAGTTGCGCCTGCTCTCCGACGCGCTCGACAGCGGTCGGCTGGGTCCCGTGCGCCGGCTGGTCAACACCTTGTCGCCTGCGGAGATCGGCAACCTGCTGGAATCGCTGCCGCCCGGCAAGCGCGAGGTCGTGTGGGGACTGGTCGATCCCGAGGACGACGGCGAGGTGCTGGTGCATGTCGGCGACGAAGTGCGCGAGAGCCTGCTGGCGGACATGGACACCGACGAGATCGTGGCCGCGGTCGAGGACCTCGACATCGACGATCTCGCGGACCTGGTCGAAGACCTGCCCGACACCGTCATCGACGAAGTCCTCAAGTCGATGGACCGGGAGAATCGCGAGCGCCTGGAGCAGGTGCTGTCGTACGCGGAGGACACCGCCGGCCGCCTGATGAACCCGGACGTGGTCACCGTGCGTGCCGACGTCAATGTCGACGTGGTGCTGCGCTACCTGCGCCTGCGCGGCGAACTGCCCGACCACACCGATCACCTTTACGTGGTCAGCCGCCGCCACCAGTACCTGGGCCGCGTGCCGCTGGCCGCGCTGGTCACGCACGAGGACACCACGCCGATCAACCGGCTGATCGACGACGAGCAGCCGGCCATCGACGTGGGCGAGAGCGCGCAGGAAGTGGCACGCCAGTTCTCCGACCACGACTGGGTGTCGGCACCGGTCGTGGACGACAACAACATCCTGCTCGGCCGCATCACCATCGACGACGTGGTCGACATCATCCGCGAGCAGGCCGAGCACCAGGCGCTGGGCGCCGCCGGCCTGGACGAGGACGAGGACCTGTTCTCGCCCGTCAAGCGTGCCGTGCGTGGCCGCGTGGTGTGGTTGGGCATCAACCTGTTCACCGCGTTCATGGCGGCGACGGTCATCGGCCAGTTCGAAGTGACGCTGGAGAAGATCGTTGCGCTGGCCGTGCTGATGCCCATCGTCGCCGGCATCGGCGGCAATGCGGCGGTGCAGGTGCTGACGCTGATGGTGCGCGGTCTGGCGCTGGGGCAAGTGGGTTCCAGCAATGCGCGCATCCTGCTGTGGAAGGAAATCCGCGTCGCGCTGATCAACGGCCTGCTGATCGGCGGCATCGTCGGCGTGATCGCATTCGCCTGGTTCCGCAATCCGCTGTTGTCGCTGGTGATCGCGCTCGCGCTGATCATCAACTTCTGCGCCGCCGCCACCGCCGGCGTGCTGCTGCCGCTGCTGCTGAAGCGCATGAACATCGACCCCGCCGTCGCCGGTACCGTCGTCGTCACCGCCGTGACCGACGTGATGGGCTTCTTCTGCTTCCTCGGCCTGGCCACGCTGATCCTGCTGCACTAGGCCGGCCACCATGGGGTGGAAACGAAACCGGGACCGCATGCGGTCCCGGTCAGGCCGTCAGGAAGACGGGCGCCGTCGCCCTACTCAGAAGCTGGCGCGCACGCCCAGGCGATAGAAGCGCACGTCCTCGTAGAACTCCGCTTCACCGACCAGCCCCCACGTCGGGGTCACGCGGTACTGGAGGCCCAGGTTGCCGATCATGGAATGGTCGACCACCAGGTTGTCGTCCACGCGCAGGTAACCCGCTTTCGCCCACAGCTCCAGACCGGACACCGGCCGGGCACGGATGCCCAGCATCAGCTTGCCGGCATACACGTGGTCGCTGCCGCTCAGGCTGTCGCCGCTGGCGGCATCGTCGTAATCCAGCTTGACGCCCAGCCGCACCAACGACAGCTCGCTGATGAAATCGGCGCGCGGCGACAGGGAAAGGCTCGCTCCCAGGCCCAGTTCGGTCTGGTCGATCGTGGCCTTCAGCCTCTCTGCATCGAGGCTCCAGGTTTCCGATACCTGGTCGTAACCACCAAACACGTACAGGTTGTCGGTCACTGCCACCGATCCCCGGATGTAGCCGCCGTCGACGCTTTCATCCACTTCGTAAAGATCCACGTCCGCGCGGCCGATGCCCGCTTCCACGTATGTATAGGCGGGTCCTTCGATCGTTTCCCGCTGCACCGCGGGCGTGTACTGCGGCGCCTGCGCGGCCGGCACTGCGGGTTGTCCCTGGGCGGGAGTCCCGGTCGACTCGGCGGTCGCCGCCTTCTGCCGCTCCCACCACGGAGAGCGCTGGGCGTCCGCATCGGACGACCACGCCAACGCGACCAACAGGGCTGCACAGGCGCAGCCGGTCCTGATATCCATCTTCATGTAGTAATTCCCCATTTTCTCGTGGTGATGCGCTCCACGCCTTGGGTCGTGCGACCTTGCCCGACCTTTCCCTGGCGTGGAGGCGTGATTCTAAGGGACGGGGCCGCCATGCGGCGCGGGGCGGCCTTTCCGGCAATACGCACGGCCCGACGGCATGAGCGCCGACATCGCCGATGCGGGCTTTCCTACGCATCGCAACGGCAGGTGCTGATTCCGGACGTCCCTCCACAGGCACGACGCTGGACACCCCTCGGCCCCACTGTCTGCCATGCGCCTGCTGCTCTTCCTCCTTCTCTGCTCGCTGGCCTGGCCTGGCCTGTCGGCGCCACTGCCCGATCCGATGCTGGCGACCACGTATCGCGAAGGTGTCCCCGTCGACGCCTTCCTGGTCAGCGAAAAGCTGGACGGCGTGCGCGCCCGTTGGGATGGCCGGGCACTGTGGACCCGCGGCGGCGCACGGATCGCGGCGCCGTCGGCCTTCACGCGCGGCTGGCCGATCGACCCGATGGAGGGTGAACTGTGGATCGCGCGTGGCCGCTTCGACGACGTCAGTGCCCTTGTCCGCCGCGTCGGCACCGATGCGCAGGCCTGGCGCGACGTGCGCTTCATGGTCTTCGACCTGCCGACGCATCCGGGACCGTTCGCCGAGCGCGTCGTACGCATGCGTTCCATGACCTCGGCCGCAGGCAACACGCACCTGCAGACGATTCCACAACGACGCTTCGATACCGCTGCGGCACTGGATGCGGAACTGGCCCGCGTGGTCGCCGCCGGGGGCGAAGGCCTGATGCTGCATCGACGCGACGCGTTCTATCGTGCGGGACGCAGCGAAGACCTGCTGAAGTACAAGCCGCATGAGGACGCGGAGGCGCAGGTCGTCGCGCACCTGCCCGGCAAGGGCAAGTACGCAGGCATGATGGGCGCACTGCAGGTGCGCACACCGGACGGGCGCAGCTTCCGCCTCGGCACCGGCTTCACCGACGCCCAACGGGCCAGGCCACCGCCACCCGGCACATGGCTGACCTATCGCTACAACGGCCTCACCTCGACCGGGCTGCCGCGCTTCGCCCGCTTCATGCGGATGCGCGACGAGATGCCACCTCCCGACCCGAAGCGCTGACGCGGTGGACCGGCGCCACGGGGTATGCTGCCGCCCGTTACCCTTGGACCGCGACCGCCATGCGCTTTCTCGCCACCGCCTGCCTGGGCCTGCTGCTGATCCTGATGACCGCCTGCGCCACCACGTCCTCCATGAACCCGACCGGCGAGTTCGTCTCGCGTGAGGTCGCGCTGGAAGGCAAGACCTACCGTTACCAGGTGTTCGTGCCGGCCGCGCGCTTCCGCGGCGGCAAGCCGCCGGTGGTGCTGTTCCTCAACGGCTCCGGCGAGCGCGGCGACGATGGCGTGAAGCAGACGATGGCCGGCCTGGGACCGTACCTGCGCCAGCATGCCGATACGTTCCCGGGCGTGGTGGTGTTCCCGCAGGCGCCGGACGATACCGAATGGACCGAAGTCGCGGGGCCGATCGCCTTTGCGACGCTGGACGCGGCGATGCGCGAATTCAACGGCGATCCGGACCGCGTCTCACTGACCGGCATGTCGATGGGCGGCTACGGCACCTGGGAACTGGCATTGCAGCAACCCACCCGCTTCGCCGCGCTGGTGCCGGTCTGCGGTGGCATCACCGTGGACTGGACGGATGCGCGTCCGGGCCTGCGCGCGCACAGTGTCGGCAATGCCGCCGACCCGTTCGCCGCCACCGCGCAGCGGCTGAAAGACATCCCGGTGTGGATCTTCCATGGCGGCCAGGACAACGTGGTGCCGCCGTCGCAGTCGCGCCGCATGGGTGCCGCCCTGAAGGCCGCCGGCGCACGTGATGCGCGCTATACCGAATTCCCCGACGCCAACCACAACAGTTGGGATGCCACGTACGCTTACACGCCGATGTGGGACTGGCTGTTCGCGCAGAAGCGCGGGCACTGAGCCGTGGCCGAACTCGTCCCCGACTACTTCATCGCCGGCTGGCGCGAGCGCGAACTGGCCTGCGCCTGCGGCTGGCAGGGCGACAGCCGTGCGATGGCCATGGAACTGCATGACGCAGTCACCGATTACGCCTGCCCGCAGTGCGGCAACCTGCTGTTGATCGTGTCGCACCCGTCGCTGGACCAGGTCCGCGCCGCCGCCGCGACCGGCCACCAGGAGGCCGCGGCCCAGCTGGCCATCATCGAGGAAGCGCGCGTCCGCTTCCCGTCCGGCGCCGGCTGATACCACGCGGCCTGCGTCACGCTTCCCGCCTCCCACCACCCCGGCACGCCCGGCTTCCCTCAACCATCCCCCATCGCGGCCGATAACACGGCATCCCTGGTGGCCGACGGGCATCCGCCCATGGCCGTGAGAGCGACACGCGATGGCTGACGTGGCCGATGACAATTCCGGTATTGCTGGTGGCCTGCGGCGGCTGTGGCCGCGTCGCCGCGAGGCCGTCGCGCCCGCATCGCGCGAACTCGCCACGACCAAGACCTCGAGCCAGCGGCCGGCGATCAGCAGCGCGCAGCTGCAGGCATTGTTCGTGCACGCGGAGGAACCCGCCACCCTGCTGTCCGCCTTCGCCGACGGTGTCGCCGGCCTGCCCGGCGAACTGCACGGCATGGGAGAGCGGTTGCAGTCCGCGCACGCCGAAGGCGACTGGCCGCGTTACGGCCGCGCGCTGCGGCAGCTGATCGACAAATACATCCGCACGATCCAGGACGAACCACTGGCCGGCGAAGCCGAACAGCTCCGCGACCTGCTGCACCACCTGCTGGTCGGCGGCATGGAACACCTGCTGCGCGACGATGGCGCGCTGCTGCCCCAGGCACACGCGCTGGCGGACCGGGTGCGGCAGTGGCAGGCCAACCAGCCCATCGGCGACCTCGACACCGACCTGCGCGAGCTCTGCCTGCAGGTCGGGCAGCGCACGCACGAGGTGGACGACGCGCAAGAGCTGATGCGCAGCCTGTTCGACCTGCTGCTGGAGAACGTCGGCGAGCTGATCGAGGACGGCAGTTGGCTGCAGGACCAGATCGGCGCCGTGCGCCAGTTGCTCGCCGGTCCGCTCGACCGCACCGCGCTGGAGCAGACCCGCGCCGGCCTGCGCGAAGTCATCTACAAGCAGGGCCTGCTGAAGCAGGGCCTGGCCGAATCGAAGGCGTCGATGAAGGAGATGATGGTGACCTTCGTCGAGCGGCTCGATGGGATGGCCAGCAGCACCGGCGAATTCCACGACCGCATCAGCTTCCACGCGCAGGCCGTGCGCGACAGCCGCAGCATCGCCGAACTGGGCAAGCGGATGGAGGACATCCTGGAAGACACCGCGCAGGTGCAGGCGCAGGCGCTGCGTGCCCGCGACAGCCTGATGGAAGCGCGGCGCGAGGTGGAGGAAGCCGAACGGCGCGTGCAGGACCTCGAACAGGAACTGCAGTCGGTCTCCGAACTGGTGCGCGTGGACCAGCTGACCGAAGCGCTGAACCGCCGCGGCTTCGACGAACTGTTCAAGCGCGAATCGGTGCGTGCCCTGCGCAGCGGCCAGACGCTGAGCCTGGCGCTGCTGGACCTCGACGACTTCCGCCACATCAATGCCGCGCACGGACACCTCGGTGGCGACGCGGCGCTGTGCCACGTCGTGACGCTGGCGCGCGCCACCCTGCGTGCCACCGACGCGGTGGCGCGTTTCGGCGGCGAGGAATTCGTGCTGCTGCTGCCGGAAACCAGCTTCCTGGAAGCCATGGGCACGCTGGAGCGCCTGCGCGACCGGCTGGCGCACAAGCCGCTGGTCTACGACGGCCGCGGCATCCTGGTGACCTTCAGTGCCGGCGTGGCGCGCTGGCACCCGGGCGAATCGCAGGACGAACTGCTGGCCCGCGCCGACCGCGCCATGTACCAGGCCAAGCAGGCAGGCAAGGACCGCGTGATCGCCGCGCCGGAGTGACCCGCGGATGCGGGCGCGAAACGGCCTTGATCACACTCGCCTCGCAAAGAATGAACCCGCCATCCCGGCGCAGGCCGGGACCCAGCGACTTTATCCACCCCGACAAAGCGCCAAGGGCGCGGCTCGACTGAAGAACCACCGGCATTGGGTCCCGGCCTGGGCCTGGATGACGGTATCCGGATACTCGTCGCACATCGAGCAGACATCGCGTGCGCAACGTAACGACACCCCTCAGCCCAGCAGCATCTCCAGCACCGCCATGCGGATGGCGACACCGTTGCTGACCTGGCGCAGCACCAGCGACTGCGGGCCGTCGGCCACCTCGTCGGTGATTTCCACGCCGCGGTTGATCGGCCCGGGGTGCAGCACCACCGCATCCTTCGCGGCACGCGCCAGGCGCATGGCGGTGAGTCCGTAATCGCGGTGGTAGTCCTCGATCGACGCGACCAGCCCTTCTTCCATGCGCTCGCGCTGCAGGCGCAGCATCATCACCACGTCGACGCCGTCCAGCATCGCATCGAAGTCCTGCCCGACCTCGCAGCCCGCCAGAGTGCCGTCGTCCGGCAGCAGCGACTGCGGACCGCAGACGCGGATCTCGCCCGCACCCAGCGTCTTCAATGCATGCAGGTCCGAACGCGCCACGCGCGAGTGGTTCACATCGCCGACCATCAACACCTTCAGGCGCGAGAAGTCGGCTCCCTTGGCCTGGCGGATCGTCAGCACGTCCAGCAGCCCCTGGGTCGGGTGCGCGCTGCGGCCATCGCCGGCATTGATCAGCGCCGTGCCCTCGCCCGCCTCGGCGGCCAGCGCGGCGACCGCGCCGTCTTCCGCGTGGCGGACGATGAAACCGCGCACGCCCATCGCCTCCAGGTTGCGCAGCGTGTCGCGTGCGGTTTCGCCCTTGCGGGTGGACGAGGTGGAGGCATCGACATTCACCACGTCCGCCCCCAGCCGCTGCGCGGCGATGTGGAACGAACTGCGCGTACGCGTGGACGGTTCGAAGAAGAGCGTGCACACGGTGGTGCCGTCCAGCACCTGCCGCCGCGGCGTGCGCCCGAGCGCGGCGTCGCGGATCTGGCCGGCGCGATCGATCAGCCGGCACAGCGTCTCGCGCGGCAGGCCATCGAGGGTCAACAGGTGCTGCAGGCGTCCAGCCGAATCGAGTTGTGGGGTCATGGGGCGTCGTCGGGAAAGAATCAGGTCAGGAGAGTGGCGTCTTGCGGTGCGGCCAGCCAGCGCTCGATGATCACGGCGGCCGCCACGGCATCGAGCGCGGCAGCGTCGCGGCGGCGCTTGCGGCCTTCGGCACGGTCCAGCGCGAAGCGTTCCGCCGCCTCCACCGAACTGGTGCGTTCGTCCACCAGCACCACCGGCAACTGGTAGCGCGCACGCAGCTCGCGTGCGAAGGCATGGGCGCGCTTGCGAATCGGCTGGTCGCCGCCCTCCAATGTCATCGGGTCGCCGACCACCAGGCCATCGGGCTTCCACTCCGCGTGCAGCCTGTCGATCGCCGGCCAGTCGGGGCCATGGCCATGCACGTCGATCACCGCCAGCGCACGCGCGCCGGTGCCGAAGGCGCTGCCGACGGCGACGCCGATGCGGCGGGAACCCACGTCGAATCCCAGTACGGTGCCATCCAGCTTCATGACCAGTGCCTCCGTTCGATACGGGCCGCGCCATCCTGCGACGGCGGGCGTAGACGCGACGTCGGCGCGCGCGCACTCATGCGTGGCCGCTGTAATCCGTCAACCGGGTCATGTCGACGCCGATGCGCTGACCGGCCGCCTGCCAGCGCTGTTCCAGCGGCACGGTGAACAGCAGTTCGGCGTCCGCCGGTGCGGTCAGCCAGCTGTTCTCGCCCAGTTCGTATTCCAGTTGACCAGCACCCCAGCCTGCGCAGCCCAGCGCCACCACGACATTCGCCGGCCCCTCGCCTTCCGCCATCGCTTCGAGGATGTCGCGCGAGGTGGTCAGGTACAGGCCGCTGGCGACTTCCAGCGTGGATTCCCAGGCGCGGGCACTGTCGTGCAACACGAAGCCGCGCTCCGGGTGCACCGGTCCGCCCGCCAGCACGATCTGCTCGTCCAGCCGCGGATCGTGCGAGGCGAGGTTCATCTGCCGCAGCACCTCGCCCAGCGTGTATTCGGAGGGGCGGTTGACGACCACGCCCATGGCGCCTTCGTCGTCGTGCTGGCAGATCAGGGTGACGGCACGGGCGAAATTCGGATCGGACAGCGCCGGCGAGGCGATCAGCAGTTGGTTGGCCAGGGGCGTGGCGACATCGTGCATGGCCGCCATTCTAGCCCGCCGCCGCGCATGCCGCGCCTGCGCGGACACGTGCTGTCCGCAACACGCCCTAGAATCGGCCTCTCTTTTCAGGATATCCGCCCATGTCAGGCTATTGCGACATCGCTCCCGGCCATCCCCTGCACGGCCCCTACCACGACCGGGAGTACGGCTTCCCGCAACGCGACGAAGCCGTGCTGTTCGAACGCCTGCTGCTGGAGATCAACCAGGCCGGCCTGAGCTGGGAAACGATGCTGAAGAAGCGCGAGGGCTTCCGCACCGCCTACAGCGGCTTCGATGTGGACAAGGTCGCCCGGTACGGCGACAAGGACCGCACCCGCCTGCTCGCCGACCCCGGCATCATCCGCAACCGGTTGAAGGTCGAGGCCGCGATCCACAACGCGCAGGTGATCCAGCAACTTCGCAAGACGCACGGCAGCTTCGCCGCGTGGCTGGATGCGCACCATCCGCTGCCGAAGGCCGACTGGGTCAGGCTGTTCAAGAAGACCTTCCGCTTCACCGGCGGCGAGATCACCAACGAATTCCTGATGAGCCTGGGCTACCTGCCGGGCGCGCACCGCGCGGACTGCCCGGCCTTCAAGCGTGCATCGAAGCAGCGCCCGCCGTGGATGGCAGCCGCGGGGCATTGATCCGGCGCAATCCGCGCGCGCCACAATGGTCGTATGCTGCCGCGCCACCCTGCGGGCGATAATCGTCGTTTCGCCAAGCCGATGCCCCTCCCGATGCACGAAGACCGTATCCGCCACGCCGGCCTGCGCGGCCGCGTAATCAGCGCCGAGCACGCCGCCAGCCTCATCCAGCCCGGCGAGACCGTCGCCATGAGCGGCTTCACCGGCTCCGGCTATCCCAAGGCGGTGCCGCTGGCGTTGGCGACGCGCATCGAACAAGCCCACTCGGCCGGCCTGCCCTTCCAGATCAAGCTGATGACCGGTGCATCGACGGCTCCGGAGCTGGACGGCGCCCTCGCCAAGGCCGACGCCATCGCACTGCGCATGCCGTTCCAGAGTGATCCGGACGCACGCAAGCGCATCAACGAGGGCACGCTGGACTACATCGACATCCACTTGAGCCATGTCGCGCAGCACGTGTGGTTCGGCTTCTACGGCCCCATAGATACCGCGGTGATCGAGGTCTCCGCCATCCGCGAAGACGGCACGCTGGTGCCGTCCACCTCGGTCGGCAACAACAAGACGTGGCTGGACCTGGCGAAGAAGGTCATCGTCGAGGTCAACGACTGGCAGCCCGCCGACATCGAAGGGATGCACGACATCTACTACGGCACCGCGCTGCCGCCGCACCGCAAGCCGATCCCGCTGGAACATGTGCACGACCGCATCGGCGACACTGCGCTGCGCTGCGATCCGGACAAGATCGTCGCGGTCGTCCGCACGCACGGCCCCGACCGCAACAGTCCGTTCACGCCCATCGACGGCACCAGCGAGCGCATCGCCGGGCACCTGATCGACTTCCTGAAGCACGAAGTCGCGCTGGGCCGCCTGCCGCCGAACCTGCTGCCGCTGCAGTCCGGCGTCGGCAATATCCCCAACGCCGTGCTCGCGGGGCTGGCAAAAAGCGGCTTCCGTGGATTGACCGCATTCACCGAGGTGATCCAGGACGGCATGCTCGACCTGCTGCGCGACGGCGTGCTGGACGTGGCGTCATGCACGGGCTTCGCCCTCAGCCCCGAGGCGAATGAAGCGTTCAAGCGCGACATCGCCTTCTACCGCGAGCGCATCATCCTGCGCACGCAGGAAATGTCGAACCATCCGGAACTCGTGCGCCGCCTGGGCTGCATCGGCATGAACGGGATGATCGAGGCCGACCTCTACGGCAATGTCAATTCCACCCACGTGATGGGCAGCCGCATCCAGAACGGCATCGGCGGCTCGGGCGACTTCGCGCGCAACGGGTTCATGTCGGTGTTCCTGAGTCCCAGCACCGCCAAGGGCGGCAGCATTTCCGCACTGGTGCCGATGGTCAGCCATGTGGACCACACCGAACACGACGTTTCGGTCATCGTCACCGAACAGGGCCTGGCCGACCTGCGCGGCCTTACGCCAAAGCAGCGCGCCCGCCTGCTGATCGCCAACTGCGCGCATCCGGATTACCACGACGCGCTGCAGGATTATTTCGACCGCGCCCTGCACCACAGCTACGGCAAGCACACCCCGCACCTGCTGCCGGAAGCGCTGTCGTGGCACCAGCGCTGGCTGGACACCGGCAGCATGAAGGCCTGAACCAGCGCCTTTGCAGGATGGGTTGAGCCGAAGGCGATACCCATCATCGGCTGACTCGTCGGTTCTTCATGATGGGATCGCCTTCGGCTCAACCCATCCTGCGTTTCTATTCAGGCGCTGCGCTCGACCAGGCGCTGTCCCTTCATCGTTCCCAACACGCGCACGGCACGCGCCATGAACAACCCGCTGAAAAGTCCGTACGTTGCGGAAACCATGGCCACCGCCATCGTCGTGTCGAGGACGCCAGGCTTGATGGCATGGGCCACGGCCACCGCGTACTTGAAGAAGAAGATGCCCATCATCGGCGCCAGCGGCAGCCAACTGCCGGCCACCGTGAACTGCGCGGTCGCTGCGTCGTAGGACGCGGTGCGCGACGGTCCACGAGCGAGGCTGATGGCCACCACGGCACCCCACGCGCAGGCCCACGCGACCAGCGACGTGAGATGCGCATCGAAGGTCGACCACACCGAGTACAGCGACCAGCCCAGCATCGCGACCGGCAATAGGATCAGCCGGTTGCGCGAGACCTGCCGCGTCCTGCTCTGGACGTAACCCAGGTAGACCAGTCCGGAGAACAGGGCAAAGACCCAGAGCGGGGTGTGCGTGAGTATCTGCGTGATCACGGAGGGGTTCCTGGAATTCCGACACCATGCCGGGTCAGGAACATCTTCCGGCCGGTGTCGCGGGAACTTAGGTGCCGGAAGTCACCAGTTTGGCGTGCAGGAAGGCCTGAAGACTCCCCTCCTCCATCGCTTGTACTGTCCTACCTAGCGGATCGCCAGCATCAGGGCTGCGGACACCAGGACCACGACGCCCGCGAGAATAGTGGTGTGCCGTACCGTCCGGCGGCGCACCTCCCGCACTTCATACCTGGCCGGGACAAGCGGAAACAGCCGCGCAAGCAAGACGAACAATGCAATTACACCGACCGAAGACACCAGCAGACCGTATGCGCCGCCGTACAGGATGACCACGACCATTCCCACCAGAAGCAGCACCTCCGTGGCGACCGTAGCAAGAACCCCACTCCAGACCGACACATGGCTGGCCTTGTCGCAGCGACGGCAGATGGCAGGCCAGAACGGCGTCGCCGTGACCTTGCGCCACATGCTGATGCTCTTCTCGGCGCAATGCGGACACGCGTTCATTCAACGTCATCCAGGCCAAGTGTTTCCGTCCACTCCTTCGCGATGGCATCCGGCCCCCTGAGTTTCCATTCCCAAGCCTGCTGGACGGTCAGTTTGCGAACGCCACTGACCCCGAGATCGACGGTACGGGGCTGGGAACCGTCGATCAGGGATATCCCCCACGCAGCACCCTGCTCCACCCCGATGCATAGGCATGGATGGAAGAAGACGTCTTCGTAGATGTCTCCCGGCGAGATATCCTCATGACTAGGATCGAATGGCTTACTGGGCTTGTTCACTGCAATCCTTCGACACCTGAAAACTCCCACGAGACAGCAAGCAAGATTGCCTCGCCATCGACCTATTCTGGTGCGGCGGCAAAGCACGTTACCTCGAAGGCAAGGCGCTTATGTTCCATGACAGAGCAACTTGCTTCGATGGGAAGGCTCTACTGTGCCATGACGAGGCTATTTTGCTCGGCGTCGAGGCTTTCAGCCCAGCGCAGCAAGGCATTGAGAGTCGATGACAAGGCAACGAGCCTTGGCGTCGAGGCTATTTGCCTTGATGGCAGTGCCCGGCACGCCAGCCGCGACGCGACCTACGCTGCTTCTCAGCCAAAAAAAGGGGCGGTCGCCCGCCCCTTCCTGGTTGCAGCCGGGCATGCTGGATCAGCGGACTTCCGCGATCTCCACGCCATCCAGACCCTGCGCCAGCGTGCGGGCGTCGCCGCCCTGGGCCAGCTTGATGCGCAGGCGCACTTCGTTCTGCGAGTCGGCGAAGCGCAGCGCGTCCTCGTAGCTGATCTCGCCGGCCTGGTACAGCTCGAACAGGGCCTGGTCGAAGGTCTTCATGCCGAGGTTGGTGGACTCCTTCATCACTTCCTTCAGCTTGTGCACCTCGCCGTCGCGGATGTAGTCCTGCACCAGCGGCGTACCCAGCAGGATTTCCATCGCCACGCGGCGTGCCTTGCCGTCCGGGGTGGGAATCAACTGCTGCGCGACCACGCCCTTTAGGTTGAGCGACAGGTCCATCAGCAACTGCGTGCGGCGGTCTTCCGGGAAGAAGTTGATGATGCGGTCCATCGCCTGATTGGCGTTGTTGGCGTGCAGCGTGCACAACACCAGGTGGCCGGTTTCGGCGAAGGCGATGGCGTGGTCCATGCCCTCGCGGGTGCGCACCTCGCCGATCATGATGACGTCAGGCGCCTGGCGCAGCGTGTTCTTCAGCGCCGCTTCCCAGCTGTCGGTGTCGATGCCGACCTCGCGCTGGGTGATGATGCAGCCTTCGTGCTTGTGCACGAATTCGATCGGGTCCTCGATCGTGATGATGTGACCGGTCGAATTCTGGTTGCGGTAGCCGATCATCGCCGCCAGCGACGTCGACTTGCCGGTGCCGGTGGCGCCGACGAACAGGATGATGCCGCGCTTGGTCATCGCCAGCGTCTTGATGACCGGCGGCAGGTTCAGCTCCTCGATGGTCGGGATGCGCGTCTCGATGCGACGCAGCACCATGCCGACCTGGTTGCGCTGGTAGAAGCAGCTGACACGGAAGCGGCCCACGCCGGCCACGCCGATGGCGAAGTTGCACTCGTGGGTCTTTTCGAACTCCTCGCGCTGCGCCGGCGTCATCACGTTCAACACCAGGTCGCGCGACTGCTGCGAGGTCAGCGGCGTCTGCGTGATCGGCGAGATCTTGCCGTGCACCTTGATGGACGGCGGCATGCCGGACGTGATGAACAGGTCCGAGGCCTTCTGGTGCGCCATCAGCTTGAGAAAAGAGGTGAAATCGATACTGCTCATGGGTGGCTCCTGGAGGAGCCGTGATTCGTGATTCGTGAGCAGTGATTCGCAAGAACGGTTATCCGACCGCGTATTCACCCCACCACTTCATCGAACCCCGGCTTTTGAAAAAACACGAATCACGAATCACGAATCACGAATCACCACTCACAAGGCTATTCGAACAGCCGCTTTTCCTTCGCGTATTCCTTGGCCTGCTGGCGCGTGATCAGGCTGCGCTTCACCAGGTCCTGCAGGTGCTGGTCCAGCGTCATCATCCCGTAGTTCTGGCCGGTCTGGATGGCCGAGTACATCTGCGCCACCTTGTCCTCGCGGATCAGGTTGCGGATGGCCGGGGTGCCGACCATGATTTCCCAGGCGGCCGTACGGCCACCACCGATCTTCTTCAGCAGCGCCTGCGAGATGACGGCACGCAGCGACTCCGACAGCATCGAGCGGACCATCGGCTTTTCGCCAGCGGGAAACACGTCGATGATGCGGTCGATGGTCTTGGCCGCCGAGCTGGTATGCAGGGTGGCGAACACCAGGTGGCCGGTTTCCGCGGCGGTCAGCGCCAGGCGGATGGTTTCCAGATCGCGCAACTCGCCGACCAGGATGTAGTCGGGATCCTCGCGCAGCGCCGAGCGCAGGGCTTCGTTGAAGCCGTGCGTGTCGCGGTGCACTTCGCGCTGGTTGATCAGGCACTTCTGCGAGGTATGCACGAATTCGATCGGATCCTCGACGCTGAGGATGTGGCCGTATTCGTTCTTGTTGATGTGGTCGATCATCGCCGCCAGCGTGGTCGACTTGCCCGAGCCGGTCGGGCCGGTCACCAGGATCAGACCCTGCGGCTGCTGGATCAGTTCGCGGAACAGCGGCGGACAGCCCAGGTCTTCCAGCGTCAGCACTTCCGAGGGAATGGTGCGGAACACCGCACCCGCGCCGCGGTTCTGGTTGAACGCGTTGACGCGGAAGCGCGCCAGCGACGGGATCTCGAACGAGAAGTCGACCTCGAGGAACTCTTCGAAGTCGCGACGCTGCTTGTCCGACATGATGTCGTAAACCAGCGCGTGCACCTGCTTGTGGTCCAGCGCCGGAATGTTGATGCGGCGCACGTCGCCGTCCACGCGGATCATCGGCGGCAGGCCGGCCGAGAGGTGGAGGTCGGACGCTTTGTTCTTTACCGAAAACGCCAAGAGCTCGGCGATATCCATGACGCTGCTTCCCCAAGTTGCTGCGAACTGGAACCTTGATTCCCCGGAAGGCAGTATAGCGCCCTCGTCGTTTCCGCCAATGGCTGGATGAACATGCTCGCCGACACCCTCAGCGAGACCCTGCAACACCTTGAAAACGCAGCCAAAGACGCACATCGGCCAGCCCCCGCGCTGCTGGCCGTGTCGAAGCTGCAGCCGGCCGCGTCCATTGCCGCCCTGGCCCGCGCCGGCCAGCGCGCGTTCGGCGAGAACTACGTGCAGGAGGCGCAGGGAAAGATCGGCGAACTGGCCGGCATGGGACTGGAATGGCATCTCATCGGCCACCTGCAATCGAACAAGGCCGACATCGCCGCGCGCCTGTTCGACTGGGTCCAAACGGTAGACCGTCACAAATTGATCGGCGCGTTGTCACGGTATCGCCCGGCCGACCGGGCAGCGTTGAACGTGCTGATCCAGGTCAACATCGACGACGAGGCCAGCAAGCACGGCTGCGATCCGGACGAGATCCCCGCCCTGGCCGAGGCCATCGTGGCCGCCCCGCAGCTGCGCCTGCGCGGGCTGATGGCTATTCCGGCACCGCACCCGGACCCGGCCGCGCGTTCGGCCGCGTTCGGCCGCATGAAGACGCTGCAGGACGCCTTGGCCGAACAGCACCCGGGTATCGACACGCTGTCGATGGGCATGAGCGGCGATTTCGCCGAGGCCATCGCGCATGGTGCGACGATGGTCCGGATCGGCACAGCGCTGTTCGGCGCACGGCCGGCATGATGATTCCCTTTCCACGCGATCCACGAGACCACACGCCATGTCTTCCCCGCATTCGTCCCCCGTGTTGACGCATCCCCTGGCCTTCATCGGCGGCGGCAACATGGCGCGCAGCCTGATCGGCGGCCTGATCAAGCGCGGCGCCGACCCGTCGCGCATCCGCGTGGCCGAACCGGCGGAACCGCTGCGCGCGGCGCTGGCCGCGGACTTTGGCGTACAGGTCTTCGCAGAGGCGGGCGAAGCCGTGTACGGCGCCGACACCTGGCTGTTCGCGGTGAAGCCGCAGGTGATGCGCACGGTGTGCGAGGGCCTCGCACCGCGTGCGCAGGCGCAGCGCCCGCTCGCCGTTTCCATCGCTGCCGGCATCACCGGCGCACAGATGCAGCGCTGGCTGGGCGGCGGCGTGCCGGTGGTGCGCAGCATGCCGAACACGCCGGCCATGCTCGGTGCAGGCGTTACCGGCCTGCATGCCAGCGAAGAAGTCGATGCCGCCGGTCGCCAGCGCGCGGAACTGCTGTTGTCGGCCGCAGGCCCGACGGTGTGGATCGACAGCGAGGCGAAGATGGATGCGGTCACCGGCGTGTCCGGCAGCGGACCGGCCTATGTATTCCTGCTGGCCGAAGCGATGGAAGAAGCAGCGAAAGCCGAAGGCCTGCCCGCCGACGCAGCGCGCACGCTGGTGCTGCAGACCGTCCTCGGCGCGGCGCGCATGCTGACGGAAAGCGGCGAAGCGCCCGCCGAACTCCGACGCCGCGTCACCTCACCGAACGGCACCACGCAGGCCGCCATCGAAACGTTCCAGGCGGGCGGTTTCGAAGCCCTGGTCGCGAAGGCCGTGCATGCCGCCACCGAGCGCGGCGCCGAACTGTCGGCGGCGAACGGGTAGTACTCGCCTTCATTCCTGCCTCCACGGTCCCTGCCATGCGCCGCCCTTCCCTGCTGATCCTGCTCGCCCTCTCCTCGCTGCTGCCCGCCTGCTCCGGCGGCGAAGCGCCACGCGCAGCCGAGTTCATCCCGGCGGCACCGTCCGAAGCCGACTTCGGCACCCTGCGCGTGCGCTACAACGCGCTGCCCACGCTGTCGCTGAGCGAATCCGTGGCGAAGCAGTACGGCGTGCCGCGCGATGCCGGGACCGCGCTGGTACTGGTCGCGCTGCGCGAAGTCAGGGGCAACGAGGAAATCGATGCCGACGGCGAGGTGGCCGTCAGCGCGCATGACCTGTCCGGTGCGCGGCAAACCGTCACGCTGCGCAAGGTGGATGCGGGCGGCTACATGGACCACATCGGCGTTGCGCGCATCTCGCCGCGCGACTCCTACCGCTTCGAGGTGGTGGTGACGTCGGGTGGTCGCACGGAAACCGTGAAGTTCCAGCGGAATTTCTGAGGCGTCGCAACGCTGCGCTGTTGTGGGAGCGACGTAAGTCGCGATGAAGCACCGCGGCGGCCTATCGCGACTTACGTCGCTCCCACGGTGAAACGTGCTCAGCCACGCTTTGCGGACCACGCCCGGATGATCGCCGCGATCGCCTGCACGCCGTCGGTGAGCGCCGCCGGCCCGGGCTGCAGGATCAGTGGCGACTTGATTTCGTGCAGTTCGCCGTCGCGCACGGCGGGGATGGCGTGCCAGCCGGGACGCGCCGCGACGCGATCGGGACGGAACTTCTTGCCGCACCACGACCCCAGGATGATGTCGGGCGCACGGCGCACCACCTCGCTGCCGTCGGCGAGGATGCGGTGCTTCGCCAGCGATTCCTTCGCCATCTCCGGGAACACGTCGTCGCCGCCGGCAATGCCGACCAGCTCCGACACCCAGCGGATGCCGGTGATCTGCGGTTCGTCCCACTCCTCGAAGTAGACCGTCGGCCGGCGTGGCAGGCACGCCGCCTGCGCACGCACCTCGTCCAGCCCGCGCTGCAGCGTATCGGCGTAGTCGTTGGCACGCGCCGGCGCACCCACCAGTGCGCCGAGCCGCCGGACGTAGTCGACGATGCCCTCCACGCTGCGGTGGTTGCTGATCCACACTTCCACGCCCTGCCGGACCAGTTCGGCGGCGATGTCGGCCTGGATATCGGAGAAGCCGATGGCCAGGTCCGGCTGCAGCTTCAGGATCTCGCCGATCCTGGCACTGGTGAACGCACTGACTTTCGGCTTCTCCTTGCGCGCCTGCGGCGGACGCACGGTGAAGCCGCTGATGCCGACGATGCGGTCCTGCTCGCCAAGCGCGTACAGCGTTTCGGTCGGCTCCTCGGTCAGGCAGACGATGCGCTGCGGGCCGGTCCTCACGCTATGTATCCTGTGGGAGCGACGCAAGTCGCGAGCCTCTCGCGATACCCCAAGAGCTCGCGACTCAGGTCGCTCCCACGCGTGCTGCCGATGCGGTTCACGGAAACAGCATCCGCTTGCTCCACGCGCCGGCACTGTCGCACTCGTAACGCCAGCGTTCGTGCAGGCGGAACTGTGCGCCGTACCAGAACTCGATGGCGTCAGGCGCCACGCGATAGCCGCTCCAGCCATCGGGACGCGGCACATCGCCAACGGCGAAGCGCGCTTCCACTTCCGCCATGCGTGTTTCGAACGCCTCGCGCGAATCCAGTGTCTCCGACTGGATCGAGGCCCATGCCCCCAACTGGCTCTGGCGCGGACGCGAGGCGAAGTAGGCATCGGCCTCTGCGTCGCTGACCGGCGTCACCGCGCCTTCCACGCGCACCTGGATGCCGGCCTCGCGCAGGCTGCGCCACAGGAACAGCAGTGCGGCACGCGGGTTGTCGTGCAGTTCGCGGCCCTTCTGGCTGTGCGTGTGGGTATAGAAGACGAAGCCGCGCTCGTCGCAGGCCTTCAGCAGCACGGTGCGCGCGGAGGGACGGCCATCGGCCGTGGCGGTCGCGACCGTCATCGCATTCGGCTCGACTTCGGTGCCTGCCGCCTTCGCTTCACCGAACAGGGTGGCGAACGTGGACAGGGCTTCGGCATACAGGTCGGTCATGGCGTCGCCAGGCAGCGCCCGCGCATCGGGCATGCGCTATTGTCGCGCGATGGCGCAGGCAACGCATCCCGCTGGCTTTCCCGACGTTCTCGTCGTCGACGCGCTGGCCGCGTCACGCAACATGCCGGTGCGCACGCCAGTCTTCGCCATCAGCGGCCTGCAGGGCAGCGGCAAATCGACGCTGGCCGCGCAGATCGCCGCACGGGCCGAAGCCGATGGCCTGCGCGTCGCCGTGCTGTCGCTGGACGACCTGTACCTGACCCGCGGCCAGCGCCGGCAGCTCGCCGACGAGGTGCATCCGCTGCTCGCCACGCGCGGACCGCCCGGCACGCACGACGTGGCGCTTGGCTGCCGCGTGCTGGACGCATTGAAGACGGGCCAGAACGTCGCGCTGCCGCGCTTCGACAAACTGGCCGACGACCGGGTGGAAGACGCGGCGTGGGTCCGCGTGCAGGAACGTGTCGACCTGGTGCTGTTCGAAGGCTGGTGCGTGGGCGCGACACCCGAGGCGGATGACGCGCTGGCCTCCCCCATCAACGCACTGGAGCGCGAAGAAGATGCGGACGGTCGCTGGCGGCGCCATTGCAACGAGGCGCTGCACCGCGACTACCCCGCACTGTGGTCCCGCCTCGATGCGCTCTGGTTCCTGCAACCGCCGGGCTTCGACATCGTGCGCACGTGGCGCTGGCAGCAGGAACAGGCGATGGTGGCGCGCGATCCCGCCCGCCACGGCATGGACCGGGTGCAGCTGGAGCGCTTCATCCAGCACTACGAGCGCACCAGCCGGCACCTGTTGGCGACGCTGCCGGCGACAGCGGATCGGGTGATCCGGCTGGATGAGGCGCGCAGACCTGTCGCTGCATAGATGCAGGTTGTGGGAGCGACGTAAGTCGCGATGAAGGTGCCGGATGGCGTCATCGCGACTTACGTCGCTCCCACACCTATCTATCCCACACCTGCCTACCCCACGCCTGTCCCTTGCCTCACTCCACCACGAAGCTGATCCGCAGGTTGACGCGCCATTCCTGCACGTTGCCACCGTCGTCGGTGACCACCTTGATCTCGTTGACCCAGGCACCCTTGATGTTCTTGACGGTTTCGGAGGTCTTCTTCAGGCCGACCTTGACGGCATCTTCCATGCTGGTCTTCGACGATGCGTTGACTTCGATGATCTTGGCGACGGACATGGCGCACTCCTGTTCGGTTGCCCGGCACGACGCCGGACGGCCACCGTAGTCCCGCCGGTGTTAAGTCCGCGCCACGCGCGCAGTTGGGCGGTGTAGCATCTGCACATCATGAATCCGGCCCACAACCTGATCCTGGTCGGCCCCACCGGGGCCGGCAAGACTTCCATCGGCAAGCGCGTCGCCGAGCGCTTCGGGCTGGTGTTCGTGGACGCGGACCAGGCCATCGTCGACCGCACCGGCGCCAGCATCGCCACGCTGTTCGAGCATGTGGGCGAAGCCGGCTTCCGCGAGCGTGAGAAGGCCACCCTGAACGAACTGCTGGCCGGCCATGGCCAACTGGTCTCGACCGGCGGCGGCGCCGTGCTGGACGCCGACAATCGGATACAGATGAAACAACGCGGCTACGTGGTCTACCTGCAGGTCAGCGTGGAAGCGCAGCTGAAGCGCGTCGGCCGTTGCACCAACCGCCCGCTACTGCAACGGCCGGACCGTGAGCAGGTGCTGCACGACATGGCGGCACTGCGCGAACCGCTGTACCGCGAGGTGGCCGACCTGACCCTCGACACCGACGGCCTGACGCCGCCCGAGGCGACGGCCCGCCTGACCCAGTTGCTGGCGCACCGCTGGCAGCCCATCGAAGAGAACGCATGAGCCACGCACGCACCGTCGATGTCGGCGGCGAAACCCCCTATTCCATCGCCATCGGCCCCGGCCTGCTGGCCGACGGCACCGCGCTGGCACAGCACGTGCGCGGCCGCCACGTGCTGCTGGTCAGCGATTCGATCGTCGCGCCACTGTATGCCGGCACGGTGCGCGAGGCCTTGCATGCCACGCGTCCGGACCTCGCCATCGGCACGTTCATCCTGCCGGCAGGCGAGGAATCGAAGACGCTTACGCACTTCGGCCACGCCATCGAGGCACTGGCGACCCTCGGCGCCACCCGCGACGCATGCGTGATCGCGCTGGGCGGCGGCGTGGTCGGCGACCTGGCCGGGTTCGCGGCAGCGTGCTGGATGCGCGGCGTGGACTGCGTGCAGGTGCCGACGACGCTGCTGTCGATGGTGGACTCGTCGGTGGGCGGCAAGACGGCCGTCGACATTCCGCAGGGCAAGAACCTGGTCGGCGCCTTCCACCCGCCGCGCGCGGTGTTCGCCGACACCAGCGCGCTGGCGACGCTGCCGCCACGCGAACTGCGCGCCGGCCTGGCGGAAGTCATCAAGTACGGCGCCATCCGCGACGCGCGCTTCTTCCAGTGGCTGGAACAGGAGCGCGTGGCGCTGCTGGCCATGGACGAAGAAGCGCTGGCCCTGGCCATCGCCGCCAGTTGCGAACACAAGGCCGAGATCGTCGCCCGCGATCCGCTGGAGAAGGGCGAGCGTGCCCTGCTCAACTTCGGCCACACCTTCGGCCACGCCATTGAGACCGAACAGGGCTATGGCGGCGTCGGCAACGACAACCTCAACCATGGCGAAGCCGTGGCGGTGGGCATGGTGCTGGCGGCGCGCCTCTCGGCCGACCTGGGGATGGCGTCCGCAGGCGACGCCGACCGCCTGGAACGCCTGCTGGCGGACTACGGCCTGCCGGTCCGCATTCCCGCCGGCCTGGTGCCGGACGCCCTGCTCGCCCGCATGCGCCTGGACAAGAAGAACATCGCCGGCCGCCTGCGGCTGGTGCTGTGGCGCGGCCTGGGCCAGGCCGAGGTGGTGCCGGACGTGGACGAGGCCCGCGTGCTGGCCGTGCTGTCCGCCTGACGACCCGTCCGGCTAAAATGCCGCCATGCGCGTCCTCCTCCAGCAACGCCCCGACGCGGGCGAAGCCCCCCGCTACGTCCAGCTGACCCTGCAGCCCGACCTGTTCGGCGGCTGGGAACTGCTGCGCGAAACCGGCCAGATCGGCGGTCGCGCCTCGCTGAAGCGCGAGCAGTACCTGCTGCAGGACGAGGCGAACGCCGCGTTCGAGAAGGCGCGCGACAGCCACCTCAAGCGTGGCTTCCAGCTGATGTTCGCCCGCGGCGCCGACGCGCCCAAGTAACCCCTTTCCGGATCTCCCGAATGACCGATTTGAAGAACGACCGCTTCCTGCGTGCCCTGCGCCGCGAACCCGTGGACCGCACGCCCGTGTGGCTGATGCGCCAGGCCGGCCGCTACCTGCCGGAGTACCGCGCCACGCGCAAGGAGGCCGGCAGCTTCCTCGGCATGGCGAAGAATCCGGAGGTGGCCTGCGAAGTGACCCTGCAGCCGCTGCGCCGTTTCGACCTGGACGCGGCGATCCTGTTCTCCGACATCCTGACCATCCCCGACGCGATGGGCCTGGGCCTGTATTTCGTCGAAGGCGAAGGCCCGAAGTTCGAGCGCACCGTGCGCAGCGCCGCCGATGCGGCGAAGCTGGGCGTGCCGGACATGGAAGCCGAACTGCGCTACGTGATGGACGCGGTGCGCGTGATCCGCCGCGAGCTGGACGGCAAGGTGCCGCTGATCGGCTTCTCCGGCAGCCCCTGGACGCTGGCCTGCTACATGGTGCAGGGCGGTGGCAGCAAGGATTTCGCGCTGATCAAGGCGATGGCGCTCAACGACCCGGACACGCTGCACCGGCTGCTGGCGGTCAACACCGACGCGGTGATCGCCTACCTCGCCGCGCAGCGCGCGGCCGGCGCGCAGGCGCTGCAGGTGTTCGATACCTGGGGCGGCGTGCTCTCGCCAGCGATGTACCGCGAGTTCTCCCTGCCCTACCTGCAGCGCATCGCGCAGGAACTTGATCGCGGCGAAGGCGCCGAGCGCACCCCGCTGATCCTGTTCGGCAAGGGTACGGCCGCCTACCTCGAAGAACTCGCCTCCAGTGGCGCAGATGGCGTGGGCGTGGACTGGCTGGTCGAACTGGGCGAGGCCGCGCGCCGCACGCAGGGCAAGGTGGCGCTGCAGGGCAATCTGGACCCGGCCACGCTGTACGGCTCGCCCGACGCGATCCGCCGCGAGGTGCGCCGCGCACTCGACAGCTACCGCGACGGCAATGGCGGCTCGCGCGAAGGCCATGTGTTCAACCTGGGCCACGGCATGTCGCCGGACATGAACCCCGATCACGTCGCCGTGCTGGTGGACGAAGTCCACGCCTACAGCGCACGCTGACGCACCCGTTCCACCCCGCCGGAGTGACGCAATGGAATGCCGCCACCTGCTCGCCCCCGCCGCCGCCGGCCTGTTGCTGGTGGCTGGCGCGCGCGTCCGCGCCGAGGAGGCCGGCGCCGCGCGGATCATGCACGTCACGGGCGGCGATTTTCCCGCGCTGGTGATGGTGGTGCCCGGCGCGCATGCCGCGCACGGCCTGGACGCGATGCCCGGCTGCGACCGCATCCGTGCACGCCGCGTGGATGAACTGCCTCCCGGATGGCGCACGCGCGCGGTGCGCGTCGAACTGGACTGCGATGACACCCTGGCGGACGACGCGCAGCAGACCCTCACGGCGGTGACCGCACACGCGGTGCTGCGCTCCGACCGCGTGCAACTGGCCGGCCAGCCGGTGGCCGAGGTGCGGCTGATGGATTCGCAGCGCTGGGGCGACCACCAGTACGTGCTGGCCGCGCCATTCGCCGTGGCAGGCCCTGCGGTCCGGCGCTTCGTGGAGGACATGTGCCTCGCGCGCACGCTGGCGGACGAATCCCCGGCCGCCGCATGCACCATGCTGGCGGCCGACGACGGTTTCTACCTGCCGGCCTCGGAAGCCGGCGGCATCTGGATCCATGCCGATCCGGATGACGCGTCGCGCACGCTGTATGTCGAAGCCTGGGCGGACTGAACCGGTGCGCGGACGTTGCCTGCTGGTCCTGCTGGCCTCTGCGTCGCTTGCGCACGCGGACGACGTCGCGCCGTTCGCCGGCCAGTACGGCCATGCCGCAACCCACGACGCGGACGAGGTCGTGTGGACGGTCGACGCCACCGCTGGACGCTGGCGCATCGTGCGCATGGCCGATGGCGAGGTCCACGACGCCCACCGCCTGCAGGCCCGTGGACGCGAGGCGTTCTGGACCCGCATGGGGTGGCCGGCCGACAGCAGCAGGGAGGCGGACTGCCTGACCTGGGGCGACAAGCCTGCCTCGCTGGAGAATCTGCTCGACGAGACGCCCCCCGCGTCCGTCGCACCCGACGAGGACCACGGCCCGGGTGTGTTGTGCCATGTGCCGCCGGCGACACGCATGCAGACCGGCTGGCTCGCCGACCATGCCAGCGACTGGTTCTACTACGACCCGATCGCCGGCGTGATGGAACTGCACCGCCTGCGCTGAGCGTGCCGACATCGTCCCTTCGCGGGCCGCTGCCGAGGATGCTCAGGGAGCCGTCCCGTCCGGCGGCGCACCGCGCTCGCGTTGCGATGCGATCGCCGCCGCCAGCATGTCGCCGGTGACCGGCTTGCGGACGAAGTCGTCGAAACCCGCCTGCCGCGCGAGCGGTTCGGCTTCGGCATCGGTGCGCGCGGTCAACGCGATCAAGGGCGTGGTCACGCCGTGCAGGCGCAGCTGGCGGGCCAGCGCCATGCCGTCGAGTCCCGGTAGGTCAAGATCGAGGAAGGCCACGTCGAAGACCGTCGTGACCACCTCGGCCAGGGCGGCCAGGCCATGCGGCGCGTGCGTCACCCGATGGCCGCGCGCGCGCAGCAGGCCGGCCACGACGTCGGCGACCGTGGCGTCGTCTTCGACCAGCAGGATGTGCAGCGACCCGACCTGCACGGGCGCCTGCGTCGCTTCCATCGGAGATGCCGCGCGTCCGGCGTCGCCCGCCACGGCCTGCAGCGCCGGCAGGTCGACGGAAAAACGCGTGCCCCTGCCCGGTGCGCTGTCGATGTCGATGCGGCCCCCCATCGCCATCGCCAGTTCCTGGCAGATCGCCAGTCCCAGTCCGCTGCCGCCGTAGCGCGCGGTCGTCTGCGCGCCGTCGGCCTGCTCGAAACGGCGGAACAGCCGCGCCTGCTGTTCCGCGTTGATGCCCGGCCCGGTATCGCCGACGATCAGCCGGACGCCCTGCGACGCCAGGGGCTGCACATGCAGCGAGACGTGGCCCGCCTCGGTGAACTTGATGGCGTTGCCCAGCAGGTTCAGCAGGATCTGCCGCAGCCGCAGCGGATCGCCACGTACGGTGCGCGGCACGCCGGCGGCGATGCCGTCGTGGAAGGCGAGTCCGCGCTTGCCCGCCACCGGCCCCATCAATGCCACGACATCGGCGATGAGCGCGTGCAGGTCGAATTCGACCTGCTGCAGTTCCAGCTTGCCCGCCTCGATCTTCGCCAGGTCGAGCGCATCGTTGATCAGGCGCAGCAGGTGGGTGCCCGCGCGCTGGATGGCATCGGCATAGCCTTTCTGCCGATCGTCCAGCGGGGTCGCCTGCAGCAGTTCGCTCATGCCCAGCACGCCGGTCATCGGCGTGCGGATCTCGTGGCCCAGCGTGGCCAGGAACCGGGTCTTCGCCAGCGAGGCCTGTTCGGCCAGTTCGCGCTTGTGCTCGGCCAGTTGCCACGCACTGCGGCGGCGCACGCGGCGGCGGTAGGCAGCGGCGACCGCCAGCAGCATCAGGACGCCGACGACGGCGAACAGCGCGAGGCCCCACGGGCTGCGCCACCACGGCGGCAACACGTGGGCGGACAACAGCAACTCGCGCGACGCGTTGCCGGCGGCGTCGTACGCCTGCACGCGCAACCGGTAGCGGCCCGGCGTGAGCGCGGAAAACACGCGCTCGCCACTCGCTCCCTGGTCGACCCAGCCCGTGTCGAAGCCCTCGAGCAGCGAGCGATAACGATTGCCCAGCGGATTCTCGTAGCTCAGCAGGCGCGTCCCGACCAGCAGTTCGTGGTCCCCGGGCTGCAGCACCAGCGGCTGGTCGATCCTCAGCGGTATCACATCGTCGCCACGGCTCACCTGCAGGCCGTCCAGCACCAGGTTGGGGACGACCGGCCTGGGATCGGGCAGTTGCGTGTCGAGCAGCGAGACCGAACCGTCCGCCGCCGTGGTCGCCAGCAGACCATCCCGCGTCATCAGCAGGCCCCGGTCGTTGAGCTCCTGGCTCAGCAGTCCTTCGCGCACGCCGAAGTTGCGCAGCAGCGTGCGCGAACCCTGCAGGTTGGGATCGATGCGGAACAGGCCGCGGCGCGTTCCCAGCCACACGCGCCGCTGCGGATCCACCGCCAGGCCGGTCGACTCGACCGCCGGCAATCCTTCCGCGGCACCGATGCGCCGCTCGCGCAGCCAACGATGGCCGTCGCGGCGCCAGGCTTCGACGCCGGACATGCGATGCAGCCAGAGGCGGTCGGCGTGTTCGAAGGCGAACGCATACACGCGCTCGGTCCCCATCGCGGCGACGGCGACGAAGCGCTCCGCCGCCGCATCCCAGACCATCATGCCCGCGGCCCCCCCCAGCCAGACGCTCCCGTCCGGCGCGACCACCAGCGCCTCGATGTCGGGCAGCCCGCTGCCGTCCTCCTGCTTGGCGATCGTATGCAGCACGCGGCCGGTCGCCAGTTCGCGCTGCTGCACGCCACCCATCTGCGAGACCAGCCACAGGGTGTCGTCCGGCGCCTCGACCAGCCAGTCGATCGAGGTGTTGTCGGGCACGGCGCCATCGCCGGCCTGACCCCACTGCTGCATCGCACCGGTAGTCGGATCCATGCGGATCAGGCCGCTGCGATGGCCGATCCACAGCAGGCCATGGCGGTCCTGCCGCAACGAGGTCAGCCGCAACTCGCCCAGCCGTGCGGCATGGTGCGGCAACGGCACGACGTGGCCGCTGCGCGTATCCAGCCGTTCGACCTTGCCCGTGCTGCTGGCGATCCAGACGCCGTCGGCACCGGCCTGCGACAGGCCGCGGTACAGGCCACCGCCCAATCCCTGCGCCGACGAAAACGCGGCGATGCGTCGCCAGTCCGAACGCAGGTAGGCCAGGCCCCGTGTCGGCACCGGCACCCACAGGCCACCATCCGGCAGCGCCAGCACCGTCTGCAGGACGCGGCCGATGCCCACGCTCTGCGCGTCGTAGTTGACCGGCGACGGCGCAAGATCGCCTTCCGTGCGCCACAGCCCGCCCTGGCTGGCCAGCCAGTACTCGCCCTGGCCGTCGCTGGTCATCGCGATCAGCGCGTTGGGCCGCGCGAACATCGGCGACCACGGCGGAGACACCCAGTGCCCGTCCGGCGACCAGCGGTGCACGCCATCGGAGGCGCCCACCCACATGGCATCCGCATCGGCCGTCACCGAGTAGATGATCAGGCCGTCGCCGGCCGGCAGCGCCAGGCGGCGCAGGCGACCGCCGTCGTAGCGGGCCAGCCCCCCCATGGTGCCGACCCACAGCACGCCCTTCGCATCGAAGGCCAGCGACAGCACGTTGTCCGACGGCAGGCCTTCGGTACCCGCTGCCGCCGCGGCGAAACGCGTGATGCCGCCATCGGCGGCGAGGCGATGCAGGCCGCCGCCGAAGGTGCCGAACCACACGTCGCCACCGCGACTGGTGATGGCGAACACATCATCGCTGCCCATGCGGGGATGATCGGCCATGCGGTAGTGGCGGAAGCCGCGGCGATCGGTATCCATCACACTGAGACCGCCATTCTCGGTCGCGACCCAGATCCGGTCGGACGCATCGATATGCAGCGCCTGCACGACATTGCCCGGCAGCGACGCGGGATCGAGCGGATCGTGCCGCCAGACCTTGAAGCTGACGCCGTCGTAGCGCGCCAGGCCATCCCAGGTCGCGATCCACAGGTGGCCCGCACGATCACGCGCAAGTGCGGGGATGGTGCTGGATGGCAGGCCATCGCCGGCGCCGAGCAGGCGGAAGCGCGGGATCTCGGGCACGGTGGCGAGCGCGGGCGCGCACACCAGGCAGCACAGCAGCACCAACCACCACGCACGCATCGCCATTCCTGCCCGCCCCTCGTTCCCTGGTCACCCCGCCGGGCATCGTCGCAACGGACCGTTGCACGCGCAAGCGGGGTATCTTCATGGGCCGGCCCCTAGAATCCGTCCCCATGCCCGGAACGACCACCCGCCGCCTGCTGATGCACAGCCTCTGCCTGCTGGCGCTGCTGCCCGTCACCGCGTTCGCCCGCGACACCCTGGCGGAGTACACGCTGGATCCCGTGCACACGCGCGTGATGTTCGCCATCTCGCATGCCGGGTTCTCGAACGCGCTCGGCACGGTCTCCGGCAGCACCGGCACGCTGGTGTTCGATCCCGACGACTGGAGCCGCGCGCGCGTCGACGTCCACGTGCCGATCGCGCGCGCCGACCTGGGCGATGCGGACTGGAACAAGGCCACGCTGGCGAAGTCGCTGCTGGATGCCGAAGGCCACCCGGAGGCGCGCTTCGTCTCCACGCGGGTGGAACCGGTCGATGCGACGCATGCGCGCGTGGTCGGCGATCTCAGCCTGCGCGGCGTGACGCGCGAGGTCGTGCTCGACGTGACCCTCAATGCCGCCAAGCGCCACCCGATGCCACCGTTCCGGCGCACGGTGGGGTTCTCCGCGACCACCACGCTCAGCCGCGCCGACTTCGGCATCACCGCCTGGAAATCGGTGATCGGCGACGCCGTCGAACTGCGGATCGAGGCCGAAGCCACCTACGGCGGCAAGGCCGGCGACGACGCGACCGACACGCCTCCTTCCTCCCCCGCTGCGGAGCCGACGCCGTGACACTGAAGAACACCGAGCATCACTGGGGCGCGGTCAGCCAGCTGTTCCACTGGACCATCGTCGTGCTGATCCTGGTGATGGCCTATCTCGGCCTGACCATGGGCGACCTGCCGAACGGGCCACGCAAGATCAATGTCTATGCGCTGCACAAGTCGATCGGCCTGACCATCCTGGCGCTGGTGGCGCTGCGCGTGCTGTGGCGCGTCTATGCCGGCGCGCCGGCACCGGTCGCCGGGACACCCACCTGGCAGCAACGCATCGCGTCGGTGACGCACGTGCTGCTCTACGCGCTGCTGTTCGCCATCCCGCTGTCGGGCTGGGTGCTGAACTCGGCCGCTGGCTATCCGCTGCAGTGGTTCAAGCTGTTCAACCTGCCTGCCATCACTGGCCGCAGTGACGGCGTGCACGACGCCGCCGAGGGTGCGCACGAACTGCTGTTCTGGGTTCTCGTGGCGCTGGTCCTTGCGCACGCGGGCGCTGCGTTCTACCACCACTTCTTCCAGGGCGATGCCACGCTGCGCCGCATGCTGCCGGGGCGACGCGCCACCGTTGCAGCGCCCGTCACCGCCCCTCTTCCCCCCACCCCGCAGGATTCCCCCGATGAAAACCCCTGACCGCGTGCGCCTGGCGCTTGCTTCCCTGCTGCTGGCCGTCGCCGGCCAGGCCACCGCCGCCGATTACGTGCAGGCGCCGGGTTCGACCCTGGTGTTCGCCAGCAACTACCAGGGCGAAACCTTCACCGGCAAGTTCGGTGGTTTCACCACCACGTTGAGTTTCGATCCGGCGCAGCTCGCCACCAGCAAGCTCGATGTCGCCATCCAGCTCGCCGGCACGCAGACCGGCAACGGCGACCGCGACGGCACCCTGGTGTCGGCCGACTTCTTCAACGTCGCCAAGTTCGCGCAGGCGCGCTACACCGCGACGAAGTTCCGGTCGCTGGGCGGCAACCAGTACGCGGCCGACGGCACGCTGTCGCTGCGCGGCGTCAGCAAGCCGGTGACGCTGACCTTCACCTGGACGCCGGGCGCGCAGCCGGTGCTGGCCGGCAAGGCGACGGTGAAGCGCCTGGACTTCGGCGTCGGCGGCGGCGACTGGGCCGATACCTCGACGATCCCGAACGAGGTCGCGATCAGCACCAAGGTCGTGTTCAAGACGAAGTGATCCGCGCGGGCTGGCAGGAACGCGACCCGGCCGCCTGCGCGGGTACGGAGAGGCGTCCCAGTCCGTAGACCAGGGCGCCAAGGACGTCTCCCTCGCGATGGTTCTCATGGCATGACAGACAGGCCGGGCGCGCGCGGATCGCACCCATCGCGCGTTCGCCGCGCGACGTACTTCGCACGACGAGTTCCCTGCCCGCCTGCAATGCCGCCAGCGCCTCGCGCTCCCACGCATGCAGTCCGCGCGTGGAGGCAGGAGACACGCGCAGTCCGGGATCGCCATCCGGGTGCTGGAAGCCCATGAAACTGGCGGTGTGGACCACCGGCGGATCGTGCCGGGCGACACCGACCAGTTCCACGTCGATCACGCAGCGCCCGTGTTCGTCCACGGCCTCGAACCAGGCATCGCGCATGCGCGCCATCATCGGGGTGATACGCATCTTGCCGAAGCCCCGGCTGTCCACGAAGGCATCGACGAACTCGCCGTGCATCCGGCGCAGCGCCGGATCGTCGTCGTGGACACCGCCTGCAGGCGCGACGGGCACGCCGGCACCGGCGACCATGAGCGTCAGCCACACGCCGCGCATCAATGCCATGGGAAACCCCCTCGACTGGAGGGGCCAAGCCTAGCGCGACCGTCCCATGCCCTGGCACGCCACCGTCCGTCCGTTCCGTCGACGGACAGCTTTACCGGTGCAGGAACACCGCCACCGCGCCCGCATCGAACGGCCAACCCAGCTCCGCACCGGTGTCGCTGCGATGCAGCACGGGTACGCGGATGCCGTAGCGCGCTTCCAGTGCGTCGTCTTCGTCGATGAAAACGCTTTCGAACTCGGGAATGCGCGCTTGCGCGAGCACTTCCAGCGCCTCGTCGCACAGATGACAGTCGTCGCGCTGGTACAGGATCAGGGGCATGGCGGTTGAGGAATGAAGGGTGCGGAACGTCTACGTGCTTAGAATAGCGGCCTTTCCGGAGTGGTTCGCAGCATGGCAGTCAGCACGTTCGACCTGTTCAAGATCGGCATCGGTCCCAGCTCATC